>NZ_LOEP01000009.1 GCF_001482285.1 Haloferax sp. Q22 | reverse complement strand
CGGGAGGTAGATTTGAACCCCGGTCGCTGACGCTCCCCGGTTCAAATCTACTGAGCTATGAGGCCGACCTCGTGGGTCGCGCCGAGCCGAGACTCGGCGCTCAGGAGTTGAGGTCGGCAAAACCATAGCGGGAGGTAGATTTGAACTACCGATCTCCGGGTTATGAGCCCGGCGGAATCTCCTGGCTATCCCATCCCGCTACTACATCGAACTCGGTTGCTAGTGGTAAGACTTCTGCTTCGGACCCAGATTGTCAACCTAGTTTAATTTAGGTACCAGTACCTTCGGTCGGCCTCGGTCCGTCTCACTCGGTCTTTTCGGGCCCGAACCCGAGGCGTGGCGGTCGCACCGCGACTCGTTGCAAGAGAGCTATATGCCCGCCGATTTTGAAGGACGCTAACGGTGACACACTCTGGCGAGAACGAGGCCGTCGTAACGTGGACCGCGGGGATGGCCGGTCTCCGGGAACTCCCGAAGCGAATCGCGTTCAACGGCGTCGATTTCGGCCGCGTGTTGTGGTGGAGCGTGTTCGCCGTCGCCCCCGTCGCGTTACTGATTTTCGGGGCGCTCGCCGGTGACAGCGGTCCGTTCGTGTACAGTATGTACTGCGCGGTGGTACTGACGGCAGTCCTCCAGAGTTCGGAACGGTTCATCGGCATGCGCGTCGCGGTCGACGGCGACGACGGCGAACTCGAAAGCACCTACCACATGGGCGACCCCTCGCTGTTTCGGAGCGACGAGGACGTGACGACCTCGCTTTCGGACGTCGAAACTGCCCGATTCGTGACCTTCGGCGACCAGACTGCAGTCCGGCTGTACTACGGGAAGTCGTTCGTCAACAAGCCCACCATGTTTCTGGTTCCGGACGAGGTCGACTCCCAGTTCCGCGAAACACTCCGACGACACGACGTTTCGATGTCCGCGGATTCGACGCCGAAATCGGCCGATTGGGTGTGGGTTCGGTTCGTCGTGACCGCTCTCGTATTGGGTGCGATTCCGCTCGGCACCGTCTTCGTCTGGCCCGCCGGTTCGGTTCCCTTCCTGCTCGCCGTGTTCGGCCACGCCGCGTTCGTACTGCGGCAGGGGTGGTGACGACGACTGCCACCGCAGTACAGCCACAACATGTTTATCCGCCAATGGTTTTGTCGGTGATAATGCCCTCCGAGTCGTCTCCTGTCTCACCACGGTCGAACCGTCTGCAACACGAACGGGCGTCGTGATGCCGGGGTTCCTGACCCGCATCGCCGACGGCTGGGACCGCGCAGTCAACGACCCGCGTCTCGCCGTGATTCCCATCCTGTTCGGGATTCTCAACGAAGACAAGATATCGAACGTGCTCACGCACGATGGCGTGTACTTCGGAGTCACCTTCGGGACACCGTTTTCGGTCGGCTCAGTGTGGGAGTTCGTTGCCGCACCCAACAGCGGAGTCAATCTCTCCCCCGGCGTTCCGGTCGGCACAGGGTCGCGACTGGTCGTCCTCGGAGTGGTTGCCATCGTCGTGAAATCGCTCCTCGCGGCGGGCTACTTCGGAAGCCTCGCCGACCAGTTGAAACGCGGCGAGTTCGAGTTCTTCGGGAACGTCCGGGCGTACGCGGTTCCGTTTCTGGTCTTGACTGCGGTGCCGTCCCTCGCCGTCTTCGGCGGTGCGCTCGCGCTCTTCGAGAGCGTACGCAACCCCGGTTCGGAGTTGGTTCTGCTCGTCGTGCTCTCCGTCGTCGCGTACTTCGTTGTGGGGTACTTCGTCTACGCGACGCCGTATCTGATTGTCCTCCGAGACGCTGGACTGTCGGACGCGCTTCGGGCGTCCGTCTCGTTCGCCGTCGACGGCGGGGAGTACTTCAGATATTTCATCAAATACGGGGCGTTGGTGCTCGCCATCTCCGTCTTTGCGACGGTGTTCGTCGTCAACGTGCCGGGTATCGGCCTGCTGGTCGGCGTCATCGGTGGCGGACTGTTGGGACTCGCGCTGAACGCCGCGACGATGCGGTTCGTCGCGGACATCGACTCCCAGTCGCCCTCGCTCGGGTCGTGGGACGACGAGGCGACGGCGTGAACACGGCGTGAGCGGACACCCGAAACGTGCCCCGGTGACACCGACGTCACCTGCTTTCGGTCACGTCGCCGAGAAGGTATATAGATTCGACGCGTAGGTGCGCACGTAATGAAAGTCGGCTCCGAGACGAAGCTCTACAAGGCGGAGCGCACCGACGTCTCCCAGAATCAGGGGAAGTTCCGGACCTACTTCAACTTCCCCGGCCGCGCCCTCCCGGACCACGCGGACCACGGCTACGGCCCGCTCGCGACCATCGTCGAGTCGTTCATGGACCCCGACACCCACATCGCGATGCATCCCCACCGCGACGAGGAAATCATCTCGTGGGTGCCCGCCGGCGTGATGCGCCACGGCGACCAGGACGGCAACGACCTCGTCACTGACGCTGACCACCTGATGGTGATGAACGCGGGCGAGACGTTCTGGCACGAGGAGTTCACCCGCGCGGACGACCCGCCGCTGCGGATGCTCCAGATGTTCGTCCGACCTCACAGCCTCGGGCTGGAGCCGAACATCCAACACGAACCCATCGACGCCCCCGTCGAAGGCGAGTGGCGACACCTGTTCGGCCCCGAGGGCTCCGACGCGCCGCTTTTCGTCCGCAACGAAGTCGACCTCTTCGACCTCCGCCTCGACGCCGGGTCGAGCGCAGACCTCCCCGAAATCGAGGGCCGGGACGCGTACTTCTACGTGTTCGACGGCGCGGTCGAGGCCGCGGGGACGCGCTTCGGGAAGACCGAAAGCGGCCTGCTCGTCGACGACGCCGGGGTCACGCTCACCGCCGAGGAGGACGCCACCGTGGTCGCGTTCCTGATAGACCCCGACGCGCCCGTCACCCGGCAGGGAACTATCGGTCGCTGACGCGGCATTGTCCCCACCGAAACGTCACCGCCGCACCAACACGCCACCATCACCCACTACCCCTACCCGCCCATCCACCGAGACACCACACCCAACTCGATGCTCACAGACACCGCCGGAATCCACCACATCACGGGAATCGTCCGCGACGCGCAGGCGAACGTCGACTTCTACGCGACGACGCTCGGCCTGCGTCTCGTCAAGCAGACGGTGAACTTCAACGAGAAGTTCACGCGTCACCTGTTTTACGGCGACGAGACCGGGTCGCCCGGAACGGCCCTGACGTTCTTCCCGTACCCCGCCGAGGAACCCGGACGCCCCGGTACGCCGCAGATTCGGACCGCATCACTGGTGATTCCGCCGGACGCCGTCGACTACTGGGCCGACCGCCTCGCCAGCCGCGGCGTCGAAGTCAACGGCCCGTTCGAGCGGTTCGACGAGACGGTCATCCGGTTTTCCGACCCCGACGGCACCGACCTCGAACTCGTCACCGGCGAGTCGTCGGTCGAACCGTGGGCCGACGGTCCGGTCCCCGCCGAGCGCGCGATTCACGGCATCCACGGCGTCACGCTCCACTCGACGAACCCCTTCGTGACAGCCAGCGTGCTCGATACGCTCGGGTTCGACCTCGTCGCACAGGAGAGCGACCGCGTCCGCTACCGAGTGCCGGGCGACCGGGCGACCGTCGTGGACCTCCTCGACAGAGACGGTGAGTTCGGCCGTGAGGGTGCGGGGAGCATTCACCACGTCGCGGTCCGCGTCGAGGACGAGGCCCAGTTGTACGAGTGGCACGACCTGTTCCGCGAGCGCGGCTACGACGTGTCGCGGGTGAAAGACAGACACGTGTTCCACTCGCTGTACGTCCGCGAACCGGGCGGTATCCTGTTCGAACTCGCGACCGACGGCCCCGGACTCACGTTCGACGTCGACCCGGAGGCGCTCGGCCAGTCGCTGTACCTCCCGCCGTGGCTGGAGGAGGACCGCGAGATGATAGAAAGCCAACTGCGCCCGCTCAACCTGCCGGGAAACCGCGGAGATGAGAGAAGAGACGCGGATGTCGAAGCCGACGAAGGCAACGGAACCGACGGGTCGAACTGATGTCCCCCCGCCCAACAGCGCCCCGGTCCGCGACCGACCCTCACGAGGGCCAGGAGATTGCGACGGCCGGAGCACCCCCGCAGGTCGCCGACGCGGCGGTCGTCATGCTCCACGGCCGCGGGTCGAAGGCGCGGCACGTCCTCACCCTCGTCGACGAGTTCCTCCACCGGGGCGTGATGTACCTCGCGCCGCAGGCTGCCGGCAGTTCGTGGTATCCGGCCCCGGCCACCAGCCCCACCGAGCGAAACGAGCCGTGGCTCTCCTCCGCGCTCGGAAGGGTGTCGGCCGCGCTCGACATCGCCGCCGATGCCGGGATTCCGCCCGAACGAGTCGTCTTCTTCGGGTTCTCGCAGGGGGCGTGTCTCGCCGCCGAGTTCGCGGTTCGGAACCCCCGCCGGTACGGCGGTCTCGTCGCCCTCTCGGGAAGCCTCCTCGGACCCGACCTCGCGAGTCGGACCGGCGGCTACGGCGGCAGCGACAACGATGTCGACCACGACGGTCACGTCGGCGACGCCGACTTCGACGGCACGCCGGTTTTCTTCGGGAGCGGCCGCGACGACACCCGCGTCGAAGCCGACCGAGTCGAGGCGTCGGCCCGAGTCTTCTCGACGCTCGGGGCCGACGCGACGAGTCGATTGTACGAGGGACTGGGCCACGCCATCAACGACGACGAAATCCGAGTCATCGACTCGTTCATCGAGCGACTCAGCTGAGGCGTGATGCGGTCGTTTTCACGAGTCACGGGACGGTAGCCGCGCAGCTACGCGGTGGTCGTGCCGTCGAAGAAAAACGGAGTGAAGGTAGCGAGGAGACCTAGTCGGCCGGGCCGACCGGGTTCGCCGATTAGACCTCGTCGATGAGGGAGCCGTAGACGGACTCGGCGTCGGCGGGCACGTCGAAGTCGTGGTAGTGTTCGCCCTTCTCGTTCGAGAGGATGTTGAGGGCGGCGGCCGCGCCGTCGCCGGCGGAGATGACGGCCTGCCACTCCTCGGCGCGGACCATCGCACCCGTCGCGTAGGCACCCTCGACGCTCGTCTCCATCGTCACGTCCACGTCGACGATTTCGTCGTCGAACGCGCAGCCGAGCGACTCCGCGAGATCGCGGTTCGCACCCGTGGCGAGCACGACGTAGTCAGACTCGTACTCGTCGTCGTCGGTCGTGACAACGAAGCCGTCGTCTCCCTCGCTCACGTCAGTAACTTCCTCGCCCTGGTGGCGCTTCGCGTCGAAGTGGTCGACCTGCGTGCGGAGCGTCTCCATGTAGTCCGTGCCGTCGATGGAGCCGATTCCGGGGTAGTTGAACAGATGCGCCTTGTGCATCCACGTCTTGTCCGTGTCGAACACCGTCGTGGAGAGCCCGTTCTTCGCGGCGAAGAGGGCGGTTGTCAGACCAGCGGGACCGCCGCCGATGACGATTACGTCTGCCATGTTCCATGGACTAGCGTACTCGATAAAGAACCCCAGTAAAGCGGTTATTTTGTAGTACTCTCGATTACGTGCCGACGTAGGATGCGGTTTGTAGCGCGCCCGCGAGGGGTCGCCCCGCCGCAGTCGATTCCGGATTCCCCTCACTCTTAGTGCCGCGGTTCGTGTGCCTCCGCTATGGGCCGCGACCGACTCCTCGCCGCCGCCCCGCTCCTCGCGGCGGCTATCTGGGGCGGGATGTACGTCGTCAGTAAGTGGGGGTTCCGGTCGATACCGCCGCTGACGCTCGCCTTCCTGCGCGTCGCTCTTGGTGCCGGCGTGCTCTACGTCGCCGTGCGAGCGACCACTCCGTCCCGGTCGTTCGACCGTGGCGAGTGGCGACGGTTCGCCGCGCTCGCAGGGTGGCTGACCGCGGCGCTTTCGACCCAGTTCGTGGGGACCGACCTGACGAACGCGAGTCAGGGCTCGTTGCTGACCGTCCTGACGCCGGTGTTCATGCTCGCGTTGGGTGTGACGGCCCTCGACGAGCGCCTCACGCGCCGGAAGTCGGTCGGGACGGCGCTGGCGACGGTCGGCACGCTCGTCGTCCTCTCGGGGCAGTACGACACGGCCGCGTTCGCCGGCGGGAGCGTCTCCGGCGTCGCGTTGCTCCTGTTTTCGGCGCTCTGTTTCGCCGCGTTTTCGGTGTTCGCAAAGCCGCTCATCCGACGGTATTCGGCGCTCGAAACCGCGACGTACGCGACGGTGCTGTCGGTGCCGCTGTTCGGCGCGCTCGTCCCCGTGGAGTTCGTTCTCAATCCGGCAGCGTTCGACTCGATTTCGCTCTCACTACCGGTCGTGGGCGCGGTTCTCTACCTCGGACTGCTGAGCACTGCGGCCGCGTGGTACTGTTGGTACAAAGGCATGGAGTACGCGGACGCGAGCGCCGTCGGCGTCTTCTTCTTCGCCCAACCGATCGTCGGAATCCTGCTCGGTGCCGTCTTCCTGCGCGAACCGGTCGGCCTCGAACTCCTCGGCGGGGGCGCGGTCCTCGCCGTCGGGGTCCTTCTCGTGAACACGGACTAACAGAGGTAACTCGTCCCGTCGGACGGGCTCGGTACCGGCCGGTTCGACGGCCGGATTGACGACCCGCGGGACGCCCGCCGCCCAGTTCGTCTACTCGTGCGGCGTTACTCGTCGAACTGCGACTCGGCGAACGAGACGGCGAACTGGTCGCGCATCTCGCGACGGAGCATCTCACTCATCACCTCGTAAACGACCGGTTGCGGATACTCCTCCAGTAGTGCGGCGAGTTCGACGGCGCAGTCGGATTTCAGGGCGGCGAATTCGGCGGTCCACGGCGGGTTGCTCATCACCCGCACATCCCGTTCCACGTAGTTATGAATTCTGATTGAAACAAAGTACCATAATCGACAGCCTCAGACCCGTTACTCGCCGAAAAATGTGGTTGACATTCGGTAGAAGGTGCCGGTCTGGCGGGGCGAAATCGCCCCACGGATGCCCTCAATCGAGCACCCTCTCACGGTAACCTGTGGTGGTCGCGCGGTGATTCGTCTGCGCTACGCTACGTTACTCGAAGAGTTCGACGGCCTGGTCGTAGCGGGCGGCGGGCTCGTCCCAGTCGACGACCTCGAAGAACGCGGAGACGAAGTCGCCGCGGGCCGGGCCGTAGTCGTGGTAGTACGAGTGCTCCCAGACGTCGAGCGCGAGGATGGGGTGAGAGCCCCAGAGTGCGCCCTGGTCGTGCTTATCGACGACGACGTTCCGAAGCTGGTTCGAGAACGAGTCGTAGACGAGAAGCGCCCAGCCGCCGGCCGCGCCGGCCGCCGCTTCGAATTCGCCCTTCCAGGCTTCGTAGGAGCCGAAGTCCTCGGCGATGCGCTCTGCAAGCGCGCCTTCAGGCTCGTCGCCGCCTTCCGGCGACATGTTCTGCCAGAACAGGTCGTGCAGAATGTGTCCCGAGCCGTTGTGGGTGACGTTGCGCAGCGCGCCAGCGGAGGAACCAAATTCACCTGCGTCGCGGTTCTCGGCGAGGGTCACCTCGGCTGCGTTCCAGCCGTTGACGTAGCCCTGATGGTGGGTGTCGTGATGCCACGTCAGCACCTGCTCGGAGATGTGGGGCTCAAGCGCGTCGTACTCGTACGGGAGGGGGTCAAGTTCGTAGTCTGACATTGGTGTTTGCAGTTAGACCGAGGGACTAGACACACATGTACTTTCGCTGAACGCGATTTACGTAGTGGATGTGATATGTATGCTAGCGGATGATTTCGGGACGCACGGCGCTCGGCTCACTCGTCGCTGCCGACCCGGGCGTCGTCGAGTTCGGCCTGCACCGCGCCCCACGACACCGGCGGTTCGAACGCGGCCAGCGTCGCCTCGAACGATTCGATTCGCGCCCCGTACTCGTCGGTCCACGACGGTCGGGCGAGGTCGTCGAGTCGTCCGCGGAGGCGTTCCACGCGGGCGTCGAGGTCGTCGAGTCGTCCGCGGAGGCGTTCCACGCGGGCGTCGAGGTCGTCGAGTTCGGCGGCGGCGTCGCCGAGGCCGTCGCTTTCCGCGGCCGACTCGGGGGCTAACTTCCGCAGGTCGGCGAGCTCGGCTCGCACGTCCTCGACCAGCAGGTCGGAGACGCGGGCGCGGAGCGCGGCGTTGTACCACTCGGCCGCGCGCTCGTCGCCAGCGTCCTCGGAGCCGCCGGCGTCGTCTTCGGAACCCTCCGCGTCGGCGACGGCCGCGACCCGGTCGGCGAGCCCGTCGAGCGACTGTTCGAGCGCCGCCACGTCGCCGTCGAGCCCGCGCCCGCGAACGTCGTGGTTCGAGAGCCATCGGTCGAACTCCTCGATATCGAGTTGTACGTTGTCCGCGTGCGTGGTGAGCGCCTGCGACTCGGACGCGACCTCCCGGAGCCCGAGCACGATGTCGTAGACGGGCCGGGGGTCGTCGCGCCAGTCGGAGAGCCCCTGTAGCTCTTCGCCGAGCGACTCGACCCGCTCAGTCGCGTTCGAGACCTTCGCCTCGAACACGTCGAGACGGGACCGGACGGCACCGACGGCCGCGTCGTCGCCGGCGGCCTCACGGGCGTCGTCGAGGTCGATGGACGCGAGTTCGACGCGCGTCTCCGCGGTCGAGAGAATCATCGACGTGTCCGTGACCGCCGAATCGACGCCGTCGGCCGTCACCGTGCCGTCTTCGGTCACGTGGTCGAGCACCGCGCGAACGGTGTCGGGGTCTCGGGACTCGTCGGCGTCCACGACGCGCTCGACCGCCGCGGATTTCGACAGACCGACGATACGTTCGGGGCCGGTAGTTCCGTCCTGCTGGGCCATCGTGCGTACGTATCTCGGGACCCGTTATATTTTCTGTCGTCTCGATTACGTTCGCGTATATAGGTCTCTGTACAGATGTGTGCGCTAATATCGAACTATTTCGACTCTTAGTGTTACGTTGAACTCTGATAGAACTAAAGTGGTATTATAAACGCATTTTATTTAAAACCGGGTCTGACCACGTGATGGCGCAAGATTCCAAGAAGTTGGCAGGCAGCGTATCACGTCGGCAGTTCCTCGTCGCATCGAGCGCGGCGGGCGTCGCGGGGCTCGCCGGTTGTTCGGGGCAGTCGAACCCCGAGACCGACGCGCCGGCGACCGAAGAAGAAGAGACGGACGCTCCGGAGACCACGACCTCGACCCCCGAGGAGACGAGCGAATCGAGCGCGCCGCAGATGCTCACCGCCGAGGGCTCCTCGACGGTGTATCCCATCGCGAACAAGGGAAGCTCCTACTGGAACTCCAACGCGCCGCCGAGCGACGGCGAGTACTGGGGTTCGAACGACGAATCTACCGTCCCCGGCTGGGACGAACTCGGCGCACCGGACATGCGTCTGGCCGACTACTTCGCATCCCTCTACGGCTTCGAGCCGACCGAGACGCAGGCGAACCCCGCGTTCGCGACGTCCATCGGCCTGAGCCACTCCGGGACGGGCTGTAAGTCCGTCCGCGACGGTCTCGTCGACATCGGTAACTCGTCGGGTCCGATCACGGCGGAACTCGGCATCAGCGAAGAAGAGCGCGACGCGAACTACGTGGACCACGTCCTCGGCCGCGACGGCCAGCCCGTCGTCGTCTCGAAGGACGTCTACGACGCAGGCGTGACGGAACTCACCGGCGAAGAAGTCCGCCAGATCTACCAGGACGAGATCACCAACTGGAGCGAAGTCGGCGGCCACGACCAGGAAATCTACGTGGTCGGCCGCGCGGAAGGCTCCGGGACGGACACCTCGTTCCGCCTCAACATGCTCGGCAGCGCCGACGCCTCGATGGAGGGCGTCGACACTCGTAAGGGTCAGAACCAGCAGGTTGCGACCGTCGTCCAGCAGAACGACGGTGCCATCGCGTACATGGCACTCGCCTTCACCGGCCCGGAGGTCCAGCCCATCGGTATCGAATTCGAGGGCACGCTCTACGCGCCGGACAAGAGCGCTGAGCACACCATCTTCGACAGTGACTACCCGCTCAACCGCGACCTCCACCAGTACACGACCATCACGGAGGACACCCCCAGCGGGACGGACATGCGCGAAGCCGCGTTCATGAACATGTTCCTGACCACGTTCGGTCAGAAGGTGTTCGTCGAGGACAACAACTACATCCCACTGCCTGACAAGGACCTTCAGTCCGAGAAAGACAAGCTTCCGAGCCAAGCGTAACGCGACTCGGACGCGGTAGCGATTCCTGAACCTCGTTCTTTCCATTCATCGACGCTCCACGCTCCAATCATGAACGTACTTCCAGACTCCGACGGTGCCGGCCTCCGAGCGGCGGCTCGGCGAGGGCTCCGGCGCAGTCGCGACTTCGTCGACGAGACGCCGCCCGACGCGCTCGTCACGGTCACGGTCGCGGCGGTGTCGCTCCTCGCGGCGTTTGCGGGCTTCCTGGCCGTCTCGTCGCTGACGGCCGTCCCGTTCGCGGTGTTCCTCGTCGCGACGGGCTACGGCTGGCTCAGACACCAAGAATTGACAGCGCGCGTGCTCACACTGACGACGACGGTCTCGACCATCCTCGTCCTCGGGCTCATCCTCGTCTTCATCTTCGCGGAGGCGTGGCCGACCGTGCAGTACGCGACCGTGAACGTCTTCGGCATTCCGATTCCGGGTCTGCGGCTCTTCATCGAGACGCGCTGGAGCCCGGTGACGCCGCCGATTCAGTACTCACTCGTCCCGATGATTCACGGGACGGTGCTCGTCACCATCATCGCGACGGCGGTCGCCGCCCCGCTGGGCGTGGCCGCGGCGCTCTTCCTCAGCGAAATCGCGCCGCGGACCGTCCGCGAGGTCGTCAAACCGGGCGTCGAGATTCTGGCGGGTATCCCGTCTATCGTCTACGGTTTCATCGGCTTCACCATCCTCAGCCCGTGGGCGGCCGACCAGTTCGACATCGTCGGCCAGGGCACGTACCTCTTCGTCGGCATCGTCGTCGGACTGATGGCGCTGCCGACGGTCGTCTCGGTCGCCGAAGACGCCCTCAACAGCGTCCCCGAATCGATGAAAAGCGGGTCACTCGCCCTCGGAACGACCGATTGGCAGACCATGACCTCAATCACCCTGCCGGCGGCCTTTTCGGGCGTCTCGGCCGCGGTCCTCCTCGGCGTGGGTCGCGCCATCGGCGAGACGATGGCCGCGACCGTGATGCTCCGCGGCAGCCCGGGGCTCACGAAGCCGCTGTACAACGTCTTCTACGGTAACGACACGCTCACGTCGCTCATCGCGGCGAACTACGGCGACGCCGACGGCCTCCAGCTCTCCGCGCTGTTCGTCGCGGGCGTCATCCTGTTCGTCACGGTGCTGTTCCTCAGCATCGGCTCGCAGTACATCGAAGCGCGCATGCGCCGGAAGCTCGGAGGTGCCGAATAATGGCGAGCGCGACCGACACCGCGCTCGTCAGCGAGGACACCTCCGAGACCGAGGCGGTCGCCGCCGGCGCGGTGGGGCTGGCAGCGGTGCTGTTCGCCCTCTCGCTCGCGTCGGTGTTCGAACTCGTGACCATCACCGACCCCGTCGCGGGCGTGCCGATGGTCGCGCTCCTCGGCGGACTGCTGGTCGTTCTCGGCTTTGCTGTCGTCACCTTCGGTGTCGGCTCCCGACTCGGCTACGTCGCCACCGACCCCAGACCGACCGCCGGATTGGTCGCCTCGACTGCCTTCGGCCTCGTCTGGTTCGTCGTCGGCGGGTTGGTCGCCTCCCAGAGTCTCGGATTCGGGACGGCCGGATGGGTCATCGGAGCACTCGTTACCGGCGGGGCCGCGTTCGCGGTGAGCGCGTTCCCCCGCGAGGACATCGGCTCGACGCTCCCCGCTGGCGGGCTAGCCCTCTTCGCCGGTATCGTCTTCCTCACCGGCGTCATCGGCCCGTCGTGGGTCTGGAACCTCGGGTGGGAACAGCAGGCGTCGTTCAACGCCGAGTTCACGATTCCGGTCTTGACGGCGTTCTGTTCCCTGCTCGTCGGCTGGGCCGCCGCGAAGGCCTACGGCGGGTTCGGCGCACGTGGCCGTCACGTCGGCGCGTACGTCCTCGTCTACCTGAACGCCATCTCCATCATCGCGCTGCTGTTCCTCCTCGTCGCGTTCACGGTCCTGAAGGGTCTCCCGGGGCTGTTCAACGGATTCGCGTTCGGCGCGGGCGCGGGTCCCGAAGTGACGCTCGTCGGCCTGACGTTCTCGCTTCCCGTCTCGTGGCCGTTCGTGATGAACGGCGTCGCGCTTCTCAACGACGTGAACGGCGTCCTCCCGGCCATTGCGGGCACGATTTGGCTCGTCATCGGGGCGGTGCTGTTCGCCGTCCCGCTGGGCGTCGGCGCGGCCGTCTTCATCACGGAGTACGCCGACCGCGGGCGCTTCACGCAGGTCGTCGAAATCGCGACCAACGGCCTGTGGAGTACGCCCAGCATCGTCTTCGGACTGTTCGGTCTGGCGTTCCTCGTCCCGCGGCTCGGTAACCAGAAGTCGCTGCTGGCGGGGATGCTCACGCTCGGCTTCATGCTCCTCCCGCTCGTCGTCATCACGAGTCGGGAGTCGATGCTGGCGGTCCCTGACGAGTACCGCGACGCGAGCGCGGCGCTCGGCGTCACGAAGTGGCAGACGATTCGGAGCATCGTCCTCCCGGCGTCGCTCCCGGGTATCGTCACGGGCATCATCCTCGGTGTCGGTCGCATCGCCGGCGAGACCGCCCCGATTCTCCTGACGATGTCGGGGAGCGTCGCCCCGCCGGGCAGCCAGACGGTCGACGTGCTCGGCGGCTTCCAGTTCCAGTCTGCGCCGCCGTTCGTCACCAACCCAGAACTGATGCAGGCGACCTCGGCGCTTCCGTATCAGCTCTACTCGCTTATCACCGCGGGCGTCGGGCAGTCGTCGAACATCGGCGCTATCGACGAGTTCCGGTGGGCGACGGCGCTCATCCTGCTCGTGGTCGTCTTGGGCTTCTACGCGGTCGGCATCGCGACGCGGTACTACTTCCGGAGTAAACTTCAGCACGACTAACCATGAGTGAAACCAGACAGACGACGGACGACGCACAGGCGACGACGGACAGCGAACTCGCCGGCGGCGCGAGCCCCGGCACCGACCAGCCGCTTGAAGTCACGAGCGGCGAGACGCGGGAACGGACCCGCGAGGAGTGGGTCGAACACGAGTTCGAGGGCGAGGCGAAGCTCTCGGTCTCCGACCTCGACGTGTACTACGGCGACGACCACGCGCTGAAGGGCGTCTCGATGGAGATTCCCGAGAACAGCGTCACGGCGCTCATCGGCCCCTCGGGCTGTGGGAAGTCGACGTTCCTCCGGTGTCTCAACCGGATGAACGACCGCATCAAGGCCGCAAGCATCGACGGCTCGGTCCAACTCGAAGGCGAAGAAATCTACCAAGACGGCGTCAACCTCGTCGAACTCCGCAAGCGCGTCGGCATGGTGTTCCAGTCGCCGAACCCGTTCCCGAAGAGCATCGCGGACAACATCTCCTACGGCCCGCGGAAGCACGGCGACCTCGACACCGGCCTGCTCGCCAACCTGCTCGGCCGGAGCGACGACGACGCGGTCGACGAACTCGTCGAGCGCTCCCTGCGGCAGGCGGCGCTGTGGGACGAGGTACAGGACCGACTCGACGACAACGCCCTCGGACTCTCCGGCGGCCAGCAACAGCGGCTCTGCATCGCCCGCGCGCTGGCGACCGACCCCGAGGTGCTCCTCATGGACGAGCCGGCGTCGGCGCTCGACCCTATCGCGACCTCGAAAATCGAGGACCTCGTCCACGACCTCGCGGAGGAGTACACGGTCGTCATCGTCACGCACAACATGCAGCAGGCGGCGCGCATCTCGGACCAGACGGCGGTGTTCCTCACCGGCGGCGAACTCGTCGAGTACGGCGACACCGACCAGGTGTTCGAAGACCCCCAGAGCCAGCGCGTCGAGGACTACATCAGCGGCAAGTTCGGATAGTCGACGCCGGACCCAGGCCGGCCGTCTCGACCCGGACAGACCGCCGAACCGCCCGCCTGTCCCCGCAGCGGGCGTCCCGACTTCGACCACGCGACGTGACGACGACGTTCGACGATCTGCGGCCGTCGAAGCCGGACCATCGGTCGGCGGCGCTCGCTTCTCACCAGTCGAGCCACCCGCCGAGGCGGGGTCGGCGTCACCGCGGAACTGGCATGCAGACAACACAAACTCAGACAGCCAACACAATGGAGACACGCAAGATACAGCAGGTCAGCAACGGGACGTTCACCGTCTCTCTCCCCCGAGAGTGGGCGGACGGCGAGGGTATCTCCGCCGGAACCGTCGTCAACCTCCACACGTACCTCGACGGGATGTTAGTCGTACAGGCTCCCGAGTGCGAGGACGATTCGTCGATGCAGTTCACGGTAACTGTCGGTGGGAGCGACCCGGACGGCGGGGGCGACACAGGCGATTCCCTCGAACAGACGCTCCGAGCGGCCTACGCCGCCGGGTCGAAACAGGTCGTCATCGAGGCCGACGGGACGTTCGACGCCGAACAGCGACAGGCCGTCAGGCGGGTCGCACGGAACCTCGTCGGCGTAACCATCACGGAGGAGTCGGATACCGCCGTCACGGTTCGGAACGTCCTCGACGCGAACGAGGTCTCCATCCGCCAGTCGGTCCGACAGCTCCAGTTCGTCGCCGTCTCGATGCACCGCGACGCGACCGCCGCGCTCACCGGTGCCGCCCCCCTCGACGGCTTCGCGGAACGGGACAACCGCGCCGACCGCCTGTTCGCTATGGTCGACCGGCACTTCACCCGCGGGCTCGACCGCCTCGACGAGGTGGACGCCCTCGGCGAAACGCGCCCGGAACTGTTCCGCCTCCACACCGCGGCCCGCGAGTTAGAGCGCGTCGCCGACCAGGCCGAGCGAATCGCCGCCGTCGCGTCGGCGGTCTCCGACCCCTTCCCGCCGGCGGTCGCCGACGAGGTGTCCGAACTCGCCGAGCTGATTCCGGAGGCGCTCGAAGCCGCGGTGCAGGTCGCGCTCGAAGGCGACAACCCCGACGCGGCGCGGGAGGCACTGGCGGCGCGCGACCGAGTGTGCGAGGACCTCGCGGACGTGGAGCAACGGCTGTTCGAAGATGTGGACGCCGACGCCGACTACCGGTTCGCGCACGCGCTCCACGCGCTCGAACGGACGGCCGAGCACGCCGGCAACGTCGCCGAGGTCGGGCTCAGGACGGCGGTCCGGACCCGCAACATGGACGAGCGCCCGGCCCGAGAGGGCGGAAACGAGTCCGCGGGACACTCCCAGAGCGCGTAGAGCGTCTGTTCGGCGGCCGTACTGGTTTTCACCACTCGAGGAGCGTTCGAAGACGAGGAATCGGTCGATACGTCTGTCCACGGTCAGCGAAGTAGGTCCGCGTCCGACGTTTGCCGTCGACGATGAACCGAAGACGGTCCCGTACCGTTCGGTTCCGCAGGTGGAACGAACTGGCGGGGTCGAACACCAGTCCGCGCGCGTCCCTCCGACACCGGCCGCGGATGAGTCGCTGTTCGAGGTTCGCGAGGTCCGCGTCGTGCCAGTGGACGAGGACGCACGCAGGTTGGCCGTCAGCCGGCGTCACGTCGTCCGGCGGCGTCAACCGGAGCCGACCGTCGCGGACGGTCGCAGACGAAACCGGCCAGCTACGGGGATACCCCGCGTCGTCGGTGACGGTCGCGACCATCTGGTCGTAGGTTTCCGCCTCTCCGCTGTCGATGCCGGCCGCGTTCCACGTCGGGACCGTCGTCGTGCCATCGGTCGGCCGCTCGTCGATTGCAGTCGGTCGAATCTCGATGAGGATTCGGAGCCCGTACCAGTCCAGAAGCAACAGTCCGAGCCGCGTCCCGAGGAAGTCGGCAGCCTCGACCATCGCCCGCCGTTTCGGTGACGGCGGTTCGTCGCGGATGAGCCGCTCGACGACGGCGGTGTTCGCTTCCAAGTCTGCGTCTCGAACAGTCGCCCGCCCGGTCACGTGCAATCGACCCCCACCTTCGCGGAGCAGGAGCGACACCCGCGGATTGGCCGCCGCTTGCTCGGCTTTCCCCGCGAACGCCGGCGCGGCCGTTACGACGACGACCTCCCGTTCGCGGTCGAAAAAGGGTGTGACCGGCACCACCGCCGGGCGGTCGTCGCGAGCCGTCGCGAACTCGGCCGTCAGCGAGTCATACACGGCGTCTCGAATCCGCTCGGTCGCGGACGACACCGTCACGGACGCCTCCGGGGGCGCGGCAATCGTCTGGTCCTTTCCGGAGTTTTAGTGGGAACCCAGCGCCGTGGCCAACGGTCAGTCATCCAGTCCCCAGCCGCTCGTTCGCAGTCCCCGGAAGGTCGACCGCAGTCCGCGCTCGGCCTCGCCGGGGTGTGGGAGTCCCAGCCGAAACGCGATCTCGTCCTGCCGCTTCGGCGGGTCGAACAGTTGTGGCTCAGATAGCCCCCAGACAGCCGGCGGCGGCGCTCCGGCCCCCGTTCGCTCGACGATACCGCCGACGGCTCGGCGGGCTGCCTCGTTCGCGCTCTCCATGGTCGCCAAGTCAGTGTCCGTGCGGACGTAGTCGGCCGCCAACACGAGGTTCGGCGCGTCGGTCACCGCAGGGGGCCGGTGTCGGAGCGAGCCGACCGTGTTAATCAACAGCGGTTCGTGGTTCTCCATGCCGTCGCCGGTGTCGACGATTGCGGGGTCGAGTACCCAGTCGTACAGGTACTCGGTCGAGAGCCGCTCCGCATCCCGGTTGAGGTGAGCCGTCAGTTGGTGCCAGACCTCGGTTTTGATCTCCTCGCGGCTACACTCGCGGGCCGGCTTGTCGTACACCGCTCCCGGAGTCTCCCAGTCCGAGATAATCGCGGAGAGGACCCCCTGAATCTCGCCGTCGGCGCACGTCTCGATGTCGAACGGGCCGTCGTCCCAGAACTGACGCTGCGAAATCGCCGTCAGCGCCCACGGGGAGTCGGTGTACGCTTGATGGCCGCGCGCGAGCGGCAGGTCCTCGGTGAGATAAAACTGAATTCCGTTCATCCAAGCGGTGTCGAGTCGCCCGATGGACCCGAGCGACGGGGCCGCCAACCGGAGTTCCGGCGTCACCAACGAGGCCATTACCTCGACCGGAAGCGCCGCCACGTAGTAGTCCGCAGTCACTCGTTCCCCGCCGGCGAGTTCGACGCCGGTAACGCGACGGCCGTCGGAGTCGAGTTTCGCAACCGGCGACTCCGTGCGGATAGACACGCCCAGCGATTCCAGGTAGGACTCCCACGGCGAAATCCAGACCTCGCTCGTCGGGCCGTTGAGTACCGCCTCGGTCGGTCGGCCGGGGTCAATCTGATCGAGCATCAACTGCGCGTATATCTGTCCGATAGTGCGGGCGCTCCCGCGCTGGGGTTTTAACGCGACGAGCGCCTGCGTGCTCTCGGCGAGGTGCTTGCGGTAGGCCGGCGACTGCGCCTCCGCGTCGACGAACTCCCACCACGACACGCGGTCGAGTTCCCGTTCGCGGCGCGCCCGACAACTCGTCAGCAACACCAGCAGACGCCGGAGGAAGTAGTTCGTCTCGGCGGGGGTGATTTCACCGCCACCGATTGTCGGTTTGAGCGCGGCAACCCACTCCGCAATCGTGTTCGGCGTCCGCGTCTCGGAGCGCATCTCTTCGCCCGTCGTCGTCGCGATGAGCGTTTCGTCCGTCTCGACGAGGTTGTCCGCGACCGTGTCCCCGGACGGCCGCGGGATTCGGCCGAGCGTGTCGCGGAGATTCCGATAAAACCCCGGAAAGAACCGAAATCCGTGTTCTGCCGGCAGTAAATGGCCGTCGTCACCAGAGGGGATCGAAAAGCTCCGTGCTTTCCCGCCCAGTCGCGATTTGGCCTCGTACACGGTCACGTCGAAGCCGCGTTCCCCGAGTTCGTGCGCCGCGCTCAGCCCGCCGACCCCTCCCCCGAGAACGGCGACTCGAAAACTGCCTGCTGACATACGCTACTCGTGGCGCGAGACGGAATAATTATTTGCAATATCGAAGCATCTGCCGTCTCAGCCGGCGAGAACCGAGCGACACCGTCCCGTAGCAGAGAACGAGTGGACGGAGGCAACGGGAGCGTCGCTACAACGTGGTCGTGTCCTCGGGAACCGACGTCCAACACCGATTCCGAGAGTCGTCAGCAGAGACGAACGGAGTGTCAGAACAGCGGGGCTTGTACGCGAGTCGATAGACGAGATCGTCGTGGCTCACGTAGTACCCCGACGGAATCGACGCATCGTGCTCCATGCGGTCGTAGTACGGGAGGTCCTCCAGCGCGGCCGCGACAGCCGCGTACTCGTCTCTGTCCAGTCGGAAGTCCATCAGACTGTAGGGTTCTCGTCGGGTCACCCGGTCAAGCGCTAGCTGTATCAACTCCGCTCCGTCGAGTCGTTCGTCCGAGGCGGGAACGACCTCCGCGGCTTCCGGTGACGAGATGTGCATCACCGTGAGCACGCCCCCGTTGACCCCTTCGACGTTGAGACAGCCGCTCAGCGCGGCGACCGAACCGAGCCCGAGCGTTGCAAGTAGCGACCGCCGATTCACGACGCTGTAACTCCGACGAAATCACATCACTGTTCCGGTGCTCGGCGCGCTCCGACCGGACCGCACGCTCCACGCGGACCGGCCAGTTCACACGTCCTCGGGAACGAGGTTCGTCAGTGCGCGGTCGCCGAACAGGACGACGAGCGCCGCGCCGACGAGGTTGAAGACGAGGTCGAGCGCGGTGTCGACCCGGCCGTAGGAGACGAGCACGGGGTCGATGCCGAGCGCGTCGGCCCCGCGGTGGATGGCGTACTCCGCGAGTTCCCAGAGCACGCCGGCGCAAACCACGGCCGCGAGGACGCGCGTCGAGGGGTCGCGGCCGCGACGGCGCGAGAGGACGTGGACGACCCCGCCGAGAATCGTCGCCGAGTGGGCGTGAGTGAGGTGGTCCCACCACCACACGTCGTCGTAGGGGCCGAGCATCCCGACCGAGTGAGTCAGCATCGCCGATTCGACGTAAAGACGCTGCCACGGGCGGAACTCGACGCCGACCAGTCGCTCGACGGCGTCGGGGAGGTACGTGCCCGCGAGCCCGAACGTGGCGTTCACCATCGCCGCGGGGTTGCGGCGGCGGAGCCCTGCCAGAAACACGACGACGATTGCGTATCTGATTCCGTCGTCCGGTTCCGGCCACGCCCTCGAATCGCTTGTCTCGGTCACGATTGTTCTCACGGAGACTGTCGTCGGCTTCGGGTAAAAGCGTTGACAGCCAGCAGCGACCGGTCCGCGTCCTCAGACGACGGACGAGAGCGCGTCCATCACGCGGTCGACCTTCTCCATGTCGGCGTTGTAACCCATGTGGCCGACCCGGAGGATGTCGTCTTCGAGGTCGGCGAGACCGGTCGCGAGGACGATGTCGTGTTCGGCTTCGAGTTCCGATTGGACACGTTTCGCCTCGCCGGGGAGGTGGAACGCCGTCACCGTCGGGGCGCTCCGGTCGGCGTCGGGATAGATATCGAGTCCGAGGTCGGTCCCGCACTCGCGGCAGTACGCGGCGGCCTCCTCGTGGCGCTCGTAGACGGAATCGAGGCCCTCCTCGAGGAGCATCGACAGCGACTCGTCGAGGGCGGCGACGTTCGCGCCGAGGTGGGTGTACGGGAAGCCCTCGCTCGTGTCGCGCCACGGCAAGAGGTTCGTGTAGAGGGAGTCGGGATCGCGCTCCTCGATGACCTCCCACGCGCGGTCGCTGACGGCGGCCGTCGTCAGCCCCGGCGGCGAGCTAAACGCCTTCTGGGACGCGCCGAGGTTGATGTCGATGTGTTCGCTCGGGACGGGCGTCCCGCCGAGCGATGAGACGGCGTCGACGATGGTCAGCACACCGTGGTCGGAGAGCAGTTCGAGCACCGGCTCGATGTCGTTGAGCGTGCCCGTCGGCGTCTCGCAGTGAACCATCGTGGCAACCTCGAACTCGCTCTCGTCGAGCGCCGCTTCGACGCCAGCGAGGTCGAGCGGGTCGGTGTAGTCGGCGCCGACGACGGTCGGCTCACCACCGTAACTCTCGACGAAGTCCGCGAAGCCGTCGCCGTAGAGTCCGTTCGAGACGCAGAGCACGCCGTCGCCGGGGGTGACCGTGGAGGCGATGGCGGCTTCGAGACCGAGGATACCCTCGCCGCCCATGACGACCACGTCGTCGTCGGTGTCGTAGACGCGCCCGAGTTTGTCGCAGACGCCGTCGTAGGTGTCGAAGAAGGACTGCTCGATGTCGGGGTTCGGCATCGGCTCGCTCAGCCGGTCGCGGACCCGCGGCGGAACGGCCGTGGGGCCGGGTGTCATCAGCATGGATTCCCGTTACGAACAGAGCGTCTTAGCAGTACGGCATCCGCGGTGGGTGTCCGCCCACGGCCTGCTCGTCGGGGGCGGCGGTCAGCGGACGTGGCCAGCAGTCGGCGGACGTAGCCGGCAGATGCGGCCGGCGGGCACGACCGTCCGGCTGGCAGCGGACGGGAAGGCACAAAAGCGCCCTCGCCGTCACCCACGTGTATGGGCAAACTCTCACCTGCGGACCTCGACCGCTACGTCTTCTCGCGGACGGGGGCCCCCAACGACGACCTGCTCGTCGGGGCCGGCTACGGCGAGGACGCCGCCGCCGTCGCCACCGGCGAGGGGACGATGGTCGTCAGCACCGACCCCATCTCGCTCGCCGCCGAGCGCATCGGCACCCTCGGCGTCGCTATCGCCAGCAACGACGTGGCCGCCTGCGGGGGCGTGCCCGAGTGGCTCGTGAGCACCGTCCTCCTCCCCGAACCCGACGTGGACCTGCTCGACGACATCACCGCCCAACTCGACGCGGAGGCCAACAGACTCGGCATCAGTATCGTCGGCGGCCACACCGAGACGGTCGCCGGTCTCTCCCGGCCGCTCCTGTCGCTCACCTGTATGGGTCCGACCGACCGGTACGTCCCGACCGGCGGCGCGGAACCCGGCGACGCGGTGATTCTCACCAAGGGTGCCGGCGTCGAGGGCACCGCCGTCCTCGCCACCGACTTCCGCGCCGACCTCGATGCCGCCGGCGTCGACGCCGAGACGGTCGACCGCGCCGCGGGTTTCTTCGACGACATCAGCGTCCTCCCCGAGTCCGCGGTGCTCGCCGCCGCCGCAACCGCGATGCACGACCCGACCGAGGGCGGCGTCCTCAACGGACTGGTCGAACTCGCCTGTGCCTCCGGCGTCCGAATCGAGGTCGACGCCGACGACGTGCCCGTCCACCCCGAGACGCGGGCGCTCTGTGACGCGATGGGCGTCGACCCGATGCGGATTCTCGGCTCCGGGGCGCTCCTCGCGGCGGTCCCCGGCGACGAGGCCGACGAGGTTCTCGCCGCGCTCGACGACGAGGGAATCGAGGCGACGGTCGTCGGAACCGTCGAAGCGACTGGAGACGGCCCGGGTGCAAACGCGGCCGGAGACACCGACGTTGGTTCGGACGCGGGCGTCGTCTACGACGGGACGCACTACGCCGACGGCGTTGAAGACGACATGTACGACCTCTGGGACTGAGCCGAACGCGAGTCGCCGACCTACGCTGCCCCCGCCGACGCCGGCCGAACCCAATACAACTTTGACTACTGAAGATGCACTTGTAGACATGACTGCCGAACGCCCGTCTCGACTCGCGAGCGACCCGCCGGAAGCGCCGTCCACGACGCGGACCGCGGTGACCAGATGAGAGGCATCGTCGTCGCCGGCACGGCCTCCGGCGTCGGGAAGACGGTCACGACGCTCGCGGTGTGCCGCGCGCTCGAACGCGAGGGGTACGCGGTCCAACCGGCCAAGGCCGGCCCCGACTTCATCGACCCCTCGCACCACGCCGCAGTCGTCGGGAAGCCGTCGCGGACGCTCGACCCGTGGCTCGAAGGCGAGGACGGCATGCGCCGGACCTACGCCCGTGGTGAGGGCGACATCTGCGTCGTCGAGGGCATGATGGGCCTCTACGACGGCGACACCTCGACGGCCCGCGTCGCCGCCCTCCTCGACCTCCCCGTCGTCCTCGTCGCGGACGCGAGAGCCGGGATGCAAAGCGTCGCGGCGACAGCCTACGGCTTCCGGACCTACGCGGACCGGATGGGCATCGACGCCGACGTGGCCGGCGTCATCGCCTCCCGCGCTCACGGCGGCCGCCACGCCGAGGGCATCCGCGATGCGCTCCCCGAGGAACTGCCGTACCTCGGTCGAATCCCGCCGAGCGACGACCTCGAAATCCCGGAGCGCCACCTCGGGCTCCACCTCGGCGACGAGGCCCCGCTATCCGACGAGGCGCTCGACGCCGCGGCCGAGGGCATTCGCGCCGACGCGCTCGCGGAAGTGGCGCGGGAACCGGAGTGGAACACCGAGGAGTTCGAAGCGGGCATTCGAGCCGAGCCAGTTCAACCCACGAGTTCGGACGGTCCGACGGTCGCCGTCGCCCGCGACGAGGCGTTCTGTTTCGTCTACCCCTCGACCCTCGACAGACTGGAATCGCTCGGCACCGTCTCGTACTTCTCGCCGGTCGCCGGCGACGACCTCCCCGACTGCGACGGCGTCTACCTCCCCGGCGGCTACCCCGAGCGGTTCGCCGCGGACCTCGCGTCGTCGCCGACGCTCCCGGCGCTTTCCGACCGCGCCGCCGACGGCCTCCCGGTGTTCGGCGAGTGCGGCGGCCTCATGGCGCTCACCGAGTCGCTGACGACGACTGACGGCGACACCCACGAGATGGCCGGTATCCTCCCCGCCGACGTGACGATGCGGGAGCGCTATCAGGCGCTCGACCACGTGGAACTCCGCGCGACCGACGGGACGCTGACCGCCGACGCGGGCGAGACGCTCCGCGGCCACGAGTTCCACTACTCGTCGGCGGACCCGGCGACCGACGCCCGGTTCGCCTTCAACGTGGAGCGTGGGACCGGCATCAACGGCCGCGAAGGACTCACCGAGTACCGGACTCTCGGAACCTACGCCCACGTCCACCCCGAAAGCGGGGCGTTCGACCGCTTCGTCTCGCGGCTGACGGACTGACCGCGGCGAGAGCGCGGAGCGTGAGAGCGCGGGCGACGGGGCGGCGAACCTCTATATACCAAGCCGCGACAAGCACCGACCGACGACCGACCAACGCAGGGCGGACCGGACCGGTTCGGTCCGCGCCGACCCGACTGCGACACCGACTTCGAACCCACTACGATGACCGACGAACCCGACGGAACCCACGAGACAGGCGACGAGACCACCCCCGACTCGGTTCGGGCGAACACCCCTGGCCGCGGCGTCCGCCCCGAAGCGGCCGCCATCGAACCCGCCGCGCCCGACGACTTCGGCCTCGTACAGGTGTGGTGGGGCGACGGCAAGGGGAAGACCACGGCCGCGATGGGCATGGGCTTCCGCGCCGCCGGCCACGGCTATCGCGTCCACATGCTCCAGTTCCTGAAGGGCGGCGCGGACTCCGTCGAGGCCGTCCGCGGGGAGTACAACGCCATCGCGGCGATGCCCGGCTTCTCCTTCGAGAACCTCGGCCACTACGGCTGGGCCGGGATGGCCGACGGGAGCGACGACGCCGACCACGAGGCGCAGGTCGCCGCCGGCCTCGACCGGGCGCGCGAACTCGTCGACGCCGCGGCCGACGCCGACCTCTCGAACCCCCTCGACCTCGACGGCCCCCCCGAGGACGGCGTCCACTTCCTCATCATCGACGAGCTTCTCTACGCCGTCGCGATGGGGCTGCTCGACGAGGAAGACGTGCTCGACCTCGTGGAACGAAAGCCCGAGAACCTCGAACTCGTGTTGACCGGGAGCCACGAGAAGCCGACCTACCTCTCCGACGCCGCGGACCTCGTGACCAACGTCCGAAAGGAGAAACACCCCATCGACGCCGGCCAGCGCGCGAGAAAAGGAACGGAATACTGAACCGCGTTGATGCCGGCTCAGTGCCGACTGAGCACCGACTGAGGCTGAGGCAGCGCCGACTCAGAGCCGTCGGGCGATGTCCAGCGCCTCGTCGGTCGGCACCGGCTCGTCGAGCGACCGGAGCGTCTCGACGAGCGCCGCGACCTTCGTTTCGTCGGGGTCGTCGCCGACCCGCTCCAAGAGCCGACGGGCCGCGCCGGTCCCGCTCTGCGGGCCGAAGTAGAGCGTCCGCGACCCGCCGAAGACGGCCGGGTCGAACGGCTCGAACGTCGCCGGGTCGTCGAGCATCGCCGCCGTGTGGAGCCCGGACTCGTGAGAGAACACGTCCGCGCCGAGCACCGATTTCTCCGCCGGCACCGACTCGCCGAGCGCCGTCAGCACGTCGTTCGCCCGGGGGATGAGCGTCGAGGGGTCGAGCGCGGGGCGGTTCACGGCGCGGCTCGTCTCGGCCGCGACGACGAACTCCTCGACGGGGACGTTGCCGGCGCGCTCGCCGATACCGCCGACCGACACGTCAACTTTCTGTACGTCGTGAGCGACCGCGGTGAGCGCGTTGGCCGTGGCGACGCCGAGGTCGTCGTGGAAGTGGACCCCGAGGCGGGTCGGGTCGGCGTCGAGGTCGTGGAGGAACGACGACACCTCGAACGGCGTCTTCGAGCCCACGGTGTCCGCGATAGTGAGGTACGTCGCGTCTATCGAGTCGAACAGGTCGTCGAGGAACGCGGGGTCGGTCCGGAAGCCGTCCATCGCGGTGAAGTGGACCTCAAGCCCGGTCTCGATCGCGGCATCGACCGTCTCGCAGACGAGCGAGCGCAGTTCGTCCTCGTCTTTCCCGAGCAGTTCGGTCCGCTGTCGCTCGCTGGTCGGCGCGAACACGTCGATGACGTCGACGCCGGCGTCGACCGCGGCCTCGACGTCCTTCGGGACGGCGCGGGCGATGCCCGTCAACTTCGTCTCCACGTCTACGGCGTCGCATACGTCGCCGGTCTGTGCGCCCGCGATGGGGAAGCCGACCTGCACGTAGTCGACGCCGAGGTCGTCGAGGGCGCGCACCGCCGCGACTTTCTGTCCCGTCGTGTAGGACGTGCCGGGTCGCTGTTCGCCCTCGCGGCAGGTCACGTCGAGGAGGACTGGCTCCGCGGCCGCCATTCAGACCCCTCCCGCGCGCCGGAGCGCGTCGATGGCCGCGTCGTCGTAGCCGAGCGACGAGAGGATGGCCTCGGTGTGCTCGCCGAGCTTCGGCGGGTCGGTCGATTCGGGGCGGTCGAAGCCGCTGGCGACGACGGGAAACCGCGGGACGCTGACCGACCGCGACGTTCCCTCGGCGGTCTCGACCTCGGTGAAGAAGTCGGTCGCCCGCAAGTGCGGGTCCGCCGCGACCTCGTCCATCGAGTTTACCTTGGCGACGGGAACACCGACCTCGCGCAGACCGGCGACGAGGTCGTCCGCCGGGTAGGTCTCGCATTCGGCGCGGAGCAGGTCCATGAGTTCGTCGAGGTTCTCCCGGCGGTCCGGGAGCGTGTCGAACCGCTCGTCTTCGTGGAGGTCGAGACCGAGCGCCTCGCAGAGCGCCGTCCATTGACGCTCGCCGGAGGGGCCGATGAACACCCACTCGTCGTCGGCCGTCTCGAACACGTCGTAGGGTGCCCAGTTGGGGTGCGACGCGCCCATCGGTCCCGGCACGTCGTCGTAGGCCTCGGTGTACGCGAGCCAGTAGCCCATCATCGAGACGGTGGACTCGAACAGCGGCGCGGTCACCTTCGATCCCTCGCCGGTCCGGTCGCGGCGGTAGAGCGCCCCGAGGACCGCTATCGCGCCGTAGAACGACGCCGCCATGTCGGCGATGCTCGTGCCCGACCGGACCGGGGGCATCCCCTCGTGGCCGGTGACGCTCATCAGCCCGGACAGCGCCTCGGCGATGGGGTCGAGCGCGGGGTACGACTCGTAGGGGCCGGGGTTGAACCCCTTGATGGAGCAGTAGACGAGGCCCGGATGCGTCTCTCGCAACTGCTCGTAGCCGATGCCGAGTCGTTCGGCGGTCCCCGGCGCGTAGTTCTCGACGACCACGTCGGTCTCGTCGAGCAGGTCGAAGAACGCGTCGAGCGCCGCGTCGGACTTGAGGTCGAGCGTGATGCTCCGCTTGTCCCGGTTGACGTAGTTGAACGAGCTGTTTCCGACCGGCGACGACCCGCGGATGAGATCGCCGCCCTTCGGGTGTTCGACCTTGATGACGTCCGCGCCGAGGTCGGCGAGGAGCATCGAACAAAACGGCCCGGCGATGATGTGGCCGAGTTCGAGGACGCGAACGCCGTCGAGCGGGAGCCCGGATGTCGCCGACGCGGTCGCAGAGTCGGTCGCGTCCGCGGTAGTCTCGGCACTTTCGGCGCTCTTGGCGCGCTCGGCGCTGTCGCCGCTCATGGAGTGACGCCCCCGGTCCCCGCGGGCGACGACGAGCGCTCGCCGGCGCGCTCGGAGCCGAAGAGTATCGTCTCGCCATCCTCACCGAAGACGAAGGCGTCGGCGAGGTCGAACGACACGTCGAGACGGTCGCCCGCGACCGCGTCGTCGACGGCGTCGCTCACCACGTCGAAGGGGGTGCCGTCTTCGAGGCGGCCGTGGACCACGGACTCGGTTCCGAGGGTTTCGACGACCTCCACGTCGACAGAGAGCCGACACGCCCCGGCGGAGCCCACGTCGAGATACTGCGGCCTGATGCCGAGTCTGACGCGACCGGCGGGCGAGACGTCGACGCCGGCAGGGAGCGAAAGCTCGAACCCGGGGCCGACGAGTGCGGTCCCGCCGTCTCGCTCCTCGACCGCGCAGTCGACGACGTTGGTCGAGGGCATGCCGATGAACTGCGCGACGTACTCCGAGTTCGGGTAGTCGAACAGCTGTTTCGGCGGGTCGACCTGCGCGAGTTCGCCGTCGCGCAGGAGGACCACCTGGTCGCTCATCGTCATCGCCTCGGTCTGGTCGTGGGTGACGTAGACGACGGTGGTGTCGAGCTCCTGGTGGAGCCGCTGAATCTCGACGCGGAGGTCGGATTTGAGCTTCGCGTCGAGGTCGGACATCGGCTCGTCCAGAAGCAGCACGTCGGGGTCCTGCACGAACGCGCCGCCGAGGGCGACGCGCTGTTGTTGGCCGCCGGAGAGTTCGGCGGGCATCTTCTCCAACTGCGCCTCGATTTGGAGGACTTCGGCGGCCTCGTCGATGCGCTCGTCGCGTTCGGCCTTCGGAACGCCGTGAATCTTCAGGCCGTAGCCGATGTTCTCGCGGACGGACATGTGCGGGTAGAGCGCGATGGACTGGAACACCATCGAGACGTTGCGCTCCTGCGGCGGGAGGTCGGTCACGTCCTCGTCGCCGAACGAGACGGTGCCCGAGGTGGGCGTCTCCAGTCCGGCCAACATGCGCAGGGTCGTCGTCTTCCCGCAGCCCGAGGGGCCGACGAAGGTCGTAAACGAGCCTTCGGGGATGTCGAGGCTGAGGTCGTCGACGGCGACGTGCGTGTTTCCGAGGGTGCGAAACTCCTTTCTGACGGTGTCGAGGTGGATGCTGGTTGCCATTATTCGAGGCCTCCAACGCTGAAGCCCTGGAGGAGGTATCGTTGCAGGAACAGTGTGATGAGGAACGGCGGAATCGAGATGAGAAGCGAGACGGCCATCGTCTCGCCCCAGCCGATGCTGACGCGGTCCAAGAACAGCGACGCGCCGACGGTGATGGTGTACATCTCGTCGCGGCTCATGACGACGCGCGCCATGGTGAAGTCGTTCCACGCGACGGCGAACGCGAAGATGGCCGCGGAGATGTAGCCGGGCCGGGCGACCGGCAGGACCACGTCTCTGACGGTGCGCCAGCGGCTCGCGCCGCGGACCCACGCGGACTCTTCGAGCGCGATGGGGACGGTCTGGAAGTACTGCCACATCAGCCAGATGCAGAACGGCGCGGAGATGGCCGTCAGCGCGAGGGTGAGCGCGAAGTGGCTGTTGAGGAGGCCGAGCGTCGAGAAGACGACGTACAGCGGGATAGCGAGGACGATGGGACTGAACATGTACGAGAACAGCACCGCCCGCGCCGCCAGCGACTTCCCGGTGAAGTCGAAGCGCGTCAGGCCGTAGCCCGCCGCGACCGCGATAGTCGTCGAGAGGACGGTCGACCCGAGGGTGACGACGAGGCTGTTGACGAAGTACCGGACCGTGTCGGTCGACCCGAGGAGCACGAGGAAGTTCCGGAGCGACGGCTCGGTGGGCAGCAGGTTCACCCGCCCGCCGGCGAACGTCGTCGCCGGCGACTGGATGGCGATGACCACCATCACGTACACCGGGATGATGGTGAACACCGAGATGAGAAGCGCCGTCAGGTAGACGGCGATTCGCTGGAGGCGTTTCTGGGTGTCGTGGGAGACGAGACCGCGACCGGAAGACGTCGCCATCTCACGCCACCTCCTTTTCGGGGGCGAACGCCCGGAAGTAGACCACCGCGACGCCGGCGAGGAGGAAGAACATGACGCCGGCGAGCGCCGTCGCCATGCCGAAGTTCACCTCGCTGAACGCGAGTTGGTAGACGCGAATCGGGAGCGTCGTCGTCTGCTGGAGCGGGCCGCCGCGGGTCGAGAGGTAGATGATGTCGAACTTGTTGAACATCCAGATGCCCCTGACGAGGAGGATGATGAGAATCGCGCCACGGAGGTGCGGGAAGGTGATGTCGCGGAACGCCTGCCACGTCGTCGCGCCCTCGACCCGCGCCCGCTCGTAGAGGTCGGGGTCGATGGCCTGCAGGCGCGCGAGCAGGATGAAGAAGGCGAAACTGGCGAACTTCCAGACGCTCGTGACGACGACCGCCGGCATAGCAAACTCCAGGGTCGAGAAGAACGCGATCGGCTTGTCGATGAGCCCGGCGTCGACGAGGAACTGGTTCAGAATCCCGATGTTGGGATCGAGGATGAACTTCCACATGAAGATGACAACGAGCGTCGGTAGGAGGTACGGGAAGATCATCAGCGTCCGCAGGGCGTCGCCGCCGCGGATGCGCTGGTTGATGACGAGCGCGAGCCCCAGCCCGATGATGAGGCTCAGCCCCGTGGTCGCCACCGCGTAGACGACGCTGTTCCAGAGAAAGCCCCAGAACGCGCCGTTTCCGAGGAGTTCGGCGTAGTTGCCAAGGCCGACGAACTCGGGGTTCCGCACCGGCGACGCGAACAGGCTCATTCCGAGCGCGTAGACGATGGGGATGACCCAGACCACGACGAAGAACGCGAGCATCGGAACGAAACACGCCGCCAACAGGAGCGTCGTACCGTCCACGTCGCGCTCTCGGAGGGCCGACCCGGCGGCCGCCAACCGCGATTTGAGGGCCGTACTCATTGCAACCCGCGGAGTTGCTCGGCCAGCCAGTCGACCGTCTCGTCGGGCGTGAGCCCGCCGACGAGAAGCTGGTCAGCCGCCTGTCCGAAGAGCTGTTCGCTGTAGGCGTCGGCCGCGACGATGTTCGGCGCGCCGTCGTCGCCGGTGGCGAGGACGCTCGTAAAGGCGTCCCAGTTGTCGCGGACGAGATTCATCACGTCGGGGTGCTGTTGGATGACCTCGTTTTCGGTCACCTCGGGCGCGTCGAGTTGCTCCCGCGTCGGCGGGAACTGGAACAGCGGCGCGGAGAGCACGAAGTCGAAGAAGCGCGACGAACTCGTGAAGAAGTCCACGAACGCCTGTGCGCCCTCGGTGTTCTGGCCGTCGTTGCGGACGAGGTGGCCCTCCATGTACGACCACCACTTGTCCTGTGCGGCCCCGCTCGGCACGGGGAACGGCATCGGACTGAGGTTCTCGACGAGGTCGGGGCGGTTGGCCTGAATCGTGAGGATGGGGAGGCCGCCGACGCTGGCGATGGCCGCGGCGTTCTCCTGTTGGAGCGCGCCGATGGCGTCGCCCCACGCCCACCCAGAGCCGTTCGGCGAGTACTCGGCCATCGACTGGACCCACTCGAACGTCTCGACGGCCGCCTGTCGGTTGTCGTCGTTGTCGAGTCTGACCTCGATGCCGTCGGAGGGACCGCCGTAAATCTCCACGTCGTTCTGCCAGAGGTACTGCGTCATCTGGGTGTCGGCGTTGTTCGTCTGGCCCGACTGGATGACGTAGCCCTCCATCGACTCGTTGGCCGACACCTCACCGGCGGCCTCGACCCACTCGCTCCACGACGCGGGCATCTCCGAGTACACGTCGTTTCGGTACCAGCCCATGAGCGGTTCGACCATCGCGGCCGCGAAGTACGACTCGCCGCCGACGTTGACCGGGTCGGGCAGGTCGTTATCTTGGACGGCCCCCGTGACCGGCGCGAGGACGCCGTCGCGCTGGAGCCGATACGCGTCCGTCGAGGTGTCGAAAAGCAGGTCCGGCGGGTTGCCCGCGGCGACCATCTTCTGCATCTCGGCGTCCGAAGATGTCCCCTTCGCCGTGTAAATCATCTCGACCGTGTGGTCGGTCTCCTCCTCGAACTCGGCGATAATCTCGTCCATCACGTCCTTCGAGTCGCCGCGGTCCGAGAGGTATCGAATCGGCTCGTTGGAGCCGCCGCCACCACCGCCACCCAGACAGCCCGCCGTCGTCACCGCCGCGGCGCTCCCGACCGCCGCGAGGAACGTCCGGCGCGACGACCCGCGCGTTTGCCGCCCGTCTCCACCACGAGAGTGATTCCCATCTATCATGGTAATTGTAAACAATACGTACACCGGTAGAGGCCACGTCAGTAGTGCCTACCCCTGTTGGCTCTTTATATTGGTTCCCGCGAAAATGGTGACGTGTTTCAGGTGTCTTAGGCGCTTAAAACCCGACCCGCGGCGTGCGCGGAGAGCCGACGCGGTCGGTATCGGAGTCAGTCGAGATCAGGTGCTATCGGGGTTCGCCGGCGTCGTCGCGTCGGCGAGCGCGTCGCTGAGGAGTTTCTTTTCGGCCCGGCGGAGGTGTTCCAACACGGTCGGTCTGCTCACCTCGAACGCCGCCGCGATTTCCTCGACCGTGACGCCCCGCGGCCAGTCGTAGTAGCCGCGTTCGAGCGCGTAGCCGACGACCTCGGCCTGCCGCTTCGAGAGCCGCGTGGAGGGGCCGACGAAGGGTTTCAGCCGCCGGAGTTCGACGGTGCCGAGCGACCGGAGCCCCGAGATGATGGCCTTGAGGTCGGCCCGCCGAAACACGACCACGTCGAAGACGCGCGAGCGCCCGTAGAACTGGCTCATCCGCTGGAGCATCCCGTGGTTCTCGCGGATGACGGGGAGCGCGCCGGAGGACCGCTTGGTGATGAGCAGTTGGTCGTCGCCGACGAGTTCGAGGTCGCGGACCACCTCGCTGGCGGCGAGCCGGTCGGCCATCTCGTCGCGGTGTTCTCCGGCGTCGACGACGAAGCGGATGTCCGTCTCGCCGAGCACCTCGCAGTTCGTCACGACGACCGGCCCGTCGACGAGGTCACTCACGTGCGACAGCACGTAGTCCTCGTTCAGTTCGAGGAGGATGGTCGCGCGGAGCATCGCTATCGAGACCTCCGGCTGTCGGGGCTGGACGGGCGTCCGAGACGGTCCTGTTCGACCACGGCTACTGCGCCGATACGTCGCCCGTGGGTAATAGCTGTATCCCGAGACGGACGACCCCGCCGCCCGCGACCCGCTCGGGTTACTCCTCGCCGGGCGACACCGTGATGACGGGGACGGGTGCGCTCCGAACCGTCTGCTCGGCGACGCTCCCGAGGAGGATTCGGTCCACGCCGCTTCTACCGGTGGTCCCCATCACGACGGCGTGGATGTCGTTACCTTCGACGTACTCCCGAATCGATTCGCTCGGCGAGCCGTGTTCGATGGTCTCGGCGAGCTTCGTGACGCCGCGTTCGTTCGCCTCCTCGACGACCTTCGAAATCGCCTCGTTCGCGCCGCGCTCGCTCTCTTCGCCGGAGAGCATCGACCGAACGTCGAAGCCGAGCGCGGAGTCGTCCACGACCGACAGCACGTGAACCGTCGCGTCGAGTTCGGCTGCGAGTGCGAGGCCGTGGCTCGTCGCTCGTTTCGCGGAGCGGCTTCCGTCGGTCGGGATGAGGATGCGCTCGTAGGGGAACGTCAGCTCCTCGTCGGGCTTCATGCGGGCGGTGAGTACCGGCCGGTCCGACAGGCGGACGACCTTCTCCGTGACGCTCCCGCGGAGCTGTCGGGAGATGCCTTTGCGCCCGCGGGTCGGCATCACGACGAGGTCGTAGTCGTACTCGTCGGCGTACTCGACGATGGTGGGGGCAGGGTTGCCCTGCACCACGTCCGTCGAGTAATCGACGCCGAGGTTCTGGAGCGTCTCCGCCGCCTCCTCGACGACGCTCTCGCCCTCGCGTTCGAGCGCGTCGACCACGTCGTTCCCGACCACGGTGACGCTGTCGCGGGTCGTGTCGGCGACGAAGAGCAGTCGTATCTCCGCGTCGTCCCAGTGGGCGAGTTCGCTGGCGTGGTGGAGAACCGCGCTCGACGACGTGCTCTCGTCGACGGGCAGGAGGATGCGCTCGTACATGGCTTGTCATACACCCGGTCGCCGGTAAGTCCTTTCGCCGGACGGCGACCGCGGACTCCCCCATCGCCGGCACCGCTAGCTCCAACCGCACCACACAGTTATCACTCGATAGTCACAATCGAACGGTCATGGCACCGACAGACGAGTCCCCCCGCGGCAGCACGCGGACGCGACGCCACCGCCGACAGAGCGGAGACGACGACGAAACCGGCGTCGACGCGTGGCTCGACGCGACGGTTTACTTCGGGCTCGGACAGCACCTCCTCCTCGCGCTGCCGATGCTCTGGGTCGCCTTCATGACCGTCTCGACGCCCGTGGCGGTCACGACCGCGGCCGTCGTCTCGCTGGCGGTCGCCTGTCTCGCCATCGGTGCGCTCCGCATGGATGCCGTCTCCGTCGGCGCGCCGTGGCACCGCATCGAGGACAACGAAATCGGTCTCGGTCCCGACGCGGGGTACGGCTTTCTCCTCCGCCGAGCGGCCTATCTGAACGCGACGCTCGGCCTCGGGACGTTCCTCGGCGCGCGCGCCGACATCGCCGGAGCGGGGCTCTTCGGCTCGGTCGTCGTCGCCGGCGGCGTCGCGCTCTGTGCGATGCTCGCGCTTCCCCGACTGCGCGCCGCGCCAGCCCCCACGTCGGCCGCGGTAGCCGGCGTCTACTACACCGTTTCGCTCCTCGTCGTCACCACGTTCCCCGGGATGGTCGACCTGTTCTCCCTGTCGCCGTCGGTCGTGCTCTGCGTGCTCGCGGTCGCGGTCGCCGCCGCGTTCGACGTGGCGACCGGCCGGGACGGGCGCTGACTCGGCCGACTTCGGCCGACCGCCCGCCGTCTTCCTCGGTCACCAAGTTTTCAACCCTCGCGCACCGACTCGTCGGGCATGACACCGATTCCGCGAACGGGACGCCCTCCCGAGGTGCCGCGGCGTGACTGACGCCGCGCTCGCCGACGACCCCGTGGCGGCGCTCCGCACGGCGGCCGACACCCTCCGCGGCCGACGCGAGGCGGTCGACGAAATCGGCCGCGAGGAGCTTCGGACGCTCGCGTCCGCCGTCCGCGACGTGACGGGGATTCTCGACCGCTACGAGGAGCAGGCGACCGACGACCTCGAAGGCTACGTCGCGTTCCGCGAGGCGCTGTCGAACCGACTTGAGGAGGTCCCCGCGGACGTGCGCCACAGCGACGCCTTCATCGACGCAAACGACTCGCTCACGACCGGCATCACGTCGTCGCTGTCGGCGTCGGACTTCGAGCAGGCCAGACGCGAGTTGGCCCCCGCCCGCGAGGAGGCGGCGCTTCTCGACGAACTGGACGAGGCGAAAGACGACTACCGGAACGCCCACCGCCGAGTGCAGGAGCGTGCAGACGAACTCGACGCGCGAATCGAACGCCTCGAACGCGTAGAACGGCTCGGCGAGGTCGACATCGACGCGCCGGTGGACGAGCTCCGCGATCCCATCGAACGGTACGACGACGCCGTGACCGAGGCGTTCGACCGGTTCCGCGCCGAGTCGCCCGCCCGCGAGGTGCTCGCGTGGCTGGCGGCCGCGGAGTCTTATCCGCTCGTCGAGACGCCCAGTCCTCCCGAGCGACTCCGCGAGTACCTCGAAACCGCCGCCATCGGCGACGAGCCGATTCCCACACTCGTCGAGTACGCCGGCTACTCGCGGTCGAAACTCGACCACTACGTGGACGACCCCAAGCGGTTCTCCGCGGCCGTCGGGACGAACAAGCGGTTTCTGGAGACGCTCGACGCCGACCCACTGACCGTGTCGTGGCCGCCGGAGCCCGCCTCGGAACTCCGCTGGCGGACGAAGGAACTCGTCACCGTGGTGAGTCGGTTCGCCGGCGACGAAGCGGTCGCGCGGGCCCGCGAGGTCCACGAACTGACGTACGACGAGTCGTACGACCACCTCCGCACCGCTGCGGTCGCCCGCGCCGAACTCACCGAAGACCAGCGCGACCGCCTCCGGCGGGGCGTCGTTGCCGACGAGTTGGCCTCGGCCCGCGAGGAGCGTGAGCGGGTTCGAGACTGCCTCGACGCCCACCCGCGGCTGGACGAGTAGGAGACTGCGGACGCGTGGACACCTGATAGCGACAAAAAACACTTACCGCGCTCGGCGGAACATCCGACGATGCGTCTCCGGAAACTCGCCCTCCTCCTCGCGGTGGTCGGTCTCGTCTGTCTCCCCGCGCCGGTGTACCTGCCCGCGCTCGCGGAGGCGACGTCGCCGCCGCCGCAAACCTCGCAGTCGTACCGAGCCGAGACCGTGTCGCTCGCGAACCAATCGGACGTCGAGACTATCGTGAGTCGCCACGGGCGGACGGTCTCGATTTCGGTACACCAAGTCAGCCACCGATACTCGGCCGGCGAGTACCGCGCGCCGAACGAGACCCGCGAGGCGCTGGCGACGGCGATGCGGAACGGGACCGCCCGGACGACGGCGGCGGGCGCGCAAGCCGACCTCCGCGCGATAGCGCGGAACAACACGTTCGTCCACGACGCCTACGGCGACCGCGAGCAGTACTACCGGCTCAGCGTGGAAGAAAACGGCTCGCTCGTCACCGCCCGAAACGTCACGCTCCAGCGCGTCGCCAACACCACCGTCGAGCGAGGGGCGTACAGCTATGAACGCCTCTCACCGGAAGCGAGAGAGACGGTCGATAGAATCCTCCGGAACTCCTCGGGCGACGACTTCGGCTACCGACCGCGGGTGAACGACGCCTTCGTGGACCGCTTCCCCGCGCTCGTCGAAAAAGAGGGCACGCTCCACAGCATCACCGCCTACGTGCACGTCGACGGCTTCGGCGTCGGGGGCGCGTTCGTCGTCGGCCTCGGGGTCGCCGGAGTCGGCGCGGTCCTGATTCTCGTGGGGGGCGTGGTGTACGCCGTCGCTCGGTGGCGCGAATAGCGGGAGAAGAACCGCAACGAACCGCGAGACGGCGGCTTAGTTCGCGTCGACGATTTCGACGTCGAAGACGAGCGTCTCGCCGGCGAGCTCGTGGTTGAAGTCGATGCGCACCACGTCGTCGTCGGCGTGGACGATTTCGCCGAGACCGCCCTGCTGGGTCTGGACGTACAGCCCTTCCTCGGGTTCGTCGCCCAGCACTTCGCGGAGCTGTTCGGTCTCGTGCTCGCGAATGAGATCTTCGTCGTGCTCGCCGTAGGCCTTCTCCGGCGGAATCTCGATGCTCTCTTCGTCGCCGACGGACATGCCGACGAGCGCCTCGTCGAGGCCCTCGATGACGGTCCCCGCGCCGACTTCGACCACGAGCGGTTCGTAGTCGCGGTCGCCCTGCGCCTCGGAGAGCCCTTCGGCGTCGGCCACGTCCTGCCGCGACGTGTCGAAAACCGTGCCGTCGGGGAGCTTTCCAACGTATTCGAGCGAAACGGAGTCGCCGGTTTCTATCGTCATACCGCCTACTCTCTGCCGGAGACGGATAAGTGACCGTACTGGCGATGAGAATATAAGCAGTCTGATACATAGGGGCGCGTGCTCATGCTCTCAGCGCGCCACTAGGTCGCATGGCGTTCGCCCGAACGAACGGTATCGACACCTACTACGAACGACGAGGCGAGGGGCCGCCGGTGGTCTTCGTCCACGGGGCGATTCTCGACCACGGCCAGTGGGACCGCCAGACTGAGGCGCTGTGCGACGACTACACCACCGTCTCGTACGACGTTCGAGGACACGGCCGAACCGGCGGGTCCGACTTGGCGACGTACTCGATGGAACTGTTCGCCGACGACCTCGCCGCGCTCGTCTCGGAGTTAGGCCTCGACAGGCCCGTCATTTGCGGGCTGTCGACCGGCGGCTGCGTGGCGCAGGCGTACGCGATGCGGTATCCCGACGGGCTCTCGGGGCTCGTCCTCGCGGACACGTTCTCCCCGGTCGTCTTCGACCGTCTCGAACGGTTCCAGCGACTCGTCGTCCCGCGGTTGACGATTCCGTTCGTTCGACTCGTCGGCTACGAGCGCGTGGAGAAGGTCATGGTCTGGTTCCAAGAGCGGTTGTCGGGAACGGCCGCGGGCGGCGACTACGGAAACGTAGAGCGTCTTCGGGAGCGCGGCCCGCCGATGGCGACCGACGAGTTCGCCAAAGTGATTCGGGCGATCAGTCGGTTCACCGACTCGTCGGTCGTCCTCGGCGACATCGACGTCCCGACGCTGGTTCTGTACGGCGAGAACGAACTCCCGTTCGTGCGCAGGCACGCCGCGGCGTTCGGCGACGGGATTGCGACCGCCACGGTCCGCGCGGTTCCCGACGCGGGCCACGCGTCGAACCTCGACAACCCCGCGTTCTTCGAGGACGCCCTTCGGGAGTTCCTCGACGGCCTCAGAACAGTCGCCAAATGAGCGACCGGAGTTTGTAGCCCAGCGACCCGCGCTGGTAGCCGTTCCACCCGCTCATCCCGCCCGCGAGCGTCGCCGCGTCGTATCCCTCCTCGCGGAGGAGCCCCGTCGCCCGCTTCGCGACGATGCCCATCTTACAGACGACGACCACGTCGCGGTCTCGCGGAATCTCGTCCAGCCGACCCCGAAGCGGGGCGTCGTCACCCGACCGGAGGTCGTCGTAGACGGGGATGTTTTGGCACCCCTCGATTGCGCCGCGCTGGTAGTTCGACTCCGGGCGGATGTCGAGGACGAAGAGGTCGTCCCCGTCGGCGAGGCGGGCGTCGAGTTCGTCGGGGCGAATCGTGGTCACGGCTCTCCCCACGTCGCTGGCGCGGAAAGCGCTGGTGCTTCCGGTGGTCCGGCGCTCCGCCGTCGGTTCCACGTGAGCGTTCGACGCCGTCCCGTCCGCCGGGAACGACGCCGTAACTTGAACACGGCGGTCCGCGTAGCGCCTCTATGGAGTGGGACGAGCGCTACCGGACCGGAACGTACCCGACCGACCCCGAGCCGTCGCCGGTGCTGCGGGCGTACCTCGACGAACTTCCCGACGGTCGCGCCCTCGACGTGGCCGCCGGAAACGGGCGCAACACGCTCTTTCTCGCTGAAAACGGCTACCGGGTCGACGCGCTCGACCAGTCGGGAGAGGGACTCAGCATCATCGACGAGCGCGCTCGGTCCCGCGGGTTCGCCGACCGCGTGGAGACGGTTCAAGCCGATGCGACGACCCACGACTTTCCCGAGTCGACGTACGACCTCGTCACCATCAGCTACTTCCGGACGCTGGACCGCCTCGCGGACATCAAGGCGGCGCTGAAGCCCGGCGGCGTGCTGTTCTACCAGCACCATCTGCGGGCCGACCCGCCGGCGACCGTTGGGCCGAGCACCGACAGATACCGCTTCGACTCCAACGAACTGCTCCGGGCCTGCCTCGACCTCACCGTGCTCTACTACGACGAGTCGACGGAGCCGCGCGACGAGCGACGGTCCGCGACGGCGACGATTATCGCGCGGAACACCCGGGGTGGGGCGCAGTCGTATCCGCGGAGAGGAATAGAACAATAAAAAGATTGCCACACCAAATTGGGAGCGACATAGGGATTCAGATACGCGCCATAACGACCGAAATGAAATAAACATAGAGTACGTTTCCAAGGTACTCGTCTTTTCTTCCCGAGTTAAATTACGGGTACAGTCGACAGCAACCCATTTATTAGGATGGCGACGATAGAATTAGAAACACAATAAGCATTTGAAATAATATTTACTAAAATGTTTGTTACGGGAAAATCCCAACGACACGCTGCCTTCTTTTGAGAAAATATCAAATGAATATTATTTTCGGCATTTCAACTAGGCTCGCCGGTCGGCGAGAGCAGATAGGGTTCAGACGATGTCCCGGCCACGAAGTCGGGCTGACGACCCGTCCGGATTCGGTTCTCTAATCTGAGAAACACATATGTTCTTCCGAGTTCGAACCGATAGTATGTCAACGGACTGGTTCGCCGAATCCGGTTCGACGGGAGAACTGACCGTCGAAAAGCGCGACGGTGCGTGGTTTCTACAATCAACCGAGTCCGATTCTGAGGTGAAATGTATCTTCGAGGACGACAGTTCGCTCTCGGCTTCGTCGGGTCCCCAACGAGTCAGTATCACCGTCTCAAATTACATGAGGGGGCGCGGCAATGAGGTGAACTACCTTTTCGCCTCAATCGGAGATGACCCATCGAGCTCAAGTTCCAAGGCCACGGAATCGTCGGTAGACAGGGAAGGAACAGCGGCCTCGAACACAGATTCAGGCGATACCGAGACTCAGAAGCCAACCCGAACGCTCTCGGAGCTCACTGGGAGCGGGGCGTACGTGACCGTGGAGGCGACCGTCGACGAGGTCGCGTGGGTCAACAAGAACGACCCCGGGACGCCGGACATCCTCGGCTACCTCACCGACGAGAGCGCGCCCGAAGGCGTCGCGTTCGTCGTCCCCGACGGCGTGAGTCACCCGTACCTCGGCGAGGGCGCGCGGTTCGAGTTCGCTGGTGCGAAGGACCACCACTACCGCGCGAAAGACCAAGTACAGTTGATGATAACCGACGCAACGCAGTTCACTCAGCGCACGTCGTCAGGTGAAGGCGTCCACGGGTCGAGACACATCAGCGATCGAACACGGAGTCGGTCACCAGATGACCGCGAGAAACTCGGAAGTCTTCGAAATATCGTCGAGAACGCCATTGGTGACGAGACGTTCGTCGAGACGCAATCGGACGACGACTCGCTCGTCGGGGCGGCGAAGCGTCGGGCTCGAAAACAGCAGCGCGACCCCGCCATCGACCCGCGAACGCGCGCCCTCGCCGAGGACGGAGGAGAGGGTTCGAACCGAGACGACGACTGAGCAGGACCCAAACAGGATTGGCCGGTGACTGATTGGGCTGCGCGTCGAATCGCCTCCCGTGGCGGTACGCCAACGCCGCCGCGCCATCATTCGGTCGGCTCCGTCCGTTCGATTTTTATCGCTCGGCGATAGTCATACACGAATGACCGTGTTGGATTGGCTCGACGAGCCGCGCATCATCGACACGCACGCCCATCAGCCGACCGCGGAGTTCCTCGAAGACGCCGGCGGGGAGATGATGCGGGACGCGGCGAACAGGTTCGGCGCGGAGATGGAGACGTGGAGCTACGAGGAGATGATAGCCGAGTACCGCGAGCACAACATCGGGCGGGCGGTGCTCCTCGGGTGGGACGCCGAGACGAACACCGGGAATCCCCCGGTTCCGAACGACTACGTGGCCGAGGTCAGAGACGCACACCCCGACTTCTTCGTCGGCTTCGGGAGCGTCGACCCGCTGAAAGACGACTGCGTCGAGGAGGCGGTTCGGTGCGTCGAAGACCTCGGTCTCTCGGGGTTCAAGTTCCAGCAAATCGCCCAGGGGTTCGACCCGAGCGACGACGAGCACGCGGCGCTGTTCGACACCATCGAGGACCTCGGCGTCCCGGTCGTCTTCCACGGCGGGAACTCCACGCTCGGGGCGTGCTCGCCCGGCGGCCGCGGCCTGAAAATCAAGTACGGCAACCCGATGCTCATCGACGACGTGGCCGCCGAGCATCCGGACCTCCAGATTCTCATCGCCCATCCGGCGTACCCGTGGGAGAAAGAGCAACTCGCCATCTGCCAGCAGAAGGGCAACGTCTACATGGACCTCTCGGGGTGGCTGCCGAAGTACATCGACGAGCAGGTGCTCCACTACGCGAAAACTGTCCTCCAAGACAAGGTGATGTTCGGCACCGACTATCCGATGATTCGGCCGGGTCGGTGGTTCGAATCCTTCGAGGAGCACTTCGACGCCCCCGAGGAAGTAAAGCGAAAGCTCCTCTGGGAGAACGCGGAGCGGTTCCTCGGACTCGACTGAGGGGAGGACGACGAGACGAGGCGAGATAGAACGGGTGAGTGAAACGGGACCAAAACGGGCCAAGGCCGGGGCCCCCGACTCAGTCGAACTCCGGCGGCCGCTTCTCCAAGAACGCGGAAACGCCCTCCTCGTGGGCGTCAGTGTCGTAGGCGAGGGTCTGGGCGTGGGCCTCGCGTTCGAGGCCGTCCGCCCACGACCGGCCGAGGTTCGCGTGTATCGCTTCTTTCGCCAGCGCGAGCGTCTCCGTCGGCTGTGCGGCGAGCGTCTCCACCGTCTCGTCCACGACGGCATCGAGGTCGGCGGGCTCGACCGCCTCGTTCACGAGGTCGAGTGCCGCGGCGCGCTCGGCCGAAATGAGTTTCCCGGTGAAGGCGAGTTCCTTCGCGGCGCGGAGGCCGACCAACCGGGGAAGCGTCACTGTCGCGCCCGCGTCGGGGACGAGACCGACGTTGACGAACGACGCGCCGAACCGGGCGTCGCTGGCGGCGTAGGCGAAGTCGCAGGCGGCGACGACGGAGGTTCCCGCGCCCACGGCGTCGCCGTTGACGCGGGCGACGACCGGCACCGGGGCGGTGAGAATCGCCTCGGCGACGCGGCCGAGGGTGCCGCGGACGCGCTCGTAGGCCTCGCGGGCGGTCTCGTCGCGTTCGGCCATCGCCCGAATGTCACCGCCGGCGCTGAAGGCGTCGCCGTCACCCGTTATCACCGCGGCGTCGAACGCCTCGGGCGTGAGTTGTTCGAGCGCCGCCGAGAGCTCTCGGGCCACGTCGGCGGTGAACGCGTTTTTCGCCTCGGGTCTGTCGAACGTCACGGTCCGGACGCCGTCGGCGTCGTCGACTCGCATACCCGCGCTACGGGGACGCGGGGTAAATAGCCTCGCCGGCGGACTGCCGGGCGAGTCGAGCGAGTCGAGCGAGTCGACGTCGATCCCGGCTCACGCGAGCAGCGCCCCGAACACCGACTGTTGTGCCCTGCGGAGCCGTTCGAGGAACGCCGACTTGCTGATTCCGAGTTCGTCCGCAACGTCCTGAGCCGTGATACTCCGGGGGAGGTCGAAGTACCCCATCTCGACGGCCGCCCGGAGAGCGGCTTCCTGCGCGGGCGTGAGGTCCCACGCCCGACCGATGGGTGATTCCTCGTCCGCCCGGAGGGGGTAGACGCGCTGGAGTTGGATGCCGACAGTGCCGCCGGCCGTCTCCATCACGCCGCGGAGCACGTCGTAGCCGACGACCGCCCCGCGCATCGTCGCGCCGCCGTCGTCGTACCGCATCGACTCGACGAGGAAGCCGGCGTCGACGAGTTCGTGAACGACGCAGGGGTGTTTCGAGAGACAGCGGAAAGTGTACGTGTCGTCGCCGCGGGTGACGTGGAGGTAGCGGATGGCGTCGTCGTCGTCGAGGGCCTCGGGGAGTCGGTCGTCCGCGGGGGCGGAAAAGTGAAGCAGGACGTTGCCGTCGGCGCGGAGTTGCGGCGCGTTCGCATCGACCGCGACGGGGACCGCGTCGGTCGCCCGCGCCAACGGGCAGTCGTCGCCGTCGATTCGAAACTCGGCCACCAAGCACTCCGCTATCATCGGCGTGTATGTACGCGACAGGGATATAAAAAGGCAGGCCATGGACGGGTCAATTCGTAAGTAGTTATAGATGATAGTTCCTGATAGACCAATGGACCTCGAAACCGTCAAAGAACGAGCGGGCCCGCGGCAGTTCGCTCCGAAAGACGACATGCCCGAGGAGTACCGCAAGGCCGCGACGCGGATGATTCAGTTCCACGCGAACAGCGAGGTGATGGGCGGGTATCTCGAAAAGCCGTTCATCCGGCAAGCGCCGAGCATCGACCGAAAGTTGGCGTTCTCGGCGAAAGTACAGGACGAAATCGGCCACGCACAACTGCTCTACCGCGCCGCCGAGTCCCTCGGCGTCAAGACGCGCGACGAGATGCTCGACGAACTCGCCCGCGGTGAGGGGAAGTTCCTCAACTGCTTCCACTACCCGATGGAGTCGTGGCACGAGGTGCCGATGATAGCGTTTTTCGTCGACGGCGCGGCCATGCACCGGCAGGCGACGCTCAAAAACACGTCGTGGACGCCGTACGCCCACGCGATGGACAAGGTGTGCTTCGAGGAGGGCTTCCACGTCAAACACGGCGAATCCATCCTCTCCGAGTTGATGAACGGGTCGAAGGCGACACAAGAGAAGACGCAGGCCGCCTTCGAGACGTGGTGGCCGCGGATCATCCAGTTCTTCGGCCCGACCAACGACAAATCCGTCCACAACGACTTCGCGCAGGAGGTCGGCCTGAAGACGAAGTCCAACGACGAGCTGCGCGACACCTTCCTCGACACGTACGTCCCGAAAGCCGAGAAGTACGGCCTCGTCGTCCCCGAGTACCCGCGCATCGAGTACGACGAGGAACTCGACACCTACCACGTCAACGAGGACGACCTGAACTGGGACGAGTTCTGGACCATCGCCAAGAACGCCTCCGAGGGGAGCCACGAGCAGATTAACTCCCGCTCGCAGGCGCAAGCGGCGGTCGAGTGGGTGCGCGAATCGATGCACAGCTGGGAGGGCGCGTCGGGGGCCGGAACCCCGCAGGCGGCGGACTGAGAGCCATGATTTGGGAAGTGTTCAGACAGGATAAACCGGGAGCGTACCACAAACACTGCGGCAACGTCCACGCGCCGGACCGCGAGTTGGCGCTGCAGTTCGCGGCCGTCCAGCACGGCCGGCGGATGAAGACCCACAGCCTGTGGGTCGTCCCGCACGACGAAATCGGCGAAATCGACGCCGACGAGACGAGCTTCGGCGGAACGACCGACAAGACCTACCGCTGGGCCACCTCGTACACGGACATCGAACCGGCCGCGCCGGAAGTCGCCGAAAGCGAGGCCGAGCAGGCCGACGTGGAGAAATCGCTCGAGGCGGACAGCTAACCATGCCAGCGACGCTCAACCCCGAAGACCTCGACGCCGAACAGCGCGCCGCGCTCGAAGAGCTGCTGTTCCGCCTCGCGGACGACGAGTACGTCCACGGCGAGCGCCTCATCGAGTGGCAGATTTACGCGCCGACGCTGGAGTCCGACCTCGCGTTGGCGAACGTCGCGCAGGACGAGTTCGGCCACGCTCGGCTGTGGTACGACCTGCTCGAAGAGCTCGGCCACACCGAAGCGGAACTCATCTGGGAGCGCCCCGCCGACGAGTTCAGGCACGCCACGCTGGTCGAACTCCCGTTCGCGGAGGGCGACTGGGCCGACGTCATCCTGCGGTGCTACCTCTACGACGCCGCCGAACGCCTGCGTCTCGACGCGCTCGTCGACACCAGCTACGCGCCGCTCGCCGACCGCGTCGGCAAGGTGCTGAGCGAGGAGCGTTACCACCTCGAAAACGCCCAGAGCTGGCTCGACCGCCTCGCCGAGGGCGACAGCCGCGACCGCGTGCAGGACGCGCTCGACCGGCTGTTCCCCCACGCGCTCTCGCTTTTCGCCGAGCCCGACCACGAGGAGGCAATCATCGACAACGGCTTCCGGACGATGTCCACCGCCGACCTCCGCATCGAGTGGCTGGAGACGGTCATCCCGTACCTCGAATCGCTCGGGCTCGACGTGCCCGAACCCGACGAGGTCGAACGCCCGAGCGCCCGCGGTCGCGACGGCACCCACACCGACCACTGGGACGAACTGGCCGCGGAGTTCCGGCGGACGTACGAGGAGCTCGAAGCGCCCGAGCCGGCGCGAATCGGCAGGGAGCGTGTCTGACGTGAGCGCCGACGACGCCCCTGACGCGACCGCCTGCGGCCACACCGAGTACGTCGACGGCGCGGTTCCCGAGGGCTTCCCGAAGACGGGTGTCGGAGCCACGGGCGTCGAAGCCGACATCTGGGACGCCCTCTACGAAATCGAGGACCCCGAGATGCCGGTGAGCATCGTCGACCTCGGCCTCATCTACGACGTTCGCGTCGTCGAGCGGGAGGGCGAAGACGGCGAGGCGAAGACGCTCGGTATCGTCGAGATGACGCTGACCTACACCGGCTGTCCGGCGCGCGACTACCTCGAAAACGACGTGCAGTGCGCGATTCTGGCGGCCGGCGTCGACGAGGCGTCTGTCCGGCTCCGGTTCACGCCGGAGTGGACCGTCGACATGGTGACCGAGGCGGGCCGCGAGGCCCTCCGCAAGTTCGGACTGGGGGTGTGAGCGATGCGCCGCTTCGACCCCAGCACCGAGACGGGGGGCGAAACGTCGGGCGCGGAGTGCCCGTACTGCGGCGGCACGAACACCGTCCGCGAGCACCCGAAGGGGCCGGGACTGTGCCGGTCGATGCACTTCTGTAACGACTGTCAAGAGCCGTTCCAGCGATTCGAATAGCGTCGGCGGAGAGACTGGAGACGCGCGATTTTTCGGGACCGACGTCCGCGGAGCGCCGCGGCGGTCGGTCCGGGGGCGGCGGGTCGAAGGCTGGGGCGTTCAGCGGGCAACGGAGTGAACGCCGAAGCGTTCAGCGGGCAACGGAGTGAACGCCGAAGCGTTCAGCGGATTGCGGGTTGCGGCCCGAAACTGCAGCGAGTTGCGGGCCGAATTCGCGGGCGAATCAGCCGAGGTTGAGGTTCACGTTCTTCGCCTGCGTGAACTCGCGGACGGCTTCCGCACCCTGCTCGCGGCCGTGGCCGCTCTGTTTCGTGCCGCCGAAGGGCGTCTGCGGGAACGTGACCGGGTACTCGTTGACGCTGACCATTCCGTAGTCGAGCGCGTCGGCGACGCCGTGAGCACGAGAGAGCCCGTCGGTCCAGACGCCGGCGAGAAGCCCGTACGGCGAGTCGTTGGCGAGTTCGACTGCCTCCGTTCGGTCCGAGAACTCGGTGACGACGAGGACCGGGCCGAATATCTCCTCGCGGGCCACGGTCATGTCGTTCGTCACGTCGGTGAGAACCGTCGGTTCCACGAAGTAGCCGGTCTCCTTGTCCTCGGGGACGCCCCCGCCGCAGGCGACGGTCGCTCCCTCCTCGACGCCGAGGGAGATGTACTCCAACACGTCCTCGCGGTGAGACTCGCTGACGACCGGTCCCATCCGGCCGTCGTCGTCGATGCCAGATCCCAGCGGGGTCGACTCGGCGCGCGCGACGATTCGCTCGACGAGGTCGTCGGCAACGTCCTCGTGGACGAGCAGGCGCGAGCCGGCCCAGCACATCTGGCCGGCGTTCATGAAGATGCCGTAGTGGACGCCCTTGGCGGCGGCGTCGAGGTCGGCGTCGGGGAAGACGACGTTGGGGCCCTTCCCGCCGAGTTCGAGCGTGACCCCAGTCACGTTGGCCGCGGCGTCGGCCATGACGCCTTTGCCGACGTCGGTGCTGCCGGTGAAGGTGACGTGCGCCACGTCGGGGTGCGACGCGAGCGCCGACCCCGCCTCGGACCCGCTTCCGGGAACCACGTTCACCACGCCGTCGGGGAGGCCGGCTTCCTCGGCCGCGAGGCCGTAGTAGAGCGCCGAAAGCGGCGTCTGGCTGGACGGCTTTACCACCGCCGTGTTGCCGCAGGCGAGCGCCGGCGCGAGACTGCGCCCCGCGAGTTGGAAGGGGTAGTTCCACGGGACGATGTGTCCGGTGACGCCGAGCGGTTCGCGGGTCGTGTAGTTGACGCGCCGGCCGGGGACGGGGTTGTACTCGCCGGTCACCTTGTCGGTCCACCCGGCGTAGTAGCGGAAGGTGTCGACGACCATCTGGACCTCCATACCGGCCTCGAACGGTGTCTTGCCGTTATCGTGGGACTCGACGAGCGCGATCTCGTCTTTCCGCGCCTCGATGAAGTCGGCCATCGCGCGCAGTTTCTCGCCGCGCTCGGCCGCGCTCGTGGTCTCCCACTCGCCGCCGCGAGCGCCCGCCGAGTTCGCCGCCCGCACCGCGGCGTCGACGTCCGCCTCGCCAGCGCGGGCGACCTCGGCGTACGGCGCTTCGGTCGCCGGGTCGCGCGTCTCGATGGTCTCGTCCGATGCCGCGGCTACCCAGTCCCCGTCGATGTAGAGACTGGTCGGGCCACTGTATTCCATTACGAAATACCCTTTTCGCGCACAATATTAACTATTGTTGATTACTAACTTCGCGGCGGGCGGGGGACTCAACCGGTCTTGTAGACTCCCCTCGCGGTCGCCACGTGATTCCCGTCCGTCGCGTACACGTCCACGTCCACGGTTCCCACGTCGCCACCGAGTCGGACCACGTCGGCCTCGGCGCGGAGGTCTCCGGTTCCCGCGTTGAGGTAGTCGATTCGCATGTCGATAGTCGGAACGGGTTGGTCGACCTCGCTGACGAGCGCCGCACCACCGACCGTGTCCGCAAGCGTGAACGTCACGCCGCCGTGGGCCATCACCCGGTCGGCATTCCATGACAGCTCCTCGCGCATCTCGATTCGACCCTCCGCGTGCCCGTCTACTGCCTCGGTGACTTCGACGCCCAAAAGCCGCGCGAACGGCATGCTCTCGAAGAACTCTTCGATGTCCATGCCACCAGTTCGCACAGGTGCGTTAAGTTCGTTTCGTCGGTCGGCCACGGCCGGGCGGCCGACGAGACCGGTGGCCGTCAGTCGGCCATCGAGACGCCGAGGTACCGGTCGAGCACTTCGTCGGCGGCCGCGACCTCGTCGGCGGGGCCCTCGTGGACGACCCGGCCCTTGTCGAGGATGTAGACGTAGTCCGCGGCGTCGAGGGCGACCTGTACGTTCTGTTCGACCAGAAGGATGGTCGCGCCGTCGTCGTTCAGTTCCTCGATTTTTCGCTGGACCTGTTTGACGATAGCGGGCGCGAGCCCTTCGGTCGGTTCGTCGAGCAACAGGAGGTCCGGCGCGGAGACGAGCGCGCGGGCGATAGCGAGCATCTGCTGTTCGCCGCCCGAGAGGTTCGCCCCCCGGCTGTTCCGGTGGCGCGCGAGGTTCTCGAACTCGTCGACGATGGCGTCGACACTCGGTTTCTCGACATCTCGACGACCGCCGATGCGGCCGATTTCGACGTTCTCGGTGACGGTCAGGCCGGGGAAGACGCGGCGCTCCTCGGGGACGAGTGCGATGCCCTCGCGGGCGGTCTTCTCCGGCGACAGCGTCGTGATGTCCGTCCCGTCGAAGGTGATAGTCCCCTCGGACGGCGGGACGTTCCCGAGGATGCTCCGGAGCGTCGTCGTCTTGCCGACGCCGTTGCGCCCGATGAGCGTGACGACCGACCCCCGAGGCACGTCGAGGTCGATGCCCTGCAGGACACGGGTCGACCCGTAGCCCGAGACGAGTCCGCGGACGGACAAGAGCGGTTCGTCGGTCACGCCTCGACACCCCCGAAGTAGGCCTCGCGGACCTCCGGATCCTCCGAGACGGCCTCGGGCGTCCCCTCGGCCAGTACCTCGCCGCGGTGGAGAACCGTGATGCGGTCGGACACCCGCATCACGAGGTCGATATCGTGTTCGATGAGCAGGAGCGTCCGGTCCGACAGCACCTCGTCGATGAGGTCCATCGTGGCCCGCGTCTCCTCGGCACTCATGCCGGCGGTCGGTTCGTCCAGAAGCACCATGTCGGGGTCGGTGGCGAGCACGATGGCGATTTCGAGCCGGCGCTTGTCACCGTAGGCGAGCACGTCCGCGGGTTCGTCGCCGCGGCCCAAGAGGCCGGAGCGGTCGAGCACGCGGTCGGTGTGCTCGTTCACGTCGTTGAAGGCGTCGCTTCGCCGGAGGTACTCTTCGACCGGCGTGAAACCGCCCTCGCGGGCCGCCTGCGCGGCGAGGCGGACGTTCTCGCGGACCGTGAGCCCCGAGAAGACGTTCGTGATTTGGAACGACCGGCCGAGGCCGCGGCGCACGCGCTCGTGCGGCGGGAGCGCGGTCACGTTCTCGCCGTTGAACGTCACGGTACCGCGGGTCGGCCGGAGCGCGCCGGTCAAGAGATTGAACGTCGTCGTCTTGCCGGCCCCGTTCGGGCCGATGAGACTCCGGAACTCGCCGCGTTCCACGTCGAGGGTCACGTCGTCGACGGCGACGAGCTTGCCGAACTCTTTCGTCAGGTTCTCGGTCCGCAGTATAGGGTCACTCATGGCGGTCTACCTCCGGGTCGGTGACGCCGGCCTGTTCGCCGACGCGGTCGCCGACGGCCGATTCGAAAATCGGGTGGTCCGCCACCGTCTGCGGGAGCGACACGAGCCCCCGCGGCACGAAGATGACGAACAGGACGAACAGCACGCCGATAACGAGCTGCCACTGGTCGATGTACGACGAGAGCACGTCCTCCGCGGCGACGAAGACGCCCGCGCCGAGCATCGGCCCGTAGAGCGTCCCCATGCCGCCGAGGACCGTCATCACGATTACCTCGCCCGAGTTTATCCAGTGGAGAAACGACGGCGCGACGTAGCCGTTGTTGGCGGCGAACAGCCCGCCGGCGAGCCCCGCGAGGCCGCCGGAGACGACGAAGGCGCGGCGCTTGTAGGCGGTCACGTCGTAGCCGATGAACGAGGCGCGTTCTTCGCTCTCGCGGATGGACTGCAGCACCGAGCCGAACGGTGCGCGGATGAGGCGGCGGGCCAGCAGGTACGACCCGACCACGACGGCGAGGAGGAAGTAGTACTGGACGACGCCGCCGTCGAGGACGAACGGACCCAGCGGGACCGTGAACTCGCCGGGGTCGATGCCGAGGCCGGCGAGACCGTAGAACGCGTCGACGCCGAACAGGCCGTCGGAGCCGCCGGTGAAGTCGAACTTGAACACGGCGTTGTAGAACAGCTCCGCGAACCCGAGGGTTATCATGGCGAAGAACACCCCGGACACGCGTATCGAGAGGTAGCCGACGCCCCACGCGATGGCCGCGCAGACGGCGACGGCGACGACGAGCGCGACGAACACCGACGGTGAGACGTGCATGAGCGTGAGAACCGAGGCGTACGCGCCGACCCCGTAAAACAGCGTGTGACCGAGCGAGACGAGGCCCGCGTAGCCGAGCACGAGGTCGAGGCTGAGCGCGAACAGTGCCCAGATGAGGATGTCTTCGAGGAGCGTCACGGAGTAGGTGACGCCGGTCACCTCCGCGAGAAGCGGGACGATGAGGAGCGCGCCAACGCCGGCGTAGCCGAGTTTCGCGCGGGTTTCCGCGGACAGCACGCCGCCGCCGGAGCCGTGAAGGAGCGCACCGTCGTGGTGGTCGCCCGCGCCGACGCTCGTGCCGAACAGCCCCGTCGGCTTGACGACGAGCACGGCAATCATGAGCAGGAAGACGATGAGTCCCTCCAAGAACGGCGTGTACGTCCGGGCGAACGTCTGGACGAGACCGACGAACAGACCGCCGACCACGGCCCCGCGGAACGACCCGAGGCCGCCGAGAACGACGATGACGAACGCCGGGATGATGACCGAACTCCCCATCGTCGGGCTGACGTTCTGGTACGCGCCGAGGACGATGCCGGCGACGCCGGCGAGCGCCGCGCCGAACCCGAACGTCAGAGTGTAGTAGCGGTCGATGTTGATGCCGAGGGTACGGACCATCTCGCGGTCCTCGGAGCCGGCGCGGATTATCATCCCGAAGCGGGTGCGGTTCAACAGGAGCCACGTGCCGAGCGCCAGCGCCGAGCCGAAGACGATGATGCCGTAGTTGTACAGCGAGTAGTTGAACCCGAACAGCGCGACCGGCTGGTCGAGGACCGAGGGAACCGGAAACGGCTGGGCGGACTTGCCCCACACCGACGTGATGAGGTCGTTGATGATGAGGACGAGCCCGAACGTCAGGAGGATGTGGTACAGCGGGTCGCGGCCGTACAGCCGCTTGACGGTGAGCCGCTCGATGCCCATCCCGACGACGCCGACGAGGAGGGGCGCGACGACGAGCGCGACCCAGAAGCCCGCGCCGCCGAGAGGGCCGGCGATGGCGAACGCGAAGTACGCGCCGAGAGCGAACAGCTCGCCGTGGGCGAAGTTGATGACGTCCATGACGCCGAAGATGATAGAGAGTCCGGCCGCGAGCAGGACGTACACCATCCCGACGACGAGCCCGTTGAGGACCTGTTCGGCGACGGCACTAGCGACCGACATGCTAGAGCGAGCAGCCGAGTTCGCCGCAGTCGGGGAGCGCGTCCGCCCCGGCGATCATCTCGCCGAGTTCGACGGTCGCGGGACCGCTCCCACCGTCCGGCGCGACGAGTTCGCCCGGCCACACCGGGTTCATCGCCTGATGGTCGCAGTCGCGGAACTGGTTCGGCCCGAGAATCGTGTCCATTTCGAGGCCCGGGAGCACCTCCTTGACCTCCGCGGGGTCGGTCGACCCGGCCTCCGCGATGCCCCGCGCAGTCATCCGGATGGACATGTACGCGGCCCGCGCGAAGTTGTCCGGGAGAGAGTCGTACTCGCTCCGGTAGGCCTCGACGAACGACTGGTTGTCGCCCGTTTCGAGCGTCGGCAGGTAGCGAACTCCGCCGTAGGTGCCGTAGGCGGCTTCGCCGAGCGCGCCGCGGACGACCGAGAACGTCATCGTCGGCGACATGAGGTTCACGCTCTCTTTGAGCCCCTGGCTCGCCGCCTGCTTGACGAAGTTGATGAGGTCACCGCCGGTCATGCCGAGAACCGCCACCTCGGCGTCGGAGTTGGCGATTTGACTGACGTAGGAGTTGTAGTTGGTCGAGCCGAGTTGCGAGCGGCTCCGGCCGACGACTTCGATGTCGTGGCCGTCGCGCATGCGGCGCTCGACGCGCTGCATCACCGACTCGCCGTAGGCGTAGTCGGCGATGTGGAACCACACCTTGGTGCCGAGGTTCTCGGCGGTGTAGTCGGAGACGGCTTCGGCCATCTGCGCCGTGTTCGTCTCGGCGCGGAACACCCACTCGTTGCAGTTCGACCCCGTGATTGGAACCGCGGCCCCGCCGGGGTTGTAGATAATCTCCTCTTCGGCCGCGAACTCGTTGAGCGCGAGCGCGACGCTGGACGATATCGCGCCCATGAGATACGACGCCCCGTCCTGTTCGACGACCGACTGCGCCTTCCGCCGGCCGGTCGAGGGGTCCGCCTCGGTGTCCTCGTAGACGCCCGTTATCTCCACGTCGATGTCCGCGTTCTCGTTGACGTGCCGTATCGCTAACTCGGCCCCGTTTCGCTGGCCGACCGCGAGGCCGCCGTACGGGCCGGTCATCGGGCTAATCACTCCATAGGTGATGGCGTTCGACCCGCCGCCCCCACCGCCACCGAGACAGCCGGCGACGCCCGTCAGCCCGGTCACGCCCGCCAACCCAGCCGCCTGTACGAACCGTCGCCGCGACGGACGCGGCTGTGCGCCGCTGTCCGCTGAACAATCGTCTCTCATGGTGTGTATGTTCACATGTAACATGAAAAACTTCACGTTTAAATGTTTGCGTTTCGACGGCGACAAGAACGTCGCGTTCGGCCCTGAACTACTGATTCGTCCCTCTCAGGCGAGTCGCGGACGGACCTCGTCGCCGAGTCGGCGGACGCACTCGACCATCCGGTCGGTGCCGATTCCGGGGTGGTAGGTGCGGAAGATGAAGTGGATGTCGTCGCCGAGAGCGTCGCGGTAGCGGTCGAGTTCCGCGACCACGTCGTCGGGCGTGCCGAAGATGGCCTGTGCTTTGAGTTCCGCCCGGCGCTCGTCGGACAGTTCGGGGACCTCGTCGCCGGAGAATATCTCGGCGTACCGGCGCTGGAGGTAGAGGTAGCCGTCTCTCATCGCGTCCCACGCCTCGGCCTTCGAGTCGCCGACGAAACCGTGTTGGAGGACGTATATCGTGAACTCACCGTCGAGTCCCTCGGCCTCCCGGACGCTCCGGATGTCCTCGACGCGCTTGCGCAGGCCGCCGAGAGAGAGCGACGACGGCGCGCACCACGCGTCCGCCGTCCGGGCCGCCCGGCGAACCGCGGGCTTGGCCGCGCCGCCGAGCATGAGGGGCACGTCGTGTGCCGGTTTGGGCGTCACGTCGACACCGGTCGCACCCTCGTGAAACGGCGACTCGTGCGCTATCGGACCGTCTGACCACGAGTCGCGGAGGAGAGAGACCGTGTCGGCGAGGCGGTCGACGCGCTCGTCTCGCGGAACGCCGAAGGCGTCGAACTCGCGGGGGTTCGAGCCGATTGCGAGGCCGAGCGTTGTTCGCCCGCCCGAGATGAGGTCGACCGTCGCCGCGTCCTCTGCGAGCCGAATCGGGTCGTACAGCGGCGCGAGCGCGATACACGTGCCGAGTTCGACCGACTCGGTCGCCGCCGCGAGCGCCCCGAGCGCGGGCATCGTCCCCGAGAGGTAGCCGTCCGGCATGAAGTGGTGTTCGGACACCCAGGCGCTGTCGAGGCCCGCGTCGTCTATCTCGCGACCGAGCGTCAGCATCTCGTCGTACAGGTCGGCCATCGGCCGGTCGTCGTCCGGCCGCCGTTGGCAGGTGAACAGTCCCGTCCCGAGTTCCATGACTCTGCGTTCGTACCTTAGCTATTAATAGTTAGGAACACCGAGTTCGTCAGAGATGAGTCCCGACGACTCGGTACCCTCGGATTCGACGACCGCGGCCGCGACGGAGCCGGCGCCGCCGGCCGCGCGCGTCGACCACGTGGGAATCGCAGTCGATGACGTCGAGGCCGCCGAGCCGACGCTGTTCGCGCTCGGCTGCGAGCGCGTCCACCGCGAGACGGTCGCGGACGGCTCGTTCGAGTGGGCGACCTACGTCCTCGGCGACGCCTCCAGAATCGAACTCGTCGCGCCCGTCAACGGAGAATCGTTTCTGACGACCTTCCTCGACGAGCACGGCCCCGGCCTCCACCACGTCACGCTGGAGGTGTCGGACATCGACGCGATGGTCGCCGCCCTCGAAACCGCGGGCGAGCGTGTCGTGGGGTACGCGGTGGAAGACGGCTGGACCGAGGCGTTCGTCTCGCCGCGAAACCCGACCGGCGCGCTCTTTCAGTTGATGGAGTACCACGACGACTACGGCGAGAAGGGAGCCGACGACGCGTTGTTCGTCCACGGCGAGCGGTTAGATTCGTGAGTCCAGGGGTCGGGAAGCCGCCTTACTCTGCGGCCGACTTCGTCTTGATGAGGAACTTCATGTCGCCTTCGAGGACGACGGTACCGTCCTGCTTCGTCATCTCGATTTCGAGGACGACCAAGCCGGCGTCGTCGCGGCTCCCGAGGTCCTTCCGCTCCGAGACGACCATCGTCTGCGAGAGCGTGTCGCCGATAAACACCGGGTTCGGCAGGTCCATGTAGTTCATCCCAAGGAAGGCGATGGCGGTGCGCTCGACGATGCCCGACCGGTACACGAAGCCGGTCGACTGGACGAACGTCATCGGCCCGTGGGCGATTCGCTGGCCGAACTGGGTGTCTTCCGCGTACTCGCTGTTCGTGTGGAGTTCGGTCCAGTCGCCCGAGAGCGCGGAGTGCATCATGAAGTCCGCCTCGGTGACGGTGCGACCGACGCTCTGGAACTCTTTGCCCTCCTCGAAGTCCTCGAAGTAGTGCGGTTCGTAGCTGTATGCCATACCTCACCGTCACCGCCAGCAGATAAAGTAGTTTACATACCTATCTTTCCTGACAGTCGATGTCTACTTGGGGAGCGCAGGACGACGTGTGGTCGCATGTCGGAGCAAGACGACTACGCGGAGATACGGGAGCGCGCCTCGAACGACCCCTACTGCGGGCGCGTCGGCATCGACCTCGCCGAGGTCGGCGACGGGTACGCGGAGACGACGCTGACCGTGGCCGAAGACCACCTGAACTTCCACGGGACACCCCACGGGGGCGCGGTGTACAGCCTCGCGGACGCGGCCTTCGCGGCCGCCTCGAACAGCCACGGCGACGCCGCGTTCGCACTGGAGACGAACATCTCGTACCTCGCGGCCGCCGAGGTGGGCGAGACGCTCCGCGCGGTCGCCCGGGAGACGCACCTCGGGGGACGGACCGCGGAGTACGAGGTCGTCGTCTCCGGCGGGGACGGCGAGCGAATCGCGACGTTTCGGGGGCGCGTCTACAAGCCCGGCGGTCGCTGACGGCGCGCGTTACTGGCCGCGGTGGTCGTAGACGCGCTGGACCTTTCCGACCTCGGTGCGCGCGATGTCGCCGTACTCGACGAGATTCAGTTCGTCGGGCGTAAACGAGAGCACGTTCGAGAGCCGCTTTTGAATCCGCCCTTCGAGGTCCGACAGCGACCCGCCGAACTCCTCGACAAGTTCGACCGTGATTTCGACCCGGTCGAGGGTCCCCTCGCGGCGGAGGTCGATGCGGTAGTGCGGCGCGATTTCGTCGAACTCGAGGACGACCGACTCGATCTCGCTCGGGTAGAAGTTCACGCCGCGAACGATTATCAGGTCGTCCGACCGGCCCGTGATGTTGTCCATGCGGACGCAGGTTCGGCCGCACTCACAGGTACCGTAGTCCAGCGTGGTCAGGTCGCCCGTCCGATACCGGAGGACCGGCAACGCGTCCTTCGCGAGGGTCGTCAACACGAGTTCTCCCTCCTCGCCCTCCTCGACGGGGTCGCCCGTGTTCGGGTCGACCACCTCGGGGTAGAAGTAGTCCTCCCAGATGTGCAGGCCGTCCTGCGCCTCGCACTCGACGGAGACGCCGGGGCCGACGATTTCCGAGAGGCCGTAGATGTCGATGCCGGTCACGCCGAGTCGCGCTTCGATTTCGTTTCGCATCGGTTCGGTGCAGGGCTCCGCGCCGAAGATGACCGTCCGAAGCGGCAGGTCGCGGATGTCGATTCCCATGTCGTCTGCGACTTCGGCGAGATAGAGCGCGTACGACGGGGTACACGCGATGACGTCGCTTCCGAGGTCGGAGAGCAGTTCCACCTGTCGCTGGGTGTTGCCGCCGCCGATGGGGATGACCGTCGCGCCGAGTTCCTCGACGCCCTGGTGGAGGCCGAGACCACCGGTGAACAGGCCGTAGCCGTAGGCGTTCTGAACCACGTCGTCCGAACCGACGCCGGCCGCGACGAGACACCGCGCGACGGCCTTGCTCCACACGTCGAGGTCTTCGCGGGTGTAGCCGACGATTTTGGGCTTGCCGGTCGTACCCGACGACGCGTGGACGCGAATCACGTCGTCCATGTCGACCGCGAACATCCCCGTGGGGTAGTGGTCGCGGAAGTCCTCCTTCGTCGTGAACGGCAGTTTCGACAGGTCTTCGACGCTCCCGATGTCCGCGGGCGAGAGTCCGGCCTCGTCGAACGTCTCGCGATAGAACTCGACGTTCTCGTACGCGTTCCGAACCGTCTCCCGCAGGCGACCATCCTGCACCTCGCGGAGTTCCTCCCGCGAGGCGGTCTCCGTGCTATCGAATACCATGTACGTTTGAACTCGATGATAGAATATGATAAAAATGATGCGGTCACCCGACTGCACTGCGGGGCGAACCTATTTCGCGAGGGATACGTAATCGACTATCATGCGAGACGCATACATCGTCGGAGCGGGCCAATCGAAGTACGGCGCGTTTCCGGACGAGAGCTATCGGTCGCTGTTCGCGACCGCGTTCGAGGAGGCGCTGGGGAGCGCCGGCGGCGTCGAGGCGGCCGATATCGACGAGGCCGTCGTCGGGTCGCTCGGTGTCGGCGGGCGGCAACTCGGCTTATCGGGGCCGGCCGTGACGGAGCACGTCGGACTCCACGGCGTCCCCTGTTCCCGAATCGAAAACGCCTGCGCCGCGAGCGGCTACGCGGTCAGACAGGCGGTGCAGGCGGTCAAAAGCGGGATGGCGGACGTGGCCCTCGCGGGCGGCTACGAGGTCATGACCGACATGAGCGGCGACGTGGCGAAGTACTGGCTCGGCGTCAGCGGCGAGACGGAGTGGGAGCGGCTCACCGGGACGACGTTCGCGGGCGTCTACGCCCAGATGGCCTCGGCGTACCTCGACGCCTACGACGCCTCCCCGGACCACTTCTCGAAGGTCGCCGTGAAGAACCACGCGAACGGCGCGAAGAACCCGAAGGCGCACCTCGGTTTCGAATGCTCGCTCGACGACGCGCGGAGCGCGCCCGTCGTGGCCGACCCCCTGAACCTCTATCACTGCTGTCCGACCTCCGACGGCGCGGCCGCGGTTCTCGTCGCCAGCGAGGACGTGGCGAGCGCGTGCGACGACGCGGTCCGCGTCGCGGGCGTGGGTGCCGCCTCCGAGCGCGTCGGCCTCTTCCAGCGCGACAGCTACACCGCCGTCGAATCGTCCGAGCGGGCCGCCGCGGCCGCCTACGAGATGGCCGGTCTCGGCCCCGACGACGTGGACTTCGCGGAGGTCCACGACTGCTTCGCCATCGCCGAGTTGCTGGCGTACGAGGACCTCGGCCTCTGCGAGCGCGGGCACGCGCCCAAACTGGTCGATTCGGGCGCGACCGAACTCGGCGGCGAGTTGCCCGTCAACCCCTCCGGCGGCCTGAAGTCGAAGGGCCACCCCATCGGCGCGACGGGCGCGGGGCAGGTCGTCGAGGCGTACAAACAGCTCGCCGGACGGGCAGGGGACAGGCAAGTCGCGGGCGCGAACGTCGGCCTCACCCACAACGTCGGCGGGTCGGGCGGTGCCGCCGTCGTCCACGTCCTCGAAGGAGGGGCGCTATGAGCGCCGACGGCCCGACTCGGACGACCCTCGGAATCGCCGGCGTCGGCGCATACGTTCCCCGACTGTACCTCCCCGCGTCGGCCTACCGCGAGGCGTGGGGCAACGGCGGCGCGCCGGGCGTCGAACGGGTCGCCGTCGCCGATGCCGACGAAGACACCCTGACGATGGCGACCGAGGCGGGCCAACGCGCACTCCGCGCGGCCGGGGTGGACGCCGGTGACATCGACCACCTCGCCCTTGCGACCACGACGCCGCCGAACGACGAGGAAGAAAGCGCGGTCCGGCTGGCCTCACTCCTCGGCGTCGGCCCGTCGGTTCCGACCCGGCAGTTCAGCGGGAGCACCCGCGCCGGCGCGGTGGCGCTGGCGGCGACGAGCGAGGCGACACAGAACGTGGGCGACGGCGCGAGCAGTCCGGCACTCGTCGTCGTCGCCGACAGCCCGCGAGGAGCGCCCGAAAGCGACGAGGCAGCCGGTGCCGGGGCAGGGGCGGCCGCGCTCGTCCTCGCCGAAGACGGACCGCTCGTCGTTGACGCCGTGGGCGAGTTCGGCGACCCCGCGCCCGGCACGCGGTTCCGAGAGTTCGGGAGCGCCGAGACGGAGTCCATCGGCGTCACGCAGTACGAGCGCGACGCCTACACGCGGGCGGTCGCCGGGGCGGTCGAGGCCCTCGGCGTCGACGCCGCCGAACTGGACCCCGACGCCGTGGCGCTCACCGCGCCGGACGGGAAACTCCCGTACCGCGCGGCCAACGCGCTCGGCGTCGAACCGGCGCGAATCGCAGCCGGGAGCGTCGTCTCACGAACCGGTGACGCCGGGGCCGCCGGGCCGTTTCTCGGACTCGCGTCGGCGCTCGACTCCGCGGGCGACGCGGGAGGCGACGAGTCGGATGGGCAGTCCCCCGCGACCTCGGTACTTCTCGTCGGCTACGGCGGCGGTGCGGGTGCGACCGCGCTCGTGCTCAGTACGGGGGTGTCAGATGCCGCTTCCGCCGCCTCCGCCACCTCCGCCACCTCCGCCGTCCCGGTCGAAGCGGCCCTCGACGGCGACGTGGAACTCACCTACGCGGAGGCGCTCCGGCGGCGCGGGACCATCACCGGCGAGGAGCCGGCGGGCGGCGGCGCGTACGTCAGCGTGCCGGCGTGGAAGCGGACGATTCCACAGCGCCACCGCCTCGTCGCCGGCGAGTGTACCGAGTGCGGCGCGCTCTCGTTCCCGCCAGAGGGCGCGTGCGCCGAGTGCGGAGCGCTCGCGGAGTACGACGACGTGACGCTCCCGGGAACGGGGACCGTCGAGGCCGCGACCGCTATCGGACAGGGGGGCGCGCCGCCGGAGTTCGTCGAGCAACAGCAGCGCGCCGGGTCGTTCCCGGTCGCCGTCGTCGCCTTCGACGGGCCGGGCGGCGAGGGCGGCGAGGCCGACGGCCGAGCCGTGAGCGCGCCCGCGCAGGTCGTCCACTCGCCCGCCGGAACGCCCGCAATCGGCGACCGCGTCGGGGCCGTCCCGCGCCGCATCTACGAGCAGGAGGGCGTCGTCAGATACGGGTTCAAGGTCGTCCCGATCGCGGCACGACGGTAGGTTAGGACACCGCCGGAGTTGTCGGGGTCGGCCCGGTCCTAACGAGGGCAAACGATTATGATGGTTCCCGAACCCCTTTCGGTGATGCAAGTGAGTGTACTCGGTGCGGGAACCATGGGCCACGGCATCGCGCAGGTGGCCGCGATGGCCGGTCACGAGGTGACGATGCGTGACATCGAAGCGGCGTACGTCGAAGACGGACTGGACGCCATCGAGTCGAACCTCCGGGGCGGCGTCGACCGCGACAAGGTGACGCCCGACGAGATGGCGGCGACGCTCGACCGGCTCTCGGGGACGACCTCGCTGGAGGCGGCGGTCGCCGACGCCGACCTCGTCGTCGAGGCGGTTCCCGAGGACATGGAACTCAAGCGCGAGACGGTCGCGGAGGTCGAATCCCTCGTCGACGATGACGCCGTCATCGCGTCGAACACGTCGTCGCTCTCCGTGACCGAGATACTGAGCGCCCTCGAACGTCCCGAGCGCGGCCTCGGACTCCACTTCTTCAACCCGGTCCACATCATGGGGCTCGTGGAAGTCGTCGTCGCAGAACAGACCAGCGAGTCGACGCTGGTGTTCGCCACAGAGTTCGTCGAGGGCATCGATAAGACGGCCGTCGAGGTCGGTGACTCGCCCGGCTTCGCCTCCTCGCGGCTCGGCGTCGCCCTCGGCGTCGAGGCCATGCGCATGGTTCAGGAGGGCGTCGCGTCGCCCGCGGACATCGACACCGCGATGGAACTCGGCTACAACCACCCGATGGGACCCGTCGAACTCGGCGACGTGGTCGGCCTCGACGTTCGACTCGACATCCTCGAGTACCTGCGCGAGGAACTCGGCGAGCGCTTCCGCCCGCCGCAGATTCTCAAGCGAAAGGTCCGCGCCGGCAAGCTCGGCAAGAAGACCGGCGAGGGCTTCTACGTCTGGGAAGACGGCGAAATCGTCGGCGCGAGCGAGGACGTGATGGACCGATGAGCGGTGACGACCCGAGCGCCGACAGCCCGAACACCGACGACCGAGAGGTGGGCGGCCCCCGAGCCGACGGCGGAACGCCGACCATCGAGTCGGTCGACGCCGAGTGCCAGACGGTCGACGCCGTCGTCGGTGACCGTGTCGAAGGCGTCGTCACCGTGACGCTGAACCGCCCCGACGCGCGGAACGCGCTCAACGCGACGCTCCGGGCAGAACTCAAGCGCGTCCTCGACGCCATCGAAGAGAGCAGCGCCCGCGTCGTCGTCCTCACCGGCTCCGACGAGGCGAAGGCGTTCGTCGCCGGCGCGGACGTAACGGAGCTCCGCGAGCGCGATATGCTCGAACAGCGCGAGGCGAGCAAGCGCCCGCGAGTGTACGAGCGCGTCGACGACCTCCGACAGCCGGTCATTGCCCGCGTGAACGGCCATGCCCTCGGCGGCGGCTGCGAACTGATGCAGGCCTGCGACGTGCGCATCGCCCACGAGCGGGCGAAACTCGGCCAACCCGAAATCAACCTCGGCATCATGCCCGGCGGGGGCGGCACCCAGCGACTCGCGCGTCTCGTCGGCGAGGGACACGCCATGCGGCTCATCCTGACGGGCGAGCTCATCTCCGCCGAGGAGGCCGCGGACATCGGCCTCGTAGAGGAGGTCCACGGCGACGATACCTTCGACGACCGGGTGTACGAACTCGCCGAGCAGATGGCGACGAAGAGCCCCGTGGCCCTGGAGTTCGCCAAGAAGGCCGTCAAGGCCGCGTCGCGGACGGACCTCGAACAGGGCATCGAGTACGAGGCGGAACTGTTCGCCCAACTGTTCGGCTCGCCAGACAAGGACGAGGGTATCGACGCGTTCTTCGAGGACCGCGAACCCGAATGGCACGAGCGCGAGCGATAGACCCCTCGACCGTGCCGTTCGAACTGCTCGAACAGCTTCGGAACCGCCGCGATCGTCGGGCGAGAACTCGCAGCGCAGGCACGAGCGCTAGTTTCACGACGCGAACACGTCTTCGGGAGCGACCCGCCCGCGATCGAGGCCGAATCGGGGGCGCAGCGGTGGTGGACCGAGCGTTCCGTCCTTTCGAACGCGAGTCAGTAATCGAGTTACGCCGTCGTATCAGCAGTCGCTATCGAGGCCGTCTCGAGCACGAACCGAACACCGAGTCTCGAATTACGGATAAACGATGGTTTCGGGACAAACGAGGCCCAACGACGACGTGTCCGGTCCACCGGACAGCAGACGGATGGTTCGTCTCCCACGCCACAGTCCGTGACAGGTGTAATTTTGTAATTACTCGCGTTCCCATCGCGTCAATCTACAATAATATAATAAGCATATAACACAATATGTTCGAGTAGTTCGAACAAAAATCACCGGAATTGAATCGTCGTCTCAGCACCTCGAAAGCGCGATTCTCGGACTTCGTACGAGAGAGCGTCCGCTGAGTGAGTTCGAATGATTCGAACGAACGTTCCGCATACTCGGTGCACCGGCGGGACGAGACACCGGGTCAAGAGAAGTTGAGGTTGATTTCGACCTCGTTGGCCGCGCCGAGGAGGAGGTCGGCGAGGTCGCCGGTCAGTCGGTCACCTCGAAGCCGGTTCGAGGGTCCCGAGATGCTTATCGCCCCGACGGGGTGGCCCTCGTTGTCGGTGACGGCGACGCCGACGGCGTGGAGTTTCGGGACGATTTCCTCGCGATTGAGCGCGAACCCGCGCTCGCGAATCGTCGCCAGTTCCTCGAAGAGCGCGTCCGAGTCGGTTATCGTCTGCGGCGTCTTCGCCGGGAGGCCGTGTCGGTCGACGATGTGGCGGACGCGCTCGTCCGAGAACGCCGACAGGATGGCCTTGCCGGCGGCGAGCTGATGGAGGTACGAGCGCGTCCCCTCCCGGGCCGGCGTCCGCACCGAGTGCGCGCCGGCCGCGCCGTAGAGGTGGAACCCACGGCCCTGTTCTTCCGTGACACACCACACTTTCTCGCCGGTTTGCTCGGCGAGTTCGTCCAGTTTCGGCTTGGCCACCTCGTACAGCTGGTGCTGGTTGCGCGCGTAGATGCCGAAGTCGAGGAGCCGAAGGCCGACCCGGTAGCCGTCGTCGCCGGGGACGACGAACCCCTCGCGTTCGAGCGTCTTCAGATGCCGGTGGACCGTGCTCTTGGCCAACCCGAGCTCCGAGGCGAGCCCCGTCGGCCCCATCGGGCCCCCTGATTTGAGCTGTTCGAGGATACCGAGCGACGTGGCGGCCGTCGTCACCGGTCGGCGCTGTTCGTCGTCTGTCATCACCTATCTTCGGTGTTCGTTCGTGATAAATCTTGTTCGAACAGTTCGAACGGTAGTTCCACTCGTTCGAACGCCTCTAACGGCCGCTCGAACCGCGAGTCGGCGATAGAGCAAAGTAGCGTCCGATTGGATAGCAGACGTGCATGATTAAATTGGTAAATATGCTCGTCCGGGACGACGACTACACGCACGAGGAGTTCGTCGAGCGGTGGCGGGGGAGCCACGCGGACCTCGCGAGGGAGCTTCCGGGGCTCGTGAAGTACGCGACGAGCGTCCCGACCGACCCCGAGCGGTCCGAGTACGACGGTATCGTCGAACTCTACTTCGAGGACATGGCCGCCCTGAAGGCGGCGTTCGACTCCGAGGTCGGCCAGCGCGTGAACGCCGACGCAGCGTCGTTCGCCGACATGGAACGGGGGCCGACGCTCTACGTCGAGGAGACGGTCCACCTCGACAGGTCCTAAATCCATGAACACGAGCGAACGACTCGTCGAGAGCCTCGAACGGCTCGGCGTCGAGCGAATCTTCGGCTACCCCGGCGGCCGCGTCATCGAACTGTTCGACCTGCTGCCCGAGTCGGACATCGACCTCGTGCGCCCCCGCGACGAGCGCGAGGCGAGCGTCATGGCCGAGATGCACGGTCGGTTGACTGGTGAACCGGGTGTTCTCGCCGGACAGGGGCCGTGGATAGGAAGCCTCGGCCTCATCGGACAGATGGAAGCGCGCCTTGCCTCGTCGCCGATGGTCGTCATCACCGAGGCCTCCGAGCGCGGGAACTACTCGACGCTCGCGCCCTACCAGCAGTCCCGCGGCGACTACGGCGGCCTCGAACTCCCGAAGATTCTCGACGCCGTGACGAAGGAACACTGGTTCCCGCGGACCCCGACCGAGACGGTCCGGAGCCTGCAACTCGCATTCAAACACGCCGTCGCCGGCCGGCCCGGTCCGACGGCGGTCGTCCTCGACGGCGACGCCGTCACCGAGGCGTTCCCCGACGAGTCCGTGCCACCGGTCTGGGACGACGAGACGCAGACCAGAACGTGGACCGCCGCGCCGACGGCGCGCGACGTCGCCGCCGCTGTCGAAGCGCTTGACGCGGCCGAGCGACCGGTCATTGTCTCGGGCAACGGCGTCCACGCGTCGGGCGCGTACGACGAACTGGCGGCGGTCGCCGAGGCCTACGAAGCCGCGGTCGTCACCTCCTACCTCGGGAAATCGACGTTCCCCGAGACGCACCGCCTCGCCGGCGGCGTCATCGGCTCGTTCGGTCACGAGGGCGCGAACCGACTCGTCAGCGAGGCCGACGCGCTCCTCGTCGTCGGCTGTCGCATGAACCCGATGGACACCAACTGGCAGGCCCCCGACTTCATCCGCCCCGACGAGCAGACGATTATCCACGCCGATATCGACCCGCGGAACGCCGGCTGGGTCTACCCCGCCGACGTGGGACTCATCGGCGACGCGTCCGAATCGCTGCGCGAACTCGCGGCCGCCGCCGGCACTGGCAACGACTGGGCCGAGGACCGAGCGCGGGAGGCCCGCGAGTCGTTCCACGCGCCCGAATGCGAGTCAGACGCCGCGCCAATCCTCCCCCAGCGGGCCGTCAAGGAAATCGAGCGCGTCGTCGACGAGGACACCATCGTCACCGCCGACTCCGGCAACAACCGCTTTTGGTTGCTCAACTACCTGCAGGTGCCCGCCGTGCAGACGTACTACGGTTCCGGCGGCGTCGGCGGCATGGGTTGGGCGACGCCCGCCGCGGTGTCGGCCGCGCTGGCAACCGACAAGCACGTCGTCGGCGTCGCGGGCGACGGCGGCTTCGCCATGACGATGACGAGCGTCGAGACGGCGGTCGAACACGGTGTCGCGCCGACGTTCGTCGTCCTCAACGACACCAGCCTCGGGATGGTCAGACAGATGCAGCACGCGCCCGACGACATCGCGGGCGTCGAGTTCCACGACACGGACTTCGCGCGGGTCGCTGAGGCGTTCGGCGCGACGGGCGTCCGTGTCGAGACGCCGGGGGAACTCGGCGACGCGCTCGCCGATGCGAAGACGCACAACCTCCCGACGGTCATCGACGCCCGCATCGACCGCAGTCAGGACATGGCCGCGACGCTCCAGTCGTCGTTCTACGCGTCGGTCGGCGGACTTCACGAGTAGCACGCGGTGACGAGTCGGCCGTCGACGACCCTCTCGGGGTCCGCTCCCCGGGAAACACTTTTCTCGCGCGCAGGTAGAACTACGATAGCATGTCATCATCGACCGTGATGGTTACGGGTGGGACCGGTTTCATCGGCTCGTACGTCGCGTCGGACCTCGTCGCGACCGGCCACGACGTGGTCGCCTACGACCGCTCGACCGACCCGCGCATCCTCGACAGACTCGGCGTCGCGGACGACGTGACGATACGCCGTGGCGACGTGACCGACCCGACCGACGTGTTCCGCGCGGTGCGAGAGACCGGCGCGACGCACATCGTCCACCTCGCGGCGCTCCTGACGACGACGGCGCGGGAGAACCCGCGGGCCGCGCTCGACGTGAACGTCCAGGGGACGAACAACGTCTTCGAGGCCGCGCGCGCCCTCCCCGAGCAGGTCGAGCGCGTCGCGTGGGCGTCGTCGGCGGCGGTGTACGCCCCGCCCGCGAACTACGGTGACGACTTCGTGACCGAGTCCGACCTCGTCTACCCCGACACGCTCTACGGGGCGACCAAGGAGTACAACGAGCATCAGGCCCGAGTGTACTACGAGGACTTCGGCGTCTCGCACGTCGCGCTCCGGCCGACGGTCGCCTACGGCCCGTACCGCAAGACCGGCGGGTCCGCGTTCCTCGCGAACATCGTCGAAAAACCGGCGCTCGGCGAGCCCTTCAGCGTCGACTACGGCGACCAGGTTATCGACTGGCAACACGTCCGCGACATCGCGCAGGCGTTCCGCAAGGCGACGTTCGCGCCCGAAGACGCCCTCACCCAACGCGTCTACAACGTCCGCGGGGAGTTGGCGACGGTTCGGGAGGCCGCGGAGACCGTGAAGCGCCTCCTCCCCGACGCCGACCTCACGGTCTCCGACGAGGGTGAACTCCCGTGGACCCAGGAACTCGACATGACCAAGGCGCAAGCCGACCTCGGCTACGACCCGGAGTACGACCTCGAATCCGGGTTCCGCGACTACCTTAACGTGCTTCGGAAGGAAAACGGACTGGAGCCGGTCTGAACCGAGACCCGACGGGCCAAGGTCCGACCGGCCGAAACGCCGCCGCGGAGTCGGTCACGGCCGCCGAGCGTCGTCGGCACCCTCGGTCTCGGGACCGTCAAGCAGGTCGCGGATATCGTCGGGCGACAGCAGGTCGACGAGGCTCTCGCCCGAGTCGTAGCGCTCGCGCTCGTCGGGCGTGAGATACTCCGCGAGGTCGCGTTCTGTGAGCAGTTCCTCGAGTCTGTCGTCGAGGTCGTCCGGGTCGTAACCGGGAATGACCATACTACCGAATTGTCGCGAGCGCCCTTATAACACGGCACTCGTCGCGTTTCCGACGAGTGCGGAGGGCGCGCCGCCAACTCACTCCACGACGACGCCGTCGTCCTTCGCGTTCGGCGCGCCGACGACGAACACCTCGCCCGCCTCGACGCAGCGCAGTTGCCGAACCTCGTCGGGCGAGACGACCACGAAGTCGCCCGGTTCGAGGTCGAGGGCGTCGGTCTCCTCGCCGTCGTCGCCGGCGAAGACGAGTTCGAACGCGCCGGAGAGGACGTGATACAGCTCTTCTTGTTCGCGCTGGTAGTGCATCGGTCCCGACCCGCCCGCGTCGAACGACCAGACCGACGGGCGCATCTTCCGCGGGCGAAGCTCGTAGCCGACGGCCTTGACCCGGGCGTCGGCGTTCTCCACGTCGTGCGGTTCGAGGTCGGCGAGGTTGACGCGCTCGTACATCGGCGCGAGCTACGAAGCGCGGGGTAATAGGTATGCTGACGAGTGTCGCGGCGGTTCGCGTCGGACTACTGGGTCTGGGAGTACCGTTCGACCCACTCCTGTAGGCTGATTCCCATCGCGGCCTGCGTGATGGCGTTCGAGGACGCCGAGTTCGCGCTCTTGACGAGTTCGGCTTCGAGCGTCCGGGTCGGAATCTCGCCGATGAAGTGGGGAATGGCGCGCTGGACCGCGAGCGGGCAGCCGACCTCGTGGGCGAGGGCGTAGCCCGAAAGCGAGTGCGGAATCTCCCCGCTGGCGTACTCGGGGTCGGGGTCGTCGAGCGCGTCGTCGTCCACGAAGTCGACGTACTCGTAGCACTTGCCCACGTCGTGGAGGAGACAGGCCGCGCGGACCACGTCGAACTCCGGGTCCGCGCCGTGGAAGTCCCGCTGTTCCTCGGCGGCGCCGACGGCGATGCGCGTCACGCCGCGGACGTGCTCGGCGTTCGTCACCTCGTGGATGTTCCACGCGTAGGGGATGTCTTCGATGTCGCGCCAACCGCCGCGGGCGAGACCGAGACACCACGCCTCTCTGACCCGGTCGCGGAGGCCGTCGTCCTCGATGTCGGCGAGTTCGGGGAAGGCGGCCTCGACCTGCGCGCGGTAGTCGCGCGACATCGCTCAGCGGCCCCCGGTCACGTCTTTCTGGACCGTCTCGCGGCCGACGAACCGCGGGCGGTCGTCGATGGAGAGGAAGTTGTCCACATCTTCGCGGGGCGCTTTCGCCTTCGGGTGGTCGGGGTCGTAGTCGCGCGAGGATTCGTGACCGAGGCCCGCCCGGAGCGCATCGAGGCTCTCGAAGTAGAGTTCTGCAACGCCGTCGAACTCGGCGCGTTCGGGATCGGTCGGGACGACGCGGGCGTACCGGACCACGCCGGGAATCTCGCGTGCGAGGGGGACGTGGGTGTTCGCCCAGTGGTCGAGGAACTCGTCGTGGCTCATGCCGTCTTTGCGAACGAGAAACGCCGAGTGCTTGTAGAGTCCCGTCGTGTCGCCGCCGGTCTCGTCTTTCTCGACGACCTCCTCGCCGATGATTCGAGGGCGTCGCTCGACGTCGAGGAAGTTGTCCACGTCGGCCCTCGCTTCTCTCGCCGTCCCCTTCGCCGGGTCGTAGTCGCGCGAGCCCTCGCTGCCGAGCGCGTCGTGGAGGACGCCGAGGTCGTCGAAGTAGAGTTCCGCGAGACCGTCGAACTCGGAGGCCTCGGCGTCGATGGGGAGGACCGTCTGGTAGCGGACGACGCCTTCGATGTCGCGGGCGATGGGCGTGTGGTTGTCCTGCCAGTACGTGACGAACTCGTCGTGACTCATCCCCGCCTTGCGGACAAGCAGGGCTACGTGCTTGTACATGCGTACACCTGCCGATTCACGTATGAGACAATAAATCATGAGGTATGTTCCCAACGCTCGTCTACAACAAATTAATGTGATAGTCACGAGTGGTGGGCGTATGCCTTTCCACGAGCGGGGGTTCATGAGCGGGACCCGCGGGACGATGGCCGTCGACTGGGAACAGCGCATCGACGTGAAGCGGATGCGCGAGGTGCGGAAGGACCGCGCCCTCTCGCGGATGCGCGAGGCGGGCCTCGGGAGTATGCTCCTCATCGACGACCCGAACATCCGGTACGTGACCGGGTTGGCGATGACCGGCGGGTCGGGCGCGGACCACTACTCGCTGCTTCTGGAAGACGGCACGGTCGTCCACTGGGACACCGCCGACCACGCGAGCAACCAGCGGTACAACTGCCCGTGGCTGACCGACGTTCGCTACGCCTGTCCCGGACTGGGGAACGTCCCGCGGGCTTCCGGCCGCGACTCGGCCCGCTCGTTCCTCCTCGACAAGATGGCCCAGACCGTCGTCGACGCCCTCGACGAGTACGGCCTCGCGAACGAGGCGATGGGTATCGACACCGGCCACGCGGGGTTGCTCGACGCCTTCGAATCGAAGGGCATCGACGCCCGGCCGGCCGAGTGCGCGGCGGTGATGGAGGACGCCCGAAAGATCAAGACCGAAGACGAAATCGAGTGTCTGCGGCAGGTCGCGGCCATCTGCGAGGCGGGCTTTCAGGCCATCGTCGAGAACGCGAAACCGGGCGCGCGGGAGTCGGAGGTGTGGGGCGACGCCGTCCGCGAACTCTGGCGACACGGCGCGATGGCGCAGGGCGGGTACCTCACGTCGGGACCGAACACGTGGCCGAAGCATCAGGCGAACACCACGGACCGACTGATTCGCCCCGGCGACCTCGTCTACGCCGACTTCTACAACGTCGGCTACCTCGGCTACCGGTCGTGTTACTACCGGACCTTCTCGATGGGCGAACCGACCGAGGAACAGCGCGACGCCTACGAGACGGCTCGCGACAACCTCTACGCCGTCCTCGACGAAATCGAGCCGGGGAAGACTACCGACGAGATCGCGGCGGCGTTCCCGGACATGGCGGGCGAACACGCCGACTGGTACGGCGCGGACGACCACTGGCAGTTGACGACCAATCACTGGGCCCACGGCCTCGGCCTTCAACTGTACGAGGTACCGCTCATCTGGCGCGGCCTCTCGCCGGACCACCCCATCGAAATCGAGGCGGGGATGACGATGGCCGTCGAGACCCAAGAGCCGGCGGGGAGACAGGGCGTCCGCGTCGAGGAGATGGTCGTCGTCCGCGACGACGGGGTCGAACTACTCAGCCAGTGGCCCGTCGAGGAGATAACGGTTATCGAGTCCTGATTCCTGACACGACAGATGGGGCCGCCCACAAATTTTAAAAATTGTAGAATTTGTTGTGCGGATTCGTCTGAGCACAGTTTCATCGGACCAAAACTCGTCATAAGAGATTACGACACTGAATATCGAACGAGTGATCAGTGGTGTGGAATATCTATAACGGCTGATTACGGCGGGGCGAGGACTCCCTGTGTCCCTGCACCAAAGCCCAGCAGACCGACCGACGCTACTCCGTCTTGCCGTCCTCGTGGTCCCGACGGGCCGCGTCGGCGTCGCGGTCATCGGGGTCGCCGTGGCCGCCGCCGCCCGGCGTCCGAACCGTGACGGTCGTGCCGGCGGACACGTCGCGGGTCGTCTTCGACGGGACTGTCTCGCCGTCGACTAGGTTCTGTCCCGTCGCCCCGTCCTCGCCGCCCGCGATGCCGCGAGGGGCGACCCGCCGGCGCTCGGTGAGAAGCGAGACGGTCGCGTCCGCCTCGACCGTGACCGACCGGACGATGCCGAGGCCGCCGCGGAACTCGCCGCGGCCGCCGCTTCCCTCACGGAGGCCGTACGCCTCGACGAAAAGCGGGTACTCGGCTTCCAGCGCCTCGACCGGCGTGTTGAGCGTGTTGGTCATCCCGACCTGCACGCCGTCCATGCCGTCGCCGCCGGCGCGGCCGCCGAACCCGCCGCCGATGGTCTCGTAGTAGGTGAAGCCGTCCGAACCGCCGGCGCGACTGCCGATGGTCAGGTTGTTCATCGTCCCCTGTCCCTGCGCGGGAACGCGCTCGGGGGCCGCGTCGGCGAGCGCCGAGAAGACCACGTCGGTCACGCGCTGGCTCGTCTCGACGTTGCCGCCGACGACCGCCGCGGGGGCGTCGGGATTGAGGAGCGAGCCGTCGGGAACTTCGACCGAGATGGGGTCGTAACAGCCCTGATTCGGCGGGATTTCGGGGTCGGTGACGCATCGAACGACGAAGTACACCGCGCTTTTCGCGACCGCGAGCGGCGCGTTGACGTTGCCGGCGACCTGGTCGGCCGTGCCGTCGAAGTCGAACGCGACGGTGTCGCCGTCGACCGTCGCGGTCACCTCGATGGGGATGTCGTCGTCGGTCACGCCGTCGCCTTCGAGCACGTCGCGGGCGCGGTACTCGCCGTCCGGCAGGTCGCGAAGTTCCGCGGTGACGCGGTTCCGGGAGTAGTCCATCACGGCGTCGAACGCCGCGAGGACGCGAGGCCGGCCGTGGTCCGCCACGAGGTCGGCCAGTCGCTCCTCGGCGCGCTCGTTCGCCGCGATTTGCGCGCGGATGTCGGCGCGGCGCTCGCCGGGGTTGCGGACGTTGGCGAGGAGCAGCGACAGCACGTCGTCGTTGGTCTCGCCGCCGGCGACGAGTCTGACCGGCGGGAGTCGGAGCCCCTCCTGATAGATTTCGCGCGCGCCGGCGGGCATGCTTCCGGGCGTCATCCCGCCCACGTCGGCGTGGTGCGCCCGCGAGACGGCGTATCCGAGCACCTCGCCGTCGACCGAAAGCGGCGACACCATCGTCACGTCGGGGAGGTGCGTCCCGCCCTCGAAGGGGTCGTTGAGGACGAACACGTCGCCCGGTTCCGGGTCGTAGTCGAGGACCGTGTCCACGGCCTCGGGCATCGCGCCGAGGTGGACCGGGATGTGTTCGGCCTGTGCGACGAGGCGGCCGTCGGCGTCGAACAGCGCCGTCGAGCAGTCGCGGCGCTCCTTGATGTTCGGCGAGTACGACGAGGTGATGAGCACCTGCCCCATCTCCTCGGCGACGCTCTCGAACTGGTTGCGCATGATTTCGAGCGTCACGGGGTCGACCTCGCGGTCGCTCATTCGCCGTCACCCCCATTGGTCAGGACGAGCGTTCCGTCGGCCCCGACCGTCCCACCCCACGCCGGCGGCACGACAACGGTGCTCTCGTGCTGTTCGAGGATGGCCGGTCCCTCGACGGTCGTCCCCGCGCCGAGGCCGTCGCGGTCGTAGACGGGCGTCTCGCGGAACGCGCCGTCGAAGAAGGCCTCGCGGGTGTCCTTGCGGGCGTCGCCGCCGCCGCGGTAGGTCACGTCGAGGGAGTCGCGTTCGACCGCAGCGGTCGCCCGGACGTTGACGAGTTCGACCGGGTCGTCGAGGCGGTAGCCGTAGGCGCTCTCGTGGGCCTCGTGGAACCGCGCTTCGACCGCCTCGGCGTCGAACGTCTCGCCGACGGGGACGGTCAGTTCGAAGCTCTGGCCGACGTACCGGAGGTCGGCGGCGCGCTGGACCGCCGCGTCGTCGGGGTCAGCCACGTCTTCGAGCGTGTCGGCTTCGAGGTCGTCGTAGGCGGCTTCGACCGCCGCGGCGTCGAGGCCGGACAGGGGTCGGCGGAGCGTCCGCACCGAGTCGTGTTTCTGGTCGGCCGCGAGCAGACCGTACGCCGAGAGGACGCCGCAGGCCCGCGGAACAATCACGGTCTCGATGTCGAGGCTCTCGGCGAGCGCGGCGGCGTGCATCGGGCCGGCACCGCCGAAGGCGACGAGGCCGAACTGCCGCGGGTCGTGGCCGCGCTCGACCGTCACGGCGCGAATCGCCCGCGTCATGTTGGCGTTGGCGACGCGGTAGACGCCGCGAGCGGCCGCGAGCGCGTCGTCCAGTCCGGTCTCGTCGGCGAGCCCCGCGAGCGCGTCGCGGGCGACGTCCACGTCCAAGGAGAGTTCACCGCCGAGGGCGGAGCTGCCGCCGATGTAGCCGAGGACGACGTTCGCGTCCGTCACGGTCGGGTCGGTCCCGCCGCGGCCGTAGCAGGCCGGACCGGGGTTCGCGCCCGACGAGCGCGGCCCGACCCGGAGCGCGTTGCCCGAGTCGACCCACGCGATGGACCCGCCGCCCGCGCCGACGGTGTTCACGTCCACCATCGGCGTCTTGATTGGCCGGCCGTTGATTTCGGCGTCGGTTGTCCGCTCGACCTCGCCGTCGCGGACGAGGCTCACGTCGCTCGACGTGCCGCCCATGTCGAAGGTGACGAGGCCGGCGAGATCGTCGCCGGAGTCGGTCGCGGTCTCCGCCGCGCCGACGACGCCCGCCGCCGGCCCGGACATCGTGGTCGTCACGGCGTGTTCGCGCACGGTCGAAGCCGGGGCGATGCCGCCGTTGGCCTGCATGATTTTCGGGACCGGGACGCCGAGGTCCGCGGCCCGCGATTCGAGGCGGCCGAGGTAGCTGTCGATGGCCGGCGTCACGTAGGCGTCGACCGCGGTGGTCGAGGTGCGCTCGAACTCGCGGAACTCGGCGAGCACCTCGTGGGAGGCGGAGACGGGCGCGTCGAGTTCCTCGCGGAGCACGTCGGCGACGACGCGCTCGTTTTCGGGGTGCTGGTAGGCGTGCAGGAGCGAGACGGCGACGCTCTCCGCGCCGGCGTCGCGGATGTCGTCGGCGAGCGCGCGGACCTCCGACTCGTCGACTTCGGTCTGGATGCCGTCGACCGTCGCCCGCTCCGTCACCTCGAAGCGGCGGCGGCGCGGGACGAGCGGGGCGGGCTTGTCGGCGGTCACGTCGTAGAGGTCGGGGCGGGCCTGTCGGCCGATTTCGAGCACGTCGCGGAAGCCCTCGGTGGTGACGAGCGCGGTCTTCGCCCCGTCGTCTTCGAGGAGGGCGTTCACGGAGACGGTCATCGCGTGGGTGAACGCGTCGACCTCGGCCGGGTCGATGCCGGCGTCGTCGCAGGCCTTCTCGATACCGCGGACGACGCCGATGCTCTGGTCGTCCGTGCTCGGAACCTTCGCGGTGACGAGGCGACCTTCGGGTGTCAACAGCGCCACGTCGGTGAAGGTGCCGCCGACGTCGACGCCGATGCGGGTTTCTGCGTCCATCAGAACACCCCCATATCGGTCGCGACCGTATAGAGCGTTCGGAGACCGAGCCAGACGACGACGAGCGTCACCAGCCCGCCGACGACGTTCTGGGGCGTGGTGTTGGCGTACGATCCGAGGATGTCGCGGTCGTTCATCACGTAGATGAGGAAGACGGCGACGATGGGCAGGAGGATGCCGTTTGCGACCTGCGCGAAGACGATGGCCTGCACGGGACTGTAGCCGACCGCGGAGAAGACGATACCCACGAGCAGAATCGAGCCCCAGACAGCGCGGAACTTCGTGGACTTGAGGTCGGTGTCCCAGCCGAGCGCCCCCGCCGTCGCGTACGCGCCGGCCAGCGGAGCGGTCGTCGCGCTGGTGAAGCCCGCGGCGAACAGTCCGATGCCGAAGAACACCTTCGCCTGCGTGCCGACGAGCGGTTCGAGCTGTTCGGCCATCGTGCTGACGTTCTGGATGTTCGTCCCGACGGGGAACGCCGCCGCGGCGGTGACGAGAATCGAGATGGTGATGAAGCCGCCGAGGACGATAGAGAGAATCGTGTCGGCCCGCGATTCGTTCAACTCCTCGGGGCCGGCCCACCGCTCTTGGACGCTCCCGGCGTGGAGAAAGAGGTTGTAGCCGACGACGGTCGTCCCGATGAGGCCGGTGATGAGGAACGCCGACCCCTCCGGGACGCTCGGGACGAACCCGCGGGCGAGCGCGCCGAGGTCGGGACCGATGAGAATGGCGTCGATGAGGAAGGAGACGGCCATGATGGAGACGAGGCCGACGAGCGCTTTCTCGATGAGTTTGTACTTGCCGGACCACAGAAGGGCGCCGGCGACGAGGCCCATCGCGGGCCCCCAAAGGTTGGCGCTGATACCGGTCAAGCCCTCAAGTCCGGCCGCGCCGCCAAGGATGTTCCCGGTCTCGTAGGCGGCCGTTCCGATGCCGATAGCACTGACGACGAGCACGATACTCACCCCGGACAGTACGGGGTTGTCGAACTGCCCCCGGAGCGCCTCGCCGAGTCCCTCGCGGGAGACGAGGCCGAGTCGGGCGCTCATCTCCTGGAGGACGATGGTGGCGATAATCGAGAAGGCGATAGTCCAGACGAGCGCGTAGCCGAATCGAGCACCCGTCACGCTCGCGGTCGTGACCGTGCCGGGACCGATGAACGCGGCGGCGACCATCGCGCCCGGGCCGATAGATTTCAGACGTTCGATGAAGTTCATGGTTCTACCTGTGAGGTGGATTAGCGTATCAAACTCTGATTGATAAATCCCGGTTGAGAACGCCGTTTACGGCAGGGAGGACGCGTGTGAAGGAGTATGAACGAGTGTGAAGTCAGCGGTGAGTATAGACCAGCGACCGAACCGGGTCGGCGCGGGGTTCGAACCTCACCGAACCTCGGTGAGAAGCACCTTCGAGACACCCTCTTCGACCTCGATGTCGAACGGGGACTGCTCGGTGCTGAGCGCGATGAACCGCGACATGAACCACTTGACCGACTCGGTGGGAAAGACGACGTGATAGGTGTCGCCCTCGGAGGCGCGGACCGTGAGAAAGCCGCAGAACGACAGCCAGTCGAGGAGTTCGCCCAGCGATTCGAACCGGTCGCGGTACTCGTGGGCGTGGAACGCTGCGACCCGGTCGACGGCGTCGAGGAACGCGGGGTCCGGGTCGCCGTCGTCGTCCTCCACGTAGTCGAGAAACGTGTGCAGGAAGTCCACGTCGAGGAGGACGTGCTCGCCGCTCGACAGCATCTGGTGGTAGGCTTCGAGGTTCGGCCCGGCGTCGGTCGTCGCCGCCTCGAAGTTAGCCGCGTAGAAGACGAGCGCCTCGCGGACAAGCTCGCTCTGCGCCTTGTCGGTCCGCCCGGTGAGGCCGTCGAGCGCCGACTGGGCGTCCTCGTCGAGCGACACCGTGATGCGATTCGTGACCATGAGTGTCTAACTCTCGGAGGGGTTCTTAAGGATGTGCGGACGACCGCCGCGAGCCGCGAACGCGTGACGAACCGGAACCAGTCGTCCAAAAAGTGTGAAAATTTTAGAATTTGTTAGGCCGGCGGTACTGCGTCAGTCGCCGCTCCGCTGGCGCTGCGCGGACGGTCCCGCGGCCGTCGCCGACTCGGTGAAGACGAACCGCGCGCCTCCGGTCGAACCGTGCTCTGCGGCGGGCGTCCAGTCGTGGGCGGCCGCGATCTGCTTGACGATGGCGAGGCCGAGGCCGCCGCCGCGGCGCTCGCTCACGCCGGCTTCGAAGCACTCGTGAGGGGGCGTTCCGTCGGGGAAGCCCTCGCCGTCGTCCTCGACAAAGAACCCGCTTCGAGTCCGACCGGCCGTCACCGTCACCTCGGGACCGCCGTAGACGACGGCGTTCTCGAACAGGTTTTCGAGGAGCTGTCGGAGTCTGCTCTCGTCGGCCGGTATCGTCTGCGACGCACCGCCGTCGGTCCGGTCGAACCGCAGTTCGGCGTCGGCGGTCGGAACCGTCTCCCACGCGCGTTCGGCCACGCGCCGGAAGTCAAGGGGCTCCGTCTCGACGACCGCCTCGCCCTGCGTGGCGAGCGCAGTGAGATCCGAGAGCAACTCCCCGACCCGGTCGAGGCTCTGTCCGAGCTTTCGAAGATCCTCGGCGTCCGCGTCACCGGGCGACTCGGCGACGATGTCGAAGTAGCCCCGCGCGGTCGTCAGCGGGGTCCGGAGGTCGTGGGAGACGACGCGCGTGAACTCGCTGAGGCGCTCGTTCTGCCGTTCGAGCAGGCGCTGTCGGGCGTTGCGCTCCGTCACCTCGCGTTGGAAACCGATGTAGTTCGTGACGGTCCCGTCGTCGCCGTGGACCGGCGTTATCTCGGACTGGTTCCAAAACGGCGTCCCGTCGCGGCGGTAGTTGAGGAGTTCGACGCTGCACGGCTCTTCGTCGGCGATGGCCTCGCGGAACCGCTCGCAGTCCTCTTCGGCGGTGTCCGGTCCCTGCAGGACGCGGTGGTTCTCGCCGAGGACCTCCTCGGTGTCGTAGCCGGTGAGATCCTCGAAGGCGTCGTTGGCGTAGACGATGGGACAGTCGTCCCCGCTCGGGCCCGTGATGGTGATGCCGACCGAGGCCTCGTCGATGGCGCGGCGCATCAGCGACAGTTCGGCCTCCTGGGCCAGTCGCTCGGAGATGTCCCGGAGGATGCCCGTCGTGCCGACGACCTCGCAGCCGTCGTCGTGTAAGAGCGTGAGGTGACACTCCATGGGCACGCGGTCGCGGCCGTCGCCGTCCGCCGCGAGGAGTTGGGTTTCGAAGGTGAGTCGGTCAGTCTCCGCGCCGTCGCCGAGCGACGCCCGGAGCGACTCGTAGGTCTCGTAGTCCGCGTCGGGGAGGTACGACGAGAGGTGCGAGCCGAGGACACGCTCGCGGTCGTGGCCGACGAGGTCGACAAAGGCGTCGTTGACGTACTCGAAGCGGTCGTCGGCGTCGAGGGAGTAGACCGGGTCGCCCGCGGCGCGGATGATGTGCTCGTCGCGCGCGAGTTCGTCCCGGCGCGCCCGCTCGCCGGAGATGTCCCGAAGGATGCCGACCGAACCGCGGAACTCCTCGCCCTCGTAGGGTAGATAGCCCATGTGGTCGCGGCACGGCACCGCCTCGCCGTCAGCCGTCCGTATCTCGATTTCGAACTGGGTCGTGTCGGGGCCGCGCGACGAGAGAATCCCCCCGAGTTCGCCGGCCGCCTTCCGAACGTCTCCGTCGCCTTTCACGAGCTCCGGGCCGCTTCCGAGAACCTCGTCGACGGCGTAGCCCGAGAGGTCCGCGAAGGCGTCGTTCACGTAGGTGAAGCGGCCGCGCTCGTCGACGACGTACACGGGGTAGCCGAGGGCTTCGAGGACGGTCTCGTAGCGCTCTGCACGACGGGTTGCCCGGTGCTCCGAGACGCTGTTTTCGATGCGGTTGACGAGCAGTTCGTACTGCTCGGTGGAGGGCTGTTTCTGCAGGTAGTCGGTGACGCCCGCAGAGATGGCGTCGCTCGCGACTTCCTCGCTCCCCTTGCCAGTAAAGAGGATGAAGGGAAGCGAACCGTGTTCCTCGCGGACCGTTTCGAGGAGTTCGACGCCGGTCATCGCCGGCATGTCGTAGTCACTGACCACGCAGTCGATATCAGAATCACGAACGATATCGAGCACGGCTTCGGGATCCGCACAGGTCGTCACCTCGAACGAAGAGAACTTTCGGAGGTACGTCTCGCCGAGGTCCAAGAGCGCCGAATCGTCGTCTACGTAGACGACATGTGGGGATTCCGAAGGAGTCATCGGTAGTTACCAAATAGTAACTACCGGGACGATACATAAGTTCGACCTCTATAGTTAGGGACCTGTGAATACACGGGTTGGTTTCGAATCTAATAATAGATATCTACGATGCGCTGGCGACGACCAGCTTCGACCGGCAGTCGCGAGGCCGCTCGTCAGAACTCGCCGGCGACGATGTCGGCGACGCGACCGCGGTCGAACAGGCGTTCTCCCGCCGGAATCTCGGGGTACGACTCGCCGTCGCCGTAGCCGGGCCACGCGCCGAAGCGGTCGGGAAAGAGCTGTTTGGCGGTCATCTCGGTCTGGAACAGGTTCATAATCGGTCCCTGCATCCCGTTTCCGGATGGGTAGTATCGACCGTCGCGGAACGCGGGCACCTCGTCCGCGAGGGGGTCCGAAAGCACCTCCTCGCGGTTCGAGCGAAACGAGTCGCCGAGCGCGGTCCCCCAGTACCGGAGGACGACGTCGGGCGCGGTCTCGACCATCGCCTCGTAGTCGTACGAACCGCCCGACCTGGTCTCGGCGTCGGTCGCCGCGAACGCGTTCTGCATCCCGAACGGGCGGAGGTGCGCCCAGAGGTAGCCGTCTCCCGTGAAGTCGTACGGCCAGAACGTCCCGCCGGTGTCGGCGACGACCGCGAGCGACGGTCGCTCGGACGCCGGTGGGAGGTCCGCCCGTATCCGGGAGACGAGGTCGTCCCGGAGCGACTTGAACGCCCGGTAGCGCGCTTCCTCCCGGAACACCGCCGCGATATGACCGAGGTAGTCCCAGAGCGTGTAGTGCTCGTAGCGGTCGCGACAGGGTTCCGGCGGTTCGGCGTTTGTCCGGCTGTAGTAGTTGCCGAACCACGGGCCCACGTCGGCCGCGATTGACGCCACCTCGTCTTCGGTCTAGTCGAAGGAGCTACTCCGGAGAAGACACGGGTCGAGGAAGTGAACGTCGCTGTCCAGTTCGTAGAACAGCTCCCTGTCGAGGGCGTTCGGGTTGGACGCCGGCGTGACGCGGCCGAGGTCCTCCCACTCGAAGTCCACGCCGTCAAGCGCGTCGTAGTAGTAGCCGACCGTGTTGCCGAACAGTTCCTTGTCGTAGCCGATGCCGGTGATGGCGTCGCCGTGGCCGAAGGCGACCGCCGCGTCGGCCGAGACCGGGTAGTAGGTCAGGGCGCGTTCCGGCACGGCGTCGAACTCGACCGCACCGACTGGGGCCATCGACACCGAGTACGACCCGTCGCTCGTCTCAGTTTCCGGCGTCTCAGTCACTTCTTTGGTTTCCGCCTCAGTCGTCGATACGGCGTCAGAAGCGGTGGTCGTCGCGTCGGAGCCGCCGCCCGCACACCCCGCGAGGAGTCCCCCACCGAGGACCGTCCCGCCGAATTTTACGTAGTCACGGCGAGTCGGCCCGGACCGACAGTCATCGTTATCTGCCATGCTTTTAGGCTAGCCTAAAACAACAAAACTACTTCGTTTTAGGGTCGCCTAGAATTCGCGTAAGGGGGTGAGAAGGCGTGGATATTTTAACAATGAGTTGAAATTTATTGAGCATGTTCCCCGTTACAGCCCCCCTCCCCCACGTCTCGGCGAACAGTATCGAACGGTTCCTCGCGGCCCTCCTCGTCGGACTGCTTGGAACGTACGCCCTCGGGACGGCCACCAGTGGCGTCGTCCCGCCGCTCGAAATCGCCGGCGTCGTGGCGATTCACCTCGCCGTCATCGTCGCGGGCGTGTTCCCGCTCGTCGTGCTCGGGCGCTCAGTGAGCAGTCGGGTGCGGTCGGGAGCGACTGCCGGCCGTCGCCTCGAATCAGTCGTGTCCGCTGGTGCGCTCGTCTGTCTCGTCAGCGGACTCTGGCTCAGTCTCGACGCGTCGTCGGACCTCTCGGGCGTACTGCTCGGGTGCGCGCTGGTCGCCCTGTTCGCCCTCATCGGACTCGTCGCGAGGCGGTGACGGCCCGACACAGTCCGCACATCATGCGAACCTCCCACATCTTTGCCCTCGCCGTCACCGTGTTCGCGCTCGCCACGCTCGGACTCGCCGCAGGGACGCTCGACGTCGCGAGACCGGACGGACCGGCTGTCTCGGAGTCGGCCGACGGGTCGGTAACGCTCCGCGAGCAGTCAGGAGCGAGTGAGCAATCTGACCGTCCGGACCGACCCTCAGTCGGCCGGCTAGTACTCCCGAGCGACGGTGTACTCGGCGGTCTCGGAGAGCAGTCGTCGCCGGCCGACGGACTGCACTCGCGCCTCGCCGTCGGAGGCGCACTCGTCGTCGGTGCGGCGATGCTCGTCTTCCGCCGATTCACCGACGACGACGCGCGGGCGTCAGAGGTGACCGAGGAGCGCGGCGGCGCGGACCACAAACCATCGGACCGGCGCGCGCCGGACCCGTCCGAATGGGGCGGCCCGCCGACGAATGGCGTCTCCCAAGCGTGGTTCTCGATGGTGTCCGCGCTCGGCGCGGCGGCCACCCCGCGACAGACGCCGGCCGAACTCGCCCGGACGGCCGTCGATACCGGCCTGCCCGCGGACACAGTTGAATCGCTCACCGAGCTGTTCCGCGCAGTTCGGTACGGCGGAAAGCGGCCGACCGACGAGCGCGAGCGACGAGCCGAAGGCGCGCTCGACGCGCTGCGGCGAGATGAGGACTGGCCGGGCGGGCGCGAGCCGTGAGCCGCACTCGCCGCGGGCTGTTGCTCGTCGGTCTCGCGTCGGGCCTCGTCGGCGTACTGCTCATCGCCTCCCCGGGCATCGCCCGCGGCGTCTCACTCACAGGGGGCGCCCGAACCGCACCCGTCGCCGTCGTCGGCGTCGCCGCCGTCGTCCTCGCCGCCCGCTCACTGTTGAACGCTCTCGGAGGCGACACCCCGGGCGACGGCGAGGGAAGGGCAGCCACCGCAGGCGCGTTCCCCTCGCCGGAGCGTCGTCCGCGCTACGACCCGCCGGGGACGGGGTTCGCCCAGCGAGTGGACGCAATCGGGTGGACCGACCGACGCGACGCGGAACCAGAAAACCGTCGGGAGCTCCGTGACGACCTCCGGGACGTGGCGACGAGCGCACTCTCGCGGGCCGACGGGGCGAGCCCGAGCGAGGTCGAAACGTGGCTAGACGATGGGAGTTGGACGGACGACCCCCTCGCGTCGGCGTTCTTCGCCGGCGACCTCGTCCCGTCGCTGTCGCCCTCGGGATACGTCCGTGCGCTGGTCCGCGGCGAGCCACCGTTCGCTCGTCGGGCGCGTCACGCCGTCACCGCGCTGTCGAAGCGGTCCGGTGCGGGCGACGTGACGCCGGCCCCGTCAGCCGACGTTCGGACGGCGTTCGAGGACGAACCCGCCGTGCGGACGAGTCGATACCTCCCGGACGGCGAGGTGAGCCGCGAACACGAGTCAGCGACTGACCGGGCCCGCGGAGTGACCGCCGCGGCGCTCGCAGTCGGCGGGCTCGGAATCGTCACGTTGCGACCGGGGCTGTTCCTCCTCGCGCTGTTCGGAATTACCGTCTCGGGGTACGCCCGCGCGGTCCCGACCCCGTCGCGGGCGGTAACGGTCGAGAGGGCAGTCAGTAATAGCGAACCCGCGGTCGGCGACGAGGTCGAGGTGACCCTCTCGGTTCGGAACGTCGGTGACACGACGCTCGCGGACCTCCGGCTCGTTGACGGGGTTCCGCCGGGTCTTACCGTCGTCGACGGGTCGCCGAAGTTCGCGACCGCGCTCCGACCGGGGAAGCGCGCGAGCGTCACGTACACGGTCGAAGCCGTCCGTGGCAACCACGCGTTCGACCCGGCGCTCGTCGTCACACGCGACGCTCTCGGGGTACGCAAGCGAGAAGCGCTCGTCGACACAGAGACGGCGGTTTCGTGTCGCCCGCCGGCGGAACCGCTTTCGGGTCGTGCCCCCGCGAGACCGACGACGCGAGCGGGTCGGTCGCGGTCGGATGCCCCGGGCCCGGGCATCGAGTTCCACTCGGTCAGAGAGTACCGGCCGGGAGACCCCCCGTCCCGAATCGACTGGAGACGGAAGGCCAAGACGGGGGAGTTCTCGACGGTGGCGTTTCACGAACACCGACGCCAGCGAGTGCTGGTCGTCGTCGACGCGCGAGCGGAGGCCTACGTCGCACGGAGTGACGGGGCCGATGGGAGCGACGGGGGCGGCGAAGGTGGTGACGGTGAGCCGGTCGTCCAACGGGGCGTCGCCGCCGCCGCCCTCGTCTCTCGCTTCCGCTCCGCGGGCGTGCCGGTCGGTCTCGCGGCGCTCTCACCGCGGTCCTGTCGGCTCTCGCCCGGTCGCGGAGGCGACCACCACCGCCGGCTTCGGGAGGTGCTGGCGACCCATCCCGCGTTCGGGTGGGAGGCTCCGGATGGCGAGGTGGACGCGTCCGCGGCGGTTCGCGAGATTCACCGGCGGGTACGGGCGGACACGCGGATCGTCTTCGTCTCGCCGCTCTCCGACGACGCGAGTGTGACCGCCGCGCGGCGGTTCGACGCGCACGGGCACCCCGTTTCGGTTCTCAGTCCCGACCCGACCGCTCCCTCGCGCGCTCGCGGCTACGAGTCAGGATACGCGTCGCTCGCGAGGGAGCGCCGGCTGCGGCGGCTTCGAGCGGTCGGCATTCCCGCGAGTGATTGGGACCCGTCCGAGCCGCTACGGGAGGTGACGAGAGATGGCCGAAGCCATGCCACGACGTCCGGATAGCGCCCCGCCGCTCCGGAGTAGCGGCGGTGCGCTCGTGGCCGCGACCGGTGCGGCCGTCATTACCGCGGTCTCGGTCCCCGCGCTCGCGATGGGCGTGCTGGGGGTGCTCTCGCTCGCCGGTGCCCTCACGTTCGGCATCGAATCGGTTTACACGCCGGGGATTGCGCTCCTCGCGGGGGCAGTCGTGCTCGCGGGCGTCCTTGGTCTGACACCGCCGTTCCTGCTCGCGGCCGCGTTCCTCGTACTCCTCGCGTGGGACGTGGGGAAACACGGGTTCGGCATCGCACGAGAGGTCGGCCGAGAACCCTCGACGCTCCGAATCGAGACCGTCCACGGGCTGAGCAGCGCTCTCGTGTATGCGGCCGGTGCGACGCTCGGCTACGGGATATACGCCAGCGTCACCGGCGGACGGTCGGTTGTCGCGCTCCTCGCGCTCCTCGTCGGGGCCGTGGCGCTCCTGTTCGCGTTGCAGGCACGGGACTGAGTCGGAACCCAAACGCCGACCGCACCGACCCGAAAACGACACTTCCGTCCAACGAGAACCCCCTAGCATGACGCGGGACGGGCGCGCCGATGAGCTGGAGCCGGCGAAGCGGCGCATCATGGAGGCGACGTACAGGGCGTTACGGAAACACGGCTACGGCAACCTGACGACGCAGGACATCGCCGACGAGTTCGAGAACAGCAAGGCGCTTCTGTACTACCACTACGACGGGAAAGACGAGCTACTGGTGGACTTCCTCGACTACGTCCTCGCGGAGTTCCTGAACGGCCTCCCGCGGGGGGACCGCACGCCCAGGGAAGAACTCGAAACGCTGGTCGACGCGCTCCTGCCCGAGACGCTCTCCGAGGAGGCCTACCGACTCCAACTATCGATGTTCGAACTGCGGATGAACGCCCGGCACGACGAGGACTACCGCGATGAGTACCGCCACATCGACGACGAACTCACGGCGCACCTGCGGGACATTCTCGAACGCGGAGTCGAGGCCGGCGAGTTCGAAGCGATCGACCTCGACGCCGAGGCCGAGTTGTTCCTCTCGATTCTGACTGGGACGCGCGCCCGCCGGCTGACGGTGTTCGAACCCGACGAGTCCATCGAGTCGCTCCGGGCGGCCATCGAGTCGCACATTGACCGCATCTCGGCGTAGCCCATGCCGGAGAGCGCGGCCGCCGAGCAGACGACGCGACGACAACACTCCTCTCCAACGGTTCCGCCGAGAGGTGAACCCTTATTCGCCCGGCGTCCGTCGGTTCCGACCATGACACCGCGACCGTCGACCTTCTCAATCGTCGCCCGCGACCCCGAACAGGACGCCGTCGGCGTGGCCGTCCAGTCGAAGTTCGTGAGCGTCGGCTCTGTCGTCCCGTTCGTCAGCGCGGACGCCGGCGCAATCGCCACCCAGAGCTTCGCAAACGTCGCCTACGGCCCCGACGGATTGGACCTCCTGCGCGAGGGGCACTCGGCGGAGGAAGTCGTCGACGAACTGACCGACGCCGACGACGAGGCCCCGAGCAGGCAGGTCGGCGTCGTGGGGGCGGACGGGAGCATTGCGGCGTTCACCGGCGACAAGTGCTTCGACGTGGCCGGCGATGTCCAAGGAGACAACTACACCGTTCAGGGGAACATCCTCGAAAACGAGGCGACGCTCGACGCGATGGCCGAGGCGTTCGAGACGACCGACGGCGGCCTCCCCGAGCGCCTGCTCGCGGCGCTCCACGCCGGCAACGACGCCGGCGGCGACAAGCGCGGCGAGCAGTCGGCGGCGATGTACATCGCCAAGCCCGAGGGCGGCTACGACGGCGGCAACGACCGCTGGGTCGACGTGCGCGTCGACGACCACGACCACCCGATAGACGAGCTCGAACGCGTGTTCAAACTGTACGACATCACGCTCTTGGAGCGCGAAGCGCCCGCCGAAATGCAGTCGCTGTCGGGCGAGACGGCCGAATCGGTCCTCGAAACGCTGTCGGACCTCGGCTTCTACGACGGAACGCCGAGCGGCGAGTTCGACGACGAGGCCGCGGCGGCGCTCGAATCGTTCCGGGGTATGAACAACTTCGAGAACCACTCGCTTTCGGTCCTCGAAGACGCCATCGCCCGCGGCTGGGACGACGTTGATGGCGGGGAGACGGCGGACGAGGGCGAGACGGCGGGAGAAGACGACGCGACGGGTGAACTCGGCGGAGAGGCGCGGCTCATCGAGGCGATTTGGCAGGGCCTCAGCAGGCTCGACAGGAAGTAATCCGGTAAAATCAGTCTCGTCGTTCACACGTTCTTTCGGTCGTCGAAGCGCGCCGGGTGCGGTGGAGTTGGTGGGTCACCGCGGCGCACCGACAGGGCCGCGCGGGGGAAGGAAGGTCCCGCTCAGCCGAGGAGGTACTTGAGCACGGGGCGCTGCTGGACGAACTCCATCTTCTCGATGATGGCGTCGAGGCCGAGGATGCGGCCCGCCGCGAGCGTGCCGACGATGGCGAACATCATGAGGCCGAACAGGTCGCCGTTGACCAGGCCGTGGCCCCAGTCGGCGTTCCCCAGGTAGAAGAACACCATCAGGACGCCACCGAAGAAGGCGGCGAGCCGGACGAGGGCACCCACGATGAGCCCGAGGCCGATGAGCGTCTCACCGACGGGAATCATGAAGTTCGTGAACTCGAGGAGCCACGGGGTCGCGGCGGCCCACGCGAAGAAGCCCTGCAGCGGCGAGGCGGCGGGGGCGTTCGCGAGGTAGCCCGCGGCGTTGAAGCCGCCGAGCTTCGTCACACCGGCGTGGAAGAACCAGTAGCCGGTGATGAGGCGGGTCAGCACGAGCACGTAGCCCGTGACGCCCTGCGAGTAGTCGAAGTCCATTCTGTTCCCCAGCATCTCGATTTGTGAGTTAGCGGCCATTGTCTTTCACCTAACAAGTGAACGAACGACCCCCCAGAGCATATAAAGAGAGCGTGATTTCCGAATCTAAGGAATCGAGAACGACCGAAAGTCAGCGTTTGAGAACCCATACCCTCTGATTCGGTCGTCGGTTCGGACGCAAAACTCAGTTGTCGGGCGAATCGAGCACGGTGGGGCTCGGAACCGCCGCCACAGAGTCCGTTCGGCGATGAGTCTCCTGTGCGTCAGTCGTTCGAACCCTCTGAATCGGTCGTCGTCGGTCGTCCCGACTGCGTCACGAACTCGAACCGCGCGCCGCCCTCAACTGACTCGGCGAGCGAGACGGACCAGCCGTGGGCGTCGGCGATGTCGCGGACGATAGCGAGGCCGTAACCAGTTCCCCGTGGCGTCGTGGTGTAGCCGTGGTTGAAGACGCGTTCGCGGATTTCTTCGGGGATTCCGACGCCGTTGTCCTCGACGTAGAACCCGGTGCAGTCGTCGAGCGCTCCGATGCGGACGGCGAGCGGGTCGTCGGGCGGCTCCGCGTGCTCGACGGCGTTCCGAAAGAGGTTCTCGAAGAGCCTGAGCAGGCGGCCGTCGTCGCCCTCGACGACGAACAGTTCCCCGCGGACGAGCGTCGTGTCGCCGGTGTCGACGAAGCGCCACGCGTGGTCGACGATGCGGGCGAGGTCGACGGGTTTGGCGTCGACCACGGGCGTCCGCTGGCGAGCGAGGTCGAGAACCTCGTCGACCAGCTCGGACATCCGTTCGACCGCGTTGGCGGCGCGTTCGAGGTGCGCCCGCTCGCCCGACTCAATCCCGAGGTCAAGGTAACCGGTGGCGACCGCGAGCGGGTTTCGGAGGTCGTGGGCGACGATAGAGACGAAATCGTCGAGCCGCTCGTTGGCCGCGGCGAGGTCCGCCTCGCGGTTGCGGAGTTCCTGTTCGCGGACGGTTCCCGAGAGCGCGGTGGCGGCCGTCGAGCCGAAGAGTTCGAGCAGGTCCACGTTCACGTCGAGGAACGCGTCGGCGTCGGTCGAGACGACGAGAAGACCGTGGCTCCCGAGCGGGACGCGGAGGACCGACGCCGCGTCCGACTCGGGAGGAAGGAGTCGGTCATCGACGGCCGCGGAGTCGACTCGGGTGATCGCGTCCGAATCGGAACCGCCCGGGACGGTCTCGATTCGAACCGCCGACTCGAACCCGTCGCCGGTCGAAGCGGCCGGCGACAGCCCCCCGCCGTCGTCGGCGAGCCAGATGGCGGCCTCGGTATCGGGGACGAGTTCGGGGACGGCCTCGACCGCCAGCGCCGCGACCTCCTCGACGCTCTCGGTGAGAATGAGATCTCTCGTGACCACCTGTAGCGACCGGAGACCGTCCTCCAACCGGGCGCGATTGGTGACGTCGATGGCGACGCCGAGGAGCTTCGACACCTCGCCGTCGTCGTCGAAGACGGGGCGGTACCACACGTCGTAGACCGCGCCGCGGTACTCGATTCGCGTGTCGACCGCCTCGCCCGACAGGCCGCGGGCGATGGCGTCGGTGGCCGCGGGGGTGTCGTCGTACAGGTCGAAGGCGGACCGGCCGACCACCTCGCCGGAGTCGCGGCCGAGCGCCTCCAGACCGGCCCCTTCGGACAAGGTGAACACGCCCTCGGAGTCGAACGCCGAGAGGATGACCGGCAGGTTCTGCAGCAGCGTCTCGAGGCGCTGATTGGTCGATTCGAGGGCCTGGAAGTAGCGCTTCCGCGTCGTCACGTCGCGGAAATAGACTGACAGTCCCGACGGCGAGGGGTACGCCCGGACCTCAAACCAGCCGTCGTGCTGCTCGGCGTAAGTCTCGAACGTCACCGGCTCCTGCGTCCGCATCGCCTCGTGGTACTTCTCATACGGTTCGGTGTCGACGACTGACGGGTAGAGGTCCCAGATGCACTCGCCGAGGTCCGGTTCTCGGATCTCGCTGAAGACGGTTCTCGCGCGGTCGTTGAAGTAAACGAAACGCCAGTCAGTGTCGAGGGCGAAGAAGGCGTCCGTCATGCGTTCGAGCAGTTCGCCCCGCTGGGTGGTGGCGACCTCGCGGTCGGTCACGTCTCGCGGGATGCCGACGACGCCGGTCACCTTCTCACCGTCGGCGGCCGGCGAAAGCAAGAGTTCGAACAACCGCGGGTCGCCCTCGGCGTCGACGAACCGAACGTCGAGGCGCTCGGTGGTGCCCTCGGAGAGGACGCGCGAGACGGCGTTCTGGTACCGCTCGTACTCGTCGGCGGGGAACAGGCCGGCGTCGACGAGCGACTCGAACTGCTCGCCGCGGAGCGACTCGGAGGTTCGCCCCGTTATCGCCTCGATTCGGGGGTTCACGTACTCGACGCGGCAGTCCTCGTCGAGGACGAACGCGCCGTCTTCCATCGCCTCGACGATGACGCGGTGACTCCGTGTGTCGGGACGGGAGTCCCCGATATCGGAGTCCACGAGCGACCGGACCGACTTGACGAGGTCCGCGTGGGAGTCGTCGGCGTCGTCGCGGACCAGATAGTCGTCGACGCCGAGCGAGACGGCACGGGCGGCGAACGCCTCGTCGCCGGCGGCGGCGTAGACGACCACCGGGAACCCGGTGCGAGCGTCGTCGTCGGAGGAGACGAGCGTGTCCAAGTCGGTTCCGTCGGGGAGGGCGGCGGCGACGACGAGACAGGAGACGGGCCGGTCGGCGAGCGCAGAGCGCGCGGCGTCGGCGCTCTCAGCATGCGCGACCGGACGCTCGAAGGCGCCCCGAAGCGCTGAGACGACCGAATCGGAAGCAGCGCCGTCGGCCGCAACGTAGAGAATCTCGCCGGCGGAGGTGCTCCCTGAACTCGGGGGAAACATGTTAGATACGAGATATTCAGAGAGCCAATAATATCTTGCGGGCGAACGGTCGGACTATCGGAAGACGGAAATCGAAACGGTCTGACGGGTGGCTGAGTCAGGGTTCGGCGGGCGACGAGTCGCCACCTACCCCTGACCGACCATCCGCTCTTCGTCGTCCCACTCGCGCTTGCGGAGTTCGTACTTCTGAATCTTTCCGGTCGCGGTCTTGGGAATCTCCTCGACGAACTCGAACTCGCGGATGGCCTTGTAGCCGGCGAGGCGGTCGCGGGTGTACTCGGTCAGTTCCTCGGCGGTGACGCCGGGGTGCTCCACGTCGCCGTTCGCGGGGACGACGAACGCCTTCGGCGTCTCGCCCCACTTCTCGGACGGCGCGGGGATGACCGCCACGTCGCCGACGGCGTCGTGGTCGAACAGCGTGTCCTCCAGTTCGACCGAGGAGATGTTCTCTCCGCCGGAGATGATGATGTCCTTCTTGCGGTCCTGAATCGCTATCATGCCGTCCTCGTTGACGACGGCGAGGTCGCCGGTGTGGTACCAGCCTTCGAGGCGGTCGTTGAACGCGTCGTGGGTCTCGTCGGGCTTGTTCCAGTACTTCTCCATCACCTGATTGCCGCGGACGACCACCTCGCCGATGGTGGCGTCGTCGCGCGGGACCCGCTCGCCGTCCTCGTCGACGACGCGCAGGTCGGTCCCGAGCGGGGCGACGCCCTGCCGCTGTTTGAGCGAGAAGCGCAGGCCGCCCTCGTTGGGGATGAGACGGTTCGCGTCCGAGGTGGCGATGAGCGGGCCGGTTTCGGTCGCGCCGTAGAGTTGGGTGAACTCCCAGCCGAACTCGGATTCGGTGTGACGAATCGTCGCGCTCGGCGCGGCGCTCCCGGCGGCGGTCACGCGGACCGGGTTGTCGCCGGTGTAAGCCGGGTCGTGTTCCTCGGCGTACTCGCGCAGGATGGACAGCACGGTCGGCGCACAGCAGAAGAAGGACACGTCCTCGGTGGCGATGGCGTCGAACACGTGCTCGGCGTCGACTCCGCGGGTGCAGACGTGTTTCGCGCCGCGGCCGGTGACGGCGTAGATGTGGCCCCAGCCGTTGACGTGGAACATCGGGAGCGTCCAGAGATACACGTCGTCGTCCGCGATGTGGTGGTGAATCGTCACCAGTTGGGCGTGGAGCGACTCGGTGCGGTGGGTGCGGCAGACTCCCTTCGGGTCGCCGGTCGTCCCCGAGGTGTAGTTGATGGTGATGAGTTCGTCCTCGGACATCTCGGGGCGCTCGTAGTCGTCGGCGTCCGCGTCGTCGAGGAACGCCTCGAAGTCGAGCCAGTCGCCGTCGACGGCGGCGGGGTCGTTCGTCACGAACACCTCAGCGGGCACGTCGTCGCGGACGGCCTCGATTTTGCCCGCGTACTGGTAGTCGGCGTAGACTACGCTCGCGCCGGAGTCCGAGAGCAGGTACTCGTAGTCCTCGGTCGTGAGTCGGTAGTTCAGCGGGACGTGGAGCGCGCCGCACTGCATCGCACCGAAGGCCGCTTCGAGGTGGTAGTGCGTGTTCGGGTCGAGCACCGCGACCCGGTCGCCCTTCTCGACGCCGTGGGATTGGAGCGCTGCTGAAAACCTGTCCACCCGCTCGCCGAACTGCGCGTAGGTAAAGCGCTCACCGTCGACGCCGACGATGGCCTCATAATCGCCGTAGTACGTCCGAGCCCGGTCGAGGAAGTCCGTCACGAGTAACTGTTTCTTCATTCATGATAGACCGGGCAGTCGAGCGAACTAAACGCACCACTTCCGGCAACATTTCACAAAACCGACGTGACCACCACAGTATGGCGGGGAAGGTCGTCGGCGAGTGGTTTGGCCCCTCCACTGGAGCAGGCGCGGACTCCCCTTCGCGCCGCCGAAACGAACACCTTTGAACCGCGCGGCCCTGACTCCCGGCAGATGACGACGCCGACCCTCCTCGTCGCGGGGACCGCGAGCCACGTGGGCAAGAGCACCGTCGCGGCCGGACTCTGTCGCCTGTTCGCCGACCGCGGCCTCTCGGTCGCGCCGTTCAAGGCGCAGAACATGAGCAACAACGCCCGCGCAGTCGCGACCGCCGACGGCGACGGCTTCGGCGAAATCGGCGTCTCGCAGTACGTGCAGGCCCGCGCCGCGCGGGTCGCGCCGACGACCGACCACAACCCGGTCCTGCTCAAGCCCCACGGCGACGGCACCTCGCAACTGGTCGTCCACGGCCGAGCGGTCGGCCTCAACTCCGCGGGCGACTACTACGCGACCCACTGGGACGACGCCCGCAAGGCGGCGGTCGAATCGCATCGTCGGCTGGCGACCGAGTCGGACGTGGTCGTCGCCGAGGGGGCCGGCTCGATTGCCGAGATAAACCTCCACGATCGCGATTTGGCGAACATCGAGACCACCCGCTTCGCCGACGCCGACATCCTCATCGCGGCCGACATCGAGCGCGGCGGCGTCTTCGCCAGCCTGCTGGGAACGCTCGAACTGCTCCCCGAAGACGTGCGCGAGCGAGTCGTCGGCGCGGTCATCACGAAGTTCCGCGGCGACCCGAGCCTCCTCGAACCGGGGCTCGACGAAATCGAGGAGCGGACCGGCGTGCCCGTCCTCGGCGTGCTTCCCTACGACGACCCCGGTCTCCCGGAGGAAGACAGCCTCGCGCTCCCCGCGGAAGGCGAGCGCGCCACCGTCGGCGACGACGACGGCGTCGCGGCCGAGCACGCGGTCACTATCGGCGTGCCGCGACTCCCGCGCATCTCGAACGCGACGGACTTCGGCCCGCTGGCCGAGACGCCGGGCGTCCGGGTCGCCTACCTCCCGCTCGACGCGACACTCGACGGTATCGACGGGGTGGTCCTCCCCGGAAGCAAGAACACGGTCGACGACCTGCTCGCACTTCGAGACGCCGGCTTCGGCGACGAACTCGCGGACTTCGACGGCCCGGTCGTCGGCATCTGCGGCGGCTACCAACTGCTCGGCGAGACCATCGAGAACGCCGATATCGAGGGGACGGCGGCCGACGAGACGGTCGAGGGGTTCGGTCTGCTGCCGGTAGTCACGCGATTCTCCCGCGACAAGCGGGTCGAACCCGTCTCGGTCGAGTTCGACGGCGCGGGACCGCTGGCCGGCGCGACGGGGGCCGTCGACGGCTACGAGATACACATGGGCGACAGCCGAATCGTCGGCGACGCGACCCCGGTTTCGGGCGACGGCGCGGCGCTCGGGCGGGTCGCGGGGACGTACATTCACGACCTGTTCGCCAACGACTCGCCGCGGAACGCGTTCGTGGACGCCGTGTACGAGTCGGCCGGGCGCGACCGACCGACGGCGGGAGCGTCGGGGGCGACACGCGGGATGGGAAGGGCCGAAGGGGACGCGGACGCCGGCGCGTCGGGCGACCCCTACGACCGCGCCGCCGCGCTCGTCGCCGACAACCTCGACGTTGCGGCGCTCTGCGATGCGCTCGGGCTAGAGTAAGGGGAGTCGCGGAGGGGAGTCACCACATCGGCGACCGGTCGCCAGCGATCCCGGTAACACGTCTGTAACCACCTGACACCACCGTCAGCGAGCGTTTAACACCCGATAGGCGCTACACACGTTCGTCGGAGCACCCACCGAACTCCACCACCACACTCACACATGTCTCAACAGAAATCCGACTACGCAGACGACGCCGACATCGACGCAGAACTCGACCAACTCCCCGACGACGAGACCGTCGAAGCGACCGTCGAGAACCTCGAAGCGAGCGGGTTCGACGTCGTCGTCGTCGACACGGCCGACGAGGCGCTCGAAACCCTGCAGTCGCACATCCCCGCCGGCGTCTCCGTGATGAACGGCCACTCGACCACCCTCGAAGAAATCGGGTTCGACGACTATCTGAGCGAGGGCGACCACGAGTGGGAGAGCCTGCCGGACCAGATTTGGAGCATCGACGACGACGCGGAGCGACAGGCCGCCCGCCGCGACTCCCAGACCGCCGACTACTTCCTCGGCGGCATCAACGCCATCTCGCAGACGGGCGACCTCGTCGCCGCGGACCTCTCCGGGAGCCGCATCGGCGCGTACCCCTTCGCCGCCAGCAACGTCGTCATCGTCAGCGGCGTCAACAAAATCGTGCCGACGCTCGACGACGCGCTCGACCGCCTCGAATCCGTCGCGTACCCCCTCGAAAACGAGCGCGCGAAGGAGGCCTACGGCGTCGAATCGATGATTGCGAAGCAGCTCATCTTCCGGCAGGAAGTCGAAGAGGGCCGCACCACCGTCGTCCTCATCCGCGAGCAACTGGGCTACTAAGTCCGGCTCGCCTCCCCCTCAACGCGTCCCCACCTCCTCCGGGGAGCTTCCTGCGCCCGGACAATCCATCACCACCACCGCACCGGGCATCCCACCACCGTTCCCCCGGGATTCACCGTTTTGCAGTCCCGCGTCGTGAGCCGTGGCCGTCGCCGACGAAACGGCGGCTCGAACCGGACAGTTCTCGGGAGTGTCACGGACCGCGATATATCGAACCGGAGAAATGTTCTTACGACTGGAGCCGAATCGTCGGATATGGCCGAATCCGCGTACCTGCTCAATTCGTTCGACGAAGAGGACTGCACCTACTGCGACGGCGACCTCGTGACGGGGAGCTACAAAGACAACGACGCCATCGTCTGCGACGACTGCGGGACGCCGGCGGTCCAGCTCTGGTAAGCGCCTGAGCGGGCCGAGCGGGTCGGACAAACACCCGCCAGCGCCGGGTGGCGAGAGGAGCGGCCGGTGAAAGCCGGTCGGCTCAGTTCTCAGTTCCCGTTGATGATGTCGGCGACGCGCTCGCGGTCGAACAGTTGTTCGTCTTCGGGAATCTCGGGATACGCACCACCGGTGTACTCCGGCCACGCGCCGAAGCGGTCGGGGTAGAGCTGCTTGGCGGTCATCTCGGTCTGGAACAGGTTCATAATCGGCCCCTGTACCGGCGTGCCCGAGGGGAAGACGCGGTCGTTCCGGACCGCGCTGAGTTCGCTCCCGATGGGGTGGTCTTCGAGGGTCTCGCGAGTCGACGCCACGTCGTAGTACGAGTCGATACCGTAGCTGTGGAGCAACACGTCGGGGTCGATTTCCAGCATCGTCTCGAAGTCGTAGGAGGTCTCGAACGTCACGTCGCCGGCCGCGAAGGCGTCGGTGACACCGAGCGGGCGGATGTGCGAGGTCGCGAAGCCGGGTGCGTTGATTTTCGTCGGGTAGAACGTCTCGTCCATGTAGATGACGACACCGACGGTCGGCCGCTCCGACTCGGGCGGGAGGTCCGACTGAATCGTGTCGAGGAGGTCGCTGTGGACCGCTTCGAGCGCCGCGAAGCGGTCTTCCTCCTGGAACACCTGCCCGACGTTCTCCACGATTTCCCAGAGCGTGTAGTACTCGTAGTCGGCGGCGTACGGCTCTGGCGGCTGGGCGTGCGTACGGCTGTAAGCGTTGCCGAACCACGGGCCGACCTGCTCGCGAATCTCCTCGACATCCGACTGGTCCCAGCCGTCGAAGCCGGCCACGAGCGCAGGGTCGACGAGGTGGAGGTCGGAGTCCAGTTCGTAGACGAGTTCCTTGTCGATGTTGACGTTCCCGGACCCGGAGTTGAGTTGCGCGAGGTCGCTCCGGTCGAACGAGACGCCGTCGAGGCGCTCGTAGTAGGCGTCGAGCGTCCGGCCGCCGGCGTCGCTGTCGAAGCCGAGGGAGTTCACTGCGTCGCCGTGGCCGAAGGCGACCGCCGCGTCGGCGTAAACGAGGTTGTACACCATCACGTCCTCCGGGACCGACTCGAACGTCACGTCGCCGGCCGGTGACATCGACACCGTGTAGCCGGCCTGTTCAGCCTCCGTCTCTGCCTCGGGAGACGCTTCGGTCGTGGCCGCCGTCGCCGCGGCCGTTTCGGTCGCGTCCGTCGCTGATTCCGCGTCGTTCTGCCCGGCACAGCCGGCCAGCAAACCACCCGCGAGAAGCGCGCCGCCGCCCTTGAGGTACGCTCGGCGCGTGCGCGTCGCCTGGTCGACGAGGTCTTGGTCCATGGTTTTAGCCACTCCCAGACGGATAAGTCCGTTTCGGAATTTCGGCGAGCCTAAATCGGTACGCCTATATGTATTAGGTGGGCCTAAAAATACGATGGCAGACAGCGACGGACCAACTCGCAGGAAGTTCTTGACCTACGGCGGTTCGGTCGCCGCCGGCGGACTACTCGCCGGCTGTACCGGTTCGTCCGAGTCGGACGCGACCACGACCAGTGCGACCGCGACGGAGACCGCCGCGGCCGAATCGACGGCGACCGAGTCGACCACGGGACCGGCGGCGGAGACCGACTCATACACGGTGTCGATGGCCCCGATGGGAGAGGTGACCTTCGAGCACGTCCCCGAGAGCATCTTCACGCGGCTGACCCACCACGCGGGGATGGCGTTCGCGCTCGGCCACGGCGACGCCGTCAACTCGATGCACGCACCGGACTACTACGACGCGCTGTGGAACCAGTTCACGCCGCGGCTCCCCGGCGTCGAACTCGACTGGACCGGGCTGTACTCGTCGTGGGAGCCGTCGAAAGAGCGGCTCTACGAACTCGACAGCGACGTGCACCTCGCCGACCCAGCCAGCGTCTCCGCACTCGGCAGTTGGAGCCAAGACGACCTCGACGAAATCGAGGAGAACATCAGTCCGTGGTTCGGCAACAGCTTCAGCGCGCGGCATCAAGCGCCGCCGACCGAGTGGACTGACACCTACGAGTACTACGGCCTCTGGGAGATATTCGCCAAGGTCGCGCAGGTGCTGCAGGAGGAAGCGAAGTACGAGGCGCTCACGGCGGTCCGCGAGGAACTGCTCGCGGCGATTGCGGCGGACCTCCCCGCTGAGGACGACCGCCCGACCGCCGTGCTCCTCGGCCCGAGCGACCTGGAGTCAATCTACGCGTACAACCTGAGCACGCCCGGCTTCCTGACCGCCCACACTCGCCCGCTGAAGCCGGTCAGCGCGTTCGGCGACGACGTGGAGTCCGGCTCGACCGTCGACTTCGAGACGCTCCTCGAAGCCGACCCCGACGTGATTCTCACGCTCGGCGGGATGCACCCGAACACGAGCATGCCCGACATCCGGACGGGCTTCCAGGACGACCCCGTCGGAGCCGAAATCGCAGCGGTGCAGAACGACCGCATCTACGCGCAGGGCGGCCGCTACCAGGGACCGATACTCAATCTGTTCCAGTTGGAGATGACCGCCAAACAGCTCTACCCCAACCAGTTCGGCGCGTGGCCGGAGTACAGCGAGGGGCCGTACCCCGAGATCCCCGAGGAGGAACAGCTGTTCGACCGGCAGCGCGTCGCCGACATCATCAACGGGAACCTCTGAGTCGGCGACCGGCGGTGCCGGTAGCACCGTCAGCATCGGTGACGCGGTCGCGGTGGGTGTTTTTTGCAGTCGGGGACGACGGTCGCCCGTCGGTCTCGGATTCGACGCCCGCAGTTCCGTCCGATAAAGACGAGAGCGCGCCCGCTCAGCTGGAGCGCCCGGCGTCCACGATAGCCGCGCGAATCGCGCCGAACCGGACGAGGTCGGCCGCGGTCTCCAGTTCGCCGTCGAGTCGGCGGTCCTCGTCGAGGGGCGGAACCACGGACCGAATCGCGTCGCGGACGGCCCCCGTTCCGGCCCCGAGTTCGAGGTCCTCGTCGAGGAACTCCGCCGCCTGCGACCCACAGAGGAGTTCGACGCCGACGATGGTCGCGACGTTCTCGGCGACCGTGCGGGCGTTGAGGGCGCTCTGGCCGCTCATGCTCACGTGGTCTTCCTGCCCGCCGCTGACGGGCGTCGAATCGATGGAGGGGCGACCGAGCGACCGGCACTCGTTGAGCAGCGCCGCGGCGGTGTACTGCGCAATCATGTAGCCGGAGCGGAGCCCGCTGCGCTCGGTTAGGAACGGCGGGAGGTACGATTCCTGTACGTCCGGGTTGAGCATCCGGTCGGTCCGGCGCTCGGAGATGGCCGCGAGTTCGGTCAGCGCGCCGGCGGCGTAGTCGAGGCGGAGCGCCAGCGGTTCGCCGTGGAAGTTGCCGGCGGAGACGACGGCGGCCACGTCGGTTCCGGGTGCACGCTCGTCAACCGCGCCCGCGGGGAAGACGAGCGGGTTGTCGGTGACGCTGTTGAGTTCGACCTCGACGGCCTCGCGGAGGTGCGAGACGGCGTCTCTGACCGCGCCGTGGACCTGCGGGAGACAGCGAATCGAGTAGGCGTCCTGCACGCGCTCGCAGTCCTTGTGCGATTCGAGGACGGTCGAACCGGCGGTGAGCCGGCGAATCGCGGCCGCGCTTTCCTGCTGACCGGGATGGGGACGAACGTCGTGGATGGCTGGATCGCAGTTCGCCGTGGTTCCCATCGTGACTTCGGTCGCGAGCGCGCCAGCGGCGTCGGCCGCCTCGACGGTCCGCTCGGCGTCGACGACGAACAGCGCGGCGAGGCCGACCGTGAGTTGTGTCCCGTTGATGAGTGCAAGCCCTTCCTTGGAGGCGAGCGTCACCGACTCCAAACCGACCGCTTGCAGGGCGTCGTCGCCCGACAGTCGGTCGCCGTCGACGCGGGCTTCGCCCTCGCCGATGAGGACGAGCGCCATGTGCGCGAGAGGCGCGAGGTCGCCGCTCGCACCGAGGCTCCCGCGGGAGCGGACGACCGGCTGGACGCCCTCGTTGAGCATCGAGACGAGCAGGTCGACCACCGAGGGCCGGATGCCCGAAAAGCCCTTGGCGAGCGTGTTGGCCCGGCTGACCATCATCGACCGGACCTCCTCGCGGGTGAGTTCGCGGCCCGCGCCGGCGGCATGGCTGCGGACGAGGTTCGTCTGGAGGCGCTCGATGTCCTCGCGGTCGATATGCGTCTCCACGAGGTGGCCGAAGCCGGTGTTGACGCCGTACACCGGTTCGCCGGAGTCGAGGACGGACTCGACGCGCTCGCGCGACTCGCGCATCCGCTCGCGCGACTCGGCGGCGAGGTCGACCGGGGCGTCGTGGCGGGCGACGGCGGCCACGTCTTCCGGCGTCAGCGACGCGCCGTCGAGGACGACCGACTCGGGGAGGCGTGAGCGGTCACTCATGGACGACCACCCCCGATTTCAGCACGGTCGAAACGGGGTTCGTGTCGAACCGGTACGAGAAGTGCGACGCGGTCGGCACGTCGAGCACGACGGCGTCGGCGGGAGCCCCGGCGCGGAGCGTGCCCGTGCCGTCGTCGCGGTCGAGTGCGCCTGCGGCGGCGCTCGTGACGCCCCGAATCGCCTCGTGTGGAGTCATTCGCATGCCGACGCTGGCGAGCGTGGCGACGAATCCCATGCTTCGAGAGAAGCAGTTCGGGTTGAAATCGGTGGCGAGCGCGACCTCGTGGCCCGCGTCGAGGAAGGCGCGGGCGTCGGCGTAGTCGGCACCGAGGCCGAACGCCGTGCCCGGGAGCATCACGGGAGTAACGCCGGCTTCGACGAGCGCGTCTCGGCCCGCGTCGTCGGTGTGAAGCAGGTGGTCCGCGCTGGCCGCGCCGACCGCGGCCGCCACGTCGGTGCCGCCGATGGCGGCGAACTCGTCGGCGTGAATCTTCGGCGCGAGGCCGTGGTCGCGGCCCGCCTCCAGAATCCGACGGGACTGCTCGGCGGTGAACACGCCGCGCTCGCAGAACACGTCGCAGAACTCCGCGATGCCCTGTTCGGCGACCGCGGGGAGTTGGTCGGCGACGACCGACTTGGTGTACTCCTCGGCGTCCACGCCGCGCGGGACGGCGTGCGCGCCCATGAACGTCGGAACCACGTCCACCGGGTGGTCCGAACCGGCCGCGTCGATGGCCGAAAGCATCCGCAGTTCGGTCTCGGTGTCGAGGCCGTAGCCACTCTTCACCTCGACCGTGGTCGTTCCGTGGGCGAGCATCGCGTCGAGGTGTTCCGTGAGGTTCGCCGCCAACTCCTCGTCGGAGGCTTCTCGGACCGCGTCGACGGTGCGGAGGATGCCGCCGCCGTCGGCGAGAATCTCCTCGTAGGTCGCGCCGCGTAGCTTCGCCACGAACTCGTCGGAGCGGTCGCCGGCGAACAGCGCGTGGGTGTGCGGGTCGACGAAGCCCGGCAGGACCGTCTTGCCGGTCGCGTCGACGGCGGTGTCGGCGTCGGCGAGCGGGTAGTCCGCGAGTACTTCGTCTGTCGACCCGACGGCGACGACTTCGTCGTCGAGCGCGGCGAAGGCGGCGTCTTCGAGGACGACGACGCCGGTTCCCTCGTCGGGGCCGACGACCAGTTCGGCCGCATCGTGGACGACTGTGAGGCCGGCCGTGGAACCCGCGTCAGTCACGCGACATCACCCCCGCGAGGAAGTGGGCGACCGCACGGGCGGCCGCGCTGACGGTTCGGCCGTCCTCGTCGTCCAGCGGCGGCGCGCACTCCACGACCTCGAAGCCGACGACGCGGGGGTCGGCCGCGACGCGGCGGAGCATCGAGAACAGTTCGCGGGGAGTGACGCCGCCGGGGGTCGGCGCGCTCGCGCCCGGCGCGGCCGTCTGGTCCAGCACGTCCACGTCGAGGCTGACGAAGACGCGGTCGCAGGCGGCGACCGCGTCGAGGGCGAAATCGGCCGTCTCGACGGGGCCGCGGCCGACCTCGTCGGCGGTGAGGATGGTTCCGCCAGCGTCGCGCAGGAAGTCGGCGTAGGCCGTCGAGGTCTCGAAATGTCGCGCCCCGACCACGGCGAGGCGGTCGAGTCCGGCGTCGAACAGTTGGCGGTAGGGCGTCCCGCTCGTCGGGCCGCCGGCGGGGTCGCGGCAGTCGAGGTGGGCGTCGAAGCTCACGACCCCGACCGAGTCGTCGCCGCCGAGAAGCGGCGTGACGTTCCCGACCGTCAGGGAGTTGTCGCCGCCGAGGAAGACCGGGAGCGCGCCGCGCTCGTAGATGGCCGCGGCCTCGTCGGCGACGATAGCCTGCACGTCCGCGACGTGGTTCGCGGGGTCGTCCCCGTCGTTGTACGCCTCGACCGGGAGGTCGCCGAGGTCGGCGACGCCGGCGACCGGCCCTTCGTCGAAGTGGTGGGTCTTGACGCCGGCGAGGGCACGCCGAATCGCGGCGGGTCCCTCGCGGGCACCGCGCCGGCCGATAACGGCCCCGTCGTACGGCTCGCCCACGAGGACGGCACGGTAGTCGCCCGTGTCCTCGATGTCGGTCGGGGAGACGACGTGGCCGAACTGCTCGTCGTTCGGGTCCGACGACGTTCCCTCCCACGCGGGCGGTTCGGTGCGGGTCATTCGTCACCTCGGTCGGTGGATTCGCCGGTCTCGGTCGCGTGGCCGTCGCCTTCGGCCGCGCGGTCGGCACGTTCGGCGCGGTCGGCCGCGTCGTGGTCCCGCATCGGGATTCGGACGTTCGACTGGGTGGCCTCGTCTAGTGCGTCCTCGTAGCCGGCGTCGGCGTGGCGGATGACGCCCATGCCGGGGTCGGTCGTGAAGACGGCGCGGGCCTTCTTCGCCGCGAGGTCGGAACCGTCGAGAACGACGTGGTTGTTCGTGTGCAGCGAGTTGCCGATGCCGACGCCGCCGCCGTCGTGGACGCTCACGATGTCCGCGCCCGCGGCGGTGTTGAGAAGCGCGTTCAGGATGGGCCAGTCGGCGACCGCGTCGGTGCCGTCGCGCATCGCCTCGGTCTCGCGGTACGGGCTGGCGACCGACCCGGCGTCGAGGTGGTCGCGGGTGACGACGACCGGCGCGGAGACCTCGCCCGAGGCGACGAGGTCGTTGATTTTCAGCGCGAAGCGGGCGCGCTCCGTGAGTCCCTCGTCGTCGGTGGCGTAGCCGAGCCAGCAGACGCGCGAGGGGAGCCCCTGGAACGACACCTGCTCCTGTGCGAGGTCTATCCAGCGCATGAGCGACTCGTGGTCGGGGAACAGCTCTCGAATCGCCTCGTCGGTGCGGTGGATGTCGGCGGGGTCGCCGGAGAGCGCGGCCCACCGGAACGGCCCGCGCCCGCGGCAGAACATCGGGCGGATGTACGCCGGGACGAAGCCGGGGAAGTCGAAGGCGGTCGTCATCCCACGGTGGTCCTGGACCTGCCCGCGGATGTTGTTGCCGTACTCGAAGGCGATTGCGCCCGCGTCCTGTAAATCGAGGATCGCCTGCACGTGGCGCTCCATCGTGTCGAGGCTCGCTTCGACGTACTTCTCGGGGTCGTCCTCGCGGAGTCGGTCGGCCTCCGCTGCGGTGTAGCCGCTCGGGTAGTAGCCTTCGAGTTCGTCGTGGGCGCTCGTCTGGTCCGTGACCACGTCCGGAATCTCGTCGCGCGCGAGCAGTTCTTCGAGCATGTCGGCGGCGTTCATCTCGACGCCCACGCTGTAGGGCTCGCCCGCCTCAATCGCGTCCTTGGCGTTTTCGAGCGCCTCATCCAGCGAGTCGGCGGACTCCATCAGGTAGTCCGTCTCGACCCGGCGCTCGATGCGGTCGGGCTGCACCTCGGCGGCGATGCAGACCCCGTGGTTCATCGTCACCGCGAGGGGCTGTGCGCCGCTCATGCCGCCGAGACCGCCGGTGACGACGAGTTTGCCCCGCAGGTCGGCGTCGTAGTGCTGGCGGGCGAGCTCGGCCAGCGTCTCGTAGGTGCCCTGGATGATGCCCTGCGTGCCGATGTACGCCCACGACCCGGCGGTCATCTGGCCGTACATGATTTTCCCCTCGGCCTCCAGTTCGTGGAAGTGCTCCCAGTCGTCCCAGCGGCCGACGAGGTTGGAGTTGGCGATGAGGACGCGCGGGGCGCGCTCGTGGGTCGGGAACTTCCCGACCGGCTTGCCCGACTGGACGAGGAGCGTCTCGTCGTCGTCGAGGTCGCGGAGCTCGGCGAGAATCGCGTCGTAGGCGTTCCACGAGCGGGCGGCGCGGCCGGTTCCGCCGTAGACGACGAGGTCCTCGGGGCGCTCGGCCACCTCGGGGTCGAGGTTGTTGTTGAGCATCCGGAGCGCCGCCTCCTGTCGCCACCCCTTGCACTCGATGTCCGTCCCAGTGGGCGCGCCCTGGTACGCGCGCCACTCGTCGCTCGGGTCGCCGAGTCGGTTCCGGCGTGCCGACGATTGCTGGTCGTGCATACCACAGACTTCGGGCGCGAGACGGGTAGCGATTCCCCCACCGTGCGGTGTGGTATTTATATATTGCCGCCGGACCACCGTCCACGTATGTACGAGGCGAGCCTCCGAATCAGGGACGACAGCGCCTACGCGGCGGCGACGGCGGGCAACGCCGCAAGCGTCGAACTGTGGTGCAACGAGCACTGCGACATGCTCCACGTGAGCGGCGGGGTCGGAAGCGACGTGCTCGACCGCGTCGGCGACACCGTCGGCGTGGCGGCGTCGGTCAAGCGCGGCGACGAATTGGTCGTCGTCACCGCCGACTGTCTCCGAGATCACGAGATAGACCACATCGAGGGCTACGTCCAGAAACACGGCCTGCTCCTCGTGCCGCCGCTTCGCTACCGCGACGGCGCGAAGGTCTGCCGCCTGCTCGCCGTCTCCGCCGACGACCTGACGGCGTGCTTCCGCGACCTCGTGGACAGCGGCTTCGACGTGAGCGTCGAGTCCAAGCGCGCGGTGTCGTTCGCCAGCGGGAGCGGTCCGCTTTTGGCCCCCGCCGACGCGATGCCCGCGCTCACCGGCCGCCAGCGCGAGGCGCTCCGACTGGCCCACGCCGGCGGCTACTACGACCTCCCGCGCGGTATCGAGACGGCGACCATCGCCGACGAGATGGGTGTCTCGCGGCGCACCGCCGAGGAACACCTGCGCCGGGCGGAGCGAAAAGTGATGGACTCGGTCGCGCAGTACGTGTTGTAAGGCTCAGTCGTCGTCCGGCGCGGCTTTCAGTTCCAGCGTGTAGCCGAACGGGTCGGTGACGTACACCGCGGGCGCGACGCCCGTCGCCCCGAGGGGTTCGAGTTGGCGGTCGATTTCGACGCCCGCCGCTTCGAGGTGATCCCGGAGTTCGTCGATGTCGTGGGCGAACTCGATGGCGACGTGGTCGAAGGCGGTCTCCGCCGGCGGTTCGAAGTTCTCGGCCGGTCGGAGGTGGATGACGCTCGCCGGGGTGAGTCGCACGGAGAAGAAGGGCTTTTCGCCCGATTCGTACAGGTCGCGGTTCTCGATTCCGAAGCCGAGCGCGTCGCGGTAGAACTCGACCGCGGCGTCGAGGCCGTCGGCGGGGATGCGGAGGTTCACGTGGTCGATTGCCGTCGCGTCCATGTCCGAACCGTCGCGGCCGCGGGTGGTAAAAATTTGTGCGGCGGCTATCGGGGACAGAGGGGCTGAACCGGGGGTGTGAATAAACTATACAGTGTTTAAAACTGTAGAATTTCTAGAAATTGTAGAATTTGTAAAAATTGTGTTGTTTCGTCGGCCATTATAGCGCTTTCAGTCTCGACATATCGATCTAGGCAATCTGAAATAAACTGATATTTATTTACCGATTGCTCAGCATTACGGAGGACCGCGACGCCGACAACCGGAACCGTCGTTCCGCAATCGTAACCCATTGGTAGCAGGTCGGTGTACGGAGGGTGTGAACCAACAGCCGACATCCGACGAGCGCTTGCTTGCGGGCTACCCGGGTCGGATGTTAGTCACCGTGTCGCTGGCGTGGGCGGTCCTCCAGACGGGTCGGTTTCTCTTGTCGCCGCTGCTGCCGACTATCATCGAGGAGCTACAGATAACGGAGGCGACCGCCGGCATCGCGCTGGCGCTGTTTCAGGGCGTCTACGCCATCACCCAGTACCCCGGCGGCGAGTACTCCGACCGGTGGACACGGACGACGCTCATCGTCCCCGGACTGGGCATTCTCGTCCTCGGGTTCGCCACGTTCGGCCTCGCCGGCGGACTCGCGGGCTTCGTCGCCGCCGCGGTCATCACGGGGCTCGGGAAAGGGCTGTTCGCCATCCCCTCGCGGGCGCTCCTGTCGGACCTGTTCGTCGAACGCCGCGGCCGGGCGCTCGGCCTCTACGCCGCCGGCACCGACCTCGGCGGCCTCGTCTCGTCGGGGCTCGCCATCCTCGCGCTGACCTACGCGACGTGGCGGACGCCGTTCCTGCCGGTCGCCGTCGCCCTCGCCGGCCTCACCCTCCTCTACGCGTTCTGGTCGAGAGACGGCTACGCCGTGGGGTCGCCCGAGCTCCACGTCTCGGGGACGCTCCGACGCCTCTTCGCCAGCGCTGAACAGCGCCGGACGCTCCTCGCGTTCGGGCTGTTTTACTTCATGGTCGGCGGCTTCATCAACTTCTTTCCGACCTACCTCATCGAGGCGAAGGGCTTCGACCAGCAGTTGGCGAGCGCGACGTTCGCCATCGTCTTCGCCGTCGGCATCACCATCAAACCCGTCGCCGGCGGCCTGAGCGACCGGTTCCGACGCGAGTCAATCGCTGTCGTCGGGATGCTCGCGGCCGCGGGGGCGCTCGCCGTCCTCTCGGCCGTGGAGGCGCGCCCGCTCATCTACGTCTCCGTCGTCGCGCTCGCGGCCGGCTACAAGACGGAGTTCCCCCTCGCAGACGCCATCATCATGGACAACGCGCCCGACGCCGACCGGGGGGCCGACCTCGGGGCCGCGCGGGCGCTGTTCCTCGGCGCGAACGCGGTCGGTCCGGCCTACGTCGGCATCGTCGCCACCTATGCGAGCTACGTCGCCGCGTTCGCGGGGCTCGCGGTCTGTCTCGTCGTCGCCGCCGGACTCCTCTACTGGGACGCGCGCAAGCGCTAACCGGTCTCGGAGCGTGAAAGTCGTGGAAAACAGCCGTCCCGGAATGGCGTTCGCAGGTGCCTCTGTACGGTCGGGGTCGGTGCGGCGGAAGCGGTATGACGTGAGCCGAGTGCCCGCTCAGCCGTCGAGTTTCGCCTTCGTGTAGGCTTTCAGTCCGCCCTGTTCGACGAGCGACTGGAGGAACTCGGGGAGCGCCTCCGCCTCGTAGGTCTCGTCTCGCGTGTGGTTCGTCACGACGCCCGCGTCGAGGTCGACGTGAATCTCGTCGCCGTCCTCGATGGCGTCCGCGCCGGGGCAGATGAGCACCGGCAGGCCGAGGTTGATGGCGTTGCGGAAGAAGATGCGCGCGAACGACTGCGCGACGACCGCCGAGACGCCCGCGCCGACGAGCGACAGCGGCGAGTGCTCCCGCGACGACCCGCTGCCGAAGTTCTCGCCGGCGACGACGAAGTCGCCGGTCTCGACCGCTTCGGAGAAGTCGGGTCTGAGGTCCTCGAAGGCGTGGGTGGCGAGTTCGTCGGGGTCCGACGAGACGATGAAGCGCGACGGGGTTATCTGGTCGGTGTCGATGTTGTCGCCGAAGACCCACGCGCGGCCGGGTTCGGCCGGGTCCGGGCGGCCGCCGTCGCCGGCGAACGCGTCCGTCATGGCAGCACCTCCGCGAACACCGTGTCGTCGTAGCGTTTCGTCTCGACCTCGCGGGGGTCGGTGATTTCGCCGTACAGCGCGCTCGCGCCGACGGTCGCCGGACTCGACAGGTAGACCGACGACTCCATCGACCCCTCGCGGCCGGGGAAGTTCCGGTTCGCCGTGGCGAGACAGACGTCGCCGTCGCCGAGGACGCCCTGATGGTAGCCCGCGCAGGGGCCACAGCCGGCGCTCTGGATGACCGCGCCGGCGTCGGTGAGCGTCTGGAAGACGCCCGTCTGGAGCATGTGCTGGTAGACGGACTTCGAGGCGGGGACGACGACCATCCGGGCGTTCGGGGCGATGGTCTCGCCCGCGAGGATGTCCGCGACGATTTTGATGTCCTCGTACCGGCCGTTCGTGCAGGTGCCGACGAACAGCTGGTCGATTTCGGTGCCCGCGACCTCGGTCACGTCCACCGCGTTCTCGGGGTTCGACGGCTTCGAGACCTGCGGGGCGAGAGCGGCCGCGTCGTACGTGTGGACCGCCTCGTAGTCGGCGTCGTCGTCGGAGACGAACGCGTCCGAGAGGTCGATTTCGTTCCCGGTCTGGCGTTCGAGGTACGACTCGGTCCGCTCGTCGGGCGCGACGAGGCCCGTCTTACCGCCCATCTCGATGGCCATGTTCGACAGGACGAGGCGCTCGTGAATCGGAAGCGACTCGATGGTGCTCCCGGCGTACTCGGCGGCCATGTAGGTACAGCCGTCGAAGCCCACGTCGCCGATGAAGCGCAGGATGAGGTCCTTCGCGTACACGCCGTCCTGGAGGTCGCCGTCGACCTCGAAGCGCAGGGTCTTCGGGACGCGGAACCAGAGTTCGCCCGTTGCGAGCGCGGTTCCGAGGTCGGTCGAGCCGACGCCGGTCCCGAACGCGCCGATGCCGCCGTAGGTCGTCGAGTGGGAGTCCGCGCCGATGACGAGGTCGCCGGGACCGACGAAGCCCTCCTCGACGAGGACGGCGTGGCAGATGCCGTCGCCCACGTCGAACTGGTGCGCGCCGTGTTTCGCCGCGAACTCGCGGACCGCGTTGTGGTTGTTCGCGGCCTGCACCCCGTCGGCGGGGGCGTGGTGGTCGATGGTGAAGACGGTCCGATCGGGCGCGAACAGCTCGCCGTCGTCGCCCGTCACCTCGTCGAACGTCTGGAACGCGAGCGGCCCGGTGATGTCGTGGGCCATCGCCACGTCCACGTCGGCCTCGACGTAGTCGCCGGCGCGGGCGTCGGTGCCGGACTTCGCCGAGAGCAGTTTCTCCGCGAGGGTCTTGCCGGACATCTCAGTCCTCCTCCCCGTCGGCCGCGACGGTGTCGAGGACGCCCTCGACGGTGCCGCCCGCGAGGACGTGACTCGTCAGGCCGAGGCCCAAGCGGTCGGACACGTCGTGGGCGGCCGCCTCGATGCGGCCGAAGTCGACGCCGTGGCCGACGCCCATGCGTTCGAGCATCTGGACGAGGTCCTCGGTCGGCGTGTTGCCGACGCCGGACATGTCGCCGGGGAGGACGACGCCGCCGCCGAGACCGCAGACCGAGGCGTCGAAGCGGTCGACGCCGACGGCCATCGCGGCCAGCGTGTTGGCGAGGCTCATCCCGTTCGTGTCGTGGAGGTGCAGGCCCATGTCGAGGCCCGGATGGGCTTCGAACGCCGCGGTGAAGCGCTCCGTGATTTCGACCGGGTTGGCGAGGCCCATCGTCGTCGCCAGCGTCACCTCGTCGACGCCGGACTCGACGACGCTGTCGACGACCGCGAGGGTCTCCGCGGGGTCGATTGCGCCCTCGTAGGGGCAGTAGAAACTCGTCCCCATCCCGGCTTCGACCTCGATGCCGTGGTCGTGGGCGAGTTCGACGATGTCGTCCATCTCCGCGAGCACCTCCTCGCGGGTGCGGTTCTGGTTTTTCCTCGTGTAGGTCTCGCTCACCGTGACGAGCGCGTTCACCTTGTCAACCCCCGCCTCGACGGCGCGCTCCATGCCACGGAGGTTGGGGACGAGCGCCCGGTAGGTCACGCCGTCGCGGCGGGTGATTCGCTTCGCCACCTCGTCGGCGTCCCGCAGGGTCGGGACGGCCTTCGGGTGGGTGAACGACGAAACCTCGATTTCGTCCACGCCGGTGTCCGAGAGGGCGTCGATGATCTCGACTTTCTCGTCGGTCGGGACGAATTCGTCGAGGCGCTGGAACCCGTCGCGGGGCAGCATCTCGACGACGTGGACGCGCTCGGGAAGCGAGTCGAGGAGGCTCATATCACGTCCTCCGCTTCGAGGTCCGAAAGCACCGACTCGTCGTACCCGAGTCGGTCGCGGTAGACCGCGTCGTTGTGCTCGCCGAGCGACGGGCCGAGGTGGTCGACCCGCCCGGGCGTCTCCGAGAACTTCGGGAAGGCGTTCTGGACGACCGCCTCGCCGAGGTCGGGGTCGTCGACCGTCAGGAACGCCTCGCGCGCCGCGTAGTGCTCGTCGTTGAGGATGTCCTCGACGTTGTACACCGGCGCGAGCGTCGCGTCTGCCTCCTCGAACGCCGCGAGCACCTCCTCGCGGCTGTGGTCGTCCATCCAGTCTTGGATGATGGCGTCGAGTTCGTCGACGTGCTCCAGTCGGTCCTCGTTGGTCTCGAACCGCGGGTCGTCTTTCAGGTCGGGCCGGCCGATGGCGTCGAAGGTCCGTTCTGCGAGCGGTTGCGCGCTCGCGGAGATGGCGACCCAGCGGTCGTCGCCCGTCCGGTAGACGTTCCGCGGGGCCGACGAGGTCGAGCGGTTGCCCGACCGCGACTCGATTTCGCCGAGCTGGTCGTAGCGGAGCGGTTGCGGGCCGAGCAGGCCGAAGATGGGTTCGATGAGACTCGTGTCGATGTACTGGCCGCCGCCGCCGTGGACGTCGCGGTGGTAGAGTGCGAACATCACCGCGAACGTCGAAAACAGCGCCGCGATGTTGTCGGCGAGACCCGTCGGCGGGAGCAGCGGGGGCGAGTCGGGGAAGCCGTTGAGATAAGCGAACCCGGACATCGCCTCCGCGAGCGTCCCGAAGCCGGGGCGTTCGGAATACGGGCCGGTCTGGCCGAAGCCGGACATCCGGAGCATCACGAGGTCGTCGTTGACCTCGGAGAGTCGCTCCCAGCCGACGTTCCAGCGTTCGAGCGTGCCGGGCCGGAAGTTCTCGATGAGGAGGTCGGCATCGCTCACGAGGTCTTCGAACACCGCCGCACCCTCGTCGGTGGAGATGTTCAGGGTGACGGACTGCTTGTTCCGCGAGAGGTACTTGTGCCAGAGGCCGACGCCGTCTTTCTGTGGACCGAAGCGGCGGATGTGGTCGCCGAACGCCGGGTGTTCGATTTTGATGACCGTCGCCCCGAAGTCGGCCATGAAGCGGCCGACGGTCGGGCCGGATATCATCGACCCGGCTTCGAGGACGACGAGGCCGTCGAGTGGTCCGTTCGTGTCGTTCGTCATGTCGTGTGTGTCTTCTCGTTCTGTGTCGCGTGTGGTGGTCGTCTGGTAGTGCGTGTGGGTGGCCGTTGCCCGGTCGGCTGTGGCCGGTCAGTCAGCGTTGTCAGTGGGCCGGCGGCGGCGGATCGGCAGAGTCGCGTCGGGTCGCCGCCGGTTCACACCGGCCGGTCGATGTGCGTGCCGCGACCCTTCGTGCCGACGATTTCGCCGTCGTCGAAGGCGAGTTCGCCCTTCACGACGGTCTGGGTCGGCCAGCCGGTGACGTCCCGACCCTCGTAGGGGGAGTAGCCGCTGACGCTGTGTAACAGTTCCGGCGTGACCGTCTTCGTCTCGTCGAGGTCGACGACGGCGAGGTCGGCGTCGCTGCCGACTCTGACAGTGCCCTTCTTGGGGTAGAGGTTGAACGCCTTCGCCGCGTTGGTGCTCGTGACCTCGACGGCGCGCTCCAGCGAGAGACGGCCCTCGTTGACGCCCTCCGAGAGGATGAGCGGGAGCATCACGGGCGTCGAGGGGAATCCGAGCAGGCTGTCGCGGATGCCCTCGCCGAACTTGTTCTCCGCAAGGTTGGCGCAGTGGTCGGTGCCGATAGTCGAGATGGTGCCGTCGGCGAGGCGCTCCCAGAGCGTCTCTTGGTCGGCTTTCGACCGGACCGGCGGGTTCACTTTCATGCGCTCGTCGCACTCCTCGGTGGTGAGCGCGAGGTAGTGGATACACGTCTCTCCCCACGCCCGGTAGCCCGCATCGTGGAGCGCGGCGAGTTCGTCGGCCGTCCCCCCGGCGGAGATGTGGACCGCGTAGAAGCGGTCGTCGTAGCCGTGGACCTTGGCGAGCGCGGCCCCGGCGACCATGCTCTGCGTCTCGGCGTAGCCGGGGAACTCCTCAACCATCACCTCGTAGCCCTCGTCGGCGTCGGCGTCGGTGTCGTCGGACTCGGAGGTGACGTAGACGTTGCCGCCGGCGAGCGCGTTCGTGATTTCGACGTTCTCGGAGTGGTAGCCGAGCGTCGTCGGCACGTCCTGTTCGGCGAGTTTCTGGACGAACGCGTCGCCGAAGTCGTCGTGCATGTCGCAGTCGACGCCGAACTTCTCGCGGGCGGCGTCCTTGTAGTTCATGTACCACTTGAACGTCGTGATGCCGAACTCCTCGATGATGGTGGGAATCTCCTCGACGTGCTCCATCGAGAGCAGGCCGAGCGAGAAGAAGTAATCGTGGTAGTAGTTCGGCTCCGCCTCGTCGAAGTAGCCAGGCATAATCTCCTCGTAGGCCCCGGCCCGGCGGAAGTAGTTCCCGATGGTGGTCACGCCGCCGACGAGGTCGGACTTGGACTCGGACTCGGCGTCCGCCTCCAGTCCGCGGTAGATGCCGTGGTGGGTGTGCGGGTCGATCGCGCCCGGGAGCACGTGCTTGCCCGTCGCGTCGATTTCCGTCTCGCCCGAGAGCGTGCCGGGCGCGGCGATGGCGGAGATGGTCTCGTCGTCGGCCGCCACGTCGGCTTCGAAGGTGCCGTGTTCGGGAGTGACGACGGTGCCGTTCGAGATGACGAGGTCGTGGGTCATAGCGTCTCGACCCACTCCTCGACCGCCCCGGTCTCCAGCACCTCGGCGTACTTCATCCACAGGTCGAGGAGGCCGATTTTGTGCGACGCCTCGATGCGGTCGAAGATGCACTCCTGCGGCAGGACGACGCTGAAGCCGTTCTGCTTTGCGTCGACCGCGGTGGCACGGACGCACCCGCTCGTGGAGTTGCCGACGATGATGACCGAGTCGTGGTCGCCGCGGACGAGCCGCGAGAGCAGGTCGGTCCCGTAGAACGCCGACGCGTAGGACTTGTCGACGACGGTGTCACCCTCCTCGGGCGCGACCGGGTCGACGATGTCGAGGTCGGGGTGGTCGGGATCGTCGTAGCTCGATGGGACGACCCGCGTGTACGTCACCGGAAGCCCCTGCTCCCGCGCGAAGTCGAGGAACGGGTCGATGTGTTCGATGGCGTCCCACGCGATGTCGCCCATCGCGGTTCGATACTCCTCGATAGCGTCGAGGATGGGGACGTTCTCGCCGACGATGAGCCGCTGCATGTCGATGACGAGAACCATCGGGTTCTCGCCCATGCCGCGGGACTCCCACGACGAGGCGCCCTCCTTGTCGTAACCAGCCTTCGTGATGACCTGCCTGTCCTGTTCGGAGAGCAGGTCCTCCCAGATACGGTCTGTCATGACTCGCTTCGCCTGAGATGCGGTGGCATCCAGCATAAAAGTACGGCACGGTTCGGCGAGGTCATGTTACGGGGCGAACACCTCCAGCGTCCGCGCCACCCACTCGCGGTCGACGCCGGCGGGCGCGCGGACGACCGGCAGGTCGACGCCCATCTCGCGGAGTTCGCCGAGTCGCCCCCGCACGTCGTCGGGCGTGCCGACCAGCGCCACGAGGTCGAGGAAGTCGGCCGAGAGTTCGCGCGCCCCGACCTCGGTCGTCGGCGCGGCCCGGACCGCCTCGACCTCGTCTCCGAAGCCGGCCTGCTCGGCCGCGCGGTCGTAGTAGCCCGGCACGTCCCGCAGGTAGTAGGCGACGTGTTCGGCCGCCGCCCGCCGCGCCTCGTCGGGGTCGTCGTGGACGGCTGTGAGGACGTACATCGCCACGTCCACGTCGCTCGCGTCGCGCCCGGCGCGGGCGGCCCCCGTATCGAGCCACTCCAGCGCCTCCTCGAACTGCGGGCGCGGGTAGAGATTCGGGAGCCAGCCGTCGGCGACTTGCCCGGTCAACCGGACGTTCGCGGGGCCGAGCGCGCCGTTGTAGATGGGAATCTCCTCGCGGACGGGGTCGAAAGCCTCCCAGAAACTCGTGCGCTCGGGCGAGAAGAACTCCCCGTCGAAGGAGTCGGCGTCGCCGCGGAGATAGCGCCGGACGAGTTCGACGTACTCGTGGAGGCGCGAGAGCGGGCGGTCGAAAGGGACGCCGTGGAACGTCTCGACGACGCCGGGGTGGGCGACGCCGAGGCCGAGAATCGCGCGGCCGTCGGAGTGGTCGTCGAGGGTCGCCGCGGCCGCCGCGAGCGCCGCCGGCGTCCGCGAGAACACGTTGACGATGCCGGTCGCAAGGCCGATTTCGTCGGTATGGACGGCCCACCGTTCGAGCTTTCCGAAGGCGGTCTTGCCCTGCCCCTCTGCGGCCCACGCCGACTCGTAGCCGAGTTCCTCGGCGCGGACGACGAGCGACGGGTCGTCGCGGAGCGCGAACAGGACCGCGGTTCGGTCGCTCATTCCTCCGCCGGAACTGCGACCGCGTCCTCGGCCGGGACGACGCCGTCGACCGCGAGGTCGTTCCAGATGTCGAGGCGCTCGATGAGGCCCCGGCGGACGACGTAGATATCGACGTACCGAACGTCAGAAAAGTCCGCGCCGCCGTTGTCGACGCCGTAGAGCGACCCGACGCTCACGACGGTGTCGCCCGCCTCGATCCAGCGGTCGAACTCTTTTGCCGCCCACTCGTAGCGCGGTTCGAGGTGCGCGAGGAAGTCGTAGGCCGCGGTCGGTCCCTCGAAGGTCGCTCCCGGCAGGGTGATGACGGCGTCCTCGGCGAACAGGTCGCCGACGGTGTCCCTGCGGTCGTCTTCCATGCGGTCGAAGAACTCCTCGACGATGTCTCGTGGCGAGTCCATGCGCTATGCGTGTTCTCAACCCACATAGTTTTTCACTCCGGTATCGCTGACTGTCTGTTCTTCCTGAACGTTCGAGGCGGAACGGCAGCGGGCGATGCAACAGCGAACCGTTCTACTCACGCGCGTATCTCTGAAACCCACGGACTCGGAGACGACGCGGAGGGGCCGTGACGACACCACCGCCGCCGGAGGCGGTAGTTTTACGATAGAGTCTACCTAGCAGAGTGCATGGACGAACTAGCCCGGCGGACGCCGAGCGACGGCGTCGCCGAAGTCGTCTCGGTCGACGACATCGAGTGGGACATCGACACGGACGTGCTCGTCGCAGGTGGCGGCGGCACCGGCCTCGTCGCCGCGCTCGCGGCCAGCGAGGACCCCGGCGTTCGCGTGACGGTGCTGGAGAAAGCGCCCGAGTGCGGCGGCAACACCTCGCTTTCGACGGGGATGATTCCCGCGGCGGGGACGCGACTCCAGCGCGAGGCGGGTATCGAGGAGACGCCCGCGGACATGGCCCGCGACATCTTAGAGAAGAACGACTACGAGGCCGACGAGGAGCGCGTGCGGTACCTCTGCGAGGAGAGCACGAACCTCATCCACTGGCTCGTGGACGACTGGGACATCACGCTCCACATCGTGGACGATTTCAAATACCCCAAGCACTCCGAGTACCGGATGCACGCGCCGGCGGGACGAAACGGCGAGAACCTCGTCGCCGAACTGGTCGACCGCGTCGAGGCGACGCCGAACATCGAACTCCTGACGAACGCGCCCGTGAAGCAGCTCATCGCCGACGACGGCGCGGTTCGGGGCGTCGTCGCCGGCCTCGGCCACGACGAGGCCATCGAGGCCGAGAAGGTCATCCTCGCGACCGACGGCTTCGCCGGCAACCGCGAAATGGTCACCGACTACTGCGAGGCGGACATCGAGCGGGCGCTGTACTTCGGCGCGGACGGAAACACCGGCGACGGCGTCCGCTTCGGCGCGGAACTCGGCGGCGAACTCGCCTGCATGGACGCCTATCAGGGCCACGCGACGGTGGCGAGCCAGACGGGGATGCTCTCGACGTACGCGGTCACGATGAACGGAGGCATCCTCGTGAATCAGGACGGCGAGCGCTTCGGCGACGAGTCCGCGGGCTACAGCGAGTTCGCCATCTCGGTGCTCAAACAGCCCGGCGGGCAGGCGATTCAGCTGTTCGACGAGCGCATCTTCGAGCGGCTCCGCGGGCAGTTCGAGGACTTCGACGAGGCCATCGAGCAGGGGACCTACCACAGCGCCGACTCAGTCGCTGACCTCGCCGAGCGACTCGGTGCTGACGGCGAGCGCGCCGCGGAGACGGTCGCCGACTACAACGAGGCCGCCGCGGCGGGCGAACCGGACGAGGTGGGTCGCGTCGACGGCGCGAACCCACTGGAAGCGCCCTTCTACGGGACCAAAGTCACCGGCGCGCTCTTTCACACGCAGGGTGGACTCGTCGTCGACGAAGACGGGCGCGTCCTCCGGACCGACGGGAGCATCGTCGAGAACCTCTACGCCGGCGGCGGCACCGCCTGCGGAATCAGCGGTCACGGCGCGGGCGGCTACCTCTCCGGCAACGGACTGACGACCGCGCTCGGCTACGGCCGCCTCGCGGGCATTCACGCCCGTGAGTCGCTCGACTGACGCGCCACCTCGACCGATTCGGCCGGTTTGGCCGGCTCGACCGGTTCGACGCGGGAATACCTTCGGAACGTGACAACACGAGTACGATAGCATTTATTACAATTGGCACCAACCTCGTGATTGATTGCCATGGGTAAGACTCTCAAGTCTTCGACGAGCAACAGGCGGCGCTTCCTCAAAGCAACGGGCGCGAGCGTCGCGGCATTGACATTAGCCGGCTGTGCGAGCGACGACGCCGGAAACGGCGGCGGCGATTCGGGCGGCGACTCCGGCGGTGACTCGGGTGGGTCCGGCGGCGACACGGGGACCACGACGGGGACGCCCGAGCAGTCCGTCGACGAGGTCATCATCGGTTCGAACCACCCGCTTTCGGGCAGTCTCGCCGCGACGGGCGTCGGGATGAGCAACGCCATCAAACTCGCCGCGATGCGGAAAAACGAGGAGGGTGGCATCGAGTCGCTCGACGGCGCGGAAGTGACAGTCATCGAAGGCGACAACCAGGGCGCACAGGAACTCGGCGGGCAGGTCAGCGAGGAACTGCTCAGCGAGGGCGCGCACGTCCTCACCGGTTGTTACTCCTCGCCGGTGACGACGGCGGCGACGCAGGTCGCGGAACGGCAGGGCGTCCCGTTCGTCATCTCCATCGCCGCGGCGGACAACATCCTGCAGGGCCGCGACTTCAACTACGTCTACCGGCCGCAGCCCCCGGCGCGCCGGCTGGCGAGCGACTACGCGGACCTCGTGCCGACGGTCATCCGCGACGGTGGCGGCACCATCGACACGGCGGGACTGTTCTACATCAACAACAGCTACGGGCAGGCGATTCGCGACAGCCTCCGCGAGTTCCTCCCCGAGCAGAACGTCGAAATCGTCGAGGAGACGGCCATCGAGTTCGGCGCGTCGAACGCCAACACGCAGGTGTCGCGACTCCGGAGCGCCGACCCCGACACCATCATCGCCACGACCTACGTCGCCGGCGGCGTCCTGCTCGCACAGGCGCTGCAGGACCAAGACTACCGACCGCCGTACCTGACCGCGTCCGCGTCCGCGACGTTCACCGACGACGACGCGGTCAGCGACATCGGCGAGTTCGCAAACGGCGTGCTGGACAACAACTACGCGCTGAACCCGACGGTCGACAAGACCGCCGAGGTCCGCTCGCAGTTCCTCGACAACTATGACCAGGAGTTTTCGGCGTCGGTCGGGATGGCCTACACCGCCGCGGAGGTCATCATCCAGGGGGTCGAGGAGGCCGGTAGCGTCGAACCCGACGACATCAACGAGGCGCTCAAGGGTCTCAGCTACGAGGACCACATCTCCGCGATGGGCGCTATCGAGTTCGACGACCAGGGCGAGAACGTCAACGCGCTCGGCCCGGTGAACCAGGTCCAGGACCTCTCGGTCAAGGTCGTCTACCCCGAGGAGTACGCGGAGGCACCTCCGCAGGTCTGACCGCACCCCTCGCGCCCGTCACGTCAACGAACCGTCCCGAAAGATAGCCACCTTTTATGGGGGTTGCCAACAATTCCCGAGCGTAGAAACCGCATGGGACACCTAGTCACATCGGTCGCGCCGCTGCCGCTGCAGGGCGGTGGCCTCGGCCGATTCATCGACCCGTTCGTACAGTTCCTGACCGACATCACCAACTTGGAGCCCGTCCTCCTGCAGTTGCTCGCGTTCGGCCTCCTGCTCGGGGGCGTCTACGCGCTGACGGCGCTCGGGCTGACGATGATATTCGGCGTGATGGACGTCATCAACTTCGCCCACGGCGTCTTCCTCGTCGTCGGGATGTACTCGGTGTGGTTGGTCTCCGAGATGGCGGGCATCAGTCCGTTCCTCGGCATCCCCATCGCCGCCGCCGTGCTGTTCGTCCTCGGGGTGGTCGTCCACGTTCTCACGGTCGAGCCCATCATCGAGGCACCCCAGCAGAACCAGCTCATCGCGACGCTGGGCGTCCTCTTTATCATCCAGTCGGCCATCGAAATCGTGTTCACGCCCGACCCCCAGCAGGTCGAACTCTCGCTCGGTTCGATACAGGTCGGCGGCGTCTTCATCCCGCTCGGGCAGTTCTACGCGCTCGTCATCGCGCTCGGGACGATGCTCGCCGTGCGGGCGTTCCTGAACCGGACCGACCTCGGCCGGAAGATTCGCGGCACGGCCGACAACCGCGACGGCGCGCGCTACGTCGGCATCAACGTCCGCCGCATCAACTACCTCACATTCGGCATCGGCGCGGCGCTGGCCAGCGTGGCCGGCGGCTCCATCGCGCTGTTCCAGCGATTCGACCCCTTCACGGGCGAGACGTACCTCATCAACGCCTTCGTCATCGTCATCCTCGGCGGCCTCGGCTCGTTCCCCGGCGCGTTCGTCGGCGGTCTCATCGTCGGGATGATTCAGGTGTTCGGCGGCTACTACCTCCCCGGAACCACCGCGCAGGTGCTCATCTTCCTGCTTTTCATCGGGACGCTCCTCGTCAAGCCCGAGGGCCTCTTCGGAGGTGCTGAGGCGTGAGCGCAATCGAGACCGTCCGCGACCGCTACCGGACGTTCGACGACCAGCGGTACGCCCCGCTGGTGAAGGGCGTCGCGCTGTTCGGCCTGCTCGCGGCGCTCCCGACGATTATCGAAATCGACGTCGCCGGGATGGAGCTCGCGGCATTGCTGAGCCTGAAAGTTCTCATCCTCACGGTCATCTATGCCTACACGGCCCAAGCGTGGAACATCATGTCCGGCTACACCGGGCAGTTCTCCTTCGGGCACGCGGCGTTCTTCGGCATCGGCGCGTACGCCACGCAGGCGCTCGTCGTCGACGCCGCGGTGAACCCGTGGATCGGAATGCTCGTCGGCGGCGTACTGGCCGGGGGCTACGGCCTCATCATCGGCGCGCTCTCGTTCCGCTTCAAACTGCAGGGTCACTACTTCGCGCTGGCGACGCTCGCGTTCGCGGAACTGCTCCGCTTCGTCGTCACCAACATGTCTGAACTCAACGGGGCCAACGGCTACTTCAAAGCGTTCCCGCGGGACTACGGTGCGGAGTACGGCCTCGTCGCCTTCCAGTTCCAGAACGACCTGCCGTACTACTACCTCATCGTCGGCTTCCTGCTCGTCGTGACGCTCGTCTCGTGGGTCATCAAGAACTCGTGGGTCGGGCTGTACTTCTTCGCCATCCGCGAGGACGAGCGGGCCGCCGCCAGCGTCGGCGTGCCGAGCTTCCGGTACAAGCTCATCGGCGTCGCCGTCAGCGCCTTCTTCACCGCCCTCGGCGGTGCCTACTGGTCGATGTACTTCAACACTATCCGCCCCGACACCGTGTTCGCGCTGTTCAAGAACGTCGAACTGCTCCTCCCCGCCGTCGTCGGCGGACCGGGGACGCTTCTGGGGCCCATCGTCGGTTCGTTCATCGTCACGCCCGTCAGCGAAATCGCGCGGACGACGTTCTCCGACATCAACGGCCTCGACCGCATCATCTACGGCGCGTTTCTCGTGGCCATCGTCATCTACTCGCCGCGCGGCGTCGTCAGTTGGCCGAGTCAGGCGCGCGCTCTCTGGAAGCGCGTCCGCGGTGACGAGGAGGTGAGCGAGTGATGTCGGCAGACGAGACGAACGCGCCCGACGCCGACATCGACCGCGACGGCGAGCAGATTCTGTCGGTCGAAGGCGTCGGCAAGCGCTTCTCCGGCCTGCAGGCGCTCGACGACGTGGACATGACCGTCAACCGCGGCGAGATTATCGGCCTCATCGGGCCGAACGGCGCGGGCAAGACCACGCTGTTCAACTGCATCAGCGGGGCGTTCCCGCCGACGAGCGGGACCGTCAAGCTCGACGGCGACGTCATCTCCGGCCTCCCGGCGCACAAAATCGCGCGGGCGGGGCTGGCGCGGACGTTCCAAATCACGCGCCCGCTGGAGGAACTGACCGTCGTCGAGAACGCGATGGTCGGCGCGCACATCCACACCCGCCGCCGGAGCGAGGCGCGCGAAATCGCCATGGAGACTCTCGAATTCGTCGGGCTCGCCGACAAGGCCGAAGAGGAGGCGGGCGAACTCACCGTCGGCGCACAGAAGCGCCTCGAACTCGCCCGCGCCGTCTCGACGCGGCCGGAAATCCTGCTCCTCGACGAGATTATGGCGGGGCTCACCCCGTCGGAGTCGAAGCAGATGCTCGACCTGTTCCGCCAACTGCGCGAGCGCGGGACGAGCCTCCTCATCATCGAACACGACATGAAAGCCATCATAAACATCTCGGACTACGTGAAAGTGCTGGACCAGGGGAAGGGCATCGCCTTCGGCGCGCCGGAGACGGTGGTCGAAGACGACCGCGTCATCGAGGCCTACATCGGGGGGTTCGACGTCGATGCTTGAACTGAGCGGCGTCCGCGCCGGCTACGACGACATCGAGGTGCTCCACGGCGTCGACATGCACGTCGACGAGGGCGAAATCGTCGCGCTCATCGGCTCGAACGGCGCGGGGAAGACGACGACGATGCGCACCATCTGCGGCATCCTCTCGCCGAGCCGCGGCGAGATAACCTACCGCGGCGAGCCGATTCACTCGAAGGCGTCCCACGAAATCGTCGAGCGCGGCATCGTACAAGTCCCGGAGAACCGCGACCTGTTCACCAACATGACCGTCATCGACAACCTGCTACTCGGCGCGCAGACCCAGGAGGCGAAGGCGGACCGCAAGGAGAACCTCGACGAGATGCTGGAGCTGTTCCCCCGGCTCGCGGAGCGCAAGAACCAGCGCGCCGGCACTATGTCCGGCGGGGAACAGCAGATGCTGACCCTCGCCCGCGCGCTCATGGGCGAACCCGACCTGCTCATCCTCGACGAGCCCTCCATCGGCCTCGCGCCGCACCTCGTTCAGGAGGTGTTCGACATCATCGAAGACATCCACGCGCAGGGCATGACCGTCCTCATGGTCGAACAGAACGTCCAACAGACGCTCAAGCTGGCCGACCGGGGCTACGTCATGGAAAATGGCCGCATCAGCATGACCGCCGACGGCGACCAACTCCTCGAAGACGAGGGCGTCGTCGAGGCGTACCTCGGGGTGTGAGATGACCGACGAAGCGCTCGCGTCGTTCGTGTCCGACCTCGACCGGGGCGACCTCCCCGCGTCGGTCGCCGACCGCGCGTCCCTCGTCGTCGCCGACACCATCGGCGCGGTGCTGGGCGGCGCGTCGGACCCTGCGGTCGCCGCACTGGCGCGCCGGTGGGCCGACGAAAACGGCGGCGAATCGACCATCATGGGGACTGCAGGCGAGCGGACCACCGCGTACCGCGCCGCGTTCGTTAACGCGGCCGCCGGGAGCGTCCTCGAACTCGACGAGGGCCACCGCTTCGCGGCCGGCCACCCCGCGATTCACGTCCTCCCCGCGCTCCTCGCGGACGGCGAGTCGGCCTACCGCAGCGGTGACGAGTTCCTGACGGCGTTCGTCGCCGGCTACGAGGCGGCGGTTCGAACCGCCGAGGCAGTCGTCCCGCTCGCCGACGGCCTCCACCCCCACGGCGTGTGGGGCGGCGTCGGGACCGCCGCGGCCGTCGCCCGACTCCGTGGCCTCGACGCCGAGACGACGCTCGACGCGATGCGCATGGCGGCGAACTACGCCCAGCACACCCGGTTCGAGGCGGCCACCGAGGGCGCGACCGTCAGGAACGGCTACGTCGGGATGAGCAACCTCTCGGGGGTCCTCGCAGTCGACCAAGCCGAATCGGGCTTCACCGGCCTCGACGACGGCGTGGTCCGACACCTCGAGCCCGTCGCTGCGGACGGCCCCGACCGGAGCGCCCTCGCCGACGCGCTCGGCGAGCGCTGGGAAATCGAGCGGGGCTACTTCAAGGTCCACGCGGCCTGCCGCTACACCCACGCTGCCCTCGACGCCGTGGCGCTCCTCGTCGAGGAGACGGGCGTCGGCGCGGCCGACATCGAGTCGGTCAGCGTCGAGACGTACCCCGCCGCGGCCGCGCTGTCGGACCCCGCACCCGAGAACGCGTTGCAGGCGAAGTTCTCGGTTCCCTTCGCCGTCGCTTCGGCCCTGACGACCGGTGAGACCGGCAAGGAGGCGTTCATGGACGAGGCGATCACGAAGACCGCGCTCGGGTTCGCCCGCCGCGTCGATGTGGTCGCCACCGAAGAGTTCGCGACCCGTGCCCCCGACGAGCGCGGCGCGCGCGTCACCGTCGAGACGGCCGACGGCGAGCAGTACGCCCGCGAGGTGCGCGCCGCCCGCGGCGGCGAGCGCGACCCCTTCACCGAATCGGAACTCAGAGCGAAGTTCGACCGACTCGTCGCGCCCGTCATCGGCGACGGCGGCGTCAACGACCTCTGGACCGCGGCGACCGAACCCGCCGCCCCCCGCGTGCTCTGTGCCCTCACCCGGGCCTGAGCCGCCTTTCGACCACGTATTCAGACCATGATTTCACAGGAACCAGTCCGCGACTGGGAACGACAGGTGTACCGCTTTCTGACCGAGGAGCTACCCGACGACGTGCGCACCGACGGCGAGCGAATCGTCGCGGACGTGCTCGCGGCGACCGTCGCGGGGGCGGCCGCTCCGCAGCACGTGGGCGTCTTCCGCGACGCGAATCTGGCCGACGGCCCGGCGTCCGTCCTCGGGACCGACCGCCGCGCCGACCCGGCGCAGGCGGCACTGTTGAACGCGACGGCGGCGATAACACAGGAGATAGAGGAGGGCCACAACCGCGGCGGCCACGTCGGCGCGAGCATCGTCGCAGGCGCGGTCGGCGTCGCCGAAGCCCACGACGTGGACGGCGAGACGTTCGTAGACGCCTGCGTCCGCTCGTACGAACTCTGCGCGCGCTTCGAGTACGCCATCTTCACGATGAAGGCCCGGATGAACGAGGCGATTCCATGGCTCGTCCGCGACCCGCACTCGACGTGGACGACCCTCGGGCCGGCGCTGACCGCCGCCGTCTGCGCGGGGCAGTCGCCCGACGAGGTGCGCGAGACGGTCCGGACCGCGCTGAACCTCGCGGTCGTCTCCATGCACGACCCCTTCGCGGAGGGCGCGCCGTCGCGGAACGTCACCGCCGGCTTCTCCGCGCAGGCCGGCGTAAGCGCCGCGACGCTGGCCGCCGCCGGACTCCGGGGGTCGCCCGCCGCGATGGAAGCCGTCTACGATCCGTTCGAAACGCTCCTCGGAGACGGCGAGTTCGCCGCGCTGTTCGACTCCCTCGGCGACGATTGGTGGATTACCGAGGCCTACCAGAAGCCGTACCCGTCGTGTCGCTACACCCACGCCCCGCTCGACGCCCTACGGGACGCCGGCGCGGACGGACTCGCGCCCGACGACGTGGACCGAATCGACGTGTACACCTACCGCAACGGCGTCGATATGAATCACGCGCGACCCGAGACGCTCACCGCGGCGAAGTTCTCGACGCCGTACGTCCTCGCCCGCTGGGTCGCGGACGGGAGCGTCGAACTCGACCACTTCCTCGACGACGCGCTCGGCGACGAGGCCGTCCAAGCGCTCTCGGAGCGCGTCCACCTCCACGCGGACGAGGCGTTCGAGCGGGCCTTCCCCGACGACTGGGGCGCGCGCGTCGAAGTGACCGCCCGCGACGGGAGCCGATACGTCGGCGAGCGCGAGTACCCCCGCGGCGACTACCGCGACCCGCTGTCGGAGTCCGACCTCGCCGCGCGCAACCGCGACCTGCTCGCGTTCGGCCTCGGCGACGACGCCGCAGATGCGGCGCTCGACGCGCTCTCGGCGGTCGGTTCGAGGCCGGTCCGCGAGATCGTGGCCGCGCTAACTCGGTACTAAGGCGAACACTTGTTCGGCCTGCCCGAACGAAACACCAACAATTATTACCTCACTCCCTGATTGCTAACTATGACCACGAACGGGAACGATGCGACGGGAACAATCGGCGCTACGAAAACCTCGTTCGGCATCGTCGAACACATCAGAGACCACGACGCGAGCGGGGTGTCGGAGATAGCGAACGACCTCGGCATCTCGAAGAGTACGGCCCACAACCACCTCAAGACGCTCGCAGAGCTCGATTACGTCGTCAGGCAGGGCGACGAGTACGCGCTGGGCCTGAAGTTCCTCGACCTCGGCGACCACGCCCGGACGCGACACGCGCTGTACCACGCCTCCATCGGCGAGATGGACGACCTCGTCGAGGCCGTCGGCGAACGTGGGCAGGTCATGGTCGAAGAGAACGGCCGGGGCGTCTACATCTACCAGGTGAAGTCCGAACAGGGCCTCCAGACCGACTCGCACATCGGTACGACCGTCGACCTCCACACCACGTCGGTCGGCAAGTCCTACCTCGCCTTCTGCGACGAGGAGCGCCGAAGCGAGATTCTCGACGGCGAACTGACACGCCTGACGACGAAGACGATAGACGACCGCGACGCCCTCGAAGCCGAGTTGGCGACGATTCGCGAGCGCGGCTACGCCTTCAACGACGAAGAGCGCATCACCGGTATGCGGGCGGTCGGCGCGCCGATTCTCTCCGACGACGAGACTATCCTCGGCGCAATCAGCGTCTCCGGTCCGACCACCCGGATGAAAGGCGAGTGGTACCACACGGAGGTCCCGGAGATGGTGACGCAGGCCGCCCGCGTCATCGGCATCCGCGCGACCTACTCGTAGTCGTCCAGCTATACTGAACAGGTGTTCGTCTACGGTGGGTTGCGAGCGATATTTGACGCCGGACGGTCTGCTCCCGGAACTGTTCGGACGCGAGCCGGCCGACGCAGAAATTCATTACAAAATTAGCCTTGTCACGCCAAGGAGCGAGCCGACTCCCGTTTCCCGTGACACAGATACGGCTGTCACGCGATCCGGTCGAGTTCTGTGGTGCTCGTCGGCAAACCTATCAGTATCAAAGTGCACATTGAAAATTGATAGGTAATCGTCGAAGAGCGTCATGGGAGCAACGGACCCGTTTCGGTGACCGAGTTCTCCCGTCCGAGATTCGAACGTGCCGGCGTCGATTCAAAACAGACGAACGACGCGTTTTCACGTCTTTAACCCGTTGTTCGAGCGAAATTTCGGTTTTTGGGGGTGACAAGTGAACTCGACTGGTCTGCCTGCGGTGGCCCCGACTGCCGAGTGTTTGAATTCACACCGAAGCTACTTACTCGAACTCAATAACTACCAATATTCAAAAATACAGAAGAAATACTATTGAATCTGAAATATTTTTCGAGCGCGGCGACGCCGGTGAGTCAGGGCCAACGCCGTCGCTCTGCGGGAGCGCGATCGCCGGCGTGGCGGTCCGCACTCTCGCCCCATCTCGTCGTATCGCGTCGGGGGCGGTTCCCGACTCCCGGAGTCAGTCGGCCATCGGGGCCTGCAACTCGCGTTCGGCCTCCTCGTCGACCTCAACGGGCCCCTCGGCGAAGACGACGCCGTGGGCGCCCTCGCGTTCCTTCGCGCTCGCCGCGACGCGGACGAACGACGCCTTCTCGCGGGCGTCCGCGATAGTGTGACCGCCGCAGTAGCTCACGCCGGAGCGAACCCCGCCGAGGAACTCCTCGACGAGCGGTTCGACCGGCCCCTTGTAGGGCGTGAGCGCCTCGACGCCCTCGCCGGCGTCCACGTCGCTCTGTTTGTCATCGCGGTCGGCGGCGGCCTCCGTGGAGGCCATCCCGCGGGAGCGCTTGTACGTCTCGCCGTCGACCTCGACGACGCGGCCCGGTGCCTCGTCGGTCCCGGCGAAGAAGCTCCCCATCATGACGGTGTCCGCGCCGGCCATGAGGGCCTTCGCGGCGTCGCCGGAGGTCCGAATCCCCCCGTCGGCCATGACGTGGATACCGAGGTCGTGCGCCCGCTCGGCGCACTCCGAGACGGCCGTGAGCTGTGGGTAGCCCGCGCCCGCGACCTCTCGGGTCGTGCAGTGCGAGCCGGGACCGACACCGACTTTCACGCAGCCCGCGCCGGCCTCCCAGAGGTCTTCGACGGCCGCCGGCGTGACGACGTTACCCGCGACGATTTCGGGGTCGAACTCGTCGCGAATCCGTTCGACGGCGTCCAGACACCGCTCCATGTGGCCGTGGGCGATGTCCATGACGATAGCGTCCGCACCGGCGTCGAGGAGCGCCTCGGTCCGGTCGAGGTAGTCTTCGTTGATACCGACCGCGCCCGAGACGGTCCCGCCCGCCTCGGCGACGCGGCGGACCTGTTCGGCCTGCTCGTCCACGTCGAGGAAGCGGTGGACGACGCCGAGGCCACCGAGGCCGGAGAGCGCCGCCGCGAGGTCCGCTTCGGTGACAGTGTCCATGGCCGCGCTGACGAGCGGCGTGTCGAGGCGCAAGCCCGGCGTCACGTTAGTCGAGAGGTCCACGTCGCTCCGGCTGTCGACCGGGGAGCGCTGTGGAACCAGCAATACGTCTCCGTAAGAGAGTCCTGTGCGAATCTCCATCGTAACCCTCCACAGCCGAAGGGTGGGACGGTAATAACGCCCACGAACGCGGTTCGCCTCGCCGCGGAACGAAACTATTACGCGCTGGCGTTCGTCTGTTCACTAACACACGGCGCCGCGTCTCGTGCGAATCTCCAACCCATCGTAACCCCAAGACATTCGCCGTTCGCGGGCCGTGTGGTTCGAACCGTCCGGGAGCGACAGCGTCGCGAGGGAGCGAATATCGGACTCGAATCCGGCACGGAGTTCGCAAGCATTTTGTTAGACTGATAGCGACAGACAGAACGCCGTACCGACCGCACCACCTCGAGTCGGTACCGGTAGGTGGATCAGAGGCAACCCACAGCGTCGTGATTGGTCCCCAACTTCGGTACTTCTCGGACCGAAGGAATTTCTTCCGCGCAGTCCCTTAATGGAGTATGCAGACCGTCATTCTCGCCGCCGGCCGCGGCACCCGGATGCGTCCGCTCACGGACCGCCGACCCAAACCGATGCTCCCCGTGGCCGACCGGCCGCTCGTCGCGCACACCGCCGACGCCGCCGTCGCGGCCGGCGCGACGGACATCACGCTCGTCGTCGGTTACGAGGCCGCTGACGTGCGTGACTACTTCGGCGACGAGCGCGGCGGCGTCCCGGTCGAGTTCGCCGTGCAGTCAGAACAGCGCGGGACGGCCGACGCGGTCCGCACCGCGGCCCCCCATCTCGACCCCGACGAACCGTTCGTCGTGCTCAACGGCGACGCGCTGTACGACGTGCCGTCGCTTTCGACGCTGTACGAGGGGACGCCTGCGGTCGGTTCGTTCCGCGTCGACGACCCGAGTTCCTACGGCGTCCTCGACACCGACGACGAGGGCTTCGTCACCGGCGTCGTCGAAAAACCTGAGCACCCGCCGTCGGACCTCGTCAACGCCGGTGCATACGTCTTCCCGGCCGAAGCCCACGGCTGGCTCGACGTGGACGAGAGCGACCGCGGGGAACTCGAACTGACCGACGTGCTCGCGGCGACCTGCGAGGCCTACGACGTGCGCGGCGTCGCCTTCGACCGCTGGCTCGACGTGGGTCGCCCGTGGGAACTCCTCGAAGCCAACGAGTGGAAACTCGGCGAACTCGAACCGCGAATCGACGGCGACGTGTCCGAGCGCGCCGAACTCGACGGACCGGTCGTCGTCGAGGAGGGCGCGACGGTTCGCTCCGGCGTGGTCATCGAAGGGCCGGTGCTCGTCCGCAACGGAGCCACCGTCGGGCCGAAGGCCTACATCCGCGGGCACACGCTCGTCGGTGAGAACGCCAAGGTCGGCCACGCGGTCGAGGTGAAAAACAGCGTCCTGATGGAGGGCGCGACGGTCGGCCATCTCTCGTACGTCGGCGACAGCCTCCTCGGCCGCGACGTGAACTTCGGCGCGGGGACCAAGGTCGCGAACCTCCGCCACGACGGCGAACCGGTCCGGCAGATGCTCAAGGGCGAACTCGTCTCCTCGGGCCGTCGGAAGTACGGCGTCGTCCTCGGCGACGGGGTGAAAACCGGCATCAACGCCTCGCTGAACGCGGGCGTCAGAATCCCGACCGACGGCACGGTCAAACCCGGCGAGTCCGTGCTCTACGACCGCATCGACGACGGTGCGAGCGGCGAGACGGACGGCGACTCGCCGACCACCGACGACGACTGACCGAGACGCCGCGAGAACGCCCACCTCACCAGTTCATGGTGAGGGTGTCATAGAAGAGTTCTCACACCGTGATCACGGTACTTCCCGGATTGTCTCCACGTTCGTAGTTGGTGATTGCGACGACGAGGCGAAGACACAGCGCGAGGAACCACCTGCGCTCGTGCGTGAACGCGGCCTCGGGCGTGCGTTCGCCCGAGGCCGCAGTCCTTGACTGATTCGTTGGTTCGTTCGACGCCACTCCGGCGGTTGTACGTCTTGTCTAGCGTCGATTGCTTCAGATGAACGTCCTCACTGTGTTCGTCGATCCGGTCTTCGACCCTGTACTCGATGTCTTTCGGGTCGTCGGTGTTTCGTGCGTTGTACGGAGCGACTGGCACGATCCCTGCGGCCAGCAGGTGGTCGTGCCAGTCGAGCGTGTCGTAGGCGCTGTCACCAACCATCCAGATCGGTTGCTCGACGGCGAGCGCGTCACGTGTGACGCGCATCGCCGTCTCTTCTGGCGCTTGTTTGCTCTCGGTGAACTCCGCTGCAATCGGTATCTTTTGCCCGGTCGAGACGATCGTACAGCCGTAGCCGTAGTAGTACTCGTCGTCGGTTGGATCGTAGCACGTTGACGCGTCTGGGTCGGCTGGCATCGCCCTCACGTCGGTCGAATCGATGCAGTAGGTCAAGTCAAGCAGGCCGCGGCAGGCGGCCTGTTCGACGAGGTGGGTGAAGACATCGTCAACGACGTGTTGGAGGTCGGTGAGGAAGCGATCGACCGCGTCTCTCGACGGCGGTCGATCGAAGCCACAGCTCAACCAGACAACCGTGTTCCGAAGCTCTCGTTCAACCGGTCGAATGCCGTAGATGTCCTTGTAGTAGCAGTGGAGAAAGCCACGCATCAGATCTGGTGGCTCGTGGTCTCGTGTTCGCCCCGTCTGCGTCGGGGCGAACACGTCGAACTCTTCGAGAAAGTCGAAGGAGAGGTGCTCGAACAGCGCTAGGGTCTCTGTCTCCACGACATTGAAGAACGACTCGACCGAAGGATCATCTTGCAGGGTCGCTGAGCTCATTCCACCTCAGCATTCACCCTGCTCTTTGGTGTGCTAATCGTTCTATGACACCCTCTTACATAGTCAACTAATTCTCGCGGATTCCTGGTGCTGGGCGCGTATCTCCGTCAACGAGTTATCTGCATCGCACGGCGACCGGCCGACGCAGACGGCTCACACCGAAAAACCAGACTGCGACAGAACCGCGAAGAACTAGAACGCGTCGTCGTCCGACTCGGTCGTCTCGTTGCTTCCGAACGTCGTCGAACTGTTGTTCGTCGCTCCGGTCTCGTTTCCGCCGGACGACGACCCGAAGGTGGTGTCGTTTTCAGTCGTAGACTCTCCGAACGAGGTGTCGTTTTCGGTCGAATTGCCGCCGAACGTGGAGTTGTTCTCTGTGGTTCCGCCGAACGTCGACCCGCCGTTCGCGACCCGCTCAAGCTGTTCTCTCGTGGCTTCGGGGTCGACCGTCGGTGCCGTCACCTCGTCGTCGGTGGCGACGCGCGGGACGGTCGTGATGCCGAGTTCGGCCGCGCTGTCGGCGGACAGTTGGACGCTCTGGGCGTACGCGCGCGAGCGAATCGCCCGCCGAATCTGGTCGATGCCGTTCGTGTCCGCCTCCTCGGCGAATCGGACGAGGTTCTCGGTCGTCGCCCAGTCGCGGCGCTCCTGCGGCTGGTTCACGAAGACGTAGGAGAAGTACGTCCAGAACGACTCGGGGTCGATGTTCCAGACCGCGAGCCCGGCTTCGCTCGCCCGGGGCGCGTCCGGCCCGAGATACGGCTCGCCGTCCATGTACGCCACGTTCCGGAACTCGATGGAGAGGTCTCCGGTCGCGACGAAGTCCTCGACCAGCCCGCCGAACTGCTGTCGCACGAACTCCTGGGTGTACGGGCATTTCCAGCTCCCGTAGACCGTTACCGTCGTGGCGGCCGTGCCGATGGTCGGATACCGCGCGTCGGTCTGCAGCGACCGGAGGGCACCCGTCTGGAGTTCGAACGACGGGTCGGACACCGTCTTCGGACGCATCTCGACGGACGCGTTCGCGTCGGTCTCGTTGCCTGCGGCCGTCCGCGTCTCGGGCTGCGCGGTCGTCGTCTGCTGTTCCGACTGCCCCGCCGGCGTGTCCGCTCCGCCGCTGTTCGCCTGCTTGGCGAAGCTCGCACAGCCGCTCAGTGATGCGATGGCCGCGACGCCGGATAGCTTGAGAATACTCCGTCTGTCTGTCTCTCGGTCAACCATACACCACACCTAGTCGTAAACGGCATTATTATCGGCCGTGTAAGCCATCCCGGCGCGCGCTCTACGACCTGTTCGGTGCCTAATTCGTCGTTCGACCCGCCGATGTCACGTTTCCGAAAAACCGCACGACAGCGACGCGTTTGTTTCGGTTGTGGAGTCGCCACCGTCCCTTAGCGCGTCTATAGTAATGGCCGCTTCCCCGTATCGTGGTTTCACGGACAGCTCACCCGCTGACCCCACAAACCATGACACATCAGAAACAACTCCTGGGGGAGTCGAACATCTCCACCCCGTCCGCTCTGAACCGACCACAGCCAACGACGACCGGGACCGCGCGTGTCTCGCAGTCCTCGGAGGGTTGCTGACATGTGCGGAATCATCGCTCACGTCGGTGAGAAGCGGGCTATCAGCCCGCTCGTGACCGGACTCGAGAAACTGGAGTACCGCGGCTACGACTCCGCCGGTATTGCGGTGAAAAACGGCTCGGGACTCGACGTATGGAAGTGCTCGGGTCAGGTTTCCGACCTCAAGGACACCATCGACGGGGTCGAATCGAGCGCGACGCTCGGTGTCGGACACACTCGGTGGAGCACCCACGGGCCGCCGACCGACGAGAACGCGCACCCGCATACGAACCAGACGAATCAGGTCGCTGCGGTCCACAACGGCATCATCGAGAACTACGCGACGCTCAAGGAGACCCTCGAAGCGGAGGGCTACGAGTTCACGAGCGACACCGACACCGAGGTCATTCCGAACCTCGTCAGCCACTACCTCGACCGCGGAAACGAACCGCTGGCGGCGTTCCAGCACGCGGTCGATGCGCTCGAAGGAAGCTACGCAATCGCGGTCGTCGTCGACGGCAACGACTCCATCTACGCCGCCCGGCAGGGGTCGCCGCTCGTCCTCGGCGTCGACGAGAGTAGTTACTACCTCGCGAGCGACGTGCCCGCCTTCCTCGACCACACGCGGAACGTCGTCTACCTCGAAGACGGCGACACCGTCGAGGTCCGCGCCGACGGCGTCGACATCACCGACGAGAACGACGAGACGGTGCGGCGCGAAGTCGAGACGGTCGACTGGAACCCCGACGAGACCGGAAAGGGGCAGTTCGACCACTTCATGCTCAAGGAGATTCACACGCAACCGACCTCGCTCCAGAAGACGCTCGAGGGCCGTCTCGACCAGGAGGCTGGCGACATCAACCTCGACATCGAGACCGACCTCTCGGACATTGACTCCGTCCAACTCGTCGGATGCGGCACCTCGTACCACGCCGCGCTGTTCGGTGCGAGCCTCCTGAACCGCTGTGACGTTCCGGCGCGCGCGATTCGCGCGAGCGAGTACGACTTGACGACGGGGTCGCTGACGGACAACACGCTGTTCATCGCGGTTACGCAGAGCGGCGAGACAGCGGACACGCTCAGCGCACTTCGGCAGGTCAACGACGAGGGCGTCGAAACGCTCGCGGTGACGAACGTCGTGCAGTCGACCGCCGCCCGCGAGGCCGACGAACCGATTTACATCCGCGCCGGCCCCGAAATCGGCGTCGCGGCCACGAAGACGTTCTCGTCGCAGGCGGCAGTGCTCACGCTCCTCAGCCAGCACCTCTCGGACATCGTCGAATCCGGCGTCCCCGCGGACAACCTCGACCGACTCGTCTCCGATCTGGCCGAACTCCCAGACGCCGTCGAACGGGTGCTCCAGACGAGCGACGCCAAGCGACTCGCTCGCGAGTACCTCGACATGGACGCGTACTTCTTCATCGGCCGCGGACTCGGCTGCTCGGTCGCCAAGGAGGGCGCGCTCAAATTCAAGGAAATCACCTACGAGCACGCGGAGGGGTTCGCCTCCGGCGAGCTCAAGCACGGTCCGCTGGCGCTCGTCACCGACCGGACCCCCGTCTTCGCGGTCTGTACCGACGGCAGCGACAAGACGGTGACAAACGCCAAGGAGGCGAAGACTCGCGGCGCGCCTATCGTCGCGCTCGGCCCGTCGGACCACCAGATAATGGACACTGCGGACGAACAGCTCTACGTTCCCGACAGACATCCCGTCTGTGAGAACCTCCTCGCGAACGTCCAACTACAGCTTCTGTCGTACTACTGTGCGACCGAGTTGGACCGCGAGATAGACAAGCCGCGAAACCTCGCGAAGAGTGTCACGGTCGAATAATCTCACGGAGACCAGCCACCCACAATGAACAAAGAACTGTTTGGCGTCCTCGACGACGACGGGGCGTTCGACGACCTCGCGTCTCGGTCGAGTTTCGACTGGGTCGCCGACGGCGAGCGCGCGACTGTCGCTATCCGCGACCCCGCGCTCGGGTTCCCGGGGCGCTCGTCGACGTATCGAGACGAGCGAGGGAGCTGTATCGTCTGGGGCGAGGCGTTCTCCCCCGATGACGTTTCGACCCCGACAGCGGAGTACGCCCTCGAACGGTACGCCGCGGTCGGAGCCGACGCGTTCGGTGAACTCAATGGGTCGTTCCTCGTGTTCGTCGAATTCGACGGCGACGCGATGGTCGCTTCGGACCCCGCCCGCACGTGGCAGTGTTTCTACACCGACACGCCCGACGGGCGGGTGTTCGGTACGAACCCACAGCGCGTCCTCTCGGCGGCAACCGGACTCGAAGTCGACACTCGCGGCCTCCTCGAGTACATCCACATGGGGGTCGTCGTCGACGAGCGGACGGTCTACAGCCGACTCAGCTGTATCCCGTTCGACGGCTACTTCACCGCCGACGAGTCGGGGACGCTCTCCCGGTTCGTCTACGACCCCGCCGACCCCGACGAGTTCGACTACGTCGACGAGCTCGCGGCGCGCCTCGAACGGGCGATAGCCCGTCGGGCGAACTACCCCGGCAAACAGGGCGTGCTCCTGAGCGGCGGCTACGACTCGCGAGCAATCGTCGCCCAGCACCCCGACATCGACGTCTGCTACACGCTCGGCGCGCCCGACCACCCCGAGGTCGAAGCCGCCCGGAACATCGCGAACCAGTACGGTGCCGACCACGAGACGCTCGTCCCCGACGACGACTACATCAACGTCGACGAGGACGTCATCGAGTACTCGCTCGGCACGCGCGAGTCGGTCCACGTCCACCACGCGGGTTGTGACGAAAAGATGGACGCCGACACCGTCTTTCACGGACTGCTCTTCGATACGTTCCTCCGCGGACACTTCCTTCCCCAGAACGTCGTCGAAGTGTTCGGCAATCGGTTCCCGTTGCAGGGTCTGGACCCTGACCCGGACCCCGCTGAGGTGCTGTCGTCGAAGTTTGGCTACCACCCGGCGTGTGACCACGTCTTCCCCGAGTGTTACGACGAGTTCGACACGAGCATGGAGTTCATCAACGATGTCGTCGACGAGCAACTCGACAAGTGGTCGGACCGATACGACAACGTCTACGACAGTATCGAACTCATCGGGATCCAAAACCAGCCGTCGGTCCCGTTCCACTTCGAGCTATCGGACAACTACATCGAGTCGTTCGTCGCCGCCGACGCCGAACTCATCGACTGGCACCTGAAGACCCCGCCCGAAAAGCGCAACACGAACACGATGATGGCGGCGATGCAGAAACTCAACCCGGACATCTTCCGCCACCGGCCGCCGGACAGACCGCACAACTCGTTCAGGAGGAACCAAATCGAGAAGTTCGTCCGCCGGAAAGTCCCCGGTATCGAGCCGTTCAGTTCTCCGTGGCCCGACATGGAGGCGCAGTACGAACGGAACGAACTCGACCGGAAGCTCTTCCCCGGCTACCCGAGCATCCACGAACTTCCGGTCAGAGTCAAACTCCGAATCAACGACATCACCACGTGGATGAACGCCGCGGACGACGACAGCGTCCTCACTCCCAACGACGTGCTGTGTCCGCCGGTGCGGATGCTCACCGACTCCTGAACACCCCGTTCCTTCTCCCCGATTGATCGACGACTCGTGCTCGCGACGTCGTCTCGCTCGTTCTCCGCCGCCACAGACTGCTGTCAGTACTGACGCACCTCGACATCGACGACGACTGACAAGAATATGCGACGGTACGGAGAGATTCGGACTGTTCCGAGGTGTCGCAACCGGTGTGAGAAGAAGGCCGTCTCGTCGCTGTCGTCGCGTTATCGGTCGGTCGCCACGGTCTCGCCGGGCATGGTACGAGCGCCTTCGGAGAGTTTCACCCCGGCGTTGAGCGCCGTGTTGATGCCGGTCTTCGCGTCGTCGCCGACGACCGCGCCGAACTTTCGGCGGCCGGTCGAGACCCGTTCGCCTTTGACCGTCACGGAGACGGCCTCGCCGTCGTGGCGGAGGTTGGCGACGTTCGTTCCCGCGCCGAGGTTGACGCGTCGGCCGACGACGCTGTCGCCGACGTACGAGAGGTGGCCGACGCTCGTCTCCGCGAGGAGGACGCTGTTTTTGATTTCGACGGCGTGGCCGACGTGAACGTTGGGCCCGACGAACGTGCAACCGCGCACGTACGCGTTCGGTCCGACCGTCGCGCCCGCCGAGATGTAGGCGGGCCCCTCGACGACGGAGCCGTCTTTGACGGTCGCTCCCTCCTCGACGACCACGTCGCCTTGGACCGTGGCGTCGTCGCTCACGTCGCCGTCGATGCGGCGGTCGAACGTCTTGAGCTTCCACTCGTTGGCTTCGAGGAGTTCCCACGGTCGTCCAACGTCCATCCAGCGGTCGAGGGTCACCGGAGAGACGTTGAACTGGTCGATGACCCGGTCGAGAACGTCGGTGAGCTCGCGCTCGCCGCGCTCGCTCAGCGGTACGTCGAGCATGTCGCGGGCCTCGGCGGGGAACACGTACGCGCCGGCGTTGACGAGGTCGTTCTGCGGAGCGTCGGGTTTTTCGACGATTTCCGCCACCGCGCCGTCGCTGACGTTCAACACGCCGTAGTTGGAGGGGTTCGGGACGCGGACCGACGCGATGCTCGGTGCCGCGTCGAACAGGGCGTCGATTCCGGCGGGGTCGTAGAGGTTGTCTCCGTAGAGGACGGCGAACGCGCCGTCGATGTGCTCCTTGGCGGCGCGAACCGCGTCTGCGGTCCCCTGCTGTTCGTCCTGTTCGACGTACGAGACCGGGACGCCGCGGTAGGACGAGCCGAAGTGTTCGCGCACCGTCTCTTGGCCGTACCCGACGACCACGACGAGTTCGTCGGCACCGGCTTCGACCGCCGCCGCGGCGGTGTGGCCGACGATTGGCTGTCCGGCCACGCTCAGCATCGGTTTCGGAACCTCGTTCGACAGCGGGCGCATTCGCGTGCCGCGTCCGGCTGCCAGTAGAATCGCTTGCATACCACGCCGTAGTCGAACGACGGGCGTTATTATACGTGAGATAAGTGGTCGTTGTCGGCGATTTTCGGCGAGTTGGTCGCGTTAGGCGCGCCGTAGTGGTTCACCCGTGGTAGACGCCGTGTTGCCACAGCAGGTCGCGAGCGACGGCGACTTCCCACGTCACGGCGTCTTCGAGGGTCGTCCCTTTGCGGGTCGTCTCGACGAGGTAGCTGGGGAGGTGCAGGTCGCCGTACACCTTGTGGACGAACAGCGGTCGCGAACCATCGAGGGAGTTCCCGCAGTCGAAGTCGTAGTACGACGGGTACTCCGAGAGGTCGATGTACTGCTCGTTGACGTAGTCGCAGGCGTTCACCGCGTTCATCGGGGCTGCGCGGGTCGGGAAGACCGCCTGCCCGACTTTCCCGTCGTGCTTGTAGATGCCGCTGGAGCTGTGGAGGTCGACGACGACGTCGGGGTCGTGCGAGACGAGTTCGTCCCAGAGCGCCCGCGCGAGTCGGGACGTGGGCTGCGCCCCCGTGGGGAACTGCCGGTTCAGGTCGCCGTCTTCGGTGTACCGAGCACCGATGCTGATTGCGGGCGCGTTCGCGTGGGGGACGACGACGATCTTGCCGCCGGTCGGGCGGAGATGTCTGATATGGTCCGCCGCGTGGTAGCCCTGGGGTTCCTCGCCGTGGATACCGCCGACGACGAACGCCGTCGGGCCGGGCTTTCCGGAGTCGATGACGTAGACGGGCGTTTCGTACTTCGTTCCCGGAAGGAGCGAGTGGGTGCTGACCGACCCCGCGTCGACCCGGTCGAGACGGGTCCGAATCCAGCCGAGGATGTCGGAATAGTTGCCGTCCTTGTGGTCTCGAAGCAAGCGAACTCGCGGCACGCCAGCGATGCCGTAGCGGACGGCCTCGTCGGTCGCCGAGCGGACGAGGCTGTCGTAGCGGTCCTCGTAGGCGCGGTTGGCGATTTTCGTGATGTTGCGGACACCCGCGAGGTCCATGTAGGATTCCAACCGAGCGTGGGTGTACGTCTTGGTCGTGAAGTTCCAGAACATGAACTCGAAGAACTGCCAGAAGTTCTCCGGTTCGACGTCCCAGACGCCGTGAGCGGCGCGGGCGGCGCGGGCTTCGCCCTCGTCGTCGCCGACGAGGTAGGTGTCGATGGCGTCCGGCCTGTACGAGAGGAACCGCAGTTCGAGGTTGAGGTCGCCCGTCTGGACGTACTCGCGGACGATGTCTTCGAGGTTGTGCTGGACGAAGTACTGCGAGGACTCCGACAGGAAGTTCACGTAGACGACGAGCGTCGGGTTCGAATCGTCGGTGCCCATCGTCGGGTAGAGCCTGTCGCGGAGGTACGGCGCGGTCCCGACGACGCCCGGCGAGAACCCCGCAGCGGCGGGTCGAGTTCCGACAGCTCCGAGCAGCGCGAGTCCGCCGGCGGCGGTGAGAAAGGTGCGACGAGTAAATTTCGAGTTCATTGTATCCAATTTACTGAACGTCATAAAACGGAGAAACTTCGAGCCTTCACATGTCCAGTCTTTTTATATCTGTGCGTACAGTTAACGCACTAAATATCGGCGATTTGTAGGTGTGTCACACTCTCTGACGGTCAAATTTAGATATTCCTCGACTCCACGCGGGACGAGAACGAGATTCACCGAGTCTACGCGTCCGCAACGCTGTTCGATTGGCCAACAGTCCGGCGGTGTCACTCGGTGGTGAACCCCGCGGGACGCTCGAATCTCCACCCTCCTTCAACGAGGATTATCCCCGATTCAGGCGCGAACGGTGTCGGTGCGAGACTCGACGAGTGCCAGCGCCTCGTCGAACAGTCGGTCAGTCGCCGCTTCGGACCGGCCCTCGGCGGTGACCCGCACGAGCGGTTGTGTTCCGCTCGCCCGGACAAGGAACCACCCGTCGTCGGTCTCGACACGGAGTCCGTCGCGGTCATCGATGTCGTCGTACTCCTCGCGCACCGTCGCTTCGACGCGTTCGAGGACGCCCGCTTTGTCGGTCGTCTCGACGCTCTCGCGGCGAAGCGGGTAGGCGTCGATATCGTCCACGAGGTCGGCTAGCGGGCCGCGCCGCGAGACGAACTCGACGAGTTTGCACGCCGCGAGCGGGCCGTCGGGACAGGGCGTCTCGTCGGCCCAAATCCACGCACCGGAGGGCTCGCCACCGAAGACGACGCCCGGTTCGGCACACCTCTCGGCGACGAACACGTCGCCCACGCGCGTCCGGACTACGTCTGCGCCGACGGTCGCGACCGCGTCGTCGACGGCGAGGCTCGTGTTCACCGGAACCGCGATTCGGTCGCCCTCTGACGCGGCCTCGCGCCCGAACAGGGCGAGGAGCGCGTCGCCGTCGACGAAGTTTCCGTCGCCGTCGACGGCCATCATCCGGTCTGCGTCCCCGTCGTGGGCGACGCCGAGGTCCGCGTCGGTCGCGGCGACGTGGGACTTGAGCCCGCGAAGCGTCTCGTCGGTCGGTTCGCTCGGACGGGCGGGGAACCGACCGTCGCGTTGGCCGTTGAGCGTCGACACCGTACAGCCGAGGTCCGAGAGCGCGTCCGCCGTGAGCCGCCCCGTCCCGTTCCCGATGTCGACGACGACCGAGAGGTTGTCTTCGAGGTCGACGCTCGATTTGAGCGCGTCGCGGTGGCGGTTTTCGATACTTCGGTCTCGCTCGGTTCCGACGCCGTCCCACGCGGCGAGTTCGTAGTCCTCGTCTTCGATACGTCGCTCGATGGCGGCGCGCTGGGCCGAATCGAACGCCCGGCCGGACGCGGTCCAGAGCTTCACGCCGTTGTCGGCCGGCGGGTTGTGCGAGGCGGTGACGACGGCACCGGCGTCGGCGTCGAACCACTCGACGGCGCGGGCGATAGACGGTGTCGGCCGGGTTCCGAGTCGGAGTACGTCGATTCCGCACTCCAGAATCCCGGCGACGAGTGCGTGTTCGAGCATCGTTCCGCTTTCGCGCGCGTCGCGGCCGACGACGACGCGTCCGGAGACCTCGCTACCGAGCGCCCTTCCGATACAGAGCGCCACTTCCGCCGTCACGTCTTCGCCGACGGCACCGCGAACGCCGCTCGTTCCAAACATACTCTGCACGTGGTCGGCGGGGTTCCTTACTATGGGATGAGTAAGGAACTGCTGGGTCGGGGCGTTCGCTTCCGGATGGGCGCAGTTAGCGGGCCGGTCATCGCCCGGCGTCCGCTGGTCGGCAGTCGCGGAACGATGGCGCGCTCGTCCGGGTGTGCGTGATTTCGTGCGTTCGAGCGGTCGGGGCGACCCCGATTTATGATGTGTCTATTCACTCAGTCGTCGTCGGTTATGAGAGCAAACTCCGAGAAACGACCGTTCCACCCGTTCTAGGGGTTCTTTAGTACCACAACTATCTCCGAAGTTCATGTAGGGTGCGTCCGTGGCATCCCCTATGTGCGTACACGAATTAACCGCGATTCAACGCGATTTGCTGTTCGTTGTGCGAGGAATGAGCGACTCCTCGGGACAGACTATCAAGACCGAACTCGAAAAGACGCAGGGGCGCGACCTGCTCACAGGCCGCGTGTACACGAACCTGAACGAACTCGTCGACAAGGACCTCGTCAACAAAGGGAGCAAGAACGGACGGACCAACGAGTACTCACTCACTGACGAGGGCCGCGAAGCGGTCGAGACGCGTCGTCGCTGGGAGAAACGGTATCTCAAGCAGACCGCGTGACCGGCGGTTTAGCGGCTCGATACGTTCGTCGCTCGTAGTCCGTCTTTCCACGCGAGTACGGGCGTACAGCGCTTACTCTGTATATAATAAACCACTACTGCTCAGTACGGATGGGTGATGACAGAACGACAGTCGAGCCGCAGACGGTTCCTCCAGTTGACCGGTGCAGCGACGATTGCCGGGCTCGCGGGCTGTTCGAGCGGGTCCCCCGAAGGGACGACGTCCACGTCGACCCAGACGACCACCGCCAACGCGACGCAGACGACGACGCAAACGACGACGGCCGCGCCGGAGAATCAGATGCGAGGCCCGCGCGAGGGCGACGACCTGCCGACCGATTCCAAGCCCTCGGACGGCTACCCGCCGGAGTTCGACACCGTGCCGGAAGAGCGGTCCATCGACACGAGTTCGTACGACACGCTCACGCGAGAGGTGCACGACGTGACCGTCGAAGTCCCTCTCGTCCCCATCGAGGACGCGTACTACTGGTACGCGCGCGGGGAGGCGCGCTTCGTCGACGCCCGCAGCGAGACCGGATACGATGTCTCCCACATCTTCGGATCCGTTCTCAGCCCCGCACCGGACGGTCGGACGCTCGACCCCACGGACGACTGGAACGAGGCGGACCGCGTGGTGACCTACTGCCACTGCCCGCACCACCTGTCGTCGCTCCGGGCGGCGATGCTGCTCGCAACCGGCTTCGAGAACGTGTACGCAATCGACGAAGGCTTCCAGGCGTGGCTCGACCGCAACTACCCGCTCGCGGGGTCCGATACGAACCGGGATTACACGGTTCGCACCATCGAAGGCGAGACGAGTCGGCTCGACGCCGGCGAGACGGCGTGGGCGTTCCACCCCCAGACCGACCAGGTCGAAGCGACCGAAATCGGGTCCGACGGCTCGTACGCGCTCGAACTGAAGTTCGTGCAGGTCGACGCCCAGAGCACGATTCAAGTCGAGACGCCGAGCTACGCTATCCAGGCCCCGCTGGGCGAACTGACGAGCGGAACCGTCACGGCCGATACGGGTGAGCCGGCCGAGCAGACGAAGACGACCACAAACTCCACGAACGGGACGACCAACAGCACGACCGGAACGAACAATACCGCGACGAACGACTCGTTCTCGCTGAACTGGCGCATCTGACCGGTCAACCGTCGAGAGAAGACTGAACACCGGCCCCTCGATAATTCTGTGAGCCCCGATTTCGAGTGAAAGGCGAGATGTATTTGATAACTGTCTATTTTTGTTGTGTCGTTGTCGGTGCCAGACAATGAGTTTTAGCAAACGCTCGGTTAATTTGCGAGCCTTTGCAATAAACTGTATAACGCTATACAAAAATCGTCTCTCGAGGAGTTAGACTGCTGTTGGAATAGGACAGCTCTACTACGCGAATTCGACCGATTCGATCCGTGGAACACACTACAGACTTGCTCTAATGGCCGTTCTGCTCGCACTACCACTCACCGAAGACCACCTCACCACCCGCTCCTTCTTCGGCGGCGGCGTGTTGTCCGCTGTAATCATCGACGAATGTTCACACTCCGCAGTAAACGGACGGTACCCTCCCGTATGTCATGAAGGTAAGTTATCCCAGTGGCGCACTAACTACGAGTATGTCCCGCCACGAGGCGTCCTTCGAAATTGACTCAAAGGCCGATTCGTACGCCGCTCGGCGCATGCTGGAGCAGGTGTACGATACGATACGAGAAGAATCCCGGAGCGTTCGGGAGAAGGCGGACGACGCCGATGAACTCTTGGAAGAGTTCCGGACGCTTCGAGACGCAGCGAAGCGGCCTGCGTCGGGGCGGTTGACCATTATCTACGAACAGCACGACGACTTCTCGGAGTGAGGCGGCGGACTCCCGGGAACCGTCCGGTTTCCGTCTGTGACTCGGCGTGTCGCGTGTGTCGCCGCTCGGATGAGCACATCCCTTCTTGTCCGCTGGTTCCACTAGGTGCTCACTAGGTGCGTTCGACCCTGTTTGGGCTCATTTCGACTGACCTCTCCTAGTATCAGTTGGCTCAGTACCCCGGATTCGAACTGAGTCCCCTTCTCCCCGCTTGGTGAGCTCCCGCTGCGGGAAGGGAATCTTGATTCCTTCTCGGTTGAACGCAGATTTGACGCTGTGGATGACGGCCTGGACCGACAGCCACTTTCGCTGTGGTGTTGGGTTTTCTATCCAGAACCGGAGTTCGAGTACGACTGCTGAATCATCGAATCGGACCGGAAAGACCTGAGGGGCAGGTTGAGTCATAATCTCGTCGAGGTCTGTAAGTGCCTCGAGCGCGATCGCCCCCGCACGCTCGGGGTCCACGTCGTAATCGATTCCGATTTCGACACGCTGTCGTAGTTTTCCCTCCACACTTCGGTTGATGATCGTTCGATTTCCGACGGCCTCGTTCGGGAGGATGACGTGCTCTCCGTCGAGATTACGGAGCCGGACGTGATTAACGGTGATTTCGGTGATGAAGCCTTCGTGCTCCCCGATTCTGACCCAGTGGCCGACGTCGAACGGCCGTGAGAGCATCAGGACGAACCCCGCGAGAATCGACGCGAGCGTGCTTTGGAACGCCAAGCCGAGAATAATCCCGAGGACGCCAGCACCCAACAGGAGATTGCTCAGTCGAAATCCCCAGAGTGAGAACGTTCCAAACACCGCGAGGATATAGAGGACGATCTGACCGACGTAGAAGATGACACGACGCTGGTGGGCCGATGTCACTCGGGTTCTGGAACGGGCGCCGTCCAGAAGCAATCCTTTGAGAAGCCGCGTGCCAGTATACGCGGCGACGAAGAGGACGACCGAGAGGAGTACGCGGACACCAGTATCGACACCGACCTGGACGAAACCCGCGATTTCTAGCGCGTCAGTCGTTGCGTTCCACCTGTTCAACAGGACGGAGGAGACGACGGTCGCCAGCACGAGAAGCAGTCCCGCTCGCACGATTTCGGCGATCTCGGGCCGAACGTAGGACTGAAGATACGTTCCGAGATACCAGACCACTCCTCCGATGACGACTGCTCCGGCGATGATCGTCAGGGTCTCGTCGAACAAAGGACTGAACTGGAGCGGGGTTTGAAAAGGCAGAATCAATACGAGAGTCCTCGCATGAGTCGTCCAGAGACGGGCTACTCCGATAAAGAACAGGTGATGTCGCGTTCTGCAGGTGACTGTTGAAGATATCGCTCCGTTGGTTCCCTCGACGTACAGGTTCCACCGGGTTCACGCATTGTAGGACCTGCTACTCGATGAAGACAGGTGGCCTACCGAGCAGTACTGAGGCGGCGCTATTCGGTACCACCCAGACTGGTCATGGGAGTGGCACCGGCAACGATTGCGCCAGTAGCCAGAACTGCAGCCGAGAGGACAACGAAATCGCCGCTTGGTGTGTACCCAGCCAGTCCTGCTCCGGCCTGCACGATGAACACGGTCACAAAGAAGCTGGCAATTGCGAATACCAGTAAGACGATCGACGCGATGATACTACTGACTAACGAACCGAACGAATCAAGCAATCCCATCAGTTGGTAACCTCCCTAAGGTGGATTGTCTGTGGCCGTTTATGACTTGGGTCTTAAATAACGGACAATCGGTGCCGGGGAACTTCGAACACTCCTCGATTGGTTGTGTCAGCCCGAAGGTGTCGAACCACCGGGAGTTCATCAGGGCCGTACGTCTCTCACCTCAACGAACGGACGAGAGAGCGTGAGTATCGAGGTCCAGAGCGTTCTCTTCCAGAGTGTCTACTCGTCTGTTATGACGTGCGGGTCGTTCATCTGCACCGTATAGACGCGCTCTCTCGGGATGTACGTGAACTCATCGTCGCCGTGATGAATCTGCCAGTGGTCCTCTCGGTAGTTCAGTTGCTCGTCGTCGACATCCTCCGTGATAGTATCATCAACACCTCGATAGACAATTGTTGCCATGAATCAGTGTAGATCGGCCAGGTGCATAACGTGGAGGGCTCCCTTCGCTGGAGAAGGTAGTGAACAGTCGCCTTCTGCACCACGGCTGAGAGTGTGTCGCTCCCGTCATATCCTGTCCAAGCGCCCGCGTCACGAATCTTCTAGCACAGGTCTGTCGTGGCAATCGCACGGTTGGATGTACCTAACGCAGGCTCATCATCATCCCTGGCGCTCTGATCCACCGTACGAACGTTGATTGACCTGGCCGTCCATCTAGAACTATGGCAGAATTCCCAGACGAGCGTCAGCTCGTCCTCCGCGCGCGGTCCCAGTTGGACCAGTGGACGAGAAACGCCCGAATGGAGGCGTACACTGAACTGTTCGAAGGTGACGACCCCATCCTCTCGTCCGAAGAGGTACAACTGCTCGACGCGCTCGACTCCGAACTGGAGCGAGAAGGCGGGGATGGTGTCTGGGGAACTGACCAATACGGAATCCACACCGCTGGAACTTCGAGTTCGGATACCTCACTCGGAGTCGTCTGTGTGTACCACCCACAGATAACCAAAGACTCCGTCCTCCGTGGGGCCGACGATCTCGAGGACGAGGCCGAAGAGCGGCTCAACGCTGCACTCTGGAGATACAGCGAGCGGGTTGCGACGCTCATCGAAGAAGCACTCGACGAGTTCATCCGTCAGACCCGCGAGTAAGCCCGGACGGAGCCACTTTCAGATGACGGCCCGGTCTTACTTTGACGGATAAAGGAGTTCCAGCCAGCAACGGTTGCCCGTTCGTAGATACTAGCGATTACCTGCCGAGCCACCAGCCGTAGAGCTGTGCCTGATCGTCGATATCGGGACGCTTCTTCGACTGGCCGTAGGTTTTCCCCTTGAGGAGCTGGCGTTCGACGGCGTTCGCAGCCAGACGGAGAGCGTGGGAAGCACCGTACCCCTCTCCGTCAGCCGTGAAGTAGCCGCGATCGGTGACCAGTCGAATTCGTGCCAGTACCAGCGGTACGCCCCTGGATTGTTCTTTGTGTTCCTTGAGTTCGATACTGGCCTTGATAACGCTCATGTCGCCGTACTTCGAGGTCATATCCTCGATTAGGGCGGAGACATCGTCGTAGTCCATCCCCTCCAGTAACTCGAGGCCGAACACCTGCACGGCGTTGCGGTCGTCACGTTCCCAGGTGAGTGCGTCGATGACGTCCGTTTTCGTGATGATTCCGACCGGGTCGCCGGTCTCGTCGGCCGTGACGACGAGCGAGGAGATCTCCTGGTCGAACATCGTCTCGACGACCTCGTCGAGCGGAGCGCTCCGCTTGACGGTGAAGACTGCGTCGGACATCAGGTTCCGTACCGGGAGGTCGAGCATTCGGTCGGAATCGCCCTCCCGCGCCCCGAACCCGCCACGGTTCTGTCTGCCACCGCCGCGGCCACCAGTACCACCCGACGACCCGCCCTGGCTCTTGCTGCCGCCCCACGTCGTGAACTCGATGACGTCGTACAGGCTCAGCATGCCCGCGAGGTCGTCCCCATCGACGACTGGGAGATGAGCGATCCCGGCTTCTCGAAGCAGATTGAGCGCTTTCCCGATCGTGGTTTCGGGGGTCGCGCTAATCAGTTCCGCCGTGTACGCGTCGTCGACGACCGCCGCGTCGAGAAACGGACGCACGGCTTCGAGGATGGCATCACCAGTCACCACACCGACGACACGGTCGTCGCGAAGTACGGGGAGTGTTTTGGCGTCGCTTCCGATCATGAGTCGCGCGACCTCGCGGACATCCTCGGTTCGGTCGACAGTCGGGACGTGCTGAACCTGCGATCCGACCTTCGCAGACGGCTGGTTGGACGAGGACGCCAGCTGTCGGCGACTCACGATGCCGCGATATTCGTCTCCGTCCGTTACGATGACGGCGTCGAGTTCCTGATTCTCGAACGCTCCGGCGACTTTCGAGAGGGGGGTTCCGATGTCGAACTCGGTGAACTTCGTCGAGAGTATCTCAGAGATATCCATAGGTAACTCTCTAGTAAAAAGGGTTCACGACGGTTATGCCTGTCCTAGCCCTGATATCGGCAGGAGAGTCGCGCGAAGTCGCGTTTGAGTGAACATCAAACTGTTGGCCGTGAACATTGAGTCCGGCGGTCTCGGTTACGAGCGTTCCTGCGGCCAAGTTAGTTCGGTCCGAACCAACCGGCACGGACGCGTCACTCGGACGTGAATCTGAGCCCGTACGTGAAGTAGCGCTCGTCGTACAGGAGGAACCGACGCTCCGACCCCGTCTCGACGCCCGCGTCTTTCTCGACGTTGCCATCGAGATACGACCAGTGGCCGAGTCGCTTCAGTAGCGATGCGAACGCGGTGGAGTACGGGTACGACTCGCGGTAGGACTCCACCGTCGCTTCCCGGAGAATTTCACGCTCCGCTTGCGAGAGGTCCGCCCGCGTCACTCGCGCGTCGAGTAGTGACGCTCGAAGAACCGTCTCGACTTCGGACGCCGAGTCGGCGACCGGGTCGACGTCGGCTCGGTAGACCGCTTCGTGAAACGTCTCTCGTGTGACTTCGACTTCGTAGACTGCGTCTCGATACTCGACGTGGGACGGACCGGCTTCTTCGAGGAGATCACTTGCCCCCGCTGCATCGTCGTCTCGGTACACGTAGCCGTCGCGCTGGACGAGCCCGCGCGGAACACCACCAGCGTTACCTCGCGCCCGTGCGGCAAAATACGCGATTCGCACCGCTCGTTGGTCGGCCTCGGGGAGCGACGAGTGTGTGACGTGGTCTGGGACGGTTTCGAGTTCGTCGGGGCGGCCGACTTCAAACAGCCGGAGCACTGGGTGGGTGACGGTCTCCTCGCCGACGACGAGTGAATCGAGGTGGTAGTACGTCCCGTTTCGTCGCGCGTAGGTCGGGGTGTCGTCCCCTCGAGCGAGGAACGGCGTGTGATGTTGGGTCGTGTATTCCTCGCCGTCGAGGGTGATGTTGAATGCCGTTTCGTCCCACGGCGGCCGCGTCTCGGTCAGGTCGACGACGTATCGCTCGCGGAGCGGCCCGTCGAGCGGGGACAGCGACAGGACGAGTTGTCGAGCGTCGGTCTCTGACTCTGGTCTGAGTTGCGAACAGCCGCTAAACGTCGCCGTCAGCAACGCGCCGCCGGTCGCTAAGAGTCGTCGCCGCGTGGTTGTTTCGGAGGGCACGACTAGCCACCTCTGTCCGGACTGTCAAAATCGTTCTTTTTTGAAAGGAACTCTGGCGGTCAACGACCGCTCAAGGACAACTGGTTGTGTCGTCGCTACCCGGGCCCCAACGCCGCGATGTCGGCACCAACCGTCGCCAGCGCGTCGGCGGGGTTCGGGTCGCTGTCGGCCAGGTGCGTGTAGCGGTGGTTCGGAACGTTCGCTAGTGCCGCGGCGATGGCCTCGCTGTACGCGTCGACTCCCGGCTCCGTCGGGTCGTCACCGCCCCATACGTCTCGGATGACGGTCATCGAGTCGATTCGCACTTCGAGGTGGTGCGGCTCGTAGCGCGCCAGCAGTTCGGAAAGCCCGAGTTGGAGCGCGACGTACTCGGCAGTGTTGTTCCCCGTCCGGGAGCCGACGGGACGGCCGAGTCGGGCGAGCTGGGTATCTCCCGAGTCCATGATGACCGCGCCCGCACCCGCCGGGCCGGGGTTGCCGCGCGAACTGCCGTCGACGTACAGGATGAACGAGTCGTCGGTCGGCTCAGAAACGGGTGGTTGAGCGAGCTCCGACGCCAGCAGTTCATCGAGCGCGCGCCGCAACTCGCCCGGGGTCGTCGTGGGGTCGAACAGGCCGCCGTAACCGGGCACGGCGTCGTCGATGGCGTCGGTGGCGGCGGCCATCTCGTAACCGACCCCTGCAAGCACCTCGTCGACGAGCGTGGCGAGCGGCGAGAGGTATTCGGAAGGGAGTGACTTCTCGGTCACGCCACCGGGACCTCCGTTCGGCCTCCGTTCCGAGCCGTCACAGCCTCGCTCTCGGACGCCCTCGTCGGTTCGTCCAACAACTGCATACCCGTTCTCAGTCGTCGAGCGGGATAATCCCTTCAGGTGTACTGGCGAGTCAGTCGGCTCGGGAGAGCTCGACGGCGAAGGCGCTCCCCGTGGGTGCTCGGAACGCGGCACACGGTGTGCAAGGTGTGCCAGCGCGCACACCCAAGACTATCCGTCTCGTAGTGGAACGAATCACTCATGCAACCGTATCCATCGACGCCTCATCTCGAAGATGCCCCAGATGAGTTGCTGTCGAGCGGTCACCTGTGGCTCCGTGAGTACGTCGCTGGTCCTCGGTTACGGTTTCAGATGAAACCGTCGGGGCGTCTACTGTTCGGCGACCGAGACCGAGTCTTCGATGACGTGCCTCCGCCGTACGAATACGCCGTTCGGCACGTTCGAGAGCAGTTCGACCGCGACGCGTTCCACGACGCGGTTGACGAGCCGGGAGCGTACGTCTTCTTCGGTGTGGCACCGTGCAATGTCGGTATCGACTACGACTGGGAGCGACTCCCGGCAGTTCTCGGCTGGGCCATCTGGAACGGGACCAAAGAGCGGCTGTTCCCCATCGACAAAGCCGAGCAGGTGTTCGAACGGCTGGGTCTGACACCGGTGAACACCTTCCAGAAGGAACTACACGTCCGAGATTTCCACCCGGAGCGACTCGACATCCCCGAATCCGCGTGGTACGCCGGACCCGCCGCAGGTGTCGTCATCGAGAACCGGCGTGGCGGATGCGCGCTCATCGAAGGCCCCGTCCTCGACGAGATGGACGACCACGAGCCGATACGAGGCGAGCCAGCGGAACTCGCCGACGAGTTCGTCACCGACGCGCGAGTCGGTCGCGCTATCAAAGCCGTCGAAACGTCCCAAAAGACACCCACAACCGCCGAGATTCACGCACGCGTGTTCGAGATGGTCGTCCGAGAGGAGTACGCCCGACTCGACTCCGGTCGAGTCGATTGGAAGGCGTTGCGGTCGGCAGTTGGGTCGGTCGTCTCCGAGAAACACGGTAAGTTGGCCGACAACTGAGTTGCCAGTCTCCTCGTTCCGAACCCGGTCTTCTCTTGATGGTCGGGGAGAGCGGACCTCACTCGGAACATGAGGTGTTGCTCACCGGTTCGACTGACTGATTATGAAGCCGACCTCGTGGGTCGCGCCGAGCCGAGACTCGGCGCTCAGGAGTTGCGGTCGGCAAAACAATAGCGGGAGGTAGATTTGAACGACGCGAATCTCGCTTCGCTCGATTCTCTGGTTCAAACTACCTGTTGCGATTGCCACGTAAAACGGGCCGCCGCAACGCGATAAACCGCGCTGCTTGGGGTGTAGTTTTCAGGAGAATAGCGGGAGGTAGATTTGAACCCCGGTCGCTGACGCTCCCCGGTTCAAATCTACTGAGCTATGAGGCCGACCTCGTGGGTCGCGCCGAGCCGA
>NZ_LOEP01000008.1 GCF_001482285.1 Haloferax sp. Q22 | reverse complement strand
TGGAGTGAGCGATCCTCTGGGAAATCCAGTTCGCCGCCCCCACTCATACAGAGCCCACTGGACTTCGGTCCAGTGGGCTTTTTTCATTTACGGCGAGCGGCAATCGCTCGCGCACTGCACAGACAGCGACCGCTCCCTCGGTCGAGACAGCGAAAACGCCCGAGAGTGGCAACGCTCTCGTCGAACGCATCGGTTCCGCCGACACCACTCGCCTTCGACCGTGATGGTGTTTCGGCGGGATCCGGACAGTCGTTCGACTCGAAACTCGACGAAATCGACAGACGAAAGCCCGATTTCGAACACGTTGATTGGGGTGAAATTCAGCGAAAACCGGGGTTACGATTCTCCCCTTTTACCGTATCTGGGTTAGAAGGGAGGGTTGCATGCGCGGCAGCAAACACCTTACCGTAGTCATGGTCGTTGCGATGCTCGCCGTCGCGATGGTCCCCGGGACCGTCGGTGCAGCGAGCACCGATGCCCTCCAGGTCGGCGTCACGCAGGACGCCGACACGGGCGACGCGACAGTGACCGTGACACGGAACGAGACGGCCGTCGAGAACGCGACGGTCGTCGTCGAATCGAGCGGTAACTACTCCGGGAACGGAACGTACACGACGGGCGCGAACGGCACCGTCGACCTCCCCAACCCGCAGGAACGCGTGAACGCGACGTTCACCGTCACCGAGGGGAACAACACGACCGCCACGTCCGTCGTCCTCGTCCCGCTCGACGAGTCCCTCGACATCTCCGTCGAGGCTGACGACGCCAACGACACGCTCATCGCCACCGTCACCCAGTACGGCGACGCCGTCGAGGGCGCATCTGTCATGGTCAACGGGAGCGCGTACGACAACGGTACGTACGAGACGGACGCCAACGGTACCGTCGAGGTTGCCGAACCGACGACCACGACGAACCTGACGTTCGTCGCGATGGACGGCGACCTTACTGCTGAGACGACGGTCGCAGTCGAGGCCGACGACCTCACCGTCACCGCCGAGGTTGACGACGCCAACGACACCGTCATCGCCACCGTCACGCAGGACGGAGAGCCGGTCGAGAACGCATCGGTTCAGGTCAACGGAACTGACTACGCCGACAACGGCACGTACGAGACGGACGCCAACGGCACCGTTGAGGTCGCCGAGCCGACGACCACGACGAACCTGACGTTCGTCGCGACGGCCGACGGCCTCTCCGCCGAGACCACGGTCGCGGTCGAGGCTGACGACCTCAACGTCTCCGTCTCGCAGGACGAAAACCAATCGGTCACCATCACCGTGACCGAAGACGGCGAACCCGTCGAAAACGCCTCGGTCGCGGTCGAGGGCAACTACACGGACGCGGGCGAATACGAGACGGACGCGAACGGTTCCGTCGAACTCATCGCGCCCCTGCAGAGTGTCACGGTCGACGTGACCGCCGAGTACGACGGCCTCAACGCCGAGACGAGCGCCACCCTGCAGGGTGAGGTCGCCGAGGACGACCCGTTCGGGCAACTCGTCAGCAGCTTCGTCGAGCGACTCAAGGACACGGGTACTGACGGCCCGCTCGGACAGGCCGTCTCCGACTTCGTGACCCAGAACAACCCGGGTAACGCCGACGACAAGCGTCCGGACCACGCCGGCCCGAAGAACAGCAGCGACGACGCTGACGGCGAGGAGGACGCTCCCGGAAACTCCGGCAAAGCCAAGAACGGTAACGCGGGTGGCCCGCCGGAACACGCCAACAACGACAAGGCGAGCGACGAAGACGACGAGGAGACCGCCGAGACCGAGCAGGCCGACGCCGAGGATACCGAGACCGACGATGACGCTGACGAGGAGTCGGATGACGCTGACGAGGAGTCGGAAGACGATGACGAGTCCAACGGTAACGGCAACGGTGGTGGCCCGCCGGAGCACGCGAACAACAACTAACTAATCGAACACGGGTTCCCACGCAGCAAGCGTGGGTTTGGGTTTCACCCTTCGCACGCGCCCGGGCGGGTACTGTGGACAGAGGCACCCCCCACATCCCTTACGCCCCCGACCGTGGTTGTCAGAGCCCAACGGTCGGGCTACTCACTCGCCCGACGCGACTTTTTCTGTGGAAACGTCACCGAGCGCGCCGACGAGCGCCGGGTCGACGCCGAACCGTCGAACCGCGAGCCGTGCGCCTGCGACCACGAGGTCGTCGTCGACGCGAGCGGGCACACCGCTGGGATACCACGCCGAGTCGTCGGATGCGCGGACGTTCGACCGGAGCGACTCGCGGAGCCGATGGTGTGCGAACAGCGTCGAGACAAACGCGAGCGACGCCGCGAGCGTCACGCCGCCGTCGTCGAACTCCGCGTCGGTCGCTTCTGTTCTGGCCGTTTCGAGCGCGCCGGCGACTGCGAGCGACTGCCTCGCGTGGTCGTCGTCGGTGAGCGCGCGGCTAAGCGCGGCGTCCTGAATCTCTCGAATCGCGCGTTCTGCCGTCGGGTCGGTCATCGGAGGTGAGACGGAGTTAGCTCACGCGCCGTCGAGCGGCGGAACGCGGAGTGTGTGGTCCACGACGGTTTCGTCCGGTCGCAGCGTCACCGTCCCGAGGAACACCGTCTCGCCCTCGGCGGCGTTGGTCGCCACGGTCTGGAGCGTCGCTCGCTGGTCGAGTTGTTCCCAGGTGACGCGTTCGACGAGGCGCTGGAACGCGTCGGGGTCGGTCCACCCCGAATCGATATCGGACGGGACGTTGACCACGAACCGGAGTTCGGTCTCGGTGACGTGGATGCCGACGCGGAACGTGTCCCCGTCGGTCGAATCGTCCGGCGAACGCTCGGTGGCGGCCGCGTCGAAGTCCGTGCTTGACGCGGGCGCGGTTTCGCTCGCCGTCTCGTCGGGGTCGGTCATGCCCGGCTGTCGGAGACGTGGAGACAAAGATGCACCGGACGTGAGCTGAAAGGCAAACCACGAGCGCGTCGTCACCGACGCCTCGGCGTGACCCGGCTACCACGTGCCGCGAACCCGGTGACGGAGCCGCGTTTCCGGCGCTCGAACCCGGGCGTCGAGTGCGGGGAATCACCGTCCTCGCCCCCGATAGCGTGCGAATATCACGCATGCAGAGACGAACGTCGAACGGTTATTAGCGTTCGAGACACCAGTCCGACCAACGAATGAGTTACAAGATCGGTCTCGTCGGAAAACCGTCCGTCGGGAAGTCGAGTTTCTTCAACGCGGCGACGATGAACGACGTGCCCGAGGGCGCGTACCCGTTTACGACCATCGACCCCTCCATCGGCGAGGCGTACGTCCGCGTCGAGTGTGCGGCTCCGGAGTTCGACGAGTCGTGTACGCCCTCTGTTGGCTACTGCGACCACGGAATGCGATACGTCCCGGTCAAACTCGTCGACGTGGCGGGTCTCATCCCCGGCGCGCACGAGGGGAAGGGCCTCGGGAACCAGTTTCTCACCGACCTCAACGAGGCGGACGTGCTCGTCCACGTCGTGGACTTCTCCGGTGAGACGGACATCGAAGGCGAGGCGACGGAGGGCCACGACCCCCGGGAGGACATCGACTTCCTCGAGAACGAACTGGACATGTGGTACCTCGGCGTCCTCGAGAAGGGCATCGACCGCTACCGCTCGGGCTACCACGGCGAGGACAAAGACATCGAAGTCGACCTCGCGGAACAGATGTCCGCGTTCAAGACGAACAAAGACGAAATCAAGCAGATCATCCTCTCGCTCGGCTTGGAGCTCGACCCCGACGAGTGGGACGACGCAGACAAGGAGTCGCTCGCCCGCGAGATTCGAAAGCGGACGAAGCCCATCATCATCGCGGCGAACAAGATGGACAAGCCGGTTTCCCAAGAGAACTACGAGGAAATCACGGCCGACGCCGACTACGAACATCTAACGTTCGTCCCGACCTCGGCGCACGCGGAGAAGGCGCTGAAGAAGGCCGACGAGGGCGGCGTCGTCGACTACCGCCCCGGCGACGACGACTTCGACATCGTCGGCGACGTGAGCGACGAACAGGAGGCGGGTCTCGAACAGATTCGCGAGTTCGTCGCGGAGTTCGGCGGCACGGGCGTCCAGCAGTCGCTCGAAAACGCGTTGTTCGACGTGATGGGTGCCATCGCCATCTTCCCGGGGAGCGCGAACGGCAAGAGCGACTCGCAGGGCGTCTTCCGGGACTGCTTTATCCTCCCCGAAGGCTCGACGACCGAGGACTTCGCGTACCACCTGCACTCGGACATCGGCGACGGCCTCCTCCACGGCATCGACTGCCACTCGAAGCGCCAAATCGGTTCGGACCACGAACTCGCACACCGGGACGTGGTCGAAATCGTCTCGACGAACTGACTCTCTCGGACGCCAACCGCAACACCGTTATATCCGTGGCTGTAGGACCCGGGTATGGGTGAGGCCGAAACGACGGCCGCGACACTTGACGTCGAGATTGGGGGTCTCGGCGGCGAGGTGACGCTGGCCGACTTGTTCCCGTCGCCGTGGGTCGAGTCACATTGTGAGGCGGCATCGATTAGTGAATTCCTCGAAGAAAGCGGTTTCGCGGTCGCAGACCAGGAGTCCTTCGAGTCGATACCGGCCCACGAGTTGGACCGGTACGTCGACGCGAACACCGAGTTCGACGACTGGCAGGCGATGCTCTCCGCCGGCGTCGAGCGCTACGTGCTCGAACAGGCGGGGGCCGACGACCCGGACGCTGACGCGGTCGCCGAGGTTGACGACATCGGCGAAGTCGAGGCGGTCGAGGGGAGCGACTCGGCGGAAGCCGAGACGGAAGACTCCCTCGAAGCCGGCGTCTGAACGCAGACGCGGGCGACGGGCCGGGAGACGGGAAGGGACCTCGGCTCAGGGAGTGCTGTTCTGTCCGGTGTCTTCGACGAGCGCAGCGCCGCGAGCGAGCGCGTCGTCCCACCAGTCGCATTCCCGAGCGTCGGCTACGGACAGCGGTGCTGGGGGTTCTTCGGGTCGGTCGCCGAGGTCGAGACTCCACCACTCCACGTCGTGCCACGCGTCGTGTTTGTAGCCGACGCGCTCGAAACGGCCGACGCGCTCGAAGCCGAACGACTCGTGGAAGGCGATGCTCGCGGGGTTCGGCGTCGTGACGACGGCGACGGCCGAGACGTAGCCCTGCCGTTCGAGCAGGTCTAAAAGCGCCGTGTAGAGACCGCGGGCGACGCCGCGGCGCTGGAAGTCCGGGTGGACGTAAATCGAGGTCTCGACGGCCCACTGGTAGGCGATGCGCTCTCGAATCGCTCCGGCGTAGGCGTAGCCGGCCACCTCACCGTCGAGTTCGCAGACGAGCCACGGGTAGTCGGTCTTCTTCTCCAGTTTCGCTTCGAGGTCCGCGACGCTCGGCGGGTCGTAGGCGAACGAGATCGCGGTGTCCTCGACGAACGGCGCGTAAATCTCCCGAATCGCGGGGAGGTCGGACGCCGTCGCCGCGCGGAGGCGGACAGTCATGACTCAGGTAGGGTCGCGCGAAGAGAAAGATGCGACGATGGCAGCCGGTCTCGCAGATGACTCGACTCAAGGTCGAACCGGCGCTCAGTCGCTCGACGGTGCCGCGTCGAGGGCGTCGGCGACCGCCCGCGCCCGCTCGCAGATGTCGTCGGCGTCCACGCGTACGTGTTCGCCTCCGTCGTAGAGCACGTCGCCGTCGACCATGGTGAACACCACGTCGTCGCCGTGGGCGGAGAACACGAGGTGCGAAAGCACGTCGTGCATCGGTGTCGCGCGGGTGAGGTCGGTGTCGATACCGATGACGTCGGCTTTCCATCCTTCGCGGAGCTCGCCGACCCGGTCGAAACCGGCGGCCTTCGCGCCGTTGCGGGTCGCCATCTCGAAGACGGTCGCGGCGGGTGTACTCGTCGGGTCGAGCGCGTCGACTTTCTGGAGGAGACTGGCCTGCCGCATCTCGGTGAAGGGGTCGAGCGTGTTGTTACACGGCGGGCCGTCGTTGCCGAGGGCGACGTTGATGCCGCGGTCGAGGTAGTCCGGAATCGGCGCGATGCCCGACGCGAGCTTCATGTTCGACGACGGGCAGTAGGTGACGTGCGTACCGGTCTCGGCGAGCACTTCGCGCTCGGACTCGTCGGTGTGGACGCAGTGGGCGAGCACCACGTCGTCGCCGGTGATGCCCACCTCGTCGAGCCAATGGATGTTCCGCATGCCCGTCTCCGCTTCGACGGTGGCGATTTCGTCGCGGTTCTCGCTCGCGTGGGTGTGGATGCGGACGCCGTCGTACCGGTCTGCAAGTTCGCGGACGCCCCGCAGACACGCCTCCGAGCAGGTGACGGCGAACCGGGGTGTGACGGCGTACTGGATACGGCCGCCGAAGCCGTCGTGGTAGCGCTCGATGAGGCGTTCGGACTCGGCGAGGCCCGCGTCGGTGTCTTCCTGTAGTCCCTCGGGCGCATTCGTGTCCATGAGAACCTTACCGATGCGTCCGCGGATGCCCATCTCGCCCGCGGCCTCGAACGCCTCTTCGGCGTGTCGGACCGAGAGGTGGTCAACGACGGTTGTCGTCCCAGACTCGATGCATTCGAGATAGCCGAGTTCGGCGGCGACGCGCATCCCCTCCGCGTCGAGGCCGGCCTCCATCGGAAGCACGTGGTCGAAGAGCCAGTCGAGAAGCGACGTGTCGTCGGCGATGCCGCGGCCGAGCGACTGCACGGAGTGGACGTGCCCGCCGACCAGTCCCGGCGCGATAACGTCGAACTCGCGTCGCACGTGGTCGGGATACCGCTCTGTCAGGTCCGCGTGCTCTCCAACCGCGGCGATGCGGTCGTCGTCAACGACGACGGCTCCCTCTTCGATGATAGTGGACGCGTCGGCGACCACCGTTCCCGCGAGTAACATCCTCGTGCGGGTAGACGACCGGGCGTAAAATAGGTGGTGTCCCGGTCGCTGTCCGAGGTTGGTTGGAGTGAGGTTGCGGTCGGCGGTGGTGGTGTGGATGGTCGGGACCGATTCCGCGGGGCGAGTGGACCCCGCGTCACTCCGATTCTCACTCCGTTCGCGGCTTCCCTCACTATCACGCTAGCATATGCTAAACCTTCCTGACTCGAGCAATGTCACCCATGTATAGCTCGGATAGAACCCTGAACACACCCCGACGAGATTAGTACATGCTAAGTCCGTTCGCGATAGAGCGGAGACCGAATGCGTGAGTTCGAATTCGTCGTTCGCTTTTCCGAGGGCACCGACGAGCTGATGGACCTGTTTTACGAGTATCCGAGTCTGCGGTCCCGTTCGTCAGTCTGTTCGTCCACCGAGGACGTGATGTGGCGGGTCGACCACGTCGTCGGCACGCCGGAGGCGCTGTCGGCGTTCGAGGGGGTGTTCCTCGACGAGACGCGGTGCAACGAGTGTCTCGACGCGCCCGACTGCCACACCCACCGCGACTACCACGTCCTCGACCGGTCGGGCAACTCGATGACCGTCTACACCTACCGCGAAGAGGTGAGCAACTGCCACTCGATTCCACGGTACGTCCTCGAACACGTCGGACCGGGCGTCATCTTCGAGTCATCCCGCCGTGCGGGCGCGTACCGCTGGCGTATCCTCTACCCCGGTGACCACCCGCTCGGCGAACTGTACGAAACCATCGAGGCGCAACTCAGAGAGGGCCTGCAGTTGGATGTCGAACACCTCACGAGCGCCGGCAACTGGGACGCCGAATCGCGAATCGCGGCCGACCTTTCGTCGGCCCACTGGGAGGCGCTCGAAACCGCCGTCGAACACGGTTACTACGAGCGCCCGCGCAAGGTGACCGTCGAGGACCTCAGCGAGGTGCTCGACGTGCCGCGCTCGACGGTTCAGTACCGACTGCGAACCGCCGAAGACCTCGTGATGTCGAAACTCGGCGACCGGAATCGGTAAGGAATCGACGACGCTCGGAAGCGAACGTCGGCTAATCCGAATCGTCGTCAATTTCGAACCCGAACACGCTCGCTACCGCTCGCGGTTCAAGATTGAGAGAAGTGCTCCGTCAGGGATTCGAACCCTGGTCATCACCGTGAGAGGGTGATATGATTGGCCGGACTACACCAACAGAGCACGTTGGTACATCACCAGATATTGCTCGCGATTGTAAAAGGTTGTCGCTTCAAATCGGGTGTGATACCGACTGCCGTGTTGCGATTAGACGACCTGCTCGCCCTCGCGATACACCTGCTGGACTGTCCGCCACGCGCCCGCGTCCTCGCTCGGGTCGGCGTCGAGGACGACGAGGTCCGCGACATAGCCCTCGGCGACCTTCCCCACGTCGTCCAGTCCGAGGAGGTCGGCGCCGCCGACAGTCGCGGCTTCGAGCGCCTCGGTAGGCGAGAGACCGTACTCGACGAGCAGTTCCATCTCGCGGAGCGCGTTCTCGCCGTGGTCGTTGAACGGCGTGCCCGCGTCGGTCCCCATGGCGATTTTCACGCCGGCGTCGAGCGCGTGTTCCCACGCGCCTTCGAAGCGCTCGGCGGCGTCTTCGGCCTTCGCGACCGCCTCGGGCGGGATACCGGCCTCGACGCCCGCCTCGACGATTTCCCGAACCGCTGAGGCCGTCGGCACCCAGTACGTGCCGTGGTCGACCATGAGGTCGGCGGCCTCCTCGTCCATGAACATCCCGTGTTCGACGCTCGAAATCCCCGCGCGGGTGGCGTTTTTGATACCTTCCTCGCCGTGGGCGTGGGCCGCGGTCGGGACGCCCTTCGCGCTCGCGGCCTCCACGAGGCCGCGAATCTCCGCCTCCGTGAACTCGGGCGCGCCCGTGACCGCGCCGGTCGTGAGGACGCCGCCGGTCGCCATGCACTTCACCACGTCCGCGCCGCGTTTCAGTTGCTCTCGGGCGGCCTTGCGAACCTCGTTCGGGCCGTCGGCCTCCCGACCGAACCAGTGGCCGTGGCCGCCGGTCATGGTGATGTTTTCCCCGGCGGCGAGGACGCGCGGGCCGTCGAGTTCGCCGTCGGCGACTGCGGCCTTCGCACTCGTCGCGAGGTCGCCGGGCGAACCGAGGTCGCGGACGGTCGTGACGCCCGCTTCCAGCGTCTTCCGGAGATTGGCCGCCGCTCGATAGCAGGCGCGTTCGACCGGTTCGGACTGGTAGGCGGCCACGTCGGGGCGGCCGTCCATCATGAGGTGGACGTGGGCGTCGACGAGCCCCGGCGCGACGACCGCGCCCGAGAGGTTTCGTGTCTCGCCTTCGGTCTCGTCGCCGACGGACGCGATGCGCCCGGTCGACTCGTCTATCACCACGTTCGCCTCGCGGGCCCCGTCGGCGTCGACGACCCGCACGCCGGTCAGCGTGAACATGGCTCTCTCAACCGGGGGAGACGACGTAAAGACGCGGGTGTCGGCGAGGTGGAACCGCCCGACTGCGGGGCGTTCGAACGCGACGAAAAACGGACCGACTTACTCGGGAACGACGTCGCCGACGGTGACCGCGTCGCCGACGGATAGCGTCTCGCCCCACGACGACTCCGGGACGGCGGTGTTAACCATGAGTCGGAAGTCGTGGTCGAACCAGTCGCCGCCGGACCACTCGGGGAGCGTCTCACGACGCTTCGTCATGAACGTCGTTCGGAAGTCGGGCGTCACCTCACCCGTGTCGGGGTCGCGGCTTGGGACGACACAGCGCTGGCAGGGGTTGACGCCCTCGAAGGCCGCGGCACCGATAGCGAACTCGACGACCGTCCCGCGCCGGTCGAACAGGTGGTCCTCCCAGAACGGTTCGGTCGCGTCTAAGACGAGGTTCGGCCGGAGGCGACGGCGCATCTCGACGGCGTCGACGCCGTCGAACCACGAGGCGACCGCTTCGAGCGTTCCCGTCGAGATGACTGTCGGCCCGCTGGCCTCGGTATCGTCGGGAAACCCGCCGGCGGGGTCCCGTCGGAGTTCGACCGGGTAGCCGAAGTACGCCGAGAGCCAGCCGTCGGCATCGTCTATCGAGCCGTCGTAGTCGTCCATCTCGGGTGCCGAGAGTTCGACCGTCCCGTCGGCGAGCGAGACGGAACTCTGGATTCGGTGGACCGCCCGCTCGCGCTTCCCGTTGACGTACTCGCCGTCTTCGTCGAAGATGGCGTACTCGCGGTCGCCGCGAAGCCCGCCGTTCTCGACGATATCGGCGGCATCGACGAACTCGGCGTCGAGCGATTTCACGGGGTAGATGGCGATGCGGTCGAGCGTCACGGCCGCCGCGCCGGCGGTCGCGCCCGCTCCACCCTCGGCGACGGCTGAGGTGTTATCGTCAGTCGGGCTCCCGTCTGTCATCTACTCCTCACTTTCGTCCGTCTCGTCGGACTCGTCATCCGCGGTCGCGTCGGCGAACAGCTCGGCGATGGTCTCCTCGTCGACGATTTCGTAGCCCGCCTCGGAGACGGTGACGAGGTTCAGCTCGTCGCTCTCGATTTCGTCGTCGGCCGCGACGAGCGCCTCGACGGCGAGCGCGAGGCCGTCTTCGAGCGACAGATCCTCGGCGTACCCGTCTTCGAGGGCGGCCTGCACGTCCTCGCGGTGGCCGCCGATGGCGACCGCCTTCCACTCCTGGGGCGTTCCGGACGGGTCGGTCGCGAAGAGGCGGCCCGAGCCGTTTTCGACGCCGCCGATGAGAAGCGACGCGCCGTACGGGCGGGTACCGCCGGACTGCGTGCTCTCTTGGATGTTGTCGGTGATGGTCTTCGTCAGCGTCTCGACGCCGATGGGCTCGCCGTAGCGCAGGTGCTCGCGCTGGGCGGTCGTCCGCGCGAAGTCGACGAGCTTCCGCGCGTCGGCGACGTGGCCGGCCGTGGCCGCGCCGAGGGCGTCGTCGAGCTTGTGGAGCTTCTCGATGCTTTCGGCTTCCATGAGTTCCGACGGAGTCGACCGGAGGGCCGCCAGAACGACGCCGTCGGCGGTGCGCACGCCGAGGACCGGCGCGCCGCGCTTGACGGCCTCGCGGGCGTACTCGACCTGATAGATGCGTCCGTCGGGGGAGAAAAGCGACGTACCGCGGTCGTAAGCCTGCTTGTCGTTTCGGTTCATCGTGCAACCTCCTCGCTCGCGTCGGCGACGTTCGTCATTACTCTTCGGTCAGTTCCGGAGGCGGAAAAAGCCTCCACACCCGGCATCGGTGTGGGGTTCACGCTCGAATCGCCGGGCGAACCGCCGATTTCAGCCGAATCCGGCGGGTCAACGCCCGTTGTTTACTCCTCGACCACGTCTGCGTCGGGCGCGTTCCGCTTCACGCTCTCGATTCCCTGCTTCGCCTTCTGTTTCGACGCGTAGCCCTCGCCGGAGTCGGCGAGGATGTTCCCGTTGTCGTGGACGAGTCGCCACCGATACTTGTCCGCCGCGTCGACGAACACCTCGAAGTGCGCCTTGCTCATACAGAACAATTCATATCAACGAAGTAAATATTCTTGGTGGGATTCCCGGACGACGGCCGACCTGTCGCAGAGATTAATTCATTCACCACCATACTAGTATTCACTAGAATGTGCTAGAATATATAAGAAATATTTAAATTAATTCTAAATACAAGTTCAGAGAAATTTATGTATCTGTCTTCCACTCGTTCGTACGTGAACGAACGTCTCGATGATCTGAATGTCTCCCGTCGAAATCTTCTCCGAACGGTTGGGACAGGATTTGCGACTATTGGTCTCGCGGGTGAAGCAACAGGACGCAACCCTCCCGGGCGATACATCGTCGGTACTCGCTCGAAGGAGGGAGTTCGAGCTGCGAAAGCGCGCGCGAACGCGGTGGACCGAGAGTTAGATTTCGGTGATATTGGATTCGCCGTCGCAGGGCGTTTCCCACAGGAAGCACTGGACGCCCTCCAATCGCACCCCGACGTCCGATACGTCGAACCGGACGGCCGCGTGGAAGCGGTCGCTGAAGAACTCCCGTGGGGTATCGACCGGGTCGACGCTGAGGTCGCCCACAGCGCGGGCGAAACCGGTTCCGGTTCGCACGTCGCAATCCTCGACACCGGTATCGACGCCGACCACCCGGATCTGCAGGCGAACCTCGGTGACGGATACGCGGCCGAAACGTGCGATTCCGGTTGTTCGGCCGCCTGGGGCGACGACAACGACCACGGAACCCACTGTGCGGGTATCGTCGGTGCCGTCGACAACACCGACGGTACCATCGGCGTCGCCACCGAGGCAACGTTACACGCCGTCAAGGTGCTCGGAGAGTACGGGTCTGGGACGTGGTCCGGCGTCGCAGACGGTCTCTCGTGGGTCGTCGAACGCGGGTACGACGTCGCCAGCATGAGTTTCGGCGCGGCGTCATCGTCCAGCACCCTCCGGGACGCCTGCCAGTACGCGTACGACAACGGCGTCCTCCTCGTCGCCGCGACGGGCAACGACGGCCCCTGTACCGACTGTGTGGAGTATCCCGCCGCCTACTCGACGGTGATTGCAGTGAGCGCAGTCGGCATGGACGACGACCTGTCCTCGTTTTCCTCTACTGGGCCGGAAGTCGAACTCACCGCACCGGGGACCTACATCTACTCGACCATCGTCGACGGCTACCAGTACTACTCCGGCACCTCGATGGCGTGTCCGCACGTCGCCGCCGCGGGGGGCCAGCTGATGGCGAAGGGATACACCAACACCGAGGCACGGACGCGACTTCAGGAGACGGCAGAGGACCTCGGCCTCTCGAGTTCAGATCAAGGGTACGGACTCCTCGACGTGGAAGCGGCAGTCGGAGCGAGCGACACCACCGACACGGCAGTCGTCGTCTCGACGGACACGGCGACTGATATCACCGAGGCGGCGGCGACGCTCGGCGGAACGCTGACCGACCTCGGCGGCGCGAGTTCCGCGGACGTTGCCTTCGACCACCGGAAACAGGGCACCACGTCGTGGTCGACGACTGCGACCCAGACGGTTTCCTCGACGGGAAGTTTCACAGCGACGCTGAGTGGTCTCGAAAGCGGAACGACCTACGAGTACCGGGCAACCGCCACCGCGAGCGACGGCGACACCGACACCGGTTCTACTGTGACGCTCGAGACGACTACCGACCCGAGCGTCGTCGTGTCGACAGATTCGGCCACGAACGTCACCGAGACGGCGGCCACACTCGACGGAACGGTCTCTGACCTCGGCGGCGCGAGTTCCGCGGACGTTGCCTTCGACTACCGGAAACAGGACACCACGTCGTGGTCGACGACTGCGACCCAGACGGTTTCGTCGACGGGAACGTTCAGCGAATCGCTGAGCGGCCTCGAAAGCGGTGTCACCTACGAGTACCGGGCAGTCGCCACCGCGAGCGATGGTGATACTGACACCGGTAGTACGGCCACGTTAACGACCGATGCCGCCGCTTCGGAGCTATCGCCCCCGACGGTCGAATCGTACGCTGTGAGTGAAGCGGGCAAGCGCGACCCACACGCGGAGATGACAGCGGACTGGACCGTCGCGGACGTCGACGGTGACCTCGCGACCGTCGTCGTGGACGTACTCGATAGTAGCGGGTCCGTGGCCGATTCGGCACAGTCGTCTGTCGGTGGCGACAGGGCGAGTGGGTCGGATTCGTTCAAACTCAAGAAAGTCGGGTCGACTACCTTCGAGGTCCAACTGACGGTCACCGACGCCAGTGGCCGGAGCGCAGTACGGTCAGAACACGTCAGTTCCTGAGGGGGAGACGACCGCTAGGACTGCCCGTCAGCTCCTATGCGGCGTCTTGTTCGAGTTGTGCCGATTCGATTTCGAAGAGTTTCGTGTCGCAGTCGTCACAGCGAGTGACGACCACCTCCCACGACCGACAGCAGGACGAACGCGTCTCTTTCCCGAACGCGACCGCCCCGCCACAGTCGGGGCACTGTTCGAGGTAGATTCGGAGACCTCTGGCGAGTGCACTCCGGGAATCGGGGCTGAGTGCCTCCCAGTCGGCGACTCGGTCCGCGAGAACCACGTCGGCGGCCATATCCGCGGCTAGTGCCGCCTGTGACTCCCACCTGCCGATTTGGTCACCATCGAGTCTGGCGACGAACCACTCGCCGGCTTGCGCCGTCGAGATGCGCGATTGGTCCACACCGATTATCGAGGCCAGTTGGTTCCGCACCGCCGACTCGTCTGTGCGCTCGAGTTCGTCGCTCCACACACTCTCGAACGCCGGCGTCAGACACAGGTCTTCGATGTCTTCGCATGGTTCGAGTGCGCCGGTGTCTTGCAACACCGCTTCGACGTCGAGGTCGGTGTCCTCGTCGACGGCGACGGCGAAGGCGGGTTCGGGTTCCTTGTCGAACCACCGGAGGACTCGGTCGGGGAAGTACGTCTTCGTGAGTGTCGGCGTCCCCGGCACGAGGTAGCCACGGGTGTAGATGACGGCCACGAAGAGGGCGAACGAAACCACCACAAGCGGGGCCCACACGAGGCCAAGCACGAGGCTCGCGACGGCCGCAATGGCCACGTTGACGATGGTACATGGCGTGCATCGATTCTCACCGGTGTATTCGGGCTGGCGGAATCTGTCTACGATTGCAAAACGTGTCATATTGTCAATTGTTGGATTCGTCTCTAGTTCGACGTTGAGACCGATAAAGTTGCGTGCGAGAGACACTTCGTCGTGTTCTCGCCGTGGTTCACTCGACTATCCGTTCGAGGGTTTGTTATCGAGGGTTTCGTCCACGCAGACGCGGAAGGTCACGTGACTGACCGCCGTCTGCCGGCCGTTCTTCGGGTGCTCGTTCGCGCAGAGTTGGCCGTCCCACTCATCGGTGATGTCGTTACCGTTCGCGTCCGTAATCTTCGACGGCGCAGTGCTGGAATCCATCGTTCCGCACGGCCACGTGTAGGTGTTGCCAGCGTCTTTGCCGCCACCACCCTTCACGAACACTTCGAAGACCGGGAAGGTCGATTCGAAGTCGAAGCAGACGAGTTCGTCACCGTCCTTGTAGGTCGGGTTGGTGAACCTGACCTGTCCGCCGTGACAGTCGAGCCACGTATCGAACAGTATCTCGTTCCGATCGTCGTCGTACCACTCGAACTTGCAGACGTCCGTGAAGTCGTCACAGATGCAGTTGAGCGGACCTGCGGACTCCGTCTCGTCGTCGAAGACGACTCCATCGTAGGAGTACTCGACGTAATCTGGCTCACAGCCACATGGCAGACCTGAGAGGTCGACGGTCGCCGAGGGACTGCTCGCCGACAGCGTGGCGGTGTATTCACCATCGCAGGTCACGTCGAAGTCGTGCCCTTCGGTGTCCTTTTTCGTGTACACTGTCGCCGTGACGTCACAGCCTTCGACGAGGCCGGTACCGCTGACGTCCACTGCGTCACAGTAGAACGTCTCCTCGAAGGTCGGTTCGCAGTCGAGTTCAGAGGACGGGTAGACCGTGTCAACTGGCTCGCCACTGGCCGAGTCACCCTCGTACACGTCGACTTTCGTTGGCGTGCAGTAGCACCGTCCAACGTCAGACAAGTCGATACTGGCGGACCACTTGCCGCCGCTTGCGTTGACAGTCGTCTCGTAGTCCGCGCATCCGTCTTGGTCGAACGTGGTGACGATAGTGACTGGGCAACTACCGACGCCATCTCCGCTGAGGGAGATGTTCGAGCATTCGATGCTCGAATCGGTCACGGAGACCTCACACGGTTCGTCGGTCGGATCCACATCAACTGTCTGCGACCCGGCGTCGTATTCGAACACGACTCTGTCGGGCGTGCAGTAGCAGTAGTCGGTGAAGTCGTGGGTCCACCCATTGCTCGCGTTGAGTTCGACCGAATCGGTGGGCGAACACTCGTCGAAGTAAAGGGTTGCGTTGACCGGGCAACCCTCTATCATCTTGTCGGTCACGCTGGCGGTCACCGTACTGCAGTCACCGGTCGCCTCAACTGTGGGTTCGCAGAACCCTTCTGCGAGGCCGGATTGGAAGCTGTCGACGAGGACGTTTCCACCCGAGTCCGTCAGCGTCATCTCTGTGGGTGTGCAGTAACAGCGTCCCACGGCAGTCAGGTCGATACTGGCTGTGACGTTTCCGTCACTGTCGGCAGTGAACGATTCCGAGTAATCGTCGCAGTCGTAGAAGCTGACCGTGAGCGTGACGTCCTCGTTCGCGGGTAGTCCAGTCACGTCTATCTCAGCGGTCGTACACGTCAGGACTTCACCGCTCGGCGTCGGTCCGCCGTTGCCGTCGCCACAGTTGTACCTGACCGTGATGTGGCTGATGTCTTTGCCGTCCTGTGTGCACAGTTGGCCGTTCGAGTCTGTTCCGAACTCCGATAAGCGCGTACAGGACTCTGCTCCTGAACCTGCCTTCAACGCGATATCGTCTAGTTCATCGTTCGAGTCGGTCCAACTGATGCAGTCTTCGCTCTCGCGCGTGACGGTGATGCTCGTCCCGGGGACGGTACACGTCTGACCCACCCCGAGAACGCTGTCGTCGATTTTACAGTACGAACACGGGTCGTCGTCAGAGGTGGTAAAACACGCACTCGACCCACCGCCGAGTCCCTCACAACTACACTCCTGTACCGTCGCACCTGCCGCCCCAGCATACCCACCGAGCACACCGACGGCCCCGACGGACTTCATCACGTTCCGCCGCGTTATCGGTACGTATCCACGTTTCTTCTCTGTCTCCTCTGTGTCGTCCGGTTTCGTCGTTGTATCGTCCATTTTATTATCTTTATTCTGATAGTGTCTCCACTCCAGGCACTATGCTCCGCCACCACAGCCCTGCCAGCTCTATGTACTATCGCATAACCAGCGTACAACGGACTCTTAAGAAGGTATATGCAAATTAATTGAAATTAACTTCAGATTTGTCTGTATGTTATCGTATTCTGATAGTATATGTGTACTGACTGAATGCGAATCAGCTTGATTAATAATTCGTCGTGTGGACTACAACAAAACACCGTGAGGTGTCGAAAACGAACCATTTTTTCGGAACTCTCCCGGTTCGAAGTCTCTCCGAACGACCGGACTGTCGTTCGTTTCTGAGGGAGGGGGCATCCTCATATCAGCTGGGAACCCCTCTCTAGGTGTTATGAGTTCACGCGAGGAACAGCACTTCGAGGAAACCGACGTTCAAAGCCGGTTCGACTTCAAGAAGGAACAGAAGGCCGCGTTCGTCGCCGAGAAGGGACTCACCGAAGAGACTGTTCGGGTCATCTCCGAGGACAAGGGGGAACCGGAGTGGATGCTGGAGCGTCGCCTTCGAGCCCTGCGGATGTTCCAACAGATGCCGATGCCGAGTGGGTGGCCCGGGCAACCTGATCTCTCGGAAGTTGATGTCGACGCTATCGTCCCGTACATCCGCCCCGATGTCGAAGTCCGCGGCGGTGTCCGCGACTGGAACGACCTGCCGGAGGATATCAAAGACACCTTCGACAAACTGGGTATCCCGGAAGCCGAGAAGAACGCGCTGTCGGGTGTCGGCGCGCAGTACGAGTCCGAAATCGTCTACCAGAACATGCACGAGGAGTGGGAGAAGTCGGGCGTCATCTTCATGGATATGGACAAAGCTGTCCGCGAACACCCCGCCCTCGTCGAGGAGTACTTCATGACGAAGTGCGTCCCCCCGAGCGACAACAAGTTCGCCGCACTCCACGGCGCAATCTGGTCCGGCGGGTCGTTCGTCTATGTCCCCGAGGGCGTCACCGTCGACATGCCGGTGCAGGCGTACTTCCGCATGAACTCCGCTGGAATGGGCCAGTTCGAACACACCCTCATCGTTGCGGAGAAGGACTCCGAAGTCCACTACATCGAGGGCTGTTCGGCACCGAAGTACTCCGCGTTCAACCTTCACTCGGGATGCGTCGAAGTGTTCGTCAAAGAGGGGGCCCATGTGCAGTATTCGACCGTCCAGAACTGGTCGAAGAACACCTACAATCTGAACACCAAACGCGCTATCGTCGGTAAGAACGGCCGCATGGAGTGGGTTTCGGGCTCGATGGGCTCGAAGGCCACTATGCTCTACCCCGCGACGATTCTCAACGGCCGCGGTGCCTCCGACAATCACATCACCATCGCCTTCGCCAGCGAAGGGCAAAACATCGACACCGGCGCGAAAGTCTACCACAACGCCCCCGAGACCAAATCGACTATCGTCTCGAAGTCGATCTCTCGCGGTGGCGGCCGCACCAACTACCGCGGACTCGTCCGTATCGCACACGGGTCGACCGATTCGTCGTGCTCCGTCGAGTGTGACGCACTGATGTTCGACAACGCGTCTACCTCGGACACGATGCCCCACATAGAGATTCACGAGAACAGAGTCGACGTCGCTCACGAGGCGACTGTGGGGAAGATTGGCGACGAGGACATCTTCTATCTCCAGTCTCGCGGACTCGACGACGAGGAAGCGAAACAGCTCATCGTCTCCGGGTTCATAGAACCCATCACGAAGGAGCTCCCCATCGAGTACGCCGTCGAACTCAACCGACTGGTCGAGTTGGAGATGGAGGGGAGCCTCGGCTAGGCTCGCGATATCGTATCTCACTCTGTTATTATCTCCCTTCGAAGCGTCAGATTACGCATGCCTTCCTACTCGATGACGGCACTCGTCGCCGTCTTTCTCGTCGGCCTCGTCCTCGGTGGTGTCGGTGTCACCTTCGTCACCCCCACGGAGACGGCTTCCTCCCCGACATCTTCGATAGCCGCCGCGACTGGGTGTCTCGTCGATGGCGAGACTGCCCCCTCGTCGTGGGCCGTCCGAATGCCCGCGGGCGAGCAGACGTCGTTCGCCTTCAATCGGACGTTCACCCACGACACGCCGAGCGTCAGAATCGACGGAGACGTCGAGATGGTCGCAGACGGCGAGTACGTCTACCACCTGACGACGAGTCCGGACGAAGACAGCGAGAAGACGCCATCCGAAGACTGCACGCCGCGGACGACGATGGACGCCGTGGTGACGATTCCGAGTGACTACGAGACGTTCACGGTGACGTTCGACGGCGAAGAGATGGTCACCATCGAGAACGACGGGTCGGGCCCCCTGTTCCGGTCGCTGGAAGGCTAGTCCCTATTGCTCGGGTGCCGGCCGCTTGAACACGAGCGCCGTCTGCCCGCTGTTCGCACCGGCACCGCGCGAGTCGGAAATCGTGTCCACGAGTTCCCAGCCGTCGCCACCGAGGGAGTTGAGGGCGTCCTCCATCGGAGAGGTATCGCCGCTGAACAGGCCACCGTCGGCCGTACGGACGATTTTGTACTCCCAGCGACTTCCAGCGTCGCTCACGATTGCACCTCGCGACGTTCGTAGACGACGAACGAGAATCCCTCCCGGTCGTCTCGGTCGGTCTCGACCCACTCCTCGCGGTCCCACTCGGGGAACCGCGTGTCGCCTTCGTGAGCCTTGTCGAGTTCGGTGAGAATCAGCCCCGCGGCGCGGTCGAGGAACTGTTCGTAGACGGTCGCGCCGCCGACGACGTACACGGTCTCGACGCCCATCTCGTCGGCCGCGTCCTCGGCGGCGGCAACCGCGGACTCGACGGAACCGACCGCCTCCGCGCCCTCGGGGAGGTCGAGGTCGCGGGTCGTCAGGACGACGCTGTGACGGTCCGGAAGCGGGCCGCCGAGCTGGCGGGCGATGCTCTCGTAGGTCTTGCGGCCCATCACGACCGGGTGGCCGGTCGTCGTCCGCTTGAAGTGTTTCAGGTCCTCGGGGAGGTGCCACGGCATGTCGCCGTCGCGGCCGATGACGCGGTTGTCGGCGACGGCGGCGACGAGGACGAACCGGACCGCGGCGTCGTCCTCGGGTTCAGACCCAGCAGGCTCCTCGCCGCTCATTCGGCCACCGCGAAGCGAATCCCGTCGGCGGGGTCGTAGTCGCGGAGGACGATGTCCTCGAACGAGAGGTCTTCGAGCGGCACGTCGGCCACGTCCAGCGTGGGGCGCTCGCGGGGCTCGCGCGAGGCCTGCAGGAGCAGCCCGGGAACGTGGTCGTAGTCCTCCTCGCCCTCGGCTTCCTCGGGTGCCGCGTCGAGGAGCCACTCGCGTACGTCGAGGTATCCTTCGGGGGACTCCACGTCGGCGAGGCGGGTCTGGAGTTCATCGAGGTGGTCGCCGTACCACGCGCCGCGCTCGCCGGTGCCGCAGTAGACGTGGGCGTCGACGATGGTGTGGGCGAACGACCCGAGTTCGAAGCCGGCGCGCTGGGCGACGACCTGCGCGAGGATGGCGTACGCCGCGAGGTTGAACGGGACGCCGAGCGCGATGTCGCCCGAGCGCTGGGTCAGATGGAGGTTGAGTTCGTCGCCCTGTACGTTGAAGACGAAGGTGTAGTGACACGGCGGAAGCGTCGAGACGGCCGCGTTCGCGGGGTGCCACGCGTTGATGACCAGCCGGCGCGAGTTCGGGTTCTCGTCGAGCGTGTCGAGGACGTACGCGAGCTGGTCGAACGTCCCCTCGTCGTTCATCCAGCGGTGGTCGTCTTCGGGCCACGCCTCGCCCGCAAGCCCTTCCTCGGGGACCGGGTAGCGCCGCCAGAACCGACCGTAGGCCGTGTCGAGGTGGCCCTCCTCGTCGGCCCACGCGTCCCAGATGCCCGTCTCCTCGCGCAGGGTGCGGATGTGTTCCTCGCCGGAGAGGTACCACAGCAGTTCGTGGATGAGGGAGTTCCAGCGGAAGCCCGAGAGGTCCTTGGTCGTGAGAAGCGGGAAGCCCTCCTGAAGATCGACGGTGTAGTGCTTCGAGAAGCCCGAGATGGTGTCTACGCCGGTTCGGTTGGGTTTGTGTTGTCCGGTGCCGAGAACGTCTGTCACGAGGTCGAGATATTGGCGCATGAGAGGTGTCCTGGTTGGGTGTTGCTCTCGGTTGCGAGTTCTTTCGCTTTTCGGCTCAGGTCCACAGCGCCCGCAACACCGAATAGCCCGCTTTTCGTACCTGTGCCCATGATTCGCAACCTCGCGCAGGGAATCCGAGTCTTCACGAGCAACGTCTTTCTCGTCGACGGCGAGACCACCGCGCTCGTCGACGCCGGCGCGAACTTCGACGTAGTGCCGAAGGTCCGTGAGTTCACGGACTCGCTCGACGCGGTGTACCTCACGCACACCCACCCGGACCACATCGGAAACGTCGACGCTGTCCGCGAGGCGTTCGACGTGCAGACGTGGGGCTACGACACCGGCAACCTCGCCGTGGACAAGCGCATCGACGACGGCGAGCGCGTCCAAATCGGCGACGACGTGTTCGAGGCGGTCCACACGCCGGGTCACAAGGACGACCACCTGTGCTTTTTCTCCCGCGGGTCGGGCGTCTGTTTCGCGGGTGACCTCGTCTTCGCCAACGGCGGATTCGGCCGGACCGACCTCCCCGAGGGCGACCGCGGCGCGCTCGTCGAGAGCATCGACCGCCTGCGCGAGGTGGTCGGCGACGACCTGACCGAACTCCACACCGGCCACGGACCGAGCGTCACGACTCGCCCGAGCGAAGACCTCGAACTCGCGGCGCGTGCGGCGCGGACGAGGTGAGTCACCCACTCGGCCTTGCCGCCGCTCAACCGGCCTCGACGCCGCCCAATCGCTCTCCTATCTGCTCGTGTAGCCGCCGTCGACGGTGAGCGCCTCGCCCGTCGTGAACGACGCGCCGTCGGAACAGAGCCAGACGACCGCGGAGGCGATTTCGTCCACGTCGCCGAGGCGGTTCATCGGGTGGAGCGACTCGATGCCCTTCCGGGCTTCGGGGTCGTCAAGGCCGCCCTCGCTGAGTAACGGCGTATCGACGAACCCCGGACACACCGCGTTGACGCGGACGCCCTGTTCGGCGTACTCGATGGCCGCGCTCTTCGTCAGTCCGAGGACGCCGTGCTTCGCGGCGACGTAGTGGCTCGCGTTCGCGAAGCCGACCTTCCCGAGAATCGACGCCATGTTGACGACGACGCCCCCGTCACCGTCGAGCATCGCGGGAATCTCGTGCCGCATCGACCGCCAGACGCCGTTGAGGTTCACGTCGATGACTTGTTGCCACTCGTCGAACGAGAGGTCCGCGGCCGGTTTCTGCGCGCCGCCGACGCCCGCGTTGTTGCAGGCGAAGTCGAGTCGCCCGTACTCCGAAACCGCCGTTTCGACCATCGCGGCGACGGCGTCGCCGTCTGTCACGTCCGTCTCGACGAACGTCGCCGTTCCGCCAGCCTCCTCGATGCGCGCGACGGTCTCCTCGCCTCCCTCGACGTTCACGTCGGAGACGACGACCCGCGCACCCTCGGCGGCGAACGCCTCCGCCGTCGCGCGACCGATCCCCGAGCCAGCACCGGTTACGACCGCGACTTCTGTGTCGAACTGAGCCATAGTACCTAGAGGAAGCAACTACCTGACAGATAACCGTTCGTGCGACTCTCACGTCGGAAGAACGTCGCGGACGCCGACCAGCGCGAAGGAGGGCGTGACCGTGGTTACTCTTCGTCTTCTTCGGGGACGGCGTCGGGGTGGAGGCCGAAGTAGCCCGGTTCGTCGCTCCGGGGGTCGTTGATGACGAAGTCCTCCTGATTGGCGACGATCCACGGAATCGTCCACTGGACGATGCGGTCTTCGGTCTCCTCGCTGAGGTCGTCCTGCGGCGACAGCCCCTGCATGAGGCGGGCGATTTCGCCCACGGTGTACATGTAGTCGGGGTCGAGGATATCCGCGGGTTCGTACAGGAGATACCCGTAGAGGGTGTCGAACTCGTCTTTCGGCTTGGGCATACTCACGCTTCTCGGCCGACGGGCAAAACCCCGACGACCGCGGGCGGCGGGTGACGGTCGCGGGGCGCGACAGTAGTGCGACTGACGAGCGCGCACATAGCCCCCGCACAGGCCTCGATGGCCCCATGAGTAGGCTTATCAGGCGCGACGCGAGACCCGAAACGATGAGCGACGCCGCCGCACGACTCGTCGAGACCTTCCGAGACTTCGGTGGGGACGACCTTCGAGACCTCTGGATTTTCGACCACCACGGCTACGAGCACCTCTATCTCCGGGCGGACGTCTCGGACGCGCTCGAATGCCTCGACGTCTCCCGATTCATCGACAACGAGCGATTCGGGTACGTCACGAGAGACACCTACGAGACGCTGTACTACGCGGACTACGGCTACACGGTCCGCGGATTCGACTCCTTCGAGCAGTTCCGGACCTTCGTCGGCGACCGACCGACCGGCGTCCTCGCCAGCTTCGACCGCGGGACGGACGGCCGAGACTTCGCCGCGCTGAACGACCGGGTCAGCGCGCTGAACGACGAGTTCGCCGGGGCGGAACTGTTCAGCGACCCGACTGCCCGCGACCGCCAGCCCTGAGCGGCGGACCGCACTCGCGAGAGACGGCTCTGACAATCCTCAGCACTCGATTCAATGCCGAGAGTGCCGCCGCTGGCAACGTCGCGTCCGAAAGAAAAGTCGGGATGTACCGGGTCTACTCGAAGAGTTCGACGGCCTGGTCGTAGCGGGCGGCGGGCTCGTCCCAGTCGACGACCTCGAAGAACGCGGAGACGAAGTCGCCGCGGGCCGGGCCGTAGTCGTGGTAGTACGAGTGCTCCCAGACGTCGAGCGCGAGGATGGGGTGAGAGCCCCAGAGTGCGCCCTGGTCGTGCTTATCGACGACGACGTTCCGAAGCTGGTTCGAGAACGAGTCGTAGACGAGAAGCGCCCAGCCGCCGGCCGCGCCGGCCGCCGCTTCGAATTCGCCCTTCCAGGCTTCGTAGGAGCCGAAGTCCTCGGCGATGCGCTCTGCGAGCGCGCCTTCAGGCTCGTCGCCGCCTTCCGGCGACATGTTCTGCCAGAACAGGTCGTGCAGAATATGTCCCGAGCCGTTGTGGGTGACGTTGCGCAGCGCGCCGGCGGACGAGCCGAACTCGCCTGCTTCGCGGTTCTCGGCGAGGGTCTCCTCGGCTGCGTTCCAGCCGTTGACGTAGCCCTGGTGGTGGGTGTCGTGATGCCACGTCAGCACCTGCTCGGAGATGTGCGGTTCAAGGGCGTCGTACTCGTACGGAAGCGGGTCGAGTTCGTAGCTCATAATGTGTAACCTCCGTATCACGGGTCGGGCGGAATCCTGTTAAAACTTGAGGAGAGGTATGCTAGCACAAACCACGGCGTGCGGGTCGCTGTCGGTCGATTTCTCCGATTCGAGAAACGCCGGTTCGCGCGAGCGTGTCAGCCGTCGAACGGGTCAGTCCTGCGCTTGTACTCGATTTCGGTCGAGACGGCGTCGGCGATATCTGCCCCGAACTCCCGTTCGACGAGGTGTAACGAGAGGTCCAGTCCGGAGGTGACGCCGCCCGCGGTGAGCACGTCGCCGTCGTCGACGACGCGCGCTTCGACGACTTCCGCGGCCGTCTCGCGGAGGTCCGAGAGCGCGCCGCCGTGAGTGACCGCGGGGCGGCCGTCGAGAATGCCGGCGCGAGCGAGGAGCATACCGCCGGTACAGACGCCGGCGACGGTTGTTCCGGCCTCATGGAGCGCCGCGATGGCGTCGGGAATTTCGCCTTTCTCGGCCTCCGCCCACGCGCTCTGTTCCGCGCGGGAGTTCCAGCCGCCGCCGGGGACGACGAGGAGGTCCGGGCGGTCGGTCTCGGGGTCGAGGACGCGGTCGACGCCGACGCGCATCCCGTGGCTCGCGGTCACGAACTCGCGGTCGTCAAGCGCGACGAGTTCGGCCTCGCAGTCGGCCCCGGCCGCGCCGGCGTTCTGGAACACCTCGAACGGCGCGACGGCGTCGAGTTCGTCGAAGCCGTCGTAGAGGATAACAGCGACGTGCATGTCTCCGAGGTCGCTCCCCGGGCAGAAAGCCGTTCGTGCCGCGGCGACCGAGGGCAAAAAACAGCAGGCGGGGTCAGTCGTCGCTCAGTCGTCGCCCCGGGCGGCCTCGAACATCGAAATCGCCCGCTCGCGGCGCTCGGAGTGGTCCACGATTGGCTCCGGGTAGTCGGGTGCGAGGCGCTCGCGTTCGAGGTCGGTCAGTTCGTGCCACTCGTGGATGGTGTTGGCCGTCACGTCCGAGAGCTCGGGGACGTGCCGCTTGATATACTCGCCGTCGGGGTCGTAGCGCTCGCCCTGCGTCATCGGGTTGAAGATGCGGAAGTACGGTTGCGCGTCGGTCCCAGTCGAGGCGGCCCACTGCCAGCCGCCGTTGTCGTTTGCGGTGTCGTGGTCCGCGAGGTGCTCGCGGAAGTGCGCGTAGCCGTGTCGCCAGTCGCACAGGAGGTCCTTCGTGAGGAACGACGCGACAATCATCCGGACGCGGTTGTGCATGTACGCCTCCTCGCGGAGCTGTCGCATCCCGGCGTCGACGATGGGGTAGCCGGTTTTCCCCTCCTTCCACGCCGCCAGTTCCTCGGCGTCGTCGCACCACGCGATGTCGTTTTCGTACTCCTTGTAGTTCTCCGTGACGACGTTCGGGTGCTCCCGGAGGACGTGGGCGTAGAACTCCCGCCACGCCAACTGCGACTGGAACTCCTCGACCGACTCGTCTTTCTCGCCGCCGACGCCCTCGCGGGCCGCGGCGGTCGCCGCGTACACCTCGCGGATGCCGATAGTTCCGAACTTGAGGTCCGTCGAGAGCCGGGACGTGGCGTCCCGCGTCGGGTAGTCGCGGTCGTCGGCGTAGCGGTAGATGGCGTCCGCGCAGAACGACGACAGGCGCTCGCGGGCCGCCTCGGTCCCCGCCGATTGGACCGCCGCTGTCGGCTCCTCGAACCCGAGTTCAGCGATTGTCGGGAGGTTGCCGACGGCAACGTCGAACTCGGCGTCGGAGAGGCTCTCTGCCGCGGTTTCGAGCGTGCCGGCGTCGGCGAGGTCGTCGGCGTCCGGTTCCGGATAGGGGTCGGGTTTGTCGCGGTCGCGCCACTTCTTCCAGAAGTAGGTGTAGACTGAGTAGGTGTCGCCCGCGTTGGTCGTGATGCTCCCCGGCGGGTGGAAGATGGCGTCGTGGACCGACTCGCGGGCGACGCCAGCGTCGTCGAGGGCGAGCCGCACGTCGGCGTCGCGCTCGCGGGCGAGTCCGGAGTAATCGATACCCCAGGTGGCTCGCTCGGCGTCGAGCGCCGCCGCCACCGCCGGGACGACCGCTCGGGGGTCGCCGCGGGCGACGAGCAGGTCGCTCCCGCGCTCTCGGTACGCGTCGCGGAGCTCGGCGAGCGCGTCGAGTAAGTACCTGACGCGGGGCACGCCGGCGTGGTCGAGCACGTCCCGGTCGAAGACGAAAAGCGGGGCGACGGGGCCCGCTTCGGCGGCCGTCGCGAGGCCGCGGTTGTCCGCGACTCGCAGGTCCCGGCGGTGCCAGTGCAGTTGCATAGCCGCGCCTCAGGACGGCGGCTATGTCAATGTAGCGGCAGTCCGACCTCGACTCGCAAGTAAAACCGACCGACCCGTCCGTTCGAACGAACTTAATCGCCCGGAGACGCTGGACATGACTACCTACCGCGCCCAACGGCGGTCATTCGGCCGTTTTCGGACACCTGTTGGCATGGATATGGTACGATGACCGACCCTCGGGTTGGCGCGACTGTCTCGGGTAATGTGATGTTATCGACCGAATTCAGGGACGGGAGCACGTTTACGTTCTTGCTATCTGGTGTACCCAGTTCATACCTATACCGCGTCGTACCCACGGTTCTGGTATGTCCGGGCATCGCTTCCTTCCTGACTCCGCGGTCCGACAGCCGCGTCTCCGCTCCCCACTCGTGTTTCCGCTCCTCCTCTTGACGTTCGTCTGCGGGACGCTCGGCTGGCTCGTCTGGGCTCCCTACGGCGTGTTCCTCGGCGTACTTCCGCCCCTGGTCGTCTTCGGCTTCGCGTTCGCCGAACTCTCGCCGACCTCGCCGTCGCCGCCGATGCTTCCGTCGGCGCGTCCCTCGCCGCCGCTCTCACTCGACGGCCGCGTCGACCTCGCCGCCGCGCTACACGGCGCGGGCATCTTCGCGACCGACGCGGACGACAACCTCTCGCTGTCGCCGCGGTTCGCCGAGGACTGGCGCGACCGCATGCTCGAAACCGAGGGCAGAAGCCACGACCGCGAGGCCCTCGCGGAGCTCCTCGGTGTCGACCCGGACAGAATCGAGATGGGGTGGAACGAGCGGGGGCTGTTCGCGCGACTCGACCGCGGAACCGTCGGCCAGTGGGCCTCCCGCGCCGCGTTCGTCGCCGACCTCACGGCGGTCGCGACGTTCCGCCGATACTACCCCGAGTGGTGGCGGCTCCCGACGGCGGACCGGAACCGCGTCCTCGGCGCCCTTCGGTTGTGTCTCCGAACGTGCCCGACCTGCGACGGTACAGTCGCGGTCGAGAGCGAACGGGTTGCACGGCCCGACAGCGGGCGGACGAAGCGACGCGTCTCGGCGACCTGCCGCGGGTGCGACGCCTCGCTGTTCGACGGCGTGGTCGAGGAGTCGTCGGCCGAACAGTCCGGATCCGACGAGGGTGCCGGCGTGCATCCGCAGAACACGCGGTAAGCGAGGCGCGAGCGCGAGAACGCCGCGCCGCCGACCCGCGTGAGCGGGATTTTCAGGGGAGCGAGTCGATGCCGTCGCGCCGGCCGTCGAGAACCGAAAAGCGCTCTCCGCGGCGTCGTTCGAGCCACCGGAGCAGGCGCTCTGCCCACCTGAGCTTCTGTGCTTTCATCGCGTCTACGGCCGGGTCGTCGAAGTCCCAGCCGGCGAAGACGAGCCGTTTCGCCCCGAGTTCGTCGGCGATGAAGGCGGCCCGGTCGCCGTCGGTGAAGCCGCCCCAGTTGACCACGGGGCCGACCGGGGCCGCCTGCGTCGTCCCGAGGACGTGGTCGGCGTCGAACCGCGGCACCCACTCGCGGACCGCGGGGAGGTTGTCGCCGTGGGCGTGGGCCGCGACGGGGACGCCGGATTCGGTCAGTTCGACCGCCGTCTCGGGGTTCTTGTCGAGGTCGGTCACCATCAAATCGAGGTCGAATCCGGCGGCTCGGACCGCGTCGGCGGCGGTGGAGGCGGCGACGACCACGTCCACGTCGGGGTCGTCGAGTCGGTCGAGTTCGTCCTCGAGCGTCGGGGCCGCCCCGCAGACGGCGACGGTCGCGTCCGCCCAGTCCAGTCGGTCGCGGTCGAAGGGACTCACGAGGTCGGCGAGCGCGTCTCTGGCGCGCTCGTCGCCGGTTCGTTCGAAGCCGAAATCATCGAGAATCCGTTCGTAGACGGGTTCCCACGTGGTGAAATCCATGGTGTAGCTGTCGCTCAGAATGTAACTGTATGGGCCGGAATGGCACTCGTGTACCCCTACCCGCGTGCCCTTCCGGCGTCCACAGGACCGTTTTAGGGTCGGATGGTATAAGTTTTCTCTTAGTAGAACGGTCAACGTCTGCCGAACGTCAGACGAATCGACGGGTCTGGTACGGGATAGCGTACCGGTTAGTTCGTCGCCCGCTCGACGGTCTGTAAAGCGGCTTCGAGGGCATCTGAGGCGTCCGTGACGAGCGTCGGAAGCCGGGCGAGCGCGGCGGGACTCCCGACCAGAAGCGCACCGGTGTCACCGGCGGCGAGGACGGCTCCCGCATCGCCGGCCGCAGCGGCGAGGGACTCCCGGTCGTCGGGGCCGAGCCCCTCCAGTTCGAAGACGCGCGTGACGCTCTCGGTTGCGACCTCGCGGTTCGCGCCGACGCGGTCGAGGTGTCTGGCGGCCTCGCCGGGCGTCGTCACGTCGAGTTCCTCGACCGACACGTCTCCGGGTTCGCGGACGCGACGGCGCTTGAACTCGTGGCCGATGAGGGCGGCGTCACGGGTCTCTTTCACGTCGTGGGTCCGGACCACGTGTGCGCCGCGTTCGACTGCCATCGAGGTGGCGGCGAGGCTGACGGGCAGCGCTTCCTCGGTCGAACGGCCGGCCACGTTGCGGAGGAAGTTCTTGCGGTTGATGGAGACCAAGATGGGGTAGCCGTAGCCGCGGAACTCCCGCAGGCGGTCGAACGTCTCGCGGTCGTGTTCGAGCGTCTTCGCCTCCGACCAGCCGCCGAAGGCGGGGTCGAGGATGGTCTTGTCGGTGAATCCATTCAGTTCGAGGGCGTCGTAGATGTCGTCGACTTCCGCTATCGCACCGGGGCGAGTGAGGTCCGGGGGACTGGCCATCTTGGCGACGGCGGCGTCGAACTCCTCGCAGACGCGGGGCATCTCCGGGTCGGCGAAGCCGCAGATGTCGTTGACCATGTCGAAGCCGCCGTCGAGCGCCGCCTCGGCGACCTCGTGGTAGCGCGTCTCGATGGAAAAGACGGCGTCGCCGGAGACGCTGTCGAGGACCGAAAGCGCCGTGTCGAGCCGGTCGAGTTCGTCTTCGGCCGACAGCACGTCGAGGCGCTTGTTCGCGGATTCGAGGCCGACGTCGACGATGTCGGCCCCCTCGTCGATGAGTTCGCGGTCGACGTACTCGGCGGCCTCGCTCGGGTCGTTGAACACGCTCGGCTTGTACGGGGACTCCTTGGAGACGTTCAGCACACCCATGATTCGCGGCGGGTGGTCGTCGCCGATTTCGAGTCCTGCCGCATCGACGGTTCGCATACCCGTCGGTTGGACCACACGAACATATGCCGACCGGTCGCGGAAGACACGTCGGGTCGCCCCGTGGTGGCAGCTCGCCGTCTCTCGCGGACGGCTGACCGGCATCACGCCATTTTTATCCGCCGCTCGGCTACCTCGGCCCATGGCGAAGGTCAGCGTCGGACTCCGCGGATGGCGGTTCGAAGAGTCCGAGATATTCACCGACGAGGGCGAGTTCAAACCGCTCGACGAGATTCCCGAGGACCCGCGGGAGCGACTCATGCGCCTCGTCTCGCTCGTCGAGGAACCGTGCGACGCCTGCTATCTGGTCCACGGCGACGAGGAGATACAGCAGTGCCGACAGGCGTCCATCGTCTACGGCGAGCCCCGCGAGGAAGTGCTCCTCTGCGAGCAGCACGAACCGGACTTCCTCTACTGGTTCCGCGAGGAGGACGGCCGCGACCTCGTCGGCGACGCGGTGTTCGCCGACGCGTTCCACGAGTGGTTCGCCGGCGACGGCCGCGCCCCCGACGGCTACGGCGGACTGGAGTACGTCGACACCGAACCCGACGAACTGCCGTCGCCGCCGGACGCCAACGAGATTCAGCGCCGGCTGGAGGAGAACTTCGTCGAGGGCGAGCGAATCAATCTCCGCGACTACGGCCCCGGCGCGGACGACGAGGACGCGACGCCCCTGACCGAAGACGACCTCGACGGCGTCGACCTCGACACGGACTACCCGACGAAATGAGCGACGACCCAGACGCCGGTGCCGCCGGGGACCGCGAGTTCGTCGTCGTCGTCGTCGAACCCGAGACGCCCGGCAACGTCGGGACCATCGCGCGGGCGATGAAGAACTTCGGCATCTACGACCTCCGCCTCGTCAACCCACCGCCGCTCGACCCCGACGGCGAGGCCTACGGCTTCGCCGGCCACGCCCGCGAGGACGTGCTCCCGAACGCCACCGAGACGACCTTAGAGGAGGTCGTCGAGGAGTTCCACACCATCGGGACGACCGCGGTCTCCCACGAGGACTCCACCCGGCACATCCGTTACCCGTTCAAGACGCCGGTCGAAATCGCCGACTCGCTGGAGTCGGTGGAAACGAAGACCGCGCTCGTCTTCGGCCGCGAGGGCACCGGCCTCGACAACGAGGAGTTGGCGATGCTCGACGAGGTCTGTTGCATCCCCGCCGACGACCGCTACCCCGTGCTCAACCTCGGGCAGGCGGCGACGCTTCTCATGTACGAGCTTCGCCGGTTTACCGTCGAGGAGACACAGCTCCCCGACGTGGAGCGCGAGCGCGCTTCCGAGGCCGAAATCGAGGTCGTCTACCGCTTTTTCGACGAACTGCTCGACGCCGTGGACTACCGCGAGCACAAGCGGACCAAGACCTCGCGGATGATGCGCCGGCTGCTCGGCCGCGCCCACCCGACCGAGCGCGAGGCGGCGACGCTGACGGGCGTGTTCCGCCGCGCCGCCGAGGCCGTCCGCGACCCGGACCGCTTCCGCGACGACGAGAACTGACGCGCTCTGCGCTACTCCTCGCCGTCTCGCCGGGCGAACATCACGTAGCTCACGAACGAACAGACCTTCTCCACCTCGCCCGACTCGCGCTCGGCGCGGGTCGTCGTCCGAATCTCCACGAGGCCGCGACTGTCGGTCTCGGCGGTCGTGTCCAGCACCTCGGTTTCCACGACGAGCGTGTCGCCCGGGTACACCGGCTTCCACCAGCGAAGTTCGTCGACGCCCTTCGCGCCGAGGGACGCCGAGTCGGCGAGAAAGCCGTCCACGAGCAGGCGCATCGTCATCGATGTGGTGTGCCAGCCGCTGGCGATGACGCCGCCGTACATCGACTCGGACTCGGCGCGCTCCGGGTCGGTGTGGAACCACTGCGGGTCGTACTGCTCGGCGAACGCCAGAATCTCCGATTCGGTCACGTCGTACGCGCCGAACTCGTGGGTGTCGCCGACCGCGAAATCCTCGAAGAACTGCATGACTCCCCTTCGGCCGGACCCGTGGAGAAAGTAGCGGTGGCGGCGGTCCGGGCGCGGCACGCTCGCCCGGGCGCGTTCCACGACTTCGATCCCCCTCCCCCGACGCGCCAGACAGCTTTTGCGACCCGACGCCCTATCGTCACGCGAGATGGCATCGCCCCCGCGCCGCTCTCGCCTCCCGATGATCGTCGTCGGCGCCGTCGTCCTCGCGTTCTACCTCTCGCTCAGCGCGCTCAGCGCGTTCGCGGTGGTGACGCTCTGGCGGCTCCGTCCCGACCCCGTGACCGCCGCCGTCGTCGCCGTCGCAGTCGCCGTCGTCCTCGGCTATCTGAGCTTCCGCTTCGGTACGGTGCGACTGCTCAGCCAACTCGACGCGCGGGACATGTCGCCCGCGGAGTCGCCGTCAGTCCACCGCCTGCGAGACCGCCTCGCCGAGCGGATGGACCTCGACCCGCCGACGCTGAAACTCGCGCGTTTCTCCGCGCCGAACGCGCTGGCGCTCGACCCGATGGGCCGCGACGTGGTCGTCCTCGACGCCGCGCTGTTCCGCCTCCTCGACACCGACGAGTTCGAGGCGCTGCTCGCGCACGAACTCGCGCACCTCGAACGGAAAGACGGGCTGGTCCAGTCGCTCGTGGCGAGCGTCCTCCAGACGGTCGTCGGCGTCGGCTACCTGTTCGTCTCGCCCGTGACGTTCCTGACGACGGGCGTCGCCCTCGGTTCGGCGTGGATGCGCGGCCGGCCGAAGTCGTGGCCCGAGACGTTCGCCGGCCGGATTCGCCTCCGGCTGGACGAGTTCGTCGGTCTGTTCGGCTTCGGCCTCACCGTGTTCGTCCGGTCGCAGTCGAGAAAGCGGGAGTTCGCGGCCGACGCGCGGGCCGCCGAGGTGACGGGCAAGCCGATGGCGCTCGCGTCGGCCCTGCGGAAGTTAGACCGGGCCGCCCGGCCGCAACTCGGCCTGTCGCCGCTGTGGGTGTACGGCGAGGTCGAGGTCGAAGACCCGGTGTCGGACCTGCTTTCGACCCACCCCTCGACCGACGAGCGCGTCGAGCGACTGGCCGCGATGGCCGACGAGTCGATGACGCGAATCGAGGTGCGGTGAGATGCCCGGCTCACCCGACCCGGTGCTCGGTAACTGGCTTCTCACCCACGTCGTCGCCGTCGCCGCCGCGCTCGGCACCGTCGGCGTCGTCTACGCGACCCGCGCTCGGAGCGCCCGCGGCTCCCTGACGCCCGCGCTCCTCGGCGGCGGCTACGCCCTCGCCACGCTCGCCGTCTGGACCGCGGCGCGACTCGCCACCGACGCGGTCCCCTCGGAACTGGTCGAAGACCCGCTGACCGCGGCGGGCTTCCTCGGGTTCTCGTTCCTCATGCTCGCCGGGTTCGTGGTCGCTGCAGCCCTGCTGTTTGCCCGCCGCGGGCTGGTCGCGCCGCTCGTCGGCCTGTTCGGCGTCACGGAACTCGTCTGGTGGGCGTTCCTCCACGTCCGCGGCGAGACGGACGCCCTCGGGATGTTCCTCTTCGTCGGGCCGGCGCTGTTGGTGCTTCTCCTCGTCGCGGCCGGCGTCGAGTACGCGGGTCGATGGGGCTGGCGGCGGTTCGTCCGCGACGGCGGGCGCTCGGCGACGTGAGAACGAAAAAGACGGCCGGAGAGAGCAGTTAGAGTTGGCTCAGGCGCGCTTTTGAATCTCCTCGCGGAGCACGTCGCTGACGACGCCGCCGTCGGCCTTGCCGCGGAGCGCGCCCATCGCCTCGCCCATGAGCGCAGAGAACGCGCCCATGCCCTGCTGTTCGACTTGGTCGGCGTTGCGTTCGACGACCTCCGCGATGGCATCTCGGACCTCGTCTTCGGAGACGCCGGAGAGACCGGCCTCCTCGACGGCTTCCTCGGCCGTGAGGCTCGGGTTCTCGGCGATGGTGGCGAGCACGTCGTTGACGCCCTCCTTGGCGAGGTCGCCGTCCTCGACGAGGTGCATGACCGCGAGCAGGTGGTCGTCGGTGAGTTCGGAGACGGCCACGTCGTCGCGGCGGAGTTCGGTCAGCGTCGATTCGAGCAGGCCGGCCGCGAACGTCGCGTCGATACCGGCGTCCACCGCCTCCTCGAACAGCGGCATCGTCCGGCCGTAGGCGACCTGCTCCGCGAGGCCGGCGTCGAGGCCGAACTCGGCTTGGTAGCGGTCGACCTTCTCGGTCAGGAGTTCGGGCGTCTCCACGTCGCTCGGGTCGAGGTCGACGGTGAGCACGTCCGTCTCGGGGTACATCCGGGCCGCGCCGGGGAGCGGCCGGAGGTAGCGCGTCGTGCCGTCGTCGTTGGCTCCGCGGGTCTCCTCGGGGACTTCCTCGATGGCGACTTCGGCGCGCTCTGCGACCGCGTCGATGGCGAGGTCGGCCGTCTCGGGGTCGTCGGCGACGATGGCGACCGCGTCCTCGGGACCGGCGTCGACGGCGTCGCGGAGCGACTCGACTTCGGCCTCGGTGACGCCGTAGGCCGGGAGCTCGTCGGTGTGGAAGATGCCGCCCGCGCCGTGGCGCTTGGCGTGGTCGGAGAGTTCGGTACCGAGGCGGCGGTCGGGCTGGAGTTCGCGGCCGACGAGGCCGTCGAAGCCGTACAGGGGAACGGCCGTGACCTTCCCGCCGGCGTCCAGCGCGCCGCGGATGACGCCGGAGTCCGAGTCCTCGAACACGTCGGTCACGTCGGTCACGCCGCCGACGGAAGCGTCGCGCGACTGGAGTTCGTCGCGAATCTCGACCAGTTCGGCCTGTCGGCAGACCTCGAAGCGGACGATTTCGTCGATTTGGTCGAGCGCCTGCACGCCCTTGATTTCGACGCGCGCACCGTTGGCGATGGAGACGTTCACGTCCTGTCGGATGGTACCGAGGCCGCGTTTGACCTTGCCCGTCGAACGCAGGAGCATGCCGATGGTCTGGGCCGCCTCGCGTGCCTGCTCGGGCGAGGAGATGTCCGGCCCGGTGCCGATTTCGACGAGCGGGATGCCGAGGCGGTCGAGGCTGTAGAGGACGCCGTCGTCGCGCTCTTCGACGCGCTGGGCGGACTCCTCTTCGAGCATGAGGTCGACCACGGAGACGGGGCCCTCGCTGGTCTGAATCTCGCCTTCCTGCGCGATGAGCGACGAGCGTTGGAAGCCTGAGGTGTTCGAACCGTCGATGACGAGCTTGCGCATGACGTGCGCCTCGTCGACGACGTTCATGTCGAGCAGTTCGGCGATCTGCATGGCGACCGTGCGCGCCTCGTGGTCGAGTTCGTGCGGCGGCTCGTCGTCCTCTTCGACCAGACAGGTCGAGTCGTAGGCGAGGTACTCGAACTCGCGTTCGACGCGGCTCTCTTCGAGCGCGGCGTCGTCGAGTTCGCCCAGTTCGCTCTTGGTCGGGTGGAGGAAGCGCGTGAACGTGCGCGCGGCCTCGTCGGGCTCGCGGAGGTCGGTCGGACACCCGCAGAACAGCTTTGTCTCGGTGTCGAGTTGCTGGTGAATCTCCAGCCCAGCCACGAGGCCGAGGTCCTCGTAGTCGTAGTCGTAGTCGGTCATTGCTACTCCCTGCGTTCGGGGGGAGTAAAAAAGGATTCAGTCTGCCGTCAGAGGCGACGAAGCCCCTCGCCGATACCTTCGACCTGTTCACACTCGGGACAGACGTACGTCCACCCGTCGTTCGTCGCTCGTCCCTCCGGGAATACGGCCCCACAACCTCGACACTCCAACATGTCTCGCCCGCGGGCCCGCTGCTCTTGCAGTCCGGCCATACTGGTATAATCGTCAAAATCAGGCTTCAAAATACCGATTTTTGAGATTTCGTGACAGTTCTTCACTTGGGGGTGAATGTCACGGCGGTGCAGGAGTGCGATTGCTACCGCGAGCCGAGTAAATATAACCCTCTCTGTGGCTGAACTGACCGAAACCATCGAGCGCGCACCTCGAATCGGGGAACTTTCCCGGTCACCCAGGTGTGTCAAAAAGTAGACTGTTCTTCGGGCGGGGCTCAGTCGTCGCCGAGGATACCGCGATGGGTCATCTTCTCGGGGTCGAGCACCTCGTCGGCTTCCGCCTCGGTGAGGTAGCCTTCGTCGACGGCGACCTGCCGGACGCTCTTCCCGTCCGCGAGCGCCTTCTTGGCGACCTTCGAGGCCTTGTCGTAGCCGATTGCGGGGTTGAGCGCCGTCGCCAGCGCCATCGACTGTTCGACCCGCGTCTCACAGTGTTCCTCGTTGGCTTCGAGCTTGGCGACGAAGCGCTCGGCGAACACCTCGGAGGAGTTCGCCAGCAGTTTCGCCGATTCGAGGAAGTTGTGCGCGAGGACGGGCTTGTAGAGGTTGAGGTCGATTTGGCCTTCCGCGGCACCGGCGGAGACGGCGGCGTCGTTGCCGACGACCTGCTTGTGGACCTGATTGACGGCCTCTGCGACGACCGGGTTGATTTTGCCGGGCATGATGGAGGAGCCGGGCTGGTTCTCCGGCTGTTCGAGTTCGCCGAGCCCGTTGCGCGGGCCGGACGCGAGCAGGCGGAGGTCATTGGCGATTTTGTTGAGGGAGCCGGCGACCGTGCGGAGCGCGCCGTGGGCCTCGCTCATCGCGTCGTGGGCCGCCTGCGCCTCGAAGTGGTTGTCGGCCTCGCGGAACTCGACGCCGGTCTCCTCGGACATGTACTCCGCGGCCTTCGCCGGGAACTCGGGGTGCGTGTTCAGTCCCGTGCCGACCGCGGTGCCGCCGAGCGCGAGTTCGCCGAGGTGCTCGCGCACGTTCTCGACGCGGCGGACGCCCTTTTCGACCTGCGTGCGGTAGCCGCCGAACTCCTGTCCGAGGCGGACGGGCGTGGCGTCCTGCAGGTGGGTGCGGCCGGTCTTGACGACGCCGTCGAACTCGTCTTCCTTGTCGCCGAGCGCCTCGGCGAGCGTCTCCAGCGCAGGAAGGAGGTCCTTCTCGACGGCTTCGAGGGAGGCGACGTGCATGGCGGTCGGAATCACGTCGTTCGAGGACTGGCCGAAGTTGACGTGGTCGTTCGGGTGGACGACGCGGTCGCCGATGCCCTCGCCCATAATCTCCGCGGCGCGGTTGGCGATGACCTCGTTGGCGTTCATGTTCGAGGAGGTCCCGGAACCGGTCTGGAACACGTCCACGGGGAACTGGTCGTCGAGTTCGCCGGCGATGACCTCGTCGGCGGCCTCGACGATGGCGGCCGCGACGTCCTCGTCTATCATGCCGAGGTCGCGGTTGGCCTGTGCGGCGGCCTTCTTCACCACGCCGAGCGCGCGGACGAAGCGCCGCCCGAAGGTGATACCGGAGATGGGGAAGTTCTCGACCGCCCGCTGGGTCTGTGCGCCCCAGTAGGCGTCGACAGGAACTTCCATCTCGCCGAGACTGTCCCGCTCGATTCGATAATCATCGTCGCCCATGGTTCGGGGGTCGTTTTGGCAGGGGGTAAAATCCATTGGTCCGTGCGTCCGACTCTCGTTCATGAAAATTAACTCATGTTTGAATAATTATTAATTGTCCTCGTAAGTGGATGCAGTCTTCCGATTCTGACCAAACAGTTATCTGATAACAAAAAAATTTACTCGATTTCGAATTGTTGATTTGGAAAGTCTTAAGTAAATCGTGTAAAATTCATTGGCTGGACTTGTCACGGACCAACAATCATGACTGACACACCCGATTCGGACGACGTTTCTCGACGCACGTATCTCAAACTCGCCGGCGGTGCCGGAGCCGCGACCTTCCTCGCGGGCTGTACCGGCGGCGGCAGAGAGTCGACGACGGAGTCCACGGACGGTTCCGGCGACTCCGAGAGCACCGAGGAGACGAGCGGTGACGACTCCGACTCCTCGACGGAGTACAACGCGCTCGAAGTGCAGCACTGGTGGACCGGCGGCGACGGCGGTGCCGCGGTGCAGGCACTCCTCGAAGGCTTCAGCGAGCAGTACCCGGACATCGAACTCACGGAGAACCCCGTCGCGGGCGGCGCTGGCCAAAATCTCCGCGCGGTCATCAAAAAGCGCATCCTGAACAACGACCCGCCGAGCACGTGGCAGGCGTGGCCCGGCGCGAACCTCCAGCCCTTCACGGACGCCGACAAACTGGAGGACATCGAGGAGTCCGTCTGGGGCCACAACGACATGAAGAACGCCTACCTCGACGGCCCCCAAGAGGCGGCTCAGCCGGCCGGTAACTACGTTTCGGTCCCGCTGAACATCCACCGCCTCAACAACCTCTTTTACAACGTCGAGGTCGTCGAGGACGCGGGCGTCGACCCCGCGAGCATCGACTCGCCGAGCGCCCTCGTGGACGCGATGGCGACCGTCGACGAGGCGGGCTACGTCGGGATGGCTCAGCAGACGAACTCCGCGTGGTCGACCGGCCAGCTCTGGGCGCAGGTGCTCCTCGGCGAGTACGGCGCAGACGTGTACGCCGACGTGACCGCCGGCAACGTCGAGGCCAACGCGGACGCCGTCCGCGACTCGCTCGACATCGTCAAGCAGTACTCCGAGTACTACCCGAACGACGCCGGGTCCATCTCGTGGCAGGACGCCAACTCGAAGGTCATCTCGGGCGACGCGGCGTTCTTCCACCAGGGTGACTGGGCGGCGGGAATGTACCGCGCACAGGACGACTTCGAGTACGAGACCAACTGGGACCACGTCGCGTTCCCGGGCACTGAGGGACTCTACTCGCTCAACATGGACTCGTTCCCGATGCCGACGAACAACCCGTCCCCCGAGGCGACGAAGGCGTTCCTCCGCTACGTCGGCTCGGTCGACGCCCAAGAGCGGTTCAACCCGAAGAAGGGCTCCATCCCGCCGCGGACCGACGTGCCGCAGGACGCCTTCGGGCCGTTCCTCCAGAACCAGATGGACGACTTCTCCAACTCCGAGGCCCAGCCGCTGTCGATTCAGCACGGCCTCGCCGTCGCCCCCGACGCGCTCACCGCGTTCGAGGACGCGATGGCCTCGTTCATCTCCAGCTACGACGTGGAGGCGGCCTACAGCGCCATCCAGTCGGCGTTCCAGTAAGGGAGCACTCCCCCATTTCCGATTATGTCATCACACATCCTCAAGCGACTCCTGGACCGTCTGCGAGACGACGGCCAGCCGGTTCGAACCGACGGCGGGACGGCCGCCGCGGGGAGTGAAACGGCCGGGGACGCCCCCGACCTCGGGTCGGCGTTGTCGTCGCTCCGCGAGAGCGACGCGGTCCGCTCCGCGCCGTTTTGGCTCCCGCCGTTCCTGCTGATGGGCTTTTTCGTCTACGGCGCTATCAGCTGGAACATCGTCATCTCCTTCACCGACTTCGGCGGGCTCACACTGCCGACGTACGACCCCTCGACGTTCGACCTGGAGATGTACCGGCGGGCCTTCTCGGACGGCCAGTTCTGGATCGCCACCCGAAACACGTTCGTGCTCCTCATCTCGTTTACCGGCCTCTCGCTGGCCGGGGGGCTCGGCCTCGCCATCCTCGTCGACCGCGGCATCCGGTTCGAAAACTGGTTCCGCACCATCTACCTCCTGCCGTTCAGCCTGTCGTTCGTCGTGACGGCGGTGTTCTGGCGGTGGATGTACAACTTCGATTCGGGGCTCATCAACGCCTCCCTGCGGAGTATCGGCCTCGACTTCGTCGCGTCGAAGTGGCTCACCGGCAGCATCGACACGGGCGCGCTCGGGGCGATACCGCTCGTCCCCGACACGTTCTACTTCAAGCTGTTCGCGGTCATCTTCGCGCTGCTCTGGCAGTTCAGCGGCTACGCGATGGTCGTCTACCTCGCGGGGCTCCGCGCGATTCCGAACGACCAGTACGAGGCCGCGCGGGTCGACGGCGCGTCCATCCTGCGGATGTACCGGCGGGTCATCCTGCCGCAACTCCGCGCCTCGACGGTGAGCGCCGCGGTCGTCCTCATGGTGTTCGCGCTCAAGGCGTTCGACTTCCTGTACGTCCTGTTCGGGAGCAACCCCGGGCCGACGGCGGACATCCTCTCGACGATGATGTACCGACAGGCGTTCTCCGCCAACCAGTGGGCCTACGGCTCCGCCATCGCCGTGATCCTGTTCCTCGTGGCACTGACCGTGGTCGCGCCGTACCTCTACGGCGAGTACCGGCGGGGTGAACTATGAGCGTCCGCGACGACCTCGCAGAGCGAGTCGGCGTCGACCTCGAAGCCGTCGACCCGCTGCGCGTCGCCCTCTACGCGACGCTCGTCGGGCTGGTGGCGTTCTACCTGTCGCCCCTCGAATCGGGGCTGATGACCGCGCTGAAGACCGAAGCCGAGTTCGCCACGTCGCCGCCGTTCGTGCCGCCGACGGTCGAAGGCTTCACGCTCGAACCGTTCGGCGTCGCCCTCGACACGCTGTCGTCGGCCATCCTCAACAGCATCATGCTGGCCGTGCCGGCGACGGTGCTGTCGGCGCTGTTCGGCAGTTTCGCGGCGTACGGCCTCACGAACTTCGAGTGGCGCGGCCAACTCGGCGTCGTCGCGCTGTTCATCGCGGGCATCTTCATCCCGTACCAGGCGGTTCTCATCCCGCTGTCGCGGCTCTGGGCCATCGTGGACACGCAGTCGTTGCTCGCGCCGGTTCTCGACATCACGGTGTTCTCGGCGCAGGTACCCGTCCTCGGGACGGTCGAACTCGCCACGCACCCGCACTACGCGAGCATCATCAACCTCATCATCACCCACACGGCGTACGGGATTCCTATCACGACGCTGCTGTTCCGAGGCTACTACAAGAAGCTCTCGACGGAGATGCTGGAGGCCGCCCGCCTCGACGGAGCGGGCGCGTTCACCGTCTACCGCCGCATCGTGCTCCCGCTTTCGATGCCGATGTTCGCGGTGACCCTCATCTACCAGTTCACGCAGGTCTGGAACGACCTGCTGTTCGCGCTCATTATCATCCCCTCGGGGTCTGGCCCCGCGGCGGTGGCGACCATCGCGCTCAACGAACTGACCGGCGGCATCATCCAGACGTTCAACACGCAGATGGCCGGCGCGTTCGTCGCCGCCCTGCCGACGTTGCTCGTCTACGTCCTGTTCGGGGACAAGTTCGCGAAGGGGGTTGCGGGCAACACATGAGCCGACTCGCACGCGGCGCGTTCGGCACCTGCCGCACCCGTCGCACCCCTCTCGTCGCATCGCAGACGACCACCACGACACGCACACAGACCCATGGCTGACCTCACGCTCGACCACGTATCGAAGTTCTTCGACGACGGCGGATCCAAAGTCGTCGCCGTCGACGACGCCTCCGTGACCATCGAGGACGGCGAGTTCCTCGTTCTCGTCGGTCCCTCGGGGTGCGGCAAATCGACCACGCTCCGCATGATTGCGGGGCTGGAGACCGTCTCCGAGGGCGAGATTCGCCTCGGCGACGACCGGATGGACAACCGCCCGCCGCGCGACCGGGACATCGCGATGGTGTTCCAGTCGTACGCGCTGTACCCCCACATGACCGTCCGCGGGAACATGCGCTTCGGGCTGGAGGAGTCGACCAACATGGCCGACGCCGACATCGACGAACTCGTCGAGGAGACGTCGTCCATGCTCGGCATCGGCGACCTGCTCGACCGCAAGCCCGGCGAACTCTCCGGCGGCCAGCAACAGCGGGTCGCCCTCGGCCGCGCAATCGTGCGCGACCCCGAGGTGTTCCTGATGGACGAACCGCTGTCCAACCTGGACGCGAAGCTCCGCTCGCAGATGCGGACCGAACTCCAGCGCCTCCAGGAGGACCTCGGCGTCACCACCGTCTACGTCACCCACGACCAGACGGAGGCGATGACGATGGGCGACCGCATCGCCATCCTCAACGACGGCGAACTCCAGCAGGTCGCCACGCCGCTGGAGGCGTACCACCGGCCGGCGAATCGCTTCGTCGCGGGCTTCATCGGCGAGCCGTCGATGAACTTCTTCGAGATGGACGTGCAGGGCGACGAACTCGTCGGCGACGCCTTTTCCTACGACCTCTCCGCGAAGTCCGCGGAGGCGGTCGAGGGCTCGGAGCGCGTCACGCTCGGCATCCGTCCCGAGGACGTCGAAGTCATTGGCGACGCGGCCGCGGACCACGCTTACGAGACGACCGTCGACGTGGTCGAACCGATGGGTAACGAGAACGCGGTCTACCTCGACCTCGGCGGCGAGCGCCGCTTCGTCGCCACCGTCGGCGGCATGCGCCGGGTCGAAGCCGGTGAGTCCGTCGTCGCCCGCATCCCCGAGGACGCGGTTCACCTGTTCGACGCGACCACCGGCGAGACGCTCCAGAACCGGTCGTTAGAGTCGGCCGACCTCGACGCGCCGGAAGCGAACCTCTGAGCGGGCCGTTCAGGTTCGGTCGGGTTCAGTCAGTCGGTCGCTTTTCGGTCCGGTCCCTTTTCCTCAGTTCGTCGCTCGCGGCGGTTCGCTCACTCCTCCAGCGCCGCGTACTCTTCGGGCGTGTACGTCTTCAGTTCCATCGCGTGGATGTCAGTCGTCATGTGGTCGCCGAGGGCGTCGTAGACGAGTTGGTGCTGCTTGACCAGCGACTTCCCCTCGAAGGCGGGCGAGACGACGACGGCGGCGTAGTGGTCATCCTCGTGGTTCTCGTCGACCGTTCGCGGCCGCGAGACCGTCGCGTCGGCGTCCTCGATGTGCGATTCGATGAGTTCCTCGATGGCGGCGAGTTCCATGTGCGTACTGGCGGCCCGCGCCGGCAAAAAGCGTCCGGGAACCGGGCGCACTCGCGGAGGTTTTTATCCGGTGACGACCCACCTCGGTTCGTGACTGACGTGACATCTCACGACGGACTCGCCGAGGAGGCCGCTCGCGTGCTCCGCGACGAACACGAGCGACTGCTGACCGTCGTCGGCCAATGCGCCACCGCCGTCGCCGCGGAGTGGGACGGCGACTCCGTGGCGGACCGCGAGCGCGTCATGCCGCCGTTCAGGCGCGCTCTCGACGGTTCCGGCGCGCTTTCTCGCCTCCCGCGGGCGCTCGCCGACGCGGTGACGGCCACCGGCAGACCGATGGCTGCGCCGCCCGTCGCGTCCCCGCCGTACGTGGTCGTCACCGGCGAGGGCGTCGTCCTCCGCGCCAACCTCGGCGAGGAGCGACTGGTGGTGCTCCTCCGGACGTTCGAAGTCGTCCGCGACGGCGACGACGGGGACCACCGCTACCGCCGCATCGACGGCGTCGAAATCGAAGCCGAAATCGTCTGAGCCGAGTCGCTGCGTCTCGACCGCGGAGCGCGCTTCGTCACCCGGCGTGTCGGTCTCGCCCGCGGTTACATCTGGTAGCGGCGCACGTCGTCCCGCGGCGGGGCCTGTGACTGCCCGGTCATCTCCTCGTAGGTCATCCCCGCGAGGTACTCGTCGTAGGTCACGTCGTAGCCCTGCCGGAGGTGGAAGTCGAGTTGGCCGCGGTCGAGTTCCGACTGGAACAGCGCGTGGACCGCCCGGCGGACGAGTTCGTCCGCGTCGTCGGGGTCGAACAGGGCGACGAGCATGGCGAGTTCGTGTCGCGTCTCGCGGTCGAGCGACACGTCGAGGCTGTCGCCGAGGTCTCCGTAGGCCGCGTCAACGTCGTCTGTGAGTTCGTCGAGCGTCATCGCCCGGCGATGGGGCCGTCACGGGGATACGCGTTTCGACCGCGGTAGCGGTCCGTCGTGCAGAGACACAGTCGCCCGTTGGCTGTAGTCGCCCCGACGCTCCGGCATCGCCACGGCTAAACGCGGGCCGTCCCAAGCCGGGGCGATGAGTGACGCGCCGTCCGAACTCCCCGCCGACCTCGACCGCGAAGCAGTCCAGTCCGCGCTCACCGAGTGGTACGAGGCCGACCACCGGGACTTCCCGTGGCGGCGCACCGACGACCCCTACGAGATTCTCGTCTCCGAGGTGATGAGCCAGCAGACCCAACTCGGCCGCGTGGTCGAGGCGTGGGAGGCGTTCCTCGACGAGTGGCCGACGACGGCCGACCTCGCGGCGGCCGACCGCGCCGACGTGGTGGGCTTCTGGACGAACCACCGACTGGGCTACAACAACCGCGCGAAGTACCTCCACGAGGCCGCCCGGCAGGTCGAAGAGGACCACGGCGGCGAGTTCCCCCGGACGCCCGACGGCCTCTCGGAACTGATGGGCGTCGGCCCCTACACCGCCAACGCGGTCGCTTCCTTCGCGTTCAACAACGGCGACGCGGTGGTCGATACCAACGTTAAGCGGGTCCTCCATCGCGCCTTCGCGGTCCCCGACGACGACGCGGCGTTCGAGGCCGCCGCCTCGGAACTCATGCCCGACGGCGAGTCCCGCGTCTGGAACAACGCCATCATGGAACTCGGCGGGGTCGCCTGCGGGAAGACGCCCACCTGCGACGAGTCCGGCTGTCCGTGGCGGCAGTTCTGTCACGCCTACGAGACGGGTGACTTCACCGCGCCCGACGTGCCGACCCAGCCGAGTTTCGAAGGGAGTCGGCGGCAGTTCCGCGGCCGGGTCGTCAGGATTCTCGGCGAGTACGACGAACTCGGCCTCTCGGAGTTGGGGCCGCGAGTCCGCGTCGATTACGGCGGCGACACCGGTACAGAGTGGCTTCGCGGCCTCGTAGACGACCTCGAATCCGACGGGTTGGTCGATGTCGCGGAGGGCGACGACGGCGTCCGCGTCTCGCTGGCGAAGTAGCCCGCGCTCCGTTGATGGCGCTCGCCGCGGTTGTCTCGTCGCCCGTATTTATCCCACCGGACTAGTCCGGCAGCAGTCGCACCCCTCGGTTCCGACTACGTACACCCGATGGCAACACGCGACGCGTCGTCGTTCGACCCTCGCGAAGCCGCGGAGTCCGCCGAAGCGAAGACCCTCGCGCTGGACGGCGGAGGGCGATTCGCATACGCCGAGTACGGCGATTCCGACGGCATCCCGGTCGTGTTTCTCCACGGCGCGCCGGGGTCGCGCCTGCTCGGGGCGCTGTTCGACGCGCCGGCCGAGGAGCGCGGAATCAGAGTCCTCGCGCCCGACAGACCCGGCTACGGGCTGTCGTCGCCGCGCCCGATACCCGAGGAATCGGGCGAGTCGAGCCAGCGGTCCGCGGCACTTGCACCCGCGGACTTCTTCGATGCGCTTCTCGACGACATCGGCGCGCAATCGGCGGGGGTCGTCGCGTTCTCCGGTGGGAGCCGCGACGCGTTGGCTGTCGCGTCGGCGCGGCCGGACAGGGTTCGGCACGTGAGCGTCGTCGCGGGGGCGGTTCCCCCGGGAGCGCGCGAGGAGACGCCCGGCACGCAACGACTCCTGTCGTGGCTGGCGACGAACGTGCCGGCGCTCCTCGGCTATCTCTTCCGCGGACAGGCGTGGCTCGCCGACAGACTCGACCCCTCGGTCGTCGTCGCGCAGTACACGGCCGACGACGCGGCCGGAGCGGTTCCAGAGGGGGTCGCCGCAGTGGTGCGAGACGACTTCGTTGCAGGGGTCAGTCGCTCGCGGCGGGGCGTAGTCGACGACTTCCGGGCCGCGGCCGCGCCGTGGGGGATTCCCTTCGACGACATCGAGGCCGACGTGTCTCTGTGGCACGGCGACGCCGACACGAACGTCCCGATAGCCGGCGCGAGACGCCTCGAATCCGAGATATCCGGCGCGCGGCTTCGAGAGGTGCGCGGCGCAGATCACCTCCGGACGCTTCTCCGGAGCGTCCCCGACGCGCTGGACGAACAGTGCCGTGCCGCGGGGTCGCTCGACCCGGATGCTTCGGACGCCTCTCCGGGGTCGACCGCCGCCGCCGAATCGCACCACCGCGTTTGATATACCGGACCGAAAAACGGTCGGTCGAAACGGAATGAAACACGCCCAGTTCTCGGTCGACTACCCGGACCGACTGGTCCACCCGCTCCAGCGCGGGATGATGCGCGACTCGCCGGTCGACCGGGCGGAGCTGTTGATGTGGAGTCCGACGGCCGACGCGACGACGCTGTTCTGGTTCGACGGCGACCGAGACGCGGCCGACGCGCTCGTTTCGGGCGTCGATTCGCTCGTTCGGGCGCACTTCGTCGAGGGCGCGGAGGGGACCTACGGCTTCCTCCACCAGCGCGACTACGAGTTCGCGGACCCGCTTCTCGGAGTCATCGCCGACTCGCGGGTGATCTTCCTCCCGCCGGTGGTGTTCCACGCCACCGGATCCGTCCGGTTCGAGGCGGTCGGGGAGGTGTCGGCGCTCAGCGCGTTTTACGACGACATCGCAGCGCTCGGCGACCTCACGGTCGAGCGCGTGCAACCCTTCGACCGGCGGCGGTCTCCCTCGCAGCTCACCGACCGACAGCGGGCCGCGCTGGAGACCGCGGTCTCGACCGGCTACTACGAAATCCCCCGCGAGGGGTCGGTCGCAGACGTGGCCGACGCGCTCGACTGCTCGACGAGTACGGCCGGCGAGCTACTCCGAAAGGCCGAGGCGACGGTGCTCCGGGAGTTCGTCGGTTCGGGGTGACGCGCGCCGACGCTTACGGCACCTTCAGATAGGCGTCGCCCGCGGCCTGTCGCGTCACGAGTTCGCCGACGCCCGAGGGAACGACCTCGACGCCGTCGGCCAGTTGGTCGGTGTCGATGCCGCGGCCATCGAGGGAGTTCCGACAGGCGCAACAGCGAACGCCGGCCTCGAACAGCGGGTCGAGGCGGTCGCGGACGGGCGAGTCGGCGAGAAAGAGGAGCGCCGCGTCGCCGTTGGCGAGGAGCGTGACCTCGCCCGTCTCGACCGTCTCGTCGTCGAGCAGGTTTCGGACGTTGCGGATGGCGTGCCGCCAGTCGCCGAGGTCGGCGCTGGAGACGTGGAAGACGACGTTCACGGTTGGTTTTCGCACCCTGGGTCCCTGTGTGTTGTGTCCGTCCAGCACGGCCGAGTGCGGCCGACGAGATTTTCACGGCGCTCTCGGAGATACAGGGTATGACGCAGCCACACGTAGTCGCCATCTGCGGCAGTCTCCGCGACCACAGCTACACCAGATTGGCGCTCGAACACGCTCTCGCCGGTGCGTCGGCCGCCGGCGGTACGACGGAACTCGTGGACCTCCGCGAGTACGACCTTCCGCCGCTCGATGCCGACTACGACGAGCAAGGGGATTCGGCCGAACTCCGCCGCGTCGTCGACGGCGCGGACGCGGTCATCCTCGGCACGCCGGTCTACCACGGCTCGTACTCCGGCGTCCTCAAGAACGCCCTCGACTACTGCGGCTTCGACGAGTTCGGCGAGAAGACCGTGGGCCTCCTCGCCGTCGCCGGCGGCTCGTTCCCCGTGACCGCCCTCGAACACCTCCGGTCGGTCTGCCGGTCGCTGAACTCGTGGGTGCTCCCCCATCAGGTCGCGATTCCCCGTGTCACCTCGTCGTTCGACGGCGACGACCTCGCGAGCGAGGACCTGCGCAAGCGGGTCGAGCGACTCGGCCGCGACGCGGTCGTCTACGCCAACATCGAGCCCGAGCCGCCGACGTTCGAAAGCGGCGAGAACGTCGGAGCGGACGACTGAGCCGCCGTCACGCGCTGTTTCGAACGCGGCGACGGTTCGGTGGGCCGACCCGTCTCGACTCCCGACCGTCGCGGCAGATGAACAATCGTTTTGACCCTCCTCGTCCCCCAGTCAGGATATGCACGCCATCACGCAGAGCGGATGGATAGAGGTCATCTCCGGCTCTATGTTCTCGGGGAAGACGGAGGAGCTCCTTCGACGCCTCCGCCGGGCCGAAATCGCGGGACAGGAGATCTCGGTGTTCAAACCCCAACTCGACGACCGCTACGGCGAGACGACGGTCGGCTCTCACGCCGGGCGCTCGTGGGAGGCGAGCGTCGTCCCCTCCGAAGGCGAGGGCGTCTGGCAAATCGCCGAGGAACTCAACGGCGAGGACGTGGTCGCCATCGACGAGGCGAACTTCTTCTCGGCCGAGCTGGTCGACGTGTGCGAGGCGCTGGCCGCCGACGGCAAGCGCGTCCTCGTCTCGGGGACCGACCAGACGTTCCGCGCCGAACCGTTCGAACCGGTCCCCCAACTGATGGCGCTCGCCGAGTACGTGGATAAGCTTCAGGCCATCTGCACCATCTGCGGCGAGCCGGCGACCCGGAACCAGCGGCTCATCGACGGCGAGCCGGCCCACGTTGACGACCCGACCATCCTCGTCGGCGCGGAGGAGTCCTACGAGGCGCGGTGCCGGAACTGTCATACCCTCCGGCGGGACTAGAGGCTAGCGTGACTACTTGGGTCGAAACCCCACGGGAGGGCCGGGACCGCGGGCTGACCGGTCTCCTCCGCGCGTGGCTCGCCGTGGTCGTCCGCCCTCGTCAGTTCTTCCGCGACGGGGTCGCGCCCGGCGACCAAGCGCCCGGACTGGTGTTCGCCATCGCGGTTGCGCTCGTCTACCAGGGGCTCGGGTTCGCCCTCGCGCCGGCGACGATTCCGGCCATCGAGGGCGGCCCGCTCGTCTCCGCGCTCGTCGCCCTGCTCGTCGTCGCGCTGTTCGTCGCGCCGGCGCTCCTCCACCTGACGGCGGCCATCCAGACGGCGCTTCTCATCCCGCTTTTGTCCCGCCGCGCGGGAGTGAGCGAGACGGTGCAGGTCATCGCCTACGCCGCCGCGCCGTGCGCCTTCGCCAGCCTCCCGATTCCCGGCGTCCGCGCGCTGTGCGCCGTCTACGGCGCGGCCCTCCTCGTCGTCGGCATCAGCGAGGTCCACCAGACGACGGTTCCGAAGGCGGCGCTCGCCGCGGCCGTCCCCGCCGGCGTGGTGTTCGGCTACGCCTTCGGCGGCTTCCGCGCCCTCTCGGAACTCGCCGCGGCGCTCGCGCTCGTCTGAGTCGAACCTCGCCTCGAATTCCCGCGTTTTGACCGACGGAGCGCCGTTTTTTCGCCCGTGCACGCGCTACTCTCCTCTGAGCGTTTTTCGACAATCGTTTTAGTTAGGGGTTGTTTGCTCAACGCAATGGATTGGATTACGCACGAGGAGGACGTCTGGTTCGAATTCCGGGGCAATAGCCCCCACCAGCTCGTCCCCGGCCGATTTTACAAAGGCACCGTCGACGGGTACGCCGACTTCGGTGTCTTCGTTGACCTCGCTTCGAACGTGACCGGACTTCTGCACCGCAGCGAACTCGACCGCCGCCTCGAATCCCTCGAATGGGAGCCGGGCGACGAGGTGTTCGTCCAAGTGAAGAACGTCCGCGACAACGGCAACATCGACCTCGGCTGGTCGATTCGCCAGTCCGACTCGGAGTTCCGCGGCGCTCGCATCCACGACCCCGACGGCGACGCCGACGGCCAGCCCGTCGAGCAGGAAGCCGAGAGCAGCGGCCCGGCGACCGTCAAGACGCGCCCGAAGACGGGCAAGACGACGAAGCCCGTCGGCGCGAGCACGTCGTCCGAGACGGCCGAGTCCGAACCCGAACAGGAACCCGAACAGGAAGCCGAATCTGAGCCCGAACAGGACGCCGCGTCCGAGTCCGACGCCGGAGACGAGGACCGCGCGCCGACCGCCGGCGACATCGTCGACGACATCGCCGCCAACGGCGAGTCCGAGCAGGACGTCGAAGCGGAACCGGAACCGGAGAGCGAGGCCGAGCCTGAGTCGGAGCCCGAGCAGGACGACACCGACGCCGAGCAGGAAGCCGAGACCGAGGCTGACGCCGACGCTGACGAGGCAGAGCGCGTGACGCTCGCCAGCATCGACGACCGCGTCGGCGACGTGATTCGCGTCGAGGGCGAAATCGCAAGCGTCCGCCAGACCGGCGGCCCGACGGTGTTCGAACTCCGCGACGAGACGGCCATCGCCGACTGCGCGGCCTTCGTCGAGGCCGGCGTCCGCGCGTACCCCGAAGTCGAAGTGGGCGACTACGTCCGCATCGACGGCGAGGTCGAGCGCCGCCGCGGCGAACTCCAGATCGAGACCGAGGAGCTGACGGTTCTCGACGGCGACGAGGCCGACACCGTGGCCCAGCGCCTCGCGGACGCCCTCTCGGACGAGGCCCGCCCGGACGCCGTCGCGCCCCTCGCGGCCCACGAGCCGGTCGCCGCCGTCGGCAAGTCGCTGCTCGACGCCGCGGAGGCCATCCGCCGCGCCGTCCTCGAATCGCGCCCCATCGTCGTTCGCCACACGGCCACCGCCGACGGCTACGTCGCCGGTGCCGCTGTCGAGCGCGCCGTGCTCCCACTCATCCGCGAGGAGCACCCCCGCGACGACGCCGAGTACCACTACTTCACCCGTCGCCCGCTTGAGGAGGCCGTCTACGGCATGGACGCCGCCACGAACGACGTGACGCGGATGCTCGAAGACCGCGACCGCCACGACGAGAAGCTCCCGCTCGTGCTTCTCCTCGGTGCCGGTTCGACCGCCGAATCCCTCGACGGTCTCGGCCTGCTCGGCGTCTACGGCTCCGAGCGCGTCGTCGTCGACGCCGCGCCCGCCGACGACGAGGTCGCCGAGGAAGTCGACGTGCTCGTCAACCCCGCCCGCGAGGGAGCCGACGCCCGCGACCTCTCGGTCGGCGCGCTCGCCTCCACGCTTTCTGTCGCCGTCAACGAGGACATCCGCGACGACGTGTCGCACCTCCCCGCCGTCAGCTACTGGGAGAACTGCCCGCAGCAGTACCTCGACCTCGCCGCGTCCCACGGCTTCGACGCCGACCGCGTCCGTGAACTCCGCGAGGCCGTCGCGCTGGAAGCGTACTACCAGTCGTACCAGGACAAGCGCGAACTCATCGCCGACCTGCTGTTCGACGCCGACGAGGGCCTCGCCGGCCACGTCTCCGAGCAGTTCCGCATCAAGCTCGAAGACGAAATCGAGACGGCGCAGGCGAACCTCGAACGCCGCGATGTCGGTGCCATCTCCGCGGCCGTCCTCGACTCCGACGCCTACAGTCACCGCTTCGACTTCCCGCCGACGGGCCTGCTCGTGGACGAACTCCACCGCCGCACTCGCGAGGGTGACGCCTTCGTGACCGTCGCGCTCGGCATGGACGAACTCTACCTGCGCTCGACGGGCGACCTCGACCTCCGCGCAGTCGTCGAGTCGGCCGCCGAGAAAGCGCCCGCCGCCGGCCTCGCCGCCGCGGGCATCCGCGAAGGTCGTATCGAGTTCCTGACCGGCGCGCGCGACGAGGCGCTCGAAGCCGTCCTCGACGCCGCCGCCGAGCAGTTCTAAGCCGCAATCCAGACTCCTCCTCGCGCGGTTCGACGGAGGGCTGTATTCCAGCCTCCCGAGCGACACGCTTATCCACGAAACGACCCGATTCGCGCCCATGAACCGCCACCACGTCGCCGAACGGGAGGTGTGTCCGTGAGCGCCGAGACCGAGACGGAGTCCGAAGCGTTCGAGCGGACCTGCGAGGCGCTCGTCGAGCGCATCCTCGCGGGCGACGTCGACCGCGACGACCTCGAATCGGCAAAGCTCGACGCCTGTTCGGAACACTCCTCGCCGAAAGTCCCGAAGAACACCGAGATTCTGCAGTACGCCCCGGAAGACCGCCGTGAGGAGGTCAAAGAGGTCGTCCAGCGCAAGCCCGTCCGCACCGCCTCCGGCGTCTCGCCGGTCGCCATCATGACCTCGCCGCACATGTGCCCCCACGGGAAGTGCCTCTACTGTCCCGGCGGGCCCGCCAGCGAGTTCTCCTCGTCGCAGTCGTACACGGGCCACGAGCCCGCGGCCGCCCGCGGTGTCCAGAACGACTACGACCCCTACGGGCAGGTCACGCTCCGCCTCGAACAGCTTCGACATATCGGCCACCCCGTGGACAAGGTCGAACTCATCTTGATGGGCGGGACGATGACCGCCCGGAGCCACGACTACCAGGAGTGGTTCGTCAAGCGGGCGCTCGAAGCCATGAACGACTACGACCTCGACAAGGAGCCCGAACCGGCCGAGGACCGGTCGTTCAAACCCGACCCCGAGGATGTCGAGTTCAAGTATATCGAGGACGTCATCGCGGAAAACGAGACGAACGACATCCGCAACATCGGGACGACCTTCGAGACGAAGCCGGATTGGTGCGACCCCGAGCAGATAGACCGGATGCTCGATTTGGGCGCGACGAAGGTCGAAGTCGGCGTCCAGACGACCTACGAGCGCATCAACCGCGAGATGCACCGCGGCCACGGCGTGCAGGCCTCCATCGACGCCAACCGCCGGCTCCGCGACTCGGCGTTCAAGGTCGGCTTCCACATGATGCCCGGCCAGCCGGGCATGACCAAGGAGATGTGTCTGGAGGACTTCCGCCAACTGTTCGAGAACAGCGACTGGCGGCCCGACTATCTCAAGATCTACCCGACGCTCATCGTCCGCGACACCATCACCTACGACATGTGGCGGCGCGACGAGTACGAACCGCTGAACAACGAGGAGGCAGCCGACATCGTCGCGGAGGTCATGGGCATGATTCCGAAGTACACCCGTCTCCAGCGCGTCCAGCGGGACATCCCCGCGGACTTCATCGACGCGGGCGTCTGGAAGTCGAACCTCCGACAACTGGCCGCCCAGCGCGCCGAGGAACGAGGCATCGTCCAGCGGGACATCCGCGCCCGCGAGGTCGGCATGAACGAGGCCGACCCGGACCCAGAGCGCATCGAACTCGACGTGATGACCTACGAGGTCGCCGGCGGGACCGAGCACTTCATCTCGTTCGAGGACCCCGTCGAGGACCTGCTCGTCGGCTTCTGTCGCCTCCGGTTCCCCGGTAACCCGGTCCGCCACGAGCTTCAGGACGCGGCGCTCGTCCGCGAACTCCACGTCTACGGCTCCGAGGCGGGCATCGGTGCCGACGGCGACTGGCAGCACAAGGGCTACGGGAAGAAGCTCCTCGCGCACGCCGAGGAACTGTCCCGCGACGCCGGCTACGACAAGATTTCGGTTATCTCGGGTATCGGCGTCCGGCAGTACTACAAGCAGAAACTCGGCTACCACCAGGACGGCCCGTACGTGTCGAAGCGGCTGTAGGGAGTACCTGGATTTTTGGTCCGAGTTTTTGGTCCAGATTTTTCCGAGGCGAGCGTAGCGAGCCTCGGAAAAAGGTGGGACTGGCCCGTACGTGTCGAAGCGGCTGTAGCTGACGAAGGCTCCCGCGCCCGATTCTCACTCCTGAGTGTCGCTCCGTCACGCTTTTACTTTCTGGCCCACCGCACACGGTAGAATGGCACCTCAGGGGGGTGCGGCGGTTCAGGGGCAGGCGACGACGTGGCTTCAGGACCTCCGCTCGGCGCTCGCACAGTTCGTTTCGACAGAAGAGCGACTCGGTATCTCGGCCGCGCTCGTGGCGCTCGCGCTCGGCATCGCGGTCTTTCTCGCGCCGCGGCTCGTCTCGCGGGCGACCGCCGAGTTCCGAACGCGGGTGCTGGCCCACCCGCGGGTACCGGACGCCGTCACCGACGCGGCGTGGCTGTTTCCCGCGACAGTCGTCGTCCGGACGCTCCAACTCGCGGTCTTCGTCGGCGCGACGCTGTCGCTGTTGCTCCTCTGGGGCTACACCGGCCTCGCCGCGGACCTCACCGAGGTCCTCGCCGTCGCGGTGCCGAACGCCGCCAAACTCGGGGCCACGGTCGCGCTGTTCGCCGGGGCGCTCGTCGGGACGAACGTCCTCGAAGAGAAACTGGACTCCTACGCGACCGCATCGGACAACATCAACGCCCACCAGCAGGGCATCGTCTTCCGCGTCCTCCAACTGGTCGTCCTCCTCGCGGTCGGGATGGCGGCACTCACGGTTTGGCAGGTCCGAATCGGCGGCCTGCTCGTCGGCGCGGGCTTCCTCGGCATCGTGGTCGGCATGGCCGCGAGACAGACCCTCGGGTCGCTCATCGCGGGCTTCGTGCTGATGTTCTCTCGACCGTTCGAACTCGGCGACTGGGTGGAGATAGACGACGCCGAGAGGGTGTCATAGAAGAGTTCTCACACCGTGATCACGGTACTTCCCGGATTGTCTCCACGTTCGTAGTTGGTGATTGCGACGACGAG
>NZ_LOEP01000007.1 GCF_001482285.1 Haloferax sp. Q22 | reverse complement strand
GCGCAGTGTTTGAACTGCTCGACTGTCTCGCGGAGGAGTGGGTCGGCCCCTTCGGGAGTGTCGAGTTTGATGACGGCGGTTCGACGGTATTCCACTTCGTTTCACATATTTCCCTGTGGTTATTTAATAGCTGGGAGTCGGCCTGCCTTCGTAGCGTGGTTTGTGTACCGAGTTGTCGGCTTCCTCCCCGAGGTCAAGCCTCGGGGCATCCGCCTTGACTTTTCTGTGAACCACGACGTCGTTTATGATGTGTTACATGACGACCTCCACTGGTTCGACCAATTCCAGCAGGAAACCGCACAGTGGTTTCAGCAACGGAACTAATCTATCAACAACCCGGCGCTCTTGAGATCCGCCACCGTTGAACTGTGGTGAGTCACTCTGTCCCGGCTACTGTTGGCACTCCATCCGTCAGCAACTCGCCAGAGATAACGGGGTTTCAGCAGGCGTTTCACGTCGGGTGGTCGCCCTCGACTGGTTCCCCCGCTTAGTTGCGGATACACGCCGGAGCGATGCCGCGCCGGGGATAGCCCGAGGCATCCGATTCGTGTGGAGAATCTAACATGACGGCAAACCGAACGAGGACACACTCCACAGCCAGCCATCCACGACCGCGCCGACGCCACCACGCCGCCCACCGCGATACACCCCTGCCGAAATCCCGGCCGATTCTACACCCCTGATGCCGAGGGTGAACCGGGAGACACGCGCTACACCCCCGACATTCAGGGGTGTACATGGACGCCGATTCTCCGCAAGGGTGTACTCGATTCGCGTCGATTCGTGACCTGTCGTGGCCGCCATCGACGCCGGCTGTGTGGCTCACGTCGCCTCACCCGATTCCGGCCTGCGCCCGTCTCTCGCCGTCTCTGGGCGGATTCGCCGTTTTACTGTCCCCCCTGCGAATGCCGTCTCGACGGCCGCTCGTCGCCGCTTTGGCAGGTCGAAATTCGTCGATTCCCCGGTACACCCCGTCGTACGTGGGGTGTATCCACCGATTTCGAACGCGGATATACGGGCCAAACTGGTGGCTGGACACAGGCGCGACGCGCGACGAACGTGTTCCCCGAGATGCCGCGTGTCGCCGTGTGAACGTTCGTTTGGGGGTCGCTCGACCTGAAATGGGGGTTTGTCGAACGGGGCCTCGTTGGGTCGCGATAGCCGGCCGAAGTGGAGTCGACGCGACGACGACCGCAGAGGACACGTTGTTGCGGGAGAATGTGTGGGTGTAGAACCACCCCATCAACGGGAGTTGATTTTTCCGACTCGAACTGAAGACGGAGAATATGGTTCCCGTACAGTCGATACTCAAGGGACTCATCGGCCTGCTGTTTGTGTTGTTCCTGGTCGCCGGCCCTATCCTCCTGTACATCCTGATACGGAGCGAAGGACTCCTCGGTGACCCGCCCGGTCGGGGACTTCAGTAGTACCCCCGACGAGGCGGCGCAGACTTATTTCACCGCTCGACTCAACACACGAGTACGGAATGCCCGATACCCACGCGCTTGCCGAGACGAGCAAACGCCTTGGGACGTACGCCCTCATCGCCGTCGTCCTCGGCGCGCCCTTCGGTCCGTTTTGGTACGTCGAATCGACGCTGGGTCGGCAGACCTCTTTCGTGCACATCGGCGGCGCACTCGTCGCCGGGTCTGTCGTCCTCCTGTGTGGACTCGTCGTCCTCGAACGCTACGCCGGAGTCCGTGCGAAGACCCTCGCGTCGTTCGACGGGTTCTTCCTCGGCCTCAATGCGGGCGTCCTGTACGGGGAGTGGCTCGGCCTCCTGGGGAACGCAGTGGCGTTTCCCGGACTCGCCGGGGCACTCGTGTGGTCGCTCGGCTTCCTCGAGATTCACGACCGGGTTCGATGAGCCGTTCGCCCGGTCGGCGCATCGCGACGGGAGCGTCGTCGACAGACGAGTTTCAGTCATCCTCGACTCCACGACAGTCTCTGAGAGATATACTTACAGTTCGCAGGGCCGTGCCGAGAACATGGCTCACCACGGACCGGACTCACACCAGTTACTGGACCAGGCACCGCTGTTGGATGCAACCCGAGATGGGCCGCTCGATAGGTCCACGCTCCAGGATGAACTCGACATCTCGCGTGCCACGGCCTATCGGTGGACGTCCGCGCTCACGGACGAGCAGTTACTCGAACAGACGGCGGCGGGCTACCAGACGACGGGCGCGGGATGCGCCGTCGCCGACGCTGTCTCTCGATTCGAGCGCACTATCGCGGCGGCCGACCGATTAGAACCTCTGCTCGCGCAGATTTCAGCGCCGGAGTTCACGCGTCACGTCCATCTGTTCGCCGACGCCGACCTCCACGTCGCCACGCCGCAGAACCCGAACGCGCCCATCGAACCGTGGCTCGAACATTTCGCGTCGTTCGACCGCTCGCGGAGTCTGGTCGTCGCGGGATGCCCGCCGAAGGTCACAGAACAGGGCATCGAACACGCCCGAAACGACGTGGACTTCGAGGCTATCTGTACCCCGCTGGCGCTCGAAGCGGACCGAAACGCCTCGAAGAACGCGTTCGACACCATCGCGTCGGCTGACGCGCCCGCGTTGTACACCCACCCCGGACTACCGTTCACGATGGGCATCATCGACGACGTGGTCATCGTCGGCGGCTTCGACGACGAGACAGCCCTCCCGATTGCCTCCGTCACGACCGACGACCCCGAGGCTCGCGAGTGGGCCGTGGACCTCTATCGGCGCTACAAGCGCGATGCGGACAGGCTCGACGTGACGCAGATGAGCACCGGGCAGTAGCCACTCCCTCGTGCGAAATCTGTCTCCCGCGTGAACTGCGTCTCACGGGCTGAGACGCCGTCTCAGGCAATGACTATAATCCTGATCTGTCCGTCGAACGAGATATGGAACGGACAGGGCAGACCGAACCGGGCAACGGGGAACGACAGCACGGGCGACGAGGCAACTGGGCCGCTGGAGAATCACCGCCGACCGACTTCTACGACGTCGTCGTCGGCGGCTCCGGGATGTCGGCGTCGCTCACGGCCATGATTCTGGGAAAGCGCGGCCTCGACGTGGTGATGCTCGAAGCCGGGTCGCATCCACGGTTCGCCGTCGGCGAAGCGATGCTCCCGCAGAGTTCGATGTGGATGTGGATTCTCGGGGAGTACCACGGTATCCCGGAGATTCAGTATCTCAGCGACACGAACGACATCGTCGACAACGTCACGTCGTCGTGCGGTATCAAACACTCCATCGGCTTCGCGTACCACGAACCAGGCCAGTCGGTCGCGACGGACCACAGCCACCAGTTGATACCGCCGAGCCTGCCGTTCTACAGCGAGAGTCACCTCCTGCGCTCGGAGGTCGACCAGTATCTGGTCGAGACCGCCCAGCGGTACGGCGTGGAGTACCTCGACGAGACCGAAATTACCGGCGTGGACATCGGGCAAGACGAGGTGACCGTGACGACCGACCGCGGTCGTCTCGAGGCGGCGTTCTACGTCGACGGCACCGGCGGGAACTCCGTCCTCGCCGACGAGATGGGCTATCGCGAGGACGCGCCGAAACTGGAGACGGATTCGCGCGCCATCTTCACGCACGTCGAGGGGCTCGCCCCGTTCGACGAGCTACTCGACGAGGCTGCCCGCCCCGGACAGTCTAACCGCCTCCACGACGGGACGCTCCACCACGTGTTCGACGGGGGGTGGATGTGGATTATCCCCTTCGACAACTTCGAGCGCTCCGAGACGAACAAAGCGAGCGTCGGGTTGGTGCTCGACCGGACGCAGTACCCCACAGACGAGTCGGTCAGCGCCGAGCGAGAGGCTCGCCGAATCATCGCCGAGTTCCCCGATATCGAGCGCCACCTCGAATCAGCGACGCCGGTGCGACCGTGGGTCCGGACGGGGAGACTCCAGCGGACCGCCAACCAGTCCGCGGGGCACCGCCACTACCTGACCAACAACACCTACGGTTTCGTCGACCCGCTCTACGCGGTCGGGCTGGTGAACACTCTCGAATCCGTCTTCGTGTCGACCAACCTGCTGCTGGACGCGTTCGAAGACGGCGAGTTCTCGGCGACGCGCTTCGCACCCATCGACGAGATGCACCGCCGTCAACTCGCGACCAACGACCGGGTCATCAGCAACGCGTACAAGTCGATGGGTGACTTCCGACTCTGGAACGCGTGGACGCAGATGTGGCTGGGTCAGGTCCTGTTTCACGACCTGTATCTCCAGCGGCATTGCTTCACCTACCTCGCGTCGGGACAGCCCACCGAGTTCGACTCGCTTCTCGAAGAACCGACGCCGGGCGATGGCGCGCCGTTCGTGCCGCAGAAAGCCGAGATACACCGACGGATGGGCGAGATACTGGACGCCTACCGGGCGGGCGACGCGAGCGTTGACGAGGCCGCTGGCCTGCTGTTCGCGGAACTGCGGCGGGCGGACTGGCTCCCGAAGCACGTCTACGACTGGGGCGACGAGCGGGCGCGACACGTCGACTTCTCCGACCCCGAGCTCGTAGGGACGCTCATTCAGTGGGGAAAGACCGAGTCACCCGACCGAATCCGGGCGGAACTGTTCGATTTCCCCGTCCCCGAGATGGCCTAACGAGTGACCACTTCGTATTCGAAGACTGAGATAACGACGTTTGTTCGGACGGACGCTCGGCGTCGACGACGGCCAACCCGGTCAGCGAGCGGGTTGTTCGTGTTCGGAACGACCGAACAAATTCAACGCTGCACACAGTACTGTGTCGCAGCATGCCACCGAGAATGCGTTCGCTCGACGAAGCAAGCGATGAGCGTCTGCGGGGACGCGAACGCCCACACAACCGCCGCGAGCGACCCAATCGCGACTGATGCTGCTCTTGCTACTCGGTGGTGCGTGCCTCGTCGCACCGCTCTGTGCGGCCGCCGTCGCATTCCACGCCGGCCGTCGCGGTCGACCGTCTCGACACCGTCGACGCTGGGCGTTCCTCGTCGGCGGTGTAAGCGTCGTTGGCTTCCTCGTTCCGTACTTGTTCGCCGACTCGGTGCAGTACCTGTACTTCGAGGTGCTCAAACCCCGCCCGATCACCGTCACGCCGTACGAGCTTCTCGTGGTGAATCTCGGAACTGGACTGGTGTTCAGTGTGGGCGCAGTCGGGTGCTACGTCGTCGCCTCGGAGATTCGGCGGCCCGACACAACGTCTCCGTGAGCTACCAGTCTCCCCCACTTCAGCTACTCACTTCTCGTCGTCAGACCCGGGAAGCCGTCGAACGGCCTTTTCCCACCTGTCGCGGGCGGCTTGCCCGGGATCCGCAAACGGGTCATACGTGATGTCTTCCGCGGTTCCGAGCTGGTTGCCCCCGTCTCGTCCGGCTGCACGCCGCCAGAGGGCGACCACCGACGCGAGCATGACCACGATGAACAGTCCGCCCAAGAGGACATTGACCGGGTATTCGAGTGTAGGCACGACGAACACGAGGACCAACGCGAGCGCGGTCAGCTGGAATGCGTACAGCAGGTAACTGAGCCACGTCCCAGTGAGTTCGAGCGTCCGACCCATCTGTCGGCTGCATCGACCCACTCCGACAAAGGATTTCGCCTGAAATAGGTGGTTCGTGTGAACTCCGACGGGTCGCCGTCGACGAGCAATCGAAGCACGTCGTCGGCCGCGTGGAGCCTGACTATCGTCGTGTCGTCACCGAGTGTGACGGGAAGGCAGATAGTTATACGCTGTTTCGTGTTGTCGGACACGATCTGATTCTGCGCAACGACTTATGATAACTGGTGGCCAGTTTCTGCACATACTGATCGCGTGCTAGTGCGTCGTCGAACGAAAGCGACAGACGTGCGACGCATTCGCCGAGTGAGGCGCAACTAGTGCGCGCCGCGACTATCTTTGATGGTTTTTCACGGCCTGTCGCGGCCGAAATAAACATATGCGGTCGGGCAAGTGTACCAGCACGGATGCCGACGCGAGAGCACATCGACCAGAAGCCCACGAGCGAGCAGCGAAGCGAACTCGCTGCGCAGGACACCCGCGACGACGACGACCGCGTCGCAACGACACCCAACGGCGCGTACACCGGCGGCTACGCGTATCACGAACTCGACGACGACGGCGACATCGTCTGCGGCGGCCACAGCGACGGCCGGTTCGTCGAGGTCACACGCGCTGAGGCCAAGCGAACGGGCAAGACGCCCTGCGGGAAGTGCGAGTGGATTCTCGGCCTGAAGCGGGACTGAAACAGCGATCTCTCGGGCGACGACGAACTAGATTCATTTCTCGACATTGTCAACTTCGACCGAGAGATTCATCACAATCACCTGCAAACCAACCGGGTATGACCTACGAAAACCTGGATTCCGACCTGATCAACGCCCTGTTGAAAGACGGACGGCGCAGTCTGCGGAGCCTCGCCGAAGAACTCGACGTGTCGGTAACGACCGTCTCGAACCACCTGCGAGACCTCGAAGACGAGGGCATCATCGAGGGCTACACGCCGCGTCTCGATTACGACGCGCTCGGCTACGACGTGACCGCGGTCATGCACCTCAAAGTCGAAGGGAGCGCGCTCACGGACGTGACCGAACTCCTCGCCGCCGAACCGCAGATGGTCTCTGTGTACGAGGTCACCGGCGACTACGACGTCCTCGCGGTCGGCAAGTTCAAAAACACAGACGACATGAACCGCCAGATCAAGGCGCTTCTGAACGAAGCGCCGATTCGAGAGTCGAACACGAGCGTCGTCCTCAACGCAGTCTCCGAAAACGAGCAGTTCGACCTCGACGCCGGCGACGCGTAGGCTCAGTCGACGCGGAACTCGAACCGCGCACCGCCTGCGGCCCCTTCTGAAACCGCCACCTCCCAGCCGTGCGCGGCGGCGACCTGCGAGACGATATTTAGGCCGAAGCCAGTGCCCTCGGGAGACGTGGTGTAGCCAGCTTCGAACACCGTCTCGCGGTCAGCTGGCGGAATTCCCCGGCCGGTGTCTTCGACGGCGAACCCGCGGTCGGTCTCGACGACGGTGACGGTCACGCCGCCGTCGTCGGAGCCGTGTTCGACCGCATTCCGGAACAGGTTCTCGAGGAGTTGCTGGAGTTGGTCGCGGTCGGCGTCGATGACGGCGTCGGTCTCGACGGCCAACGTCGCACCGTCGGTCACGACGTTCTGCCAGCACGCCCGCGCGAGGTCGGCCAGCGCGACGGGTTTGATATCCATGGCGTCGTCACCGTCGTGGGCGAGGACGAGCAGGTCGCTGATGAGGTCGTCCATGCGGTCCAGCGCGCGGTCGATATCGTCGAGGTGGTCGCTGTCGCAGTCGTCTTGCAGCAGTTCGAGCCGGCCCATGGCGACCTGTAGCGGGTTGCGGAGGTCGTGGCTCACGACGCTCGAAAAGCGGTCGAGGCGCTCGTTCTGTTCGACGAGTTCGGCCTCGCGGTCCTTCTGTTCGCTGATGTCGCGAATCATCGCGACGAACAGGTCCTCCCCGTCGAGGTTGAGCTGGATGAGGTGCACTTCGGTGGGGAACGTCGTGCCGTCGCGGCGTTCGAGCGCCCCTTCGAACCGGCGTGGTTCGTTCGTCGGCAGGTCCGCCCAGAACGACTTCGAGCGGTCCGGTTCGGACGTGGGGTCGAGATCCCAGACGGTCTTGCCGGCGAGATCCGCCTCACTGTAGCCCAGTTCCTCGCACATCCGCTGGTTCACGTCTTGGATGGTGCCGTCGGCTTCGTGAACGACGACGAGGTCCGGCGAGTGTTCGAACAGCGCTTCGAGCCGCGCGGTGTTCGACCGGAGGAGTTCCTCGTAGGTCTTCCGCGGCGTGATGTCGTCTTGGAAGCCGACGAAGAAGTCGATGACGCCGTCGTCGTCGAACAGGGGCGCGACACGCACGCGATTCCAGAACTCGGTGCCGTCCTTGCGGTAGTTCAGGAGCTCGGTCGTCACGGACTCGCGTTCCTCGACAGCCGTCCGAAGTTCGTCGACGGCCGCCTCGTCCGTCCGCTCGCCTTGGAGGAACCGACAGTTCCGTCCGAGGGCTTCGTCACGGCTGTACCCGGTGAGGTCAGTAAACCGCTCGTTGGCGTAGACGATGGGGTTGTCCGCCGCGTGGGGGTCGGTGAGGACGATGCCAATCGGCGCTTCGTCCATCGCTTGTTCCCTGACCGACAGCCGCGTTTCGAGCGCCTCGCTTCGGGAGACCCGCGACAGCGTCCAGATGAGCGACCCGTCTCGCGCGGACGTGAGCGTGTGTTCTACGTCGACCAGTCCGCCGTCCTCGCGCACGAGCGACGACCGGCCCGTCCACCGACTCTCGCGGGCGGTGGGCAGTACCGAATCGTATACTGCCTGCGCCTCGTCGTCGGGATAGAACGACTCCACGTGGCGACCGAGGAGCTCCTCGCGGTCGGTACCGAACAGCGTCGCACAGGCCGTGTTCGCGTACTCGATAACGCCGTCGTCGCCGAGGATACAGACGGCATCAGTCGTGTTTTCGATGGCCGTCAGCCCCCGGTTGAGAGACTGCGAGGCTCGATACCGCTCAACGGCGTTCTCGACGCGGTTGGCGAGCAGTTGATGCCGACTCGTGTCGTTGCCTTTCTGGAGATAGTCGGTCACGCCCGCCGAAATCGCCGCGCTGGCGACTTCCTCGCTGCCGTTCGCGGTGAAGAGAATAACTGGGAGTTCCGGATACTCGGCCCGGACGCTCGCCAGCACGTCGAGGCCGTCGAGGTCGGGCATATCGTAGTCGCAGACGATGCAGTCGAACGTCGGACCGTCGCGCCGAACCCGGTCGACCGCGACCTGCGGGTCCGTCTCGGTATGGACGGTGATATGCTCGCGCTCGCGTTCCAGCGCCGCCGCGACGAGCGCCGAGAACTCGGGGTCGTCGTCGACGTGCAACACGTCGATAGGCGACGACTCCGAGAGTGAACGCGACGTGTCGCGAGGCGAGTCCATTTGTGAGATAAACGTGACCGTACCGCATCATAATGGTTGTTGCTCGTGGGAGGACCGAACGGGGGGCGGGCCCTCTCAGTCGTCGAGGTCGTCGATGGTGTAGTACACCTTCACCTTACCGGGGTTCCCGCGGTCGGAGTCGATGGGGACCGTGTTGGTCACCTGCTGTGGGTTGTCGCACGCGAGCGTGATATCGACCGGCTCGCTCCCCTCGTCCGGTGCCCCGGTAAACCAGTCCGAAGGTACCTCTCGTTCCGTGATTTTCGTCACGATGGTCTTCGGTTCCGACCCGTTACGTGGGACTTTGAAGTTGTCAATCGCCACGCCGATGTTTCGCGTCGCCCCTGTTGGGAGTCTGAGCGACGAGTGTTCGGACTGCCCGCCGCGGATGTCGTGTTCGATATCCAGTTCGAGCGCGCCTTCGCCCGGCCCTTGTCCGCTGATGAACTCGACTTTCTCCGCGCGGACGACAACCTCACACAGGTCGCCGTGGTCGTCGTCCGGTTCTCCGGCGATCGTTCCCATGTGAACCTGCACGTGGTCGGGGTTTTCGAGGCTGATGGACTTGATGCCGCCGTAAATTCGGAAGCCGTCGGATTTCCCCCAGACGGTTCCGTTCGCCGTACTCCCGGACACCCGGTCTCCCGGGCCCGTGGTGACGGGGAGTCCGCCAAGCCTGCCGCCTACTTTTTCGATGTCACCAGTCGCCTGAATCGTGTAGTCGGATTTGCCGGCTCCAAGGCCTTCCATCACGACATGGTGCTTTGGGTTTGCCATGTCAACTCACCACAAACTGATATCAACTCGAGACTGGTTAATTGTTATGAATGTTCAACGAGTTCACACAATTGCCGAGTTTTGAAGGCGGCGTGTTCCGGACCGAATCCGGACGCAGTCGGAAGGTAAGCGGGGCGGGTCGGGGCGTTCTCCGTGGACAGCAGTCGATAGAAAAGGGAACGAAGTACTGTCCTCTCACACCGGTCGGATGCGTGAAACCCACAGCCGGTGGGCTGTCCCGACCGGTCACGAGACGGTGCGTGTCACCAGCGAGCCCACACAGGCGTGACTCCACGTCCGTGGGTCAGCCGAACTGCGAGCACGACCACGCCAAGAAGCGCCGCATATTCGACCACGCCGACGACGAGATGCAGACTCGCGGGGATGTCGACAGTCACGATAAACGGCGGTTGGTTCATCGTCGCGTGGAACAGCGCGACCAGCCAGAGGTTGCCCGTAAGCGCGTAGACGCCGCCGTAGGCGAGTCCGGCGAGAAACAGCCCGAACAGTCGCCCGCCGAGTGCAATACTGACGCCGTGGCCCGAGGTGATAAACCACTGTGGCAGGTGGAACGCGGCGAACAACGCGGCGACGGCCGCGACGCCGCCGAGGACCGCCCGCCGACTGTCGCCGCCGAGAAGCGAAATCGCCTTCTGCTGGAGATAGCCTCGGAACAGGAGTTCCTCCGGGAGCGCCGTGAGCACGAGCGAACTCAGGAGCGCCACGAGATACGGACCCGGGTGTGCGACGACCCGCGACAGCACGGGGTCAAAGCCGACGACGCCGACAGTCGCGAGTCCAGCCGCGACGAGGTTGTATAGTACCCAGAACGCGGCGACGACAGCGACTGCCGCACCGAGCGCCCGTGGAGCGGGCAACAGCGTTCGGACTGCGACACCCTCGAGCCGGAGCGCCCCGACCGCGAGCGCGACGAGCACCCCGCTCCACGCGAGTCCCAAAAGCGGCGTCGGCGAGCCGTGGGGTGCGACGAGGAGGAACCCACTCAGGACGGTGACGACGAGCAGATACGTGACGGTCGGTATCGACGCGCCGAGTTCGAACGTCGGCGGTGTGAGACGGGTTCGGACCATCGTTCGACGGTTTTCTTCCTCTCGGAAAAAATGTTGTCCTGTTGATTTATTCGGCAGCCGATGCAATCGATGGGCGACCGCACTCGCTCACCGGCCCGTCCGGAACTCGAAGCGCGCACCGCCGTCGGTGCCATCGGTCACGGTAACCTCCCAGCGGTGTACGCTTGCGATATCGTCGACGATTGAGAGACCGAAGCCGGTTCCCGTGTCGCTGAACGTCACGCCGTGGTCGAACACCTCGCGGCGATGCGATTCTGGGATGCCGACTCCGTCGTCTTCGACGTAGAACCCCTCGTCGTCGTCGAGGGGGCCGATGGTCACCGTGAGGGTGCAGCCACGGTGTTCCACGGCGTCGCCGGACTGCGTCCGGCGGTCTGTCGAGCCGTGCTCGACAGCGTCACCAGACGTGGTCTGGTTGCCCGTGGAACCGTGCTTGACAGCATTCCGAAACAGGTTCTCGAACAGTTGCGTCAGTCGCCCGCGGTCGCCGGCGACGGCACCGAGGCCGTCGGCCGTCCTGAGCGTCGCCGCGTCGGTGTCGACGTAGCCCCACGCCTCGGTCGCGAGCGCCGCGAGGTCTATCTGCGTCGGCTGTTCGATGGTCGTCGACCCCCGCGAGAGCGTGAGGAGGTCCTCGATGAGTTGCTCCATCCGGGCGTGTGCGGACTCGACTTTCGACAGGTAGCTCGTGTCGCCCGTCTCCTGTGTGAGTTCGCGGAAGCCGATGGCGACGGTGAGCGGGTTCCGGAGGTCGTGCGCGACGACGCTCGCGAACTTGTCGAGGCGGTCGTTCTGCCGCTGGAGCTTCGCCTCGCGGCTCGCGCGGGCGAACGCGGCCTCGACGGTCGCGCTCAGGATGCGAAAGAGGTCGACGTCGGTATCCGAGAAGGCGGCCGTGGACGGCGAGCTAGCCAGCATGAGGCCGTACTCCCCCAGCGGAATCTGCATCTCGCTGTGAATCTCCGTCTCCGGATTGTACAGCCCCGGCTGTGAGGGCACGTCGTCGTACACCTGCGGTTCGCCCGATTCGAACGCCTGCCACGCCAGACTCCCGCCGGCGGTCAACCGCGGACTCGACCCGAACAGGTCGCGTGCAGCCGCGGTCTCGGCGAGCGGCAACAGCGCGTCGTCCCGCTCGTCGTACTCCCAGATGCCGGTGACTTCGAAGCCGAGGATGTCGCTCGCCGCGGTGACGGCGATGTCGCCGATTTCGTCGCCCGTCTGCGCCCGACTCAGCTCTTGGGCGGTCGCCTGGAGCGCGCGCAGGTCGCGTTCTAACTGCTTTTGCTCGGTGATGTCTTCGAGGACGGCGAGCGCGTTCGTCACCTCCCCGTCGGCGTCCGATAGCGGCACGACCGACAACAGGAGATCTAACTGCTCGCCGGCTTTCGTCTCGCGGCGGACCTCTTTGCGGCGGATTCGCTCACCCCGGAACGCTCGCTGTCGGTGAGTTTCGAACTCGGCCGCGCTGTCGTCGGGGACGAAGGGAACCGGGCCGCCGACGACCTCGTCTTGCGACCAGCCGAACATCTCTTCTGCCCCCCGGTTCCAGAGGGCGACCTCGCCGTCCGCGTCGAACTCCATGATGGTGAGCGGCGTGGCCTCGATGAGCGATTCGAGCCGGTGGTTCGTCGCTTCGAGCGCGCGTTCCCGCTCGACTTGCGAGGTGACGTTGCGGGCGATGCCGACGATTCTGACGATGTCGCCGTCGACGATGACCGGCGCGAGCCCCGTCTGCCAGAAGCGGGCGTCGACCCCGAGCGGAAGCTCCTCGCGGTACGAAATCGGGGCACGTCGTTCGACACAGCGGCGGAAGTTAGCCTCCACCTTCGCGCCGTGCTCTTCGCCGAACACCTCCTGCGGTGTCTTCCCCCGCACGTCGTCGGTCGTCAGCTCCGTCGCCTCCTCGTAGCCGGAACTGAGGCGGGCGAACTCGAAGCTCGGGCTGTCGCCGGTTGCATCGACATCGACGAGGAAAATCGCGTCGCCGGACGTGTCGAGGAGGGCCTCGTACTCTTCGGCGAGCGTTCGGTGGACGCGCGCCTGCTGGGTGTGTTCGGTGACGTCTTGGAAGACGCCACGGATGACTCGGTTGTCGTGGTGGTCGTTGTCGACCGGGTTGCCCCACGCGCGAACGTCGCGCACCTCGCCGTCCGTCCGGACGAGCCTGAGGTCGAGGTCGAACGGCTCGCCGTCTTCGACCGCCGCCGTGACGGCCGCCGAAATCTGGTCTCTATCGTCCGGATGGTAGAAGTCGATGGCGTCGTCGAGCGCCGGGTCGTAGTCCGGGTCGACGCCGTGAATCCGTCTGACGCCGGCCGACCATTCGAGCGCGCCGGTCGCCGGGACGTACTCCCAGATGCCGATGTCCGCGATGTCTTGGACGCGGTCGAACAGGAACTGCTGGCGTTCGAGTTCGGCCCGGTCGCGGCTGCGCGAGAGCACGGCGCTCACGAGTTCCGACAGGAGTTCGACGAACGTGTGTTCGAGCGTTCCGAACGGCGTCGCTCGCGGCGTCGGACTCGAGAAGTTGAGCGTCCCGTAGCGCTCGCCGTCGACGACGAGCGGGACCCCGATGTACGATTCCAGCGCGAACTCGCGGTAGGCGGGGTGCTGTGTCATCTCCGCGGCCGTGGCGTCCGTGAACGCACACACCTCGCGCTGGCTGACCACTTCCTTGCAGTACGTCGACCCGAGGTCGAAGCGGTCGCCGACGTCGATGCCGGCGTCCGACGGGTGGACCGCCCGGACGGTGTAGTCCTCGCCGTCGACGCGCGAGACGATGCCGATGTCGAGGCCGAGCGTCCGACAGCCGACCGCGACCAGACTCGAGAGGCGTTCGTCGGGTGACGACACCTCGGCGGCCATCACCGTCTGGAGTTCGCGCAGCGCGTCGCGCTCGCGCTCCAACTGCCGCTGGGCGTCGCTCCGCTCGGTCACGTCTCGGGCGACGACGAGCGCGTTGCGCCCGCCCGCGCGCTGAAACGGCGTCAGTCGAACGTCGAACGTCCGCATGCCGCCGCCGTCGGTGAAGTCGACCTGGAGGTCGGCGTCGTACAGCCCCGTGGTCCCGCCGTCGCTTTCGGCGGCGGCGAGCGTGTCTGCGACCGCCTGCACGAAGTCGGCCGCGTCGTCGTCGGAGACGTGCCGGCCGACGAGCGTCCGTAGCGACGACCCGACCAGCGCCGACGGGCTCGGCGCACCGAGGAGTCTAGCGGCCGCTGCGTTGGCGAACTGGACGGTTCCGTCGGCGTCGAGGATGACCACCACGTCGTGAATCTGTTCGATGATGGTCTCGCTTCGCTTGGCGTCGAGGCGCTGTTCTCGGGCGTGACCGCGGTCGGGGGCAGTCTCCCGCGAGAACACCGTGAGGCCGTCGTCGTCGGGGAACACGCGTAGGTCGACGCGCTCGCCGAAGGGCGTGCCGCGAGCGCGGTCGACCGAGTCGGCTTCGCCGCGTTCCATCGCCGTTCGGAGCGTGGCTTCCAGTTCGGTCCCACGGAGTGACGGGAACGCCTCCCAGACCCCGGCCCCCACGAGTTCGTCCGGGTCGCGGCCGAGACACGCTGTGAACTGCTCGTTCGCGTACTCGATGCGCCATTCGTCGTCAACGGCGAGAACGCCGTCGGTCGTCCGTTCGAGCACGCGGTCGAGTCGGGTTCACGCTCGCTCGGCGTCGCGCTGTGCCCGGGCAGCGTTCGAGAGCGTTCGAATCCGGCGCGCGAGCAACGCGAAGTTGTCCCGGTCGGCGCGGACCGGAATGTAGTCCGAGACGCCGACGCGCGTGGCCTCGTCGACGAGGTCGTCGTCGCCCTTGCCGGTGAACAGAATCACCGGAAGGTCGCTGTCGCGTTCTCGAATCGCCGACGTCAGCCGGAGGCCGTCGGAGTCGGCGAGCGAGTGGGCGGTCACGACGCAGTCGATTCGCTCGGTCGAGAGCGCGTCGAGCGCGGCGTCGGCCCGCGTCGTCGTGCGACAGTCGAACTCGAACCCCGTCGCCCGAAGTTTCGTCTCGACCAACTCCGTGAACTCGGCGTCGGCGTTGACGTAGAGGACCCGAATCGGCTCGTTCGGTGCGTCGGCGAGGGGGGACATGCTGACTAACCCAACCGACGGGAACAGGGTAAGCGTTTTCCACCCCGGAACCGCCCGACGTGAGGGGCGACCGCGCCACCGACTCGCCCGCCCGCGCGTTTCGACTGTGAAACAGACGAACCAGATTCGCGGGAACGTCAATGCGGAGACGGTCCGTCTCGACTACTAAAACGTACTGGCCGGTTTGTAAACACAGAGCTTATAATTAGAACACTATTTTCGAAAAGTGATGACAGCCCCCGACGAATCCGAACGCAGCACGCCATCGCGGCTCGCCCGCGCCCTCTTCGCGAGCGGCCTCGCGGTGCTCGCGATTCGCAACCTGACCGACCTCGACGGCCGCATCGCCTACGCCGAGGCGAAAGGCGTCCCCGAGGCGGACCGACTCGTCCCCGCGGCGAGCGGCCTGCTCCTCGGCGGGAGTATCGGTATCGGCCTCTGGAAGCTCCCCAAACTCGCCGCCGCGAGCGTCGCGGCGTTCTTCGCCGGCGTCACGCCGACGATGCACGACTTCTGGGCCGTCGACGACGACGCCCGCGACGAGGAACTCACCTCGTTCCTGCAGAACCTGACGCTGTTCGGTGCGGCGGTCGCGTTCTTCAAGCGCGCGTCGAGCGAATAACGACCAGATCGACACACAACCCCCTCGTTTTCTGCGGTCACGTATCGACGGCATACTCGTCAATCTGGTCGACGCCTCGCCAGAGCGTGTACAGATACCACAGTCCGACGACGGTCCACCCAACCGCGACGAGCGGAGAGCCATCGAACCACCAATGCACCGCAAAGCCGAACGCGGAGAGGGCGAGGACCTGGTACAGTCGATAGTGAGCGGACACGGCTTCGAGTAGCGACCGCCGCGATTGTAGTTCTTCTCCGGCGCACACCCCACCGTTTCCAGTATTATCGGCGGCGGCCGACCACCGCGTCAGGACGAGTCCGCGCCGTCGCGGTCGAACGACTACCGACGGACCGACGCGCAACCTCTCGTTGGTTTGCGGTCACACGTTGAGTGCGTCGTCCTCCGCTTCAGCCTCGCGTCTGAGCGTGTATACGTTGAGTAATCCGACGATGACCCATCCGGCCGCGATGAGCGCTGAGCCATCGACGAACCAGTATACTGCGAAGAGGAACGCACCGAGGGCCAAGAACTGTTGGAGGCGGGACCGTCGGGACATGACTCCAACTGACGTATGCCGCGAGTGTAGTTCTTACTCGTGGGGTCGACACCCCACTATTTCCAGTAAAGTCGTCGGCGACTGCCGACCACCGCGTCAGGACGAGTCCGCGTCGCCGTCGCGGTCGGCTGCACGGTGGAAGCCGACGAGGAACTCAAGTGCGCCGTCGTCGTCCCGAACCGGGCGGATGTCGAGGCGGTTCCAGAAGGGCTCGCCGTCGGCGTCGTAGTTGCGAATCTCGGTCGAAATCGGCTCGCCGGCGTCGACGGCCGCCTGAATCTCGGCAACTGTTTCGGGGTCCGTCTCGGGTCCCGAGAGGAACCGGTAGTTACGCCCCGTCACCGACTCGGCGTCGTGGCCCGTGAGCGTCTCGAACGCCTCGTTGCAGTAGATGATGGGGTTGTCGGCCTGCGAAGGGTCGATGACGACGATGCCGACGTCGAGGGCGTCGAGCACCCGGTTTTTCAGTTCGACCTCCGCGCGCAATGCGTCGACCTCGGTGAGTTCCTGGACGATACAGACGTGTCCGCCGTCGTCCATCTGCGTCAACACGAGCCGCTCCGGAACCGCTTCGCCGTCTTTGGTGACGCCGGTCGAAAAGCCCCGCCACGACCCCTCGGATTCGAGTTGCGGGAGGATTTCGTCGTAGAAGCGCTGCGCCTCCTGGTCCGGGTAGAGGATGTCCCAATGCTCGCCGATGAGTTCGGTCCGGTCGCGGTCGTAGAGTGCAGCGTACGCCTCGTTCATGTACTGGTAGACGCCGTCGCCGTCGATGATACCGATACCCTCCTCGGCGGATTCGATTGCGAGAAAGCCGCGTCGCATGTATCGCTCGGCCCGGTGTTTCTTGACGAGGTTCGAGACCTTGTTCGCCAACACGGGATACTCCTCGGGACCGCCCTTCTGGAGGTACTCGTCGACGCCGGCGGAGATAGCGCGACTCGCGATCTCTTCGCTTCCCTTCCCGGTAAAGAGGACGAAGGGAATCTCGATGCCCCGCTCGCGCGCCGCCGTGAGGAGTTCGAGCCCATCCATCACCGGCATGTCGTAGTCGCTCACGACGCAGTCGTACGCGCCGTCAGTGAGTTCGTCGAGCGCCGACACCGGGTCGGTGTACGTCCCCGTCTCGATGTCGTCGAGTTCGCGTGCGAGAAAGGTCGCGGACAGCTCCACCATGGACTCGTTATCGTCGACCAACAGGATTCGCATTGCACGCCGCTCGGTGCTAAACGGAGCGATATCGTGGAGCGGAGACACGTCCATGCGTATGTGATGTTGCCACAAAGTGATAAAAACAGCCACGGCGACAGTTGCACTCAGCGACCGTGCGCCGGGGACCGTTCCGGTCGCTCAGCGTCGGGAGCAAGACAACTGAGGTATGTATAGAATATATACTACTAGATAACGTCGGCGGCAATAAATTATATGCCATGTGACGAAGTTGACACACTCATATGGAAGTGGTGAGAAACGTCCGAGAACTCACGGCGGTTCTCGAACAGTTTTCGGAGACGACGGGAACGGTTCGCGGACTTGAGCTGACGAGCGAAGGTGACTCGACCGACGGAGAGGTCGTGGCTTCGGTCACCGTCGAGTACGATCTCGCGTCGGAGTGCGCGGTCGACCCGGACCGACTCTCCGTGTCGTCGCCGGCGGCGTCGATGACCGACGGCCGGCTTCGACTCGACCTCGACGTGGCGCTCGCTCCCCCAGCGACCGAAGATGCCGGAAAGGAATCGGCACCGGCTGAGCACGGCGCCACTGACGGCGATCCCGAGCCGGCGGACGCGCCGGTCGCCCGAGCCGACGGCTCCGGGGCGCGTGGCTCGGGGGGCAGCGCCCCTGTCGCATCGGTCGTGTCGCCACCGACGATGGAGTTTGCGATCTCGACGGGAAGAGACGAGCTGTCGGAGGACGACCAGCCTACACCGGCATCGTCGGACGGCTCCGTTGAGGCGGATACAGAGACGAGTCCGGATACGGATACGGACATGGCCCCGGACACCAGCACGGACACGGAGCCAGACGCGGACGCCAAGGCAGACGCCGACTCGGTGCCGGCGCATCACGACCCCGTTCGGCTTCGAGAGGCGTACGAGGCCTGCGAGACGTTCAAGGAGATGACCGACGCGCTCGGCGTCGACGTGACTCCCCAGACCGTCCGCAACCAGATGATTCAACATGGGATTCACGAACCGGAGTCGTACGGTCCGTCGACCGAACCGGCGTCGACGACTGACGCGATCGAGTCGGGCGACGAGCCACAGCACCCCGACCCGAGCAGCTCCGACGGGGACCGCGCGAGCGAGACGGCACTGTCTCCCGGGTCGGGTGGTGAAGAGGCCGGCAACACGGCGGCGGAACGTGACACGCCAGGTAACGACGAGGCCGACACGAACGACGAGTCGAAGTCGGTGTCGAAGCCGGGGTCGGAGTCGGAGCCGCAGTCTGAAACGGATCCGGCCACGGATACGGAGCCAGACGACGAGACCGACAAGCCGACGACGACCGAGGGCGCGTCGACCGTGACCGCCCTTCCGCCGCTTCCCGCGTCGGTGTCTTCGCTCGACTGCTCGACCGAAGACGTGTGTGCGGCCGTCTCGGGCGCGAAGACGCTGTACGAAGTCGAGCGCCGTCTCGGCCTCGACCGCACCGACGTTCGCGAGGTGCTGACTGCGCTCGACCTTCTCGATCTCGTCACCGGACGGATGGCGCGGCGCGACGCGTCGGCGGCGAGCGCCGACGACGTTCGAACGCGAGTACATGCCGCGCTCGTCGAAGGGACTGAGTGAACTTGCGGACGAGCGCCGGCGCTACCTCGTTCGTGTTGTCGTGTCGCCGAGTTGTCAAGCGGTGGTGGGGCCCCCCAGATGGGGGGAGGATGGAACGAGAACGAGAATCAAGTAACCAGTCACAGGTGGTGACTTTCTCGCCCTCGTACTCGTTGTTTCGGTGGAGAGTGATATAGATTTGGATAGTAGGTACCACTCGAAGCTACTGATAGTATATCCTTGCTGAAGGGGAATGGAGAACGATTTTGCGATGGAACGACCACCGAATCGAGAAGGTGGAAACCGTTCTCAACTGGTACGCAATCGGCCAGTGGGTTTAAATATACCTATCGGAGCTACCGGAAGTACGTACCACCATCACTCCGTGAGTGCCCAGCGACTCGCACTGGGGTCGCCGCGCGATGACGTCGGCTTGTGTCCACCGAGGCGGAGCCGAACCGAACCACGGCATACGAACCTCTCTATCGCAGTTCTGTCACCTATATAACACACTTACCAGCGGTTATCACACCCGCCTCGGTGCGGACTGATGTGCCTCCGCACACACCACCACAGACAACTCTCAATCGTACTGTAACGGTGCTACTGGTGTTAGTACTCACGACCGCGACGTTCCCCGCCGGTGCGGCGGGCGTCGCGGCGGGGGAGGACGCGAGCGCACTCGATTCGAACGTCCAGTCGGCGATGAACGCGTCCGCGCCGGCGGCCGTGACCATCACCGAACTCCAGTCGAACACGTCCGACGGCGACGCCTCGGCCTACGCGGGGCAGTTCGTCAACGTCACCGGGACGGTGACCGCGACGAACGCCGACGGCTTCTTCCTGCAGAACGCCTCCGCGGCAGACGTACGCCACAGCGCGGTCTACGTTTACGCGGGCGGGTCGTCAGATGCGAACCCTGGCGACGAGGTGCGCGTCGATGCGCCCGTCACCGAGTACTACGGGCTGACCCAACTCGACCTGACAAACGACAGCGCCTCGTTGTCGACGACCGGAAGCGGGTCGGTTCCCGAGGCGACCGCCCTCGCGACGGAAAACGTCTCCCAAGAGGCCTACGAGAGCGTGCTCGTCAGCGTGCGCGACGTGGAAGTCACGGCGACGCCCGGCCAGTACGGCGAGTGGGCCGTCACCGACGGCTCCGGGCCGGTCGCCATCGACGACGTGACGACGGGCGACGACACCACGCCCTCGGAGGTCGGCAGCACCGCCGACGCCATCGAGGGACCGGTGTTCTACAGTTTCGAGGAGTACAAGATTCAGCCCACATCGGTGACGAACCTGACCGCCCCCGCGGGCGGTGACGACGGCGACGCCGGCAACGACACCGCCGGCGCGAACGCGACGACCATCACGCTCGTCAGCTTCAACGACATCGGCAAGGCGGCCGCCGGCTCCGGCGACGACAAGCTCGGCCGGATGATTACGCTCATCAACCGTGAGCGCGCGAACGCCTCCGGCCCCGTCTTCGTGGCCGGCGGTGGCGACGAACTCAGCCCGCACGCCCTCCGCAACTACGACGGCTTAGAACACGGCTACGAGCCGCCGGTGACGGCCATGAACCTCATCGACCCCGACGCCGAAGTCGTCCAGAACCACGAACTCGACTACGACGAGGACGCGGGCACGAACGACTTCGCCGTCTTCGAGGCCATCGCCAACGAGTCGACCTACCCGTGGCTCCTCGCCAACGTCGTCGACGAGGAGACGGGTGAGAACCTCCCCGGGACGCAGAACTACACCGTCGTCGAGCGCGGCGGCGTGACAGTCGGCTTCTTCGGCCTGACCGACGAGGCCATCAACGCCAAGACCGACGGCGTCATCGAGCGCAACGGCTACACCGTCGTCGACCCGACGACCGCCGCCCAGCGGACCGTCGACACGCTCCGAAACGAGGAGGACGTGGACGTGGTCGTCGCGCTGGCCCCGGTCGGCATTCCGGACTCGAAGGACCTCGCGCGGAACGTCGACGGCATCGACGCGCTCGTCTCCGGCGACGACCAACAGCGCTACCCGCCGCAGACCACCAACGGTGTCCTCATCGGCGAGACCACCGGGAAGGCCAACGCCATCATGCGGATGGAACTGACCGTCGATAACGGGAGCGTCACCGACGCCTCCGGCGAACTCGTCGACGTGACGACCGACATCCCGCGAAACGACTCGTGGCAGACGTACATCAACCCGCTCCGCGAGGACTATCTCAACACGGAACTCGCGACGGCGGTCATGCCCGAGCACACGGGCGTCGGCTCCAGCTACACCGACGACTCCGCGACAGGTCACCTCGTCACCGACGGCGTCCGCGGCTACACCGGTGCCGACGTGGCCGTGACGAACGCCGGCGGCATCCGCGACACGCTCTACCCAAGCGAGTACGGCGCGGGCGAGGAGTTCAACATCACCCGCGGGATGGTCACCTCGACGCTCTCGTTCGGCAACCACATCGTCGTGGTCGAGGTGACCGGCGCGGAGCTCCGAGAGGTCGTCAAGAGCCAAATCACACCGCTGCAGATGGACAACCAGTACGGCACCCAGACCCAACAGCAGGTCAGCGGCGTCACCTTCGAGTGGGTACCCCACAGCGATAGCTCGTCGCCCGGCGAGGGCGACGCGACGATTCGCGACCTCACGGTGAACGGCGAACCCGTCAACGATTCGGCGACGTACACACTGGCGACCAACTCCTACATCGCCGACGGCGGCAGCGGCTACCCGCTCGGCGACAAGCCACGCGTCGCGGTCCTGAACGAGACGACGATGGCCGACGGTGTCATCGGCTACCTGCAGAACCGCTCGACCATCGCGGCCGCCGAAGTCGACACCGAGTCCGACGACCGGATGCGCCGGGTCGACACGGCAGTTGACGCCGACGCGGTCGACGTGACGAGCGACGACGGCCAGACGACGGTCACCATCGACGCGCCCTCGCGAGTGGCCGGCGTGAGCGGAACCGCCGCCTTCGCCGACCGCAACGGCGGCTACGTCGAGACGACGAACGTCACCTACGACGGCGCGAGCGGCACCGTCACGGTCACGGTGTCGACGAGCGACCTCGACGCCTTCGGGCCGTCGGTGACTGCGGCGGACTCGGGCGTCGACCTCTACGTCGACTACACCGACAGCGCGTATTCGAGTCAGTACGAGAACTTCGATTCGGCGGTGCTGAACGCCGACCTCGACGGCGAGGCGACGACGCCCGACCCGACACCTGAACCGGCAGACGGCGTCGCGCTCGCGGTCGGCTCGGACGGCCAGTCCGTCCCCCTCGGCGACACCCGGACGTTCGATATCACCGCGAGTGACGCCGCCGACGGCGTCGGTGCGTACGAACTGACGCTCACGGTGGGTGATTCGAGCGTGGCCCGCATCACGGACGTGCAGTTCCACGACGAACCCGGGTTCTCGGCGATCAATATCAGCGACGACGGCAGTGCGGTCCGCATCGAGGCCGCCGGCATCGACGCCGACGGCGACGCGAACGACTCGCAGGTCCTCGCGACCGTGACGGTCGAAGGCGTCGCGCTCGACGGTTCGACCGCACTCGAACTGACCCCCACGGCGACCTACGACTCCAACGGCACGGCCTACGCGGTGTCGCGCATCGACAACCGCGCGGTCGGCGTCGAACCCGGTGACATCACCGGCAACGGCCGCGCGATGGCCGACCACGACGGCGACGGCGCCTTCGAGGACGTGAACGGCGACGGCAGCGTGGACGTCGTAGACGCGCAGGCGCTGTTCGCCCACCGCGACGCGGACGCCGTCCAGTCGAGCACCCCCGCGTTCGACCTCAACGACGACGGCCGCGTCGACGTGGGCGACGTACAGCGGCTGTTCGCCTCCACGGATGCGTAAGACGAAGCTGCCCGACCGAGCCGCACTCGTGGTGTTCGCGGCGCTCGTCTGTCTGAGTGCCGTCGCGCCGCCCGCGCTCGCCGCGACCGACACGACCGTCGGCTTCGACACCGACGCGGCGACCGTCGAACCCGACTCGACGCGGACGTTCGACATCGTCGTCGACAGCGTCGACGCCGGCGTCGGCGCGTACAACCTGACGGTCGAACTCGACGACGCGTCGGTTGGTCGCATCGCCGAGGTCGCCACGCCCGACGGCACCGACCCGCGACTACGGGACGTGTCGTACGACACCGAGCACACGGTCGCCTCGGTTCGCGTCGTCGGCCTCGACACCGACGACACCGGTTCGGTGACCATCGCGACCGTCACCGTCGAAACCGCCGACGCCACCGGTGACGGCGCGCTCGACGTATCCGTGACCGCCCTCGGCGACGAGGACGGCAACGCCTACACCGTCACTGACACGTCGGGACTCGACCTCTCGGTCTCGGAGTCGGCCGGCGGCGGGGGTTCCAGCGGTGGCGGTGACGGGGACACCGACGACGACACCGGTGACTCGGACGACGCTGGCGACGACACCGATGACGGTTCGGACTCCGGGTCGGACGGTGATTCCGACGCGGACGACGAGTCGGGCGATGCGACCGACCAGCCCGCGACAACCGAGTCGGCGGCGGAGTCCCCAACGTCAACCGCGTCGCCCGCGAGTCCGACGACGGCCGATAGCGGTTCGACGACCGCCAGCACGACAGACACGCAGTCCGCGACCGCGACCGAGACGACCGAGCGCCGGACCACGGGGACCGGCATCCCCGGCTTCGGCGTCGCTCCCGCGGTCACCGCCATCGCGGCGCTCCTGTTCGGGTTCGGACGCCGGGCGCGGCGCGAGGGCTGAGCGAACACGGGCCCTCCGGAGCCTGTGTCGAATCTTTATCCGTGTGGGCGTCTAGCAAGGAGGTATGAACGGCCCGGACACCGCGGATGAAACGAGCTTCTATTTGGACTACGAGCTACAGGTCGATGCGACCCGTGACGCCGTAGCGAAGCTCGCTCGGGAGGTCCTCCAGTACGAGTGGGCCGACTACCTCCGCGCCTCGCCCCCGGAGGGTCCCCACACGTGGCACGCCCTCGACTCGGGGAAGCCGTGGGGCCGCGTCACCCCTACGGCGTGGGAGCGCGGCCGCGACCGCGGCTACGACCTCCACTTCGAACACTACCCGACGCCGCGCGCCCTCCAGCGCGGACAGTTCCGACTCGAACTCCACCTCGAAGACGGTATCCACGGCGACGCCGACTTCTCGGGCGACTCGCCGTACGCGGCGCTTCGCGAGCGACTCATCGCGGCACTCGACGAGGTGCGCGACGAACACGACGACTTCCCGGCCGGCGAGTTCGGCACCGGGCGGACGCTCTGGCGCGTCGACTCGCACTTCCTCGCGGGCGACACTGTCGCCTACTACGAGGCGCTCCGCGAGGCGCTGTCGGCGCACGACGCGTTCGTCGACGCCGCGGCGGCCGTCCTCGACGACGAACTCCCCGAGCGCGACCCGTTCGAACGCGACTGACGCGCCGAGGCGAACCGCCGACTCGCAGGCCGCATCGCATCGAATCGAATCGAATCGAATTGCGCGAGTACTGACCGTGAGTGGTGACGTTCCCGAGTGGAGCGCGTCCGATGCCTCCGACTGCTGTCTTTGCTCGACGTCCGGGTCCATCAGAGTGACTCCTATCGGTTCGAAGCCGACCGCAACAGAAAGTGTACAATCTACTCGACAATACCACTATATAGCTACATTTGGATGACAATCGTCGAGAATTGCGAAAGGATTATACCCGATGCCGCCTGTTAGTGAAACGATGGCGCAAACACTCGAGGTCGCCCCGCACGTAATCACGGAGGGTTCGACCATCCGGCATTCGACGCTGTGTACGGAACAGACGGTGGTGGAAATCGAAGACGAGACCGTCCGGACGATGTACGACGACGAGGAGTTCGTCTACCCGCGCGAGCAACTCGCGGTCGACCTCTCAGTCGGTCGGTTCGAAGTCGTCTCCTGATCCCGCCTTCGGGACGGCACGGGCCACCGTCTCGGCTTCCGTCGTCGCTCACGGCTCCCGCGAATCCATCCGGCCCGCTTCGGTCCCCGTTTTCTCCGCTCTCGACTGACTCGTTCGTCACCGGACGCCTGCAAGCGGCCCCGCCGCAGTACGTCTCGAAAATCTAGACGGTTCGACTGCCGACACTATTTTCACGACCCACATGAATCACCGGCCGTGTCCTCCGCAGACCCTCCGCGCTCGCCGGGCACGCTCGCCGTGAGCGCCAAAGAGACCGGTCAATCGCTGTACGAACGGGCGTACAACACCCTGCTGACGGGCGTGGCGATCATGATCCCCATCGTCATCACGCTGTACGTCCTGCGCGTCGGCATCGACTTCGTCAGAAACGCCCTCGAACCGTTCATCGAACTCCTGCGCTGGGCAGGAATCATCAGCCGCTTCGAGAGCGTCGAATTCATCAGCCTCCTCATCGACCTCGGTATCTACTCGTTCGTCGTCGACTTCTTCACCGAACTGGTCGCCCTGCTCGTCCTCTTCGCCATCGTCGCGGTCGTGGGGACCGTCGGCCGCAACCAGTACGGCGAGAAAATCATCGGCGTGTTCGACCTCGTCATCTCGTCGATTCCCGGCGTCGGCACGGTGTACAAGAGCTTCCGCCGCATGGGCGACGTGGTCCTCGACGAGGGGGCCGACGAGTTTCAGGACGTGAAACTCGTCCAGTGTTTCGACGACGACGTGTACGTACTGGGCTTCCAGACGGGTGGTTCCCCCGCGACTATCGAACAGTCGACCGGCCACAAGGAGATGGTCTCGATGTTCCTTCCGCTCGCGCCCAACCCGGTCACCGGCGGCCTGCTCACCTACATTCCCGCCGACGACGTGTACGACATCGACATGACCGTCGAGGAGGGCGTCCGGAGCATCCTCACGAGCGGTGTCGCCACCGACGAGGACGCTGACGCGCTCGGCGTGAACATGTCCGAACTCCGCGGCACAGAGCGGTTACAGGACATCCGCGAGTCGATGATTACGAGAGAGCGGAAGGAAAAACAGGACTGAGCCGTGTCTCGCGCGACCGCTGGCGAGACTGGCCAGCGGAACAAGCTTTTTACTCGATGTCTGTCGTGTGACAGACACGTCCGCATTCCACGCGCTGTGCGAGGGGCAGAACAGCGACGGTAGTAGTGCAGGGGCTGTCGAGCACGCGTTCTGTGGGCACGGACAGGTCTAACTATGGCACGGAACACAACGCGTTCTGTTGGGTGGGTCGCTCTGAGCATCTTCGTGTGCGGGTTACTCGTGATCGCACCGGTTGGGGCGGTCAGCGTGGGCACGCCCGTAGGAGACATCGAACCGAGCCCCGCACAACTGAGCAACGCGACGGTAACCGTCGACGACTCCGGAGGGGCGGACTACCGGCGGATTCAAGCGGCGGTGGATAACGCCTCTGCCGGCTCCACGGTTGAAGTGCGCCCGGGAACGTACCGCGAGGCGGTGACGGTCGACAAGAACCTCACACTGGCCGCCCCGGACGGCGCGGTGCTGAACGGGTCGACGCTCGGCTCCGAGGCGAGCGCAATCGAAATCGTCGGAGCCGCCGAACCGCTGATTTCGGGCTTCACCATCACTCGCTACGGTACCGCGGGCATCGACGCACAGGACACCACCGGCGCGTGGGAAGCGACCGACCTCGAAATCACCGAGACTGACGGCTTCATGGGGACCGGCGTCAACGCCGAAGGTTCGAGCGGGGACTGGGTCGTCTCGAACGCGGTCGTTCGGGACAGCTACCGAAACGGGGTCAACGCTCGGCAGTCGGACGGCTCGTGGCTGCTCGAAAACGTCACCGTGACCGACACCGTGTTCGGAACCGGTATCCGCGCCGACGAATCGACGCGGGACTGGACGATTCGGAACGCGACCGTTTCCGACACGCGGGACGACACGACCGGTATCGCCGTCTTCGAGACGACCGGCGATTGGACGATTACCGAGACGACGGTCGTCAACAACTCCCGCGACGGAATCGAAGCGACGAACACGGCCGGTTCGTGGCGGATTACGAACAGCACCGTCGCCGGAAACGGACAGTTCGGCGTCAACGTCGGCGGCCCGGCGACGGCGACCACGACCGGCGCGAACTGGTCGATTATCGGGTCGGACATCGAGGCAAACGGAGACGCGGGCGTCAACGCCGAAGGAGTGACCGGGCCGTGGCGGATTCACGAGTCCCGGCTGGTCGATAACGGAGTCGGTGTCGACGCGTCCGGAGCGACCGAGCGCGGTGCTGTCGAGCGGAACTGGTGGGGCGCGACGGACGGCCCGTCGGGCGTGGCAAACGGCTCCGGTGACGCCGCGACCGGGAATCTCTCGGTCACGCCGTACTACACCGATTCGGCGCTGACGACGCTCTCGACCGCCTCGGCTGGCGATGGTGTCGACGTGTCCACGTCGGCGACGATGATCTCGCCGGACGAACCGGGGGCGCTTCGGACGGAACTCACCAATACCGGTGACACCGCCGTCTCGACCACCGTCGCCTTCGACGACCTGACGGGCGTGACCGTCCGAGAGGCGGACGCCAGCGCCGGCACCTGGAACAACGAAACCAACGAGTGGGAGATTGGCTCCCTGCAAGCGGGCGCGACCGCGTCCTTGACGCTCGACGTGAGCGCAGACGCTTCCGGAACGTCGCTCCCGGACGAGCGGACTGTCTCGGCGACGATGACCGCCGGTGAGACGACCCGGTCGCTCAGCTACCCGGTCACCGTGGCAGCGACCGACGACCTCTCGATGACCGTCGGCACCGCGACCGCAGAACCCAACGAGACGGTCACGGTTCCCGTCGAGACCGAGCCGGTCCGCGGCGGTGTCTACTACGCCGGAACCGTCTCTTTCGACCCGTCTGTCGTGCACGTCGAGAACGTCACGATGGACGACGAAGACGCGTTCGTCTGGTCGGAAGCCGACAACCAGAACGGAATCGCCGAGTTCGGCATCGAAAGCGCCGACTACCTCACAGACCCGGTTGTAAACGTGACGTTCGACATCGTCGGAGACAGCGGGACGACGACCTCGGTGAACGTCAGCGACCGGACGGTCTACACGACCGGCGCGGATTACGTCGGCTTCCCCGTCGCGAACGGGTCGGTCACCGTCGCGTCCGAGGGGAGCGGGACGACCGACACGGCTCCGCCGGCGCTCGATAGCGTGGCCGCACAGCAGGACGATGATATCGCCGTGACCGTCTCTTCGAACGAGTCGCTCGCGTCGCTCACGGGCGTGCTCACCGATAGTGACAGCGTGTACCGCGAACAGATCACGCTGAGCGCGTTCGACGAATCGGTCGTGAACGGGACGTACGTGTACGAGACCGTGTACAGTGGGGCCGGCGACGGCGAGTACGAGTTCACCGCGACCGCGACCGACACCGCCGGTAACGAGGCGACTGAGACGGAGACGTTCGTCATCGGCACCCAGTCGGATCCCGACTCGACGATACAGCTCTTCGTCGAAACGCCGACCGAGGCCGTCGGTGCGACCGACACTACGACTGTCGAACTCGTCGCCGGCGACGTCGACTCCTTCGTCGGCGCGTACGAGGCGACCATGTCGGTCCCCGCCGATTCGGGCGTTCGCTTCACGTCGACGAGTATCGGCGGGTCGCCCGCCTTCTCGGACGCGGAGTACAGCGAGAACAACACGACGGTCCGCTTGAGCGCCGTGGGCATGGAGACCGCAGACGGGCCCTCGCCGGACCTCGCCGAACTCACCGTGACCGTGAACGGGACGGACGGAGCGGCCGAACAACAGATTCCGGTCACGGTCTCCAACGCGAACGTCTCCGATAAGAACGGAGCTGAACTGCGCGTTGGGTCGACGGAGAACGGAACGCTGCACATTGTGACGTTGTCGGCGGTCGGTCCGAGTGAGGAGCCACCGACAGACCCGGACGGCGACGGTCGCTACGAAGACGTCAACGGCGATGGGAACGTCACGGTCTCGGACGTGCAGGCGCTCTTCGCGAACCGGGACCACGCCAGCGTCCGCGAACAGGCAGCGTTGTTCGACTTCAACGACAACGGGGAGTTCAACATCGTCGACATCCAGCGCCTGTTCTACAGCGAACTGGGCTGACCCCCGGCTCGTCTCTGAGCGCCGTCGCTCTCTCCGAGGTTCGTTTCGGCCGTTCACGCTCTCTGAATTGTCAGTGGAACTAACACTTATGTGTCTGCCCAACGAAGTGTGTTCTCAAGGGCCATGGAGTCGCTACCGCGAGTTCTCGTCTACGGACCGCCCCCAGAGCGAGCCTGGCATCCGCAAGGCGACGTCGAAGTCCGATACGTGACCGAGACCGCGCCCCTTCGCCGACTCGTCTCATCGAAGGACCCGACGGTCGTCGTCTGCCTCCACGCGCCGCCGTCCTATCGTGGAGGAGTCGCCGCGCGCGTCACGCGGAACGTGGACGATAGCCAACCGCTCGTCGTCACCGGCTGGGAAACGTCTCGTTCGCCCGCGCTCGAGACGGTCGATTCGGACCTCGTGAAAACCGTCGGACTCCCGGACGACGAACCGCTTCCGGAGGCGTTGTTCGACGTTGTCGACAAAGTCGGTGCCGGCCTCGCCGCATACGTCTGACTCATCGCCGCGGCGAGTCTCGCCGTCCACGAGTGCGAATCGGCGAGCCGGCGGTAACTCTCCGACTGACCGTAACAATTAGAATGCTTGCTGCTTCTTGTCGTAGCATACACGTCGTAGTAATCACGCGCTCGTGCGGCGATTCGCGGCAGTACGAACTGTGAGGGGCTGCTGCCGACCGCCACTAGTGATGCGGTTTCGCTCACCCAACGCCGTGCGTGACTCGTGATGGGTCGACGAATCAAAACCGACACCAACTATGAGTTCTTCGCACACGCCCAGTTCAACGCGAGTCGTCCGGATGGCGTCCGACCCCGTGGGGGATGCCGAATGACACCAAACGCGCGCCACTGTCTGGTGGTGTTTTCGGTCCTCGCGCTCGCGGTCGCGCCGGGAATCGGTGCCGCGGCCGGGTCGACGGACGTCGCACTCGACCCGACTGACCAGACCGTTGCGAACGGGGAGACGACGACGTTTGACGTAGTCGTGACGAACGCCTCCGGCGGCGTCGGCGCGGCCAACATCACGTTCTCGCTCGCCAACGAGACCGCGGATATCACGCAGGTCACGTTCAGCCACAACGCGGCGGAGGTCACGACGACGTACGCGAGTGACAACAGCTCCGCAACGCTCACTGGCTACGGACTCGACACGAACCAGACCGGTTCGGTCGTCGTCGCCACCGTCACGGTCGCGGGGAACACGACGAGCACGGCCGAAACCACGGTCACGCCCCACGTCAACGCCCTCGGCGACGAGGACGGCAACGACTATACGGTCGGTGAGGAACGGTCCGCACGACTTGAAGTGACGACCTCGTCGTCGGGCGGCGGCGGTGACGGCGACGGCGGGGACGATAGCGACAGTGGCGGTGGCTCCGGCGACGGCGGGAGCGGCGACACGGTGTCCACGACGATCACGAATCTCTCGCTCGCGACGACGAGCGTCGAAACCGGCGAGGACGTCGAAGTCGCGGCGACCGTGTTGAACGACGGCGACGTGACGACGAACGCCACGGTCAATCTCACGGTCGACGGGTCCGTTCGAACGATGAAGACCGTCTCCGACCTCGAACCCGGTAACGAATCGACGGTCGTGTTCCTCCCGGCGTTCCAGCAGGCGGGGACGTACAACCTCTCTGTCGGCGGCGAATCGGCGACGGTGACGGTCGCCGAGCCGACCACGACGACTTCCGACCCGGTGACGACTGAGACGCCGACGGAGACGGAGAGCCAAGCGCCCGGGTTCGGCGTGCTGCCGGCGCTCGTCTCGCTGGTCGCGCTCGTCGGTGCGGCGCGTCTCCGGGCTCACTAACTCGCGTTCGACTCGCTCGCTCCCCGAGTGGGCGGTCGGGAGTTGGGGCATCGACGCGAACCCGATTTTTTGACTGCACCAGCGGTCGCTCGAATCACCGAGTCCCCGCCGATGTGCCGTCTTTCGGTGAAGGTCAACGGAACCACATACACTTAATGTGAGCGCTCGTGAGACTCGCGATAGAGAACACTGATGGGCTACCGTCGAGCACTTTCGTTCGGTTGGGAGACGCGCGATACACTCGCCGTGCTCGTCATCGCCCTCACCGTCTCGTTTCTCGTCGGCGCCGCGGTCCTCGGCGTCTCGCTCGGACAGCAGACGACGACTATCTCCGACGAGTTCGGGTCCAGCTATCACGTCGAGCACGTGGAGTCTCCGGCGAGCGCCGCGGGCGCTGACGAGTCCGGAGTCCGACTCGTCTTCGTCCGTGCGACCGTCGACGGGGCGCCTGCGACGGTCGTCGGCATCCCGGCGGACGCCCCGGAGCTTTCCGTTCGGGGACAGACGATTAGCTTTCCCCGCCCGGACCCCGGGACGCTCGCCGTCGTCGGCGGACCGTCGGCCGGCGAGACCGTCTCGCTGACGACCGACGAGACGGAAACGACGGTCACGCTCACCGACCGCTCGGGTCACCGGGTGCTCCAAGACGGCTGGTATCTCAGTCGCACCGAGACGCTCTCGGGTCTCGAGGCGACCGACGTCGTCCGTATCGAACGGGCGGACGGCCGACCAGCGACGCCGCTGTTGTCGGCACTGCAGTTTTTCGTCCTCGGGACCGGCCAACTGGTTCGGTTGCTCCAACTCGCGACGCTGGCGAGCGGCATCCTCGTCGGCGTGACGACCTACAGCGTCATCCGACTCACGGTCAAAGAGCGGCGGCCGGACATCGCCGTGCTCCGCTCGACCGGGGCGACGCCGCGGCAAATCGTCGGCGTCTACACGCTCCGTGCGGTCGTGCTGGCGACTGTCGGACTGGCACTCGGATACAGCATCGGCGTCATCCTCGTTCGTGCGGTCCTGAACGCGGCGATTTACGCCGGCCTCCCGACCTCGCTCGCGCTCGCACTCACGCCGACGGTCGTCGGCCTGCTCGGACTGGCGTCGGCGGTGCTCCTCGTCGCGGGCGTCGTCGCCGGCCTGACCGCGTCGTACCCCGAAGCGACGAAGCCGCTCGACCAGCTGACATCACCGGGACAGCCAACCGCCGAGGGGTCCCGGTCGCCGTTCAGACGGCTCTTCGAGACGCGGTTACTCGGATGGGAAGCGGCCGTCCCCACCGTGGCGACGCTGAGCGTGTTCATGGGCGTCGTGCTGTTGCTGTCGGCCGTCATCGGCGCGGTCGGTCCGCTGTCGGGCGTCGGCCAGCAGACGATTACGGAACCGGACGCACCGCACCCCATCGCCAGTAACGTCCCGGAATCGTACGCGTCCGCGCTCCGCAGTCAGGGCGTCGCGGTCAGTCCGGAGATTCTCCTCTTCGAAGTGTACCGCAGTACGCCGTTCGTCGCGCGGGGGGTGAACTACTCCGCGTACGAGTCGTTCAGCCACACGCGGCTGACCGAGGGCCGAGCGCCCGAGGCAGACAACGAGGCGCTCGTCGGCGCGAGTCTCTCGGAGGCGACCGGCCTCGCGGTCGGCGAGACGCTGGTTCTCGGCGGGAGTACGACGCCCGGCATCACGCGCGTCGAAATCGTCGGACGGTTCGCCGGAACAGGAGTGCAGGACGACCAACTTCTCGTCTCACTCGATACGGCGCGTCACCTCACGACGACGGGCCGAAACGGGGTTCAGTTCATCAGAACCCGCGGGCTCGCGAGCGACGACGCGAGCGCTTCGACAATCGTGGTCACCGACGCGACGGTCACTCGTCGCGACGGGAGCTTCGGCGTCGCCGTCGAGGCGACGAACCTCGGCCTGAGCGACGCCTCGCGGCCCGTCTCGGTCACGCTCGGGGACGCGACGGCGGAGACTCCGCTGTCGGTGCCCAGTCGCCGGTCGACGACGACCTTCGTCGCGTTCGAGCCGCCGGGGGCAGGCACTGTCTCCCTCTCGGTGGCCGACGTGACCAAGTCGGTGACGGTCGACGAGCGAGGCCGCGTCGTCGACCCGCTCAGCGTGACCGTCCCGACGTCAATACCCGTCGGCGGTGCGCCGCGAATCAGCGTCTCGCGGGGCGGCGAACCGGTCGCGAACGCCACGGTCTCCGTCGGCGAGCGGAGCCGAACGACGGACGCCGACGGGACGACCCGAATCCGGTTCAACGAGACGGGGACGTACGTCGTCTCGGCTCGCGCCGGCTCGCAACAGCGTAACACGACGGCCACCGTCTCCGCGGACGCGACTCGACAGCCGGTCCAGACGCTTTCGCTCTCGCCGCAGACGCCGACACTGTTCACGTCGCCGACGGTGACGACGCGGCTCGCCAACCCGTGGACGCGGCAACTGAACGCGACGGTGGCCGTCCGCGGACCGGGGACGGACGTCGAACGCGCCGTCTCGCTCGCACCCGGCGGGAGCAGTCGCGTCGCTGTGACCCTCCCGCAGCGGCCGGCCGGAGAGTACACCGTCTCGTCGCAGGTCGGCGCGAGCGAACCGGCCACGCTCACCTATCGCGTCCGCGGCGACGAGCGGTTGGCGACCGCGCTCGCGGGGAGCGGTCGCTACACCAGCGGCGGCGGCATCGCGCAGGCGATTCAGCTCGTCTTCGGAAACCTTGAAGTGCTCCTCGCCGCGGTCGTCGCACTCGTGAGCTTCATGACCGTTGGAAGCACGACCGCGGCGTTCACGCGGAGCACCTACGGCGTTCGGAAGACCATCGGCGTGTACCGCGCGACCGGGGCGCGCCGGACCGACATCCTCCGGCTCGTCCTCTTCGACACGCTCAAAATCGGACTCCTCGCGTCGGTCGCCGCGTTCGCCATCGCCACCGCGGCCGTGACGGCGCTCCTGTCGCTCGGCGAACTCCGCGTGTTCGGCGTCGCGCTCACGCCGGTGTTCTCGCCCGGCGTCGTCGCCGGGATGGTTCTCGCGGGCCTCGGCCTCGCGGTCGCGAGCGCCTGTCTCGCGACGGGCTATCTGTTGCTTCGGGACCCCGGCGCACTCTTAGTGGATAGACATATACCGACGCCCGAGGGAGAGGGAAGTATCACCAATGAGTAACGGACGTCGCCGCGGATTCGCGATTCTCATCGCGGGCGTCGCCCTCGCGTTCGCCCTCCGCGCCCTCCCGCTTTATTGGAGCGGCTATCCATCGACGCTCGACGGATTCGACTACGCGTGGCTCGCGAAGACGACCACGGAGACGGGTGCGCTCCCCCTCACGCAGCGGGCGGATAATCTCGTTTTCAGCACCTACCTGAGCGTCGTGTCGCTCGTCACCGACGCCGTTCCCCTCCGAGCGATTCAGCCGCTCGCGACGGCCATCGGCGGACTCATCTGCTTCGTCGGCGGGGTCGTCGCGCGGCGCGTCCTCCTCGACAGCGGGTCACGCGACGGAACCGCCACCGCGGTCGGCGCGGTGACGGCGACGCTGCTCGCCGTCCAGGGGCTGTTCCTCCGTCGCACCTCCGTTCCCGACGAGGAGATTCTCGGCATCCTCCTCGTGATTACGCTCGCGTTCTGTCTGCATCTCGCGCTCCGCAGTCAACGCCTCCGCTGGTGGCTCGTCGTCGGGCTTCTCCTCGCCGTGTTCCCGATGACGCACACGTTTTCGACGTTCATCGCCGCGCTCGTCGTGACCGCGCTCGTCGTGCGCCACGTCTCCGTGCGGCTCTCGCTCCGGTCGGTGCTCGGGCCGGGCGCGCTCGCGGTCGCCTTCTGGGCGTACATGTTCGCGTACTACCGCTTCGCCGAGTCGTCGACGACGCTCAGCGTCCCGTACGTGAACCGGGTCATGGCCTATCCCGGGCTCTTTCTCGCGTGGCTCATCCTCCTCGCCATCGGTATCGTGTGGGTGCAACGGACCGGTCGCCGGGTCAAACAGGTCTCGTATCTCGGCGTCGTCGGGTCGTTTTTCGGCATCGTCGGGCTCAACGCCGTCTCGCCGATATTCCCGGGCACGACCCAGACGCCGCCGCTCATCTTGGGGCTCGTCGCGATTCTCGGCGTGTTCGCGGTGACCGCCGCCTTCGGGCTCGACCTGTTCGAGTCGTACCGCGGCGGCGCGATACCGACGGCGATGTTCCTCGCACCGGTCACCATCATCGGGTTCGGCCTCACCGCGTCGCTCACCCCCGAGTACTACGATACGGTCATGCGCGCACAGACGTTCCTGCACGTCCCGGCGGCGATGCTCGTCGGACTCGTCCTCGTTCGCCTCCTGCAGGGCGTCTCGCGTTCGACCTCGGGACGCGCGCTCCGTCTCGCGCTCGTCGCGGTCGTGCTCGTGTCGACGCTCGCGACCGCACCGCTCGCGTACCTCACGATGGACACCGCGACCGTCCCTTCTACGACCTACGAGTCCGAGTTCGAAGGCGTCCAGTTCGCGTCCACGCACACCGACTCGCCGTGGCTGAGCGACCACTCGCTGACGCGGGTCGGGACGCATTACTTCAACGCGCAGGTCGGCTACAGCGCCGTCGCGAACTGGCTCTCCGGCGGCCCGAGCCCGGACTGTCTGGTCATCTCGCAGCGGTCGTGGACGACGACCGGTGCGCACCTCTTCCCGAACGCGCCGGAGACCGTCTCGCCGTCCGTGTACGCCAACTGGACCGCGACGCGGAACGTCGTCTACGCCAACACCGGGAACGACCCCGTCTCGGTGTCCCGGCCGGTCGGGAACGCGACGTGCGCGGCCGCGACGAACCGGACGGTCTGAGCGAGTAGCCGTACACTATACATAGGTGAAGCATGAAGGGAGCATATCGATGACGGCCCCCGTACTGCGCGGCGATTCGCTCACCGTCGAACGCGGTGACTCCACCATTCTCGCGGACGTCTCCATCACCGTCGAGCCTGACACGTCCCTCCTCATTCAAGGCCCGAGCGGTGCCGGGAAGACGACGCTGTTCAACGTCCTCGGACTGCTTAGCACTCCGACCAGCGGCTCGCTGTACGTCCACGGCGACGACACGAGCGCGCTCCCCGAGCGGAAGCGCGCCGTCCTCCGGCGGGACGCAATCGGATTCGTCTTTCAGGACTTCCAGCTCATCCCGGATCTGACCGCGTGGGACAACGCCGCGCTCCCGCAGGACCACACCCGGAGCCGAGACGAGGCGTGGCTGGACACGCTGTTCGACGCCCTCGACATTTTAGACCTCAAAGACCAGTATCCGGCGACGCTCAGCGGCGGGGAGAAACAGCGCGTCGCAATCGCCCGTGCGCTCGCCAACCGGCCGGACGTCGTCTTCGCCGACGAGCCGACGGGGCAACTCGACCCCGAAACCGCAGAGCGCGTTCTCGACCTCTTGTTCCGTGTGAAGGACCAGACGGACACCGCGCTCGTCGTCATCAGCCACGACCCCACGCTGTCCGACCAGTTCGAAGAGACGCATGTGCTGATAGACGGCTCGCTCCGCCGGAAACCGGACGAGCGCATCCGTCAATGAGTCGCCTCGGATAACATGCGCTATGCGACAGCGCTCCTCTCGAGGTGGTCGCGCCGCGAGTGGCTGAGCATCGCGGTCGTCGCCGTCACGACGGCGTTCCTCCTCGGCTCCGCGCTCTTGTTGCTCACCGCGGCCACCTACACCGGAACGCTGAGTTCCGACCTGTCGAGTTCGGCGACGGTGTCGTACGAGCAGTCGTACGACGACGCCGTCGCGACCGCGTCCGCCGACGAGGTGGTCATCGCGGTCACGACCGTCTCGCTTCCCGATGGCGAGACCCACTACGTCGTCGGGATACCGCCGGACGCGCCGCGGACGATTTCGGGCGCGTCGGTCGCGTGGCAAGCAGCCACGCTCCCGAGACCGCCGTCAGACGGCGTCTCGGGGCCTGAGTCGTCGGTCCAGAAGGTCGAGATCGTCGGCCCTGACAACGCGGTTTCGACGACTGTCTCGCCGCATCGCATCGACGAGACGCTGTTTCCCGACTCGTGGTACGTCGCGGGCACCGACACCGTCCAGCGGCTGGGAACGAGCGGCGCGCTCGTGTTCGACACCGGCGAGTCCGGACGCCCGGCGTCGGCGACGAGCGTCCCGCTCATCGCGGCGCTCCCGTTTCTGGCGGGCGGCATCACGCAGGTCGTCCGGACGCTGTCGGTCGCCGCGTTCGCCGGTGGGCTCCTGATTCTCGTCGTCGTGTACAACGTGACGAAGATGTCGATTCGGGACCGAACCCGTCTCATCGGCGTCGCTCGCGCGACCGGGGCGTCGCCGTGGCGTATCCTCGCGATTCTCCTCGGGCGCGTGCTGTCGCTCACGTTCGTCGGCGTCGCGCTAGGCTACGCGCTCGGCGTGGTCGTGACCAACGGCGTCGTCAACGCCGCGACGTACGCGGGCCTTCCGGTGTCGCTTCAGACGACCGTGACCGCCGACATCGCGGTTTCGCTCCTCGCCATCGCCGGGTTCCTCCTCGTGATGGGCCTCTTCGCCGGGGTTCTCGCGGCGCTTCCGGTCGTCCGCGGTGACCCGAGCTTCGACCAACCGCACCGGGCCGCCGGTCGATGGCCACAGCCGATTCGCCGCTTCCAGACGGTTACCTCACCGACGCTCGTCGATTGGCGGGCGTTTACCCCCACGGCGGCGACGCTCGCCGTTTTCATGCTCATCATCCTCTTGACGGGCTCTATCGGCGGCGCGCTCGCTCCCCTCGCGACCACGTCGAGCGGGACGGTCGTCGAGAGCGGTGCCGCACACCCCCTCAACAGCCGCATCGACGAAAACTACGCGACGGTGCTCCGCTCGTACGGTATCACGGCCAGCCCGGAGGTCATCTACGCACAGACGCGCGGCGACACGCCGTACCTCGTTCGCGGGGCGAACTACACCGCGTTTAGCTCGGTCACCGACGCGTCGTTGGTCGCTGGGTCGGCCCCACAGCGCGCCGACGAGGCGGTTATCGGGACCGACCTCGCGCGGACGCTCGGGCTCGACGTCGGCGAGACGGTGACGCTCGGCGGAAGCGTCACGCCCGGGGTCAGACGCGTCACAATCGTCGGGACGTTCACCGGAAGCGGCGTGACGAACGACCAGCTCGTCGTTCCGCTCGAAACGACGCAGCCGCTGGCGACAGGTCCCGGAACGGTGCACTTGATTCGGACGAAAAACGCGTCTTCGAGCCTCGCGTCCCTGCAGAACCGCTCGTCGGGACTGCTCGTGACGAGCCTCTCCGGCCCGTCCGAGGTCCAGACGAACGCGACGTATCGATTCAGCGCGACGGTCCGGAATCTCGGGTCCGCCGCGGCGACAGAGACGGTCGCGGTCCGCGTGGGGAACCGAACGCTCGAACGAGACGTGACGCTCGGGAGCGACGAATCGACACGGCTGTCGTTCGAGACGAGCTTTCGGATCGCTGGGACGTACGAACTCGCCACCGACGGCGTCACTCGCTCGGTAACGGTGTACCGGCCGAACACGCTCCAGCTTCCGTCCGAGTACCCGACCCGCGCGCCGCCGGGCTCCACGCTCGTCGTACCGGCGACGACGCCGAACGAGTCCGTGGTCTCCGGCGTGACCGTCACGCTCGACGGCCGGAGTGCGACGACGGACGCCCGGGGCGGCGTCCCGATGCGGGTTCCCGACGAGCCGGGCACGTACACGTTGCGGCTCTCGAAAGACGGCTACGTCGCGGAGGAACACACGCTCACCGTGGAACGCGACGCGCCGCAGCGACTCGGCGGGCGGCTGACGGTCTCGCCGTCGACCGGTTCGCGACTCACGAATCCGACGGTGACCGCACGCGTCGCCAACCCGTGGGGTCGCTTCCTCGTCCGCAACCTCACCCTCGTCTCGCCGGGCGGCACGCAGACCCGGACCGTCGAACTGACCGGCGGGAACGTCTCGGAAATCGAACTGGCGGCGTCCGAGGTCGGACTCGGTGACGACCCACCGCCGGGCACCTACGACCTCCGACTGGTCGTCGACGGGTCGGTCATCTCGACGGCGACCTACCGCGTCACCGGCGACGAACGCGTCGCGGCGACGCTCAGCAGCCGCGGCGAGTACACCGAGGGCACCGGCATCGGCCGGGCCATCGAGAACGTCTTCGGCAACGTGCAGTTGCTGTTCGTCGTGCTCGTCTCGCTCGCCGGGCTGAGCACCATCGGCGGCACGACCGCGACGTTCGCGCAGGCGGTCCACGCGAACCGTCGCGTCATCGGCATCTACCGCGCGACCGGCGCGAGTAGACGGCGGATTCTCGCCCTGCTCGCGGCCGACGCCGTCCGCCTCGCGATTCCCGCGGCGGCGCTCTCGTTCGGGTTTGCGGCGGCGCTCTTGTGGCTGCTCGAACAGGCGGACGTGCTCGTGGTCTTCGGGATTCGACTCGCCGTCCCGTTCACCCCGGGGCTGATCGCCGCGTCCGCTCTCGGGGCGGTCTGCCTCGCAGTCTGTAGCGCCGTCATCGCGGCGACGCCCTTCGTTCGGTTCGACGTCGGGCGGTTGCTCCACCGCTGACTGTTCGACTCGCCATGACAATGCACTTACCCCAGACGACTGTAGAGGCTGGCACATGCACTCGTCCCGTGCCCTCCTCTTGGCGCTCGTGTTGGTGTGTTCGGCGGTCGCCCCGTTGACGGCGGCACAGAGCGCCGACTACGACGTCGACATCGACGGCGACCTCGACATCCCGGACCGAACGATTTCGACTCAGTGGGGAGACCAGACCATCGAAGCCATCGGCAGCGCGTCGGAAGACGGCTACCTCTCCGTTTCGACCGACGGGCCGTCCGGTGATTCGTACTCCATCCGTGTCGTCGACAGTCAGCAACGACTCCGTGACAGCCAGTACGTCGACGGCGGCTCCGCCTCGGCGTCGTTCTCGCTCGACCGCTACGACCCCGGTACGTACGCAATCGCGCTCATGAACGGGACCGAGACGGTCTACGCGGTCGAACCGTTCATCATCAACGGGTTCGACGTCGAGCAGACCGCGGCGGACCGCGTCGAATCGGACGACGAACTCCTCGTGGAAGTGAACCTCTCCAAGGTCAGCAACGACGTCGAATCGCCGCCGGCCGGCGTCGAGGTCGTTCTCGGGAACGAGTCGGCGTCTGTCCGCACGACCGCGACCCGACAGACGGGGTTGAACTACACGGCGACGGTCGACGTCGCGTCGCTCTCGCCGGGCGACTACCGCCTCTATTCGGCCGCCCAGACCGACGAGGAAGTGTTCGGTGAACCCGAACTCGTCGCGGTGAGCGGCACGCAGTCCGTGAGCGTCGTCGAAGCGGGGTCGCTCGAAGACTCGGACTCGACAGGCGACTCCGACGAGACGACGACCACGGAGACGACCGAATCCACCACGACGACCGCAACCAACGAGTCGGCCACGTCTAACACGACGACGGCGGCGTCCTCGGGTGGGAGCTCGGCGGAGACGACTGACTCGCCGACGCCCACGAGCGATGCGGACGAAGCCGACCAGTCGGATTCGACGGCGGAGTCCACCGACTCGACCGGAACGGAGAATTCGACTGAGACCGCGGACCCCACGACGACGACCACAGAGACGACCGAGACCACGACCGACACCGCCGTTCCCCTCTGGGGACCGGTTGGGATTGCGCTGGTCTGTATCGTCAGTCTCGTCGGTGTCAGCCTGCTCCGTCGCCGCTCGTAATCGGGACGGCCGACTGCTCTCCTCGCGCATTTCTCTGTTCGACGGACTGACCCGTGTGGTCGCAGGCTGCGTCGCGTCCAACCGCCCGCGGAGCGAATCGCGCCTCCCACACGCCCCAGTAAGTGGGCGAACATTCCGATTCGGTCGCTCTTTCAGTATGATGAGTCAGGTCCCACACCAAGCGTACCACGACCATGGCTCACACACGTGGCTAATACCATGCGTTAGGTTCTGTTGAAGCTCTAGAATTTGATACGTACGGTGTGACACAGACAGAGGGCGAGTTCAGCACGACAAAGAGGCTCTACCCACAGACAACGTTGTGAACTACCCCACCCTACTCGCTCACGGCTGACGCCGTTCGCTCCTTGAGGGTAGGGCTTCCTGCTTCCACGACGCGCTTTGCAGACACCGAATTGGTATCCGCAGGGAGCGCAGTCTCCACAGGCGTTTGTTCGGAGTGTCCCACTCCTACATCTTCGAGGCCGCGAGAAAGAATGTTCCACGCCGCATTCGCGTCCCTGTCCGCCTCAAACCCACAGGCAGGACAGGAGTGTTCACGGACCCACAACGGCTTCTCCGTCGAGACACCACAGGACGCGCACTCCTTGGTCGTCCCCCTCGGGTTGACCGCGACGAAGTGCGTCCCCTCTCGCTCACACTTGTATTCGAGCAACGAGAGGAACGTTCGCCACGCGGCAGACGCGGTGTTGCGGCTGTTCGACGGCGACTCCATCATCCCCTTCACGTTCAGGTCTTCGACCGCCACGAGGTCGTACTCCCGAGCGTAGTACGCCGAGAGTTTGTGCAGGAAGTCGCGGCGCTTCCGTCGGAGAGCGGCGTGACACTCCGCTACGCGCCGCTGTTGTGTCTCGTAGTTGTTCGACCCGTGTTGCTTCCGCGAGAGCTTCCGTTGCTCGCGCTCCAAGCGGTCACGCTCGTCGGTGAGATCGAGCGACCCGACCGCCGTTCCATCGGTGTCGTGGGCGTACGTGAGAATCCCCACGTCGATACCGACACACTTCTCGGGATTCTTGGGCTTCGCGGGCGGTTCGCGGTCCATTTCGACGCCGAAGGTGGCGAACCACTCGCCCGTCGGTTCTTTCTTGACCGTGACCTGTTTGAGCGTGGCGTCGTCCTCAGAAATCAGAGATTTCTGATGGGCTGCACAAGAGCTGTCGCTCTTGTGAACGTCGGGGATAGCGCGGTGGAGCCGAATCGGTATGTCCGCGAGTTTCGAGAGTGACAGCACAGTCTGACCGCCCTTCTTGTCGAGCTTGAAGCCAGACTGGCTGTACGTGAAACTGCGGAACTCGCGTGGCGGCTTCCACGTGAGTTGACCGACGCCGTAGCCATTATCCTTGAGCTTGGAGAGCCCTTTGACGTTCTGCTCGATTCGCATGACCGTTGTTTGCAGAACTGTCGAGTACACGTCCGAGAGGTCAGTCCACCAATCTTTCAGGGACGGGATTTCGTCTCGGATGGACCGAACACGCTGATTGAGCGTGCCTGCGTCCACGGGAATTTGGTCGAAGCGGTAGAGAGCGTGGTTGTACAGTTGCCTACAAATGTCTCGATGGCGGTCCAACTCCTCTCGGTGGGTGTCGGACGGCTTGAGACGGTACTTGTAGGCGTAGTACATCCGTTACTCTCGTTCCTCGATTAGTTCATCCAGTTTCTCTTGGACGAACGAGGAAAGGTTCAGGTGGTTGTCCTGAATCCACTCGGCTTGATCGTCGCGGATTGAGATGTTCTTGCGCGTTGTCACACCACATTATACACAAACTACACAAATATGAGTTTCGAGTACGTGGGCCTGTGGGCCGAGCGTCGAACGTGCCTGATACTCGTGCGGCGCTGTATCCCCTCCCTACTCGCTCGCTTCGCTCGCTCGTTGAGGAAGGGGGCTTAGCGCCTACTTTCAGCTAAACCTCTCGTTCGGTTGGGGTTCGTATCAACTACCGTCTTAGCGTACTGCTTTCGCCCAAATCGGTTCAATAATGTTACTTGATTGGGGCGCCGTGGTTTTCTATGGCTTCTGGGCGCTACCCCCGTATCACAGTTGCTGAAGGCTCTCAACCCAGCAAGGAACCCTTCCAGCTCAGTGTGGAGAAACTACGCGATTTCTCATCCGATGCACCTGCTCAGATTCGTGGTTCATTTGAGAATCTTTCCTCCGGAGAACAAACGGTTGGCTTCGGGTCAATTCAGCCGTACTCCAGTATTTGGAGTGAAGGCCAAGGATGGCTTGTTCTCATTCCGAGTGACCGGGAGGTACAGAAACTCGCCTTCGGAACAGACGAACAGATTATCCCGGACCGCCCGGTCGAGGGTTGCTGGCAGACGAATCTTGTTCACTTCGTTCTTCCTGACGTGCTTAGATGGCAGTCACTCGATGCGGGAGAGTGCATTCAGACCGAATACACTGTACTGCATTACCCGGAGCGGGAAATATTGGAGGCCACGATGGACAGGTGGGTGAGCAATCGGCCCGAAGATATGGGCTGTCTTCCCGCAGGGAAACACCGCTTTACCGAATCATTTGTGCCGAAAGTTAGAGCGGACACGGCATGGGAAGAGTTTGAGTGGAGTTATTCACTCACGATTGAAGAATAGCTCTCCATCTACCGATTCGGCCGACCGAAGTCAGGCAAGTTACCATGACCGACTCGCGCCCTCTATTCACCACGGACGCAACAAACTACCAGTACCGACGGACTTCAACAGCGCCGTGCGTGACTCTCTGATTCGGAAGCGAGCCGTCCGCACAGTCGAGCCAAAAAAGAACCGAGAACGGTGACGCGAACTTATTCGCGTCGCACCGCGATGAGCGCGATTGCGACGAGCGCAATCAGCGCGGCGGTGACGCCGAAGCCGGGGATGACCGAGTCAGTCGTCGTCGGCTCTCCGGTCGTCGTCTCGTCGTCGAAGCCGGACGTTCCGGTCGTTGTTTCGCCGTCGTCAGCGGTCGTCGTTTCGCCGTCGTCGGCCGTGGTTGTCGTCGTCACGGCCTGCTTCGAGGTCACGGCGAAGTACGAGAAGCCGGGCGTGTCAGCTTCGAGCACGACCTGCCCGTCGCCCTGACTCACGACGCGCGTGTCGAGCACTTCCCATTCACCGGTCTCGTCGTTGTAGCGTTCGACTTGGAGGTCCTGTGCGGTGATGCCCAGGTCGTCCAGTCGACTCTGCCGAACAGTCATCGTCACCGTCGACGGTGAATCTTTGAGTGAGCTCGGGACGTCGATCTGGACGAACCCGACTGCGGGATTCGCCGGTTGACCGACGGTTCCCGGGAGGCTCGACCGTTCGCGGACGATGACCTCACCGGTTCCCTGGCTCCCGAACGCCACGTCGACGTTCGTCACCGTCGCGCCGTCCGGAAGCGACGCGCTGACCTGTGAACCGTAGAAGAGCCGGACGCTGTCGTACGTCCCGCTGTTCGGAACGGATCCGCCGCCGCCACCGCCACCGCCGCTCGACGGGACATCGGTGGTCGGCGTGGACGGCGTTGGCGTACTGCCGTCGATGTTGTTCACGTCAACGGTCGTCGTGTCGCCGCTGTGCGACAGGAGGTTCCCTCTCGTGTCCGTAATCGATTCGACGGTGACGTCGATGGACGCGGAGGTGTCGCTCCCGACGGACTGCGCGTTCACCGTCAGGTCCGCGAGCGAGATGTTTCCGGTCGAGCCGGAGGTCTCTCCCGTGTACCCGACGACGGTGAGCTTTCCGTTGCCGTGGTCGGTCGTCTCAACGTTGAACCGGGAGTTCCCGGCGACCGAGACGTCGACCACGCTGTCGTCGTAGCTGATGTTCAGTTCGTACGACCCGATACCGTCTGCGTCTTCGACGTTGTACGCGGTGAGCGTCGCCGTCGAGTCCGCGGTGCGCTCGTCGAGCGAGCCGACGGCGTCGACCGAGACGGTCTTCGAAGTCGCGGCACCGGCAGCGCCGACGGCGACCGTGCTGACGAGCATGGCGGTGCACATCACGACCGCGAGTAGCTGTTTCGTGTTCATGAGTTATGCACCCCCGATGGTGTAGTCGGCATCACGGTTGTTCTCGCTGTACTGCTGGACGAGCATCGCGTCGACCGCGTTGACCTGCCCGTCGCCGTTGACGTCGCCGTAGGCGGCGTCGGAACCGCTCGAAGCGGCTTGTGCGATGTCGGACGCGTCGTCCGCGTCGACGTCGCCGTCGAGGTCGACGTTACCGAGTTCGTAGCCTTCGAACTCCACGGAGACCTGCGTTCCGACGCCGGTCTGGTTGAGTTGGACCCGCGTCTCGCCGTCAACCGTCGTCTGCTCGACGAGGTTCGCGTCCGTCGTCGCTGTGCCGTCGCCACGGAGCGGTTTGTCGCTCGGTGGTGCGATATCGTACACGACCGTGCCGTCACTCTTCGAGATGGTCACGGACACCGTCGTGTTGACGGGCGTCTTCGCGTTGCCGTCGGACTCAGAGGTCGAGTCGCCGATGAGCGCCGGCTCCTCGCCGACGTACGCGACCGGCTGGATGCTGTCGTCACCGTCGACGAAGGTGACAGACGCCGTCTCGGAGATGCCGACACCGACGGTGAACTCGGGCGCGTCCGTCAGGCTCGAGCCGACGGTGTGGTCGCCTTCGAGCACGGTCTCGCTGACCGAGTCGGCTTGGTTCTGACCGTCGAGGACGACGGACGCGCCAGTTACGGCGTTGCCGTCGTTGTCCACGACGCTCGCGTTGACCGTCCCGACGCCGCTCACGTCGAGTTGTTCGCTCGTGCGAACGTTGTTCGGCTCGTTGTACAGCGGGCGCACGTCGGCGGTCAGCGACGTCGTCCCCGCCGACGAGACGGTCACGTTGAAGTGGTAGGTCCGTGACTCGCCGGCCGGCACTACCTCGCCCGTGATGAGCAGAGAGTCGCCGGTCGAAATCGTACTCTCCTGGACGACCGCGTCCCGGAGATCCGCCGTGTTATTCACGTAGACCGCGTCTTCGGCACCGTTCGGGAGCGCGACCGGGCTGCTGATCGGAACCTCCACGAGCGGGTTGAGGAGCGCGGTGTCGTCGTTGTTCGTAACCGTTACTGCAATCGTCTGGTTCCCGTCCGTGCTGAGGTCGTCCGGCGCGTCGATGGCGACGCTAAACGGGTCCGCAGCAGAGACAACACCCGGGCCGACACCGAACGATATCGATGCCACGACCAGGAGGGCAGCCAGTGTCGTTGAAAGTTTTCGTGTCATCGTTTCTCCTTAGTTGGTGTCCTCGTACTCTTGTTCGTTGACGAGTTGCTCGGATTCGGCACCGACAACGACTCGAGTCGAGTTATCGACGGTCAGCGTGATGGTACCGGTCTCACGAAGCGTGTCGAGTTCGTCAGTGGTGAACGTCACCGTCGCAGTCGGCGTGTTACCGTCGACGCTGACTTCCTTCGTGACGCTCGAGTTGATCTCGATCGTCACCGTCTGCGAACCGGCGTTCCGCTGGTCCGCCGTGGTGAGGGCGTCGATGGCGACGCCGGTCGCACGCGTGTTCCCGAAGGAGCCGCCCTGCTGGTAGATGCCAACGAGGTAGCCGACACCGTCGGACACGGTTCCGTTGCTCGTCGCCGTGTACCCTGCCGCGTCGTTCAACGCGATGATCGCGTTACCCGTCGCGCGGGCCTTCTCGCCGACGTTGCTCCAGTACGGAGAGTTCGTGTAACCGGCCCACGACCCGTCCGCTTGCTGGTTGGCCACGAGCCACTCGACACCGCTGTCGAGGGCCATCGACACGTTACCGGAACTCAGCTCGTTGTTGACCTGATTCCGGAGGGTGTCGCTGTCGTTGACCGCTGCGAGCGCCTGCACCGCGTAGGCGGTCGCCTGCGCTTCTTTCGTACCGGCTTCCCAGCTTCCGTCGCTGTTCTGCTGTTCGATGAGGTAGACCGCGGCGTCGACGCTGAACTCGTTGGCGGCCGTCTGTGCGGTCGCGTTGAGGTCGTCGCCAGCGCGGTCGATTGCGACCGTCGTGTAGGCGGTCGCGGAGGCGTCGTCGCGGAGGAAGTAGCCGCTCGGGCGGACACTTCCGTCGTTGCGCTGTTTGTCTGCCAGCCAGAGCACCGCACCGCTCTGGTTGATGTTCTGCAGACTCTTGTTCACGTCCGTGCGGTTGCTCTGCACCGTGTCGTCGGAGACGGCGCTCGCGCCCTGCAGGGCGTAGATGGTGTAGAACAGGTCACCGCGCGGGTTGTTGCCGTACATGCTCCACGCGCCGTTGTCGTGCTGAGAGATGTTGAAGTACGCACCGGGCGTGGGCTCGTCGGCGAGCTTGCTGATACCCGCGCTGATCGTGCTGTTCGCACGGTCGCGGTTGTAGTTGCTCGGGATGTCGCCGTTACGGTAGTACTGGTCGGTCCGGAGCGCGGACATCATCTGGGTCGTCGTCTGTTCAACACACCAGTAGGGGTAGGAGAACAGGTATTCGAGACCCTGTAGCGTCCGCCCGTCCGTCCCGGACTGTACGGTCACGTTGAGCGTGTGCTCGTAGGTCGTCGCGTCCGAGACGTTGAGTGCGAGCGACTGCGTCTCGCCCGCGGACTCGAGCGTCGTCGCGTTCGTCGTCGTGTAGCGAACCTTCGGTACCGTGACGTTGGTCGTCGCGGACGCCGTGTCGCTCTGGCCGAACGCTTCGACGGTGACGTCTATCTGCGCGTCTTCGATGTCCGCGGTCGTGTTGCCGCGGACCTTCCAGGCGACCGAACCGCCCTTTGCCGACGACCGGACCTGTTTCTCAGCGCTCTGTCCGGCGGCGAGTTCGAGCCCCGCGGGGAGCGAGACCGTCGCGTTGACGTCGGACGGGTGGTTCGCGTTGAACTCCGCGAGAACGGTGACAGTCGAGTTATTCACGACCGTCGAGGGCACCGAGACGTCGCCGTTTTCGATGCTCAGCGAGTACGGCTTCACCCTGACGTCCTTCGTCGACACGTTGTTGTCGAACGGGACGCCGTCGGAGACGCTCGCACTCACGACTTTGTCGCCACCCGTCGCGAAGCGGTGGGTGACGCGCGTCGTGTTGGGCTGTTTGACGCCGAGGTTCGCGATGGTGATGTTCTCCGTCGTCCCGTCGTCGTAATCGACGGTCACGTTGAACTCACCGGTCTTTGCGGTACCGTTGTTCTTCGTGAACACGACGAACGTCGCCTTCTGGCTCTGGAGCGCCGTGCTCTGTCCCTGGATGCGGACCGCCGGGTCGGCGTAGACCACGCGCGTGGAGTTGAGGACCTGGTTGTTCGTCTCGTCCGTCTCAGGGATGTCGTTCGCCGGATCGACCGTCGCGGTCACCTTCGCGTTACCCTGTGCGAGGGTTCCGAGGAGTTCTTCGCTGGCGAACTCCGTCAGGTCGTAGGTGAGCGTCGTCTCGTTGTTCGGCGCGTCGGTGCTGTCGGAGAGGTTGCCGGTGTACTTCGTGTACGTCTCCGTGGCACCGTTTGCGGCCTCGACCGTCAGGTTGACCGTCGCGTTCGAGACGTTGACGAGACCGTCGTTCGAGACGGTCACGGAGGCGTTCACGCCGTCGTTGAACCGCTGTCGCTGTTCGACATCGAGTTCGGGCGAGAGGTCAGCACCCTCCGCGAGGCGGAAGGTGAGGTTCGCGCCGCTCGTGTCGACCGTGAGGTTCTGCCAGTACGTCCGGTTGACGAACCGGTCGTTCTCCGGCGGCGTGACGCGGACTTCCATGTCGCCGCGGACCTCGATGCCGGTCTTGTCGCCTTCACCGGCCGGGAAGAGTCCCTCGGCGTTGGACTTGTACGCGACACCCGAACGCGTGCCGTTGTTGTTGTGGTGGACCGCAATCGTCGCGTTCTCCACCGGGTCACCGTCCTGGTCGACGACGGTGACGTTGAGCAGGCCGGCGTCGGGAAGCGTCGTGTTCCCGACGTTCAGGATCCGCTCGGTTCCCTGCGTCGTGTAGAGCGAGAAGATGTCGGGTGACCCGTCGCGCGGGTGGTCACCGCTCCAGCCGCTCGCTCCGTCCTGCACGTACGCAATCGTCTGCGTGGTTCCGTTGACGACCGGCACGAGGAAGCGACCGTTCTCGTCGGTGAACGTCTGGCCGACGGACCACGGCTCGTCGCCGGGGTTCGTGCGGCTCGTGTAGACGAGGTCGTCAACGGCGGGGCTCCCGTCGGGCATCTTGACGTAGCCCTTCGCGAGCGGGCCGCCGGTGACGCGCGCGTCGACCTCGTTGTTCGTCTCGCTCGCCTCGGCGATTTCGTCAGCCGGGTCGGCGATGACGCGAACGGAGTAGTTCCGCGCGTCCACGCGTGCGAGCGTGGTATTGATAGCGACCGACTCGCCGGCGTCGAGGTCGACCGTCCGACTGGCGAGTTCTTTCCAGGACCCGCCGTTGTCGGCTTTCGCCTCGACGATGGCGTCGACGCCCGTCGCATCGACGTTACCGAGGTTTTCGACCGTCGCGTTGACCGGCACGACGCCTTTCGTGACGTCCGTTTCGACCGAGAGCGTCGGCGCGATGTCCGGCGCTTTCACGGTCACGGTCTCCGGTGAGAGGTCGCCGACGCGGACCGTGTGCTCACCGAGCGAAAGACCGGAGACGACGAACGAAACCGTCTTCGATTCGCCCGCTCCGAGCATCACGGACTTCGTCTGCGTAATCTCATCGTCGACCGAGAGCGTCGCGGTGAAATTGCCCGACACGTCGCCGGTGTTCGTGACCGTCGCGCTCACGTTGACCGCGTCTTCGAGTCCGATTTCGGTCGTGTTGACCTGCTGGTTCGAGTACTCGAGGTTCGGCGGCGTGTCGACCGTCACGGTCTGGGCGGGAAGCCCGTCGACCGCGATCTGGTACGTGCCGGGTCCGAGATCCTTCTCGAAGGTGACCGTCGTGGACGCGTCGGGTGCGAGCGTCCCGTTCATCCACTCGACGGCCGTCCCGTCGATGACGAGCGACGCGTTGTACTCGCCGGTGCCGGTCCCGTTGTTACGGATGTCGGCGCTGACGACGGTCGTGTCACCGGGCGAGACCTGGCTCGGAACCGTGAGGTTCGAGTAGACGATGTCCGGGACGCCGCTGACCTCGATGGCCGTCGGCGTCGCGTCGTTGACCGTGACATCGTACGTGCCCGGCGTGTCGAAGCTCAGTTCGAACTGCTCGACGACGGTTTCGCCTTCGCCGACGAACACCGTCTTCGACTCGACGGTCTGGCCGTCGCGCTTGAGGTCGAGCGTGAAGTTCCCACCGAAGTAGTCGGTGTTCTCGACGGTCGCGTTGACCGTTACCGTCTCATCGGTCGTCACCGACGTCGACGAGACGTTGTAGTCGGTGAGTTCGATGTTCGGCGTGATGACGTACAGGTCGACGCTCGACGAGATGTACGCGGTTCCGTTAGACGGATCTTTCGTGACCGTCGCGGTTCCGGACTCGACGGGCGTGAACGTCACCTGACCGTTCGAATCGGTCGTGAACGTCTTGCCGTTGTACGTCACGTTCGCACCAGCGACGCGGTCGCCGGTGTCTGCCCGGGTGACGTTGAGCGTGACGCTCCCTCCCTGCTGGATTTCGACCGCGCTCGGCTCGATGTTGAGCTGGACGCCGTCGACGAGGTCGACGCTCGCTTTGTTGCTCAGCGTCGCCGTCCCGTTCTGTGCGGTCGCGAAGTGAATGACCGAGTACTCGCCGGGCGTGAAGTTCTCCGTCGTGCGGAGCGTGACAGTTTCCTGTGGTCCGCCGACGGTTCCGTTGATACTCGTGTAGATGACCGTGTCGTCGGTCTGCGTCACGCTGTCTTCACCGGCTAACCGCGAGAGCAGCGAGACGATGTTCGTGTTCCCGTTGTAGCGGCTCGCGGGAAGCGTGCTCCCGGCGAAGTTCGTTCCGGGCTTCACGTCGGTCGCCCCTTCGATTCGGTCGATGGACGACTGAATCTCCTCGATTTCGCTCCCGTTGAGCTGAATCGTCTGCTGTTGGTCGCCGAGGACCGACTCGTTCAGGAGAATCGTCGTGTGCGAAACGTCGTCCGTGCCCAGGTTCGACGCGTCCACGTCCACGTCCACATCGTTGCCGACCGCAGCGACATCTGGCGGCGTCACGGTCGACCGACCGTCCTGAACGAGGAAGTGGTCGAACCCGACAACCGTCACGTTCCCTTCGGCGGTGAGGTTACCTGGCGACGAGCCCTGCACCAGTCCCGGGTCGGTGCTGTTGTCGACGAGGACCGTCGCGAAGAGGTACTGCCCGGACTTGTCGGGGGTGAATTTGAAGTTCTGCTCTCCGCTTTCCCCCGTGAACTCGCGAACGATTTCGGCGTTCGTGTCTTCGCTCGTCGTGAGTAGCTTGCCGATGTCACTGATGCCACCCGGTTGCTTCGCGCCCTCTTTCAGGCGGACAGCGACCAGTTGGACTTTCTCCCCGTCGACCACGCTGCTCTTTCCGGCTTTCCCCGGATTGAACGTCGCGGTGATCTCCGTCTTGTTGAAGACGTAGATTCGGTTTTTGTCCAAGCTGGTCTCCAGGTCACTCGTCCCGACGAAAATGTTCGTGTTCCGTATCTCGTGGCTGATGTACGGAACGTCGTCGAGTGTGACAAACTCGCTCGACGCCGCCGGGTTATTCGGCCGGAGTGTCAGTAGTGAATACTGCCACACGGAGACGTTCTCTCCGGCGTCTATTTTCAACTCGTCACTCACCGCAGGTGTTGTCGCTCCGTCGATTGGAGCGGAACCCCCTCCGCTGAGTGAGGCCGATGCGTCTGCTGAGGCGAGGGTGCTCGCGCTAACGGGTCCTACCACCATCGATAGAACCACAACCCCCGTCAGAACTAAACTCAAGAGTTTAGTCCTGTTGCTGGTCGTAGGCCTCATGGTATGTTCATCTGATACGAGCGATAAAATACTTCTGTATCACCCATGGATTTATTCAGAGCTGTACGTCTGAATAATACTGTCCGGCTGTATTGACACTCATTCAAACCGACAACACTTCGGCCGTTTCGTAGCCGTGGTCACATTAAAGAAGGCGGGTAGTCATGTGAGTAGCATATGCGAAGACGCCGGTTCCTTACTGCGCTCTCTGCGATGGTCGTCGGAACTGCCGGCTGTGCACAGGAGTCCGAGACGGAGACGTCGACCCAAACACAAACACCGCTCCCGACGAGAACGCCCTCCCCGTACGTCGAGCAGGCGGACGAGTTTCGGTCGTTCCTCCAACAAGAGGAGATTTCCATCGTCGAACTCCTCCCGCAACCGCCGGTGAATGCGGTGGAACTCACGTACGTCTCGAACGAAGAGCAGTACGAGGAGGTCGGCGGGGAAATCGGCACGATTGCCGGCGGGTTCTTCAATCGAGTCGCAAACGGCTGGGAAGCCGAGCGCCTGAACGCGGTGGTCATGGACAGCCCCGAGTCCCGCTTCGGGACGTGGTACGCGAAGTCGTCGTGGTTCGCCGAATACCGAGACGGAGAGATCTCTTCGAACGAACTCTCACTCAAAGTGTTGAACACACTCTCGCGCGCGGAAGACGCGTGAGACCGACCGCTTTTAGTGAATCCTTGTCGCACCCATAGCCGATGACCTCCGACACGGACTGGCTATCGCTCGTCCCGCGCTCGGTTCGCACCGCCCCTGCGGACCTGCTCGCGGTCGTGGTGGTGGCCGTCCTTACTTGCGGTGCAGTCACCCTCCCTGGCGTCCGCGACACCCCGCTTCGGGTCGTGCTCGGCCTCCCGTGCGTGCTTTTCGTCCCCGGCTACGCAGTTATCGCCGCGCTGTTCCCGGAGTCGGGGCCGGCGGTCGCCGCGAGCGGAGACGCCGACGCGGCCGACCGGACGGGAATCGACGGCATCGAGCGGGTCGCGCTCTCGTTCGGGACGAGCATCGCCCTCGTCTCGGCGCTCGGACTGCTCCTCAACTTCACGCCGTGGGGGCTTCGACTCGTTCCGATCGTCGTCGCCATCGGCCTACTCACGGTCGCGGCCGTGGTCGTCGGGGCGCGTCGGCGGGCCGCCCTCCCCGAGGGCGAACGGTTCGGCGTCCCGGTCCGGTCCAGTCTCCCAAATGACCCGAACCCCTTCTCGTCCGGTTCGCGGACCGACGCGGCGTTCGCCGTCGTGTTGGTGCTCTGCCTCGCGCTCGCCGTCGGGGTGGGCGGATACATGGTCGCCGCTCCCGGGTCCGGGGAGTCCTTCTCCGAGATATACGTGCTGACGGGGAACCAAGGGAATCTCGCCGCGGAAGACTATCCGACGGAACTCACTGCGGGGGAGCCCACGTCGCTCACCGTCGCCGTCGGCAACCACGAGGGGACGGCCACCGACTACGTCGTCGTCTCGCAACTCCAGCGCGTCCGGGTCGCCAATAACACGACGACGGTCCTCGAACGCGAGGCACTCACGCGGTACCGACCGTCGGTTGAGGCCAACGCGACGTGGCGGACCGAACACGCGGTCACGCCGACGATGACCGGCGACCGGCTTCGACTCACCTACCTCCTGTACGAGGGATCGGCACCCGCGGAGCCGACGGCTGAAAACGCCTATCAGTCGGTCCACCTCTGGGTGAACGTGACGGACCCGGACTCTGCCTCGTCCTGAGCGACGCCGCTATGACGTTCGGATTTCCGCGAACAGCGCCTGCACGTCCACGACGTTGACGCGACCGTTTCCGGAGAAGTCGAACGCCTCCGGAGTGCTCTCGACCGCCTCGGCGTCGCGGTGGGCGAACAGCGCCTGTACGTCCGCGAGCGTCACGTTTCTGTCGCCGTTGATGTCCTCGTAGCGCCCGTCGCCGTCGGGGTCGGTCGGCGGCGCCGTTTCGTTCGTCACGGCGCGAGGGAGCGCGGCCGTTTCGTTGACCGCACTCCACGTGTCGAGCATCCCCGCGCCGACGGCTGGTTCCGTCTGTGGGAGCGGTCGCGCCGTCGACCGGAGAACCCGCGTCACGTCGGCGCGGGTCGCGTTCGGGTTCGCGTCGAGAAGGAGCGCGACCGTGCCGCTCACGTGCGGGGCGGCCATCGACGTCCCGTCGAGCGTGACGTACGGTTCGGCCTCGTCGCGCTGTGACGTCGAGTACGCCGACGTGACGTTCTCGCCCGGGGCGATGAGGGCGATGCCGGGCCGCCGGTCGTCGCCGAACCCGACCGGGCCGCGACTCGAAAACGAGGTCACGCCGGACGCCGTCTGCCGCGCCGCACCGACCGTAATCGCGCCCGCCGACGCGCCGGGACTCGCGACCGAGCGGTTCCCGAGCAACCCGGCGTTGCCGGCCGAGATGACCGCGACCGTGTCCGTCGTCGTCACGAGCGAGTCGACGTACCGGGAGAACTGGTCGCTCCCGTTCGACGGGTAGTACGCCGTCGCCCGGTACCGATACGACACCGACTCCGGGTGGTCGCTCTCGACGGCGAGCGACCAGTTCCCTGGGGTTTCGATTGCCGTCTCGTTCCGAGGGCTGAACCTCTGGTACGCGATTGCGTCCGGCACGCGGCCGTCCTCGAACCACCAGCCCGCGTCGACGCCCCTGAGCGGGGTGTCGCCCGCGGGGTCTCGAAGCGTCACCGAGAGGTTCCGCATGACCTCGGCCCGTCGCTCGTCGCTTTGAATCTGCTCGCCGCCGACCTGCGTCGGTTCGACGAGCACGTAGACGTACGCCGGTTTGAACCCGTCGTACCGCGCGCTGGCTTGGTACACGCCGGAGCCGTTCGCGTAGAGTTCGATGTCGCTCGCTCCGGTCCCGTTCGGCCGGACCGCCCGTTCGCCGCGGTATTCGAGCGGGAACGGACTGGCTCCGAGGCTCGCGGAGACCACGTCCGCGCGGTTCTCGGCGCTCCACTCCATCGCCGCCATCACGTCCGACATACTGCCCTGTCCGTCCTCGTCGAGGGCGCGCGCGCCGAACAGTCGTGTCTCGGGTGCGACGCCGACCGATTTGTTCGCGTCTGCCCGCCCGGCGACGGTCCCTGCGACGTGGGTACCGTGGCCCCACGGATCGAACGGCTGGGAGGAGTTGCCGACGAAGTCCCTCCACCGAACGACCTGTCCGCGGAGCGCCGGGTGGCTGTCGTCGATGCCGCTGTCGATGACGCTGACGTTCACGCCCGCGCCGGTGATTCCACGGTCCTGTACGTCGTCGGCACCAATCGATTCGAGGTTCCACGATTCCGTCCCGCTCGCCGCGGGCCGCGCGCTGTCCGGTCGGACCGTCTCGCCGTACGCGGACAGCGAGTCCAGATACGCAGAGACGCTCGGCGACACCGACCCCGTCGCGTAAATCGGCCGGTCGTAGTGAATCGCGGACACGTTCGGCATCCCGCCGAGGGTTCGCACGACCGCGGGCGTCGCCTCGACGGCCAGCGCGTTGCGAGTCCAGAACGGTTTCACGTCGGCCGCGGTCCCGTTCGCCCGCCGGGCGTCGAGAAACTCGCGCACGTCGGACTGCGTTCGGTTAGTCGCCGCTCTGCGTCGGGCGCGCGTCCCCGCGTCGGATTCGTTGGACGCGTTGTTCGACCCGCGCGAGTGGTCGTCGAAGACGAGGATGACCGGAACCAGTTCGTCCGCCGCCGCGTGCGACAGTTGATACGCCGCCGCGCCCGAGAGAACGCCGCTCCCGGTCGTCTCGTTGTCGGGTGCAGTCGTGTTGTTGGTCGTCGCGAGGCCGGCGGCGGTCGCTGTGGGTGCGCCCCGCTCGGGCCCTCCCAACTTGGAATCGGGCGGGCGCGCCGCTTCGGAGACCGGTGCGAGCGTCGCGCTCAGGAGCAGACAGAACACGATGCCGGCGACGGCGGCCCGCGTCCTTCGTTGCGTTCGAATCATCTCTTCGGGAGTCGTCTTCGCAAGCGCGCGGCTGTGACGGCGAGCATCTTACTCGAGAGGTAGTGTCCATCGCAACTACAGACCTAAAACATCCACCGGTCGCGCCGACGGAAGACTGCCTGGTGAAACACACATATTAGCGTTACACCTGTACCGACGAGTAACGGTCTGCGTTCCGCCGTCCGCCGGTCCCGGAACAGAAAAGTAGTCCGACTCTCAACACGTCGGTACCGACTCGCATGTCAATTCGACAGGCTCTGGTCGTCTCTCTCGGACTGTTCGTTCTCGTCAGCTGCGGTCTCGCCGCGGTTCCCACCGAGGCGAACGCAGCACAAGACGGCGTCTCGGTCATCGTGACGCCCGCCTCGCAAGAGACGGACGTCGGCTCGACGACGACGTACGACCTCGTCGTCGACGACGTCAGCGGCGGTGGCGTCGGCGCCGTCGACGTGACTCTCCGAGTTGACGGTTCCGTCGCGACCGTCTCGAACGCGTCGTTCGTCCCCGACCCCGGGCTGAGCGAGGTCACGTACGGCGACGGTCGGTCGCGAGTTCGCCTCTACGCGGCACTCATCGATACGTCGCAGTCCGGGTCCGTCACTATCGCGACGGTCACGGTCGAGGGGACCGCGAACGGAACGTCACCAATCGCCGTGAACGTCACCGACATCGGGAGCGAAGGTGGCGTCAGCTATCGAATCGACGCCGTCGAGAACGGGAGTCTCGCCGTCGGCGAGGCGGGTTCGAACACCACCGAACGCGCCTCCGAGGACGGGTCGTCGCAGGACGACGACTCGGGGTCTCCCTCCGAAGAGACCTCCGGCGAGTTGACCGTCTCCGCGATGGGCGAAAACGGGACGGACGGCGTTACCGCGAGCTCTCCTTCCTCGCCCTCCTCATCGGCGGAGAACGCGACGGACGGACAGACCGGGACCGCGGGAACCGCGACCGCAGCCGCGAGCGAGACCGCGACTCAGTCCTCACCGTCGCAGACGGAGACGAGCGTCCCCGGTCTGTCGGTACTCCTCACCGTCTGTTCCCTCCTCGCCGTCGTCGCGTACTTCGTGGTCGCGTCCCGCTGAACCGCGGCGGGGAGACGCTCACGACGCATCACGCCGCCGACGCGTCGGACCCGACACCGCTCGCGAGCCGTTCGCGCAAGCGATAGTTTAGTTATCCCGCACCGTCCACGACCGTACATGGCAACGGCACGACGCGAGCGATTCATCCGCGCCCAGCTCGCTTGGATGCTCGGCGCGACGCTCGTCTTGGTCCTCCTCGACTCGCTTTCGTACGAGCTGGTCTTCGTCGTGTCCCTCATCGGCTTCCTCGTCGTCGTCGAACTCACCGCGCCGGTCGCGGTGACGCCCGCGTGGCGGCGACGGCTCCTGTGGCTCATCGGCGGCGGCCTCGTCGCCTTCGGCTACATCGTGGTCAGACGCATCCTCGACATCCTCCCGCCGGGGGTGTTCTGAGTGCGCGTCGGCTCGCGCGAGGTCGGCTACCCGCACCTCTTGGCCGCGGCGCTCCTCGTCACGATGCTCCTCGGCGTCGGCGTCGGCGCGGGCACCTCGTCGTCAACCTACGGCGCGTTCAACGCCGCGTGGGACGGCGGCTCCGGAATTCGCGGGGTCGCGTCCGACGCGGGTGCCGAGACCGAGGTCGTCTACAACACCACCGAGTACAGCGAGGTCGACCCGGCGGGCACCGTCGCGTTCGTCATCTCGCCCGAGCGGGGCTACACCGACGCCGAGGCCGACCGCATCGAAGCGTTCGTCCGGGCCGGCGGGACCGTCGTCGTCGCCGACGACTTCAGGCCGCACGGCAACGACTTGCTCGCCCGACTGGGCGCGTCGGCGCGAATCAATCAGACCCCGCTCCGCGACGACCGGCATCAGTACAAATCCGGTGCGCTCCCGGTGGCGACGCGAGTCGCTGCGGACCCGCTGACCCGCGACGTGTCGCAACTCACGCTGAACCACCCGGCGACGGTGACCGAAAACGAAAGCACCGTCCTCGTCCGCTCGTCGAACTTCTCGTATCTCGACCGCGACGACGACGGCGAACTCGACGAGAGCGAGGCGCTCCGTTCGTACCCGGTCGCGACCACAGAGCGCCTCGGCGAGGGCGACGTCGTCGTCGTGAGCGACCCGAGCGTGTTCATCAACGCGATGCTCGAACGGCCGGACAACCGGGCGTTCGCCGAGGCGCTCGTCGCCGACCGGACGACCGTCGTGTTGGACTTCTCGCACGCCGAAGAGCGCCCGCCGTTGCAGGTCGCGCTCCGGGCGCTCCGGGGCTCCGATGGGCTCCAACTCCTGTTCGGCGGGGTCGTCGTCGGCGCGGTCGCGCTCGTCGCCCGGCGCGGGCGGTTCTCGTAGTCTGTTGCCGGGGCCGTCCGGCTCTGTCGGCCCGCTCGTTCGGCCCGCTCGCTCGCCGGGGCACCGAGACCGCAGTTATATGTGGTCGCCGTCCCGAGTGTCTCGTATATGAGTGCTCCCGAAGAGGTCTACGAGGCCATCCTTGACGAGACATCGCAACTCCTCGTCGGGAACGAGGACGCGATAGAGGCGCTCACCATCGCGTTGCTGACGAACGGGCACGTCCTCCTCGAAGGGGTCCCTGGCGTGGCCAAGACGACGATCGCCAACCTGTTCGCCCACGCCGCGAACCTCGACTACCAGCGGATTCAGATGACGCCCGACGTGCTGCCGGCCGACATCACGGGCACCCACATCTACCGCGAGAACCTCGGCGAGTTCGACCTCCAGCGGGGGCCGGTCTTCTCGAACGTCGTCCTCGCCGACGAGATAAACCGGGCGACGCCGAAGACGCAGTCCGCGCTCCTCGAAGCGATGGAGGAGGGGCAGGTGACCATCGAGGGCGAGACGCTCAAACTCCCCTACCCGTTCATGGTCGTCGCCACCCAGAACCCCATCGAGTACGAGGGGACGTTCAACCTCCCGGAGGCCCAGCGCGACCGCTTCCAGTTCAAGGTCGTCGTCGAAATCCCGGAGCGGGCCGACGAGCGCGAGATTCTCGAACGCTTCGATCGCTCGCCGTCGCTCAAACCCTCGGACATCTCGAACGTCATCAACGACGCCGACATCGGGAAGGCCCGGCAGGTCGTCACGGACGTGCACGTCGACGACAAGGTGTTCGATTACATCCTCGACCTCGTCGGCGCGACGCGGACGCACGCCGCGGTCGAATTCGGCGCGTCGCCCCGCGCGTCGCTTGCGTTCCTCCGGGCCGGCAAGGCCGCCGCGGCGATTCACGGCCGCGACTACGTGATTCCGGACGACGTGAAGCGGCTCGCGCCCATCATCATGTCGCACCGCCTCGTCCTCGGGACCGAGGCGGACATCAGCGGACGCGACCCCCGAGAGGTCGTCGAGGAGGTCGTCGACACCGTTCCGACGCCCGAAGTCGACCTCAACGAGTCGGCGACGCCGTCCGTCGCCGGCGACGACGACTGAGGGCGTCGGCTATCGCTCGTCGGCTTCTGCTTCTGTTTGTGTTTCTGCTTCGACTTCTGTTCCTTCGGACTCGACCGCCCCTGCGTCGGCCTCACCCTCAGCCTCCGACGCCGCGGCCGCGGACGGCTCGCTTTCCTCGTCGTCTTCGACGTCCCACCGACAGGTGACGGCGAAGTCCATCTCCTCGCCGGCGGCGACCTCGGCGACGACCGGTGCGTCGAGACCGCGGGCGACGGCCACGGCGATGAACGACGCGACGGGCGTGTCGAACGTCTCGACCGACCCGAACCGGCAGTCCTCCACGCGGACCGTCAGGCGACCGTCCGCGGCGTCCGTCTCGGCGGCCGCGGTTTCGGCGAGTTCGAACAGTTCCACGAGGGCGTCGGTCGCCTGTCGGGCGAGCGTCTCGGGGTCGTCGCCGAGCGGGCCGTCGAGGCTCCGCTCGAATTCGTCGAACAGGCCGCCGCCGCTGGGGTTGAAGGCGACGCCGCGCGCCAGTTCGTCGTCGGTGACGACGAAGGTGTCGCGGAGCGCCTCGGCGTCGGGAAGCGCGTAGCCGCGGTGCTCCGGGACGAACAGCCGAACGGCGTCGCGGTTGGCGTCGGGGACGTAGACCATCGTGTCCTGGAGGCCGAGTTCATCGACGACGGCGGCGTGGTTGCTCGCGTGCGCGCCGAACACCGACGAGCCGACGCCGACGGGGATGAACCGCTCGGGGCTGAGATACCGCGTCACCGCCGCGGCGAACAGCCCGATCGCGCCGAGGACGACGAGCGTCTCCCTGACGGGCGGAAACAGCGCGCCCCCGAGCAGACCGGCGACGCCGAGCGCGGCCAGCGCGACGGCAGTCTGTCGGTATCGACCCCGTCGGAGCGCCTCGTAGCGCTGTCTGAGTCGGGCGTTTTCGCGCCGGAGGTCGGCGGCTTTGGCGCGGTCGGGCGCCGACTCGTCGGTGTCACCCCGACCGGCATCGCCGTCGCCTCGGGTCGCGGCCGAAACGACGGCGCGGGTCTCGCCGTTCGCCAACTCGCGGTCGGGTCGGTCCGCGGGGCTGTCCGCGCTCATCGCCCAGCCCCCGTGTCCGACGCACTCACGAAGCCGAGCGCGACACGTTCGTAGCGGTGGAGCCCGTAGGCGGCGAGTGCCGCGAGGACGACGGCCACCAGCGCGGCCTGCCACGCCCACCGGAGCGACGTCCAGAGCGCCCACGCCATCCCGAGCGCGACGACGTATCCAGCCGCCAGCCGAGCGAGTCGCGACCGGTCCGGCGGCCACGCGCACGCCGCGCTCGCGAGGAGCGGGAACGCCGCGAGCTGCGCGCTACCGAGTGCGACGAGGCTCGCGTCCCCGAAAAGCGAGACGGCGGTCAGTTGGGCGACGACGAACGCGAGCGGCCCCGTCGTCATTGCCGCGACGGCGAGGACGAGGACGCCGGCGGCGACGCCCCACAGCCCGCTCGTCAGTCCCGCCACGAGCGTGACACAGAGGACGCCGACCACGTCCATCGGGGTGAGTTCGTTCGCGTCCAACACGGTTCGAATCGTCCGTTCGCTCTGGTTCACAGGTGTCTCCATCGGTGTTCACTCCGCTGTGGTGGCGCGGTCCGTTGCCAGGTTCATCGCGCTCTTCGGGGCGACTTCGTAGGCGGTGACGTTCGGCAGTCGTTCGAGTCGCTTTCGGAACTCCTCGAAGGCGACGAGACCGTCGGTGTCGCCCGCGCTCCCGGCGGCGTCGTCGAAGAACGTCGTCGGCGTGAGGAAGACGCTCGTCTGGCTGCTCCGCTTGGACGCGACGACGACCGCCTCGTAGGTCTCGACTCTCGCCGAGTCGTCGGTGACGAGCACGAGGTGGTCCTGCCGGTCGGACCGCGAGCACGCGGACTTCACCGCGTCGAAAATCGGCCGGTCGCTGACCCGCGAGACGTAGCTCTCGCCGTCGTGGAGGTACGGGCGAAGCGTCGTCGCGAACGCCGAGTCGTCACCATCGAGGAGGCGACCCCGCTCGCGGGCGTCTTCGGGGGCGACCGGCCGGGACGTGCCGACCGGGCGACGCGAGCGCGCGGTCGGCTCGATCGAGAGCAGTCGCCGTCGAATCGTCTGGTAGGCGTTCGAGGACGACGAGGGGCCGAACTCCCACGTCGTCCCGGCGTCGCCGACGAACTGCGCCGAGACGGGGTCGCTGTGGGAGTCGGCGGCGTCGATGAGGCCGAGCGCGACCTCGCGCGCGTACGAAAGCATCGTTCGCCCGGTCGGACCGCGGTTCATGTTCGAACCGCAGTCGACCACGAGCGACAACAGATAATCCGACTCGGACTCGAACTCGCGGATGTACGGGTGGTCCATGCGCGCGGTGGTTTTCCAGTCGATCTGCGACAGCGTGTCGCCGGGGAGGTACTGCCGCGTCTCGTGGGGGACGAGTCCCGGTCCAGTCTGGTCACTGGAGTGGTCGCCGAAAGACGCGCCAACCAGTTCGCCGCCGCGACCGACGTGGATGCCGTCGGGGGCCGGCGGTTCGACCAGGCAGCGGGCGTCGGCGTCGAGCGTCAGCGTCTCGGTGAAGAAGCCGGCACGGTCCTCGATGTCGACTTCGACCTCGTCGAACGCGATTCGCCCGGCGACGGGGAACTCGACACTGCACGTGACCGACCCGGCGGTCTCTCCGGGGTCGAACGCGACCGTCCGGCGCGCCCGCCCGGGCGCGTTCACACTCGGCGGCGCGACGAGTTCGACCTCGACGGGCGCGTCGACGGCCTCGGACAGCGACGCCGTCAGCGTCACCGCGGCGCGGTCGTCGACGTACACCGACGTGGGATCGACCGAGACGCCCGCCGAGAGGTCGCGGTCGACCGCGCGCATCGTCCCGACGGCGTCGACCTGCGCGACGACGAGCCACGCGGCGAGACCGCAGGCTGCGAAAAGCGGCGTCGGCTCGTCGAGGACGACCGCGTAGACGGCGAGGAAGCAGGCTACGCCTGCGAGCGCGGCCCACCGGCGGGTCGGAAGCATCGTGGATTCGATTCGTGCCGCCCAAGTTGAATGTTTGTGTTGGAGCGGGCCGCAGCCGGCCGCGCGGACCCGAGGATTTGCCGCGCGTTCCCGGGTCAGATCGGGCCGTTAAACCCGGCGTTAATACATCGCAGTCTGCGAATCACGCGCCCGGGGGCGCCGGGGCGAGTCGGCGAATGCCAAAACCCATTAGGTCCCCCCGTCTGGCTACGGGTAGTGCGTGGTGAATCGGGCGGCCCGGTGCGGTTGCTCTGGACGATGTTGGTCGTCGGCTGTCTCGTCGCGACAGCGCCGGTAGCGGCGGTCTCTACGGGAGCGGCCGCCGACGCGCCCGCCCCGAGCGCGGACGCGCCGGCGTCTCTCGGGACGGTTGACCGAGTATCGGCGTTTGGACCGACCCCAGGTCCGCTGCAGCAGACCGCGAACGCGACGAACAACAGCACTGGTGTCCTCCACGAGAACCCCGACGAGGTCGACGACGAGAACGAACTCGACCGATTGCTGTCGTACCTCTCGGGCGAACTCAACGGCGACATCGGGGCGAGCACCCTGCAGCTCAGTCAGGGGGAGTACGCCGCCGCGAAGGCGGCGCTCGGCGACGACTACGACGACTCGCTCGGCAAGTACATCGACGTCGAGGGCGAGGTCGGCGGCGACGGTGCCGGCGGGGAGTACCAGACCGTCAGCGAGACCCAGCGGGAGTACGTCGACACGGTCAGCGAGTTCCGCGAGACGCGCCGCGAGTACGAGGCGGCGAGGCGGACCGGTAACGACGAACGCGCCCGCGAACTCGCCCGCGAACTGACGCGGCTCGCCGAGGACGGCGAGACGCAGTCAGACCGGCTGTTGGAGGCGTTCGACGTCATCTCGAACCGGACCGACGGCGACCTCGCGGAGAGTAGCGCCCAAATCGCGGACGTACAGGCGAACGTCTCCGAGCAGCGCGACGAAATCGTCTCACGCGAGTTCGTCGCCACCAGCCTCACCGTCGCCGACTACGACCGGAACATCTCCTTTACCGACCCGCTCGTGCTCTCCGGGTCGCTCGTCGCCGACAACGGCACGCCGGTCGAAACGGCGACCGCCCGCTTCGCGGTCGGCGGGCAGACGGTCCAGTCGGCGGTCGCCCCCGACGGCTCGTTCGAACTGACCTACCGGCCGACGCGGATTCCGGTCAGCACCGAGTCGCTGACGGTCCGGTACCTCCCGGACGACGCGTCGATGTATCAGGCGACAGAGCGGGTCGTTCCCGTCGCCGTCTCGCGGGTGAACGCGACCGCGAGGCTGTCGGAGCCGTCTGCGCCGGCCTACGGCTACGCCGACGCCGTCTCGGTTCGCGCGACGGTCAGCGTGAACGGGACGCCGGTGTCGAACTACCCGGTCTCGGCGAGCTTCGCCGGGTCATCGGCGACCGCGCCGGCGACGAACGAAAGCGGCGCATCGGCCGTCTCGGCGACCGTCCCCGCGACCGCGACAGACACGGCGTCGATTCGCATCGCACCCGACGGCGACGGCAGGGCGGTCGCGTTCGCCCCGGCGACGATTGCGGTCCCGCTCGAAACCGAAGGGACGACGCTCGACGTGCGCGCCCGCGAGACCGCCGACCGAACGGTCGTCGTCGAAGGTCGCCTCGAAACCGACGAGGGCGAGGCCGTGAGCGGCCAGTCGGTCGCCGTCAGCGTCAACGAGCGCGAGGTCGCCGTGACGACGACCGGCGAATCGGGCGCGTACCGGACGACTATCGACCTTCCGAGCGGTGTGACCACCGAGAACGCGACCGTCTCGGTCGCCTTCGACGGCGAGGGGACGAACCTCGAATCGTCCGACGCGATGGCGAGCATCCGGCTCTCGAACGGTGCCACCGGGGACGAGGCCGGAAACGGCGCTTCCGGCGGGCTCCCGTTCGACCCGCTCGACCTCGCGTGGGTCGTCGCCGGGACCGCAGTTGTCGGTCTTGTCGCCGCCGTGCTCCTCCGGCGGAACGGCGCCGACGACGCTGGAGCGGCGACCGTCGCCGAATCGGCCGCGACGGAGAGCGACGAACCGGCCGAGCCAGAGCAGGCGACGACCGAGGCTTCGGCGCTGGATTCGGCGGCCGACGCACTTGACGCGGGGCGGCCGAACGACGCGGTGGTCGTGGCCTACGCGGGCGTTCGACAATCGCTCGGGGCCGCCGCCGACGTCGACGACGCCGCGACGCACTGGGAGTTCTGCGACCGGTGTGTCGACGCCGGCGTCGCGCCCGCCGACCCGCTCGAATCGCTCACCGCGGGCTACGAGCGCGCGGCCTACAGCGGGCTCTCGGTGAGTGACGCGGACGCCGCCGAACTGGTCGAGACGGCCCATTCGCTCGTCGCCCCGGACGAGTCAGGCGCGCCCGAGTCGGCTGATTCGGGCGACGGTGCGGGCGCGTCGGAGCCGGTCGGCCCGGTCGAGTAGCGCAGCCGCGGCCGCCGGCGGCTGACAAATGATTTTTGTGCTCGTGTTTCCCACTTCGGGTAGATGTCGCAGCGCCAAGACTGGCGGTTGTTCCTCCCCGAGCCGCTTCGCACGCTCCCGGCCGACCTCGCGGTCGTCCTCGCGGGGGTCGCGCTCACGCTCGTGGCGACGCTCACGCCCGGGCTGGAGGGGACGCCGCTCCGAGTCATCGTCGGCCTGCCGTTCGTGCTTTTCATCCCCGGCTACGCCCTCATCGCGGCGCTGTTCCCCGAGCGCGGTCCGCCGATAGACGCCCCCGAGGACCACGACCGGATGGGCGGAATCGACGGTATCGAGCGGGTCGCGCTCTCGTTCGGGACGAGCATCGCGGTCGTCCCCCTGATCGGGCTCGTCCTCAACTTCACGCCGTGGGGAATTCGACTCGTGCCCATCCTCGTCGCCGTGAGCGGCTTCACGCTCGTCGCCACGGCGTTCGCGGCGGCCCGCCGGTCGGCGCTCCCCGAAGAAGAACGGCTGGAAGTCCCCTACCAGCGCTGGTTCGCCGCCGCGCGCGACGAACTGTTCAACCCGGCGTCGGGGACCGACGCGATGCTGAACGTCGTCCTCGTGGTGAGCGTGGTCCTCGCGACCGCCAGCGTCGGCTACGCGGTGGCCGTGCCGAAAGACGGTGAGTCGTTCACGGAACTGTATCTCCTGACCGAAGACGGCGACGACGAACTCACCGCCGACAACTACCCCGAGGAACTCGTCCGCGGTGAGCCCGCGTCGCTCGTCCTCGGCGTCGGCAACCAGGAACACCGGACGGTGAACTACACCGTCGTCACCGTGCTCCAGCGCGTCGAGGTGTCAAACAACTCGACGACCGTATTGGAGTCAGAGCAACTCCGGACGTTCACGCCCCGACTCGAACACAACGAGACGTGGCACGAGCCGCACGAGGTCCGCCCGACGATGACCGGCGAGCGCCTGCGACTGACGTACCTCCTCTACGAGGGCGCACCGCCGGCGTCGCCGACGGTTGATAACGCTTACCGGGAGGTCCACCTCTGGGTGACAGTTCGTGAGGAATAATGGCGAAAACCCGCCGTCGTCTAGCATCGGGTGGTTCTCTCGTTTACTGATATCTCTCATTTATTCCCCGGAATCCGTAAGAACGTCGGCGTATGTCGTGTAACTCGTTTGTGTTCTAGTTTTATCACCTCTGATAATCCATAAGTAACGTTTAGGGTACTGCACGCTAAGGTCCGGGTAGCGAGGTCACAATGCGAGATTCTGGAAGCACGGTTTCCCGCCGCGGCGGCCGAGGTCCGAAGATAGAGCGCATCGCGGACCGGTACGGTCTTGACGGCCTCGGTGACGACCTTGTTGACGCGTGGCTCGGCGAGGGTCGCGAGCGACGGAGCCTCCGCGAACTCGAAGCTGACGTGAACAAGCGACTCATCCGGGCCGCGCTGGACCAGGCCGGCGCGCACGTCCTCGACGGGGAGGCGGAGAACTTCTACCGGCTCCTGACAAGCGACGATGTGACCGCGGGGAGCCGCACCGACGCGCGGAACACGCTCCGCGAGCGCGGCGTCGACATCGACCAGTTGGAGTCGGACATCATCTCCTATCAGTCGGTGTATAACTACCTCAAACGACACCGAAACGTCGAACGTGAAGACGACGAAGACGGACAGAGCGCGACCGAGTCGGGACTCGCGACGATTCGGAAGCTCCGATCCCGACTTCGGACGGTGACTATCGATGTTATCGACCGTTTAGTGAAGGCCGAAGCGGTCTTCATCGGCACCTACGAGGTCGAAGTAGACATCCGCGTCACCTGCACGGACTGCGACACTCGAATGACCCCGACGACGCTCCTCAACTCCGGGCACTGCGACTGCGAACACGAGAGCGACGAGTAGCGATTCGGGCTCACCAACACACCACATCCGAAACATGAACGATTCAGAGGCACTTCAGACGGCGACTGTCCGTATACGAAACATCGGTGGTATCGACGAACGAACCGTCGGGCTCGAACCCGGCGTCACCGTTCTGACCGGACGCAACGCGACGAACCGAACGTCATTCCTGCGCGCGCTTATGGGCGCGTTCGGGAGCGACGCGGCCAGTCTCAAGGGCGACGCCGACGAGGGGTCGGTCGAACTCGAACTGGACGGCCGGACCTACACCCGCATCCTCTCCCGCGAGAACGGGTCAGTCGCGACCGACGGCACGCCGTATCTCCAAGACACGACGACCGCCGACCGCTTTGCGTTCCTTCTCGGGTCAAACGAGGCGCGCCGGGCCGTCGTCTCGGAGCGGGACCTCCACGACGTCATCATGGCACCGGTCGACACCGACGCCATCGAGGCCGAAATCGAGCGCCTCCAGACCCGACGGACGCAGGTGGAAACACAACTCGACTCGCTCGACTCGCTCGAGGCCGACCGCCGGTCGCTCGAAGCGAAGCGCGACGACCTCGAAGCCGAAATCGAGAACCTCGAAGCCGAGCGCGACGACCTCGAAGCCGAAATCGAGGCCGAAGACCAGACGGTCGAATCGCAACGCGAGAACCAAGCCGCGTTAGACGAGGTGTTGTCGGACCTCCAGTCGGCGCGGTCGGACCTCGAAACGGTCCGCTTCCGCCTCCAGAGCGAGCGCGAGAGCGTCGAATCGCTCCGCGAGGAGCGCTCCGAACTCCAGTCGGAACTCGATTCGTTCGAGGCCGACGAGGTCGACCGCGGCGAGGCGAACGACCGCATCGAGTCGATTCGGTCGCGTATCGAGTCGCTCAACTCGACGATTTCGGAGCTCCAGACCATCGTCCAGTACACGGAGGACGTGCTCGAAGGCAAGGCCGACCTCGTCGAGGACTCGCTGGGCGCGGTCGGTGGCGGTTCGGTGACGGACCAACTCGTCTCCTCGGAGACGATCACCTGCTGGACCTGCGGCACCGAGGTCGACCGCGACCAGATTCGGGGGACGACCGACCGCCTCCGCGAGGTCAGAGACGAACAGCGCGAGGAACGCGCCGAACTCCGCCGCGAACTCGACGAACTCGAACGCTCGATGCGGGCGGCGGAACAAGCCCAGCGCGACCGCCGGAAGCTCCGGGATAAGCTTCAGCGCCTCGAAGACGAACTCGACCGACGGACCGGGCAAATCGACTCGCTGACCGACCAGCGCGAGAAGCTCGCCGAACGGGTCGAAGCGCTCGAAGCCGACGCGTCGGACCTCCGCGGGCAGGCCGAAGGCGACCTCATCGAACTCCACAAGAAGCTCAACGAGGTCGAGTTCACGCTCGACCGGACACGCGACGACCTCGCGTCGGTCCACGACGACCTCGACGCGCTCGACGACCGGTTCGATGAGCGCGAAGCACTCGAACTCGAACGCGAACAGGTGACGGAGGAACTCGAGGATGCGCGAACCCGAATTCGGTCGCTGACGACCGCAGCCGTCGAGGCGTTCAACGAGGAGATGGAGACGGTCCTTGACCTCCTCGGCTACGACAACATCGAGCGCGTCTGGCTGGAGCAGGTCGAACGTCGGGTCCGAGAGGGCCGTCGCAAGGTCGAAAAGACCCAGTTCGAACTCCACATCGTCCGCGCGTCCGACTCCGGAGCGGTGTACGAGGACTCCATCGACCACCTCAGCGAGAGCGAGCGCGAGGTCGTCGGCCTCGTGTTCGCCCTCGCGGGCTACCTCGTCCACGAGGTGTACGAGGAAGTCCCGTTCATGCTGCTCGACTCTGTCGAGGCCATCGACGCCGAACGCATCGCCGCGCTGGTCGACCACTTCGAGCAGTATCCGACGTTCCTCGTCGCGGCCCTCCTCCCCGAGGACGCGCAGGCCCTCGACGAGTCGTACCGCCGCGTCACGTGGGGGACCGACGTGGCACCCGCTGCCTGACCGGACCAGTCCGCGCGGTGTCGGGACGGCGATTACGTCCCCGCTCGTTCCATTCCGATTCGTTCGTTTGCCACCTCTTTTTGTCCCTCCCGAGCCGTCTCCTCCGCCCCATGAACATGCTCGCGGTGACGTGCCACCCCGGTTTCCGCCGTCATCGCGGGTCGATGTTCCGATAACTCGCCGCTCTCGGCCTGTTTAGCAGTCGATTCCGACTGATAGTATTGTATTACTACAACACTTGCAAAGGAACATACCGATAGTACGCAAGAAATATAACACAACAAAACAACGTATCGAACGGACGATACTGGGGGGACGAAACCATCATCACATCAGACACGCAGTTCCGAGACGAGTTCGAACCGACACGGGTTTGGTACGATTGCGAGCGTACCGAACCGATCTCTGAGGCGGTCGCCGCGGCCGTGAACCAACACACGCGCCGCGACCCGACGGAGCTACCGCCGCTCACAGAGCACGTAGACACCGACGCCCTCGACGCCCTGTTCGGCCGCAACACGCCCGGAGCACCGCGTGTGACGGGTGCGTCGCTCGAATTCGACTACGCCGACTTCGTCGTCACCGTCGAGTCCGTCGGTCGTATCGAGGTCCGCGACGCGGGACGGTAATCGGCCGGGCCGTTCGACACTAATTGGGGATGATTCGACCGTTGTCGAACGGTTCGCACCGACCGCACTTATCCGGCCCGCGCGGGTCGGTATCGAAGGCGCTTGGAATGTCCATTCGATCGAGACGTTTCGACGCTCTTTCTACTTAATTGGTTGAGATCTTTCAGACGATAATCTTGCAGTTTATTTGAATTAGTGACTCCGATAAGTCCGGCCGACCGTCCGCTGTGGCCACCCGCGACGTACCTTTTTGTCTCGTGGACGCCGACAAGGGGTATGGAACTCGAATTACGCTTCTTCGCGACGTTTCGGGAGGTAGTGGGCCAGAAGTCCATCTACTGGCGGGTCGACGACGACGCGACCGTCGGAGACGTCCTCGAGTCGCTGGAAGCGGAGTACGACGGTCTCGCCGGCCGACTCATCGAAGACGGCGAGGTCAAGCCGCACGTGAACGTGCTGAAAAACGGGCGCGAGGTGGTCCACCTCGAGGGGATGGCCACGACGCTCGACGACGGGGACGCCGTGAGCGTCTTCCCGCCGGTCGCAGGGGGCTGACGTGGCGCGCCGCCAGCGAGCGTTCCGCGGTATCTCGCCCCGCCTCGCGATTCAGTACCTCGAAGGACTCGGCGGCGAGGCCGACGGCGACGGCCGCGTGGTCGGCCCCGACTGGGCCGTCGACATCGAGACCGAGGAGGTCACGATAACGAGCAGTATCCAGCTCACCGAGGTGCAACTCGCGTTCGAGGGCGACGAGGAGACGCTCGACGACCTCGTCGAGCGATTCGCCCGAAAGGCGATGCGCGCGGGGGGATGACCGTGGGAGCCGACGGCGACCGGCGGCCGGGGCGCGAACGACTCAGCGAGCGCCTCGCGCCGGACGGCGACGACGACGCGCCCCGCGGCGGTGCCATCGACGGCACGGCCATCATGCTCGCGGCCGCGAAGGCGAGCGTCCCCGCAAGCAGCCTCCCGCTGTTGCTCGACCGGGCGCAGGCGTACCTCGACGGGCGGGCGACCGAGTACGCACAGGGGTTCGAATGCGTCCACGAGGACGACGAGACGGCGGTGTTTCTCGTCCCGCTGGGCCACTGGGACACGAAGGGACTCGACCTCGACTTCTCGCACCGCGAGGTCGACGCGGTCCGCCGGGCGCACGCCGAACATCTCCGACGTGTCGGCGCGGACGCCGACCGCCGCGACGAGTTCGAGACGGCGCTCGAAATCCGTGAGGTCGCCGTTGTCAGGCGGTAGGCCGAAAAGCCGGCAAACCGCCCGACGATAGACGGCTATTTCGGGGGCCGCGACCTGCTACCGACAGATGCCAACCGTTTCCTCCGACCTCCTCGACGGCGTCCGGGCCGCGGGGCCGCTCCAACTCGGTATCGCGCCGTTCGGCCTCGTCGCGGGCGTCGCGGCCGTCGAACAGGGGCTGTCGGTCACGCACGCCCTCGGCTTTTCCAGTCTCGTCTTCGCGGGCGCGTCACAACTCGCCATGATAGAACTCCTCGGCGCGGACGCGCCGCTGGCAATCGTCGTCGGCACGGCGGTCGTCATCAACCTCCGGACGATGATGTACTCAGCCTCTATCGCGCCGTACTTCCGCGACCTGACCGCCCGGTCGAAGGCGCTCGCGTCGTACCTCCTGACCGACCAGGCGTACGCGGTCTCCATCGCCCGCTACGGCCGCGACGGCGAGACCGACCGCTTCGCGTACTACGTCGGCGCGGGCGCGTCGCTGTGGTTCGTCTGGCAGGTGACGACCGTCGCCGGCGCGCTGCTCGGCTCTGGGCTCCCGCCCGAGTGGGGTTTCGACTTCGCCGCACCGCTCGTCTTTCTCGCCCTGCTCGTCCCCACGCTGAAGGACCGCGCGTCCGGCGCGTCGTGTCTGGTCGGCGGCCTCGTCGCTACCGGCGTCGTCGTCGCGGGCGTCCCGTTCCACCTCGACATCATCGTCGCGGCCGTCGTCGGCGTCCTCGCCGGCCTCGGCGTCGAATCCCTCGGAGGCGATGCCTGAATGCCGACCGGCTACGACTCGGCGACCGTCTGGATCGTCATCGCCCTCGCGGGCGTCCTCACGTTCGCCATCCGCGGGTCGTTCATCTACCTGTTTGGCCGCATCGACGACGTGCCGCCGGCGGTCGAGTCGGCGCTTGAGTACGTCCCTGCAGCCGTGTTCGCGGCGCTCGTCTTCCCCGCGCTCCTCGCGCCCACCGGCGACCTCGCGGTCTCCGTCGGCAACGAGAAACTCATCGCCGGCGCGCTGGCCGCACTCGCCGCGTGGTACACCGAGCGCGTGCTCGCGACCATCCTCGTCGGCATGGGCGCGCTCTGGGTTCTCCGGTTCGTCGTCTGAGCGCCGCCAGCCCTGTTCGTTGACCCGTCGCCTCCCCCAAGATACTCGTCTCGCGGGCGACCACGGTCGCACGCATGCCCTCCTCGCTCCCGCGTCTCTACTCACTCCCCCGCGACGACGAGGGTCGCGCCCTCCTTCCGACCGGGTTCGCCGCCGGCGTCGCCGCGTTCGTCGCCGGCACGCTCGCGGTCGCCGGCTGGCTCGCCCTCGCCACCGACGGCTCGTTTTCGACGCTCGACGCCGCGACCGAGATGACCGCCGGAAAACCCGTCCCGTCCGTGTTCGTCCCCGTCTGGACGTTCGGCGGCGCGATGGGCCTGCCCGTTCGACTCGTCGAGACGACCGGCCCCGGTCGCGCGGTCGTCCTCCGAAACCTCGTCGACGGGTTCGACGGCGCGGCCGACTCGTGGTACTGGCTTGGCGCACTGCCGCCCGCCTGCGTCTTCCTCGCGGGCATCGTCACAGCGCGCCTCGCGGCGTGGTCCCGACGCCCCGCAGAGGGATTCGTCACGGGGTCGTCGGTCGCGCTCGGCTTCGCCGCCGCAGTCGCCGTCGCCGCGCTCGTCGCTCGCGTCGGCCTCGGCGACGTGCCCCCGAACGCGGACGGGTTCGTCCGCATCGGTTCGACCGGGTTCCACCCGACCGACCTCGACGGGGACTCGGTCGGCCTCCCGCTTTGGGGGGCGTTCTCTGGACTGGTGTTCGGCGTCGTCTTCGGCGGCCTCGGCGGGGCGGTGGCGTCGCTCTCCCCGTTCCGATAGTCGGCGTCGGCCCCAGAAGATATTCACCGATCTGACAACGTGGAACGCCTATGTCCCGGCGACTCGTCGCATCGGTCTTCGCGCTCCTCGTCGCCGTCTCGCTCGTCGGCGCGCCGGTGACGATGGCCGACTGGTCGGAGCAGGTGTCTCTCTCGGCGTCGAAAATCGACGCGTCGCAGGTCCGAGACGAGACGCCCGTGCTTCGGTACGACGAACTCGACGCCGACGCACAGGATGCGGTTCGGCAGGCCATCGAATCGCCAGACGGCTCACACATCGTCTACGGCGACGAGGACTGGCCAGACCGCTTTTTCTACAGCGACTACACGGCCCCGGGACAGGGGTTGTACGCTGTCGTCTACGAGGGCGACTACTACCGGCTCTATACGTTCGCCGCCGGCGGCTTCCCGGTGGTTTACTGGGTGTACGAACTTCCGTTCGTCGCCTACGGCCTCGCGCTCGGACGCGTCGGGGCGCGAACGTACCGCGGGGAGGGTTCGGTTCGACTCGCCGTCGGCGCGGCGGTCGTCGGTGCCGCGTTCCACCTCGTCGGGCCGGTCGTCGACTTCCCACTCGTCTCTCCGACGGCGTTCATCGGACTCGGCGTCGTCGCCGCCGCGGCGCTCGTCGGCGGACTCGCCGCTACTGGGGTTCGTAATCGGTCGAAAAATGCGTGAGTCGAGTGGGTGTCGACCGCGACCGGGTCGGACCGGGTGGTCGTTCCAGTCGTCGGCTCAGTCGTCGGCGGGTGCAGGCGAGTCGCCGCGGGAGACGCCCGTGCCGGGGCCGATGTCGATACCGAGTTCGTCGAGACGCTCGTCGGGGACGACGCCGTCGACCCACTGGCGGCGGGCGTAGTACTCCTCTTTCATCTCGTCGAGTTCGCACAGCTGACCCTCAGACGCGCCCTGTCCCGGCATCGCCTCGTCGCCCTCGACGAAGCGTCCCGGCAGCGAGTCGTCGGAGCCGTCGAAGCCGGCGAGGTTGTTGTAGTACCGCTCTAACGTGTAGATGCGGTCGCCGGTTTCGAGCAGTTCCTCTTCGGTCACGTCGCGGCCGGTCATGCCGTTGTACTGCAGGACGTACTCCTCGATGCCCTCCGCGAACGCGTTGAACTTGCAGATGTCGAACGAGTCCGAGATGGCGTGCATGTCCTGGAACAGCGCCACGAGCTCGCCCTTGCCGCGCCACTCGTGGGGGTCGTGCTTCTCCGGGATGCCGAGAATCTCGGCGGACGGCGTGTAGCCGCGGAGGTGGCACGCGCCACGGTTCGAGGTGGCGTAGCCGATGCCCATGCCCTTCATGCAGCGCGGGTCGTACGCCGGGATGGTCTGGCCCTTGACGGCCAGCGAGTTGTCGTATGCGTCGAAGCGCTCTGCGAGGCCGTTCGCCCCCTCCGCGAGGGCGTCTGCGAGGTCGCCGTCGCGGTTCGCGACCTCGGTGATGAGGTCGATCATGCGCTCGGTGTCGCCCCAGTCGAGCTGTTCGCTCAGCCCGTCGAGCTTGCCCTGCTCGGACATCTCCATCGCCATCGCCATCATGTTGCCCATCTCGATGGTGTCGACGCCCATGTCGTTACAGCGGTCGATCATGACGGCGATTTCGTCGCGCTCGGTGTGTCCGGAGTTCGGGCCCAGCGCGTAGGCGGACTCGTACTCGTAGGACTCGCCGCGGACGTTCAGCTCCTCGCCTTTGTGCATCACCGACACCTCGACTTCCTTCTTACAGGCAACCGGGCAGGAGTGACACGTCGGCTCGTCGACGAGGATGTTCTCGCGGACGTTCTCGCCGGAGACGCGTTCGGAGTCGATGTCTGCGCCCTCGGCGTCTCGCATCGCTGCGGTCGAGGTGTACTTCCCGTTTTTCGTCGGGAGGCCGTCGAGCTCTTCGCCCGCGTTCATCAGGACGTTCGTCCCGTACAGCGACAGGCCGCCCTCGTTGGGCGCGGTGACCTCGGACTCGCGGATGAGCTGCATCGCCTGCTGGTAGCCCTGTTTGAACGTGTCGGCGTCGGCGGGTTTCGGCATCCTCGTGCCGGACTTCACGACGATTGCCTTGAGGTTCTTCGAGCCCATGACCGCGCCCGTGCCGCCGCGGCCGGACGCGCGGTCGTCCTCGTTGACGATACAGCCGAACTTGACCTCGTTCTCGCCGCCGGGGCCGATGGCCATTATCGAGAGGTTCTTGCCGAGGCTCCCGTCGACTTCGGCTTCGAGTTCGGAGATGGTGTCGTGGACGCCCCAGCCCCAGATTTCACGGGCGTCGCGGAGCGTCACTTCGCCGTCTTCGACGATGGCGTAGCTCGGGTGTTCGGCCTTGCCCGTGAACAGCAGGCCGTCGAGGCCGGACCATTTGAGTCGCGCGCCGCTCCAGCCGCCGTGGTGCGAGTCGGTGACGGTCCCCGTGAGCGGGGATTTCGTCACGACCGCGATTCGACCGCTCATCACGGTCTGCGTGCCGGTGAGCGGGCCGGTCATGAACGCGAGGAGGTTGTCCGGCCCCAGCGGGTCCACGTCCGGTCCCTGGTCGAAGACGTACTTCACGCCGAGGCCGCGGGCCCCGATGTACTTCCGCGCGTCCTCGTCGTCGATTCCCTCGTACGCGATGTCGCCGGATGACAGGTCCACCCGAGCGACCCTGTCATGATAACCACCGAGTTCAGTCATTGTAATCCTCGTTGATTATATACGGCCGCTGTCGGGTTAGTGATTCCCACCTCAATGTAACCGTTCGAGGTTACCCCGTCGCGGACCGACGCGGAACCGTCAGGGGATTGCGGCAACCCGTGCGACTTATCCCGGTTGCGGGCCGGAAACCCGCAACGAGACGGTTCCGGTGGCATCGACGACGACGCTCGCGGGGCCGCGCGGCGGGCACGACCACCACGTTCCCGAGACCGCCGCCCCGGTTTCGAGGGTCGCCGACAGGGCGTGCGCTCCGGAGGCCGTCACGGGGACGAGTTCGCGGACTTCGCCGGGGTCGAGGGCGAGCACGCGGTCGAACGACTCGCCGCCGCCCGCGGGGTCGACCCGGAGCGAGAGCCGATGGGGTTCGTCGTCGCGGTTGGCGACCGTGAGCGTCGTGTTCGCCGGACCACAGCCGGTCGTCCCGCTCGACACGTCGATGTACTTCGTCGGCTCGTCGGGCACCGGCCACCCCGTCTCGACGCGTCGCTCGTCGGTCTCGACGGCGACGCGGTAGTCTCCGCTTCGGTACGTCACCGGAATCGATAGCCTCGCCCCCGACGGGACCCGGTACGCCTGGTCGACGAGCACCGTGTCCCCGAGGTCGATGCGGAGTCGAGCGGTCGTCTCGGGACCGGGGTTCTCCACGACGACGCCCGCGGGTGCGTACCACCGCGCGGAGCCGTCGCCGACGAGCGGGAGGTCGATTCTCGGACCGTCGTCGGGGACTGCCGCCGCGAGCGAACACTCTCCTCGGGCGTCGCACGAGACGGTCCGCCAGAACTCCGCGCCGTCCCGACCGAGGACGACCTCCAGCCCCTCGAACGCCGCGTCGACGACCCATCCCGACCGGGCCCGCAGGCCGGTGTCCGTCTCGACGAGCACCGCCGTTTCCCCGGTCGGGACGGCGACCGAGAGCGCCGTCCGTTCGCCGGGGAGCAGGTCGCGGTTCTCGAAGAACACGTCGCGGTCGCCGCGGACGCCGACGACGGTCGTGAACACCGGGTCCGGCGTCGGGTTCCAGAGCGTCAGCGACCGCTCCACGCGCGCGTCGGTCGTCGGCGTCTCGGTCGGTGCGTCGGTCCCCTCCTCGGGGGTCGGCGTCTCCGTCTCGCCCTCGGGCGTCCCGCACCCGGCGACCCCGGTGAGGCCGCCCGCGAGAAGCGAGAGCAGCGTGCGGCGCTCCATGGGCCACCTACGGGGGCGACGCATATGAACGTCTGTCGCTGCGGTGCCGCGTTCGACCGTCGTCGCCGCTGCCGGTCGCGGCTCCGACCTCCAAAACAGCTATTTCGTCGGGGGTCAGTCGTTTCCACGAACCAGATGGGACTCGACAGTTTTCTCGGCGCGATTGACGCCGCGAGTCAGTCGCTTTCGGTGGTCAATCGCTCGGCTCCCGACCCCGTCCAGCGGATGCTCGAAACCACGTTCGCCGACCAGCCGGTCGATGTCGACGAACTGTCGGACGACGCGCACGGCGACGACGTGGTCGTGCTCACCGAGCAGACGCCCGAGGGACAGGAGGTCGTCGCGACCTCGCCGCTGGAGGAGGTGATGAACACCGTCCTCCTCGTGAACTCGGACCTCTACAAGACGGGCCAGACGAAGCTCGACGAGTTCGAACTCCCGTCGGTGCTCACGCGACTCGACGACGTGCCGTTTTCCCTCCGCGGCTATCCCGAGTCCGACAAGGAGAAACTGCTGCTTGTGGCGATTTCGCGATACATCGAGCGGCACGCGTGGCGCGCCCGCAACGGCCGGCTCCGGTCGTCGTTCCAGCGGCTCTCCCGCATCGAAGACGAGCGCGGGACGCGAGCGGTCTACCAGAAGGTCGCGTCGACCGACGTACAGACCCACATTTACGGGATTCCCGACTGGACCCCGCCGTCTAACTCCGACCTCCTGACCCACGGCGGCTACACCGAGGACTTCTACGACTCGTGGTTCGTCGTCTACACGCCGCCGGACGACGGCTCTGTCGGGAGGGACCCCGCGACCGATGGGGGTGACGCGGGAGACCTCGACGGCGCGACGCCGGGCCAACCCGTCGCTCTCCTCGCGCTTGAGACCGAACCGAAGCGCTGGGAGGGCTACTGGACGTTCCGCCCGTCGCTCGTCGCCGACATCGACCGCTACATCTCGCGGAACATGTGAGGGTCGGCGGCCGCCGCCGCCCGCCGCCGAAGCCAGACGAAGCCAGACGAAGCCGCTTTACGCGCCCGTCCGATACGGGTATCCAATGAGTAAGCCGAGCCCCGAGGTCTACGAGCGGGGACGCGGGATGGACGCGCACAACAAGGTGATGCGCGACATCCGTTCGCGGAAGCAGAAGACCTACGACCCCCACGAGCCCACCCGGGTGTGGATCGACGAGGACAACACGCCCGACGGCGTCTACGACTCGCTGACGATTATTCTCAACACCGGCGGCTGCCGGTGGGCGCGCGCCGGCGGCTGTACCATGTGCGGCTACGTCGCCGAGTCCGTCGAAGGCGGCACCGTCGCCCACGAGGCGCTGATGGACCAGATCCAGGTCTGTCTCGACCACGAGGCCGAGGAGATGGACGACGGCGAGCAGGCCGGTCTCATCAAGATTTACACCTCCGGCTCGTTCCTCGACGAGCGCGAGGTGCCCGCCGAGACCCGCGACGCCATCGCCGAGACGTTCGCCGACCGTGAGCGCATGGTCGTCGAGTCGCTGCCGGACTTCGTCACGCGCGAGAAACTCGCGGACTTCACCGATCGCGGCCTCGAAACCGACGTGGCAATCGGCCTCGAAACCGCCACCGACCGCGTCCGCCACGACTGCGTGAACAAGTACTTCGACTTCGCGGACTTCGAGGACGCCTGCGAGGAGGCCGCCGCGGCCGGCGGCGGCGTCAAGGCGTACCTCCTGATGAAGCCGCCGTTCCTCTCGGAACCCGAGGCGCTCGACGACATGAAGTCGTCCATCCGCCGGTGTGCGGCGGTCGACAACTGCCACACCGTCTCGATGAACCCGACGAACGTCCAGCGCTACACGATGGTCGACGAACTGTTCTTCAACGGCGGCTACCGCCCGCCGTGGCTCTGGTCGGTCGCCGACGCGCTCCGCGAGACGGCCGACGTGGACGCCATCGTCGTCTCCGACCCCGTCGGCGGCGGCCAAGAGCGCGGCGCGCACAACTGCGGCGACTGCGACGAACTCGTGTTCAAGGCGGTCAAGGACTTCAACCTGCGGCAGGACCCGAGCGTCTTCGACCAGGTGTCCTGCGACTGCGAGGCGACGTGGGAGTTCGTCCTCGACAACGAGACGAGCTACAACATGCCGCTGGTCAAGTAGGCCGGCGCGTTCCGTCGCACCACCCGGGTTCACGTCGCTCGCGCGGGCGAACGACCCTCGTCTCGGACCGGACCGTCGCCCGCCGGCAACTCCGACCGTTCGTCCAGTATCTCAGCTCGTTTTCTTCGATTCGGCCGCGTTAGGGGGTGCTATCCGAAAGTAACAGGATCCTAACGGTTGGATAGGCTATTCGTATCAAAGAGGGTGTGAGTCGTTGTCATATTCGGTGGTTCGGACGTGTCCATCCGAGCCGCCCGCCATCATGACGAAACACACGTACAAGACCGTCTACTACGCGGATGGGTGGTTCGAGATTCGCGAAGAGGAGAACGCCGAGGCGTGGATCGCCACGGACGCTCCCTGCGCTCTCGCCCCATAGCACGCGGTACGCGGGTCGGAAACCTCGACACTCCAACATCGCTCATCGTGTACGCCGCTACGTTCGCCAACCGACCCCGTGCCGCCCGCCACCGCGGCGGACGGTCTTTTTTATACACCTATCCCTCGAAGCCCGCCAGCACGCCCCGACCGTCGGTGTTGCCGAGTTGCGGCAGCGACGCCCGCTCAGGGTGCGGCATCAGCACCGCCACGGACTCGCTGTCGCCGAGGACGCCCGCGACGTTCCCGAGCGAGCCGTTGGGGTTCGCCTCGTCGGTGACGTTGCCGTCCTCGTCGCAGTAGCGGAACAGAATTCGGTCGTCGGCTTCGAGCTCCTCGTAGCGCTCGGCGTCGAGTTCGAAGCGACCCTCGCCGTGGGCGATGGGGAGTTCGATGACCTCGCCTTCCTCGTACGCCGCGGTCCAGCGCGTGTCGGCGTTCTCGACGCGGAGGTAGACGTGTTCGCACTGGAAGCGGGCGCTCGCGTTCGTCGTGAACGCGCCGGGAGTGAGTCCGGACTCGCAGCCGATCTGCGCGCCGTTGCAGACGCCGAGGACGGGGACGCCGTCTTCGGCCGCCTCGCGGACCGACTTCATGATGGGCGAGCGGGCGGCCATCGCGCCGCCGCGCAGGTAGTCGCCGTACGAGAAGCCGCCGGGGAGGACGATGCCCGTCGTCTCCTCGGGGAGCGGGTCTTCGTGCCAGACGCGCTCTGCCTCGAAGCCGAGGTCGGAGAGCGCGCGCACGGCGTCGCGGTCGCAGTTCGAGCCGCCGAACTGCACGACTGCGATCATCTCAGGCCTCGGCGACCGCGACCTCGTAGTCGTGGATGGTCGGGTTCGCCAGCAAGCGTTCTGCCATCTCGTCGGCGCGGGCCTCGGCCTCGTCGGCGTCGGCCGCGTCGAGGTCGACTTCGTACCGTTCGGTAAAGCGCAACGCGTCGAGTTCGAACCCGAGTCGTTCCAGCGCGCGCTTCGTGGTCTCCGCCTCGGGGTCGAGCACGCCACGCTTGAGGCGCACCGTCACCGTCGCGGTGTAGGTGGTCATCAGGTGGCGATGCGTGGTGATGTGCAAAAACGGTTTTGGGTCGTGTTTGATATACACGAATGTGTGTACTGTTTTCCGAACCGGCGACGACACCGGCAGAGACCACGCTACGTCGTGGACGCGACAGTTCTCACTAGCTGACGGCGCGCCGCGGACGCGTCTCAACAACTCTTTTGATTACGCGTCTCAATCATTTATTATTTTATATAATTATATAAAAGACAATTACATACATGATATATGATAATAATTTTTATGCCCCCGATGAAGACGCTATCCCACGCATGGCAATCGAGTTCGCACAGAGTCCGCTCTTGACGTTCGCCGTCGGACTCGCGTTGGTCGTGTTGTTACTGGTCGTGTTAGACCTCCCTGCGTTCGTCGGGTTGGCGATAGCCGCGTTCGCAGTCGGCCTCGTCAACGCGGCGTTCGTCCCCGACTTCGCGCTCGCCGACGCGGCGACGCGGACGGCCACGGCGTTCGGCAACGGGATGGCCGGCATCGGGATTCCCATCCTGATGGCCGCCATCATCGGGAAGTCGATGCTCGAAAGCGGCTCCGCTCAGCGCATCGTCCGCTCCTTCCAGTCGCTCGTCGGGAGAGAAAACAGCGACATCGCGCTGTGGGGAAGCAGTACGGTGCTCGCCATCCCCGTGTTCTTCGACAGCGTGTTCTACCTCATGGCTCCCCTCGCGCGGTCGATGCGGGCGCGGATGGGCGACAACTACGCGCTCTACCTCGTCGTCGTCGGGGCCGGCGCGGCGACGGCTCACGTGTTCATCCCGCCGACGCCCGGCCCGCTCGCGGTCGCCAGCGAAATCGGGGCCGACATCGGCACCACGATGCTCATCGGCGTCACCGTCGCCGTCCCATCGGCCACTATGGGCGGCCTCGTCTACGGCCGCTGGATTAACCGCCATCTCGACATCCCCCTCCGCGACGCGATGGGGACGACCACGGAGGAACTGCAGGAGCGCGCCCAGCGTGACGTGTCGTCCCTGCCGAACTTCCTCGAAGCCACCGCGCCCATCGTCATCGCCGTGGCACTCGTCGGCTCGCTCACCGTCGTCAACGCCCTCGAAGGCGTGACGGTGGCCGAACCGTTCCAGCCGCTCGTCTCGTTCATCGTGGACAACCGACCGTTCGTCGCGTTCATCGGCGACAAGAACGTCGCGCTGACCGTCGCCGCGCTCGCCGCGGCTTACACGTACTACCGCTGGTCCGACCTCTCGCGGTCCGACTGGGAGGACGAACTCACCGAGGCGCTGAAAAGCGGCGGCAACATCGCCGCCATCACCGCGATGGGCGGCGCGTTCGGCGCGCTCCTCGCAGCCTCCGGAATCGGCTCGTACCTCGCAAACGGCCTCGAAGGCTTCGGCATCCCGCTTCTCGTGACCGCGTGGCTCATCGCCGCCATCGTCCGCATCGCGCAGGGCTCCGCGACCGCAGCGATGCTCACGGCCGCCGGCATCATGGCCCCGCTCACCGGTCAGCTTCCGGTCCACACCGCGTATCTGGTGATGGTCATCGGCGCGGGCGGCAACATCTGCTCGTGGTACAACGACTCCGGCTTCTGGCTCGTCAAGGAAATCGGCGGCCTCACGCAGATGGAGACGCTGAAGACGTGGACCGCGCTGACGACGATTATCTCCGTGACCGGTCTCGTCGTCGTCCTCGTCGTCTCGTCGATACTGCCGCTGGTGTAGGCGGCCTCGCGTTCACGTCGGCTTTTCCTTTTCGCGGGTGATTCACGGTCGTTCCCGAGGGATTCGCTTGCGGAGAACGACAGCGGTTTACCGTTCGCCGACGCAGGACGGTGTATGTTCAGCTTCGAACAGCTGGAGGTGACGGTATGACTCGCGAACTCACCGAAATCACGGTCATCGGAGGAGACAAGACCGGACTCATCGCGAACGTGACCACCCTGCTGTTCGAGCGCGGAATCAACGTCGAGGACTTAGACCAGGCGGTCCGCGAGGGAATCTTCCGGATGACCCTCCACGCCGACACCTCGGAGATGACCTGCTCCCGCGACGAGCTTCGGGCGGCGCTGTCCGACCTCGGCGACGACCTCGGCGTCGACGTGCAGGTCCGGTTCCCCTCGGACCGCGAGACCCGCGAAATCGCCGTCCTCGTCACGAAGGAGTCCCACTGTCTCGAAGCGCTGTTCGAGGCGTGGGCCAACGACGACCTCGGCGCGGAGATTTCGGTCGTCATCGGCAACCACGACACGCTCGAACCGCTGGCGAGCCATTACGACGTGCCCTTCCACGACATCGGCGACCAGAAGGGAACCGCCAACGAAGACCGCCTGCTCGACCTCCTCGAACAGTACGACGTCGACCTCATCGTCCTCGCGCGCTACATGCGCATCCTCGGCCCGAACGTCGTCTTCCGCTACGAGGACCGCATCATCAACATCCACCCGTCGCTGCTCCCGGCGTTCCCCGGCGCGGCCGCCTACCGGCAGGCGAAAGAAGAGGGTGTCCGCATCGCCGGCGTCACCGCCCACTACGTGACGACCGACCTCGACCAAGGGCCGATCATCACCCAGCGCGCCTTCGACGTGCCCGACGACGCCACCATCGACGAGATAAAAGAGCGCGGCCAGCCGCTGGAGGCCGACGCGCTCCTCGAAGCCGTGAAGCTCCACCTCAACAACGACGTCTCGGTCCACCGCGGGCGCACCAGCCTCCGCGAGAGCGCCGACCCCGAGCGCTACCAACTCGGCCTCACCCGCGAGGCGCAGGCGTCGAACCCCGACCGCCCGGTCGACGGCATCATCGACGCCCTCGGCGAGCGCGAGGCGCTCGCGCCCGAGCCGTCCGAGGACTGAGGTCACCGGGTCCGGCGCGGACCGCCGGACCGGCAACCTGTCGGACTAACGCTTTTCTCGGTTCTCCGCCCAGTCGGATCCATGACAGACTCTGAGCGGCAGGCCGGTTCCCCGACCCCCGACCTCGACGGCCAGCCGAACGGTCCCGGTGCCGCCCGTGCACTCGGCGAGTTCGCGCTCCGCGTGGAGGACCTTCCGACGATGCGGGCGTTCTACCGCGACATCGTCGGTCTCGGTGCCCCCGTCGGCGACTTCGACACCGCGACGTTCTTCAGTCTCGGCGAGAGTCACGCCGGCCACGAGGCCGTCTTCGCCCTCTTCGACCGAACGGACGACGCGGAGTACGAGGGCATCGACCAGACGTTCACGACGCTGGACCACCTCGCGTTCAGCATCTCGCCCGCCGACTTCGACGCCGAAGTCGCCCGCCTCCGCGACCACGGCCTCGACCTCGACTTCGCGTATCACGAGTGGGTCGAGTGGCGGTCGCTCTACTTCGCAGACCCGGAGGGCAACCGCGTCGAATTGGTCTGTTACGACTCCGACGGTGCGGCGAAAAACGAGCGAATCGAGCCGTGAGCGTGCTACGGGAGCGAGGTCACTGCGGAGTTCACCGTAACTGCCCTCGAATCTCGCCGGAGGGAGTTCCGAGGGTGTGGACGTTGACGTACGCCTCGCCGCGCTGGACGGCGTCGTACACGTCGGCTATCGACTCCCATCCACAGCCATTGTCCGCGTCCGGTTCGGTCACCGTCGCTTCCGCGAGGACGCCGTCTGGCGAGACGGGACCGCCCTCGAAGAGCGTCACCCCAACCGGCCCGTTGACGCCGTCGGGCGCGCAGTGGATGTGTGCCGCCACCACGTCGTCAACGTTGGCGACGAGCAGGGTGTAGTCGAACTCGGTTCGGTCGTCGTCGAACGCGACGGTCGCCTGTCCCTGCGCGTTCGTCTCGACCGGCGGCACTTCTTCGTCACCGCTGAGGTGCGCTCGGAACTGTCGCGCTCCGGTAGCCGAGGCGATTCGCATGACGAACCCGGTGTCGCCGAACGGAACACCGGTCTGGTTGCCGAGGACGTAGAGGTCGCCACCGGCGTCTTGGCCGAAGCCGAGGACCGCAAACCCGAGCGCGTCCAACCCGGCGAGCCGGAACTCCCGAATCCGGTCGTTCCGTTCGAGATAGAAGAGGCGGCCGCCTCCCGAGGCGGGATGGAAGTAGTCGCCGAAGATGTAGCGGCCCCGAAGCGCCGGGAGTTCGTCGCCACGGGAGACGAACCCGCCGACGACGGCGATTCCCTCGTCGTGGTCGTACGCGGCAACCGGGTCGATAACGTCCGCCGGCGCGTCCCCTGACTCGCACTCGAAGACGAACCCGGGCTCGGCCCCGTTCGGGTCGAAACAGAGCGGTCCCTCCTTTTCGCGCCAGCCGTAGTTCCCGCCTGCGACGACGATATCGACCTCCTCGACGTCGTTTTGTCCCACGTCGGCGGCGTACAACTCGCCCGTCCGCGCGTCGAAGGAGAACCGGAATGGGTTCCGGAAGCCGTACGCGTAGATTTCGTCGACGAACCCGTCGCGGTCGACGAACGGGTTGTCCGCCGGAACGCCGTACTCGCCGTTGGCGGCGTCGGTGCCACGGGGGTCGATTCGGAGAATTGTCCCGAGGACGTTCCCCGGGTCCTGTCCGTTCCCGCCGGGGACGTGTCCGACCCCTTGGTCGTCCGCTGCGCCACCGTCTCCGAGTGAGATGTACAACTTCTCGTCGGGACCGAAGTTCAGGCATCCGGCGTTGTGATTGAACTGCGGTTCGTCGACGTGGAGCACTTCACGGGCGGTCGTCGGGTCGACGACGGCGTCAGGGTTGCAGGGTTCGGGAACCTGCCACTCGCGAACGACGCTCTGGTGGTTCGGTGACTCGCCCGCCGGCATCGTCGAGAAGTCCGCGCTCCCGCCCACCGGTTCCGACGTGTACGTGTACAGGAAGCCGTTCGTGGCGTACTCCGGGTGGAACGCGACGCCGAGGAGACCGCGTTCGTCGAACGTCTCCGGGCCGCCGACCCCGAGCGAGACGAGCAGCTCGCTCAGGTCTGCGAAGACGGACTTCTCTCCCGTCTCGGTGTCCACCGACCAGAGGATACCGGTCTGGTCAGTGAGGACGAGTCGGTTGTCGAGGCCGTCGCACCCCGGAACCGCAGTCCCCCAGTTCGGTGCCGTGAGCCCGGATGCCACCATTTCGAGGCGCACGGTCTGCGGCCCCGCCTCGATGGGCTCCGGAATCGGATCTTCGAGTCGTGTCGGCTGGGTCGCCCCGACCGTCCCGACACCAGTGACCAGTGCTCCCCCCACCCCGAGTAAAGCGAGAAACCGTCGTCTCGCCACGTCTAGTGACTTCATGCCTACTAGACGGACACTGGCCGCTTGCTTTGTTACTTGCTAACACTCGACAAAAATAGTCCGTTAATGCGAAAAAAGCCGCCGTTCGGCCGGTTATAAGTCCCGAACGCGAGCCACGGCGTCTTCGATGGCCGGCGCGTCGAACCAGTCGTGGTCGACGTAGGCGTTGGTGCCGGCGCAGTAGAGGTCCGACAGCGCCTCGACGATGTCGGCGGGCAAGTGGTCGGGCTCGACCGCGCAGTTCTCGCGCCAGTTCGGCTCGCCCGTCTCGATGGCCTCGGCCTTCGCGTCTTTCACGGCCTCGACCCACTCGGGCTGGACGCGCTTGTAGTACTGGCGGACGACCTCTTTCGAGACCTGCTGGCCGCCGTAGGAAAACCGGTTCTCGTCGAAGGTGCCGACCACGTCGCCGACCTTGACGGTGCCGTCGTGGTAGAGACACTCGATTTTGCCGTCCTCGTGGTCGAAGCCGGCCGTCTCGGCGCGCTCGGTCAGCACGTGATTCACGGCGAGCGCGAGCTCTTCGAGGCGGTCGAGGTCGACCTTTCCGGCGATGTCGTCGGCCTCCTCGCGGGAGAGATAGCGGTCCTGTTCTTCGTACTTCGTGGAGAACTCCACGACCGGCTCGGGAAGGGAGACGGCCTCGTCGGGCCACTCGTCGGCGTCGAGGCCGTAGTCGGCGGGCTCGCCGCGACGCCGGAGGCTCGACCCCACGGGGACGGTGTTGCGGAAGACGATTTCCAGCGGGATGAGGTAGTTGTCGCCGGCGGCCTCGTGGTAGGCGTCGTAGTCGTACGCGCCGTCCTCGTGGGGGAGGTCGGGCACCTGCGTGAGTTCGATGGCCATCTCCGTCGGCGGCGACTCGCACTCGCCGAGTTCCTTGACTTCGCCGTCCTCGACGACGCCGAGGTAGTGAGTCGGGACGTGGTTCACGTCGAGCAGTTCGAAGTTGTACGCGCCCATGAGACAGAGACTCGCGCCCTTGTTCGGGACGTGGTCGGGCATCTCGCCCCAGTCGAACACCGAGTAGCGGTCCGAAAAGACGAAGCGGCCCCGCCCGAGGTCGGTCGCCGTCGGCTCCTCCTCGACGCGGAAGTCCTTCACGCTGGTCATGGTCGTCCTCTGGACTCATCCCACTAAGAAGCTTCCACTTCCGTGCGTATCTCGGTCGGAGACGAGACGAATCTATGCACGAACGAGCGCACCGAACGAATCGTATCGCTTTTTCGCGGCTGTGCCCTCCGTTCGGCTATGGACGCTGCCCTCGAATCAGACGCCGCGTGGGTCGCCCGGCGACTCCGCGAGGCCGACACGGCCGTCGCCTTCACCGGCGCGGGGATGAGCACGGCCTCGGGCATCCCCGACTTCCGCGGCGACGACGGCATCTGGGAGACCGAGTTCGACCCAGCGTCGTTCCACCGCGACCGCTTCGTCAACGACCCCGCGGGCTTCTGGCGCGACCGCGTCCGCCTCCAAGAGCGCATGTTTCCCGACGGCGTCGAGCCGAACCCCGGTCACGACGCGCTTTCAGCCCTCGAATCGCGCGGCGTCCTCGACGCAGTCGTGACGCAGAACACCGACGGCCTCCACCGCGAGGCCGGTTCGGACCGCGTCGTCGAACTCCACGGCAACGCCGCGGAGGTCGTCTGCGAGGACTGCGGCGCGCGAACCGACGCCGGCCCCGCGTTCGAGACGGTCCGCGCCGGCGACGCGCCGCCGACGTGCGACGACTGCGGCGGCCTGCTCAAGCCCGGCGTCGTCCTGTTCGGCGAGCGCCTCCCCCGCGTCGCCTACAGCGAGGCCAACCGCCTCGCCGGCGACGCCGACGTGTTCCTGTCGCTCGGGTCGTCGCTGACGGTCCACCCCGCGGCTGGCCTCGCCGGCCGGGCCGCCGAGGGCGGCTCGCTAGTCGTCGTCAACTTCGACGCGACGCAGTACGACGACCGCGCCGACCGGGTCGTCCGCGGGGACCTCGCGGCGTTCCTCCCCGAAGTCGAAAAACGAGTCAGACGAGTCTGAGCGTGACCGCGTTGCCGCCCCGTCAGGAGTCGAACGGCTCGTCGTCGCGGTGGTTGTCGACGTTCTCCGTCTCGGCTGCTTCCTGTTCTCTCATCTCGTCTTCGGCGTCCGGTTCCTCGGCATCGTCCGGTCGCTCGGCGTCGACCTCCTCGGACTCCTCTGGCGACGACGCGCCGGCGTCGCCGCCGCCGTCGACCGTGACGCCGTGGCCGTCGTCGTCTTCGACGCTCGGTTCGCGGTCGGTCACGTCCGCTTCGGTGTCGTCGGACATCGGGCCACTAGTTCACGTTGCCCGCGGCAAATAGGTGGTGGCCGAGTGCACGAGCGCCCGGTTACACTCACCAATCAATTGATGCTCTCTCCCCGTCATGTCGGTGCATGACTCGGTCTCCCTCGCCGGGGGCCTCGGCGGGGACGGCACCGTCCGTTCTCTTCGTCGCACCCGACCGCACACGGGCGGACGCCGTCGCGGCCGCGCTCGACCGCCACGACGTGTCCGTCACCGTCGAATTCGACCTCGGTGCCGCGCTCGCCCGCATCGACGACCGGACGGTCGACTGCCTCTTGGTCCCCCGGCAGTTCGGCGAACACACCGCCGCCGACGTCGTCGCGCTCGTCCGCGACCGCCATCCCGACGTCCCGGTTGTCCTCCTCGGTCCCGGCCAGTCGGATGACGGCGACGAGGGTGGCGGCACCGACCCGTTCGCCGCCGACCCGACCGTCCACCGCGTTTCTGATGACGTCGACTCCATCTCCTATGACCGCCTCGCCGACCGCGTCCGAGCGGCGGTCGCCCGCTACCGTAGCTCGCAGGCCCAGCGCACCGAACGCGACATCGTCTCCCGGCTCGAACGCCGAATCCAGCGCACCGAGCGGAAGATAACGTCGCTCCACGGCGTCGCCATGCGGCTCGCGTCGGCCTCCGACGCCGACGATATCTACGAGGAGACCGTCGAGGCGGCGGAGCGAATCCTGAACCTCGACATCTGTTTCGCCTTCGAGGCCGAGGCGGACCGGTTCGTCCCCCGGGCGCAGTCGTCGACGCCGACCGACCGCGAACTCCGACCGGTCCCGAAGGACGCGGGCGCGATGGGCGAGACGTTCCGCACCGGCGAGTCCCACCGCGCGGTCGACATGGAACTCCACGCGTTCGGCCGCCCCGAGTTCGGCGACTACCGCTCCGGGCTCAGCGTCGCCATCGGCTCGTTCGGCGTGTTTCAGGCGGTCTCCGAGCAGACCGGCGCGTTCGACGAAATCGACCTCGAACTCGCAGAACTGCTCGTCGCCCACACGAACGCGGCGCTCCAGCGGCTCAGCTTCGAGCGCCGGCTTCGGGTCGAACGCGACCAGTACGCCGCCCTGTTCGAGAACAGCGCCGACTGCATCATCGACTCGGAGTTCGTCGACGGCGAGTCCGTCATCCGCGCGGTCAACCCGGCGTTCGAGGCCACGTTCGGCTACGACGAATCCGAGGTCGTCGGCCGCGCCATCGACGACGTGGTCGCGCCGGACGACCGTCTCGACGAGGCCGCAAAGCTCACGGAGATGGTCCGCGCCGGCGATTTCGTCCAGACGGAGGTGCGCAGGCGAACCGCCGACGGCGAGAAGGACTTCCTCCTCCGGTCGGTCCCGGTCGGCGAGAACACCATATACGCGGTCTACACGGACATCACGGCGCGCCGAGACGTCGAACGCGAGGTCGAAGCCCAGAACCGTCGGCTCGACGAGTTCACGAGCGTCGTCTCCCACGACCTCCGCAACCCGCTTTCGGTCGCCACGGGACACCTCGACCTCGCCCGGGAAGCGGTCGACAACGACCACCTCGCGGCGGTGGCGCGGGCGCACGACCGGATGAACGCACTGACCGAGGAACTGCTCGTCCTCGCGCGGCAGGGAACCGACGCGTTCGCCACGACGCCAGTCTCCCTCGCCGAAACCGCAGAGCGGTGCTGGGAGAACGTCGAAACAGGGGACGCGACGCTCGTCGTCGCGTCCGACCGGACCGTGGCCGCCGACGCGGGCCGGCTCCACCAACTGTTCGAGAACCTGATGCGGAACTCTGTAGAACACGGTTCCACAGGCAACCGGACTGTGTCCGGTGACGCCGTCGAGCACGGCTCACCGTGTGACTCGGGGTCCGACGACAGCGGGCAGGACCGCGTCACCGTCACCGTCGGCGCGCTCGACGACGGTTTCTACGTCGAAGACGACGGCGCGGGCGTTCCGCCCGAACTCCGCTCGCGTATCTTCGACAGCGGCTTTTCGACCGGCACCGCCGGCATCGGCTTCGGACTGACCATCATCTCGAACGTCGCCGACGCCCACGGCTGGACGGTCTCGGTCGGAGAGAGCGACGCCGGCGGCGCTCGTTTCGAGTTCACCGGCGTCGAAACCGAGTCCTGAGCACCGGGGCGAGACGGGTCGGCAAGAGAGTAAGCGGGTCCGCGTGGGGCGCGCTCAGGCGAACTCCTCGTGGAGGTACGCGCCGAGGTAGCCGCCGAGCGCGCCGAGGCCGACGGTGTAGACGAGGAGCAAGGCGAGGCCGAACAGCGCGACGATGGCGATGCCGAGGATGCCGAGACCGAACCCGCGCGGGCCGACGCCGATGGCGAAGATGCTGAAGAAGCCGAAGACGACGATACCGAGAACGACGCCGACGAGGCTGACGAACAGTCCGGAGACCGCACCGGACTTCACGCCGAGTTCGCGGTCGCTCCCGGTTAGGTAGCCGGCGACCGCGCCGCCGAGGACGGTTGACCCCGGGAGCGGCGAGAGGACAACGCTGGCGACCGCGCCGACGAGCGCCGAAAACAGCAGGCTCTCGCGGTCGTCGCCGTGGGAGGATTCGGTCTCCGAAGACGGGGAGTGTTCCATGCCCGACACAACACGACGGGGCGTCCTAACGCTTTCTCCGCCGCGGCGTCCCGCGGTCGGTGTTCCGGTACCGCCCCGTTTTTAGGACCGTGGCGCGTTTCAAACGAGCATGACCGGTGCCGCCCACGACGACTTCGGGTTCGACCACGTCCCGGAGACAGACCAGTCGTTCGAGAACGCCTTGGCGAAGGCGCGAGCGGGCGAGCGCCTCACGGTCGACGACGGCGTCGAACTCATCACGACGGGCACCGACCGCGAGGGAATCGACCCCGAACGCAAGGAACTCGTGCTCGAAGCCGCCGACCGGCGGCGCGCCGAGATGGTCGGCGACGACGTGACGTTCGTCGCCAACCTCAACAACAACGTGACGACGGCCTGCAACACCGGCTGTCTGTTCTGCAACTTCAAGAACACCGCCCACCTGTTCGAGACCGATTCGGACGCCGATCACGGCGGCTTCACGAAGACGCCCGCCGAGTCCCGCGACATCGTCGCCGACGCGGTCGAGATGGGCATCTACGAGGTCACGTCCGTCTCCGGCCTCCACCCCGCTCTCGTGCTCGACGAGGAACACCGCGAGATTCTCGAATCTTACGACAATCCCGCCGCCGAGGTGAACTACAAGCCGCCCGAGGCGTACGACATCGACCCCGCGAGCTACGCCGAACAGCTCTCGGCGATGTCGGTCGACGGCGCGCACGTCCACTCGATGACGCCCGAGGAGGCCTACCACGCCAAGCGCGGCACCGACTGGAGCTACGAGGAGGTCTACCGCCGCCTCGCCGACGCGGGTCTCGACAGCGCGCCCGGCACCGCCGCGGAGATTCTCGTCCCCGAGGTGCGCGAGGTCATCTGCCCCGGCAAAATCGGCACCGACGAGTGGGTCGCCGGGATGGAGGGCGCGATGGAAGCCGGCCTCGACGTGACGGCGACCATCATGTACGGCCACGTCGAGACCGAGAAACACCGCGTGCTCCACCTCGACGTGATTCGGGACCTCCAGGAACGTTACGGCGGCATCACCGAGTTCGTCCCGCTGTCGTTCATCCACCAGAACACGCCGCTGTACGACCGCGGCCTCGTGACCGGCGGCGCGTCCGACGACGAGGACGAACTGATGGTCGCCGTCGCGCGACTCTATCTCGACAACGTCGACCACATCCAGTCGTCGTGGGTGAAGTTCGGGAACGCGAAGGCGCTGAAGCTCCTCAACTGCGGCGCGGACGACCTCATGGGCACGATTCTCTCCGAGGAGATAACGAAGCGCGCCGGCGGCGGCTTCGGCGAGTTCCGCTCGTTCGACGACTACGTCGACATGATAACCGCCATCGGTCGCCGGCCGGTCGAGCGCTCGACGGACTACCGGACCCGCCGGCCCATCGACCCCGACGACGGCCCGCACGGCCCGATGCTCGGCCCCCGCGCGGACGGGACGCCCCTGCTCGACGGCCGCCGCGACCCGGCGACCGCAGACGACTGAGATGATGGCGACCACCCACGCGGCCGTGGGGCTGACCCTCGCCGCGCCGCTGGTCTGGGTCGCTCCCGAACTCGCGACCGCGGCGGCCGTCGGCGCGCTCGTCGGCGGCGTCTTCCCCGACGTGGACCTCTTCGTCGGCGTCCACCGCAAGACGCTGCACTTCCCCGTCTACTACAGCGTCGCGGCCGCCGTTTTCGGCGCTGTCGCCGTCGTCTCGCCGTCGGCGCTCAGCGTCGGGGTCGCCTTTTTCTTCCTCTCGGCGGGGCTTCACTCCGCGTCCGACTGGCTCGGCGCGGGCGATGAACTCCGGCCGTGGGACCGCACCTCCGACCGCGCGGTGTACGTCCACCCGGCGCGCCGGTGGCTCCGGCCCCGCTATCTCGTCCGCTACGACGGCGCGCCCGAAGACCTCGCGCTGACGCTCCTGTTCGCCGTCCCCGGCTTCCTCGTCTTCTCCGGTGGCGTCCGGGTCGCCGTCGCGGTCGGCGTGGCCATCGCGCTGTTCTACACGGGGTTCAGAAAGCGGATGCCCGAGTGGTTCGGCATCTGAGGTGCGATATCTGAGGTGGTGACCGCGCCCGCGAGCGCTCGTTCCGACCACGAAACTCATACGTCTCGGTCGCCGAGTAGGCGAAGCGATGACGACTCGACGACGCCGACCGGTGCTGGAGGTGTTCGCCCCGTGATGGCCCCGACACACGTGGCGATGAGCCTCGCGCTCGCCGCCGCCGTCGCGGTCGTCGCCCCCGCGGCCGTGCCTCTCGTCGTCGTGGCGGCGCTCGTCGGCGGCGTCTTCCCCGACCTCGATATGGTCGTCGGCGTCCACCGCAAGACGCTCCATCAGGTCGAGGCGTTCGTCGTCGGTTCGGTCGGGTTCGGCGCGGTCGCGCTCGTCACGGGCGACCCGCTGGCCGCGGCCGCGGCGACCGGGTTCGTTGCGGCGGCGCTCCACTGCGCGGCCGACTACCTCGGCGGCAGCAGCGAGGCCCGCCCGTGGGAGGCGCGGAGCGACCGGGGCGTCTACGTCCGCAGTCTCGGCCGCTGGGTCGAACCCCGCCGCCTTGCCGCCTACGACGGCTCGCCCGGCGACCTCGCGCTCGCCGCGGCGCTCTCGGTTCCGGGCCTCCTGACGCTCGGCGACGGCCCGCGAGGGGTTCTCCTCGCCAGCCTCGCCGTCGGCGTCGGTTACACACTCGTCAGAAAACGCGTGCCGCAGCTCTCGGGGCGCGCGCCCGCGGTGACCGCCGCGCTCGTCGCGCTCTACTCTGTTCTCGTTCGGCGTCGGTAGAACGCGACACCGAACGGCCGACCGGTAGCAGGGCGGCTCTCACCGCGGAACCGACAGCGGACCGTCGCCGCGCGCGACGTTCCGGAACCGTCGCCCGTGAACGTCGTCGGCGCTGAGCCGGTCGGTAATCGGGTCGCGGAGCCACTCGCGGTCCCGCTCGGTTCCGCGCGCGCCGTCGGGGAGGAACCGCTCGTAGACCGGCAGTCGCTCGCGGAGCGGGACGCCTGCCTCGTCGGCGATGTCGGCGAGTTCCCGGAGCGCCGGCCACTCGTAGTCGGGGTTGACGTAGTCGTCCGTGACCGGCGAGACGCCGCCGAGGTCGTCGACGCCGCAGGGAACGAGGTCGGCCGCCGCCGAGAGGTTCGGCGGCACCTGCACCGACACCTCCTCGGGGAGCGCGACCCGCGCCATCGCGACGACCCGGCGCATCGTGTCGAGCGACGGGCGCTCGTAGTTCGACCGCTCATTTGGGACGACGTTCTGGACAATGACCTCCTGTACGTGGCCGTAGCGCTCGTGGAGCGCGCGGATGGCGAGCAGGCTCTCGGCCCGGTCGCGCCACGTCTCGCCGATGCCGACGAGGATGCCCGTCGTGAAGGGAACGCCCACTTCGCCCGCGGCGCGGATGGTGTTGAGCCGCTGGCCCGGCGTCTTCCGCCGGTTGCCCGAGTGGGCGGCCACGTCGGCGGTCGTCTCCAGCATCACGCCCATGCTGGCGTTCAGGGGCGCGAGGTCGGCGAACTCCTCGCGGGTCAGGTCGCCGGGGTTCGAGTGCGGGAGCAGGCCCTCGTCGAGCGCGACCTCGCAGGCCGCCGCGAGGTAATCGAGGATATCGTCGTAGCCCCACTCGTCGAGCTGGCGGTGAATCTCCGTGTAGCGCTCGTCGGGGGCGTCGCCGAAGGTAAACAGCGCCTCCGTACAGCCCGCGTCAGCGCCCGTGCGGACCGTCTCGCGGACCTCGTCGAGGGACATGAGCGTCGCCTCGCCGGGTACGTCGTAGTAGGTACAGTAGGTGCAGGTGTACCGGCAGGCGGTCGTCAGCGGGATGAATACGTTCCGCGAGAACGAAAGCGCCGCCGGCGCGTCGGCGTCGTCGGGGGTGACGGCGAGCAGTCGCTCCACGTCGGCGTCGTCGATAGTCAGGTCGACTCCGTACTCGTCGGCACCCGCGAACATATCTCCCGGTGCGTGACGAGCCACTAAAAGCGTGTCACTCGCGGCCGATACGGCAGCGGGTCGGGTCGCACGGAGAGACAGGAAAACGGAAGTCGAGCTCGGGACCGGATAGTTGGTGCCAGACACGTCTCCGGCCCGTCCGAGGCGCCGTCAGGCGCTCGCCCCGAGTTGGTTGCGAGTGTGACTCGCGTCGTCGTCGCGACGTTCGGACTCCACTTCGACTTCCACGTCGTCTTCGCGACGCGGAAGCGCGCGGCGCACGTTGCCTCAGTTCCCGCCGGGCAGACGGACAACCGCGCCAGTCAATGTTTATCGTGGACCATTAAGGTCTTATCGGCGCTCGCGGACGGCCTCGACTCTGCCCGACCCGCGTTCGAGTCGGACGCCGGCGTCGACCAGCCACTCGCGGGCGCGGCCCTCGCCGTGGACGAGTACTTCGACGAGGTCGGACGGCTCGTCCACGTCGACGGCGAGTCGCATCGAATCCACCTCCGTGAACGAACAGCCGGCGTCGCGGGCGATGCGCCGGTGGTCGAGGATGGACGCGCCGTGGTAGTCGACCGAGAAGTCGGGATGACGGACGACGAGCGCGTTCGTTCCGCCGCCGAGGCCGGGCGCGGCGACCACGTCGCCGTCGGTCTCGAACAGTCGCGCGAGCGCGGCGGGTGTCGCGAGCGCGAGGTCGGCCATGACGACCGCGACCGGGTCGCCGCCGAGTTCATCGAGTTCGTCGCCGACGACCTCAGTGAGCGGCCGGTCGTCGACAGTGACTGGCGCATCGACCGACACGGGCGCGTCAGCGACGACGCTCGGGTCACTGTCGGCCGCGCGGATCGCGTCGAGCACGTCGCGGAGCATCGAGACGGCGAACTCGCGTCGCTCGTCAGCGTCGAAAAACGGCGCGAGTCGGGTCTTCGGCGTTCGTCCCCCGAAGGGAACGACGACTCGCACTGAGAATCAGCCCAGTTTGTCGTAGGTCGTCTGCTGGGACCGCCAGTAGAGGAAGCCACCGGCGATGAGCGCGACGACGAGCAGGCCGCCCGCGGCGTAGATGAGCAGTTGGGTCGTCTGACTCGACTGCTGTGCCTGGTTCGCGCTGGTCTCGGCCTCGTTGGCGAGGTTCGTCGCGAGGTTGAACTCTTCGCCGTTGAACGCTTCGACAGCGTTGTTGAACGTCTGCTGGGCTTGTTGCGTGTTGGCCCCACTCGCACTCTGAATCGCGGCCTGTGCGCTATCGAGTTCGGCGCGCGCGGCGGCGCTGTCTTCGGTGTAGTGGTGGGCCGTCCACGTGTCGATATCGTTACTGGAGCCACCTTCGCGGGTCTGGTCGAGCGAGATGAGCGTGAACGTCTGCGCGGGGTCGTAGGAGTACGCCTCGACCTCGGGGACGGTCCCCGTCACGGAGATTTCCACTTCGCTCGTGCCGTCGCCAGCGGCGACTTGCGCGCCGCTGAAGTTCTGCCCGTCGAAGGACTGCTGGTCGACTTTCGCGCCCGTCTGGTCGTAGTACGTGACGGTCCACGTCACGTCTTCCAGGTCGGTCTCGCCCGCGAGCGTCCACGATTCGAGTTGCGGGTTCCTGTACAGTTCATCGAGGGTGGCCGCCGCGGTCACCTGTGAACCGACCTGCGCCTCGTTGGGAACGTCCTCGGACGCGACGCTCACCGCCCCCGCCGGGCCCGCGAGGGCCGACAGGAGCACGACGAGCGCGAGCGCCAGCTTAGAAAAGCGACTCCAGTTCGTCTTCGTCATCGTTTATGAGGTTCTCCAGATTCGAATCGCTCTCTTGACGGATCTCTTCGATGTTATCCTGCGCTTCGATGGCGACCTGCTGCAGCTCCTTGATGCGCGGGACGTTCGTCACGCCCGACAGGAGGATGACACTCGCCACCTTCCCCGCGCCCGGAATCGGGTAGTCGCCGCCGCGAACTTCCATGGAACCGGTCTGCTCCTCGATCCACTTCCGCCCGCGCTCTATGCCTTTCCGGTTCAGATGCTCCGGCGGACCAGCGAGAACGAGCAGCGCGCGCTCCGCGCCTTCGATCTCACACGGGAGCGTGAGTCGACCGAGCGCGGCCTTGCGAACGAGGCTCGTGATTCGGTTGGTTGTGTGTGCGGTGTCGAGGTTGTCGTCGGGCTCGTCGCCACCCGTCAGCCGGGACAGGAGGCCGCCGCCCTTGTTCTTCCGCGGTTCGACGCCCTCGGAGGCGTAGCCGACCGTCGAGACGCCGCCGCCGGCGAGCGTGTTGATAATCTCCGACGAGTCGACGACGGACTCCGCGACCTCTTGTCCGTCTTTGACCTCGCCGGCGCCGAAGAGCACGCCGAATCGGTTGACGATCTCCTCGTTGATCTCGTCGTACCCCCCCTGTACCGACTCGCCGGTTTTCCGCCAGGCGTCGTTGTCGAACACGAGGAGGTTGTCGACCTCGCGGACGAACGTCTGGAAGGAGCGCGCGGCGTTGAGCGTGTAGATGCCACCCTCGTCGGACCCCGGCAGGATGCCGATGCCGTAGACGGGTTCGGTGTAGATGCGCTTGAGGTGTTTCGCGAGGACCGGCGCGCCGCCGGAGCCGGTGCCGCCACCGAGCCCGGACACGACGAGGAAGGCGTCGACTTCGTGGACAGGGATGCTGTCGATGGCACCCTGTACCTCGTCGATGTCCTCCTCGGCGATTTCGGCACCGAGTTCGTTGTCCGCACCGACGCCATGTCCCTTCACGCGGGACTGGCCGATGAGGACGCGCTGGTCCTTCGGGATGTTCTTCAGTCCGAGCAAGTCAGCTTTCGCGGAGTTTACAGCGACCGCAGCGCGGACGATTCCAGCGTTGCGTTCCCGGTCGTACTCGACGAACTTGTCGACTACTTTTCCCCCGGCTTGCCCGAATCCGATCATTGCGAGCTTCATAGGTTCGGTCCCCTCGCCATTGCGTGAATTGCAGTACGAACGCAGACATAAGCGTTGTGATGAGGAAGTGTATTCCCAGCGTCAGATTATCGCCGAAAAACGGCGACTCAGAACAGGTGTTAATCAGTCATTATAGCGTGATAGCCCCTGAAACCGGCGAAATGAGCCGCGGTTCATACCCTCCTAACCTCGATGAACGGTTAACTCTCCGTCAGTTTCGTTCGGCGAGGTAGCGTTCGAACGTTTTCATCGACGACGTGTCGACGCCGAAGGCCCCCGCATCGTTGTCTCGGACCGTGCTGTCAATCTTGAGCGACCGATACTGGTCTGCGCCCATCGGGAACCCCGGGACCGCCCCGAGAACGGTGAGTCCGACTTGGGCCAGCGGCATCGGGAGTGGGACGATGGTGATGGACTTGCCCTCCGACTCGTAGACCATCTCGGTCAGCTCGCGGAGCGTAATCACCTCGGGGCCGCCGATTTCGTAGGTCTCTCCGATGTGTCTGTCGTCTTCGAGCGCCTGACCGAACATCGGGGTCAGGTCGTCGATCCAGATGGGCTGGAAGCGCGTCTTCCCGTTCCCCGGAAGTGGATACAGGGGGACGCCGGGCGCGAACATTCCCTTGAGCCGCTTCGTGAACGAGATAATCTCCGCGCCGTCGCCGAAGATAATCGACGGCCGGAAAATCGTCCAGTCCAGCGACGACGACTTCACCGCGTTCTCGGCCTTGCCTTTCGAGCGGATGTACGCCGTATCGGCGTCGGGGTCCGCGTCGAGGGCGCTCATCTGAACGAGTCGCGACACGCCGTGCGATTCGGCGGCCTTTACGACGTTTTCGGTGCCCTGCCAGTTGACGATGTCGTGCATCCGGTAGCCGCCGTCCGGTTTGAAAAGCGGTGAGAGCGCGACGAGGTTCACGACAGCGTCTTTCCCCTCGAACGCGCCCGCGATGGAGTCGTAGTCCGTCACGTCCCCCATCGCCTTCTCGACGCCGTCGGGGAGGTCCTCGCTGTTCGGACTCCGCGACATCGCGGTCACGCTGTGTCCCCGCGACTGCAGCTCGCGGCAGAGGTTGGTACCGACGAAACCGGTTCCGCCGAGGACAAGGACTTTCATGGCGTAATATTCGGCGGAATGAGGGTAAAGCTAACGGGGGATAGAGGTCGATTTCGCCGGGGAACGCTCCGATGGGAACGACGTTCCGGTCGAACGGGCGTGTTCGACTATCCGGCCCGCGGCGACGGCTTCCCGACCCGCTCAGAAGAGAACCGAGGGCGCGACCGAGCCGTCGGTGCGCTTTACCATCCGACCGACTCGGTCGTAGACGACGAGCTCTTCGGCCGCCTCGGGGCACTCGTCGGGAGCATCGCTCGGGTGGTCGACCTCGTGCTGCTTCGTCGCGAACGACGCGTCGGTCGGGGAAACGCGCTCGTCGAATCGGACGACGCTGTACTGCTTTTCGTTCGGAAGGAGGTCGTCCCACCACTCGCAGGTGGGAGGCACTAGTACACGTATCGGTTTGCGTTGACATTATCATTGTGGCGGCTCGCTTCGGCGCGCTTTTTCCGGAGCGCCGAGTTGGTAGGGTATGCTCGTCACGCTCGAAGGGCTCGACGGGAGCGGAAAGACGACCGTCTGGGAGGCGCTGCACGACGCGTACCCCGACGCCGTCTTCACGCGCGAGCCCACATCGGATTCGTGGTACGGAGAGGCCGTCAACCGCGCTATCGCCGACGACGACGCCGACCCGCTCGCCACGCTGTTCCTCTTCACCGCCGACCACGCGGACCACCTCTCGCGGGTCGTCCGTCCGGCCCTCGCCGACGGCGACCTCATCATCTCCGACCGCTACTCCGACTCGCGGTACGCCTATCAGGCCGCCTCGCTCCGCGACAGCGACCTCAGACGCCCGATGGAATACATCAGAGGAATCCACACGGCGTTCACTCGGCCGCCGGACAAGACTATCTACCTCGACGTAGACCCCGAGACGGCCGCCGCGCGCAGCGGTGCGACGAACAAGTTCGAACAGGCGGCGTATCTCGCGGACGTGCGCGCCAACTACGAGCGACTCATCGAAGCCGAACCGGAGCGGTTCGTCCGCGTCGACGCGACGCAGTCGCCCGAGGACGTGCTCGACGCCGTCGAGGCGGCGCTCGAAGCGATTCTCGCGGAGAACTAGGCACCGAACGGCTCACGCCTCACCGCGAGTTCGGGAGGTTCTCGTACTCCTCCGGTGGCGGGACGTAGAGCGTGTCGATAGTGAACCCGAGCGCCAGCGGCATCCCTATCATGACGCCGAGTGCCGCGGTGGGGCTGCCGAGGTCAACGCCGATGCCGAACACGCCGGAGAACACCAGCGTCGAGACGAACAGCACGAGCGGAATCAGAAACAGGGCGTACAGGATGTAGCCCCACTGCGTCTTCAGTCGAAGGCGGAAAAAGCGGGTCATAACCGCCGCGATGAGCGTGTGGAGGGCGATGACCGCGCCCATGAGCACGAGGTTGACCACCGAGACCATAGCCGACCTATGGAGGCGGTGGTCTTTGGCCTGTCGCTCTCGGCGACCCGCTCGACCCACGCCGCAGTCGGTCGAACCGCCCGCCGGGGGCGACCCCGCGGACGGGTGACGTTTATCACGAAGGACCGTGACTCACCGCCATGCACCGACTCATCGCAGAGCGCGGGCTGGACGACACGGGTTTCACCGCAGACGACGCCCGCGCCGCCCTCCGCGACATGATTCGAGCGCGACGGTTCGACGAGCGTGCACTCGCCCTCCAGCGACGCGGATGGATGAGCGGCTACCCGCCGTTCCGCGGACAGGAGGCCTCTCAAATCGGGGCCGCCCACGCCATGCGCGACGACGACGTGTTGCTGCCGACCTACCGGTCGAACGCCCTCCAACTCGCCCGCGGCGTGCCGCCGAGCGACATCCTCCTCTTTCGGCGCGGTCACGCCGAGTACGACTCGGACCACGACGTGCCAGTGTTCCCGCAGGCGGTCCCCATCGGAAGCCAGATTCCCCACGCCGCCGGCGTCGGCATGGCCGCGAACTACCGCGGCGACGACTACGGGGCGCTGGTCTGCTTCGGCGACGGCGCGACCTCCGAGGGCGACTTCCACGAGGGGCTGAACTTCGCGGGCGTCTTCGACGCGCCGGTCGTCTTCTTCTGCGAGAACAACGGCTGGGCGATTTCGCTCCCCCGCGAGCGCCAGACCGCCAGTGAGTCCATCGCGGCGAAGGCCGACGCCTATGGGATGGACGGCATGCAGGTCGATGGCAACGACCCCCTCGCCGTCAGGGAGGCCGTCGAGCGCGGCTTCGAGAAGGCCCGCGCCGGCGAGCCGGTGCTCATCGAGAGCCTCACCTACCGACAGGGCCCACACACGACCGCCGACGACCCCTCACGCTACCGCGACGACGACCCGGAACTCCCCGAGTGGCGGACGCGCGACCCCCTCGACCGCTTCGAGTCGTTCTGCCGCGAGCAGGAGGTCGTCGACGACGCGGCGCTCGACGCCATGCGTGACGACGCCGACGAGGAACTGCGCGAGGCCGTTGAGCGCGCCGAGGCGACGCCCGAACCGGGGACCGACGAACTGTTCGACAACGTCTACGAGGAACTGCCGCCGGAGCTCGCCCGCCAGCGCGAGGAACACGTCGCGTTCGTCGAGCGCAACGGGCCGTTCGACATCGAGCGCTGAGCGCGCAGTCCCTCAGTCGTCCAGCGAGATGTACGTCTTCGTGTCGGCGACGCCCTCTAAGCTCTGGACGCGGCTCGACGCCGTCTTCAGCACTTCGTAGACCGCGTCGGTGTCGACCTCGGCGATGATGTCGTACGCGCCCGCGACGATGTGCGCCTCCGTCACCGTCTCGAAGTCGCGGATAGGACCGAGAAGCTGTTCCGACTCGCCGGCTCCGGTCTTCACCATGATGAACGCGTGAACCATGCGTGATATATTCTACCACGGTCGTCAAAAGCCTTGCTTCGACCGAGCGCGGCCCCTTCGGTCGAATCGGGGGAAGGTTATTTGCCTCCGCCGACATACCACTCTATCATGCGGTTCGTTATCATTGGTGCTGGACGGGTTGGGCTGCGCACCGCTCGCGTCCTCCGCGAGGAGGGCCACGACATCGTCCTGGTGGAGTTGGACCGCGACCGGGTCAAACGGGCCCGCGAAGCAGACTTCGACGTGGTCGAAGGCGACGGCTCCCGCGAGGAGGTGCTCGTCGACGCCGGTATCGAGGCGGCCGACGCCCTCGGCGCGCTCACCGCCGACCTCAACGTGAACTTCGCGGCCTGCATGATCGGCAAGCACTTCGGCTGTCGGACGGTGCTCCGGGTCGACGAGGACTACCGCGAGGAGGTGTACCAGAAGTACGCGAAGGAGGTAGACGAAATCGTCTACCCCGAGCGCCTCGGCGCTATCGGCGCGAAGAACGCGCTGCTCGGCGGGTCTATCCGCGCCATCGCCGACATCGCTCAACACCTGCAGGTCATCCTCGTAACGGTGACGGAGGAGTCGCCGATGAACGGCTACAGTATCGAGGAGGTTGCGCTCCCAGCGAACGCCCGCGTCCTCGCGTTCGGGAAGAAAGACGGTCCGATGGGAATCCCGCTTTCCGACGACTCGCTGGAGACGGGCGACCGCGTGGCCGTCCTCGCGGACTTCGACGTGCTCAACGACGTGCGACAGCTGCTCGTCGGCGACGAGGTCGTCACCGCGGCGGGAGGTGCGTGACGATGGTCTACGCCTACATCATGGTCAAGGCCGCGCCCGTCTCGGACGGCATCGACCAGCTGAAACAGGAGCTGTTGGCCGTCTCGGACGGCATCGTCAGCGCCCACATTGTCGCCGGCGACGTGGACTTCATCGTGAAAGTCGAGGTGGACACCCCCGCCGACGTGAAGGACATCGCGGGCGGCATCCAGTCGGTGTCGGGCATCGAAGACACCCAGACGTACATCGCGATGGACTGAGGCGGCGCGCAGTCCGCGCGTCTCTAAACCTAAACGGCTGTTCCTCAGAAGCCCGCGCCAGCGGTGTCCCGCGCGCTCTGGATGAGACTCGTCACCGGTTCGCCGTAGTCGTAGCCGGGGATGATTCCCTCGACGAACGTGCCTTCGACGTAGTCGATGACCGCGCCGGCGTCGTCGACGCCGCGGCGCTCGTTGATGTCGGCGAAACTCGCCCGGACGACCGCCTCGTCGCCCGCGCGAGTCACGTCGGGTTCGAGGTCGTGGTCGCCGGCGACGACGCCGTTCACGTCTTCGAGGCGGAGTTCGAACGTCTCGTACCAGCCGTCTTCGACGACGGGTGCCACGTCGTCGGCGACCGCCGAGAGCATCGGGACGCGGACCTCCACGCCGAACTTGACGTGGCCGCTCTCCTGCGCCGCGACGCTGACGGTGCCGTCGAACGGCGTCGTCACGGACTCGAAGGTGCGGTCGTCGACCGGTTCGAACGACCCGTGGTCGCCGAACGCGCGGCGGACCCGACCGGGGATGTCGTCTTCGCTCATGACCGGACGAAGGTCCCGACGGGAGAAAAGCCCGTTGCGTCGCGAGCGCCCTCGAATCGCCCGCCTGCGGCGGTTTTGGACGAATGGCGGCACGTTTAAGTATCTCGCCGCACTCCATTCAGGTGACGCTTCGCTTTGGAGGGCCGAAGCGTCAGCGGGGACCAATCTAGGGCGGCATTTGCCGCGCGGGCCGCTCCCGTGCGGCTGCCTATCCCTTTCTCACGAAACTCACATCCGAGAGCCGCCGGTCCGTGTCGCGCGCGCTCGAAATCGAACAGACTGACCCGAGCGATGTCCAACCCCAGCGATGTCTAAGCAGTAACAATCCGCCAGCGACGCGGCCGCGTCAGTCCTCGCCCAAGCCGTCGGTCGTCTCGAACGCCTCGGCCATCGTCGGCGACGAAATCGGTTCGGAACCCGTCTCGTCCGCCGTCGCAGTTGCATCGCCCTCGGCTCCGGACTCGCCCGCGTCGGCGTCGGCGTCGCCGTCTCGCTCCGCCGTTTCGCGCACCTCGAACCGGTCGGCGAGCGCCCGCAACTCGTCGGTCGTCGACGATAGCTCCTGCATCTGTCCGGCGACGGTGACCATCGCGTCGTTCTGCTCGTGGGCCGCGCCGGCCACGTCGGCCGCCTCGGTCCGTGTCTCGTCGGCGATTTCGGCGGCCTCGTCTGCGAGGCGCGCGACCGACTGCGCGGCCGACGCCTGCGAGGCGGTTGCCTCGTCGATGGCGGCGACACCATGGTCGACTTCCTCCAGTCGGTCGACCGCCTCGTCGATGGCCGTAACGCTGGTTTCGACCGTCTCGGACCCTCGCGAGACGCGCTCTCGGGCGGCCTTGACCGCATCGACCGTCTCGTCGGCCGTCTCCTCGACTGACTCGATGGACGACGCGATTTCGGTCGTCGCGTCGGCGGTCTCGCCGGCGAGCGCCTTCACGCTGTCCGCGACGACGGCGAAGCCCGCGCCCGCGTCGCCGGCGCGGGCAGTCTCGATGGAGGCGTTGAGTGCGAGCAGGTTCGTCTGGTCGGCGATGTCTTCGATGAGGTCGACTACCTCGCCGATGTCGGCCACCTCATCGCGGAGCGCTTCGACGCCCTCGGCCGCGGCCGCGACGCGTGCGTCGATGTTCGCCATCTCGTCGTGGACGGCGGCGCTCGCGTCCCGGCCGGCCTCGCCGCGCTCCGCGGCGTCACCCGCGAGGTCAGCGAGTTCGTCGGCGGAGGCGGCGACCTCCTCGACCGTCGCCGAGAGGTCCTGCATCTCCGAGGAGACCTCGGAGAGGAGCGACGCCTGCTCGGCCGCGCCGTCGGAGATGTCGGCCGTCGCCAGTTCGACCCGCTCGGACGCGGCGCTGACCTCCTCGGTGCCGGCGGTGACGCGCTCGCCCGCCGCGTCGACGGTCGCCGCGAACGCCGCGACCCGTCCGATAGTCGCTTCGAGGTCGGCGAGCATCGCGTCGATGCCGTCGCCGACGGCCGCCATCGCCTCATCGTCCGGTTCGACCGACGTGCGCACCGTCAGGTCACCCGTCGCCGCGGCGTCCATCGTCTCGCGGTAGTCGTCCGCGGCGCTCGCGAGGTCGCGGCGCGCGTCTTCGGCGGCTTCGATGCGCTCGCGTAGTCCGTCGCGCATCTCGGCGAACGCGTTCGTCAGCGCCCCGAACTCGTCGACTCTGCGGGTTTCGAGGTCCACGTCGAGGTCGCCGCCGGCGAGCGCTTCCGCCTTGGTCCGGAGCCGCCGGAGGGACAGCACCGTGTTGCGGCCGATGACGACCCCGACCAGCGCGAGGCCGGCGAGGCCCACGCCGATGAGGACGGCGACGTCGCGCTCGACGACCCGCGCGACCGCGTAGGCGTTGCGCTGGGGCGCTTCCACGAGAACCGCCCAGTTCGTCCCCGAGAAGGGCGCGTAGGCGACGACTTCGTCGCCCGTGCCGCCTTCGCCCTCGCGTTCGACGACCCCGGTCTCGCCGCCGAGCGCGGCGTCGAGCGCCGGCGTCGCCGCGCCCTCACGGTATGTCGTGAGGACGTTCTTGCCGTACTTGTCGAAGGCGATGACACCCCCCTCAGTCACCACGCGGGTCTGCGACCCCTCGACCGGTTCGCTCAACAGTTCGGCGTGCTTCGTCGCGTCGACGACGACCATCACCGCCCCGTCCCGGCCCGCCACCGGACTGAGGAAGGCAAGGCGCTCGCTCCCGGCGTAGCGGTAGACCTCGGAGATGGCGACCGCGTCGGGGTCGTACATCGTCAGCGACCCGGTCGTCCACGACAGGCCGAGGTCGGAGACCGACTTGGCCTCTATCACGCCGTCGGTGCTGCGGACGATGTCGCGGTTCGAGGGCTTCACGTAGTGGATAGCCATCACCTCGTCGGGGAGCGTATCCTTCTCGCGTTCGAACGTCTCGTCGATGGTGTCTGGGTCGCCCGTCTGGACGGTCTCGTACTCCGAGAGCATCCGGGTGGTCCGGGCGTAGCCGTCCATCCAACTCGACAGCCCCTCGGCCTCCAACGTGGCGACCATCTCGAGGTCGCTGTGGGTGTCGGCTCTGACCTCGGTTCCGACCGCGTCCGAGACGTACAGGCCGAACCCGCCCATCACCGCGGCCACGAGGAGGATAACGAACAGAAACTTCCGAAGGTAGCTCCGCCTGAGCACCGTCGGAACCAGCGTGGCGAGCTTCATGCCACTTGGTAGCAAGAGAGCGACGTAAAGCGTTGTCCCGCTAGCTATCAAGTATGATATTAGCTGAAAGATCGGGAGCCTTCGCTCTCACCGAATTACGGGTTCCGAGAATCGGCTACAGTTCGCTCACGGTGACGCCGAACGCGAGGGCAGCGGCTCCGGTCGCGCCGCCACCCGTGGCCAGCGGCGTGGGGAGGGCGGACACGACGCCGATAACCGCCCCGATGAGGAGGAAGACGGCCATCCCGAAGAGCGCGGCGTCGAATCGCGTGACGAGGAGTCCGGGTGACACGGTCTAATTACATCTCATTAGCCGAACTGTCAAAATGTTTGTGGGAGCGGTCCTACTCGCCTCGCTCTCTCACGTCCGGGTCAGTCGCGTCGTCGGGGTCCGAGTCCACGGCGGCTCCGGGGTTACGGACGCGGTGCGGCGTCGAGTCCACCGACGCTTCGGTCTCGCCCCCCACGGCGTCTTCGAGGAACGCGAGGGACCGGTCGCGCTCGCCCCGCACCGAGCTATCGCGCAGTCCGAGTGAGATGGCGGTGTCGAAACAGCGGACGGCCTCTTCGTGGAGGCCGCGTTCGGCGAGGAAGAAGCCGCGGTTGTACCACGCCTGCGGGAGCCGCGGGTCGAGTTCGACGGCGCGCTCGGCGCGGTCGAGCGGCCCCGACGAGTCGCCGAGTTCCCACAACGCGTACGCGAGGTTCGTCTCCGCGGCCGCGGCGTGCTCGCCGTCGTTGTCGATGCGGAGCGCCTCGCGGTACGCGCCGATTGCTTCGTCGTACTCGCCGAGTTGCGCGTGGGCGACGCCCTTGTTCACCCACGCCTCGCACGCCGTCGGCGAGTCCTCGCCGGCGTAGGCGACTGCCCGACTGAAACTGTCGACGGCCTGTTCGTACTCCTCGATGGCGACGTAGGCCAGTCCGACCTCGACGAGCGCCGCCGCGTCGACCGCCTCGGGGTCGATTCCCGCCTCGTCCACCAGCTCGGCGAGGGCGTGGTCGTCCGCGGGGTCGACGAGCCGTCCGTTCACCCGGTACGTCGGCGGGTCGAGATCGAACCCTTCGTAGGGGTCGCCGAACCCCTGTCCATCCGAGTAGCGGTATCTACGCGTCGAAGCCATTCCTACACGTTGGCGGGGAACCGAGATAACGTGGTCGCCGGTCGCTGTCGTTCGCCCGCCTTCCCGCTCGCCATCCATCCTCGGTGGGTGCTATCTGGTAGCACTACACTATCTCTTCGCGGGTCGTACTCCACGATGGCGTCGGTGCGAGGCCGGACTGGTCGCCGCGGCGACGCCGGGTGGGTACGCATGTCGACACGAACGGTCACAGAGGAGAACCGCGCCCTGATTCGAACCGAGTTCGACCGGGCGTGGAACCGCGACGAACTCGACGCGCTCGACGAACTGTACGCCGACACCGTCCGCATCGCCACGACGCGAAGCGGGTCCGACGAGGTGCTCGTCACGCGCGAAGACATCAAGGAACTGCACAGCGAGTGGGACGGCGCGTTCCCGGACGCGATGACCGAAATCAACGCGATCGTCGCCGAGGGCGACGCCGTGATGGTCTGGTGGACCCTTCGTGGCACGCATCTCGGGACGTTCCGCGGCATCGAGCCGACGGGCTCGCAGGTCGAAGTCGACGGGTTCAGCTACCGCCGCATCGACGAGGGAACCATCGTCGAAGTGAAAGACGCCGCGAGCATGGCGACGCTGTTCTCGCAACTCGGCGTCGAACTCCCGGCGTAAAAGCGCCGTCGCGACGCAATACCGACGCAGATTTTTTGCGATGTGTGCGACCGAATCCTCGGCGTCTCCCCGACGGGTGGCGAGAGCAGTAGACGGCGAGAGACGGGGAACTAGAGTAGTGGAAGGCAATCAGATTCTGAGACGTGTGGGACGACTGGGCGGGTGTTGAATCGATTCGAGACGGTCGTTCGCGCTCCGCTCGGACGCTGCGACTCGTCGGGTTCAAATCACTCTGTTCGCACTCGGCACTCGTCACGTAGTTCCTCGGAACAAGTGCGGGGGACGAGATTGTGAACCGTGCCGAGACGGTCACCCTCGCTGTCGCTCGGGTGCTGCGACTCGTCGGGTTCAAATCTCTCTGGCCGCACTTGACACTCGTCACGTAGTTCCTCGGTACAAGTGCGGGGGACGAGATTTGAACTCGCGAACCCCTACGGGAGCGGATCTTAAGTCCGCCGCTTTTGGCCTAGCTCAGCCACCCCCGCGCACTCTCCCGTTCTCCGAGGGGGTGAAAAGTGCTTTCGCTTTACCAGTCGACCGAGAGCGTCCCGTCGCCGTCGGGGTCGGGCGATAGCTCCTCGTCGGTTCGGCGGTCGATGACGTGGATGACGCCGCGGCCCTTCTTCGCCGGGCAGACCTCCGCCGCCTCGATGTTCTCGTCGAGTTCGTCCTCGCCGACGAAATACGACTTCGCGCGGGCGAGGCCGGTTTCGAGGTCCATCTCCCAGTTGTCGGCGACCTCGGCGCACCGGCCGGCCCCGAAGCACTTGTTCGCCTCGAAGATTATCTTGTAGGGCTTTTCGTCGACCGGCGGGGCGTTCTCGTCGGTTCCGAAGTCGCTCGGCTTCGGACGCTCGGACTCCTCGCTCATCGTCGGCCCTTGCCACGCGGTGGTCTTTGCGCTGTCGGTCGCGCGGCGGCAGAAACCAAACCAAACCTCGGTCCGTGCCCGGTGATGCTTTCGCCATCGAGCCCTAATTCCGAGCGATGCGGCAGTTCCGTCGCTCGCGCTTCAGCGACCTGATTCGCGCCGCCGGCCCCAGCGACCGCCGCCGGTTCCTCGCCGACCTCTGGACCGCCCGCGGGTGGGAGACGACCGTCGAAGACCGCCTCGTCGTCGCCCGCCGAGGCGACCGAACCGAGCGACTCGCGATCGGCTCCCGTCCTCGGTTTTCCCTGTCGCCGTCGGTTCCCGACGAGGCGACAGTCGTCGTCGCACTGGGCGACCCCGAGCGAATCCGACGCGCAACTCCCGACGACACCCGCGTCCTCTCGCTCGACGACCTCTACGAACTCGTTCGATACGGCCTCCCCGACGGCCGCGGCGACGACCTCGTTGCCGACCACTTCGGCGTCCGCCTCGCCGACTTGCCGGCCGATGGTGGGGCTGGGGGTGCAGGAGGGGCCGAGGACGCAGGCGGCGCGCGGACCGGGCCGTTCGCATCTCTGCTCCCTCCTGCGCTCTTGTCGCTCCCGGTCGCGCCGCTTCTCTTCGTCGCGCTCCTCCTCGCGGCGGTCGTCGTGACCGCCGGTTCGGGCGGCGTGCCGGTGCTCGGTGACGCGCTGGGCGGGCAACAGCCGTCGTCCCCGACGCCGGCCGCGGCGACGACACCCGAGCCGACGCCGACGCCCGAACCGCGAACGGTCGCCCCCGGCGTGACCACCGCCGGCGTCGAGAACGCGACGCTCCTCGCGGCGGCCCACCGCCGGGCCGCGGCGAATCGGTCGTACCGCTGGACGCTCGGCTACCGCGAGTCCATCGCCGGCGACGAGACGGGCCGCGAAGTCGAGGTCGTTCACGTCGAGGCCCCGCACGTCTACGTCTCCGAGGTGCAGCGCGCCGGGCGACTCAGGGCGTTCCCGCGCCCGACCGCCTCGGAGGACGCCTACGCAGACGGGACCACGCGATACGCCCGCCGACCCACCGAGCCGGACGGCGTCGCCGCCCGCGTCCTCGATCCAGACGTGCGGGACGGAACGGGGCGACAGGCCTCGCGCGCTGCCCGCTATCTCGACTGGTACCTCTCGACGGACGAGACGAGCGTGGCACGCGTGACGACCCCGGCGAACGCGAGCGTCGAAAACGAGGTGGCGCTGTACCGAATCGAGGGCCGCGGCACCGACTTCCCGCGGTCGCGCGGCTATCGGGTCGAAGCAGTCGTCGAAGAAGGCGGGTTCGTCCGTTCGATGCGCGTCACCTACGAGACCCGCGACGGCCTCGGCGTCGAGGTCTGGTTCGCGTACGACGCGGTCGGCGAGACGACGGTCACGCGACCGGCGTGGCTCGACCGCGCCGACGGTTCGAGCGGCGGCCGGACCGTCGTCCCCGCGACGAACACGAGCGGATAGCGTCCGGGCAGGTACCGCCGTTCGCGGCCGTCCCGAGGTTCGCGGCGTTTACTGCTCGACGTCGACCGATTCGAGGACCACGTCGGACACCGGCTTGTCGTTGCGGTCGGTCGGGACCGAGCCGATGTCCTCGACGACGTCCATGCCGTCCGTGACCTTCCCGAAGACGGCGTGCTTGCCGTCGAGGTGGGGCTGGGCGTCGAGCGTGATGAAGAACTGCGAGCCGTTCGTGTTGGGGCCGCGGTTCGCCATCGAGAGCACGCCGGGGCCGTCGTGGCTGAGGTTCGAGTGGAACTCGTCGTCGAAGGTGTAGCCGGGGCCGCCGCGGCCGGTCCCTGTCGGGTCGCCGCCCTGAATCATGAAGTCCGAGATGATGCGGTGGAAGAGGATGTCCTCGTAGAGGGGCTCACCCTCCATCGTCTCGTCCGTCTCGGGGTGGACCCACGTCTTCTCGCCCGTCGCGAGGCCGACGAAGTTCTCGACCGTGTTCGGGACCTTGTCCTCGAAGAGTTCGACCGTGATGTCGCCCTTGTTCGTGTGGAGCGTGGCCGTTGGGTTGTCGCTCATACTCGACCCGTCGGGCGGGCGAGTGAAAACCGTGCCGCCTCCGGTTCGTCGCCGGTGACGCGGCTCTCCGGTTCTCCGTCGGTGACACGACCCCGTTCGGCCCGCGTCTTCCGGTCGGTTCCGCTGACTGTCACACCGACAGACGTTTTTCTCCCCCGCGACCGAGTGGTGTGAGATGACATCACAATTTGACGGAGGGCGGTCAGAATGAACGCCCGCGCGACCCTCGAACGCCTGTCGGAACTCGCCAACACCTACTTCGTCGGCCTCGTGCTCCTCGCATCGGCCGCCGCGTTGGCGCAACCGGACCTGTTCACGTGGATTGCGCCCTACATCTCGCCGCTCCTCGGGCTCATCATGCTCGGGATGGGGCTGACGCTCCAACCCGTTGACTTCCGCCGGCTCGCGGAGCGCCCGCGAGACGTGGCCATCGGCGCGCTCGCCAATGGCTCATCATGCCGACCGCCGCCTACGCGCTCACGGTGGTCCTCTCGCTCCCGCCGGAACTCGCCGTCGGCGTCATCCTCGTCGGCGCGGCCCCCGGCGGCACCGCCTCGAACGTCATGGCCTACCTCGGGAAAGGCGACGTGGCGCTCTCGGTCGCCATCACGACCGTCACCACGCTGGCCGCGCCGCTGGTCATGCCCGCGTGGGTCGTCGCGCTCGCCGGCGAACAGCTGCAGGTCGGCTTCATGGACCTGTTTGTCAATATCGTCCAAATCGTCTTCATCCCGGTCGTCCTCGGCTTCGCGCTCCGCGTCGTGCTCGACCGCAACGCGCCCGAGGTCGCCGAAGTCGGCCTCGACGTGTTCCCGCTCGTCTCGGTCCTGAGCATCGTCGCCATCGTCGCGGCCGTTGTCGGCCTCAACGTCGATACCATCCTCGGCGCGGGCGCGGCCGCCATCGGGGCCGTCGTCCTCCACAACGCCATCGGCCTCGGCACCGGCTACGGCACCGGCCGCCTCGCCGGGATGTCCGAGGACCGCGTCCGGACGACGACGTTCGAGGTCGGCCTCCAGAACAGCGGGCTCGCGGCGGCCCTCGCGCTGTCGTTCTTCTCACCCGCCGCCGCACTTCCGCCGGCGCTGTTCAGCGTCTGGCACAACATCACCGGGCCGCTCCTCGCGAGCTACTTCTCCCGGTCAGCGACCGAATCCTCCGGTGGAGCGCCGGCTGACGACTGACTCGCCCGCAACAGACATTCCGTTTCAATCACTCCCGTCGGCTCGGAACCTGCGCTGGATTAATGTATTGTGGAGAATAAGCACTACTATATGGTACGAAACGTCGGCACGCTCGACCGGACTGTTCGCCTCGCGCTCGGCGCGCTCCTCGTCGTCGGCGGCGTCGGGAGCTACGCGGGGCTGTTCTCGCTCGGGTTCGATCCGGTGCCCGCGGCGCTCGGTTCCGTGTTCGTCGCGGCCGTCGGCGTCATCCTGCTCGTGACCGGATTCCGCCGGACGTGTCCGCTCTATCTGCCGTTCGGCATCGACACCTCGAACGACCGGAACTGACGCCCGGTATCGCCCCGAACCGTCCGCCTTTCTCGCTCCCCTAACTACAAGACACCCCACCGCGATGCGTCGGATATGCACACCGCGGAGACCGTGACGCTCACTCGCCTCCCCTCCGGCGTCCCGGTACAGACGACGGTTCACACCTACGAGCCAGCCGACGGGACGGACGGCCCGACGCTCTACGTGCAGGCCGCCCAACACGGGCGTGAAATCAACGGCACCGAAGTGCTCCGCCGACTGCACGGCCGCCTCGAACGCGCGGAGCTTTCGGGCCGCGTCGTCGCCGTCCCCGTCGCCGACCCGCTGACGTTCGACCGCGTCTCCTACGTCACCCCCGAGGTGCTCGACTCCGTCAACTCCAACATGAACCGCGTCTGGCCGGGCGACGCCAACGGGTCGCTCCACCAGCGCATGGCCGCGAAGCTCTGGGAGTACATCAGCGAGTCCGACGCCATCATCGACCTCCACACCGGGAGCCCGGACATGCTCACTCACACCGTCTACCTCCGGGGCGACGAGGCTTCCCGCGACCTCGCGCGGGCGTTCGGCGTCGACATCCTCCTCGCGGAGGCCGCCGGGGAGGACGCCGACGACGAGTGGACCGAACGGAGCTTCGACGGCAAACTCCGCGTCGCGGCCACGAACGCGGGCATCCCCTCCATCACCCCGGAACTCGCCCACAACAAACAGCTCGTCGAGCCGGCTATCGTCGCCGGCGTCGAGGGCGTCCTCAACGTCTGCCGCGACATGGGCATCCTCTCCGGCGCGGTCGAACCGTGGGACGGCCGCACCTATCGCAACCACCTCGGCCGCGTGCAAGCCGCCGCCTCGGGGCTGTTCGTCGCCCGCGAGGACGTGGAACTCGCCCGCGAGGTCCGCCCCGGCGACCACCTCGGCTGGGTGTACGACCCGACCACCTACGAGGTGCTGCAGGAGGTCGAAGCCGAGCGCGCGGGTCTCGTCTACTCCATCGCCCGCGAGGCGACCGTCACGGGCGGCGAGACGCTCGTCGGCATTGCGCTCCCGCTGGACGACGGCGAGGGCGACACCGAAGGCGGCGACCCCTTCGACGAGGCCGACGGCGACCTCGACATATAGGGCAGAAAACATTTATCCGCACTCGACGGTCAAGTTCGTATGGACCGCCGCGCCGCGTTCTCGCTTCTCTTGGTTCTCCTTGTCGTCGCGGCGGGCACCGTCTTCGTCCTCGACAGGGAGGCCCAACGGCGGGCGATAGCGGCGGAAGAAACGCGCCTCCAGACCGAACTGGCGGCCAACGAGTGCATCACAACCTACGGCACGTCGGCGACCGTCAGCGACGAATCGGCGTCGGTCGTCGGCCGAAGCCTCGACGGCTGGACGGTCCGCGTCTCGCACCCGTACTGGTACAGCACGAACCGGTCGCACGCCGACGGGTCGTCAGAATCGGTCTACGTCGTTGGCGTGGAGTCGGTTCGGTACGTCGGCGGTGAGTCGGTAGGGCCGACGTGTTGAACCGAGAGCGTTCGAGTCGGCTGCGACTGCGAGTTCAGAACTCGCGCAGGTCTTCGAGCACGGCTTCCGCGTCGCCGGAGGTGATGGCGTCGCGGGCCATGTCGAGCCCCTCGTCGATGGTTTCCGCGTCTTCGCGGGCGTAGATGCGGAGCGCCGCGTTGAGGGCGACGGCGTCGGCGAAGCGGTCCTCGCCGCCGGCGAGCACGGCTTCCGTGATTTCGGCGGAGTCGCCGGCCACGTCGTCCTCGTCGACGCCGAGGTCGTCGTACTCGAAGTCCATGCCGTACTCGGCGGTCTCGATGTCGAAGTCGTCGAAGGTGGCCTCGCCGTCGTCGCCGGCGGTCCACTCGGCGACCTTCGTGTAGCCGGGGCGGATGTCGTCGTAGCCCTCCATGCCCTGGAACATGAGGACGCGGTCGAGGTCGTGGTGCTCGCTCGCCTCGAAGGTGTCGACCATCTTCTTGGCGAACGCGAGGTGGTAGAACGACCCGAGGTGGACCGAGGCGTTCGCGGGGTTGGCGATGGTCTCGATGGTGTTGACGAACGTCCGGACGCCCATGTTGTCGCGGCGCTCCCAGAGCGCGTGGATGGCGGGGTTAAACCGCGGCTGGTAGTAGAAGCCGAAGCCGGTGTCGTCGACCATGTCGGCGGACTCCGCGGGGTCGAGTTCCGTCCGGACGCCGAGTTCGTCGAGGACGTGCTTGTAGGCGTCCTGCTTCTGTGTCGGGACGCGGTCGCCGGAGTGGACGACGACGGGCGTGCCGGCCGCGGCGGCGACGACGCCGGCGGCGACGCCGAGGATGGCGGTCTTGCCCTTGCCGTCGTAGTTCGCGCCGCAGTCGACCGGGTCGACCTCGGGTTCGGCGTACTCGACGCCTTCGGCCATTACGTCGGTGTAGGCGGCGAGTTCCTCCGCGTTGTTGTGCTTCCAGCGGTTGGCGAGCCAGAACGCGCCGAGCGTCGTGTGGTCCGGTTCGCCGGCGAGGATGCGGCGCATCGCCTCGGACGCCTGCTCGCGGCTCATGTCCTCGGCGGACTTCGTGCCCGTGCCGACGACTTCCGTCATCAGACGCTTCAGCGGCCATTCCCCGAACTCGCTTTCGACTACTGACATGCTCCTGTGTTCGGGCGAGCGGTCAAAAAACGTCCCGTTCGGTCCCGTCGCGCGGGAGCGACGTCGCCGTCCGAAAGCGATAGGCTTCCCGACTCCTAACGCCGGGTAATGAGCGCGTTGTCGGATGATTGGCGGGACGGCATCGACGAGGTCGATGCGGCGCTTATCGACGGCTACCAGAGCGGCTTCCCGGTCGAACAGCGGCCGTTCCGCGCCGTCGCCGAGGAGCTAGGCATCGACGAGGACGACGCCCTCGACCGCGTCCGTCGGCTCCGCGACGACGGTATCTTCCGGCGGTTCGGGCCGGTCCTCAACCCGCCGGTCATCGGTAGTTCGACCCTCGCGGCCGTCTCCGCGCCCGAGGAGCGCTTCGAGGAGGTCGCCGAACTCATCAACGGCTACCGGCAGGTGAACCACAACTACCGCCGCGCCCACGAGTGGAACATGTGGTTCGTCGTCACCGCCGGCTCCCGCGAGACGCGCGACCGCATTCTCGCCGAAATCGAGGAGCGAACCGGCTGTGAGGTGCTGAACCTCCCGATGCTCACCGACTACTACATCGACCTCGAATTCCCCATCGTCAACGACGATCGCTTCGCCCGCGAGAGCCTCGGCGCGACCGACGTGAGTGCCACCCGCATCTCCGAGGACGCCACCGGCGACCTCTCGTCGCTCGAAGCACGCCTGCTCGTGGAGATTCAGGGCGGCTTCCCGCTGTCGAAGACCCCCTACCGGGACGTGGCCGACGCCCTCGACGCCGAGGTCGACGACGTGCTCGTCGCCGTCGAGCACCTGCTCGCCGACGGCTGTATCAAGCGCATCGGCTGCGTCGTCAACCACATCGTCACGGGCTTTCGGAACAACTGCATGGTCGTCTGGAACGTCCCCGACGACGACCTCGACGCCCGCGGCGAGGCCGTCGGGAGCCTCCCGTACGTCACGCTCTGTTACCACCGACCGCGCCGCCCCGAACAGGGCTGGGAGTACAACCTCTTTACCATGATTCACGGCCGGGACGCCGACGCCGTCGACGAGAAGATAGATGAACTCGCCGCCGACCACCTGCCGTTCGACCACGAGCGACTCTACTCGACGGCGAAACTGAAGCAGACCGGCGCGCAGTACGAGGAACTCGTGAGTTCGGACGACTGAGGACAGAACAAACGCTTTTTCGACGCTCGCGCCGGCGTCCGCGCTACTGCCCGCTACCGTGAGAGCGGCGACATCCGGTAGAGCATCCGCGCGGCCTGCGCGACGCCGGTCTTCGCCAGCGACCCGCTCTTGAGCGCGCCGAGTTTCGCGTAGTAGCCGGATTTGAACGCGCCCTTCTTGGCGAGCAGCGCGCTCCCGAGCGCCCCGCGCTTGGCGTAGTACGCGGACTTCCGGCCGGCCGCGCCGGCGTAGTGTTTCGTGCTCGTCGGAATCGGCGTCCGGCGGCCCTGCACCTCGGTCGAACCGTTGCGGATGGCGTCCAAGATGTCGTCGGCGGCGAGGGAGGCGCGGGACACGTCGGGGATGTCGATTTCGGTGTAGGCGCGGCCGACGTACCCGACCTTGTGGGCGTCGCTCCCGGCGACGCCGGGGTACTGGCGCTTCGCGGCGAACCGGCGGGCACGGCGGTTCTTGTAACCCGTGAAGAGCCACGAGTTGTACGTCTCGATGGCGTCGAAGGCGTCGCCGCCCGCGGCGTCGTGATACCGGCCGAGCCGACGGCGACCGATGCCGTGTCGGCTCCGCTGGAAGGGGTGCGGAACGATGGCGACGCCGCCGCGCTCGCGCACCCAGCGGGCCGTCTCGTCCAGCGGGCGACGCCGCGGCGGAAGCTCCTCCACGCCGAGCGCGAGGAGGTGGCCGTCGGCCGTCGAGACTTCCACGCCGGGGATGCCGACGAGGCCGTACATCGGTGCGAGTTGCGCCGCTCGGAGCGACTCGTCGATGACGTCGTGGTCGGTGATGACGACGGCGTCCAACCCGATTTCGGCGGCCTGCTCCAAGATGAGCTCCACCGGGTCGTGCGCGTCGTACGAGCCTTCCGAGTGCACGTGGGGGTCGATGCGGACGGTCAGCGCGGACACGCTTCCTCGTTAGGCTTCGGTAACGAAAAAGACACGCCCGAATCGTGCTAGCTCGCGGCACTGCGGTCCGCCGGTCGGTGAACACCGATCCCATTCGAAACCAGCCGTGTGAGGCCTCGGAAACGGAGTATTCTGGAACACATCACATCGCTGACGTAAATTCGCTTCAGCGAATCTTTAGGAATCATCGTGTCGAACGTGTGCACATGGCATCCGAAGACCGCTTTCGCCCCGCCGTCGACCTCGCGGACCTCCGAGAGTCCGGCCGCGAGCTGGTCTCGCTGGACGGACGCTCTATCGTCCTCTTCGACCACGAGGGGTCCGTCAGGGCCACAGATAATGCTTGTCCGCACATGGGTTTCCCCCTCGCCCGCGGCACCGTTGACGAGGGCGTGCTGACCTGTCACTGGCACCACGCTCGGTTCGAACTCTCCTGCGGCGACACCTTCGACCCGTGGGCCGACGACGTGCGGACCTACCCCGTGGAGGTGCGCGACGGGACAGTCTACGTCGACCCGAACCCCGACCCGGACGACCCGCCGGCGGTCCGCTGGTCGAACCGGCTGGAAGACGGCCTCGAACAGAACCTCCGACTGGTCGTCGCGAAGTCCGTCATCGGCCTCCTCGACGCCGGTGTCGAGCCGACGGAGCCGCTTTCGACCGGCGTCCGATTCGGCTGTCGCTACCGGCGCGACGGCTGGGGGTCGGGCCTCACCATCCTGACTGCGATGGCGAACGTCCTCCCCGACCTCGATCCCGACGACCGGAAGCGTGCGCTCTATCAGGGGCTCGTCCACGTCGCGGGCGACGTCTCCGACGAGCCGCCGCGGTTCGAACAGGACGCCCTCGGCGCGACCGACACCGACTTCGACCGCCTTCGGTCGTGGTTCCGCGAGAACGTCGAGGTCCGTGATCCCGACGGCGCGGAGCGCGTCCTCCGGACCGCAATCGCGGCCGCTCACGACGACGCCGAACTCGCCGGCATGGTCGCCGCCGCGGCCACCGACCACCGCTACCTCGACACGGGACACGTCCTCGACTTCGTGAACAAGGCCTGCGAGGCGCTCGACCACGTCGGCTGGGACCGCGCCGACGAGGTTCTCCCGAGCCTCGTCCGCGGACTCGCCCGCGCCGACCGCGCCGAGGAGTCCGCCGAGTGGCGTCGCCCAATCGACCTCGCGGACGCGCTCGACGACGTGTTCGCCGACCTCGACGACCACGTCGCAGCCGGTGCGGACGAGACGTGGTCCTCCCCGGACGACCTGCTCGATACCCTCCTCGGCGACGACCAGCACGCCGTCGTCGACGCGCTGACCGAGGCGATTCGGAGCGGTGCGACGCCCGCCCAACTCGCCGATGTCGTCGCCTTCGCCGCCGGGACCCGCGTCGCGCGGTTCTCGACCACCAACGAGTTCGGCGACTGGAACACGGTCCACCACACGTTCACCTACGCCAACGCGGTCCACCGACTCGCCGAGCGGACGGGCGCGAAAGAGCTCTATCGGGGCGCGTTCGACGCCGCCATCAACGTCTACCTCGACCGGTTCCTGAACACGCCGCCGGCACCGCTTCCCGACCCGGCCCCCGACGCCGACCCCGCGGAAGCACTCGAAACGCTGTCCGCGGCGTTCGACGCCGAAGGGCGGGTGAACGACGCCGGCCGGGCGGCTGCGGGGTTCCTCGACGGCGGCGGCGACCCGGCGAGGCTCCGCCGCGAACTCGGTGGCGCGCTGCTCCGCGAAGACGCCGGCTTCCACACCTATCAGGCGCTCGAAGCCGGGTTCAGACAGGCGGCGACGCGGCCGCCCGAGGAGGCGCGGACCCTCCTCGTCGGCGTCGCGCGCTACCTCGCGGCGCACTCGCCGACGCGCCGGGAGCGAGAACAGACGTTCGGCATCGCCGCGCGACTCCAGCGCGGCGAGTCGGTGTACGGCGAAGACGCCGACATCTGAGGCCGCGTCGAGGTCGTCGCATCGACCCTTGAGGCTATTGTCGTCGCCGTCGGCTCTTTTCGTCTACTGCTCGGCGATTCGCTCGCCCGCGTCGACGCCGCTCCAGAGCGCGGCGTGGACTCGGCCCTCGCCGACCGTCCAGTCGCCAGCGAAGTAGAGGCCGTGTGACTCCCCGCGGCGGAGTATCTCGCGGTCGGCGACGCCGTCGGGGAGGGCGTACCGCCAGCCCTGGTCGTCCACCCAGTCGGGGTCGCGTAGGCGCTCGTCGTCGAGGAGTTCGGCGACCATTCCGGCGACCTCGTCGGCCGCGTCGTCGAGGGGGTCGTCGTAGTGCGCTTCGGACCACTCGGGGCTCGGTTGGACGACGAGCAGGCTCTCGCCGTCGGGGACGTGGCCCTCCTTGCACTCCTCGCGGGCGACCCAGCCGACCGGGTGGGTCTTGTCGGGGTTGACGAGGGCGTACCACGGCTCCTCGCGCTCGAAGGGGTAGTGGAGGACGACGGTTCGAACCGTCCGGTACTCGACGCTCCCGATGGCCTCACGGAGCGCGACCATGCACTGGTCGCCCCAGCCCATCTCGGTGAGAATCCCGGCCGTCTGCGGGGCCGGCGGCGTCAGGAGCACCGAGTCGAACGGACCGTGTCGCGTCCCCGCCTCGTCGACGACGGACCAGTAGCCGCTGTCGGGGTTGTGGTCGATGGCGGCCACGCGCGTCTCGCGCTCGACGGTCGCCTCGGTCTCCGCGAGCAGGCGCTTCGCCAGTTGCGTGATGCCCTCGGTCCACGTCCACTTGTGTTGGTCCCGGTTGTCGCCTTCCGAGATGACGCCGTCGCCGTCGAACGTCCAGACTGGCTCGTCGATGTTGACCAACCCGTCCGCGCCCAGTCCGCGGACGAGCTGCGCCGTTCGGCGGTCGTAGTCTTTCACGTAGTTCGCGCCATGGTCGTACCGACAGCCGTGTCGGCGGCGCGTCGCGGCGCGCCCGCACACGCCGCGGCTCTTCTCGAGAATCGTGACGTTCGCGTTCGCCTCGCGGAGCGCGTAGGCCGCGCCAGCCCCAGCGGCCCCGGCTCCGACGATGCACACGTCGCGAGTCATCTCGCCACCCCGCGTGTGAGTCCAGCCAGCATTGGTCAGACGTGAGGCTTCGAGGCGCTAAAAGACTCGCAACGCGGCGGGATTGGGGACCGTGTTCGTGCTCGCGGCCGCGGCCGGAGGCGAAAATGATTCACGTCGCGCCGCCGGAGTCCGGGTATGTACGACTCGGTCATCTTCGACCACGACGGCGTGTTGACCACGCTCGTCGAACTCTCGCCCCTCCGCGACGCGACGTGGGACGCCTTCGCCGAACTCGGCGTCGCCGACCCCGACCCGGACCACGTCGAGCAGGTGGTCATCCACGTCTCTCCCGAGGACGTGCGCGCCGCCGCCGAGCCCTACGACCTCGACCCCGAGACGCTGTTCCGCGTCCGCGACGAACGCCAGTCGGCCGCCCAACAGCGGGCCATCGCCGACGGCCGGAAAGTCCCCTACGACGACTTCGACGCGCTCCGCCGCATCGACGCCCCGATGGGCATCGTCTCCAGCAACCAGCAGGCCACCATCGACTTCGTCGTCGACCACCTCGACGCCGCGGACCTGTTCGGTACCGCCTACGGCCGCGAGCCCTCGATGACGAGCCTCCACCGCAAGAAGCCCGAACCCTACTACCTCGAACGCGCCATGGCCGACCTCGGCGTCGACTCGCCGCTGTTCGTCGGCGACAGCGACAGCGACATCGCCGCCGCCGAGGCCGCGGGCGTCGACTCGGCGTTCATCCGCCGCGGCCACCGCGCCGACCACACGCCGACGCCCGACCCGACCCACGAAATCGCCGGCCTCGACGATCTGCTCGAACTCGACGGCGTCCCCGTCGTCGGCGACGCGTCCGCCGCGTCTGGCCCCGCGGCCGACGGCGGCCGCGAGGGCGGTGCGTCGTCTCGATGACCCACTCCCTCCCCCGAGTCGGTCTCGGGACGATGGGCCTCGACACGCCCGACGAGGCCGCCGCCGTGACGACGGCGCTGGAGTTGGGCTACCGACACGTCGACACCGCACAGATTTACGGGAACGAGGCGGTCGTCGGCGACGCGCTCGCGGCCGCCGACGTCCCCCGCGAGGACGTGACGCTCGCCACCAAGGTCTGGGCGGACAGCCTCGCGCCCGCCGACGTGCGCCGGACGACCCGCGAGAGCCTCGAAAAGCTCGGCGTGGACTCCGTCGACCTCCTGTACGTCCACCGCCCCATCGACACCTACGACCCCGAGGCGACGCTTGCGGCCTTCGACGAACTCGTCGACGACGGCCTCGCCCGCGGGGTCGGCGTGAGCAACTTCACCGTCGCCGAGTTGGACGAGGCGCTCGACCTGCTCGACGCGCCGCTCGTCGCTCACCAGACGGAGTACCACCCGCTGTTCCAGCGCCCCGAACTCCTCGACCACGCCGAGGAACACGGCTACGACGTGGTCGCGTACTCGCCGCTTTCGGGAGGCCGCGTCCGCGACGTGGACGAGGTCGTCGCAGTCGCGGAGAAACACGACGCGACGCCCGAAGCGGTGAGCCTCGCGTGGCTGGCCGCGAAGGGGCTGTGTCCCATCCCGAAGGCGTCGAGCGAGCGTCACCTCCGGGCGAATCTCGACGCCGTCTCGCTGGAACTCGACGCGGGCGACGTGGCGACTATCGACAGTATCGAATCTGAGGTCGAACTGTTCCCCGAGTGACGAGTCAGGCGCTCGGTGCCGTCTCGAAGTCTCAATTTCGATACTAGTCCCGGAACGATTATAATAAGACGGGCGAGTGTCCGACCATGCGGATTCCGAGTGGGGTAAGCGGGTTCGACGAACTCATCCAGGGGGGTTTCCTCCCGCGCCGACTGTACGTACTGAGCGGGCCGCCGGGCAGCGGGAAGACGACGTTCACGTCGCAGTTCATGGCCGAGGGGCTTCGTAACGGCGAGAAGTGCATGTACATCACCATGCACGAGACCGAAGACGAGCTGATAAACGACATGTCGAGTTTCGACTTCGGCTTCGAGACGCTCGCCAGCTCCGAGGGCTTTCGATTCATCAACCTCGTGAGCCCGAAGGGGAAACACATTCTCAACAAGTTCTCCCAGAGCGGGGGGTCGTCGAGCGTCCAGAGCCTCACCGACAAAATCGTCGCGTTCGTCAACTCCCGGCAGGTCGACCGCCTCGTTATCGACTCGACGATGTTGCTCCGGCTGTTTTTCGCCAACGGCTCCGAGGAGATGACGCGGTTTCTGACGGCGCTCAAGCAGGGCGACGCCACGACGCTTCTCATCTCCGAGATGACCGACCCCTCGTCGTACTCCGACGAGCACTTCCTCGCCCACGGCGTGGTGTTCTTCCACAACTATCTGGAGGCGACGGGCATGACGCGCGGCATTCAGGTCATCAAGATGCGCGGGACGAACATCGACTGCGACATCCGGTCGCTCGAGTTCACCGACAACGGACTAGTCGTCGACCCCCGCTCGAAGGTCGACCTCTGAGGTGACCACAACAATGTACGAACGGGTCTTCGGAACGGACTGGCGGACGATTTCGGACGAGGAGGCCATCCGCCGGATGTACGCCCTCGGCGTCTCCAGCGCGCTCGGCCACCCGAACCGCGGCGAGTTCGAGCGCATCCGCCGGCAGGCCGGGACCGCCTACGGCCGGAGCGTCCTCCAACTCGCCTTCGAGGAGGGGAAACAGCGGGTCGCCCGCAACGAGTCGGAGTACGACTCGAAACAGGACGTCTGGGAGGCGCTCGTCGACGAGGAGACATCGCCCTCTACGGCGGGGCGCGCCGACGTGACGATGCAGAAGCCGACGGACAAACAGGGCATTCCCAAAGCCGTCGGCCGAGCGTCCGTCCTCGACGGCGGCGGCGACGACTTCTCTCGGATACGGCTGCCGGAGTTCCTCCGACGCGGGTAGCCGGCCGACCTCCGACGCGAGTAGCCGACGAGCCTTTGGGCGTCCGAACCCTCTCTGGACGCATGAGTGACAGCGACTTCAGCCTCTCCGAGTCCGAGTGGCGCGAGCGACTCTCGGAGGACGCCTACCGCGTCCTCCGCGAACAGGGGACCGAGCCGCGGTTCTCCGGCGAACACGTCGACCGGAGCGACGACGGCGTCTACCGCTGTGCCGGCTGTGGGACCGAGCTGTTCGACTCGGAGACGAAGTACGACTCGAACTGCGGGTGGCCGAGCTTCTACGCCGCCGAGGACTCGAACATCGAGCTTCGGCGCGACCTGAGCCACGGGATGGACCGCACCGAGGTCGTCTGTTCGACCTGCGGCGGCCACCTCGGCCACGTCTTCGACGACGGCCCGGAGCCGACCGGCAAGCGATTCTGTATCAACTCGGTCGCGCTCGACTTCGAGGCGGACGAACAGTAGGACCCGGAGTTCGGTGACCGGACCGAGGCCACCCGTCACCCACCCCACGCCGACCGCCGATGTGCGTCTGTTGGGGTCCGTTTCTGTTTTTCCCGTCGCACGGGGGAAAAGCCCTTTTCGAACCCGAACGCGCCCACAAGCACGACTTTGCGGTGCATCCGCTCGGTGTTAGGCTCGACCTAGGTCGAAAAACGTTCGCCCGACGGGGGCTATCCGACGGTGCGATCGCCTCGCCGATAATCCCGGTGTCGCGGCGGTAGGACGGGTCTAACGTCCGTCTCCGGTGAGTAGCCGACACGTACCAAATTAGGGTGGTGACGTACGTGCTGTATGTCTCGCAGCTATCCGGTCCGCCGCCACCCGACCCGGCGGACACCGCCGTTCACGCCGTACGCCCTCGTCGTCGCCGGCCTCGTGACGTTCTGTATCGCCGTTCTCGCCCCCGTCGCCGACCTCTCGGCGGGCATGTCGGTGATGAACGTCGCCGCCGGCGGGGCCACGCCGACGTTCGACGGCGGGACGCTCGTCATCAGCGGCGGTCTGCTCCTCATCAGCGCCGCATCGACGTTCTTCGGCGTCCTCCTGTTGCTGCTTCGGCTCTGAATCGGCGGGATGGCTCCGTGAACGCCGCGAGAATCGGAAAAATACGCGAGACACAGGACCTCGGACCCCGTTTCGGTGTTGTGACGTGTTCGCTCGCCCGGCGCGGGCGGGTTATCGCCGCTCGATGGGGGTGGCGAGGACGGGTATCTTCGACTGGACGACGACCGACCGCGAGACGCTTCCGAGGATGTTGTCCTCGAAGCGCGCGTGGGTACCCATCGAGATGAGCGCCGCGTCTATCTCCTCGGCGAACGCGAGAATCTCCTCGGCCGGGTCGCCGCGACGGAGTTCGGTGGCGGCGTCGACGCCGTACTCGGCCATCGTCTCGGCGGCCTCAGCGAGCGCGGCTTCGCCTTGTGACCTGAGTTCCTCGTACACCTCGTCGACGCGCTCGTCGGCGAGCGTCAGGAAGGCGCGTTCGTCGACGACGTAGAGCAGGGAGACGGCGGCGTCGCGCTCTGCGGCGAGTTCCGCGGCATCTTCGACGACCGGCTGCATCGAGTCGCTCCCGTCTATCGGCACGAGGATTGTGTCGTACATCAACTGGGAGTTGGGCGGGGACAGTATCACCCTCTTCGCCAGTTCCCGCGTGATGGGAACTACGAGATGCGGTGCGCAGAACGGCCGCTGCGCGGGAGTCCGTTCCCAGGTCCACAACAGAGGCGACGACGATGCGCACGACTACCCGTCACCGGTCGCGTCGTCGGTGTCGGTCTCGTTTTCGGTGTCCGCGTCGCTCTCCGGTTCGGTATCACCGTCCGCGGCCTGTTGCTCGGCGTACCGCTCGGCTCGCCGTTTCCAGTCGGTGACCCGCTGCGCCGACACGTCCGCGGCGGCGGCGAGTTCCTCGTCGGACGCTTCGCGGAGCGCCGACACGGTGTCGATGCCCGCCGCTCGGAGCCGGGTCGCGTACGCCTCGCCGATGCCGCGGATGTTCCGCGGGTCCTCGGGGTGTCGTTCCGCCTCGGCACCGACGCCGCCCGCCGAGACGACTGTCGCCAACTGTTCGGTCATCGCATCCACGCGACCGTCGAGGCCGTCTACTCGGCCTTCAACCTCGTCGATGCGCGCCGCGAGGTTTTCGTGGGTGTGTTCGGTCTCCCCGTCGGCGACGGTGGTTACGCCCGCAACGTCCGGGTCGACCTCGGCTTCGGCGGTGGCCGGGTCAGTGTCGTCGTCGCGGTCGTCGGTCCCGCTCTCGCCAGTCTCGTGTTCGTCTCCGTCTTCGTCGCCTTCGGCCTCGTCGCCTTCGGATACGTCGCCCGCGTCGTCTCCGCCGTCTTCCTCGGCGAGCGAATCGCCCGGTGCCACGTCGTCGGGGAGGACGTACACCAGCGACTCCCGCGGTACGTACCCGATGACCTGTTTGCGCTTCTTGTCGGCGGTGAGGACGACTCCGCCAGAGTCGAGCGCCTTGTAACCGCCGCACTCGAAGCTGGTTCCGTCCGTGAGATACACCTTCATATTCAATTATTGGTTTTAGGACAGGATGAGTGTTGTCGCTCCGCTGTCGGGGGTTTATCATCGCTCGCAGCGCCTCACGACGCATGGACGTGTTCGTCATCGGCGGCACCGGACTGCTCGGCACGGGAATCGTTCGGCGACTCCTCGCCGCGGACCACGACGTGACCAGCCTCCAGCGGGGCGAGACCGACGACGACCTCCCAACAGGCGTCGAGCGGGTCACCGGTGACCGCGGTGACCCCTCGGTGCTTCGCGGCGCGATTCGGGACGCGAGCCCCGAGGTCGTCGTCGACATGGCGTGTTTCGACGCCGAGACCGCCCGTGAGGCGGTCGAAATCTGCCGGCCCGTCGCCGACCGCTACGTCTTCTGCAGCACCATCGACGTGTACTACCGACCACCGCCGAAGAATCCCGTCACCGAATCGAGCCCGCGGAACCCGCCGGTCAGCGACTACGCGGCCGGGAAAATCGCCGCCGAAGACGCGTTTTTCGACGCGCACGACCCCGACGAGTTCGAAGTGGTCGTCCTCCGCCCGTGGAACACCTACGGCGAGGGCGGAACGCTCGTCCACACGCTCGGCACGGACTCGTCGTACATCGACCGAATCCGCGAGGGGAAGCCAATCGTCGTCCACGGGGACGGCACCTCGCTGTGGGGGCCGTGCCACCGCGACGACGTGGCGCGGGCGTTCGTCGGCGCGGTCGAGCGCCCGGGCGTCGGCGGCCGCGCCTACAACGTCACGAGCGAGGAGACGATGACGTGGAACCAGTACCACGAGCGCGTCGCGGCCGCGCTCGACGCGCCTGCCCCCGACCTCGTTCACGTCCCGACCGAGGTGCTTCGCGCGGTCGCGCCCGACCGGACGCGGATGCTCCGAGACCACTTCCGGTACAGCACCGTCTTCGACAACAGCCGGGCGAAGGCCGACCTCGGATTCCGCTACACGGTCGAGTTCGAAGAAGGCGTCCGCGGGGTAGTGTCGTGGCTGGACGACCACGACGCGGTCGAGCCGTGGGACGCCGACCCGCTTTCGGACGACCTCGCGGCCGCGTGGCGGGACGCGACCGACGCGTTCGTCGCGGGGTTCGAGTCGGGCGAATGAACGCCCTGAGGCGGTGACCGAACCGGCCGAGTCGAAACCAGTCGTCCCCTGAACTCACTCCGGCTTCTGCAGAATCAACTCCTCACAGGCGTGCCGGTGCGATTCGCCCGCGGAGTCGTCGTCAAAGACATACTCGTCGCTGTGGCGGACTTCCCAACCGTCGTAGTAGCCTGCCAGTTCGCCGGGGTCGTAGAGGTGTTCGTTTTCACCCCAATCGGGTGCCGGCGCGACCTCCGGGTGGTCGACGAAGGCCCACACCGCGTGAACGCCGCCGGGGCGCGTCGCCTCGCGGAACCGTCGGAACTGCGACTCGCGGTTCTCCGGGCGGACGTACTGGAGTGTCCCGATGGAGTAGACCACGTCCCAGCGCGACTCGAACGCGAGGTCGTTCACGTCGGCGCACCGGGTCGTGAGTTCGACGCCCCGCTCTTCGGCGAGTCGTTCGGCCTTGTCGAGACCGTTCGGCGAGATATCGACCGCCGTCACGTCGTGGCCGCGCTCCGCGAACCGGACCGCGTCGCGCCCCTCACCCGCCCCGAGGTCGACGACTTCGGGGTGCGTCTCCGGCGAGACGGCGTCCGCAGTCCGGGTCGCGAGTTCGTTCGGTTCCGTCCCCCAATAGTAGTCCGCGCCGTCGTACAGCCGCTGTAGCTCCTCGAATCGCATGACGTGACCGATTCGAGGCGGCCTGATACGACTTGTGGCTCGGTCGGCCGCGACGGTCGCGGCGACCGTGACGCCCACGACGCCCGCGACGCCCCGCGAACAACGGTCGCTCCCGCGTCGTAGGAACGAGCGTCGCCTTTTCACCGATTCCGCACCGATATTCGGACATGCTCCGAGCCCTGTTGGCGGCGTTCGGTCTGGTGGAACTGCTCTTCCCGGACAAACTGGTCGCGGTGATGACGCGCCTCGCCTACGAGGACGGCGGCGAGATGACGGTGAAACCGTGGGTGGTGACGGCGGCGCGCGTCGAGGGAGCGGTGTTCCTCCTCGTCGCGCTGTTCGGCCTCCGCGGTCGGTGCGGCGGTGACGGCGGTGACGGCGAGGCCGACGAAGACGAATAACTGCGTCTCGCGGGCGTCACCGACGCCGGTGACTCGGCCCGCGAAAGAAGCGACCGCGGCGAGAGAATATGAGACTGTGCGCGGAAATCGGTCGCCGAGCGACTCGTGTTCCGCCGCGTCGGTGCGACGCGTGCGTCCGGCTCAGGCGAGTCGCGCGAACGCGAGCGACCCGCTCGTGTTCTTGATGTAGACGCGGACGGTCTGTCCTTCCTGCGCGCCGGGCACGAAGATGGTGTACTTCCCGCGCTGGGCGACGCCGTCGCCCTTGCGGCCGGTCCCGGTGATTTCGACCTCGTAGGTGCGACCCTCTTCGACGGCCTCGCGCTGGCGCTTGTTGCTCACGCTGGAGCGCTTCTGGACCGGGCGGAACGCACCACAGGCCTCACAGCGAAGCATGTCGACGCCGTCCTCGGTGACGAGGCGGGTGTCCGGCAGGCCACACTCCGAGCAGATGACGTACTCCTCGACGTAGCCGTCGATGGCCTCCTCGAAGTCGTTGATGGAGAACGATCCGCTGTAGCGGGCGCGGTCGCCTTCCAGCTGACCGCTGGTCCCGAGGGTGCGCTGGATGGCGCTGTGGAGGTGCGCGGGCGTCCGCGAGAGCGCGTCCGCGATTTCCCCGAGGTTGGTGAGGCGGGTGAACGCGCCGTCGGTCTCGCCGGACGGGTCCGGCACTTTGAGGCGTTCCTGTTCGACGTTCCGTTCCGGTAGGACGTTGAGCGCTCGGTCGAGCGCAGTCTGATACTCCATAGGGGTTCGAGTGTCTGGCGACGTATAGCCGTTCCGTGACCGTCCTTCCCGCGACACCGACGCGCCGCTGTTCGTTTCACCGCCTCCGTCGGCGGAATCGAGCGCCACGCCTTCGGCGCTGGCTCTCGAACGCCTTTCCATGGGCTACACGTGGCAGTACTATGACCTCGTCCTCCTCGGCATCCTCGGGAGCCTCGTCGCCGGCGTCGTCGCCGGCCGACTCACCTCGATGGAGCCGCAGACGACGCTCGTCGGCTTCAGCGCCCTCGCGGCCGTCGTGATGGCGCACGGCCTGTTCGTCAACGGTCCTGTGGACGAGCCAGGTGACCTCGCCGACGAGGTTGAGGCGCTGAACTGAGTCGGGCGACCTGACGACCGTCGGTCGTTCGCTCGCACCTCGTCGTCTCCCCGCGCGTCCTTACTTGCCGTCGACGACGCGGTTCGTCAGCGTTCCGACGCCCTCGTACCAGATCTCCACGTCATCACCGGGTTCGACCAGCCCGGGGTTCGCCGGGCTACCGAACGAAATCACGTCGCCCGGCTGGAAGGTGTAGCGCTCCGAGAGGAACGAGACGACCTCCGCGGGCGAAAAGAGCATGAGCTCGGTGTTGGCTTCCTGCCGGAGTTCGCCGCCGACGTGGGTCGTCATGTCGATGTTCGCGGGCTCTACGTTGGTCTCTATCCACGGGCCGAGCGGCCCGGAGCCGTCGAACGCTTTTCGAGCCGTTCGGCCGGGCTGGTCGAGCGCATCGAGGTCGTTGAGAATCGTGTAGCCGCGGACCACGTCCGACACGTCTTCCTCGGCCACGTCAGAGCACTCGCGGTCGATGACGGCGGCCAGTTCGCCGGCGTAGGTCAGTTCGTCGGTCCAGTCGGGGTACTCGATGTCCGCACCGGGGTCGAGCACCGACACCGGCGGCTTGATGAACCAGTCCGGCTGGTCGGGAATATCGTAGTTCATCTGGTCGACCGTCGCCGCGTAGTTCCGGCCCACGCAGTAGAGCGCGGTCGGCTCGCAGGGGGCGAGCAACTCGGCGTCGACGCCGATTTCGTACTCCTCGCCGTCGGCCACCACGATACCGTCGTCGTACCGACCCGACACCACTCCGTCGTCGGTTCGAATCCGTGCCAATCGCATCGCTCTCCCGTCGGTCGGCCACTCACTTCAAGCGACGTGTCTCCGCAACCGAACGCGGGCTATGTAATAACGCGCGGGTCGTCGACGAGTTCAGTCGGACGCCGATTCCCGGTTCATCCGGGGCATCGACCGGTTCTCGCGGTCGACGAGGTTGTGGATGCGCTCGGTTCGCGTCGATTCGAACTGGCGCTGACACCGGGCGACGCCCGACGCGGGGTCGGTGGGGTCGGCGTTGGGGCGAGTCTCGCCCTCGGCGGTCGCGTCGCGGTCTGTTCGCAGGGTCGGTTCGTAGGTCGGGGTGGCGTTTGTGCTCACGATTTTGATGGTTCGGGTCGGTCGGACGGCTATGCGGCGACGAGAAGAGTTAGCGACGTACGCGTACGACCGACATTGTTGTACCCGGCAGTACTGACTAATCTATAATAAATATTCATGTTCGAACAGCGGCGCGGTTCGACCCGCGGTTGTGACCGCGTCGCAGCCACGTTCGTTCTCCCGCGAGTCGTACTCACTCACTCCCGCGAGTCGTACTCCTGATAGATGACGTGGCCGCAGGACTTGCAGTGGGAGGCGTCGGCGTCGTGGTAGGCCAGCCCGCAGTTCTGGCAGGTGACGGAGACCTTGTCGCGGTGGCCCCACTCCTTGACGATTTTGCTCGCCTGCCACGGGATGAGGATGATGCCCGCGAGGATGGCGGCGACCGTGACCCACCGCCCCGCCTCGGTCACCGGGACGATGTCGCCGAATCCGACCGTCGAGAGCGCGACGACGACGAAGTAGAACGCGTCGCCGAACGTCCCGATTTCGGGGTTCACCCGGTGTTCGAACGAGTAGAACATCCCCGCGGCGACGAAGAAGATGGTGAGCACCGTCAACAGCAGTTTCACCACGCGGAGCGTGCCGACGGAGACGGTGCCGAAGAAGAACTCCTCGTCGCGCGTGAACCGGTAGAACCGGAGGACACGGACTACTCGAATCGCCCGCAGGAAGCCGATGTTGGCGGCGAGCGACGAGACGGGAAACACGAGCACCGCCAGCGTCGGCAAGATAGCCAGCAGGTCGATGAACGAGTAGACGTTGAACAGTTCGGCAGTCCGGTCCCGCGCGCCGTAGAGACGGAGGAGGTACTCGGCGAGAAAAACGAGAGAGACGGCGACCTCGACGGACCAGAGCATCGACTGGACCGACGCCGAAATCGGGTAGGTCTCGGCGACGAACACCCCGACGAACAGGAGGTTGAGCCCGAGGAGCGCGATGTCGATGGCCTTGCCGATCGCGGTCCGGTGGTCGAGCAGATAGAACCTGACCACGTCCCGGGGCGTCTCGCGGTGCGACCCGCGCGCATGACCGTCCATACCCCGTCTTCGGCGGAGAGATACTTATACCGTCGTTCGTGGGACGGTGGACTGACGGCGGCGACTCGGCGGCGACCGTTTCAGAGGACGATTGCGCCCTCGGGGAGTAGCTCCCGTTCGGTTCGCCGCGCCTCCTCGCCTTCCTCGACGAGCGTCGGCTCCTCGACCGGTTCAGAAAACCGGTTCGGGTCCGGTTCGACTCGCTTGAGCATCGACGAGAACACCGGACCCTTCCGGCCGCCGGCGGAGGTGATACCGCCGTACTGTCGCTCCTCGAACGTCGACTCGTCGGGGCTGGGGAACTCCTCGCGGATTATCTCCGCGGTGTCCCTGATGTACTCGGCAGCCTCCTTCTGCGAGTAGAGGCTCTCGTTGTAGTAGCGCTCGGCGTACTTGTTGTCGAGTTCCTCCGTGGAGTGTTCCGGCGACTCGTAGAGGACGGACTCCGTCGTCGTGTGGCCGCTGGCGAATCGGATGTTGACCGTGAAGCAGTCGGGATACCGCAGGATGATGGGGAAAAACAGCATGTCGGTGACGGTGATTCGCTGTTGCATCCGCCAGAGCCCCTCGAAGTAGTAGGCCGTGAGTGCGCCGACGCGGTCGTCGCGCTCGCCGCGGTTGTACGCCATCGCAATCTCCTCGTAATCGTCGCCGGCGATGTGGCGACAGCGCCGCTTGTAGCTCTTCGCAATGCCTTCGAGTTGCGTCTCGTAGGCTTCGAGCAGGGAGATATTGGGGTCGGCGAGCATGTCCGCCTTCCGCTCTTGGGCGTCCGCGATGTTCATCATGTTCTCGTGGAACAGCCGTTCGGCGTCCTCGTCCGGCAGCGGCGTTCTGACTGCCTGCCGGTACAGCACCCGCGTATCCCCGTTGAATGTGACCCGCTGCTCGCTCATCTCGTGAAGATGTAATGCGGCGAGTAGAAATGAATTCGTTGGTAATCCGGACGGTTTCCCGAAAGTCGCGAGACACGAAATATAAACCGACTACTGAACCCGGAACCAGTTACGACTGACTCGGTTCGTGTCAGTCGTCGGTTGACACGTGGCCGTCCGCGGCGACCGACTCGTCGGCCGCGTCGAAAAGCGGGCTCTGGTCGCCCGGCGCGAGCGTGTTGAGCACGAGCGCCGTCAGCGCGGTCACGATGACGGGCTGACTGAAGAACGTCGCGGCGGCCTGCGGGAGCCCCGAAAGCGCGTCGGGTCGCGTGGCGACGCCGAGGCCGAGTCCGAGCGAGGCGGCGACGACGACCATGTTGCGGCGATCGAGGTTCGTGTGGAGGAAGACGAGTCGGACGCCGCTGGCGGCGACCATGCCGGCCATGAGCAGGACCGCGCCGCCGAAGACGGCGCTCGGGATGGTCGCGACGGCCGCGCCGACCTTCGGGCTGAGGCCGAGGACGGCGAGGACGACGCCCGCGATGCCGACGACGTACCGACTCATCACGCCGGTGAAGTTGACGATTCCCACGTTCTGCGAGAACGAGGTGACCGGGAACGCGCCGAACACCGACGCGATAGAACTCATGAAGCCGTCGGTGAACAGGCCGCCGCGGAACTCCTCGTCGGTCGGGTTGCGCCCCTCGGCGGCGGTGATGCCGGACATGTCGCCGACCGTCTCCATCGCGGAGACGAGAAAGAGGAACGCGAAGGTGATGATGGGGACGGGTTCGAACGTGACGCCGAACGCGCCGGGGCGGGGAATCGCGAACCACGCCGCGTCGCCGATGGGCGCGAAGTCCACCACGCCGAGCGGGACGGCGACGGCGTAGCCGACGGCGATACCGACGAGCGTGCTCAGGAGTCGCGTGATGCCGTCAGTGAAGAGGTTGAGCGCGATGGCGACGCCGAGGACGAGCGCCGCGAGGCCGATGTTGTGCGCCGCGCCGTAGTCGGCGGCTCCGACCCCGCCGGCGGCGTAGTCCATGCCGACCGGGACGAGGTAGAGCCCGATGATGACGACGACGAGCCCCGTCACCAGCGGCGGGAAGAAGGGTTTGATTCGGTCGAACTGCCAGCCGATAACCCCCTCGACGAGGAAGCCGGTGACGAGAATCGCGCCGAACACCGCGCTCAAGCCGTAATCGACGCCGATGGTCGTCGCCGCGCCGACGAAGGTGAAACTCGTCCCCATCACGATGGGGAGCCGCGAGCCGACCGGCCCGACGGCGTACGCCTGTACCACGGTCGCGAGCCCCGAAAACAGGAGCACCATCTGGACCACGTAGGCCGTGTCGGCGACGCCGAGGCCGACTTCGCCCGCGACGATGAACGCCACGGCGGTCGCCGGGACGATCATCACCGAGACGTGCTGTATTCCGAGGAGAATCGACTCCAGCAATGGCGGCCGGTCGTCGATTTCGTATTCGAGGCCGAGTTCACCGCTGTCGTCTGCCATCTGTACTCGCCACGAGCGACCCCCGTTCAATAATAGTTTCGCGTTCGAGCGTATTTCACTGCACCTGATACGTGGTATTAGGCACGGACGTGCACACTTGGCGGGCGAGTGGGGGAACTGACACCGCACCGACTGTACCGACTGTACCGACTGCAACTGGCTCCGCTCAGTGAATCTCGACGCCGTCCTCGTCCACGCTGATGTCGATGAGGCTCGTCGCCTCGTAGTCGGTGTCGTCGAGGGCGGTCTCGCCGACCTTCCGGATGGCGACGACGATGTCCGAGATGTCCGCGCCGATGTCGTCGAGCGCGCCGCAGATGGCCGCGAGCGTCCCGCCGGTTGAAAGTAGGTCGTCCACGACGAGCACGCGGTCGCCGTCTTCGATGTCGTTGATGAACATCTCCGACTCGGAGTAACCGGTCGTCTGATGGAGCGCGACCTCACCGTCGAGGCCGTACTCGCGCTTGCGGATGACGACGAGCGGGATGTCCGTCTGGAGGGACAGCGCGGTGGCGATGTGGATGCCCATCGCCTCGGGCGCGACGATTTTGTCCACGTCGAGGTCGGCGGCGCGGGTGATGCCGACGACGACCTCGCGCAGGAGTTGGGGGTCGAGCATCGGCACGCCGTTACTGATGGGGTGGACGAGATAAGAGTAGCCGTCCTTGTCGATGATGGGCGCTTCGTGTAGGGACTCCTCGAGTCGCTGCATGGGGTCCGTTTCACGAATCGACTCAAAAGTGGTTCGCTCTCTACGTGCGCCGCCCGACCGCTGCCGCCGCGCTCGCGGCAATCCGAAAAACCTTCAATAGATTGTTATTTTTAATGTAGCAATGACAACACTATCAGTTGTCGTCCCCGCATACGAAGAACCCGCGAACCTCCAGCGATGTCTCTCGGCGCTCGATGGTCAGCCCGCAGAGGTGGTCGTCGTCGCCGCCGGTTCGGACCACACCGAGGAGGTGGCTCGCGACCACCCCGCCTGCGATATCGTTGTCCGCGACGACGGGCGCGGTCCCGGTGCCGCGCGCAACCTCGGCGTCGACGCCGCCTCCGGCGAAGTCGTCCTCTTTACCGACGCCGACACGGTCGTTCCCCCCGCGTGGGTCCGCACGCACCGGCGACACTACGACAACTCGAACGTCGTCGGCGTCGGCGGCCCGGCGCGCCCGCTTGAGGACACCCTCCGGCACCGCACCCTGTTCAAACTCCTCTCGGACTACTGGTACCGCGTCTCGTGGCCCGTCGGGTTCGTCCAACAGCCGACGTTCAACTGCAGTTACCGCCGCGACGCGTTCGAGGCCCACGGCGGCTTCGACGAGACGCTCCCGTTCATGGAGGACACCGAACTCTCCTTGCGGCTGAAGGACCGCGGCGAGGTCGTCTACGACCCGGAGACCGAGGTCGCGACCTCCGCCCGGCGCGAGCGCGACGAGGGATACCTGTCACTGTTCCTGACGTACGCGCGGGCGTACGTCAGCCACTACGTCCGCGGCCAGCGGGTTCGCGGTCGCTACTTCGACTCACAATAAACTCGGTCAAGCCGCCCGGACTCGACGGTCTCCTCCACCGTCGGACCTTCGGAGAAGATGGCCTCGGCACTCGAACCAGTAACTATTACCGACTTACGAATTTTTTTATAGAAGAAAACCCGGTTCAGACTCAAACCGATAGACTGCGCAGGGATACATCAAACAATGCGCCCTATGTAGCGGAACTCCCCTCGATTGAAGGGAACCATCCGCGCTACCCAGATGAAGTAAACTGATTTGCTCGCTTTTTGGACGAACACGCACTCGAACCAGTAATTATCACCGACTCACAAAACTATTTATGAAAGAAATCTGGATTCACACTTAAACCGACAGACGGCGCAGAGATTTCCACCGAGATGTGCCCTATGTTTCGGAATCTCTCTCGGCTGCTCGCCGTTATCCTCGCTTCCCAATAGAAGTAACCCGATTTGCGCGCTTTTTGGACGAACACACCGACGAGCGCAGACAAGATGTTAATAGTAATGTGATAATATGATCGGTAGTTAGGATATGAATGTAGATGATGTCTTAGAGGAGGTGTCGCTTGAATTCAGTGAAAGGCCATTCGAATTCTTTAACGAGAATGACATTCAGGCTAGGGTTTATGAGGCGTTACGGAATGAGCTTAGGGCGGAAAATAATTTGAAGGCAAAGTGGGATCCATACTGGGCGGATAATCCGATTCGGTTGAGCCATAATCGGAACTACGTAGAGGAGACATATCATGAACGTATTAGAGAAAACTTCGAACGACTTCAGAACTCGTACGGGAATTCCCCTATGTCACGAGTGCATACGGAAGTACGTATCTCACAGGCGTTCAAAGGCGATTTAGCGAATATTGTAGATATCGCTGTATTGAATCAGCCGATAGATCGCCCACCTCGGTTGATCAACGGTAAGATCCGGATAGAGGATGAGGCAATTGACGCACTAATCGAATTGAAGCGACCACAGGATCCGATAGTGCCGTTGACGATCTCTCCAGAGGTGGTTGCTGACACTCCAAGGAATGAGTTACAAAATGCCGTGAATTTAGAAAAGCTTGGTCTTGCTAACGATATTGCTGAACTTGAGGATCTTGCTGGCGTGAATACGTACCAAAGTGCATACCTCATGATTTGTTCCCCATTTGACCTCCTCTGCTGCGGGAATGTTAACACAACATCAGTACATCAAAAGCGTGGTAGGGCAGCTATCGCAGAGATACAGTCCCGATGTGAGGAAACATCGGTCATTTATTCGTATCCTGGTGGAGTAGAATGGATTGTTGAACCGTAAACATAGGCCTCTCTAGCTGCTTCGACTTCATTGATCTCATACAAATAAGTGATTCTTGACACACTGAGGGGGCACTATCCCTACCATACCACCTGTTCAGTTTCGTAGAGAAAGGCAGAATGTGATACTTTATTCCCATTCCCTCAAACAAATACAATTTTGATTTTAACAATATATGATTTGGACTCATGGGGTCGGATGTAGTCGAAGAAGGAATTCTTAGTTCAGATTAATATTGGGGATAACGCTCTGCTCCCATGTGATTTGGAGCTGTCGTCTGATCATCGAGGTTCTCTCCCCTGAAAATTCCACGACCATTGTTTGCCAAGGGATCTGTTCGAAATCTTCTCTACTAATCCGGTTTACCATCTCTACTACTGGACTATCTCCTTGATCAATTCCCCACTTTTGCTTCTGGATTGCTCCCGTATCATCCGCCCTTGACGGATCTTGTGGGAATACAAGGTCGATGTATGAATCTGGCCCGTCCTGACCTGCGTCAACGGTGACAAGCTCAATTTCGATTGTTTCCCCTCTATTGATAGTCACGCTTTCTGAATTTCTTCCTTCTCGCCAGGGTAGATTATAGCTTGCTTCGTAACCATCAGCAACATGCTCCTGATCACCAAGTGCCTCAATCTCGGCTGTGTCTATTGTCCGATCGAATCTTCCTTCAAGATGGAGACGAGCGCGACAATTACTGGCCGCACTCTTGCCGCGGTTATATATCTCTACAGAATACTGAGCATTGGTTATGTCGCCCTCCCTATTTGTTGCTTTTCGAATGTTCACTCCACGTATATCAAGAACCGGCCTTCGGTAGTAATTCCAGAGGAATTTCGTTCCGAATCCACCAATTACGCCGCCGAGAAGAGAAATAAGAAGCTGAAACTCGGTCACCATATCCTCATCTAACATGACGCTACCTAATACGTAGCGATTGTGGAAGTAAATTAGAAGTCTAAGCTCCGGATATTTGCGAGATACCCTTCGATATTGACGCGATCTGATTCTGGTTCTTGCGGAGCGATGAATTCCCAGAATACCCTATCTACATCCTCTATAGAAACGTCAAATACTCGCTGGTCAGATTCTCTGTAAGTGTCTGGATCGGGGTCATGGTAGTTCCCCCTTGTAAATAGCCTATGAACGTGCTTACGGAATTCCTTTGGCTTCTCTTGTACCTCATCTCGATTTGACTGTACAGCTTGGAATATGTGGATTAGCGCATCAAACTGCAAGTGTGTTACGGCGCCATTCCAGTCATCATCATTTTCTGTTAGTCGCCGCTGTATTCGCTCTGCGAGCCGAACTATTGAACTCTCTGAAACGCTCGGAGAGACGATGATATACCCTGCAAGATCATCATAGATGTCCTTTACATTCGATTCACGGCGGAAATTGACCAGATGCTTTGCCATGTTTTCATATTCGCCACTCAAACTTCGACTCTCATCTGGCTCCTGAACATATTTTGCGTCCCAGATATACGCATGTGAGCTATCTTCATAATCAAGCGATAAGACTCCTTCAGGAACTTGCTCTCCGCTTTCTTCACCGCCGAGTAGTCGAGATGTCTCGAAAGATGCTGAAAAACAGTGTTGCACGGTGTGTTCGAATTCACGCCAAGTGTATCTCGACCGATGGTCTCTGTAGAGCTCAATCCCTTTCTGGGCCAGTTGATTGGCAGGAATATTTGATTCCCGGGCAGAACAAAACAATTGTTCTATATCAGTGCTACTATCCCCGGCTTCAATTATTTCAGAAGCCGCTATACTTGTGAGTCCTCTCTGCTCATATTGGTTCGCCTGAGGAACTGCATTACCAACGAGAACAATAACTAATGGCTGGTCAAATACTTGTATCGAATCAAGTATTTCTGAGCTCACGTACTCAAACTGGATCAGAACGCGGGTTCGATCTGCACCATGACTGACACTGAACGCTGGTTTCAATCGCGTATCTAAGAACCGAAGTCCGTTACTTATTTTTGAGGCTCTGCCACCAAGTTCCTGCTTGATTACGTCACGAATATGTGAATAGATACCATCGTCGTTACGATGTGTGATTAGACGAGACTTGGGGGTCTTTTTAAATAATTCAATATTCCGACCACAGCCGGGGCAGGTTACGTTCACGCCTGCTTCTTCTAAGAGGTATATCTCTTCTTCACACCCGCGTTCCTTTACTTCGAAGTAATCCTGATCATCTGGCGAGACGCATTTGACATATTCTCGTTCCTCAATTTCACGGAGTAGCCCCAAATCTTCAAGACTCCTGGCGATCTCAAGTTGATCTTCAGTAAGTCCGTTAACCGAGGGCTGCAATAGGCGATCAATAGTCACGAATGCTTGTAAGTTGGGAGCGTGTCATAGAAAGCCTCCCAAGGGAGGCCGCAGGGTTTGGAAACTGTGTCCACCAGCTCCAACGCCCTGCAAGACGTAGCTT
>NZ_LOEP01000006.1 GCF_001482285.1 Haloferax sp. Q22 | reverse complement strand
AATGGCGAATGGTCTTGGTTGTACGCTGCAATAGACATCGAAACAAAGCTAATTCTTGACGTCGAATTGTTTGGACGACATGGTACCGATCCGGCTGCTGCGTTTCTCCATCGACTCTCGGAGAAACACGATCTCTCAGACGCTGTGTTTCTCGTTGATGGCTACGGCTATCAGACTGCCCTCGCTCGATTAGGATTGAGCGGCCGGCTTGACTACGTCGAGCGAAACCTCGTCGAAAAATGGTTTCACACTCTCAAAATGCGAGTCGACCGCTTCCATAATTCGTGGGTGGGCAGTCACGGAAGCGTCCGCGAGTGGTTCATACAATTTGCGCAATACTACAACTATCAAAGACCGCATCAAGCGCTCGACGGACGAACACCGGTCGAGGAGGCGACTAACTAGACAGTGCCGGAAGGGCCCTGCTGGTATTCTACCAAACACGAAAGCAGAGCGCAAATACGGAAGCCAGTGAAGTAGTTCGAGGACTATGAAATCGTGCTTGGGGAGGGGTCGTTTCGACTTCCCCGACTGCTCGATAGCCGCGATGACGTCCCCCGGCGTCTTAACCAACATTAATTGGTCTTTTCAGGAGAAATGCAACTGGACTTCTCTCGACGAGTTCGATAGTGGTGAGTGTCGGACGTGCCGAACGTCGCTGTCTCGTTGTAACCTGAAAAGACCAACAATTGTAGGTTAATATATGACTCCCAACAAGCCCGACGCTCCCGAGAGAATTGCACGCTACATCCTCGATGGCCTCGACCGACAGGACGCTGAAACGCTTCGAGAAATTGCCACTCACGCAGAGAACCTTGCAGCGTGGAAAGAAGCCAAAGCAGAGACAGAACTGGAAGAAGGCGAGGACATCGTCCGCGAAGACAGCGCCGAAGACAGTAGTCTCCCGGACGACGTCCCAAAGAAAGCAGGTGTGGTCGTCAAGACGATCAACGATAACCAGTACTACTACTACCAGTGGAGAGAGGGCGACCAGGTGAAGTCCAAGTACAAGGGCCCAGTAAACCCTTCAGAGTGATCTCTAACGGTTTGTCGGTCGAGTCACTTGCCTTAGTAACGAACACAGAGAGGTTGGAGTGAAACCAGGTAATCGGTTTCCGTTGGGGGTAGGGGATTGGCTCAAGAGAAGAGACGCCGTTCGAAGAGATTCAGTCACACCCAAGTCGATGAGTGAATGTTACGGCGGGAGGTGGCGGTCATACACGTTCCGTCGGTGACCGACGGCCTCGACGATGAGGACGTCGTTGTCTTTGTCCCACGTTAGTATCGCCCGATAGTCGCCAGCGCGCAGTTTGTAGTAGGGCCATCCAGAGAGGCGTTCGACTCGGTGGTCGGTCCACTCTCTGGCTTCGGCAAGTTTCTTCAGGACCCGTTCTCGTGTTTCAGGGTCGAGGTCGGCCAATGGCTACCCGCCTTCGGTGTGATCTCGACGTCTGTCATTCACGCCTGGTCGTCGTCAACGTCGACATCGTATTTGTCGAGGGCGTCGTCAAGCGAGATCGTCTCGCCCGCCTCACGCTGTGCCCAACTTTCTTGGAGATCCGCGAGCGTCTCTTCGGACAGCTGCACCGATGGGTTCAGCCAGTCGCGAAGAGCGTCGCGAATTGCCTCCGACCGAGAGGTGTACCCACGTCGGGCGAACTCTTCGTCGATGGCGTCAACCATTGCAGTAGGGACTCGGACATCGATTTTCGTGGTCCCACCGTCGTCGTTTCGCCCGTCGTCGGTATCAGTGCTCATATGCTGTGAGACGTGTGTCTCACAAATTAGTCCTCTGTAAGTAGTGAGCCAGAGTCGTAACTGTTGGTTAAGTACTAGGCACGAAGGCTTCCGTCCCATTGGCCACTTGATCCCACGTAGAATCAACACCGCTACCGGCCTACAGGAGTATTTTCAGCCTGCAAATCCCACGAATAGCATCGAGAGATGGGGCGTTCGTAGTGGAGTTACGACGTATTCCGGGAGCGTGAGATGAGAAGCGTTCAGGTCGTCAACCAATCATCAAACGCTGACATCCTCCGCCACCTGAAGGCGGGTGTCAAGGTGACAAAGAGCGTACCCGAATCGCTGCGTGGGTGGAGGGCCGTACGCCTGACGATGATTCTCGAGATGTCTCGTCCCAGTAGCAGAATACGATTGGGATGCTTGAGTCTGAAAAGGTACAGGAGAACCTCTCGAGATCAATTTCACCATAGTACGGACGTCAACAGGACGTAAGCCATTACCTTACGTCCCTAGCCGGACGAGTCCCGAGGGTTTAAGCCAGCGGGCCAAGTCCGCGTCCTCATTTTCTAGTTGAGTGGGCGTATGGATTAAAGTTTGCGTGATTCTGTGACTCAGTACGCAATTCTGCTAAAAAGTCGAGATTAGCGTCTCATAGCATGGCACCGATCTTCCCTGTCGGATGTGAGTACGGCCAATAGTCCCTGCGGATGTGCGATTGCTGTCGAGGCCCCTACAATGTGGACTCCAGTTGGTAACTGGCCTATACCAAGGTCGATCTCATCGCATATTCGTTGTTCCTCGCTGACTCACAATCACTTCAGAGTCCAAACACGTCTGCGTCGTCTGTTCACTTGGACGATACCCAGTTCCGACGGGGTCCCCCCTGTCTATACTAGTCGGCTTCTGTCGTAACCGACAACCCGAGTCTGTCCAAACTACGCCGTTCAGTTCCGCTATTATCCGAATTCTATCGTAACGACTGTCGTAACTTTGAACGAGACTATCGTAACTTGTCGTAACCATTCGTTTGAACGTCTCTCCAACTGACTTCTGGCCGAATCAGTCGTTATTCATCTGGCCGGTGACAAAGGGCAATGGAGTAGTGTCAGTGGTTATATATTCCTGTCGAGTGGGGACGGACCTATGTAATGGTGGGTCGTCTCATTCCATCCGTTCTTGACCGTGCTATCGTACCCAACATACCATCTCAGCTGGGGCGTAAACCTAACCATATGAGGAATTTAAGCAGACTCCGTCTTTGTGTCTCTCAGTCATCGGCTCCTTCGGACCTAACCGGGGCAGGTCTACACACCCTCGTAGGAGAACGTGAATGTGATTGCACGTCAATACACCAACACCCCCACCCCACGTTTCCGACGTTCTCGTGAGAGGGTGAATTAAACTCACTGATGGGCGGGACTATGTCCCACCCAATTCAAAATTAAAAAGCGGCTACTGGGTGGTATTCGGCGCATATGTAATAATGTTTGCTCCTAGAATAAGAGCGGAAACCCACCTTGGGGTGGACCTATGCGAAGAACGTCGGAAACGAGGGGTGGGTGGGGCGCTATTTCGAGACGGTTGTCTCGGAGTCGTCAACATCAGCAAACCGGTCGTCTGTCATCGCGATTTCGTGGACAATCTCGAGGTCGTGGGCGGGCTGCAGGCCGGCGTAGATGGTGATCCCACCTGCACGTCCTTGGTTCTCCTTTCGCGCGTCGAGCACGTCGAGAAACGCCAAGTTACGGACGAAATCCCGAACCCGGCGTTCGGTCCGCGGTTCGACGCCGATCACCTGACACAGGTTGGTGTAGGCCGTGTAGATCTCGCCGGTTGGGAACTCGTCGCGCCCAGTCTGCTTGTGAAGGGTCGTGACAGCCGCAAGCGTGGTCTTCTTCTGGATTGTCAACCCTCCGATAAGGTCGTGGAACCGGTCCTTTTCGGCCTCCCGACGAGCCCCGCGAACGTGTTTCTCGGTGACTGTCTCACTATCTTGTTGCTGTGCGAGCATCCCCGCGTTCCGGAGGATATCGATGGCCTGTCTGGCGTCGCCGTGGTCCTGTGCGGCGAGGGCGGCGCTCAACTGTATCACGCCGTCCTCGAGGACACCGCCCCGGAACGCGTCACGCCGGTGTTCGAGAATCGACCGAAGCTGGTTCGCATCGTAGGAATGGAAATTGAGCTCTCTGGGCTGAAGTGATGACTTCACGCGGTCGTTGAGGTTCTCCGCCCACCGCACCTTGTTGGAAATAGCGATGACACCGACGCGGCAGTCCGTTTTCCCCGTCTCACGTGACCTCGACAGCGACATCAGCAGACCATCGTCCGCTTGCATATCGGCCTCGTCGAGGATGATGAGTGCGACATCGTAGAGTTCGTCGAGAATAGAGTAGAGTCGCGTGTAGTAGACACTTTTCGATAGACCCATCTCCGGGACCGAGACACCGGTTTGGTCCTCGTCATTCAGCTTCCGTGCGATGTGGGACACAGCCTGCGTCTCTGTGTCGTCGTCGCTACAGTCGATGTACGCCGTCCCAATGCGGACGCCCTCTGCCATACTCTCAGCAACCTTCGAGACGTGCTTCGCGACGAGGCTCTTGCCCGTCCCAGTCTCGCCGTAGATGACCACGTTCTCTGGTGACCCGCCGTCGATAGCTGATCGGAGTTGCATCGAGAGCGCGCGAATCTCGTCGTCGCGACCGACGATGCGTTCGGGTTGTGGGACGTGGTCGACGTCGACGAGGGATTTCTGCTCGAATATTGGGTCCGGCTTGCCGAAAATCTCCGCGGCGACGTCCCCACTCTCGTCGTCCATGTCTGTCACGTCCTCACGGGAAGATAATAAAGACAACCCCTCATTTCCAACGTTTAATCAGCAGTACAGGGGCTGTAGTCGCTCTATTGGCCGACCAGTCTGAGAAATGACCAAAAACCGCGTTTCCGACGTTCTTAGTCTGGTAGCAGGTGTGTCTGAACCTCACCCCGTCTACGGTCCGGCTGGAAGTCGCAGGCACTCGTCCACGTCGAAGAACACGGCACCCTTCAACCCGTCTACGGTCCGGCTGGAAGCGTCGCGGATGCCGATGCGTCTGCGGCCGCATCGGTCCTTCAACCCGTCTACGGTCCGGCTGGAAGGCGACCGTCACCCACCGCCCCGCCTCAGTCACCGGGACGATATCGCCGAATCCGACCGTCGAGGGCGCGACGACGATGAAGTAGAACGCGTCGCCGAACGTCCCGATTTCGGGGTTCACCCGGTGTTCGAACGAGTAGAACATCCCCGCGGCGACGAAGAAGATGGTGAGCACCGTCAACAGCAGTTTCATCACGCGGAGCGTCCCGACGGAGACGGTGCCGAAGAAGAACTCCTCGTCGCGCGTGAACCGGTAGAACCGGAGGACGCGGACCACACGAATCGCCCGCAGGAAGCCGATGTTGGCGGCGACCGACGAGACGGGAAGCACGAGCACCGCCAGTGTCGGCAAGATAGCCAGCAGGTCGACGAACGAGTAGACGTTGAACAGTTCGGCAGTCCGGTCCCGCGCGCCGCTTCCAGCAGGACCGTAGACGGGTTGAAGCTACGTGTTCGATCTGAGTGACGAAAATGACGAAGACTTCCAGCAGGACCGTAGACGGGTTGAAGCGTCGAAGTAGTGCACGTCGTCTTGGACCCACCCGGCTTCCAGCAGGACCGTAGACGGGTTGAAGCTCGGCTTAGCCGGGTTCACCGAAGCTGGGACGGTCTTCCAGCAGGACCGTAGACGGGTTGAAGCTTCGGCGGGGCAGGCGACCGCCTGCATCACAACTTGGCTGGATACATTCCTGTACCGCATCGAATACTGCCTGTGGTGACTGTCGCAGTTGAAAAAACGGCAGCGTGTCCTGGTGCGTGTCTACTGAGAACAGTCGAGAGACTGTTGACCTTCCCTTCGAATTTTCTCAAATTTGATCATCTCAGAGATAATATTGAATACGAGTGATTGTTACAACGGGGTATGGCACTCTCACGAGAGATACGGGAGTCGTTATTAACCGTCCTTAGCCCAGTCCCTTATCTTCTCATCCTTCTTCCGGTGTTATCGGTTTTCGATAGTGTTGCGTCCCTCTGGTTTCTCTTCGTCTTTTCGCTGACAATGACCTTCTTTTATCTGTTAGTCGCCCGGGGCGTGGCTTTGATCCGTTCGAACCTGTCGCAGCGGAAAGATGCACTTCCCACTGCCGATGAGCACTATTACAGGGGAACATACACTGATCGGTTTCTGAGTATTTCGCGTGATGCTTTTGTTGGATTCGACAGCGATATCGAGCCAATCTCGGAGTATACTGCTCGCCCACCGTTTCCCTATCTCGTGTACGCGTTTTGGGGGTCTCTCGTCTCCCTTGCGACGTTTGTCGTGAGTGGTCGTCTGTTGGCGTGGCTCGTCAGCAGTGGGCAGCTCAATTCTGTGTCAGATATTCCGGTCCCCGAAGAGGCTCTGCAGAGCGTTCCGCTTGGGTTGGTTGATTTGCTGCTTGCCCTGTTTCCGGCGTTCGGGAAGCTTGATTTTGCAGGCCAAGTCCTCATCGGTGGTGTGACGTTTTCGACGGGGTTCATGTTCCTAACCGCGGCGCGGAACCTCACCGCACTCTCGGACGATTTTCACCGGCGTGTACTTCGGTGGATGGTTGCGACGAATCCATACGGCAAACACGAGCTCCTGCATCTCTCCGTTTTCGTGGCGTTCTACGGGTTCTTCTTCTTATTGATGTAACTCTAGATGCTACGTTTGAGGTTAGGTTCTTAGGTATCCCAACAGTCACTCACAAAGCGTAATGCGGGATTGACTGAATGATGCTGGTATAGGCCGCAGTCGGGCGTTTCTCACTGACCGTGAACGTGAGTTAACGCCGACGAAACTGTCGAAAATCCACGCAACGTGGCGATCTCACACATCAGGACAAAGATCCATGATGAACTCCCAAAGGACCTTGAGCTTCTCAAAGAACATCATCCTGACCTCCTCGACGAACTTCGAGGCATTGTCTGCGAGCGTGAATAGCCTCTTCGAGAGACTAAGTGAGACACCACTATTCAGCAGATCTCGACGAGGATCAGCTGGAGTTATGTCTCAAGTAGATAGTCACGTCCGGAGTCAGTTATCCACCAAGCTCTCCCCTGGCCGATTTTTTTGGTGTCTAGATACCCCTTCTCGCTAAGTTCTCGAAGTCGTTTGTAAATCCCCGCTGTGGTGTAGCCAAATTCATCTGCGACCTCAGGAGCAGAGAGCACTGGATCTGGTGAGCCCTCAAATACCGAGAGAATGTCCGTGTCCGTAATCTCTGGTGGCCGACCTGTCACTACCTACCTCGAGTCGACACATTACAAAGTATCATTTGGTAAATAATTATTCTGGAATTCTTAAGAACGTCGGAATAACTAAGTTCGAATACCACCCAATAGAACATACGAGCGTGTCATAGAATCCATCTCATAGCTTCTCACAGCCCGGATCGTTTCCTCGTTCGAAGTTGGTGATTGCAACGACGAGCCGCAGACA
>NZ_LOEP01000056.1 GCF_001482285.1 Haloferax sp. Q22 | reverse complement strand
CGAAGGATCATCTTGCAGGGTCGCTGAGCTCATTCCACCTCAGCATTCACCCTGCTCTTTGGTGTGCTAATCGTTCTATGACACCCTCAGCGCCCAGGTAAACGGGTCGATAAAGAGGCCCAAAAGCACGTTACAGACGATGCCCAGGACCGGGGTGACGGGGTACAGCGGCACCTCGAAGGGTCGCTGTAGGTTCGGCTGTCGCCGCCGAAGCCGAATCAACGCGTAGTTGACGATGATAAAGCCCAGAAGCGAGAACAGACTCGCCAGGTTCCCGACGATGCGGATGGGAACGACGAGGACGGCGACGAGCATCACCACGGCCGACGCGAGAATGGCGACGAGCGGCGTCCCGTACCGGTGGTGGAACCGGCCGAGGCGGGCGGGCAACTGTCGCTCGCGGCCCATGGCGAACGCCACCCGCGACGAGCCGATGACGACCGCGTTGAGCGCCGAGATGGTCGAAAAGACCGCTCCGAAGGCGATGAGCGCCGCGCCCGTTCCGAGTATCGGGAACGTCGGCATGAAGCCCTCCGCCGCCTGCGCGATTGCCGTCTCGCCCGCGCCGGCGAGCCCGTCCGCGCCGAGCGTCCCAATAGCGACGAAGACGACGAACAGGTAAACGACCACGGTGACGGCGACAGAGAGGAGAATCGCCCGCGGGATGTTCACCTGCGGGTTCTCGACCTCCTCGGTGACGGTGGCGATGAGGTCGTACCCCTGAAACGCGATGAACGTCAGCCCCATCGCGGGGAGGACCGACAGCGGTCCCTCGGTGAAAAGCGGGTCGAACTCCCCGGCGTCGGCGGCCGTGAGACCGAACGCGACGAACACGCCGAGAATGGCGATTTTGAGTAGTGTGATCGCCGTTTCACCCCGTCCCGAGGCTTCCGTCGAGAGGGCGTTGAGCGCCACGAGCGTCACGACGGCGCCGAGCGCGTACAGGACCGGTGGCCCCGGAAGGGCGTACCCGTAGATGTGGCCGAACTCGACGAAGTTCGACGCGAAGCCGAGCGCGTACAGCGACCCCGCAATCATGTACGTGAACCACCGCGTCCACCCCATGACGAAGGCGACGGGTGCGGAAAACACCTCGCGGACGTACGCGTATCCGCCGCCGTTTCGCGGAATCGCGGCCGCGAGTTCGGCGTACGAAAGCGCCGTGAACGTCGTCACGCCGCCGTTGAGAGCGAACGCGATGATGGCCGCCGGACCGGAGATGTCGACTGCGAGCCCCGTCAAGACGAAGATTCCCGCGCCGATCATCGCACCGATTCCGACCATCGTCGCGTCGAGCAGACCGAGACTTACGGCCGGTTCGCGCCCGCCCGAGTGACTCACGGGCGGACCCTCGCTTGGCCGCGAGGCCGACTGGTCGGAAGTGACATATGTCCACATATACCATATCCGTTGATAAATATCCGGTCCGCCAAGCCGAACCGGACACCGTGAACGCGGGGTCGGGGATGGACAAATCCTCGATCATCTCCCGACTCGGCGACCGAACACGCGGTGAATCCACACTCAGTAGCCGTTTGTTCGGGAAATCGTATTTTGAACAACGAAACGACATGCCGATAGTTTTTCCACCACCCGATACGGACGCCGGAACGTCATGTACATCATCGTCGTCGGCGCGGGCAACATCGGCACGCCGCTCATCGAAATCGCCACCGAGGGCGGTAACGAGGTCGTCGTCGTCGAGCGCGACGAGGCGAAGGCCGAGGCGGCCGCCGCGACGTTCGACTGTCTCGTCCTCAACGACGACGCCACGGTCAAACAGACGCTCGACGAGGCCGGCGCGGACCGGGCCGACGCCATCATCACGACGACCGACAAGGACGCGACAAACATCATGGTCTGTCTCTTGGCGAAGGAACTCAACATCCCGGACATCGTCTCCGTCGTCCACAATCCCGAGCACATGAGCCTCTACCGCCAAATCGGCGTCAACACGATGGAGAACCCCCAGCGACTCATCGCGGAATACCTCTACCGGGCGGTCAAACGCCCGTCCATCGTCGACTATATGCGCATCGGCGAACACGCCGAGGTGTTCGAAATCCGCGTCGACGAGAACGCACCGATAGCCGGGATGACGATTCAGGAGGCGGCCCAGGAGAACCTCCTGGACGGCGACACCCTCATCGTCGCTATCGAACGCGAGAGCGACGACGACCCCGTGACGCCCCGCGGGAACACCACCATCGGTTCGGGCGACCTTTTGACCGTCTACTCCGCGAAGGGCGCGACGCCCGAGGTGACCGACGTGTTCGGCCACTACGAGGACCACTGATGCCCCGCCGCGGACGAACCGTCTCCGGCTGGCCCGCCGACCTCGCGGTCATCGGCCGCGACGTGGGTTCGCTTCTCGCCATGGAGTCGGCCCTGATGACCGCCTCAGTCCTCGTCGCGGTCGGCTTCGGCGAGTGGTACGCCGCGCTCGCGTTTCTCACCGCCGGGGGCGCAACCGCGTTCGTCGGGCTTGGTGCGCGGAAGGCGTTCGAGGACGCCCCCGCGCCCCGGATGAAACACGGGATGATAATCGCCGCCGCGGGCTGGTTCGCCACGGCCGCCTTCGGGTCGCTTCCCTTCTTTCTCACGGCGCAGTTTGCCCCGCAGAGCGTCTTCACGGCGCTCGTGCCCGCCGGGGCCGACTACGCCCAGTCGAGCCTCGTCTACTTCCGCGACCCCTTACACGCCCTGTTCGAGAGCATGAGCGGCTGGACCGGTAGCGGCCTCACCATGGGCATCCACGAGCCGTCGCTCCCGCGGACGATTCAGTGGTGGCGCTCGCTCATCCAGTGGGTCGGCGGCGTGGGCGTCATCGTCCTCACCGTCTCCATCCTCTCGCGGCCCGGTAGCGGGAGCTACGCGCTCTACCGCGGCGAGGCCAGAGAGGAGAAGATACATCCGAGCGTCGTCTCGACGGTCCGGACCGTCTGGAAGATTTTCGTCGGCTACACGCTTCTCTCGGTGGTCGTCCTCTTTTTCGCCATCCGCGCCAGCGACTACGGGGCCGCGCTCTCGCTGTGGGAGGTCGCGTGGCAGGCGCTCAACCACGCGATGACCGGCCTCTCGACCGGCGGGTTCGCCGTCACCGACGGCTCTATCGGCACGTACGACTCGCCGCTCATCGAGACGGTGCTCCTGCCGATTATGGCGCTTGGGGCAATCGCCTTTCCCGTCCACTACGCCATCTTGAAGAACCGCGATATCGACCGGCTCTGGGGCGACCTCCAGACGCGCTGGCTCCTCGTCCTCTTCGCGGTCGGCGCAGTCGCGCTGGCCCTCCAGAACCTCGTCAGTCTCCCGGCGACCGCAGGGTCGGCGTTCGTCGAGACCGCCGACTACTTCGGACTCTCGGGCGTTCTCGGCGGGCCGGAGTCGGACGCCGTCCGCGACGCCGCGTTCCACTGGGTGAGCGCGCTCACCTGCACCGGCTTTCAGGCCGCGCCGCTCGGCGAGTGGTCCGACGGCGGGAAGATTCTCCTGTCGGGGGCGATGACCCTCGGCGGGGCCGCCGGGTCGACCGTCGGCGGCATCAAAATCATCCGCGGCTACACCATCGCCCGTGGCATCCGCTGGCAGTTCTCCCGCGTGTTCCTCCCCGAGAGCGCAATCGTCAACATCGAGATGAACGGTCGTCGCCTCTCGCGGACCGAGATGGACCGTGAGTTCTCCGAGGCGGCCATCGTCTCGATGCTCTGGCTGCTGCTACTCGTCGGGTCGAGCGTCCTGCTCGTGAACCTCGCCGGGCCGGAGTTCACCTACGCCGACGCGCTGTTCGAAGTCGCGTCCGCGCAGGGGAACGTCGGTATCTCGACGGGTATCACCGGTCCGTGGATGAACCCGTGGGCCGAGACGATGTTCCTCTTCAACATGTGGGTCGGCCGCCTCGAAATCATCCCGGTATTGGTGTTCGCCCGGTCGGTCATCTACGGGCTGAATCCCTGACGAACACGGGCACTGACTTCTGTTTTTCCGGCGCTATCGCCGCCAGTACTCCGGCGTAAAGATGACCAGCACGGGCAGAATCTCCAGTCGGCCCACCCACATGAGAAGCACCATGTACAGCTTCGAGCCGTTGGAGAAGTCGAGGTAGCTTCCCATCGGGCCGACGACACCAAAGCCCGGCCCGACGTTCCCGAGGGTCGCGGCGACGGCGCTCATGGTCTCGAGGATACTCACGTCGAAGCCGGTGCGCGCGGCGTCGAGGTGAAGCACCCCGGCCGAGACGAAAAAGAGCACGAGGTACAGGAGCGTGAAGGCGTAGATGCCGCGGATGGCCCGCTCGTCGACCGCGCGGCCCGCGAGCCTGACCGGGCGGACCGCCTCGGGGTGGGCCGTCGTGAACAGCTCTCGGCGGAGCGACTTCACGATGACGTACCAGCGGACGATTTTGACCGCGCCGCCGGTCGAACCCCCGGAGCCGCCGATGAACATCGCAAAGAGCAGGCCGTACTGCGTCGGCGCGCTCCACGCGTTGAAGTCGATGCTGGCGTAGCCGGTCGTCGTGACGATGGAGACGACCTGAAACACCGACTGGCGGACCGCGGGTTCGACGTTGCCGATGATGGCCGTGCGGATCCCTTCGAGGTAGAGTTGGTCGTAGGTCTCGCCCGCCGGCGCGACGGACATGAGGCCGTCACCGAGGAAGAGAATCCCCGCGAGAATGGCCGAGATGACGCCGATGACGCCGAGGTAAGACTTGAACTCGGTGTCGCGGAACAGCCGCTTCGGGTCGCCGGTCAGCACGTGCCAGAAGAGCGCGAAGTTGGTCCCCGCGGCGACCATGAAGGGGATGATGACCCACTGTGCGGCCGCGGAAAACGCTTCGATGCTCCGGGCCTCCGGGGAGAACCCGCCGGTCGGCATCGTCGTCAGCCCGTGGGCGATGGCGTTGTACACGTCCATGTTCGGGGCGTTGCCGGTGACGTGGAGGCCGTAGAGGAGGACGATTTCGAGGACCGTGAGGCCGAGGTACGCGCCCCAGAGCGCGCGGGCGGTCTCGGCGATGCGCGGGGTGAGCTTCTCGATGCCGGGGCCGGGCGCTTCCGCGTCCATCAGTTGTGCGCCACCCACGGAGAGTTCGGGGAGGATGGCGACCGCGAGGACGACGATACCCATCCCGCCGAGCCACTGGGTGAGCTGTCGCCACATCATGATGCCGCGGGTGTGCGAGTTAAACGAGATGTCGCCGAGCACCGTCGCCCCGGTCGTGGTGAAGCCGCTCATCGTCTCGAACAGCGCGTTCACCGGGTTCCCGAGGGTCGACTCGGGGTGGATGGGTGACGTGAGGAAGGGGATGCCGTGGGCCTCGACGAGAAACGGTATCGCGCCGACTATCGTGACGGCCAGCCACGTCACCGCGACCATCAGGAAGCCCTCGCGGGCCCCGATGTCGGGGTCGTCGGCGAGCCGTTCGAGCCCCGTGCCGACGAGGACCGTGACGGCCATCGTAACGACGAACGGGAGCACCGACTCGCCGTAGTACAGCGAGACCACGAGCGGGAAACAAAGAGGGACCGCGAGATATTTCAGGACGGTCCCCACGAGACGCAGGCTGGCTCTGTAATCGACCCGCAATTTCATCCGTGGACTAACGTACCGAGCGCCGGGTTCTTCCCTGTTCGGGTTCGCGATCGAGTGCGCGACGGCGTGACGGGGTCGGGATTTCGGCGCAGAACGGGAGGCCGTGCGGCGGACCGACTACAGATTGGGTGTCACGTCGTCGATGACGCAGCTATCGACGAAGACGACGACGTGGTCACCGGGCTCGATGACGGTGTCGCCGCGGGGGGTGATGAACTCGCGGCGGCGGGTTATCGCGCCGATGACGACGCCCTCGGGGAGCGTCGCCACCGACTCCCGAATCGGCTTGCCGGCGAGGACGCTCTCGGCGTCGACCTCGATTTCCAGCACTTCGGCCTTGTCAGACTCGATGAGCGCGACGTTCTCCGCGCCGCCCTCGCGGGTAAAGCGCGTTATCTCCTCGGCGACGACCTCGCGGGGGCTGACACCCACGTCGACGCCGACGGCCTCGAACAGGTCCACGTACGGCGTCGTGTCGATGACGGCGACGGTGCGTTCGACGCCGAGGCGAGCGGCGAGCAGCGACACGAGCAGGTTCTTCTCGTCGGAGTCGAGCGCCGAGACGAGCAGGTCGGCGTCGCCGATGTGCTCGCGTTCGAGGAAGTCCACGTCGGTCGCGTCGCTCTCCATGACGATGGTCCCCGGGAGCATCTCCGCGAGTTCGCGGGCGCGGTCGGGGTCGTGCTCGATGAGTCTGGGCTTGAAGCCGCGCTCTTCGAGCAGGCGGGCGACGTGGTAGCCGATTTCGCTCCCACCGACGATGACGACCTCCTCCGCGGTGCCCGACTGCTCGCCCGGCGAGACCGAGCTTGCGAACCCCTGGACGCTCTGGGGACTGCCGATGACGACGACGCGGTCGCCGGGGCCGATGACGGAGTCGCCGCGGGGGATGGTGACCTCGCCGTCGCGGAGGATGGCCGCGAAGGTCAGCGAGTCGAACCGGTCGGCCTCGCTCACGGTCTGGTTGGCGACGGGGCTCTCCTCGTCGACTTCGAACTCGGCCATCTGGACCTGCCCGCCCGCGAAGGGGTCAACGTCGCGCGCGGCGGGGAGGCCGACGACGCGGACGATGGACTCCGCGGCGAGCAGGTTCGTACAGACCATGAAGTCGATGCCGAACGCCTTCTCGGAGCGCTGCCACGTCCGGAGATACTCCGTGTTCTTGACCCGGGCGATGGTGAAGGCGTTCGAGATGGCCTTGGCGGTCGCGCAGGCGACGATGTTCGTCTCGTCGTCGTCGGTCGAGGCGATGACCATGTCGGCGCGCTCGACGTCGGCCTCTTCGAGCGTGTCCACGGAGGTTCCGTCGCCGTGAAGCGCCAGCACGTCGAGCGTGTAGTTCAGTTCGTCGACGCGCTCGGGGTCGCAGTCGATGACGACGACCTCGTGGGTCTCGTCGAGGTCGGCCGCGATGGACGACCCGACCTGTCCGGCACCGATGATTATCACGCGCACCAGAGACCAGCCCCTGTCATACGTCTGGTTTGGACCGCGGGCGCGTATGTGCATTTCCCTTCACGTATTTCCGGCGCATCGGCGGTCACGACCCCGGTTTCGAGTGTATCGTCAGTTCCACGCGTCGCGGCCGCCCCTCGATGTCGGCGACGATTCGCTCGACGATTCGCTCCGCCTCCTTCTGGAGCACCGGTCGGAGTTTATCGATGACCCACCCCAGCGAGACGAACCGCGGGAGGTCGATGTCGCCCGCGGAGACACTGTCAGGGTCGTACTCGACCTCGAAGAAGACGCGACAGGCGGTATCGGCCTCCGACGGGGCGTCGGCCGGCAGGTCGTTGAGTTCCTCGACCCGCCAGCGACCAACGGCGTGTACGTCCTTGGTGATGGTCCAGTCGATTCGCGTCGGCGGGGTGACGTCGGTCACCTTCGACTCGGCAGTGTAGGTGAGCTTCCACCACGAAAAGTACAGGGCGTACCGCGTGCCCGGCGACCCGTCGCCCGACTGTCGCACGTCTCGCAGATGCTTCGAGTAGTCGGCGTACCGCGGGAAGTCCACGAGGAACTCGTATATCTCCTCGGGGGGCAGGTAGACGACGGTGCTGACGGCTATCTCGTCCACGAGCGTCGAATGGGGTCGGCGGGACCAAAGCCTTGTGGGCCGCGTCGCCCGTTCCCACGGGACTGACAGCCGTCGCAATCGCAACCTATAATCGGCCGGTGTCTCGACCTAGAGCCGAGATGGTGGGGGGGACGCTTCGGGACGTCAGAGCCGAGATTCGGTCTCTGGCGCGTCCCGACGGCGACTACGCGATAGTGTGCGGTCGCACGGGTTCGGAGCCCGGAGCCGCGACTGGCCAGCGGTTTCCGGACCGACGCACCGCCGGGGAGGCCGCGGAACTGACGAGAGAGTACCGGGCAGCGCTTCGCCGATATGATCCGAACATCCCATACGACGACCCGCAGGTGTACGAGGTGTCGAAGGGGCCGCCTCAGTCGGCCACAGTGGGGTCGGAAGACGACTACACCCGCTACAGTGCCTTCTGCCACGACACCGCGGGCGCGCTGTTCGAGGCGCTGTCGGAACTCGGCCACCGGGAGGCCGAGACCGCCGCGATGGAGACGTACCTCACGCTGGCCGAGGTCGTCGAAGACCACGACGACTTCTGTCTCACCTTGGTGTGGAGCCTGATGAGCGAACTGGACGTCCGCCTCTCGGTCGCCGAACAGCGGGCGGTCGTCGAGACGGCCGCCGGACTGTTCTGTCCGAAACCGACGCCAAACCCGGTTGACGCGACGCTCGGGCAGCTCGAAACGGTCGGCTTCGTCGAGGGGTACTCGGTGCGGCCGATTCCCGACACCGGGGCCGACATCGCGGCCGACAGGGCGTCCGAAACCGACGCCCGAGCGGACGCCCTCACCGACGCGCGAACTGATGGCGACGACAGCTCTCGGACGTGGGAACTCACGTTCGGCGACTACGCGCTCGCGGAGCGAACCGGCCGGATTCCGACGCTCCCCATCGCTGTGTCGCTCCTCCGCCGGACGCCCGGGCGGGCAGTGCGCTTCATCGACGGCGAGGCGCTCTCGGACGGTCGCTGGCGGCTTCGCGTCCGGATGACCCCGGAAGGCGAATCCGCGGGGCTCGTCAGCGTTGAGGCGGCCGAAAACCGCTGGCTCAACGACCCGGGCGCGTCGCTGGGCCGATAACCCGCTAGCGATGCGGGACGCGGGGTTCGGCAGACTTCGGCGACATCCGCACGGTTTTACTCGCCGCTGAGCTATCGCACGGTATGAGCGAGACGAACCCACGAGACGCGCTCGTCGTCGGTGGCGGCGTCGCGGGCCTCACCGCCGCGACGTTCCTCGCGCGCGCCGGCCTCGACACCCTCGTCGTCAACGAGGGCGAGCCAATCGTTCGCCGAAACGCCCACCTCGAAAACGTCCCCGGTTTCCCGGCAGGCGTCAACAGCCGACTGTTCACCGACCTCCTCTCCGAACAGGCCGACCGAAACGGCGCGAAGCGACTGACGGGCCGGGTCACCGGCCTCGACGTGCTCGGCGACGACGACGACCCGCTGTTCCGGGCGACCGTCGAGACCGACGACGGCGAAGAGACCGTCGAGGCGTCGCGGGTCGTCGCGGCCTCGTGGTCCGACGCGTCCTATCTCGAAGACACGGGCGTCGACCTCCGGGCCGCCGGGTCGAAGACCTACGTCGACGTGGACGACCTCGGCCGGACCGCCGTCCCCGGCATCTACGCCGCGGGGCGACTGACCGAGATTTACCATCAGGCGGTCGTTGCCGCCGGCGACGCCGCGGAGACGGCAATCACGCTGGTCCACGACTCGGGGACGGCGTTCTACAACGACTGGGTTGCGCCGACCGGCTACTTCACCGACCGCGGCCGCGAGGTGCCGCCGGCCTGCGAGGAGATAGACGCCGACGAGCGCGCCCGCCGTGAACGCGAGTCCCGCGAGGTCATGCGCGAGTTCTTCGCCGAACCCCACGACGAGCGCCAGCGCACTCACCCGAGCCTCGTCGACGACGAACTCGGGCGACTGGACGAGTAACCGACGCCGAGTCCCGCGGGTGCGGTCCGAGACCACCCCGCGCGGACGCGAATCCTTTTAACCGATAGCGGGCGCAGAGACGAGTGAATGCTCGAAGGTGTGAACGTCGCGCTCGGGGTGACGGGGAGTATCGCGGCCGTGAAAGTCGTCGAGTTGGCGCACGAACTCCGCCGGCGGGGCGCGTCGGTCCGCGCGGTGATGACCGACGCCGCGACGGGAATCATCCACCCGTGGGCGGTCGAGTTCGCAACCGACAACGACGTCGTGACCGAGATTACCGGCCGCGTCGAACACGTCGAACTCTGCGGCCGCGACGGCTGGGCCGACGTGTTCCTCGTCGCGCCCGCGACCGCCAACACGGTCGGCAAGATAGCCGCTGCCATCGACGACTCCCCCGTGACGACCACCGCGACCACCGCCCTCGGCGCGGGCGTCCCGGTCGTCGTCGCGCCCGCGATGCACGAACCCATGTACGACCACCCCGGCGTCCTCGACGCCATCGAGCGGGTGCAGTCGTGGGGCGTCGAGTTCGTCGACCCCCGCATCGAGGAAGGAAAGGCGAAAATCGCCACCGAAGAGGCTATCGTCACCGGCGTGGCGAAAGCGACGACCGAACAGACGCTCGCCGGGAAATCCGTCGTCGTCACCGCCGGCGCGACGACCGAGTCCATCGACCCAATCCGCACCCTCTCGAACCGCGCCTCCGGTCGCACGGGCCGCGCCGTCGCCCGCGCGCTCGCGATTCGCGGCGCGGACGTGACGCTCGTCCACGACGGTGACGACGCGCACTACGCCGACGTGCTCTCCGTCGAGTCGGCCGCCGAGATGCTGGAGGCCGTCGAGGCCGCGGTCGTCGCCGACGCCGACGCGCTCGTCTCCGCGGCCGCAATCTCCGATTTCACCGTCGAGGCGGCCGACGAGAAGATTCGCTCCGGCGAGGCGCGCACGCTCGACCTCGAACCCGCGCCGAAGCTCATCGACACCGTCCGTGAGGCGCATCCCGACCTCACCATCGTCGGCTTCAAAGCCGAGACGACCGGCGACGACGAGGCGATGGTCGGGGAGGCCCGCCGCATCATGGACCGCGTCGGCCTCGCGTTCGTCGTCGCCAACGACGCCTCCGTGATGGGTGCGGACGAGACCCGCGCGCTCGTCGTCCGCGCCGACGAGACGAGCGAGTACGTCGGGTCGAAAGACGGACTCGGCGCTCGCGTGGCCGACGAACTGAAAACGGAACTCTCGTAAAAAACGACCCGGGGCGGCTCGGGACTACGCGAGTAGTCCGACGAGCACGCCGCCGAGTATCAACACGACGAGTGCGATACTCGTCGCAATCGTCGCGCGAAGGCTCCCGACGGTAATCGAGTCCGCCTCGGTCCGGCCGAGGCCGCCGGCGATCCGACGCAACGCGGGGTACGGGTTCGCAATCGCGCCCGCGACGTCGTAGGCTGCGGCCGAAACGACGCGGTCGATGGCGGCGAAGAGACCGGTCGCACCACGAACCAGCCCGCGGGTGCCGTAGAAGACAGCGGGATTCAACAGGGCGTCGACGTCCGGCACGTCTCCGACCTTCGAGAGCGGCTTCTTCACGACCACGAAGCCGATGACCCCGAGAACGGCGAGCGCGAACCCTTCGCCGAGGTGGCTGAGCGTGAAGGGGTGCGCGTCGGCGGTGCTTCCGGGCAGTATCGCGAACAGCGCGTCGGGGTACAGCCCGAAGGCGACACAGAGCCCCGCGACGCCGAGCATCGCGACCGACTGGCCCGTGCCGGCGCGGTCGAGCGACCAGTCGCGGTCCGCATCGCGGAAGAACGCGTAGTAGCCGAACTTGATGAACGACATGAACGTTCCGACGCCCCCGGCGAGGAGGAGATAGAAGATACCGTCCAGATGCTCCTTGTGGGCGGCGGCGGTAATCATGCCCTTGCTGACGAACCCGTTGAATCCGGGGAAGCCGCTAATCGAGAGGGCGGCGACGGTGAACGCGAGCGCGGTCGCCGGCAACGCCCCGCGGAGGTTCCCCAGGTACTTGAGGTTCTCTTCGCCGGTCCGCGAGAGGACGACGCCAGCGGTCATGAACAACAGCGCCTTGTAGAGGATGTGGTTGTAGACGTGTGCGAACGCGCCGGCGGTCGCGAGCGCCGTGCCGATGCCGACGCCGGCGACCATGTACCCGACCTGCGACTGGATGTGGTACGCCAGGAGCCGCCGCATGTCGTTTTGCATGAGCGCGTAGCCGACGCCGACGACGGCCATCGCGGTCCCCATGTACGCGATTGCGAGGTTCCCGTCGGGGAACGCGCGAGCAAGGCCGTACACCCCGGTCTTCGTCGTGTAGACCGACAGGAAGACACTCGCGGCGAAGTGGGGACGCGGATACGTATCGGGAAGCCACGTGTGCAGCCCGACGAATCCGACGTTGACGCCGATACCGAGCGCCGCGAGCGCGGCCGGAACGCCGGCCGCGATACCGTCGGTCGCCGAGAAGAGGAACGTCCCCACCTCGACGTAGTGCCAGACGATAGCGCCCATGAGCAGGCTACCGCCGAGTCCGTGGGCAATCGCGTAGCGGTAGCCAGCGCGCACCGCTTTCCCGCCGTAGTCCCAGACGAGAAGCGTGCTCGTGACCGCCATGAGTTCCCAGAAGAACACCATGGTGAGCCAGTCGCCGGCGAAGACCGCGCCGAGGCTCGTCCCTACGTAGCCGAGGGCGTAGGCCGTCTGGACGTTCCGCGCGCCCGACGAGTACGAGTAGAGGACGGCGGCCGCGCCGATGAGGCCGAAGATAATCCCCATCAACCGTGAGAACTCGTCGACGTTGAACAACACGGCGTCGAAGCCGAGGAACGTCACCGGTAGGTGTGCGCCGGCCGGGGCGAGAAGTGACCAGACGGCCACTCCCCCGGTCGAGAGCACGCCCAGCCCGTGCCCGATCCGACGCGAGACGAACGGCATGACGAGCGCGACCGCGAGCACGACGAACGCCGGCGGCAGGAGTGTCGCTATCGACATCAGAACACCACCCCCGTCACGTCGGCGACGACGCGCTGGACGAGCGCGAGGAACACCGCCGTCTGGGGAACGATCCCGAGGACGATTGCACCGGCCGCGGCAATCGTAATCGGGGCCATCATGAACCACGTGCTCTCGGTGCCGAGGCGACGATGTTCCCACCCGCCGGCGGGCGCACCGCCGTGGTGGTGATCATGGTCGTGGTCGGACTCACCGTCGGCCGCGGCGACGTGGTCGGATTCGCCGTCGGTCACGGCGATGTGGTCGCTCGGGTTCCGGTCGACGGCGTACTGCTCACCCTCGGCGACCGAGTCTTTCGACCCGCCGTCGGTGACTGCCCGCACGCCGCCGATGGGGAACTCGATGAGAGGTTTCGCGTCCGAGTCCTCCGGCGTCTGGAAGAACGCCTGATAGATGACCGGCCAGAAGTAGCCGATGTTCAACAGGCCGGACGCCAAGAGCACGAACACGAAGACCGTCTGTTCCGCCTGGATGCTCCCGATGAGGAGGTACCACTTGCTGACGAACCCGGCGACCAGCGGCAGGCCGGCCATCCCGAGGCTCGCGACGGTGAACGCGATCATCGTCAGCGGCATCCGCCGGCCGATTCCAGCCATGTCGCTGATGTCGTCGGTGTGCGTCTCGACGTGAATCGCGCCCGCACAGAAGAACAGGGTGAGCTTCATGAACGCGTGGGCGGGGATGTGGAGTAGCCCGCCGACGAGCGCCGCGGGGGAGAGCAGGGCCAACCCGAGGACGATGTACGAGAGCTGACTGACCGTCGAGTACGCCAACCGCCGTTTGAGGTTGTCCTGTCGGAGAGCGATGATACTCGCGACGACGATGGTGAACGCGGCGACCGCGGCGAGCGGGAGGCCGACTCCGAGCGAGCCGACGGTGTCGGGACCGTACACGTCGAGGATGACGCGTGCGATACCGAACACGCCGCTTTTGACGACCGCCACGGCGTGGAGCAACCCGGAAACGGGCGTCGGGGCGACCATCGCGTCGGGGAGCCACGAGTGGACCGGCATGAGCGCGGCCTTCACGCCGAATCCCGTGACGAGCAGCGCGAACGCGGCCCGCGCGACGACCGGGTCGGCGTTCGCGAGCGCGGCGATGCCGCCGGCGGAGAACTCGACGGTTCCGGTCGTCCAGAACACGAGCGCCGTCCCGGCGAGGGCGGCGACCCCGCCACCGAAGGTGTACGCGAGGTATTTCCGACCGGCCTTTCGGGCCTCCTCAGTCTCGTCGTGCGTGACGAGCGGATACGTCGCCACCGTCAACAGCTCGTAGAAGACGTACAGGACGATGAGGTTCGAGGCGAACGCGACGCCGAGGGCGGCGCTGACGCTCCCCGCGAACGCCGCGAAGTACCGCGTCTGGGCGTGTTCGTCCAGCCCGCGCATGTAGCCGATACTGTAGAAGCTCGTGATGAGCCACAGGAGGCTCGCGAGCAGGGCGAATATCATCCCGAGCGGGTCGGCCCGGAGGACGAACCGAACCCCGGGGACGAACGTCCCGAGGTCGGTGACGTACGTCGTCCCGTTGAGAACCCCCGGAACCATGCTCGCGACGATACCCAGCGCGGAGACCGCAGAGAGAACGGTGAAGCCCTCTCTGACGTTGGGGCTGCGTCTCGATGCAACGATAGTGACGACACCGATCGCCGCGGCTAGCACCGCCGCGAGCGGCATCAGTGATGGGACGTCTGTCATTTAGAAGTACACCTCCAGTGCCGGTTGGATGACGGTGATGAGGTCGGAGCCGAGAACACCGAGAACAACCGCGGCGACCGCCGAGACGACGACGACAGCGCGCATGCCGAACGACACTTCCACGGCGTCGTTTCCGCCGTCGGTCGAGACGGCGTCCGCCTCGGGTTCGGGCGCGGTGAAGTACATTCGCTCGATAACCCGGCCGAAGTACGCGAGGGTGAGAAGCGTGCTCACCACGACGACGGCCGCGACGGACCACGCGCCGGCTTCGACCGCACCGACGACGATGTTCCACTTCCCGACGAACCCGACGGCCGGCGGGATGCCGACCATCGAGAAGGCGAGGACGGCGAACGCCGCGCTCGATATCGGTGCCTTCGCGGCGAGTCCCGCGAAGTCCTCGACCGTCCGCACGCCGAGACCGGTGGCGAATACGCCGACGGTGAGGAACAGTCCGCCTTTCATCACTGCGTGGCCGACGAGGTGGACGACCGCTCCGACGAGCGCCGTCTCGTTCGCGAGGCCGATTGCGGCGACGACCAGACCGAACTGCGAGACCGAGGAGTACGCGAGCATGCGTTTGAGGTCGGACTGCATGACCGCGAGGACCGCCCCGACGACGATACTCACCGACGCGAGCGCCACGAGGGCATCGCCGGCGAGCGAGATCTCGTCGAGGAACTTGGTCGTGTACACCGCGTAGATGATGCGGACGAGTGCGTACGCGGCCGCCGTCGAGACGAGCGCGGAGATGTACGCGCTGACGGTGTCGGGCGACTCGGCGTAGGCACCGGGCTGCCACGTGTGCAGCGGGAAGACGGCGACCTTGACTAGGAGGCCCGTCACGATGAGCCCGAAGCTGGTCAGTATCGCCGGCGAGGTGTAGCCGACCGACGCGACCGCTCCGGTAAGGTCCGCCATGTTGAGCGTCCCCGTCATGATGTAAAGGTACCCGACGCCGAGCAGGTAGAGGGACGCGCCGATGGTCCCGACGAACAGGTACTTGAGGCTCGCCAGCGCCGCCCTCGGCGACCGACCGCTGGCGACGAGGGCGTAGGTCGCAAGACCCGTAATCTCCAGGAAGACGTACAGGTTGAACACGTCCGCAGTCGCGAAGACGCCGGAGATGCCGGCTGTGAGCAGTGCGAGTTCGCTGTAGAACGCGTTCGAGTGCGGCCCCGCGCGGCGGGCGTAGGCGAGCACGCCGAGCGTCGAAAGCGACACGAGCACGAGCAGCGGCGCGGAGACGCCGTCGGCGACGAGTTCGATACCGAACGGCGGTTCGAACCCACCGACTGCGTACGAGATGACGCCACTCTCGAGAACTTGCGCCGCGACGGTCGCGGAGAGTCCGAGGTGGACGAGCCCCATCGCGGCCGCGACGAACCAACCGATTCGCTCGAACCGTCCCCCGAGAGCGACGGGGAACAGCGACGCGGCGATGGGGACGACCACGAGGAGGACGAGCGCGTCAGTCATCGACCTGCACCTCCTTGATGACGTCTTCGTCCAGCGAACCGTAGCCGTCGTAGATGCGGATGACGAGCGCGAGCGCGACTGCCGTCAGGCTGACCCCGACGACAATCGCCGTCAGGATGAGCACGTGCGGGAGCGGGCTCACGAACGTCTCTTCGCCGTGGCCGACCACGGGCGGAGCCCCGCCGTCGACGTACCCGGTCGTCACGAAAAACAGGAAGATTCCGACCTGGAAGATGTTCATGCCGATGATTTTCTTGACGAGGTTCGGACTGCCCATGACGACGTAGAGTCCGATACCGAACAGCAGGATGCTCGCAATGTAGTTGTAGTGCGTCGTGAGAAGGTCGATCACGTGTCGTCACCTCCGGAGTCGTGGTTGAATCCACCCGCGAGGTTCATGAACAGCGAGACGATGACGCCCGCGACGATTGCGCCGATACCGAGTTCGACGAGTTCGATACCGTACTTCACGCCGTGGCTGATCCCGTAGGCGGCGTACTCCAGGAACGCCCCGTCGAACGCGAGCGCGCCGATGCCGATACCGACGAACGTCGTCGCGCCGACGCCGACGATGAGCCGGATGACGCTGTCGTCGAGCCACTCGCGCGTCGGCTCGATACCGAACGCGAACGCGAGCATGATGATGCTGGACGCGACAATTGCGCCGCCCTGGAACCCGCCACCGGCGGACTCCGCGCCGTGGAACATGACGAACAGCCCGAAGGTGAACACGAACGGGCTGACGACGCGAACCGTCGTCATGATAATCGTACTCTCGACGTACGCGCTGAGAGAGCCGTCGGCGGCGCTCATACGTACACCTCCTTGCGGAGGACGACGAGAACTGCGAGCCCCGCCGCGAGAACGACCGCGGCCTCACCGAGCGTGTCGAACCCACGGTAGGCGGCGAGGATCGCCGTCACGACGTTTTCGACGTCGGTCTGCGGATAGGCGTTTTCGAGGTAGTACCGGGTAATCTCCGAGGTCGCAACCGGTGAGTTCGGATCGCCGATCGTCGGGAGCGACCGAACCGTCGTGAGCAACACGCCCACGAGACCGGTCGCGATTATCGCGGGCCCCCACGCGACGCGCTCGAAGAGTCGGTCTCCTCCCGGCCGGACCGTCCGAACGATTGCCAGGAGGAACAGCACCGTCGTGACACCCGCTCCGACGGCCGCTTCCGTCAGCGCCACGTCGGGCGCTCTGAGGAGGATGTAGACGATTGCGACGCCGAAACTGAACCCGGCGAACGCGATAATCGCGCTGAGGATGTCTCGGAGGAAGGCCACGGCGAGCGCGGCGAAGACGACGAACGTCAGCAACACCCCGTAGAGGAGTAGCTGCACGTTCAGTCACCCTCCTCATCGCTCGTGGTCCACGGTTCGATACCTTGGTCGTGGGCCGCCCGTGCGATGGCGTGAGCGGCCGTCGGGTTGGTGATAAGCATGAACAACAGAAGCAAGACCGTCTTGACGGCGGAGACCTCCGCGCCGAACAGGAGCGCGATGCCGCCGAGAGAGAGCACCGTTCCGAGCGTATCGCTCTTCGAAGTCGCGTGGGCGCGGGTGTAGAGGTCGGGCAGTCGGATGATTCCGACGACCGCGACGAAGCTGAAGAAGACGCCCGCGAGGACGAGTCCCACGACGAGATATTCGAGGGGCGTCATCTCAGAGGACACCTCCGCGCTCGACGATGAACTTGGAGATGGCGATGCTGGCGAGGAAGTTCAAGAGCGCGTACACGAGCGCGACGTCCAGGAATCCGGAGAGACCGAACGCCGCGGCGACGAGCGCCAACACGACGACCGTGTTCGTCCCGATGGCGTTGATCGCGATGACGCGGTCTTCCATCGTCGGTCCGCGGACGACGCGGTACAGGAGGACAACCGCGAACGTGATGAACGCGCCCGCGGCACCGAGTAACACCGTCTCGAACGTCGAGAGCTGTCCGAGCATCGTCACTCGTCACCATCCGTTTGGTCGTCGTCGGTCCACGAGGCTATCGTCCCGCGCTCGGCGGGCGTCGGGATACGCGCCGCCGAGCGTCCGTAGAAGACGAACCGAACGGCGCGTTCGAGTGCGCCGCCCGCGAGTCCGTCTCGGGCGGAGCCGGTGAGCGAGTGGATGATAAGGCTGTCCCGGTCCATATCGACGGTCAGCGTCCCCGGCGTGAGCGTGATGCTGTTCGCGAGGGTCGTCACCGAGAGGTCTCCCCAAATTGCCGCCCGGTACCGCTGCATCTCCGGGTCGATGGGGAGGTCCGGGTGGAGGATGATGTAGGCCACGGAGAAGTTGGCCTTCACGATCTCCCACAGCAGGTAGGGAACGTAGAGGAGAAAGCGGGCGATTCGGGCGACGGTTCCGGTCACGGACGGCGTGTTCACGAACGAGATGCGTGCGAAGACCGCCGTCACGACGCCGGCGGAGATCGCGCCGGTGACGAGGTTGAACGTGTCGAAGACGCCCGCGAGGAGGAGGTAGAATCCGAACGAGACGCCGAACATCGCGAGGGCCTTCGAGACGTTCGCTCGGCTGGGAAGCCGGCCGCGCTCGACGACGCGGTCGACCGGCGCTTCCTCGACTACTAACCCCGACCGCGCGAGTTCGAACTCGAGGGGCTGGAGCATCGGAGCGCTCCCGCCGGGTTGGTACTCCGGGTCGAGAACGATGCGGTCGAGGCCGCGGTCACGAGCGTACTCGAGGAGTACTTCGGCGAAATCGTTCGGCGAAAAGAGGTATCGGTCCTCGCCGACGACGGCGGTCTCGATAGAGACCGAGACGTCCTCGGCGTCGAGGTCGCCGTCGTCGTCGTAGTCGAGGTCGTCGTTCGCCCAGACGCGCGCCCGTTCGAGGGTATCGGCGACGGCGTCGGCCGCCGAACGCTCGCTCTCGTCGACCAGTTGCCATCGGACGGGGTACACGAAGTGAACGGTCGATTCTTCGCCGGTTTCCGCGGCGATGCGCCGCGCCTCGCGGACCGCGTATGCGACGGTGTTCCGGAACGTGGACGACTCTCCGACCGGAACGAGAATTCGGGAACTCGTATCGGGCATCAGCCACCTCCGAAGTCGGACCGGACGATTCGTCGGGACGTTCGATACTGGCTCATTGGTACTACGTGACTGTAGCGAAAGCCAAGCAAAACCCTTTCCGCTATCCGTCGGTCAGACGTGGGTCGCACTGTCCAATCGAGACCGCTGAAACGGCGTCGACATCCGGGGTTACGGCTCGTTCGTCGAGTCTCCGGCGAACGGGCTGTAGGGGCAGGTGTACTCGTTGCGGATTATCTCTTCTTCTGCAATCTCGAACCCCATATCGCTGAGTTCGCGCCCGATTCGACTCAAGTCGTCGCTGTTTCGGCCGAGCGCGACGATGTGGACGTTCTTCTCGCCGGACATAATCTCTCGAACCGAGATGACTCCCTCGACCGAGAGGGCGTTTCTCGCGAGCTCTTCTCGCTTCGAAATCGGCGCCGTACAGAAGATAATCGTGTGGAGCTGGTAGCCGAGCGCCTCGTAGTCGATGTCGAGGTGGCTCCCCCGGATAATGCCGCTCGATTCGAGCTTCGAAATCCGGTTTCGGACCGTGCTCGAAGAGACGTTACGTGCGGAGGCGATATCGTTTCCCGACGTGTGTCGCGCGTCTTTCTGCAGCGCATAAAGGATGTATCTATCGAGCTCGTCGATGGATGTCGACGCCATGAGCCGACCAATGGGGCTCCCGAAAATATGTGTTTTGGTCGCGTGAACCGCCGATGAACGCGCGGAGAGCGAACTGTCCGCCGAGGTCAGAACAACTGACGGTCGAGCGCGCGCATGAGTCGCCCGCGCCGAGTCGCGTCCTGACCGTGAACCGCGAGTACCGAACCGCTCCACTCGTCGATGACCGCCTTCGCGTCCGACCGCCCGTTCCACTCGTCGGCGGCCACAACGAGGAGGTCGCTCTCGGTCGGCAGAGTGTGGGGGCCACTGTCCGTGGAGAGCGTCCCCATCTCGACGGGGGCGCTACACAACTCGGCGATGTCGGCTTTGTACTGTTCGAGGGACCGTCGCCGGGCCGCCGAGTCGGTGGTGTCCCCGCAGTGACTCAGGTGGATCCGACCTTCGGACTCGCTCGCCAGCGCGTCCGCGACGGCAACTTTCGTCGGGTCGTACGGCCCCTGGCTCGCGAGCAGTTCGACGGTGCGAATCCCGTCGAGGTCGGGGCCCTTGAGTAGACCGGCTTCGCAGGGTGCGTGACGGAGAATCCACGACGTATCGGTTCCGAAGAGGCGCTCGCTCACGCGCTTTGTCCCCGTCGGGTGCTCGACGAGGAGGAAGTCGACGTCCTGGTTGGCGGCGTAGTTGACGACCGCGTGTCGCGTGTCGTGGGTGACGATGGTGCCGCACCGTATCGGCACGCCGAACTCGTCGTCGAGCTCGTCGGTCTGCCGTTCGAACTCGACGTCGGCTGGCGATTCGACCGCGGACGCGTAGGCCAAGGATGTCTGGTCCGGCACCGTCTCGAACCGCGCGACCGTGACTCGTCCGTCGTTGGCGCGAGCGAGTCTCGAAGCCACCTGAATCAGCGCCCGCTCTCTGGCTTTCGAGATGTCGTGCGAAATCGCCACGAGGGCGTGGTACTCGTCGCGGTGCGCTTGGATGGCCGCTTCGGTTCGTTCGACCGCGTTGCGGCTGACCTCTTGGCGAACGGCGTCAGCGGCCGCGCCCTCGCGGTCGACGCGAGACCGGGCGTACACGAAGAACCAGAGGGCACCCGCGATGGTGAGAACGACCGCACCGACGAGCGGGAGAGTCCCCATCTGGGTGAGGAGGACGAGACCGCTGACCGCGCCGAACACCTGCATCCACGGGTACAGCGGCGAGGTGAACGACGGTTCGTACTCGACGTGGCCCTCTCGAAACGCGACGACGGCGAGGTTGATAAGGACGAACACGAGGAGTTGGAACGCGCTCGCGAGCTTCGCGATGTCGAGCAGCGGAACGAACGCGATGAGGAGCAACAGCACGACGCCAGTGAGGGTAATCGACGTGCTCGGGGTTCCGAATCGGTCGCTGATGGTCGATAACGACGGCGGCGCGAGTTTGTCTCGGCTCATGGCGAACGGGTACCGCGACGAGGAGAGAACCCCGGCGTTCGCGGTACTGACCAGTGCGAGGACCGCAGCGACGACGACGGCGATGACGCCCGCGGTTCCGAGCGAAGCCTCCGCGGCGAGTGCCATCGGCGTCGCGCTCTCGGCGAGGACGCCGCGGTCGGTGACCCCGACCATCACGGCGACGATGAGGACGTAGAGGACCGTCGTGAACCCGAGCGACCCGAGGATGCCGAGCGGGATGTTTCGGTCGGGGTCTTCGACCTCCTCGGCAACGCTCGCTACTTTCGTCACACCCGCGTAGGAGACGAACACGAGACCGGTCGCAGTGAGCAAGCCGCCGACTCCGCCGTTGAAGAACGGACGGAAGTTCGTCGACTCGACGGTCGGCGTCCCGCCGAGGACGAACCAGACGAGCGCGACGAGCATGATGGCGACGATACCGACCTGTAGCCTCCCGGTCTGTTTTGCCCCGACGAGGTTGACGACGACGAGGAGCGCCGCGAGCGCGAGCGCGACCGGCGTGACGACTGTGGAGGGGACGTCGAACAGCAACAGCAGGTACGGCACGCCGCCGACGAGTGCGAGCGCACCTTTGAACGAGAGCGAGAACCACGTGCCGATACCGGCGATGGTGCCCAACAGTGGACCCATCCCCCGTTCGATGAACAAGTAGGTGCCGCCGGCTTCGGGCATCGCCGTCGCCATCTCGGATTTCGACAGCGCCGCGGGCAGCACGAGAACACCGGCGATCAAGTACGCCAAGATAACCGCGGGACCCGCGATATCGACCGCGAGCGCCGGTAAAATGAAGATTCCGCTGCCGACCATCGCCCCGATACTGATCGCGAGCACCGAGAAGAGACCGAGGTCTCGTTCGAGTGTTTTTTCCACGGTTATCCACCCGCTCGCGCGTCCTCTGCCGGTTCGGCGCGCGACCCGACGACCATGTCAGTGACGAGCGATGTGACACAGATCACTTCGACACCGAGGTCCTCGAACACGTCCGTGTTCTGCGGGTCGTTAACGAGTACGGTGACTCGGTCGACGTCGAACGTCGTTCGCGAAGCCTGCGTGAGAAGCAGGTTCGTCGGATCGATCCGTCCCACGACGATGACCGCGTCCGCGTTTTCGTTCCACGCGGCTCGGAGGGACTGTGGCTCGTCGAACGCCGCGACTCGCGCGTCGATGCCGCGTTCGATCGCGTGGGCGACCACTGCCTCGTTCTCGTCGATGAACGTGACGGATTCGTACTCCTCCAGCAGTCGCTCGGCGAGCGCGCGACCCGCGTGCTCTCCACCGAGCACGAGTGGTTGGTGTATCATGGGTATGGTCGTGACTCAAGCTGGGCGCAGCGTTCGGTCACTCACGCTACCTATGAGACGAAAGCATATATTTTAATCGGGTTTTGTAGCCAATCGACAAAATAGAAGTATACTATTTATCGAATCGTCCTAGATCGCTGGAGAGGGGGAACCGACCCCGAACTACTACGCGGTCTGTTGGTTTTGGGATGAAATAGCTGAAAATACGGGTAGCGTAGTCCACTAATAATCAATGTAGTTGTGCGATAACGCGCTCACGGGCCCATTTCTTAACGGTTCCCACCAGCCACATGGGGGCGAAACGCCGCCCTCGAGACCGGGGTCAAATCAGAGAGTCCGGTCTCGTAGTAGACGCCGGTTTCAGGCGATTTCTGGCCGGATTTGGCGGGGGATAATTATTACCTCCAGTGTGACCCTCAAATTTATAACACTGACTCACAATCGGACATTTATGATCCGTCCAGGCGCGCGCTCCGGGCAGGGAGACGCGCAGCGTCAGGGCAAGGGGGGAAACGAATGATAATCGACCCGTCACGGATGGCATCCGTCAACGGACCGGGACCCGACAGCGAGGTCGCGATGGACGCGCTTTGGGGGACTGCGAAGGGGGCAGTCTCTCTGGTCGCCGTCTACGGTGCGACGGCCTTCGACCTGTTTCACGTCGGGGAGTCGGTCCGCGAGGACTTCGGGAGTCGCGACGAACTCGTGACGCACCTGAGCTCGCTCGCTGAGGAGACTCGGCGCGAGTTCATGGAGCGCGGGCTGTTTTCCGGGCTTAGTCCGGTACAGAACAGCGTCGAGTACCGGTTCGAGGAACGCGACGGCTACGGCGTGTTGCAGGTCTACTGCGGCGGTCGCGGCATGTTGCTTTTCGTCGAACCGGACGAGACGGTTGAGCCGCTGGTGAAAACCGCGTCACAGCTTCTCGGCGGGATGTAACCGCCCTCGGAGCGTCGCGCTCCGTGCGGAGACCGCTGTCGGTGAGCGGTCGCGCTCGGCGTCGGTCGGCCCACGGTAGTCGATACCGCGAGACGTGGGTCGGCGTGTCCGAGAGCCATCGAACCGCCACATTTTATGCCTAACCGGGGAAACGAGCGCCATGGACCAGTTGCGGCAGTCTCTCCTCGACGCGCCGATCATCGAAAAAGGAGATTACGAGTACTTCGTCCACCCCATCAGCGACGGGGTTCCGATGCTAAAGCCGGGGCTCCTGCGCGAGATTGTCATCAAGATCATCCGCAAGGCGAACCTCGAAGACGTCGACAAAATCGTCACGCCCGCGGCGATGGGCATCCACATCTCGACGGCCGTCTCGCTCATGACGGACATCCCGCTCGTCGTCATCCGCAAGCGCGAGTACGGCCTCGACGGCGAGGTCTCGCTCCACCAGCAGACGGGCTACTCCGAGGGCGACATGTTCATCAACGACGTGAACGAGGGCGACCGCGTGCTCGTCCTCGACGACGTGCTCTCGACCGGCGGCACGATGAAGGCCGTCCTCGACGCGCTCGACCACATCGGCGCGGACGTCGTCGACACCGTCGCCATCATCAAGAAGGCCGGGCCGAACGAACTCGACGACTCGGACCACCACGTCAAGACGCTCATTAACGTCACCGTCGAAGACGGCGAAGTCGTTATCGTCGACGAACACGGCGACGACTGACCGACGCCGACACGGCCGCGACGCCTCACCGTCGCGCCGTCCTCCCTCGCGGATTTCCGCCTCCGCGGGGCCTTTTTGTGGCCGGACCGTACTCGGGAGCGATGACATCGGCGCTTTTTATCGTCAGCGAAGACGGCTACTGGGGAGAGGAATGCATCGAGCCGCTCACTACCCTGACCGATGCCGGGGTGGACGTGACGGTCGCGACGCCGACGGGCGCGCCGCCGGTCGTCGACGAGCGCTCTATCGACCCCGAGGCGGTCGGCGAGGAACTCGCCGAACGCGTCGTCGAGGTCCACGAGAACGACGAGCGACTGCAGAACCCGGAGCCGATTGCGCAGGTCGACGCCCGCGAGTACGACGCCGTGGTGTTCCCCGGCGGCCACGGCACCGCGTGGGACATCAATCAGGACCGACACGCCCGACAGGCGCTCTTGCAGGCGGTCGCCGGCGACGGCTCGAAGGCGCTCGTCGTCTGTCACGCGGTCGGTATCCTCGGGTTCACCCGCGAGGCCGACGGCTCGTTCCTCGTCGAGGGGCGCGAGGTCACCGGCTTCCCCAACGAGTGGGAGGAAGGCATCGTCGACGACGACGACCTGATGCCCGACGGCCGAAAGCTCCCGTACTGGGTCGAAGACGAGGTGAAGGCCGCCGGCGGCGTCTGGGACGCCGAACTCGACAGTGACACCAGCGTCACGGTCGATGGCGACCTCATCACCGCGCGCGGCCCCGGTTCCTCGTCGGCGGCGGCGCGGACGCTCTTGGACGAACTGTAAGCCGCGAACGGAACCGGCGTCTCGGCCGCACCGTGACGCGGTCGCGCTGCGCTACTCTATTTTGAACACGGCCTCTTCGATGCCCTCGCTTCGACACTCCGGACACCGCGAGGGGTAGTTCACGGGGTCGTCGAAGGCGCTGAATCCGCAGTGTTTGCACTCCGGCGGCGCGACGAGGAACTGCTCGCCGTCCTCTCCGTGGACTGTTTGGGCGACGTGTTGGAGATGGCCGTACACCGACGACACCGAGACGCCGACACTCGCCGAAAGCTCGGAGGCCGTCGCGGGGTCGTCGCGGAGGGCGTCGGCGATGCGCTGGCGGGCCGTCGTGTCGGACTCCCGGGCTGTCATATCGCTCGATTGGGAGTCGAAGGGAAAATCCCTTGCGCCGCCTCGGTCGAAAAAAGTGTCAGCAAGATAGAGAGGATGCAAAAAGGCCTTGTCTACGTGGCGGGATTTGGGGGATATGAAGGCAGTCGTCCTTGCCGGAGGGTACGCGACGCGTCTGTGGCCGATTACCAAACACCGACCCAAGATGTTCTTACCCGTCGGTGACCAGACGGTCATCGACACCATCTTCGAAGACCTGGAAGCCGACGACCGGGTCTCGGAGGTGTTCGTGAGCACGAACGAGCGCTTCGCCGGCGCATTCGAGGAGTATATCGACGAATCGCCGTTCGAAAAGCCGACGCTGTCGGTCGAAGACACCAGCGAAGAAGACGAGAAGTTCGGCGTCGTGGGCGCGCTCGCCCAGCTCATCGACCGCGAGGAGGTCGACGAGGACCTCGTCGTCATCGCGGGAGACAACCTCATCAGCTTCGACGTGGGCGACTTCGTGGACTTCTTCTACGAGAAGAATGCGCCGTGTCTGGCCGCCTACGACGTGGGCGACAAGGAGCGCGCGAAGTCCTACGGCCTCGTCGAACTCGACGGCGACCGCGTCATCAACTTCCAGGAGAAGCCCGAAGACCCCAAGAGCACGCTCGTCTCCATCGCCTGCTACGCCTTCCCTGCGGATGACCTGCCCAAGTTCGACGAGTATCTCTCCGGTGACAACAACCCCGACGAGCCCGGCTGGTTCATGCAGTGGCTCCAGCAGAACGGCGACGTGTTCGCCTACACGTTCGACGGCGCGTGGTTCGACATCGGCACGCCCCAGAGCTACCTCGACGCCGTGGCGTGGTACCTCGGCGGCGAGAACTTCGTCCACGAGTCGGCGACGCTCACGAACACCGAGGTCGGCACCAACGTCCACGTGATGGCCAACGCGGTGGTCGAAGACTCCGTGCTCGAAGAGTCCGTGGTCTTCCCCGGCGCAGTCATCCGAAACGCGGAGCTGAAGAACTCTATCGTCGACGAGGAGACTCACATCGAGAGCCTCGACCTCTCGAACGCCCTCATCGGGGCGCACTCGCGGCTGACGAACGGCCAGTAACGCGGCCCGAACCGCAACCGCGGGCGCTTTTTCTTAGCCGAGGTACGCGTCGGTGATGCGGAGCCTGCCGTGGGTCCCCTCCCACTCCGTCTCGTACTCCAGTTCGATGGGGCGGTCCATGTGCGGGCCGTCGGTGACGAGCGTCTCGAACTCGCCGCCCTCGCCGAGGATGTGGACGCCGTACTGCTCGTTGAGCGCTTCGAGTTCGTCGAGCGCGTCGGCGTCGAGCGTCCGGCCGAGCCACGACTCGTCGAGGCCGTGGGCCGCGACTTGGATGATGGTGATTTCGAAGCCCGCCTCGAGCATGGCGTCGCCGAGTTCGCGGGGATTCTCCTGCCACAGCGGGGCGAACAGGTCGATGTCGAGGCGGTCGCACATCGCCTGAATCCGGTTCGTCTGGAACTCGCTTTCGATGGCTCCGGCCGTGACGCCCGCGAGGTCCATCTCGGATTGGAGGTCAGACAACGCCGCTTCGAGGGGTTCGAGCTCGGCGTCGCCCTGCGCGCCCGAGTCGTCGGCGTCGGTCGCTTCGAGGTCGCCGGGGTGGACCTCGACGAGTTCGATGCCGGTGCTTTCGGCGGCGAGCGCGGCGAGGTCGGTCGCCGGCACGTGGTACATGTACGAGTCGTCGCTCGGGTGGACGGTCAGGAGGCGGGTGACGTTCAGACCCTCCTCGAGCGCGCGGTAGAGCGCCCACGAAGAGTCCTTTCCGCCGGAGAAGAGGCTGACCCACTCGGCTGTCATGGAGGCGATAGCGTGTTGGGGGAGATAGGCGCTACGGTGTTCGCGCCGCGGACTCGTTTCGAGCGACTCCCGTGACCTTACATGTACCCCAAATCCCGAAGCCGACCCATCAGGTCCTCTTTGTCCTGCGCGCGCCCCTCGCGTTCCGCGCTCGCGCCGAGGTCCTGCACCCACGCGGGTCGGTCGTCGGACTTCGCGGAGCCGGATTCGGTGCCGAGGGAGCGGTAGCCCTCGAAGTACTTCGGCGAGACGGGCAGGTCGGCGGGTTCGACGCCGTCGGGGAGGTCGTCGATGGACGCGGGAACGCGGCCCGCGGGGTAGCCCTCGACTGAGTCGGGGACGATGTAGTTCCAGAACGCCGCCCACACGTCGGCCTCCTCGAACTGGAGGATGGAGTGGATGCGGTCGTGCGGCGGGTACTTCTCGGAGTCGTGGCGGGGGCTGAAGAACGTCTCGTCGGCGCGGGACTCCTGTTCGTCCCAGCGGACGCCCGAGAAGACACCGTCGAAACCGCGCGCTTCGAGGGTGTCGTTGAGCGCGACGGTCTTCAAGAGGTGGTTGCCCTCGAAGGTGTCGGCGTCGAGGACGACGGTCTCGCCCTCGTAGCCGAGGCGGTCGAGTTCGCGGCGGGTGTCGTCGCCGAGGGCCGAGAGGGGAATCTCGTCGCCCGGCGACGCGCCGAGTCGTGCGAAGTCCTCGTTGCGGGCGACGACGAGGTCGAGGTCCCAGCGGTCGGCCCACTCGCGGACGAACGCCTCGGTCTCGTCGAAGTGCTCGAAGTGGTCGATGAAGACGACGGGCGGCACGGGGACGCCCATGTCGGCAGCGACCTCGCGGACGACGTAGAGCACGAGCGTTGAGTCCTTGCCGCCGGTCCACATCACGGCCGGGCGCTCGTACTGTTCGAGGGCGGTCGCGGTCACCGCGGCCGCTTTTTTGAGTTTGTCTTCGAGCGTCGGGTAGTCGGCGGCGGTCCGGTCTCGGCCGTCGTCGTAGTCGAGGTCGAGGTAGTCGGGGAACACGAGGCTCATAGGGAAGGTGTCGCTCGCGGAGGATATCGCTGTTTCCGCTGTGAGACAGTCGCTGTCGCTGTCGGGAGCGAGTCCGCGAAAAAGTGGTCGCGGCGCGATGTTCGCGTTAGATTTCGGCCGACGTCACATGTAGCCGAGGTCGCGCAGGCGCTCCATCAGGTCCTCTTTGTCCTGGGCGCGGCCCGCGCGCTCGGTCGTGTTCTCCATGTCCTGCAGCCACGCCGGTTCCTCGGCGGACTTGTCGGTCGAGACCTCGCTGCCGAGACTCCGGAAGCCGGCGAAGTACTTCGGCGAGACGGGCACGTCCTCCTGCGTGACACCCTCGGGGAGGTCGGTGTCGCTGGTGGGGACGTAACCGTCCTCGGGGTAGTTCTCGACGGTGTCCGGGACCGCGAAGTACCAGAAGGCGTCCCAGACGGCGCTCTCTTCGAACTGGAGGATGGGTTGAATGCGGTCGTGCGGCGGGTAGATGTCGGGGTCGTGGCGGGGGCTGAAGAACGTCTCGTCGGCGCGGGCTTCCTGCTCGTCCCAGCGGACGCCGGAGATGACGCCGTCGATGTCGTACTCTTCGAGGGTGTCGTTGAGCGCGACGGTCTTCAGCAGGTGGTTGCCGACGTAGGTGTCGAGCAGGAACGGGAACGTGTCCTCCTCGTATTCGAGGATGTTACGGATGTGGTGCTGGTTGTGCTCCGAGAGTTCGGAAACCGGGATGTCGTCGCCAGGTTCGAGGCCGTTTTCGTCGACGTACGCGCCGACGTCCTCGTTGCGCGCCCAGATGACGTCGAGGTCCCACTCGTCGGCCCAGTGCTCGACGAAGTCCATGATTTCGTCGAAGTGCTGGTAGTGGTCGATGAAGACCGCCGGCGGCACTTCGAGATCGTAGCGCTCTGCGACCTCCTTGATGAAGTAGAGCGTGAGCGTCGAGTCCTTGCCACCGGTCCACATCACGGCGGGGTTCTCGTACTGTTCGAGGCCCTGCTTCGTGACCTCGATGGCCTTCTCGATTTTGTCCTCGATACTCGGGTAGTCCCCCGGCGTCTCGCCCTCGCCGTCGGTGTAGTCGACGTCGAGATAGTCCGGGAAGGATTCGGCTTCCGACATGATGTGTAATTACATCTAATTAGGCGGTGTAAATGCTTTTTGCCCGAGGATTAGTGTGATGCGTGATACCGCCGAACACGATTTGGGCCGCTGACTCACGTGGCTCGGCGGTGGCTGGATGAGGAGATACGACGCGTTTAGGAGATGAACTTGTTGTCGCGCCAGTTGATTCCGCTGTCCGAGGAACCGTTCTGCTGGGGGTTCTCGACGACTTCGACGGAGGCGGCGCGCACCTCGCCTTCGACGATGCGCGTCGCCTGCAGTTCGTCGCTTTCCTCGGTGATGGCGGTCAGCGTCCCCTTCTCCGAGAGCATCGCAATCTCGCGGAGGACGAGGAACATCGGGTACTGGAGCGCCGTGTTCTGGAGCACGGTTTCGAGGTCGCCTTTGAAGCAGGCGAACTCGACGAGTTCGGAGGGAATCTCCTCTTCTTCTTCATCTCCCCAGTTGGGCGCACCCGCTCGGGGTGGCTCTTCCTCGTAGACGCGGTTTTCCGTCACGCTCGCTTTCAACTGGGCCGTCGGCGTGTACTTGCTGAGGTTGTCGTCGGCGGAGACGGCTTTGATGATGAGGGTGTTGTTTCGGCGGGTGATGTCTACGTTCTCGACCTCAGGCGGAAGTTCTGGGTCGTTTTCGAAGTAGTCCATCACGTCTTCGAGTGGCAGTTCCAACGTCGAATGGAGTCGATATACGCGGCCTGACATTGTTGGCTTCGGTATCGACGAGAGCCACGGTGCGGGCGCACCCGGATGGCGATACCTGTGTGCATGTACGAGTTCGAGGCTTATATGGCCTCCCCTTCTCGGTAGGCGAGAGATAAGAAGTCGGCGTCGGGCCGCAGTCCGGCGGTTTGCCGGGGTCGCTTCCGGCGGTCAGTTCGCGCCGGTCAGCGTCGCTTCGAGTTCGCCGCGCTCGTCGAGTTCTTCGAGGATATCGCTGCCGCCGACGAACTCGCCGTCGACGAACGTCTGGGGGATGGTCTCCCAGTCGCTTTTCTCCTTGAGCGCCTCGCGGTAGTGCGGGAGCGCGGGAAGCACGTCGACGGTCTCGAACTCGTCGACGTACTGGGAGATGAGGTCGACCGCCTTCGCGGAGTAGCCGCACTGCGGCATCAGGCGGTTACCCTTCATGAACAGGACGACGCGGTTGTTCCCGACCGCCTCGTCGACGCGGGACTGTACTTCCTCGGGGTCGAGGCTCTCCGGTTGGAACGTCATGCGCCCAAGTAACCGCCGGGCGGACAAAGGAGTTGCGTCGCCGGTGAGTTCGGTCCGCAGGGCTGACGCCGACTGTGCGGCGGCCCGTGTGGGGTGTTACTGCTCGCCGACGCGGACGACGTTGATAAGCGAGTGGACGGGGACGCCGTCGATTTCTTCGACGCCCTGCTTGTCGACGATGACCACGCACGCGAGCGGTTCGCCGCCCTCGGAGCGGATGGCGTCGATGGTCTCACGGAGGGTCGTACCACTCGTCACCGTGTCGTCGACGATGAAGCACTTGCGCCCTTCGACGGGCGCGAAGTTTCGGGAGAAGCCGCCGCCGAGGTCTTCGATGTCACCTTCGTCCCACTGGTGTTTCGCGGGCGAGTAGGCCGCGAGGGTGGTTTCGAGTTCGCGCGAGACGGAGGTCGCGAGGGGGACTCCAGCCTTCTCGATACCGACGGTCACGTCGGCCTCGCCGTTCGTCTCCATGAGCAGGTCGGCGAGCGCGCGCCCGACGTAGGTGAGGCGCTTGCCGCCGCTGCCGATGGCGTTCCAATCGACGTGGATGTCGTCGGGGCCGTCGGGCTCTACCTGTGGTTCGGGTTCGGTCGCCGCGCCGCTCCGTTCGACCAGCCAGCTTGCGGTCTCGCGGGAGACGTTCAATTCGTCGGCAATCTCGCCTTTCGAGAGGCCACGGTCCGCGAGCTCCGCCGCGCTGGCGATGAGGTCGTCGACGTTCTTCATACAGTACCGAATTCGATGGCCGTTTTTATAGTGGTGTCGTCGTCTTCGAATGCTGCTTCGAACTCCGAAAGCGGGTGGACGCCGGTGACGAGGTCACGGAGGAACCACCGCGGAAGCTTGGTGAACGTCACGGTCGCGGCCTCGAAATGCTTGACGTGGGAGTTGACGCTGCCGACGAGCGCCTTGTTGTGGAGGACCATCTCGCGGTGGAACGCGCCGGCGTCAACCTCGAACTCCCAGTCGCTCGGGACGCCGAGGAGCGCGGCGACGCCGTTCGGCGCGAGCGCTTGCACCGACTGGATGGCGTGTTTGGGGAACCCGGTCGCCTCGTAGATGAAGTCCATCTCCTCGTGCGCACCCGGAATCTCTTCGACCGAGGTCTCGCGGGAGTCGACGTAGGTCGCGCCGAGTTTCTCCATGATGTCGATAGTCGGGTCGGGGCGGTCGCGCCGACCGAGGCAGTAGAGGTCCTCGTAGCCCTTATCGTCGGCTTTCAGCATGGCGAGCGTCAGGAGTCCGAGGCTCCCGTTGCCGAGGACGAGCGCCGACGAGGGGTTCCAGTCGAACGCGGAACGGCTCGCGTAGGCGTGCTCTCGGGCCTTCTCGGTGATGGAGATGGGCTCGATGAGGAAGCCGAGTTCGGCCTGCGAGCGCGGGATGCGGACGAGATAGTCCGATGGGCTGGTGAAGTACTCGGACATGAACCCGTGCGCGCCGACGATGCCGCGTTCGGCGTACATCCCGTCGGGGGCCATGTCGGGTTGGTCCTTCTCGAAGTACTCGTTCGTCCCCGACGCCGGCGGGCGGCGGACCGTCGGCACGACGATGTCGCCTTCCTCCAGTTCGGTGTCGTTCGGGTCGACGACGATGCCGACCGCCTCGTGGCCGAGCACGAGATGGTCTTCGCCCTCGGGGAACCCCCCGTGACCGCCGGCGATGACCTCGTGGTCCGTCCCGTCCACGCCGACCCGAAGCGTTCGGACGAGCGCCTCCCCGGCGTCGGGTTCCGGTCGCGGCTTCTCGATGACGACCGGCTTGTCTTCCCCGCGCTTGACGGCGATTGCTTTCATACCCCCACCAATGCACCACCCCACCAAAAGACTTATTCTATGATGAGTAAATAATTCAGCCACGGTGAGCGCCCTGCGTCGTCGCACCAGCCCATGACGAACCGCGCCGCGCGGACCAGCCTGTCCAGCCCACCCGTGCCGGCGCTCGCCGAACCCGTGCCCGAACCGCGCCGAAGCCGATATCCCGTGCCCATCGGCTTCTGAGGCGGTTTCGGTTTTCTCCTGACGCTCGCTCGGCTCAGCGGCGCGTTCGACTGACCGCAGAAAAAGGACGCGTCACTTCGTCGGGCCGCTACCTGCCGACCCGACGACTCGACAGGCAGTTCAGTTGTCGATGTCGTCGACGAGTTCGTCCGCGAGACCGACGTACGTCGCGGGCGTGAGCGCGAGCAGTTCCTCACGGGTCTCCTCGTCCACGTCGAGGTCCGCAAACAGGTCGTGGAAGTCGTCGAGGGTCACTTCGCGGCCGCGGGTGAGTTCCTTCACCCGCTCGTAGGCCTGCGTGTCGCCCTCGCGGCGGAGAATCGTCTGGACGGCCTCGCCGATGATGGCCGGCGTGTCGTCGAGTTCGTCGCGCATGACCTGCTCGTTCGGGACGACCTTTCCGAGGCCGGTCTGGGTCTTCTTGTAGCCGATGAGGCAGTGGGCGAACGCCGCGCCGACGTTGCGCTTGACCGTGGAGTCCGAGAGGTCGCGCTGGAGGCGCGAGGTCGTCACGTAGTCGGCGAGGAACGTCAGGTCCGCGTTGGCCTTCGAGAGGTTGCCCTCGGAGTTCTCGAAGTCGATGGGGTTGACCTTGTGCGGCATCGTCGAGGAGCCGGTTTCGCCCTCGACGGCCTCCTGTCCGAGATAGCGGTCGGAGACGTACAGCCATGCGTCGCGGTCGAGGTCGACGAGGACGTTGTTGACGCCGCGGACGGCGTCGAACAGCGCCGCGAGGTCGTCGCAGGGGTTGACCTGCGTGGCGAGCGCGGTGTGGTCGAGGCCGAGCGACCCGACGAACTCGCGGGAGAACGCCCGCCAGTCAACGTCGGGGTAGGCGGCGACGTGGGCGGCGTAGACGCCCGACGCGCCCGCGAGCTTGCCTGCGAGGTCGTCGGTCGCGGCCTCGACGCGGGCGAGCGTCCGACCGAGGCGGGCGGCGTAGACGGCCATCTCCTTGCCGAACGTCGTCGGCGTCGCGGGCTGGCCGTGGGTCCGCGCGAGCATGGGCACGTCGCGGAACTCCCGCGCGAGCGAGACGAGTTCATCGCGGGTGTCGCGGAGTTCGGGTACGATGACTTCCTCGACCGCGCCCTTCACCATGAGGCGCTGGGCGAGGTTGTTCACGTCCTCGGAGGTGAGGCCGAAATGAATCCACGGGTGGACCGACTCGTTGGTCTCGGTGCGGATGAAGTACTCGACGGCCTTCACGTCGTGATTCGTCGCCGAGAAGCCCGCCGCGCCCTCGACTTCGAGTCGCTTCACGAGGTCGGCGTCGTCGGCGTCGAACCCCTCGTAGAGCGCCCGGAGGTCGGCGCGCTCGGACTCGGCGAACGAAAGCGGCGTCGCGTCGAGGTCGGCGAGCGCGAGGAGGTACTCCACTTCGACTTCTACGCGGGCGCGCATGAGGGCGGCCTCGCTCACGTGCGGCGCGAGGGGTGCGGTTCGGGAGGCGTATCGCCCGTCGAGCGGGGACACCGCGTACAGCGGGTCGTACCGGTCGGCGTCGGTCATGTCTGAGTCGTCACGATGGGGGAGGTTAAACGCCGGGGATTCGTCGCCGCCGCGGAGGCGATACTTGCGCACAAGTGTGCCTACTCAGCCGCACTCTGCGGCTACGTTCCGCCCCACATATACACAATCGAGTATATATTGCCGTCGAGGACCGCAACCACTTTGAGGGCTGCGAGTCCCCTTTCTCACATGGTAACCATCGCCGGTCTCGCGAGCAACCGCGGACGAAACCTGCGCAACATCGCCGACCGCGCCCCCGGCGGGGCGGCACTCGGCGTCGTCGTCTCGAACCGCGCCGACGCGCCCGTCCTCGATTGGGCTGACGAACACGGCATCCCCAGCGAAGTCGTCGAACGCGGCGACGACGAGTCCCGCGAGTCCCACGAGGAGCGCATCCTCGACGCCCTCGCGGACTACGACTTCGATATCGTCTGTCTCGACGGCTACATGCGCGTGCTCACTTCGACGTTCCTCGACGCCGCGCCGACGACGCTCAACGTCCATCCGTCGCTGCTCCCCGCGTTCCCCGGCATGGACGCCCACGAGCAGGTGCTCGACGCCGGCGTCAAGACGACCGGCTGTACGGTCCACGTCGTCAACGAGGAGGTCGACGCCGGCCCCATCGTCACACAGGAAGCCGTCCCGGTGTACACCGACGACGACGCGGACGACCTCAAATCGCGCGTCCTCTACGACGCCGAGTTCAAGGCCTACCCGCGCGCAGTCCGCTGGTTCGCCGAGGGCCGCGTGACGGTCGAAGACGACACCGTCACCGTCGAGGGCGACGTTGACGCCGGCCTCCCCGAGCGCCGCGTCACCTCCGAGGACCGCTACGACGAACTCCGGTACGGCGAGAACCCGCACCAGGACGCCGCCGTCTACGTGGACGAGACGTGCGACGAGGCGTCGGTCGTCGGCGCGCCCCAGCTCAACGAGGGCGCGAAGGGGCTGTCGTACAACAACTACAACGACGCCGACGGCGCGCTCAACATCATCAAGGAGTTCGACGAGCCCGCCGCGGCGGTCATCAAGCACACGAACCCCGCCGGCTGCGCCACCGCCGACACGCTCGCGGAGGCCTACGCCGACGCCCTCGCCACCGACCCGATGAGCGCCTTCGGTGGCATCGTCGCACTCAACCGCGAGTGCGACGCCGAGACTGCGGAACTCATCATCGACTCGTTCAAGGAAGTCGTCGTCGCGCCCGGCTACACCGACGACGCGCTCGACGTGCTCACCGAGAAGAAAAATCTCCGCGTCCTCGATGTTGGCGAACTCGGCGAGCGCACCGAGACCTACACGGAAAAAGCGCTCGTCGGCGGGCGACTCGTCCAGGAGCGCGACCTCTGGACGCCGACGCTGGACGACCTCGAAGTCGTCACCGAGACGGAGCCGACCGACGAGCAGTTGGAGACGATGCTGTTCGCGTGGAAGGTGCTGAAGCACGTGAAGTCCAACGGGATTCTCTTCGCCAAGGGCACCGAGACGGTCGGCGTCGGCATGGGGCAGGTCTCCCGCGTCGATGCAGTCGAACTCGCCGCGATGAAGGCCGAAGAACACGCTGAGGGCAAGGACGCGCAGGGTGCCGTGATGGCCTCCGACGCGTTCTTCCCGTTCCCGGACGGCGTGGAGAAGGCGGCCGACGCGGGCATCGAGGCGGTCATCCAGCCCGGCGGCTCGGTGAACGACGAGGAGGTCATCGAGGCCTGCGACGAGCGCGGGATTGCGATGGTCTTCACCGGCCAGCGGTGCTTTAGACACGACTGAGTGAAACGAAGGAGCGTCTACAGCTCGATGCACGAGCAATGCGAGTGCACCGGTGTTTCCGTCACGATTAGTGACGGAAACTCGTGGCCGCGGGTAGCGCGGACACGGTGCTTCCGCCACGACTGAACAGCGTGAAGAAGTGACGGAAGTCAGCGAGACGAGCGGTACGAGTCTCGCGCGATTTGAGACACGACTGAGCGGAGCGATGGAACGTCTGTCTCCTGTTCTCAGGACCTCGCTTTCTTCACGGGCCGTCCGTTCTCACGACCTAACACCGACGGTGTCCCTTCAAGTGTCGGCGAGGCGAACACAGAGGTATGTACGAAGACATCCTGGTGCCGACCGACGGGAGCGAGGGGACGATGCAGGCAATCGAGCACGCGCTTGAACTCGCCGACGCGGAGTCGAAGATTCACGTGCTGTCGGTCGTCGACCAGCGGGTGTACCTCGCCGCCGGCGGCGACCAACAGGACGCGGTCATCCAGTCGCTCCGCGACGACGCGGTACAGGCGGTCGAGCGGTGCGCCGAGAAGTGCGAGGGGAAGGCCTCGGCGACGACGGCGGTTCGGGACGGCGTTCCCCACCGGGTCATCCTCGACTACGCCGACGAACACGACGTCGACGTGGTCGTGATGGGGACCCACGGACGGACCGGCCGCGACAAACTCACGTCGCTCGGGAGCGTCACAGAGCGCGTCATCGAGAACGCGAAGCGCCCGGTACTTGTCGTTCATATCGACTGACACCGGCGCTTCAGGGGTGCTCGGGTGACGCTTCGAAGCGCTCACAGGCGCCGCCGCCACCCGCCGCGCGCCGCGTCGGGTGGAGTGCTCCGGAAGCCGGCGTCGTGTCGCAGGAGTGACGTGGAGCGTTAGGCCTAAGCCCACCGTCCGGTTTCTCACGCGTATGGAGTACCACGAGGCGGTGAACTTCCTTTTCGACCTCCGGCGGTTTCAGGTCAAGCCGGGGACTGAGTCGATTCAGCGGTTGCTCTCTCACCTCGGCGACCCCCACGAAGACGTGTCGTTCGTGCAGGTCGCGGGGTCGAACGGCAAAGGAAGCACCGCCCGGATGGTCGACGCGATGCTGCGCGAGTCGGGCGCGCACGTCGGCCTCTACACCTCGCCGCACTTCGACGACGTGCGAGAGCGAATCCGCGTCGACGGCCGGAAGATTCCGAAGTCCGCGCTGTCGACGTTCGTGGCCGAAGCCAAACCGTATCTCGTCGAGCGGGCCGCCGACGGCGAGCCGCTGACTTTCTTCGAGACCGTGACCGCGCTCGCGCTGTGGTACTTCGACCGCGCGGACGTGGACGTGGCGGTCCTCGAAGTCGGGATGGGTGGCGAACTCGACGCGACGAGCGCGGTCGACCCGGTCGCCAGCGCCGTCACCAACGTCTCGCTCGAACACACCGCCGTCCTCGGCGACACCGTCGCGGAAATCGCGAAGACGAAAGCCGCCGTCGCGCCCGCCGACGCGCCGCTCGTGACCGGGGCGACCGGCGAGGCGCTGTCGGTCATCCGCGAGGAGGTCGGCGACGTGCTGACCGTCGGCGACGCCGACTCTGACGCCGACGTTCGCGCCGCCTACGGCGGCCGCGTCAACCACCAGGAGGCCGCCGTCACCGTCGAGACCGACGACGAGACGCTGGACGTTCGAATCCCGCTTTTGGGTGCCTATCAAGCACGAAACGCCGGCATCGCCGTCTCGCTCGCTCGGCAGGTCCGCCCCGACATCAGCGAGGAGGCGATTCACCGCGGCCTCCGAAACGCCCACTGGCCGGGTCGGTTCGAGGTCATGGGCACGGAGCCGACGGTCATCCTCGACGGCGCGCACAACCCCGACGCCTGCGCGCAGGTCGCCACCGTCCTCGACGAGTTCGATTACGACGACCTCCACCTGGTCTACGGCGCGATGCACGACAAGGACCACAGCGAGATGGTCGGGGCGCTCCCGGAGGTCGCGTCCGTCGTCACCTGCAAGGCCGACATCTCGCGCGGCGAAGACCCCGAGATTCTGTCGTCCGTCTTCGGGCGACTCGATGGTCCCGCAGTCGAGACCGGCGGCGCGGTCGCCTCGGCGCTCGACCGGGCGCGCGCCCGCGCCGACCCCGACGACTGCGTACTCGTCGTCGGTTCGCTGTACGTCGTCGCCGAGGCCCGCACGACGTGGACGCGGGCGGTTGTCCCGAAGGCCCACCGAACTCTCGACGACGCCCGTCGGACTCTGGACCGTGCGAACGTCGCCGACGCCGCCGACCGGAGCGAGCGCGCGAAGCGGGCGGTCAACCGAACGGTCCACACCCGCGTCCAACGCCGACAGGCCCGAGTGCTCCGTGAGGAACTGCTGTCCGTCGGCGGCGACTGCGCCGTCTCGGGTCACGAGTTCGGCGGCGAACTCGTCGACGTGGTCCTGACCGGGACGCTCGACCAGTTCGAGCGACTGACGGCGGCACTCGAAGCCCGCCCGTACGCGCTCGCGGGGGTCGCAGCCGAGATTCGGGAAGCGCTCGACGCGGACGGCAGTAGCGAAGGCGACGAGGGCGGCGCGACCGGCGGCGACGCCGACGACTACCCGTGGGACGACGACACGGCCGTCATGGGTATCCTGAACGTGACGCCGAACAGCTTCCACGACGGCGGGGAGTTCTACGACATCGACGACGCCGTCGAGCAGGCGCAGGCGATGGTCGACGCCGGCGTGGACATCATCGACGTGGGCGGCGAGAGTACCCGCCCCGGCGCGGAAGAGGTCCCCATCGACGAGGAGATTCGCCGCGTCGCGCCCGTCATCGAAGCCATCGCCGACCTCGACGTGCTCGTCTCCGTAGACACACGCAAGGCGGCCGTCGGCGAGGCCGCCCTCGACGCCGGCGCGGACATCCTCAACGACGTGACCGGTCTCGAAGACCCCGAGATGCGCTTCCTCGCGGCCGAACGCGACGCGCCGGTCATCGTGATGCACAGCATCGACGCGCCGGTCGACCCGGACCGCGAGGTGGACTACGACGACGTGGTCGAGGACGTTATCGACGAACTGACCGAACTGGTGTTACTCGCCGAGAAGGCGGGCATCCCGCGTCGGAATCTCATCGTCGACCCCGGTCTCGGCTTCGGGAAGTCGAAGGCCGAGAACTTCGAACTCCTCGGACGCGCCGACGAGTTCGCCGCGCTCGGCTGTCCGATTCTCGTCGGCCACTCCCACAAGTCGATGTTCTCGCTCGTCGGCGAGAAACCGGGCGACAACCTCGCGGCGACCGTCGCGGGCACGGCCATCGCCGCCGACCGCGGGGCCGACATCGTCCGCGTCCACGACGTGCCGGAGAACGTCGCGGCCGTGAACGTCGCGCTCGCCTCGCGGGACCCGACCCGGTTCGAAGACGGCTCCGAGAGCGAGGACTGAGAACCGACGCCCGGCGGCCGACGACGACTTTTTGTCAGATCACCGATTCGACTCGTGTATGTCTCTCCTCCCGTACTGGCTTCCGACGGAGTTCCCGCACGTTCTGGTTATCGTGATTCCGCTCCTGTTGATACTGCTCTTCGTCGGCGGCCTCGCCGCGAACGCGCTCGCCTCGTGGGTGCTCGAACCGCGGCGGGACCTCGAACGCCGAGTGGCTGAACTGGAAGCGCGACTCGATGAGCGGTCCGACGAGTGAGTTCCCCGGACGTTCAGACCCCGAGACGGAACCGGTGTTTTTCTGCGCCGAGTGCCTACTCCCACCTCGTGTGCACACTCATCCTCGCGTGGCAGGTGTTCGAGGACGCGCCGGTCGTCGTCGCCGCCAACCGCGACGAGCAACTCGGCAGGCCCGCCGAACCGCCCCGGCGGTGGGACGACGGCGACGGTCCCGAAATCGTCGCTCCGCGGGACGCCGAGGCGGGCGGGACGTGGGTCGGCTACAACGACGCCGGCGTCTTCGTCGGCATCACCAACCGCTGGGTCGAGGTCGCGGGCGGCGGCGAGCGCTCCCGAGGCCACCTCGTCCGCGACGCGCTCCGTCACGAGACCGCCGAGGACGCCGCCCGGTTCGTCGAACGCGCGGTCGAGGACCACACCTACGATGGCTTCAACCTCGTCGTCGCCGACGAGAACGCCGCGCTGTTCTTCGAGTGGGACGGAAGCCTGTCGGTTCGGAACTTCGACCCCGGCGTTCGCGTCGTCGTCAACGTCGGCACGCCCGACTCGTGGTTCGTCCCGGAGCGACGCCCCGAGGTGGGGGAGCGGCAGGCCGACAACGCCCGGCGGCTAGAGGAGGCGCTTCAGCCCGGCCCGAGCGAGTCGGTGACGGCGTGGCGCGAGCGGGCGAAGGCGGCGCTGGGCGACCACGACTTCGGCGTCTGCGTCCACGACCCGGAGGGTCGGTTCGGCACGCGCTCGTCGTCGGTCATCACGCTCGGCGAGGCGGAATTCGCGTACGAATTCGCCGACGGCCCGCCGTGTCAGACCGCCTTCGAACCGGTCGAACGTCAGGATTAAACCGCTCGCACGACGTGTAGGTGGTATGAGCGCGAGCGAAGCCGAGCAAGACCTTTCTTCCGACGAGCACGCGGGACTGGAACTCATCCGCGAGTCGGGCGGCATCCACCAGAGCGACTTCTGGAAAGAACTCGATATCTCCTCCCGGAAGGGGAGCCGAATCGCCGAGGTGCTGGAGTCGCTCGGTCTCATCAAGCGGACCGAGACCGTCTACAACGGACACACCACCTACTACCTCGAACCCGCCGCGCGCGACCTCGACTTCTCGATGCTGATGGCGGGCGACATGCTGTCTCCCCTCATCGGCGAAGAGGAGATCAACGCCAACAGCAACGCCTTCTCGCAGTGGCTCATGAACCTCGCCTACGAGGAGTACTGAGCCGTCCGCCCTCTCGTTTGAGACCCCGATAACCGACTGCGGTCTCGGTTCTATTCCGCTTCTGTTTCCGTATCTCGACTCGCGTTCCGACCGCGAGCGACGCGACCGCTCCCCGTCGCGACCGAGACGACGGCGCAGTCGCTCGCCGGGCGGGGGTCGGAGAAGAACGCGCGAGAAGGGAAACCGCGGGACGCGGCTTACTCTTCGGACTGTTCGTCGTCCTCGGTCGCCAACAGGTCGTTGGCTTCGAGGTAGCTCTCGATTTCGTCGTTAGACAGTTCGACGAAGCGCTCGGTCTCCGCGGAGACGGTCGCCACGTCGACGCCGTCGGGCGCAGTGCCCTCCTCGCTGGTCGAGGCGATGGCTTCGAGCGCGAGTTCGATGCCCTCGTCGAGGGTCAGGTCGTCGCGGAAGTTCTCTTCGAGGTGCTCTTGGTGGTCGCCGCGGTCGGCCCCGATGGAGACGGCCTTCCACTCGTAGGGAGTCCCCGAGGGGTCCGTCTCGTAGAGGCGGGGCGTACCGTTTTCGACGCCGCCGATGAGGAGCGCGACGCCGAACGGGCGCGCGCCACCGACCTGCGTGTACTGCTGGATGTGGTCGGTGACTTCCTTGGTCAGCGTCTCGATGCCGATGGGTTCGCCGTAGCGGAGGCGGTTGACCTGCGACTGGCGGCGGGCGAAGTCGATGAGCTGGCGGGCGTCGGCGACGTGGCCGGCGCTTGCGATGCCGATGTGGTCGTCCGCCTTGTGAATCTTCTCGACGCTCGTCGGCTCCATCAGCGGCGAGCGAGAGCGTTTGTCCGCCGCGAGGACGACGCCCTCGGGCGTTCGAACGCCGATGCTCGCGGTGCCGCGCTTGACGGCCTCACGAGCGTATTCGACCTGATAGAGTCGACCATCCGGCGAGAAGATCGTAATCCCGCGGTCGTACGCCTGTTGTTGCGCTTGTCCCTGCATGGAATATCACTCGAAATCGAGTTGCGTCGCGCCCGTGAACCCGTCCGAACCGCCGACGTCCAAGAGTGAGTCGCGGACGACAGCGGTTCGGGATTCGTTCTCGAACACGACGGTTCTCTCCTCAGAAATTCCGGCCCGGCCGTGTAAATACCTTTCCGAACAGGCACGCACTGTCCCCGAGACGCCTCGCACTCTCACCCCGACTGGGTCGCCGCCGACGGCGTCGATGCAGGCGAGCGCGGCCCGGGCTTCCTCGACGTGACCGCGACGGGCGCGGACGATGGTCTCGGCGATGCCGTCGTCGTAGTCGAACCCGAGGACGGTCAGGTCGGCGTCGGCGCTCCCGGCGTCGCCGTAGAGGTTCTGCGCGGCGTACCAGAGCTCGCGCTGGAACGGCCCGCGGGCGAGGTCTGCGTCGGGCCACGTCTCGACTTCGACGGCGAGGTAGCGCCGTCGCGGCCGGAGGTGTTTGGGCAGGTGTTTCATCGGCTCAGCTCACTCGTCGGCGTTCGGCGCTCGCTCGGCGACGAGGACGCCCACCTGTTCGTGGACGGACTCGACGGCTGTGAGGACGAATCCGGCGTCCGTGAGCGCGTCGGCGAGGAAGCCGACAGTCGCGGGGTCGTCCACCTCGGGCGAGTAGAACGGCTCGTCGGGGTCGGGCGTCCCGAAGAACATCACGTCGCCAAGGACGAACCGGCGCGGTTCGAGGTCGGCGATGACGTTGATGGCCTCGCGTTTCTCTTCGTCCGAGAGGTGGTGCATGGCGAAGTTCGTGACCACGATGTCCACCTGCTCGTCGTCGTCCACGTTCGGTTCGCGGAACCGGCCCTCACCGAACTCGACGTTCTCGATGCCGACTTCGGCGGCTTTGGCGCGGGCCTGTTCGAGCATCCCCTCGCTGATGTCGCGGCCGACGACGCGCTTCGCGTCGGGGGCGAGCGCGAGGGCGATAGCGCCCGTGCCGGTGCCGAGGTCGAGGACCACGTCCTCGGGAGAGGGGTCGGCGTAGTGAACGACGAGCGAGACGCACGCGCGGTACTCATCGCTGTCTTGCGAATCGTCGTACTCCGCGGCGATGTGGGAAAAGCGGGCGGCGTGTTCCTCAATCGTCTTCTTCATATCGTCCCCGTTTGACGCCGGGGGCTATGAACGACTCGGACATGCGCTCGCGGTTGCGCGCCGCGAGGCGGCCCCACTCGCGGAGGCCGTCGAGCACCTGCTCGCGGTCGAAGCCGATGACCTCGCCCAGTCCCGCCAACTCGCGGGGGCTCCGCAGTTGGAGGTGCGACGACGGGGTCGCGGAGACGACGTACGGGGCGTCGTAGTACTCGACGAGTTCTCGGAGCTTTCGAAGGGCCGAGATGGCCTGCACGCGAGTCCCCCCGTCGCTTCGGAGCACCGGCCCGAAGTCGAACTCGACGCGGACGCCGTTGTCGCGGGCGGCCTTGGCGAGGACGTGGTTGAAGTTGCCGTTGCCCTCCATCGGACGCGAGAGCACGTCGACTCGCGGCTGTTCGACGGCGAAGCGGTTGAGCGCGTTCGTGCCGCCGCGGAGGATGAGTAGTTCGCGCTGCGGGCGGTAGTTCCCGACCGCGCCGCTGGCGCGCTCCGGGTTCGACGCGTCGATTTCGACGGCGTCGACGAGGTCCACATCGAGGGCGTCGCGGAGGCGGTCGTAGTCGGGGCTGGCGTCGAGCGCGCGGACGACGACGCCGTCGTAGTCGTACCGACCGGCGGCGACGGCGGCGCGACTGGCCGTGCTCTCGCCGTCGGGGTGTGCGTAGACCGCCTCGTACATACGCCGACACAGGAACGGGTGGGAAAAGGGCGTTGCGTTCCGGAACTCCGGCGCGAGGCCGGCGCGAGGCCGGGCGACGGGCTGTTAGAACCGGGCGTACGCGGCGATCGAGGCGAGGCAGAGCGCGACGACGCCCGCACCGGCGCCGAAGCCGGGCACCTCGAACCCGGACAGCGAATCGGTTGACGTCGCCGTCGCCGTCGACGGCTGGGCGGTTTCGGTCGTCGTCTCCGTGGTCTCGACGTCGGGCGTGAGCGTCGAGTTACCGGGCATGTCGTACGTCACGAGCGTGGCGTTTTCTTGGTAGATGGCCTGCTGGTTGTGGCGAATCGAGACTCGAACCGGACCGCCGCGGAGCTGAGACAGCCCCGAGAGGTCGAACGTCACGTCGAACGTGCCGTTTTCGCCGACGCGGACGATCCTCGAAACGAGGAACGAGTGGGTGTCACCGACGGACTGCACGCGGACGCCGATGAGCGTCCCGGACTCGAACGGGGTCGAACCGTGAATACGTTCGCCATCGGCCGCGTCGAGAGTGAGTCCCTCGCCGGAGTGGTCGATAACGGTGCCGTCGGCGGCGACGGCTCCCGGAAGCGAGAGCGCGACCACGACGAGGAGGACGACGACGAGGTGGGGAGGGCGCATCGTCCGAAACGTATCGTTCGGACAACAAGTACGTTTTGATTAATTAACAGTTAGGCGGTGAGCGCGGCGACGGCGGCGGTGAGCGCGGCGGCCGCGGTTCGCACGTCGTCGGTACGCACGTACTCCCTGTCGGCGTGCGCGACCGCGCCCTCGTCGTCGGCGAGGTCGCCGGGCCCGAAGACGACGACGGGCGCGGGAGAGAAGTAGGAGGCCTCGGTCGCGGCCGTAAAGGGCCGAACGTCCGCCCGGCCGCCGGCGTCTCGGGAGGCGGCGGCGAGCGTCGTCACGAGTTCGTGGTCGGGGTCGGTCGCGAACGCTTCGAGGAACGGTGTCGGGCGCTCCGTGAGCGCGAAGTCGACGCCAACGTCGTCGGGGACGACGGCCCGAAGCGTCGATTGGAGTTCCTCGCGGAAACCGTCGGCCGTCTCCGGCGGGACGCTCCGGCGGTCGACCACGAGTCGGCAGTCGGCGGGCACCTGATTCGAGTTCGCGCCGCCGTCGACCATCGTCGGCGTCAGCGTCGCCGCTCCGAGTTCGGGGTGGGACTCGCGGTCGTCGTCGAACGACCGGAGGGCGTCGAGGACCGGCGCGAGCGCGTCCACGGCGTTGCTCCCCGACTGCGGCTCGGCCGCGTGCGCGGCGACGCCGGACAGCGACACCGTCCCCTCGAACCGACCTTTCGCGGCCGTACAGACGTCGAGGCCGGTCGGTTCGCCGACGATGTACATGTCTCCGTCGAGGTCGAGAGCGGCCGCGCCCGTCGAGAGGAGTTCCTCGTCGGGCGTGATGGCGAGCGTCACTCGGGCGTCGGGACCGGGGTCGGCGGCGAAGAACGCCGAGAGAAGCGCCGCGAGCGGTCCTTTCGCGTCGCAGGAGCCGCGGCCGCGGATGACTCCCTCGTCGCGTTCGTACGGGACGTGCGGCGAGACGGTGTCGATGTGCGTATTGAGGACGAGGTGCGTCGTCGGCTCCGCCGCTCCCTTCGAGGCGACGGTGTTGCCGGCGTCGTCCACAGTCGGACTGACACCCTCGGCTTCGAGCGTCTCGACCAGCAGGTCGCGCATCTCGCCCACGTCGTCGTTCGACGCGACGGGGACGGCCCGTTCGAGGAACGCCACGGGGTCGAACCCGTCGGCGTCGCCGCTCATCGCTCGCGGAAGACGATGTCGGCCTCGCCGTCGCCCTCGTAGACGGCCGGGCCGCCGAGGAGCGCCGACCCCTCGTCGGGGACGGTCACGGAGAGCGCGCCGCCCGGCGGGGTGACGGTTACGGGGTCGTCACCGGAGACGTGTCCGAGTCGCTTCGCGGCCGCGACGACGGCGACCGCGCCGGTGCCGCAGGACTGCGTCTCGCCCTCGACGCCGCGCTCGAAGGTGCGCTGTCGGAAGCCCCCCTCGCCGTCGGGGGAGGCGAGCGTGACGTTCGCGCCCTCGGGGAACACCGACGCGTGGCGGACGGCGGGGGCGACCGATTCGAGGTCCACGGCGTCCACGTCGTCGACGAAGGCGACGGCGTGGGGGACGCCCGTGTTGACGGCCGTGACGGTCAGCCCCTCGACCTCGGTCTCGACGAGTTCGTCGTCGGCCGCGAGCGGCACGTCCCGTGGGGAAAAGGAGGGGACGCCCATCTCGACGGTCACGTCGGTGCCGTCGAGGCTCGCGCGGCGGGTGCCGGCGGGCGTGTCTATCATGACTTCGTTCGTGCCGGTTCGCTCGGCGGCCCACGCGGCCGCGACGCGAGCGCCGTTGCCGCACATGGCGGCGACGGAGCCGTCGGGCTGGACGAGGGTCATGACGACCCGCGGCGGGTCGTATCGCGATTCGAGCGCGAGAAACAGGACGCCGTCTGCGCCGCGGCGCTCGCTCTCGCTCAGGGTGATTCCGGCCTCGCGGTCGCAGTGGGTGCGGGCGAAGGCGGGGCGATCCGGGACCGGATCGTCTGCGTCGACGACGAAGAAGTCGTTTCCGGTGCCGTGGAACTTTTCGAAGGGAACGGTGTTGAGTACGCTCATGGTTCTGTGTGGGTGCTTGGTCAGTTGGGGATGTGCTCGGATACGGTTCGTTCGAGTGCGGTGACGTCGTCGAGGGTCTCGCGCCGGCGGGCCAGTCGGGGGCCGTCGGCGTCGAGGACGACTTCCGGGGGGCGCGGACGAGAGTTGTAGGTGCTCGCCATCTCGTAGCCGTACGCCCCCGCGTTGCCGAGCGCGAGACAGTCGCCGCGCTCGGGGGCGGGGAGGTCGCGGCCGTCGGCGAACACGTCGCTCGTCTCGCAGACGGGGCCCGCGACGATGGTCGAAACCGGGTCGGCATCGGGCCGAGAGAGGTTCGAAATCGCGTGGTACGCGTCGTACATCGCCGGTCGGAGCAGAGTCGTCATACCAGCGTCGATGCCGACGACGGTCGTCTCGGGGGCGTCCTTCACGGTGTTGACCCGCGAGAGGAGGACGCCGGCGTCGGCGACGACGTAGCGGCCGGGTTCGACTGCGAGTTGTGCGTCCACCTCGCCGAGCGCCTCGCGGGTCGCGTCGGCGACGGCGTCGAGGTCGAGCGGCGGTTCGTCCTCGCGGTACGGGACGCCGAAGCCGCCGCCTACGTCGACGAATTCGAGGTCGCCGACCTCGCGGGCGAGGTCGCCCATCCGGCGGACCAACTCGCGGTGCGCCGAGAGGTCGTCGCCGGAGATACCGCTTCCCGCGTGGGCGTGGACGCCGACGAGGTCGAACTCGTCGCGTACGTCGGCGGCGAGGTCGGGGACGCGGTCGATGGGGATGCCGAACTTCGCGTGCCCGCCGGTCGTGACCTTCTCGTGGTGGCCCGCGCCGACGCCGGGGTTCGCCCGGAGGCAGAGCCGACCGTCGAAGCCGCGCTCGCGCAGGCGGTCGATAGTGTCCGCCGCGCCGACCGTGACGGTCATCTCGGGGTTCGACTCCCAGCGCGAGACGACGTGGTCGAGGTCGGCGTCCGGCGGGTTGACCGCCGTGTACCGGACGCGCTCGCCGGGGAAGCCGGCGTCGAGGGCGCGCTCGACTTCGCCGGCGGAGGCGCACTCGGCGTCGACGCCAGCCTCGCGGACGGTTTCGAGCACCGCCCGACCGGCGTGGGCCTTGACGGCATAGCTGACGTGCGCTTCGGGGAACGCCTCGCGGAGTCGGACGCAGTTCTCGCGGACGCGACGGAGGTCGGTCACGTACAGCGGCGATCCGAACTCGTCGGCGAGCGACAGCAGGCGCTCGCGGTCCCAGTCCGAGAGCCGCCGGACGGCCGGCCCGCCGCCGCTCATTCGCGCAGCGCCTCCTCCCGACGGGTCGCGTCGAGGGTGTCGTCCTCGATGTCGAGGGCGACGACCGCGGGCTTGTACGCGCCGCCGGCGAACAGGTCGTGGTCGCCGAGCGACGACTCCACGAAGCGCGTGAAGGCGCGGCGGTTCGCGGGCAGGTGGCCGTAGTAAATCTCCTCGTCCACGAGGTCGTAGACGGGGATTCGAGGCGTCAGAAGCGTGTTTTCGCCGACGATGGAGTTCTCGCCGACGACGAAGCCGGAGGTGACCCGACAGCCCGCGCCGAGCGCCGCGCCGTCTTCGACGACGACTGGCGCATCTTCGACGGGTTCGAGCACGCCGCCGATGAGCGTGTTCGCGCCGAGCTTGACGTTCGCGCCGATTTGCGCGCAGGAACCGACGGTGTCACAGGAGTCCACGAGCGTGCCGTCGCCGACGTACGCGCCGACGTTCACGAACGAGGGACTCATCATGATGCAGTCGGAGCCGAGGTACGCGCCGCGGCGGATGGCAGTGCCGTCGGGGGTGTTGCGCGTGCCGCGCTCCCCGAGGTCTTCGGTGTCGCGCAGGGGGAGCACGTCGTGGTAGCGAACGTCGCCGTACTCGCGGGCGAGCGTCTCGCGCAGGCCGAAGTTGAGCAGGATGCCCCGCTTGACCCACTCGTTGGCCTCCCACGAGGTCACGTCGGAGCCGGTCTTCTCGGCGGCGCGCACCTCGCCCGCCTCGAGGGCGTCGAGGAACGCGTCGAGCGTGTCGAGTTCGTCGACGGTCGCCGACGCGGCGTCTACGTCGCCGTCGTCGTATCGCTGCCACAGGTCTCGTACGTCGGATTCCAGATTCATTCGAGTACCTCGGTGAAGTCGTACCACCCGGCGTCGCGGTCGGCGAGCCACGCCGCGGCGTCGAGTGCGCCAGCGGCGAAGACCCCCCGCGACCCCGCGCGGTGTGTGAGTGATAGTGACTCGTGATTTCCAGCCAGTAATATCTCGTGCTCACCGGCAATATCCCCCGCCCGGCGAGCGTGGACGCCGACTTCTCCCTCAGACCGGGGTGCTTCGCCCTCACGGCCGTGAACGCGCTCGGAGTCGCCGCGCACATCGTCGATATCGTCGAGGATAGTCAGCGCCGTCCCGCTCGGGGCGTCGCGCTTGGCGTTGTGGTGCGTCTCCGTGAGTTCGATGTCGTAACCGTCGAGGGCCGGGACCGCCTCGCGGACGGCCCGGCGGAGCGCCGCGATGCCGCGCGAGAAGTTCGAGGCGTACAGCACCGGGACCTCCGATGCGGACTCGCGGAGCGCGTCGAAGCCGCCCTCGCTCAGGCCGGTCGTGCCGGTGACGAAGGCGACGCCCGCCTCCGCGCAGGCCGACGCGTACTCGATGCAGGCCGCCGGGCCGGTGAAGTCGACCACGACATCGGGGTCGTGCGAAGCGAGCAGGTCGGTGAAGTCGGCCGCATCCGCGACGACGACGCCCTCGACCTCGTCGCCGGGTGAGCGACTGACCGCGAAGGCGACCGAGAGGTCGTCGCGGTCGGCGGCCGCGGCGAGGACTTCCCCGCCCATGCGGCCGGTCGCGCCGGTGACGCCGAGAGAGACCGTCACTCGGCAGCACCCCCGTCCGGAATCGCCTGCTCGGCTTCGAGGTCGGACAGCAGGCGGCGCAGTTCCTCGGTGTTCTCCTCGGTGAGGCGGGTGAGCGGCGGGCGCAGGCGCGCCGGGCCGTAGCCCCGAATCTCCATGGCCTCCTTGACCGGGATGGGGTTCGTCTCGGAGAACAGGTGGCGGTTCAGCGGGGCGAGGTCGTGGTGGATGTCGCGGGCGCGCTCGTAGTCGCCCTGCAGCGCGGAGTGGACCATCGCGCCGACGCGCGCGGGTTCGACGTTCGCCGTGACCGAGATAGCGCCGACGCCGCCGACCGAGAGAACCGGGAGCGTGAGCGCGTCGTCGCCCGACAGCACCGCGAACTGCTCGTCGCGGGTCCGCTCGACGACCTCCGAAATCTGGCCGAGGTCGCCGCTGGCGGCCTTGTAGGCGGTGATGTTCGGGTGTTCGGCGAGGGTCGCGGCCGTCTCGGGCAGGATGTTGCTCCCGGTGCGCCCGGGGACGTTGTAGACGATTTGCGGCAGGTCGATTTCGTCGGCGATGGTCCGGTAGTGCTCGACGAGACCACTCTGCTCGGGCTTGTTGTAGTACGGCGAGATGAGAAGCAGCGCGTCGGCACCGGCGTCGGCAGAGCGTCGGGAGAGTTCGAGCGCCTCGCGGGTCGAGTTCGACCCGGACCCGGCGATGACGGGCACGTCCTCGACGGCCTCGACGGCCGCTTCGACGACTTCGACGTGTTCGTCGTGGGAGAGTGTCGCGGACTCGCCGGTCGAACCGACGGGCACGATGCCGTCGACGCCGGCCTCTTCGAGGCGTCGCACGTCGGCCTGGAACTGTTCGAAGTCGATACTGCCGTCCTCGTGGAACGGCGTGGTCATCGCGGGATAGACGCCGCGGAAGTCGAATGATGTCATGTGTCGGTGATGGGTGTGGTGACGGTCGTGGGAGTCGATATCGGTCGTGTGACCGGAACGTGCGTCAGCCGAAGGCCGCCCGAGACGGGGTCGCTACTCCCGCAACGAGCGATTCAGTACGCACGTTTTTTCGAAAAGAAAGCGGCACGCGACGCTGTCGAGGGTGTGGTGACCTCCGAGTGCCGCGTCGCGTCGTTCACACCGGATGCAGGTGCTGGAAGCGTAATATAACTTGCGCCGTCTGCAGGACCTGCCGGACCCGACGGGCGGGCTGAGGCGCGATTCGCGGCGGTCTCCGTCCGGTTTCCAGTCTCCGAGGTGGACACTCGTCCGACGCGTCCCCGTCTCCCCGGACGGTTATTAGCCCGCGCCGCCCAAGCGTCGTACGAATGACCGAGATACACCCCAACCAGCGTGTCGCCATCCTCGCCGACGCGCAGAACCTCTACCATACGGCACAGAGCCTGTACTCGCGGAACATCGACTACTCGTCGCTCCTCAAGAAGGGAACGGCGGGCCGCGCGCTCACTCGCGCCATCGCCTACGTCATCCGGGCGGACTCGCCCGACGAGGGGAGTTTTTTCGATGCACTCGTCGACATCGGTTTCGAGACGAAGATCAAGGACATCAAGACGTTCGGTGACGGCTCGAAGAAGGCCGACTGGGACCTCGGCATCGCGCTCGACGCGGTCAGCCTCGCCGACCACGTTGATACGGTCGTCCTCTGTTCGGGCGACGGCGACTTCGAGCGGCTCTGTACCCATCTCCGCCACGAGGGCGTCCGCGTCGAGGTGATGGCGTTCAAAGAGTCCACGGCGGACGAACTCGTCGAGGCGGCGGACACGTTCATCGACCTCTCCGAAAGAAAAGAGACGTTCCTGCTGTAGTCTCCGCCGGCTATTCGAACTGTGGAACCACCGAGTCGCCGTCGATGTCCGGGCCCGCCGTCTCGGCCGCCCCATCGGTCCCCGAGTCGTGGGCCTCGAAGAAGGCGACCGCGTAGACGTACTGGAACGTCGCCAGAACCATCTGCGTCGCCATCGAGATGGCGGCGATAGCGGCGATTTCAGTCGGCGAGAAGCCGAGACCGGCTTGTGCTGCCGCGGGGGTCGCCGCGTCCTGTACCCGCTGGACGTTCTGGAACGTCCGAAAGATGATGAATCCCGTGACTGGGATGCTGATGACGAGGCCGACCACGAACCGGATGACCGAGTAGCCGAGCGAGGGGATGATGTTGTTCCGGACGAGTCGGTAGCTCTCGCCGAACGACTCGATTGCGCCCTTGTCGCCGACGACGACCGCGACGGGGTAGAACTGGACGAGGAAGAGGACGACGACGTACACCAGTCCAAGGAGGGCGAGGACGGCGATGCCGACGAGGAAGCCGCCGCCGAGGGCCAGATTGGAGACGTCGCCACCGCCGGCTGCGAGGCCGCCGAGACCGAGCGAGACGGCCATGGCAACCACGACGATGACGAACACGATACCGAAGGCGATGACGATGCCGAGTTGGACGATGTTCGCCAGGAGCATCGGGACGTACTTCTCGCGGCCGACGGCGGTCAGAGTCGATAACGAGGTCGAGCCTCCACCCTCGCGGTCGACCGCCTCGTCGGCCATCCCGTAGAGACCGGCGGCGACGAACGGCGTGACGAAGAACGTCACCGCCGTGAGGATAGTCGGAACGAACGGTATCTGCGCCAACTGCGTGGCGAGTTGCGGAAGCGTGATGAGGCCCAAGGCGAGTCCGCCGAGGAACAACACCGGGCTCGACCGGATGCCTCGGAGGGCGGTTTGGAGGGAACTAATAGCAGCCATACCTCGACGTGTCGATGTGACAATACGTAAAACAGGAGGGTCGAGACGCCGGCGTGGTCGGGTCCGTATTCGGGCCCGCGAGCGGGAGTCAGGCCGTCGGCGTCGCCAGTCGGGCGACGGTGGCGACCGCGCCGAGCGCCGCGATGGCGGCGAGCACCGTCGGGAGCCGCCAGTCGAGCGCCGTCTGCGTGAGAAGCATACTGCTCGCGAGCAGCAGCACGGTCCCCACGGCGGCGAGTCGAACGTCCACAGACATACTCCGAGGGGGGTCTGTCCCGTACTTAGGACTTTCCGTCTCGAACGTGCGTGGTAGCTCGGCACACGCGGTCGAACGGGACCGCGACCCACTTTAGCCGGCGGGGCGAACGGCGGGGTATGACCGAAGGCCACGCGACCGATTTGGACGACCTCCGGGTCGTCGCCGACTACCAGTTCGGGGCCGGCGCGGGCGACGCGCTGTTCCCGGCCGACGCGGACATCGAGCTCTCGCGCTCGCGGAGCGGCCGCCCGCGACAGGTGTACGTCGAGGGCGACCGCGTCACCTCCTACGGCACCGACGGGCGGTTCACCCTCGGCGTCGCCGGCGGCCGCCGCCTCTACGACAGTCTCGACGGCGACGCCTACGTCGTCCGCGTCGGCGACGAGTCGGTCCCGTTCGTCCGCGACGGTAAGAACGCGTTCGCGAAGTTCGTCACCGACGCCGACCCGGCGGTCCGCTCGGGCGACGAGGTGTGCGTCGTCGGCCCCGACGGCGACCTGCTGGGCGTCGGTCGCGCGGAACTCTCCGCGGACGCGATGCTCGACTTCCAGACGGGGATGGCGGTTCGCGTCCGCGAGGGCGCGGACGAAGAGTGAAGTGAAGCCGGGGAACTCGGGCGGTACGTCTCTGTTGGGATTCTAGAGAGGTGGGAGAAACGGCGTGCGAGACTTGGAGGTTTTATTTCTCAGCGTCGGGACTGGCCATAGACCATCGATAGATGTTCCGCGTGATGTACAATCCAACAATCAAGAAAACCAGCCCTGCGAGGATAGTTGCAACATCTACCACAATCGGTTGAGTTCCCTCTGTGATGTATGGCGGTGGAGCGTTCCACATTTGATAGGTCTCATAGACACCAAGTAGCGTCACGATGAAGGTCAGACCAGCAACCCCGACGCCAGCCCGTCGAAACGTTCGTGGCACTTCAAATGTCATTGTTTTTATTATTGACCCGGCTGTAAAGTGATTTTCCCAATCTCCACAAGATGTCATACTATCTGAATAACGTCAGATACTACTGACCAACTCGCACCCGCCAGTCAGTACGGTTTCAACAAACAATCACCGGACGAGCACTTCGACGGACCCGCGTTTCAGAGGTACGGCGCGAGACCGAGCGCGGAGACGAGCGGGACGCCGGCGACGACCGAGCCGACGAGGTAGCCGCCGATTGCGCCGCCGTTGAGAAGCGGCAGGCCGGCGTGCGCCCGCCCTTTCATCACGGCCCACATCAGCCCGCTGAACCCGGCGAACGTCCCGGCCATGGCGAGGAGCGCCGGGAGGTTGAGCGCCGGGAGCGCGCCGAAGCCGAGCGACGGCGCTTCCGAGAAGAACGCGCCCGAGGCGACCATCACGGTCGGCATGACCGCGTCGCCGAGACCGATGAAGAAGGCGTCGCGGTCGGCGGGGTCGGAGTCGTCGGCGTCGGTCGCCTCGGCGTCAGCCGTCTCCGCGTCAGCCGCCTCCGCCGGTTCACCCCCGTCGGTCGCGTTCTCGCCGTCGCCGACTTCGTTGGCGTCGCGGGCGAAGTCGTCGTCGAGAAGCGAGTACGACAGCGTCGTCGGGATGACGAGCACGACCGGGATGCGGAGGTCCATCACGCCCTCCGCGAGGTCGAGCATGTGTTTGGTCTTGTAGACGCTGATGGCGTCGTAGATGGCGAGGACGGACAGGAGCACGATTGCCGGCAGCAGGCCGAAGCTAATGCCGAACAGGGCGGCCGCGCCCGCTCCCATGAGCGCCCCGGCGGCGTCGATGACGTACCACTCGGGGTAGACGAGCAGGGCGAGGGAGACGCCCGCGGAGAGGGCGATGGCGACGAGGCCGTTGGGGACGAGGACGGCGAAGACGTACCACGCGAGCAGGCCGCTCGTGAAGACGATGACGAGGCGGATGAGCTGGTCGAGGTCATACTTGAACGCCGCGAGCATGAACGCGGTCATGACGATAATCGCGCCGATGTAGAGGAGGCTGTTCGTCGGGTCGGTGGGGTCTTCGACCGTCTGGTACCCCTGTTCGAAGAACGTCGGCACGAGGGCGAGCGCACCCACCTGCACGACGAGGAAGATGAGGGCGGCGAGGGCGACCCCCCGATAGGCGCGGCGTGACATGCAGGGGCGTTCCCACCCGAGGGGTATGGGGGTTGCGCTCTGGAGTCGTCAGCGAGCGTAGAGCTTGCTGCCGACGAGCCGAGCGGGCGAGCCGTCGTCCGCCGTGACGGCGACGTAGGGGCGGTCGACCGGGCCGAACACGTCTACGATGCGGCCCACCGTCGACAGCGACTCGTCGAGGACCATCGTGCCGATGTCCGGCGTGTCGTCGTCGTCGAGGCGGACGATAGCGAGGCCCTGCGCCGTCCGGGAGACCGTGCCGATTCGCCGCATCAGTCGCGGAGGATTCCGACGTAGGCGGCGACCGCCTGCACGATGTCGTTTTTCGTGGCGTCGTCGGCGTTGTTCACGAGGACGCGCCCGCGGGTTTCGAACTCGCGGGAGTACCGCTTGTCCCGTTCGATGACGGCGTCGTAGCCGACCTGCTGGACGGCCTTCGCGATTTCGTCGACGGTCGGCGTTTCGACCGCCGCGGACTGGGCGACCCGCCGACCCTCGCTGCGCGAGAGAGAGGCGTCGAGGTAGGCGGGGTAGATGACGTTCTCGACCATACCCGTGTGTCCGCCATCCGACGGTAATACGGTTGTGGTCTCACGGAGCCGAGTGACTGCGGTGGAGAAACGGAGACGGCGTGGGTGTCTGCGCGGTTATCGGCGACGCGCGAGCAGGACCACCGCGCCGATGGCGGCGAGGCCGGCGACGACGCCGAACCCGGGCGCGTCGCTCTCTGTCGTGGAATCCGCCGACTCGGTCGTCGCGGTCGATTCGGCCGCGTCGGTCGCAGTCGTGTCCGCGGCCGTGGTCGTCTCAGTCTCGTCCGCGGTCGAATCCGTCGCCGACTCGTTTTCGAGCTGCTGGTAGCGTTCGTAGGCGTCGGGGTGGACCGCTTCGAGAATCTCCTCGCTCGCCTCGATTGCTCGCGGGGCGGGCTGTTGGAGCTTGTGCGCCTCGATGACGATGACGTTGCCCTCCTGTATCGCCGTCGTGCTGTTGTACGCCGGACTGCTCGGCACCGGCGCGTGGTCTGGGACGACGATGTACTCGGGGTTCATCTCGACGACGAGTTCCTCGTTAATCTGGGCGAAGCCGGTGAGGTTCGCCTCCGCCGCGCCGTTGCGCAGGCCGGCGGTCGTCATGATGTCGGAGATGAACGTCTCGGAGCCGGAGGTGTAGCCGAAAAAGGAGTTGAGGCCGACGGGGCGCTCCGCGCCGTCGAGGGCTTCCCGCATGTGCTCCATCGACTCGCGCATCTCGGCCGCGCGCTCGACGCCGGCCTCGCAGTTGCCGGTCATGCGGCCGACGCGCTCGGTCTTGTTGGCGACGGCGGCGAGCGACTTCCCGGACTCGAAGACGACGACCGAGATGTCCGCCGAGCGAAGCTGTCCGACGCGGTCGGGCGCGGCGTTGTACGAGGAGTTCGGGACGAGCACGAGGTCGGGTTCGAGACCGATGACGGCCTCGACGTTGAGGCCGCCGGAGCCGGAGACGTTCCCCTTCTCCGACGCGCCGTCGAGGTACATGGCGTACTGCGAGACGCCGACGACCTCGTCGCGCGCGCCGAGTTCCCACATGGTCTGGGCGGCGCTCGGGTTGGTCGTGACGACCCGCTCGGGGTCATCGGTGATGGTGACTTCGGTCCCGGTGGCGTCGGTGACGGTCATCGGGAACGTACACTGCGCGGTCTGCTGCTGTGCGGTCTGATCTACCGCGGCCGCGGCCGGTGCCGGAACTCCGGCGAACACGGTCGCGAACGCGAGTAGGGCGACGACGAGTTGTCGGTTCACGGTAGTGGCCTCAGCGACTGTTCAATAAATATTTACCTACTGAAAGCGCGGTTGTGTTCAATGAGCGTTCGAACGCGGGCGACCACGTGGTCGCTCGGCCTCTCCGGGCTCTTGCTTCTCGTCGTCGTCGTGAGCGCCGGTATCGGGGCCGTGACCATCCCGCCGCGCACCGTCGCCGCCATCCTCGCGGACGCGGTGCCCGTCCCCGTCGGCATCTCTCTCGGCGGCGCGACGGTCCTCCCTATCCTCGGGTCGGTTCCGACGCCGACGCTGGAGTTCGTCTCGCCGTTCGCGTTCTCCGTGCCGAGACCCGCCCGCATCATCGTCCTCTCGGTCCGCCTGCCGCGCATCCTCCTCGCGGCGCTCGTCGGCTTCGCGCTCGCCACCGCGGGAACCGTGATGCAGGGCTTCTTCCGCAACCCGATGGCCGACCCCTCCATCGTCGGCGTCTCGTCGGGGGCCGCCGTCGGCGCGGTCGCGACCATCGTGCTGTCGCTTTCGATTCCGTTCGGTCTCGAGGGCGCGGCCTTCGTCAGCGCCGTCGTCACCGCCTTCGTCGTCTATCTGCTCGCCAGCGAGAACGGTCGAACGCCCGTGGCGACCCTGCTTCTCGCGGGCGTCGCCATCCAGACGTTCCTCGGCGCGGTCATCTCGTTTCTCCTCCTCCAAAGCGGCGAGAGCCTCCGGCAGGTCGTCTTCTGGCTCATGGGCCATCTCGCGGGCGCAACGTGGAGCGAGGTCGGCATGCTCACGCTCGTCCTGCCGCTTCCGTTCGTCGTCTTGTTGGTCCACGCCCGCGACCTGAACGTCCTGCTGCTCGGCGAGGAGGACGCCCACGCCCTCGGCATCGAGGTCGAGCGGACGAAACAACTGCTCCTCGCCACCGCGAGCGTCGTCACCGCCGCGGCCGTCTCGGTCTCCGGCGTCATCGGCTTCGTCGGCCTCGTCGTCCCCCACATGCTTCGGCTCCTCGTCGGCCCCGACCACCGGGTCCTGCTTCCGGCGTCGGCGCTGGCCGGCGCGTCGTTCCTCGTCGCCACCGACACCGTCGCCCGCTCCGGCGGCGCGGAGATTCCGGTCGGCGTCGTCACGGCCGCCGTGGGCGCGCCGTTTTTCCTCTACCTGCTCCGCACGCGGGAGGTGCGTTCGCCGTGAGCGATTCCGACTCCGGTCCCGGCCCCTTCAGCGACGCCGATCCGGCGATTCGGCTCGACGACGTGTCGCTTTCGCTCGGCGGACACTCGATTCTCGACTCCGTCTCCGTCGACGTGGGCGAGGGCACCTTCGTGGGTCTCATCGGCCCCAACGGCGCGGGGAAGACGACCCTGCTCCGGACCCTCAACGGCGCGCTCGCGCCCGACGAGGGGTCGGTCCGAGTCGTCGGCGAAGACGTGCATGCCCTGTCGTCGAAGGCAGCGAGCAGGCTCGTGGCGACGGTTCCCCAGACGACGAGCGTCACTTTCGACTTCCCAGTCCGCGACGTCGTCGAGATGGGGCGGACCCCGCACCGCGGGCGGTTCGAGGGCTGGCGCGAGCGCGACGACGCGGCCGTCGAGTCCGCCATGCGACGCACCTCGGTCGAGTCGCTTTCCGACCGCCCGGTGACGGAGGTCAGCGGCGGCGAGCGCCAGCGCGTCCTCATCGCCCGCGCGCTGGCACAGGAGACACCCGTCTTGCTCCTCGACGAACCGACCGCCAGCCTCGACATCAACCACCAGGTCCGAACGCTCGAACTCGTCTCCGACCTCGTCGCGGACGGGACGACCGCGGTCGCGGCCATCCACGACCTCAACCTCGCGGCCCACTACTGCGACGCGCTCGTCCTCCTGTCGGGCGGGCGCATCCTCTCGGCGGGCGACCCCGCGGCGGTGCTCTCCGAGGAGCACTTACGCGAGGCGTTCGACGCCGAGGCGGTCGTCTCGCGGCACCCAGTCACCGGTTCGGTGTACGTGACCGCCCTCCCGCCGTCGTCCGACGACGCCAACGGCCGGGTCCACGTCGTCGGCGGGGGCGGCACCGGCGCGCGGGCGCTCCACCTTCTGTCGGCGGCGGGTTACGCCCTCTCCGCCGGCGCGCTCAACGAGGGCGACACCGACGCCGAGGCGGCCCGCCGGGTCGGCGCGGACCTCGTGACCGTGCCACCGTACTCGCCGGTTGACGACGCCGCACGGGCTGCGGTCGAGTCGCGGGTCGAAGCCGCCGACGTGACCGTCGTCGCCGACGTGGAGGTCGGAGACGGCAACCTCGCCAACCTCGAAGCGGCCGCCGAGGCCGACCGTCTCGTCCTCGTCGAGGAACGCCCCTTCTCGGAGCGAAACTACGCAGGAGACGACGGTTTCGCGGTCTACGAGCGCCTCCGGGAGCGCGGCACCATCGTCGAACCGAGCGACCTGCTCTCGGTCGTCGGCGAACTCGCCTGCGACTCGTTCCGCGAGCGCGACGACGGCGCAGACGGCACCGTCGACGGCGGGGCCGGTTCGGGCGACGCCGACACCGGCGCGAACGACGCCGAATCGACCCACGACGACGCCGGTGGCGACGACACGGCTGCCGACCTGTTCTCCGATTAAGCTGTCGTTGCACAGCGCTACGCACAGCATATTCAAGGCCTGAGCGCGCGTCTAGTAGTTCGTTTTCTGAGAGGAACACGGACATGAAACTCGCACTCATCGGTATCGGACAGGCAGGCGGCAAGGTCGTCGACGCCCTCGTCGACTACGAGCGGCGGACGAAGACGGGGTTCGTCGTCGACGCCATCGCAGTCAACTCGGCGCGCGCGGACCTCCGGGGGCTCCGAAACGTCCCCGAATCACGGCAGGTGCTCGTCGGGCTGACGCGCGTCAAGGGCCACGGCGTCGGCGCGGACAACGAACTCGGCGCGGAGGTGACCGCGGAGGACGTAGGCGAGGTGCTCTCGATGGTCGACGACCTCCCGGTCCACGAGATAGACGCGTTTCTCGTCATCGCCGGGCTCGGCGGCGGTACCGGCTCGGGCGGCGCTCCCGTCATCGCGCGCGAACTGAAGCACATCTACACCGAGCCCGTCTACGGCCTCGGCATCCTCCCCGCGCGGGACGAAGGCGGCATCTACACGCTCAACGCCGCGCGGTCGCTCCAGACGTTCGTCCGCGAGGTGGACAACCTCATCGTGTTCGACAACGACGCCTGGCGGAAGACCGGCGAGTCGCTCGAAGCCGGTTACGGCAGCCTCAACGCCGAACTCGCCCGCCGCCTCGGCGTGCTGTTCAGCGCCGGCGAGGGCGACGGCTCCGGCGCGGTGGCGGAGTCCGTTGTGGACGCCTCCGAGATAATCAACACGCTCGGCAGCGGCGGCGTCTCGACTATCGGCTACGCCGCCGTCGAACTCGACCGCCCCAAGCGCGGCCTGCTCTCCCGGCTCTCCGGCGGGAAGGCCGACGCCGAGGACGGCGGCGACTCGACGAACCGAATCACCAGCCTCGTGCGCCGCGCCGCCCTCGGCCGGCTCACGATGCCCTGTGAGATTGCCGGCGCGGAGCGCGGCCTCGTCGTCGTCGCCGGCCCGTCGGACGTGCTCTCCCGCCGCGGCATCGAGCGCGCGCGGACGTGGCTCGAAGACGAGACCGGAACGATGGAGATTCGCGGCGGCGACTACCCCGTCGACTCGAACTTCGTCGCGGCGGTCGTGCTCCTGTCCGGCGTCTACGACGTGCCGCGGGTGAAGGAGTTGCAGGCGGTCGCCATCGAGACCCAACGCGACATGCTCGCCAAGCGCGAGTCCAGCGCGGCGTCGCTCGACGACCTCGTCTCGACCGGCGACGACCGCATCGAACCGCTGTTCTGAGCCTCCCGCTCTCGGTTTCTCTCAGTTTTATCCACGGGGAAGGGTCATAGTGCCGCGGTACCAACTGACGAACGATGGCCGAGTACCCGCTGAAACAACGGTTCGTGCTCGACACCTCGCTGTTTCTCTCCGAGGAGATTCGAGACGACGACGAGACGTTCGAGGAGAGAATCGAACGGCTCCTCGACACCATCGCCGCCGCGCGGCTGGACCTGAACATCTCGTGTTACATGCCGCCCTCTATCGCCGCGGAGCTGGAACACATCCTGCGCGAGCGCGGCGTCTCGGAGGACGTACTCGGCAAGCTCGACACGTGGGTCATCAAGAAACACCCCGACCGCTACGAGGTGTACATCCCCGCGGAGGTCGTCTACCGCTTCATCGACGAGATGTCAGACCGGGTCAATCGCGGCCTCCGCGTCTCCGAGAAGGCCGTCCGAAAGGCCGAAGAGTCGAAACAGCGGTCCAACGGCGGGTCGAAGCTCTCCGACGTGGACAAGGTCATCTCCGACCTCCGCGAGGACTACCGCGGCGCGCTCAGACAGGGCGTCCTCGACTCCCGGGAGGACTTCGACCTCCTCATCCTCGCCCGCGAACTCAACGCCGGCGTCGTCACGGAAGACACCGGCATCATCAGTTGGGCCGCCGACTTCGGCCTTCGAAACCTCCGCGGGCGAGCGTTTCCGACCCTCTTAGAAGAGTACCTCATGGCGCTCGACAGCCCGCGCCCGTGGAGCAAGAGCGACGACGGCGTCGACCCCGACCGACTGTAACCTTCCGGTCACGCCGACGCTTACTCCATCGATTCGAGGTCGACGAAGCTCCCTTCGAACGCCGATAGCCACCGGGTCAGCTGTTCTTCGGGCGTCGCGTCGGCCGGGTAAATCGTGCACTCCTCGCGCCCGTCGGGATGCGTGGTCAGCCGAGACGCGAGCCGCGGGCGCACGGGATGTTCGCTCCCCGAGTCCGGCGGATGCGCCGGCTCCGACCCCATCAGCGGTCCCCTCCGAGGGCGACTTCCAGCCCCCGGTCGTCGCTCAGCGAGACCGTGACCGACTCGACGTTCGACCGGTACTGGTTGGTGTGCGTCCCGTTCGCCCGCAGTTGGAGCGTCTCGTCGAGCAGCGCCGCCTCCGAGAGCTGTTCGACTTTCCGGTAGGTCGTCGACAGCGGCACGTCGCACGCCTCGGAGAGGTCCTGTGCGGTCATCGGCTCGGTCGCGCTCTGTAGCGTCGTGAGGATTCGCCGGCACGCGCGGTCCGAGAGCGCTTCCAGCACCTGTTCCGCCTCCAGTTCGGCGGGCTTCGGTCCGGTCGGCGTGCGTCTGAGGCCGGTCTGCATGCTCACCCGTAGATTCGCCCGCGTCGCCCGTCGAAGGGCACCCGGAATATACAGGGCGCTTTATACCCTCGGCGACCGGCCGCGGGCCGCGTGGCGACGACGGGCGGAGGAAACGGACCACGATATAAAGGCCCGGTGTATCGGGGGTGTTTATATCAGAGGTTGGAGCGACTGCATACTCTTATGACGAGCGCAGCGGGCATCAGAGCGGAGTTGAAGGTGACGGGGCCGGATGGCTGTCCGGTCGCAACCGTCTCCGAGGGCGACACCTCGGGCTACGCGCTCTCGCGGAGCATGGCTCCCAACGAGCGCGGGTCGGTCATAGAGGAGTTCGTCTTTGACGACGACACCGACGTCCCCGAGGAGATGGAGGAATTGTTCGAGTACGGCGACGGCAGCGTCTACCGGTTCGACCGCGAGGGCGGCATCGGCTGTCCCTGCGAGCGCGTCGAGGCGTTCGACTGCCCGGTCGTGGACGTGCAGACGCGCGACGGCGCGCTGTTTCTGACGTTCCACGCGCCCGACGTGGAGACGCTCCGCGACGTGGTCGCTTCCCTCCGGGAGTCGTCGGGATCGGTGGACGTGCGCCGACTGCTCCAGTCGTCGTCCGACGAGTCGCGGGACCTCGTGTTGGTCGAACGCGGCCAACTCACCGACCGTCAGCGCGAGGTGCTGGAGACGGCCCACGAGATGGGCTACTTCGACCACCCGCGGCGCGCCAACAAGGGCGAGGTCGCCACCGAACTCGGCATCACGACCTCGACGTTCTCCGAGCACCTCGCCATGGCGCAAAAGAAGCTCATGGGTGCTATCCTCCAGGGGTGACGAGATGAGACGCGCCGACGGGGTATCAGCCCCCCGCGAATGCAGGGTGCACCCCCTCGAGTCTCCACGGCGTACCACTAGTCGGTGAGCAACGATGCGCGAGTTCGACGTGACCTGTCCCGAGTGCGGCGAGCGCTATCGGGTCAACGAGCCGATGATGCGGACGCTCCGGGAGACCGGCTGTGTCCTCTGTACCGCGCCGCTGAACGACACCCTGCGGTCCGCGTGATGCCGACGCCGGCCGGCCTGCCCGCGGACTGAGGGTCGAGGAGTTCACTCGCCCGCGACGACGCGAGCGCGACGACGGACGCTTACTCGACGACGACGACCCCGACCATCCCGAGCGTCTCGTGCGGGACGCAGACGTACTTGTACTCGCCGGACTCCTCGAACGTGTACTCGAACGTGTGGCCCTCTGAGACGGTGAGTTCCGACTCGAACAGCCCGTCTTCGCGGTTGACGACGTTGTGGGTGCCGCCGTTTCCGGTCCACTCCCAGACGACCGTCGTCCCCGGCGAGACCTGCACCGCGGCGGGGGCGAACGCGTAGCCGCCGCCGTTGCCGGCCGCGCCGACCGCGACCGTGACGGTGTCCTGTCCCGTCAGGTCGTGGACGCCGTCGTAGTTCGCCGTCCGGTCGAACCAGCCGCCGAAGTCCCGCATCTCGTGTTCGGAGGTGCCTTCCCCATCGGAGGAACTGTCGCCATCCCCGCCCTCGTCGTCCGCGCCGCCGGACGAACTCGAACAGCCCGCCAGCAGCGCGATACCTGTCGAAGCCGCCGTTGCGCGGAGAACCGACCGCCGGGTGAACCGTTGCGTCATTAGCTGGCCGTAGTGAGTGGCCGAACAAGTCTAAAGCTTCGATTCCCACGCGCTGAAAACGGGCGAAACGAGCGTGGCCACTCCACCCGAAGGCGATGACATGGACGACGACGACCCGAGGCGACGACCGCGAATCGACGGCAGCCGCCAGTGGGAAGTGTTCTACCGCGACGCGTCGGCCGAGCCGATGCGCCACGTCGGCAGCGTGAGCGCGCCCGCCGAGAACCTCGCGACCGAGCAGGCGCGGACGCTGTTCGGCGACGGCGACGCGGACCTCTGGCTCGCGCCGGCCGACGAGTTCCTCCGTCTCGGTGGGAACGACCTCGCGGCGAAGGGTGAGGGGTCGAACGGCGAGACAGAGAACCGTGACGCCGCGAGAGACGTCCGCGGTGCCGAAAACGGGGTGTCGGCCGAGTGATTTCCATCAGCAAGCTCCTGTGCGGGCAGGGAGCCGAGGGTGACGGCCTCCGCTACGACGACCCCGACGCCGACATCGACCAGATACGCGAGGAGAAACAGAAACGCCCGGTCGTGGTTTGGAACACGACGCGGCGCTGTAACCTCTACTGCGAACACTGCTACGCCGGGGCCGACCTCGACCCCGCGCAGGGCGAACTCTCGACCGCCGAGGCGAAGGGGCTCATCGACGACCTCGCGGCCTACGACGTGCCTGTCTTGCTGTTTTCGGGCGGCGAGCCGCTCGTCCGCGAGGACCTCGTCGAACTCGTCGATTACGCCACCGACGCCGGCATCCGGGCCGTGCTTTCGACCAACGGGACGCTCATCACCGAGGAGAAGGCCCGAGCGCTCCGCGACGCCGGACTCTCCTACGCCGGCGTCTCAGTCGACGGGTTAGAGGAGCGCAACGACCGCTTCCGCGGGAAGGACGGCGCGTTCGACGCCGCCGTCCGCGGCATCGAAAACTGCCTCTCTGTGGGGCTCAAGACCGGCCTCCGGTACACCATCACCGAGCACAACGCCGCCGACATGGAGGACGTGGTGGACCTGCTGTACGACGTGGGCGTCGACCGCTTCTGTTTCTACCACCTCGACTACGGCGGCCGCGGCGGCGACATCGCCGACGCCGACCTCGACGACGAGGCCCAGCGTCGCGCCGTCCGCCGGCTGTTCGACATGACCCGTGAGTACCACGCCGAGGGCGAGGAGATAGAGACGCTTCTGGTCGGCAACTACGCCGACTCCGCCTACGTGGTCGAGTACGCCCGTGAGGAACTCGACGCCGACCACGCCGAGCGGATTCACCGGTATCTCCGCGTCAACGGCGGCGACCCGACCGGCGAGCGCGTCGCCGACGTGGACTACCGCGGCGACGTCCACCTCACGCAGTTCTGGCAGAACTACAGCCTTGGCAACGTTCGGGACCGGCCGTTCGGCGACATCTGGGACGACGAGTCGAACCCGCTTCTCGCCAGGCTTCGAGAGCGGAAAGAACACCTGACCGGCAAGTGCGCGACCTGCCAGTATCAGGACGTGTGCCGCGGCTCCTCGCGGCTTCGGTCGCTCGCGGCGACGGGCGAACTGTTCGGGCCCGACCCGCAGTGCTACCTGACGCCCGACGAGCGCGGCGCGGGTGCCGATGCGAGTCCGGGCGCGGCCGACTGAGCCGATCACGCACCCTTTCACCCGCTGGGAACGCTCCGTACGCTTATTTTTCGGCGAGTCCAACCGCGGGGTATGGAAACCAAACGAGGGGTTCCGAACATCCTCGGGAACGGGCTCGTCGGCATCGGGCTCGTCCTCTTCGCGGTGGCGGTCGCGGGCGCGGCCGGCGTCGTGGACGTGCGGTTCGCGCCGGGCGTCTACCTCGTCTTCGTGGCGATTAGCTTCATCCTCGCGTGGCTGTTGCGGTCGCTGACGTAGGGAGCACCGAGCGGAAGGCAGAGTCAGAAAACAGAACGCCGAGCGCGAGCGCTCGATGCCGCCTATTCGGCCGCGCCCGCGGCCGCCTGCTTCTCCTCGCGTTCGAGTTCTTCGAGGTAGTCGTCGGCGTCGAGGGCGGCCTTCACGCCCATGCCGCCGGCGGTCGCGGCCTGCTGGTAGTGGTAGTCCACCACGTCGCCCGCGGCGAAGATGCCGGGCACGTCGGTCGCGGTCTGGCCGCCGCCGGAGCCGCCCTTGGCGACGATGTAGCCGTCGTCGTCGCGCTGGACGCCCGTGCCGTCGAGGTAGTCGGCGTTCGGCGTGTGGCCGATGGCGTAGAACACCGCGCCCACGTCGAAGTCGAACTCCTCGGTCTCGGGGTCGTCGAGCTTGTCGCTCGGGTGACCCTCGGGGTTGCGGACGAGCGTCACGTGGTCGACGCCCTCCTCGGGCGAGCCGTGAAGCTCCGTCGCCTCGGTGTTGAGCATGAGCTCGATTTCGCCCTCGTCGACCTTTTCCATCAGGCGGTCGACCCAGTAGTCCTCGGCGCGGAACTCCTCGCGGCGGTGGACGAGGTAGACCGTCGAGGCGAACTTCGTGAGGAAGTTGGCCTCCTCGACGGCGGCGTCGCCCCCGCCGATGACCATGATTTTCTCGCCGCGGAAGAACGCGCCGTCGCAGGTCGCACACGTCGAGAGGCCGTAGCCCATCAGGTTCTCCTCGCCGGGGATGCCGAGGGTGCGGGCCGACGCGCCAGACGCCGCGATGATGGCGTCCGCGGTGTACACGTCGCCGTTCTTGAGCGTGACCGTGAACGGGCGCTCCGAGGCGTCAACGTCCTCGATGATGCCGTGGCGAATCTCGGTGCCGAAGCGCTCGGCCTGCTCTTTCATGTTGTTGATGAGCTCCGGGCCGGAGATGCCCTCGGGGAAGCCGGGGTAGTTGTCCACCTCGGTCGTGAGCGTGAGCTGTCCGCCCGGCTCGTCGCCCTCAAGCACCAGCGGCTCGTTGTTGGAGCGGGCCGCGTAGATGGCGGACGAAAGCCCGGAGATGCCCGAGCCGGCGATGATGAGTTTCCTGTGTTCCACGAACGAATCGGCGTCCTCTGTCATGTCCGATAGTTCGCTACACCGGTGTCTTAAGGTTTCGCTGTATTGCGAGGAGTGCTACAACACCGGCACGATATCGCATGCCACAGCGTTCGCGGCGCGCGGAGCGAAAGACCGGTATCCGTCGCCGACGCATCACTCCGCATGGCCGCCGACCTACAGGAGAAGACGAACCGTTACGAGGGGATGCTCGCCGACGCGCTCGACGAGGCGGTGCAGGCCGTCCCCGACGAGACGCACCTCGGCGAGGCAGCCGCCGACTGTTTAGAGATGGCCGAGTCCTACCTCGACGACGGCCGACACTTCAAGGCCGACGACGACTGGGTAAACGCGCTGGCGTCGTTCTCGTACGGCTACGGCTGGCTCGACGCGGGCGTCAGGATGGGGTTGTTCGACATCCCGGACGACTCGCACCTGTTTACGATGTGACCCGCTTCGCACCTGCCTTACACCCGTTTGCCGTGTGACCGGTTTTTCTCCGGCGGGGCCGTACGAATACGCGAACAGATGTCCCCGACCGCCGCCACCGACCGCGTTTCGGACGCACAGCGAATGCTCGAACAGCGGTTCGCCAACCCGTTTCTGCGTCGCGTGCTCCGCTCGCCGCTCCACCGACTCGCCAGTCGCTGGTTCGTGCTCGTCTCCTACGTCGGCCCCAAGAGCGGGCGACGGTACAGGTTCCCCGTCGCCTACGCCGTCGCGGGCGGCGGCATCGTCGCCGTCACGCCCGAGGCGGAGAGCAACTGGTGGAAGAACTTCCGCCGGCCGATGGCGTGCCGCCTGTGGTACCGCGGCCAGCGGCGCGAGGCGACCGGCGAGGTCGTCACGGGCGAGTTCGCCGCGGACCTGCTCGACCGCTACGCCGCGGCCCACGGCCTGTTGGCTCGTGAACTCGGGATATCCGAGAACGGCGGCGGTCGAACCGCGGCCGACGAGGGGGCGCGAGCCGACGTCGCAGTCGTGCTGTTTCGGTTCGACTGACTACTCGAAGCGGAACGTCGCGCCGTCGGGGCCGTCTTCGACCTCGACGCCGAGCGCCGTCAGGTCGTCGCGAAGGTCGTCGGCGCGCTCGTAGTTGCCCGCCTCGCGCTCGGCCTCGCGCACGTCCAAGACGAGCTGCACGAGGTCTTCCGCGACCGACACGTCGCCGCCCTCGCCAGCGTCGCCGAACGAGAGGCCGAACACCTCGCCGCCGAGGTCCTCGAACGCCTCGACGGCCCGGCGGAGCGCGCGGTAGTCGTAGTGGTCGGCGTCAGCGACGTGGCGGTTGACCGCGCCGGCGAGGCCGAGCAGCTCGGCCATCGCCTCGCGGACGTTGAAGTCGTCGTTCATCGCCTCGCGGAAGTTCTCGCGGGTCGCGGTCACGGTGTCGCGGAGTTCCGTCGCCTCGACTTTCGTCCGGGCGTCGGGGCTGTCGACCGCGTCGACGGCGGCCTCGTAGGCGCGTTCGAGGCGCTCCCAGCGCTCTTCGGCCTCGGCGATGGTCTCCTCGGAGTACGTCTGTTCGGAGCCGTAGGCCGTCGAGAGGTAGAACGTCCGAATCACGTCCGCGCCGAACTCGTCGAGGGCGTCGCCGACGGTGAAGAAGTTGCCGAGACTCGAACTCATCTTGTCGCCCTCCGTCTGGAGCAGGCCGACGTGGAGCCAGTAGCGGGCGAACTGCTGGCCGGTCGCCGCCTCCGACTGGGCGATTTCGTTCTCGTGGTGCGGGAACACGAGGTCGCGGCCGCCGACGTGGATGTCGAGGGTGTCGCCGAGGTGCGTCATCGACATCGCCGAGCACTCGATGTGCCAGCCGGGTCGGCCCTCGCCCCACGGCGACTCCCACGTCTCGCCGCACGGTTCGTGGAGCGGTTCGAGGTCGGGGTTCCGGTGTTCGGCGGCCGTCTTAGGGTCGACCGCGCCGGCCTTCCAGAGCGCGAAGTCGGTCGGGTTGCGCTTCTCGGAGCGCTCGTCTTTCGTCGCCCGCGACTCCAGTTCCTCGAGTTTCTGGTTCGAGAGCTTCCCGTAGTCGTCGAACGTGGACACGTCGAAGTAGACGGAGCCGTTGGATTCGTAGGCGTGGCCGCGGTCGACGAGCGTCTGAATGAGGTCGATAATCTCGGGGACGTGCTCGGAGACGCGCGGGTAGACCTCGGCGCGCTTCAGGTTGAGCCCGCGCATGTCGTGAATCACGTCGCCGACGAAGTGCTCGGCGACGCTCGCCTCGTCGTCGCCGAGGTCGTCCTCGCCGATGCGGGCGGCTATCTTCTCGTTCACGTCGGTGAAGTTCTCGACGTGGCGCACGTCGTAGCCCTCGTAGTCCAGCCAGCGGTGCATCAGGTCGGCGTGCATCCACAGGCGGGCGTGGCCGAGGTGGGCGTGGTCCGAGACCGTCAGTCCACAGACGTAGAGCAACACTTCGTCGCCGTGCGACTCGAACTCCTCGCGCTCTCCCGTCAGGGTGTTGGTCACGGACAGGGTCATCACACTCGGCTACTTCCGGGACCACTTTCAACCCGTCGGAAGCGCGGTCGGTGCACGGTCGGTGCGCGGTCGGTGTGTCTCCGTCCTTACGGGGCGACCGCCGCGCCGTCGTCACCTCCTCGCGGCGGCTACTTCGTCCACTCCGGGCGGTCGGCCTCGCCGCGGCGAATTTTCGCCAGCGTCTCCTCCGAGAGCAGTCGCTTGACGAACGCCGGAATCCGGTCGGTCGGGTCGTCGTCAGTCGCGTCGCCGTCGGCCGGGGTGGACCCCGCGCCGCCGACTCGGTCGCCCGTCAGACTCGCAGGTTCCGCCTCCCTGCTGACCGCGCGGTCGGCGTTCGCCGCCGACGCGAGCGCGTAGTGCCCGCCTCTGGTTGCGACGCCGCCGTCGGTCGTCGTCTCCGCGCGCCGGCGGAACGATTCGAGGTCGGCCTCGCGGTCCAACTCCTCGACGGCCGTGTCGAGGTCGGCGGCCTGTTCGGCCTGCTCGGAGACGCTCTCGGAGATACGGTCTATCTCCGCGGTCACCTCGTCGACCTGCGTCGCCGCGTCGTCGACGAAGGTGGCGATGTCGGAGGTGAGCGTCGCCTGCTCGTCGGTCGCCCGCGCCACCTCGTCGATGCCGTCGGTCACGTCGGCGACCGAGTCGGTGATCTCGTCGAGGCTCTCGACGGTCGATTCGACCCGCTCGATGCCGTGGTCGATGTTCTCGTCGGCCGACGACAGCGCCTCGGCGGTGTCCTCGATGTGGTCTGTCACGTCCTCTATCATCTGGCCGATGCGCTCGGCCTGCGACTTCGACTCGTTCGCGAGCGACTTCACCTCGTCCGCGACGACGGCGAAGCCGGACCCCGCCTCGCCGGCGCGGGCGGCCTCGATGGAGGCGTTGAGCGCGAGCAGGTTCGTCCGGTCGGCCACCTCGTCGATGACCTCGACGATGTTCTGAATCTCGTCGATGGCGGCCACGAGCGCCTCGACGTTCACGGTTATCTCGTCGCGGTCGTCGCCGACCTGCCGCATCGCGCCGATTGCCTCGCCGGCCTCGGCGCGTCCCTCCTCGGCCCGCGTGGTGGCCTCGTCGCTCCGCGAGGACACGTCGTCGGCGGTGGCCGCGACCTCCTCGACGGTCGCGCTGAGGTTCGACAGCTCGGCGGCGATTTCCTCGGTCATGTCGGCCTGTCGGGCCGCCAGCCCCTCGATTTCCGCGATGCTCTCGCTCGTCCCGGCGGTCTCCTCGTGGAGCTGGGATGCGACCGACTCCAGATCCCCGCGGCTCTCTCTGGCCCGGCGGACCTCCTCGCGAACGTCCAGCGAGTACGAGTAGAGGTAGGTTGCGTTGACGACCTGTCGGTCGAGGTTGAGCCCGCGGACGACGGCCATCATGTCAGCGAACGCCTCGTCGACGACGCGTTCGACGCGGTCGGCGTCTTCGCCCGACAGCGACTCGGTGGCGTCGTCGATGGCGCGTCCGCGGAGTTCGTCCGCGAAGATGCCGGTGACGTTGGCGAACATCCCGCCGAAGTAGTGCAGCGGCATGTCGAGTTTGTCGTGGAGTAGGCCGATTCGCGTGCGCGCCGCGTAGTGGTTCTGGTCGTAGTTCCCGTCGGTGAACGAGCGGTAGTAGCCGGAGACGACCGCGCGGAGGCCGTCGAGGTCGGTCTTCGAGCGGTCGATGACGTCCGTCGTCCGCTCGTTGGCGAGAATCGGCTCGACGAAGCCGTCGACGAGTGCCTCGTCACGGGCCTCGACGACGCCCCGGAGGTCCGCGAGACGCGCGGCGTCCTCGTCGTCGAAGCCGACGAACGACTGCCGCCACCCCAACTCGTCGGCGTCGAGGTCGAGTTCGGCGAGGAGTTCCGTGGATGAAAGCGAGATGTTGCCGTCGTCGTCGCGGGGGCTGGGCGAAACCATTGACGTACTCACCGGCTCCGACGTAATAAGCGCCGGCCGCCGGCTATCAACCGTGATATCCGAAAATCAGGCGTATAAATCGCTGACGGCCGCTTCGACGACGCGGAGGGCGGCGGCCCCCTGTCGACGCGGCACGACCACGGCGAGCGTGTCGCCCGCGACGCCCGCGGCGTCGACGACGACCGACTCGGCGTCGAGTCGGGAGAGGACGGCGGTGAGAACGGTCGGGTCCACCTCGCCCTCAGCGATGATAGCCGTGAGGGGACCGCCGCTCGCGAGGTCGACGCCGGCGACCGAGAGCACGGGGTCCTCGTCGGTCGCCTCGACATCCTCGCCGACGAGGCCGACGCCGCTTCGCATCGTCACGCTGGCGTCTCGGGGGTCGGCTTCGAGCGGCGGGAGGTCGTCGGCGAACCGGCGGAGCGCGGCCGCGACCGCCTCGTCGTCGCCGAGGTCGAGTTCGGCCGCGGCGGCGGCGTAGTTGACGACGCCCGCGCGGAGCGCGGCGAGGAGGTACGGTCGTTCGCGGACTGCGTCGCGCGCGTCGGCGGCGAGGGACATGTCTGCCGGGTCGTCGGGCGCGCGCAAAAAAGCGCCGCTCGCTGGGCGCTGTCGCGGTCGTCCCCGAGTCGCGACTCTCCGCGTGCCGCGTCGTATTCCTTGAACGAGTGGTGAACGCGAGTTGTCCGAATCCGAAGATTCCTTTCTTCGATGCGAAGTTCATAAGACAGTCGCCTCGTAACCCCCGGACATGCAAGCCCTGGTCATCGTGGCGCACGGGTCGCACCTGAACCCGGATTCGAGCGCCCCCACCTACGACCACGCGGACACGGTCCGCGAGGTGGGCGCGTTCGACGAGGTGCGAACCGGCTTCTGGAAGGAAGAGCCGTCGATTCGCGAGGTGCTCCGGACCGTCGAGGCCGACGAGGTGTACGTCGTCCCGCTTTTCATCAGCGAGGGCTACTTCACGGAGCAGGTCATCCCGCGCGAACTCCGCCTCGAAGGGTGGGACGTGGCCGACTGGGACTCCGACGGCCTGTCGGCGTCGCACGTCACGCTCACCGCGACGGACGTGCCCGAGAAGACGATTCACTACTGCGGGCCGGTCGGAACCCACGCGGCGATGACCGACGTGTTGGTCCGCCGCGCCGAGACGGTCACCGGCGACCCGAACGTCGGCGAGGGGTTCGGCCTCGCCGTCGTCGGCCACGGGACCGAGCGCAACGAGAACTCCGCGAAGGCCATCGAGTACCACGCCGACCGCATCCGGGAGATGGACCGCTTCGACGAGGTACAGGCGCTCTACATGGACGAGGAACCCGAAGTGGACGACGTGACGGACTACTTCGACTCCGAGGACGTGGTCGTCGTCCCGCTGTTTATCGCCGACGGCTTCCACACCCAAGAGGACATCCCGGAGGACATGGGTCTGACCGACGACTACCGCACGGGCTACGACGTGCCCGCCGAGGTCGACGGCCACCGCCTCTGGTACGCCGGTGCGGTCGGAACCGAGGGGCTCATGGCCGACGTGGTGCTCGAACGCGCCGCCGACGCGGGCGCCGACATCGGTAACAGCCTCGAAGTCGTGCGCGAACGCACCCGGAAGACGCCGCAGGAGGCGAACTGATGGGGCACCACCTCGACGCCCTCGTCGACGCCGCAGCAACCGGCGACGGAATCTCTCTCGACGGACTCTCCGTCGTCCACGGCGACGACGGCTTCCGCCTCGAAACGCCCGAATCGACGCTGAAAGGACTCACGGAAGGCGGCCTCCGCGAGGCCCTCACAGACTACGACGACTACGCGACGAACTGGTACTTCTGGTCCGAAGTCGTCGGCGAGTCCAGCCCCCAGCGGCGGGCGTTCCTCCGCTGGGTCGAGGGCGCACCAGTCGATTCGGGAGGCGACGACGGTGGGGACGGAGACGACGGCGACAACGATGGATTCGGAGACGACGGCGACGCCGCCTCGGTCCCCGAGCGCTACGACGCCCTCCGAGACGCGTTCAGTCGCGAGTGGGGCCAACTGCTCGTCACGGTTACCGTCGACGACCACGGCGAGCGCTCCTACGAACTCCGCCACGCCGACGAGGCCGACGCCGACCGCGACGACCTCGACCCCTACCACGAACCGCTCGCGGCCCGCCAGTTAGCGACCTACGATGAGAAAGGGCGGTACCGCCCGCTGAAGACCGGTAACAACCTCGCCGGCGGCTGGGTGTTCCCCGACCTCGACGCTCGCGACCTCGTCGAGACCGTCGAGACGTTCTACCCCGCGTCGGTGCCGAACTGGTACCGCGAGCGCCGGGGTGAACTCGACGTGGCCCACTGGAAGGACGCCATCGGCCGCCAGACCGGGATGTACAGCGTCGTGAAGACGTGGAACCGCGGCGACGGCCACGAGCACGTCAACTGGGTCGCGGAGACCTGTTGCGACGACAGCCAGTGCGTCAAGCGCCGCGAGTGGCAGTACGACGACGAGACCGACCTCGACGTGGACGGCGGCGACGGCGCGTTCCCGTGCCGCGAGCCGTGTTCGCTCGTCATCGCGGCGTCCCGAAAGTGGACGCGGCTGGAGGGCGAGGGGACCCAAACGTACGAGTTCGAACTCACGCCCTCGGAGAAGGAACAGGTCGAAGATATCATCGAGGCCGTCGCGGACGACCGCACCGACGACATCCGCGAGGCCGACGTGTACGAGGGCGCGAACCGCTACCGGGCGCGGTTCCTGCGCGCGAAGTTATTCGACGACGAGGGCAACCTCGGTGGCGTTCCGACCGACGCGCCCGACGACGAGTAGGTCGCGCCGCGAGCGCTCTGCGTTCCGTTTTCGGACGCCATCACCGCATCGTCAGCACCAGCGCCGCGAGGACGCCGCCGACGACGACGCCGGCACCGAGGGTGATGGCGAAGCTCTCGAACACCGAGGCGACCGCCACCGCGAGGACGAGCGCGACGAGCGCGAGGCCGAAAAGCGGGGCGGCCCGCGGGTCGACGCTTGGGAACACGTCCGCGATGCTCTCGGTCACGCTCGGCTCGGGGTCGGGTTGCTTGGGCTTCGAGAGCGTCTCGTCCACGTCGACCGGCGGTTTGCCGCCCTCGCCGGGTTCGACGGTCACGTCGACGTACCTCGTCTCCGTGCCGTGGCCGGAGACTATTTTGAGCTTCCCCGAGGTGGGTTCGGGCGGCGGGGTGACGAACACCTCGACGGTCTTGGTCTGGCCGCCGTCGACGAAGTGGTTTCCTTCGGACAGGCTCGCCGCACGCGAGAGTTCGTCGTCGATGTGGAGGTGGACGTGCACCGCCTGTCCGTTGTTCACGAGTTCGACCGAGAACGGGCCGTTCGTTGAGAACGACGGCGCTACCGAGAGGTCGTGGGGGCGCTCGTCGTTCAGCGTGACGGTGAGCGGCGCGTTCGACACGGCTTCACCGTCGATACGAGAATAGAAAAACGTTCAGGTCCGATGCGGTGCGGTGCCGCGCCTCAGTCGTCGCGCATGTCCGGCGGCAGGAGGTTCGGGATGCCGTCCTCGATGGGGTACACCTCGCCGGTGACCGTACCGATGAGCCGCCCCTCGAGGATTTCGTCGCCGTCGCGCTCGTCGACTTCCAGCTCGAGTTCGCTCTTGTCGAGGGGGTCACAGAGGATGTCCATCAGGGATTCTTTCATTGTCGTGACGGTGGATTGCGCGAAGTAAAAGCGTACGGGTTCGGCTCCGTCGCGGCGGTGGTCGGCGGACGGCGGCGGGCCGTCATCGGTCGGCCGACCGCTCGGCGCTCAGTTGTCGAACGGGTTTTCGATGTGGACGGTCTGCTCGCGGCCCGGACCGACGCCGACGGCGTAAATCGGCACGTCGAGTTCGTCCGAGAGGTATTCGAGGTAGTCCTGCGCGGCGTCCGGGATGGCGTCGTAGCCCTCCTCGGCGACGGCCGCCCAGTCCACTTCCGGCCACGTGTCGAACTCCTTGAGGACGGGTTCGCACTCGCCCCAGCGCTCGGTCGTCGCGGGCATCGTCAGGCGTTCTTCGCCCTCAAGTTCGTAGGCGTGGCCGACCTTGACCTCGTCGAGGCCGGCGAGCACGTCGAGGTGGTTGACGGCGATGCCGGTGAAGCCGCTGACGCGGGCGGCGTGGCGGAGCATCGGCATGTCGAGCCAGCCGATGCGGCGCGGGCGACCGGTGACGGTGCCGAACTCGCCGCCCTTCTCGCGGATGAAGTCCGCGAGTTCCTCCTCGCGCTCGTCGTCTTTCAGTTCGGTCGGCATCGGCCCCTCGCCGACGCGGGAGAGATACGACTTGACGATGCCGACGACCTCACCCTGTCCGACGACGGTCGGGCCGACGCCGGTGCCGGTGGCCGCGCCGCCCGCGGTCGGGTTCGAGGAGGTCACGTACGGGTAGCTCCCGTGGTCGATGTCGATGAGGGTGCCCTGTGCGCCCTCGAACATCACGTTGTCGCCGGCTTCGCGGCGCTCGGCGAGGAAGTCGCCGCAGTTGACGGCCATGTCGTCCTCGCGGAGGCGGCGACCGATTTCGGTGTACTCCTCGACGAGCGCTTCGACGTCGCACTCCTCGCCGGCTTCGAGGCCGTACACGTCCTCGATGAGCGCCTTCTTCTTGGGAACCACGTACTCCAGCCGCTGGCGGAGCACGTCGGGGTCGAGCAGGTCGCCGACGCGGATGCCGCGGCGACCCGCCTTGTCCTCGTAGGTGGGGCCGATGCCGCGACCGGTCGTGCCGACGGTGAGGTCCGAGTCGGCCTTCGCCTCCTCTTCGATGTTGTCGAGGCGGCGGTGGTACGGCATGATGACGTGCGCGCGCTTGGCGAGGCGCACGTCGGGTTCGAGGCCGCGCTCGCGGAGGTCGTCGATCTCGGAGAACAGCGTCCGGGGGTTGATGACGCAGCCGTTTCCGAGGATGCCGACCTTGTCGCGGACGGCCCCGCTCGGGACGAGCGAAAGCTTGTACTCCTCGCCGTCTTCGACGACGGTGTGGCCGGCGTTGTCGCCGCCCTGATAGCGGACGACGATGTCAGCGTCGCCGCCCCACAGGTCGACGAGCGCGCCTTTGCCCTCGTCGCCGAGTTGCGAACCGACGATGGTAACAGTCATACGTCGGCCGTTCCCCGCGCCGCACTAAACAGATTACGGTCGCGGCCGACGAGCAATACACGTTTGTGCCTAATTACCGAATCGTTGCCGAAGAATACGCCATGAACACGCATTAGCGTGGCGACGGATAACACAACGGTTAATTAGTGTCCTCGTTAAGGTCGCGTTATCTCATTATTCGCCGACCCGGAGGGCAAGGCTTAAAGCCTCCCAAGAAGAGTTAACAAATGGCATGATAGACCGACTTGAGAAGGAAGTCGATATGTTGGAGCGCCATCTCCAGGTCCTGAAGATGGTCATCGAAAGTGAGCCAATCGGCATCGTGAAGATGTCCAACGAGACAGGCTACCCGCACCACAAGGTCCGCTACTCCCTCCGCGTTCTCGAAGAAGAGAACCTCATCGAACCCTCCAGCCAGGGCGCAATCACCACCGAGCGCACCCAGGAGTTCGTCGACGAACTCGACGACAAGCTCGACGAAATCGTCGGCAAGCTCGAATCGATGAAGATCGAGGAAGCGGCCGAAATCGAGAACTAACCACACTTCAGGCGCACGCGGTCGTTCTATCCTGTTTCGTCCGACGAGTCTTTCCGGGCACGACATCGGACCGACCGCGTTAGCCGTGCTTCGATGCGGTTGGTACCGGACGGTGCCGACGCGACACCACGGACACTCGCCGCGGACGCGCTCCGAGCGCCGCGGTCGTTTCACTATCGTTCAGTAACCCCGACAGCCGCGGCGCTCCACGCGACCGTCGGGGCGGAACGCAAAGTAACAAGCGACAGCGCAGCGACGGCGCCGCCCGACGCGAGGCGTCGCCGACTCAGAGGTCGGGGACGTTCAGGTGGAACTCGCCACCGCGGGCCTCCACCAGACAGAGGTGGTAGCCCTGCTTCCGCGAGAGTTTCACGAAGCTCTTGCGCTTCGACCGGCTCAGGAGGCCGCCGCCGGTCTCGGCCGTGGCGGCTTCGAGCGCCTCCGGCTCGAAGAAACTCCTCGTAACCACGAACGCCGAGCCGAGCGTCTCTTTCGCGTCGGCGACGGCCTTCGAGTCCTTGATGAGTTGGGTGACCATCGGCTGGGTCGCCGGGTCCCGCGAGTCGTTCAGGTTCGCCACGAACAGCGGCTCGCCCATCTGGTCGCGGACGATGACGTCGAACTGCCGCGACTCGCTTTCATCGTCGCCGATGGGCACCGAGACGCTCCCGTACAGTTCGATGCGGTCGGCCTTCGGAATCGAGTCGAAGACGCCGGCGAGGCTCGACCGGTTGCCCGTCTCGCCGATTTCGTAGAGCAGGTCAGTGACGACCCACTTGGCGAAGCCGTACTCGGGCGTCTCGTGAAGGAACGCCTCGTATGGCTGGCCGTCGATGCCCAGCCCCTCCGTGTCGAACGTGGTGTGGTGTTCCAGCCGGAGGTTCTCGATGACCTCCTCACGGGAGGCCTGCCCGTCGTGGGCCTTCTCCAGCGTCGCCTGCCCTTTCTGGGCGTAGCGGACGAAGAGGTTCGTCCCGCGGAGCGCCTCGTCGGCCGACATGGACCGGTCGGTCGACCGGACGCCCGCCTCGTCGAGCCGGTCGCGGAGCCGGTCGACCTCGGATTCGAGTTCGGCGACGCGGTCTTCGAGCTCCTCGGCGCGCGAGCGGTGTTCGTCCCGCTCCTCGCGGAGGGCGTCGCGCTCGGACTCGAGCCGGTCGCGCTCGGATGCCAGCGACTCGACTCGTTCTTTCAGCGACTCGGCTTCCGCCGGGTCGACGTCGGGCTCGTCGGGCGTCTGCTCGGTCGGCTGGGACTGTTGCTGGTTCGACTGGTCTCTCGGCGACGGTCGCCCCTTGTCGCCCGCCCCGCCCCGGGACGGGCGGTGATGCGTCGCCTGCGTCGTGTTGCCCTGATGGCTTCGAGGCGTTCCGGGGCGGTCATCCACCGACTCGCCCGCTGCGTCGCGGGGGTCCAAGGAGGGTATCGACCGGGCGTTTCGCCACTGTGCCTCGGCGGAGAACACGTCGTCGCCGGTCGCACCGTCCTCCGCGAGCGGGTCCGGAGACGGCGCTTCTCCGTTCTTCTGCGGGGCGTCGGCGACGACGGGCCCCTCGGACATCGGTGAGGCCGGCTCGTCGGACGCGGGCCGGTCCGTCGCTGCCGCCGCCTCTGTCCCGGCTGGCTCCGGGGACTGTGACTCGGAGGGGCCCGTGGACGGCTCGTCGGTCGTCTCGGTGCCGTCGTCGTCGGACGTCGGCGGCTCCGGGTCGGCCGCAGTTTCGGCCGGCGGTTCCGCGCTCACCGGGGCGTCGGCCGTCGCCGGCTCTCCGTCGGTGGGGTCGGCGGCGGCGGCGCGCTCGGACTCGTTGTCGGCCGCCCCCGTCGTACTCGTCTCGTCTGTGGTCGTCGGCGTCTCCGGCTTTCCGGACGCGCCCGTCGTATCGGCCTCGCCACCCGTCGCGGCGACTCCCGCCGCGTCCTCGTCCTCCTCCTCGTCGGGCTCGGGCTCCGGGATATCGACGAGGTCGAGGTCCACGTCGTAGACTTTGTAGATGCCGACCTCGTCGCTCGCACGCTCGAACGCGTCGTCGCCGGTGACGAGTCGCTTGCTGTTGCCGACGAAGGCCGCGCTCATCGACTTCCCCCCGTGGTAGACGACGTAGTAGTCGCCCGAGAGCACGTTCTCGGACAGTTCGACGTAGCCGGTGAAGCCACCCGCCGAGAGCGTTCCGTCGGCGTCCCCCAGCGGCGTCTCCTCGGTGTAGTACTGCGCGCGGATGTCGCCGCCGGTCTCCCGCATCGCGTACAGAAGCGGCAGCGCCGGGTCCGGTGCGCGGTGCGCCTCGAACGATTCACCCTCGAAATCGGCGACCGTCCCGTCGAAAACCCCGAGGAGACGGCCGTTGAGCATGAATCCCCACGTCATGCCTGCGACGACGGCACCTGTGAAGCCGTCGTCCGCGAGCGACCGGAGACCACCGTAGCCTCGTTCGGCGGGCGCGGAATCCCACCCGGTCACCGCGTCGATAATCTCGCTATCCATTTGGGGTTACATCACCGGAACCGAATCAAATACTTTCCGGGCGAATCGAGCGAACGTTTCGCTCAGTTCACACTTCAGCGTGCCCGCTGTGACCGATTCGCTCGCGCCCGTCGGGTCGGCCTCGGGAGAACGGTTATACGAGTCCGCCGAGACGGGGCGGTCGTGACCAGCCACGACGACCGGTTCGTCCACTACCTCCGCGCGAAGGAGTCCGTGGACGACCGCGCGCTCCACCGACCGACGCTCGCGAGTCTCATCGACCGGCTGGAGGCGCGCGCCGAGTCGCGGTCGGGAGAGCCGCTCCGCGTCGTCTCGGTCGGCGCGGGGACGGGCGCGATGTGTCGCCGGCTCCTCTCGTGGGGCGTCTTCGACGCGCACGACGAGATAAAGTACGTCATGGTCGACAGGACGCGCGGGATGGCCGACCACGCGGCCGCGGCGTTCGCCAAGTGGGCACGCGCCGCCGGCTGGACCGCCGAGCCGACACCCGACGGGTTCCGCATCGAACGCCACGGCCGAAGCGTCTCGCTTACCTACGTGACGAGCGACCTCTTCGAGGCCATGACGGTCCTCCCGAAGGCCATCGACCTCGTGGTCGCGCACGCGGTCCTCGACGTGCTCCCGCTCCGCCGCGCGGTCGACGCGCTTCTCTCGCGGCTGACCGACGAGGGCCTCTTCTACGCGCCCATCACGTTCGACGGCCGAACCGCGTTCCGACCGAGCCACCCCGACGACGACGCGGTTCTCGGCGCGTATCACGGGACAATGCGCGGCGGCGAACGCGCGGGACCGGACACCGGTTCCGACCTCCTTTCGGTCCTTCCCGACCTCGACGCGCCGGTCGTCGCGGCCGGCGGCTCGGACTGGGTCGTCCACCCGCCGCACGACGACGAGGCGCGAATCTTCCTCGACCGCGTCCTCGGCTTCGTCGAGGAGTCGGTCGGTGAGTCGACTGCGGTCGACCGCGCGACGCTCGACGGGTGGCTCGAGGCCCGGCACGACGCGCTCGCGGGCGACGAACTCGTGTACGTCGCCCACAACCTCGACGTGTTGGCCGAACTCGACTGATTACTCCGGAACGGACGCGTTTCCGTCGTCATCTCTCCTGAACCGGCCCGAGACGTAGCCCCAGTCCCGAGCAAAGCCGAGCAGGAGCGCCGCCGCCGCGACCCCAGTCACGAGGGGCATCCACGGGTCGAAGACGCCCGGAGCGAGCGCCAGCGGGACGACAGCCATCTGGATGCCGGCGAGGACGCGCCGTGAGGCGCGGGGCGGGAGGTCGAACGTCGGCCGGTCCGCTCGCTCGCGGAGTCCGATCCCGGCGAGAAAGACGTACCGCGCCACCCCGACCGAGAGATACCACCAGGCGAGTTCCCCGAGGAGGACGCCGGCGAGCGGGGCGACGAGGAGGCCGAAGGCATCGACCGCGGTGTCGAGTCGCCCGCCGAGTCGGCTGACGCGGTCGAGTCGGCGGGCGAGCGCCCCGTCGAGGGCGTCGAGCGCGGCCGCAACCCCGTAACCGACGGCAGCGCCCCACGCCCACGACGGACTCAGCGGGCCGTAGAGCGCCACGCCGGCGATGCCCGCGACGCCCGCGACGAGGAAGCCTCGGACGAGCGTGACGGCGGTCGGCACGCCGAGACCGTCGTAAGGGTGGCCCGGTTCCGTCGACCCGGACGCGCGACCACCCTCGGGTGCGACGTTCTCGTCCGCGTTCGCGTAGGCGTACGCGCAGAGTCCGACGACGACGAGCAGGGTTCCGGCGGCCCACGTCGCCGCGGCGGTCTCGGGCGAGGGGGCGGCGCGCGAGACGAGCCACACCCAGTCGGTCGCGAGGAGCACGCCGAACCCAAGCGTGGCCGCTGCCGCCGCGCCGCCGGTTTCGAGCACGCGGCGTCTCGTCCGGCGGGTCGTCCGAGCAGTCGCCCCGCTACTCCCTGAGAGCGTCACGGTCGCGGACTGTCGGCTCGGCGGTCGGACGGTGTGCTACACATACACGTACCGGAGGACGGACGGCGGTTAAGTATTCCTCGCGTAACAGGTCCGCGGGACCGACTCACGGGGGGTTATCTCCTCGGCGACGACTCCGGAGTTCGACCGCGGCGAGGAGGAACAGATAGGTCGAGAGCCCGACCGCGACGGCGAGTAGCGTCTGTCGTCCGAAGACGACGACGCCGAGGACGATTCCGACGACGGCGGTCGCGACTGACGTGGTTCGGACGACCCGTCGCTCCCAGAGCGCGCGGACGCTCGACGCCCGAAGCGACAGCGCCGCTTCCAGCGCGAGCGCCCCAACGACGCCGACGAGGACCGGCACCGGTGTCACCGGCGTCCGTAGGAGGGCCGCCGCGAGCGCGGTGGGGACGAGCACCGACCCCGCGAGCGCGGCGTCCCGTCGGCGAGTCATGAGAGCACTACCGCGTCAGGACGCTTTTAGCCACCGGCGCACATAGCCCGACTATGTCTATTTCGGGCGACGGCCCCGGGTTGTCGAAGGCGAAGCGACGACTTGGCCGTTATCTCACGGGGGCCGGGCTGTTGATGCTCGCGTTCTCCATCGCCTACCAGTGGGCGGCGGGCTTTTTCGCCGGCGAGGACGTCACGTTCCTGCAGGCGGTCCACGTCGTCGTCGAGACGTTCACGACGACGGGCTACGGCGAGCAGACCCGGTTTTGGGTCGACCACCCGCCGCTGCTCGCGCTGTCGATTCTGATGCAACTCACGGGCGTCACGACCGTCTTCCTCACGCTCCCGCTGTTTCTCGTCCCCCTCGTCGAAGACGCCCTGCGGACCGCGCCGCCGACGACCTCGACGCACACGGACCACGTCGTCATCTGTACGTTCACCCCCCGCGGCGACGCCCTCGTGGACGAACTCGACTCGATGGACGTTCCCTACGTGATTCTCGAAGCCGACCGCGACCGCGCCGAGGAACTGTACGGCGAGGGCTACGAGGTCGTCCACGGCGACCCCGAGGCCATCGAGTCGCTCGAAGCGGCGAACGCGGCCGAGGCGCTCGCCATCGTCGCCGACGACGACGACGAGACGAACGCGAGCATCATCCTCGCCGCGAAGCAGGCCGCCCCGGACGCCCGCGTCGTCAGCCTCATCGAGGACCCCGAGGTCGCGGACTACCACCGCTACGCCGGTGCCGACCGGGTCGTCTCGCCGCGCCGACTCCTCGGCGAGAGCCTCGCCGGCAAGGCGACCACGTCCATCTCCTCGGAACTCGGCGACGCCATCGAAATCGGCGAGGACTTCAAGGTCGCGGAACTGCTCGTCCAGCGCGGGAGTTCCGTCGAGGGGCGGACCATCGCCGAGAGCGGCATCGGCCAGGTCACGGGTGCCAACGTCATCGGTGCGTGGTTCACCGGGGAGTTCGTCTCCCCGCCCGCCCCTGACGCCGTCATCGACGAGCACACCATCCTGCTCGTCGTCGGCCGCGAGAAGCAACTCGAAGAGCTCCGGGCGCTGACGCTGTCGTCGGCGCGGCGCTTCCGCCGCGGGACCGTCATCGTCGCGGGGTACGGGGAGGTCGGGTCGACCGCGGCCGAGACGCTGGCGAGCGCCGGCGTCCCGCATCTCGTCGTGGACAAACAGGACAAGCCCGGCGTCGACCTCGTGGGCGACATCACCGACCCCCAGACGCTCTCCGAGGCGAACGTCACCGAGGCCCGCGGCGTCCTCCTCGCGCTCGACAACGACACCACGGCCGTCTTCGCCACGCTCGTCTCCGAGCGCGTCTCCGAGGAGACGGAGGTCATCGCCCGCGCCAACGAGACCGAGAGCATCGCCAAACTCTACCGCGCTGGCGCGGACTACGTCCTCGCGCTCTCGACGGTCGCCGGGCGGATGCTCGCCTCGACGGTGCTCGACGAGGAGGTCATCGCGCCGCAGTCGCAGATAGAAATCGTCCGGACCCACGCGCCCGGGCTCGTAGGGCGGACGCTCGCCGGGGCCGACGTTCGCGCCCGGACGAACTGCACCGTCATCGCCGTCGAGCGAGACGGGACGCTCGTCACCGAAATCGCCCCGGAGTTCCGGGTCAAAGCCGACGACGACCTCATCGTCGCCGGCGTGGACGAGGACATCTACCGGTTCAACGAACAGTTCGGGTGAGCGGTCGCTGGCGCGGGACGCTGGTGAGAATTCGGACGCGGACGGCGATTCGGACGCGGACGCAACTCTCGGTCGGTGTGGCAGTCCCGCCGCTCGACGGTCGAGAAGTCCGACACGTCCACGTCGCGTCCGAGGACGTGGTCCGAACAACCCATGGCAGTGGACGCCCGTTTCCATCCCTCGACAGGACGTGCCGGCGTCCGTGGCTCTCGGATGAGTCGGCTAAAAAGAATCGGTTACGTCGCGGCGCGGCGACGAGAGTTACGCGCCGACTTCCGCGCCGACGTAGAGGACGACGACGAGGAAGATCCAGACGACGTCCACGAAGTGCCAGTACATCGAGGCCGTACTGACGGAGACGTGGCGTTCGGCGGAGTACTGCCCGCGGAGCGCGCGGACGAAGACGATACCGAGAAGCACCGCGCCGAGGCTGACGTGGAGGCCGTGCAGGCCGGTGAGGCCGTAGAACGCCGACCCGAAGATGCCGTCGGTGATGGAGAAGTTCGAGTGGACGATGAACTCGTAGTACTCGTACACCTGCCCGCCGATGAACACCGCACCGAGCAGGAGCGTGACGGCGAGGCCGAGGATGAAGTTACGGTGGTTCTCCTCGCGGATGGCGACGTGCGCCCAGTGGAGCGTGAAACTGGACACGATGAGGATGGCGGTGTTGGCTAACACCAACGAGCCTGTGAGGTGTGGAAGTTCCTGCGGCGGCCACGTCCCCGCGCGGATGAAGAAGTAGTACGCGAACAGCGCGCCGAACGTCCCGAGTTCGGAGCCGAGGAAGGCAATCATGCCCCAGCGAAGCTTCGATGCGCTCTTCTGGCTCGCGTCGCGCGACCAGAAGTGGCTCACGAACGCGTGGTACAACCAGCCGTAGAGCCCGGCCAGGAAGAGGAAGATACTGCCGATGAACACGGCGGGGCCCGCCGTCTGGCCGACGATTCCGTCCTGTCCCATGACGTACAGCCCGGCACCGGCGTAGATGCCCGCGCCCCCGACGGCGGTGACGAACGGCCACCAGCTCGCCTCGCCGAAGCCGCGCGGCCAGTCCTGAACCGCCGGCAGGTGATGGCCGTGGTCGTCGTGTGCTTCTTCGGTACTCATAGACGCCCGTTATGCTTGGGTTACTAAAAATCCTCCCAAACTGCGTTCGTCACGGGACCGCATGGGCCTCGGACCGCGGTTCCGACGGCGACCGCGGTGGGTGCGAAACACGTCGCTCGCGAGACCGAAGCTGCCGGCGCGCTCGGCGGCGCTCGGCACGAAGCGATGCGAGAAGAGAAGCGAAACAGAACCGGGCCCGACCGACAGCGCCTCTGCGTCGTTCAGTCGGCGTTCGTCGTCGCTCGGTGGAACGGCTGACGCGAGATGATTTCGCGCATCTCGGCGAGCGACTCGGCGCCCGCGCCGTTCATCTCGGAGACGACGGCGAACACCTCTTGTCGGGAGATTTTGACGCCCTCACCCGTCACCGCGTGTTCGGGGTTGGCGACGAGTTCCCGGAGCGTGCCGACCGCGAGCAGGAACGGAATCGCCCACGCGGCGAGCGTGTTGCCCTCGCGGAGCGGCACCGTCTCCAAGTAGGTCTGAGCGTCGTCGACGAACGACTTGGCGTGGTCGGCGGTCCGCTTGACCACCGAGGCCGCCCGGTCGTTGTGCTCGGGGGCGACGACCTCCTCTTGGGGAACGCCCGCGTCGTCGAGCCAGTCGGCGGGGAGGTAGACGTTGTTCTCCGCCGTGTAGTCGTCGTGAACGTCCTTCGCGATGTTCACGAGCTGGAGGAGCAGGCCGAACTCCTCGGCGGTGTCGTAGAGCCGCGAGCGGCGCTCACTGTCGACGTTGCCGCGGGTCACGAGGTTCGTGATGAGGTTGCCGACGGTGCCGGCGGCGTAGTAGCAGTACTCCTCTAGCTCCTCGCGGGACTGGATGCGGAGCCCGCCGGTCTGGGAGTAACGTTCGACGAACATCGCCATACCCGAGACGAGTTCGCGGACCGGCGGCGTGACCGCCTCTCGCACGTCCTCAGGAAGCGCCTCGAACGTCCGGAAGACCCGAGCGGTGTTGGCGACAACCATCCAGTCGTCGGACTGTTCGCCCTCCGGGGGGAGGTGCGGCTGTACTGCGGTCACGAACTCGTCGACGGTGGTGTCGTCGTCGGGGTCGAGCGCGCGGTCGTAGAGTCGAAGGAGGTGTGCCTGCTCGTCGGGCGCGATTGAAGACGAATCCTCCACGGTGTCGGCGATTCGACAGAGGAGATATCCGATACAGATGTGCGACGCCATCGGTTCGTCGAGGACGTCGACCGTGAGGGCGAAGGTCCGAGAGACCCCCTGAACTGCATCGTGACACCAATCGAGGTCGTCATCAGTTGCCGGTGGCCGGGCATCGGCGTGTCGAGACATTCGAAGCGTACCGGTATTACGGAAGGGGGGATAAAAAGTCTCGTGGGGGCGACGACTCTCAGACAGCCGAGACGGCGCAGGAGAAAATCATAAGCATAGTCGATGACAGACTCACGTATGGACTTCGCGCTCACTGCGGAGCAGAAGCAAATCAAGGACATGGTCTCGGAGTTCGTCGACGAGGAGGTCAAACCTCGCGCGGCGGAGATAGACGAGACCGACGAGTTCCCCGCCGACCTCGTGGCTGAGATGGGGCAACTCGGCTTGATGGGCATGCCCTTCCCCGAGGAGTACGGCGGTGCCGGCCTCGACTATCACTCCTACGCCATCGGTCTCGAAGAGATTTCCCGCGGCTCCGGCGGCCTCGGCACCATCGTCGCCGCCCACACGAGCCTCGCCGGCAACATGCTCTACGAGTTCGGGAACGAGGACCAGAAGCAGACCTACCTGACGCCGGTCAACGAAGGCACCGACATCGGCGCGTTCGCGCTCTCCGAACCCGGCGCGGGAAGCGACGTGCCGGCCATGGAGACCACGGCCGTCAAAGACGGCAACGAGTACGTCGTCGACGGCGGGAAGCTCTGGATTTCGAACGGCTCGGTCGCCGACACGGTCGTCGTCTTCGCCAAGACCGACCCCGACGCGGGCAACAAGGGCATCTCGTCGTTCGTCGTCCGCCCCGAGGAGGACGACGGCTTCGTCGTCGAGGGCACGGAGCACAAACTCGGCGACAAGGGCTGTCCGACCGCCGAACTCCGCTTCGACGACATGCGCATTCCCGAAGACCGGCTTCTCGGCGACGAGGGCGACGGCTTCGTGCAGGCGCTGAAGACGCTCAACGGGGGCCGCATCACTATCGCGGCGCGATCGATTGGTATCGCCCGAGCCGCCCTCGACGACGCCGTGAAGTACGCCGGCGAGCGCGAGCAGTTCGACCAGCCTATCGGCGAGTTCCAGGCCATCAAGCACAAACTCGCCGACATGGACACGAAGGTTCAGGCCGCAAAGCTCCTCATGCACAAGGCCGCGGACCTGAAGATGCGCGACGAGACGTTCATCAAGGAGGCCGCGCAGGCGAAGCTCTACGCCAGCGAAATCAGTCGCGAGGTCGCGAACGAGGGCATCCAGATTCACGGCGGCTACGGCTACACCAAAGACTTCGCCGCGGAGCGCTACTACCGCGACGCGAAGCTCAACGAGATTTACGAGGGGACGAGCGAGATTCTCCGCAACACCATCGGCGACTGGCTCCAGAAGTAACCGTCAGTCGACGACCGATTCGTCCGCGTTGGCTGTGTCGTCCGCCCGGAGTGCCCCGTTTTCGACCCGCTCTGCGAGCCACGCGTGGTACGATTCGACCCGGTCTGCGCCCGCGTCGGTGAGGCCGTACACGTCGTAGATGCCCTCGGTTCGCCGTTGGAGGTGGCCCGCCTCCACGAGCGCGTCGAGCGTGCCGTAGAACGCTTGAGGGTCGATTCGGAGGTCGTAGTAGCGTTCCAGTCGGGTCTTCAGCTTCTGCCCGCGGAGTTCGCCCGCGTCGTAGAGGATGGCACAAAGGTCGCGCCGGCGGCCGCTCTGAAACCACATAGCTCACCCCTCGGTGGAGACACACACGTCACTTTCGTTCCGGCGGCCTTCCACGCCGGCCCACCGCGCCGACCCGCCCGCCGGAACCGGTAGTTTAGACAGCCCCTACTCCCTAGCGCCTCGCATGACCGACGCAACCGCAGAAGCGAACGGCGTCACCGCGCAATACTACGTTACGGACTCCGAGCGCGTCCTCGAATTCGACCGCGACGGCCGCACCGCCGCCGTGGCTCAGAACATCGACGGCTACGCCATGCTGAAGGTCCGCCCGACCGCCGACGGCGACGAACTCGAACGCTACTACGGCTTCGACATGGCGCTGGACCACGCCGCGGAGCTCCTCGGCGTCTCGCCGCACGACCTGCCGGTCCCGGAGGACGCGGCAGACATGGGGATGTAGCCCGGACGCGTTTCGCGCGCCGCACCGATTAGCCCCAGTAGAAGCGCGGGCCCAAAAACAGGTAGCCGAGCGCCAAGAACAGCAGCCCGAACGAAAACCCCTCGCCGAGCGTCCCGGAGCAGAGGATTGCGAGGCCCTGCACCACGCCCATGACGAGCGCGTCCTGCGCGTGGAGGTCCGGGTAGGTCACGTCCGAGAGCATCAGCGCGGCCATAATTGCGGAGAGGGCGACGAGCAACATCGGCTCGACGAAGCCGACGAGGACGCCCGCCGACAGAATCGTCGCGGCGAGCGTCGTCGGCACGCCGACCGTCTCGTCCGAGCCGCTGTCGTAGGCGGTGTAGAGCGCCAGTCTGACGACCGCGGCCGCGACGAACAGCGCGGCGACGGCGACGCCGGCGACGACCCGAAGCCGGTCGAAGCCCCACATCTCGCGGACGACGGTGACGACGAGCAGGGCGGGAGCGACGCCGAAGGAGGCCACGTCCGCGAGGGAGTCGAGGTACGGCCCCGCGTCGGTTCCCCCGTAGCGTCGGGCGACCACGCCGTCGAGGCCGTCGGCCATCGCGGCGAGCAGGATGGCCTTGGCCGCGAGGCGCACGTCGACCGCGGTCAGCACCGCCGCGACGAATCCCAGCGCCGCGTTCCCGGCGGTGACCACGTCGGCGGGGCCCAACCGGCCGACGAATCGGGGTCTCATACCGATGCGATTGCGTACCTTCCCTTTCCCTCTTACGTTCCGTCCGTCGGTGGGTGGCTTCGCGCACCGACCCCGAACCGGCGGCGTTCCGGTCGGTCTCGGTCGATTCGGCGGTTCGCCGAGCGAACCATGCGACATTTATCGGTCGCGTCCCGAGAGGCGACCATGCGAGACCACGGGTCCTCGGACGGCGGTCGGACGCGGCGTCAGTTCCTCGCGGCGGCCGGAGCGGCTGCGACGGCCGGCCTCGCGGGCTGTGCGACCTTGATGGCTTCGGGCGACGAGTTCGACATCGGAATGACCGCGGTCGCGTTCGACCCGCCGGCGCTGACCGTCGAAGTCGGTGACGAGGTCGTCTGGCGGAACACGAGTTCGCGCGGCCACACCGTCACCGCCTACGAGGGCACACTTCCCGAGGACGCCGCGTTCTTCGCCAGCGGGGACTACGAGACCGAGCAGGCCGCCCGCGACGCGTACTCCAACTCGCTCGGTGGACTCATCGGAAGCGGCGAGACCTACACGTACACCTTCGACGTGCCCGGCGAGTACGAGTATCTCTGTATCCCCCACGAGCAAGCCGGCATGGTCGGCACCATCGTCGTCGAGGAGTAGGCTCGGCGCGCAGCGTCGGCTTCGAGCTTTCGCACCTGACCGGAGAGCGACGTGGCTCTCGCTCTGCGCGTGGGCGCGTAAAAAGTCGAAATTCGAAGTCGGGCCGTCGGCGAGACGGGCTTACGCTTCGGTCTCTTCGTCGACGTCGACTGCGACGTCGTCTTCGTCGACGCTGACGGCGGCTTCCTCTTCGGCCTCGACCTCTTCGGGGCGGGCTTCGAGGGAGAACTTCTTGACCTCGACGCGGCGCAGGGGGTAGATGACCTTCGCGTCGCCGTAGATGGCCGACGAGAGGCGACCCTCGACGACGCTCTCGGTGAGCGCGTCGTAGGTGTGACCCGTGATGGCCTCGCGGGTGAGCTTCGTCATGATGCGACGGATTTCGTGTTCCTGGCTGCGGTCGGCCTTCTTCGTGGTGAAGGCGACGGGCTGGAGCTGGACGCGGTAGTCGTCCTTGGTGATGGCCGTGACGTTGGCTTCGATTTTGGACGCGCCGCGGCGGACGAGGCTACGGAGGTAGTCTCGGGTGAGCTCCTGCTGGATGAACTCGGTGTAGGCGGCGTCGCTACCCACGTCGGTAATCTTGAACGTGAGCTTGACGTTGTTCGCGCCCTGGTCGTCGTTGAGTTCGCCGAGGGTGGACTCGACGGTGCGACCGTTGATCTTCTCGGGTTCGTCCGCGAAGGTCGAACCGAGTTCCTTACGGTCGAAATTCTCGGGAGCGATGACGGTGTACCATCGCTTTCCGCGCTTCTGCTTGGAGACGGATCGTTCACTCATGGTTAGTGTCTGTGTGCGTTCGTGTGGCTTCGATGACGGTCTCCGCGACCGTCACGTTGACGACGTAGTCATCGACCGTGGCGTGCAGGCCGCCGGTCGAATCGCGTTCGATTGTGGTGATGAGTTCGTCCCCCTCGACTCGGGTGCGCATCGACTCCGTGTTGTCCGGTTCGAGCGCGCCGGCGATGATGCCGGGGTCGTTGTGGGTCGTTCGCAGGGTCGCACGCCGCGTCATCGGCGCACCTCCCTGACGGCCGCGACGACGTCGCTCGGCTCCGCCGCGGAGTCGAACGTCATCGTCGCCTCCGACGGCGACCCGGTCGCGGACGCGTCCGGCAGTTCGTTCGCGGCCGCGGCGAGGTCCTCGTCCAGTCCGGCAGGGCCGGTCGAGACGAGGGCCGCGGCACCGACGCCGACCGCGAGAACGGTCGGCTCGGGCGAGCGGAAGTCGCGGGCGAGCCTCGCCACCGTGGCGAGTCGCCCCGGCGACGACAGGTCACAGGAGAGCGCGTAGAGGCTCTCGTAGCGGCCCGTCGTCGCCCCGCGGAGCGCGGCGTGGGTCGCCTGCGCGTGGTCGCGCCACGCGTCGAGCGCGGCGTCTCGAACGTCGTGTCCGAGCGCCAGCGCGACGGCGGTTCCGGGCGACTCCCGGACGGTCGCGTCGAGCACGTCGGCGAAGCCGCCGACGGTTTCGAACGGCCCGTTCGGGGTCGCCTCCGAGCGCAAGACGCGCTCGACGGCGGTCGCCGCTCGGGCGGTCGCCTCGCCAGTCGTCGCGTCGATGGCGACGAGGGAGGCGACTCGTCTGCGAGCGTCCGCGTCGAGTTCGGCCGGGAGCGACAGTTCGGCGAGCGTCGCCTGCGCGCGCTCCCTGTCGGCCGAAAACGACGCGTGGACGAGCGTCGAGTGCGCCAGCCCGTCTGCGAGGTCGCCCGTCGGGACGGCCACGCCGGGTCCGGCTTCGACGCCCGCGTCGGCCGCGGCGTTCGCGAGTTCGGTGTCGTCGTCCGGCGTCACGTCGGCGGCGTGGAAGCCGGCCAGCGCGACTGCCGGGTCGGGGTCGACTCCGAGTTCGCGGACGACCGAGACGGCGTCGGTCGGGTCGAGTTCGAGGTCCGCATCGGCGTTCGACAGGCCCACGACTGCCACAACGTCGTCGTTTGCGACAGTGTCCGGGGCGTCGGTCGCGCGGATGCGGAAGGGGACGTCGAGTGTCCTGAGCGCCCGTCCGATAACACCGGCGGCCGCGACAGCGGCACCGCTCGCGCTGACGCGAAGGCGAACGAACGTCGCCTCGCGGAGCGTGGCGGCGGCGTCGGCGGCGGGTGTCTGTTCGGCGGGGCTCACGGACATTCAGTTATTCTTCGAGGAGTTCGACAGCGACGTCGTAGCTGTAGGTGAAGTCGTCGTCGAGCTTGTCGCCGCGGTAGTACGAGACGAGGCGGCGAATCTTCGACTCCGTGTTCTGCAGGGCGCGACGGTTGGACTTGTCCTGCTGGTTCTCCTCCATGTGCTCGCGGAGGCGCACGGCGCGCTCCATGAGGTTACGGAGGTCCTCGGGGAGGTCGCCTGCGGCGTCGTTCTCCTCGAGGATGGTGGTGACCTTCTTGCCCGTGGCGAGCTTGACGTCCGGGACGGGAACGCCCTTGACGCCTTCGTCGCGCAGGGACAGGCCGATCTGGCTCGGGTCCTTGCCCTGTTCTGCAAGTTCGACGACGCGGGCTTCGATGTCAGCCGCGTCGACGTCGCTCCACTCCGGTGCTTCGTCTGCCACCGGCTTGTCCGAGCTGGACGAGCCACGGCGGCGGGTGTGCATTCGTGCCATTGTTGCGGGTTGGAACCGCACTGACCGCAGAAACGAGTACCCCGCAGTCGTCTCACCGACTGCTGGGGCACTACCGCAATCCCAAGCCCGAACCGGGCGAGTCAGATTTGCGGCCGTGCTGGATTCCCATCGGGTTGTCCACGCGCGCCGGGTTAAACCGTTTCGACTCGGCCCTGACTCGACCCCAACTCAACCCGGTCGGAATCGAAGGGCTTCTAAACGGGCGACGGCTATTGGAAGGTGCGGGCTCGTAGATCAGGGGTAGATCACTCCCTTGGCATGGGAGAGGCCCCGGGTTCAAATCCCGGCGAGTCCACTCACTTCTTCCGTCGCTTCGCTCCGTCAGTCGTTCGTGGACTCGCCGACGTCCCACTCGCTCTGCTCGCGGGACTCCCGGCGAGTCCATTTCTGAACGAAGTGAAGAAATGACGAGACGAGCACTCGCCGTGGCGAGCGCGTGGATTTGAAGCCCTGGAAGTCGCGCGGAGCGAACATCGTGAGCGAGCACGTCTTCCTCCGGGTTCAAATCCCGTGAACTTCGTTCACGACCTTCGCAAACCTCCGGTTTGCTCAGTCCCGGCGAGTCCACTCACTTCTTCCGTCGCTTCGCTCCGTCAGTCGTTCGTGGACTCGCCGACGTCCCACTCGCTCTGCTCGCGGGACTCCCGGCGAGTCCCCAGCAATCGCAATCGAGCTATTGGCGGCTTCTGAGCCAACTGTTTGCCCCGCTATGGGCACCCACGAGTCCGGCACTCGTGTCCGACTACCGTGGCTGAAAAGAGCCGATTCGACGCGCCAGCACCTCTCGGCGACTCACCCCTCGTCTTCGAACACGCTCATGTCCTTCGCCGCGAGGTCGGTCACGTGTTTGACGATCTCCGGGTCGACCTGCGCGATGTCGTCGCCGTCGTGGACCTGTTCGTTGTGTCGCTCGATGGCGTCCGCGACCTCGGAAAGCGAAACGCGCGTGGTCGTGTCGCAGGCCTCGCACACGACCGGGACTTCGGGAGCGTCGTCGTCAGTCATACCGAGTCGTTCCGTCAGCGACGGAAAAAACGAGTCGGTTCGTCGTTCGAAGCGCAAGAGCTTCGCACGAGTCTCGACCGGGGCACCTGTTCCGATAAACCGATACGGGACTACGGCGACAGCGACTACACGATGCGATACGGCTCTGGCGAGTACGAGTTGGTTTTCAGACGGCTACCTGAAACCGACACAATAGCGGGTCGAACCTACTTAGAGCTGGATTGGGCGAGCGACACGGCGTCGTATCCGGGGTCGTTCGAATCGCCGGTGACCTACGAGTGTTGTTACGAGGGCGACGCAGTCAACGCCGAGGACTTGGTTTCGACTTACCTCACCGAACACGTCGGCGGCCTCGTCATCAATATCGACAGCACGCGGAACCATCCCGTCCTCGACGGCAGACAGTTCGTAGAATCGGCGTGGGAGACCGATAACTTGGACGAACATGCTCGGTTTTCGAATGTCAGATTCGCGGACGCGATTGAACGCGGCCTCCGCGAGATCGCCGGACCGATGCGGACCGACGCGTCTGAAACGGTTCTCGCCGAAATATTCGACCGAACCGAACCCATCGAGCGCTTACGAGAGGCACTCGGATTCTCCGGCGCACCGGACCTCGTTGGTATCGACCAACAGCTGTTCGGCGGCCCGGTTCTCGTGGAAGTCAAGGCACACACCGACCAGTTTCAGGACACCCAAGCGCATTGGATGGGGACGTTCCGAAACCTGTTCACGGATGTGTACGTCTGTGAAGTTCGGCCCGCGTAGACAAGGGACACCACAACGGACTGCGATCTGTGTCCGCACCCCACAGCCGTCGAACGATTCGAAGCCCTTATTTATCCGACCGGGAAATGGATGATTGCGTTTGAGGGCTCGTAGATCAGGGGTAGATCACTCCCTTGGCATGGGAGAGGCCCCGGGTTCAAATCCCGGCGAGTCCATTTCTGAACGAAGTGAAGAAATGACGAGACGAGCGCTCGCCGTGGCGAGCGCGTGGATTTGAAGCCCTGGAAGTCGCGCGGAGCGAACATCGTGAGCGAGCACGTCTTCCTCCGGGTTCAAATCCCGTGAACTTCGTTCACGACCTTCGCAAACCTCCGGTTTGCTCAGTCCCGGTGAGTCCACTCACTTCCTTTCGGTCACTTCGTTCCCTTCAGTCGTCCGTGGACTCGCCGACGCCCCGCTCGCTGCGTCTGCGGGCGACCCGCGAGTCGCCCGCATGGCATGCGAGACGGCAGTGCCGTCTCGCTCTGCTCGCGGGACTCCCGGCGAGTCCGGAAATCGAACTGGTGATGTTGAATCGATTGCGATTCGTCGGTGAGCGCTCTCTCGCCCGATGACACCATTCTACCCAACGAGTCCGGCGAATCCGCCACCTCCCGTCGCCGCGAGGGCAATGCCCGCGATGAGCAAGAGGACGCAGATGAGCGTCAGGCCGATTGCGATGCCGATTCGCCTGGCGTTTCGGTAGTATATCTCCGTCGTCTCCTCGGGGAGTTCGTCGTCGTCACCCTCCAGTACCTCCTCGATGGCGCTGGAACTCGCTCCCGAGGTGCGACACGAGATGTACGACCCGAGGATGAACCCCGTCGAGAGCACCCACGCGAGTGCGCCGAACCCGACGCCGAAGTTCGCTAGCGCGGAGATGTCCGTCACGATGTCCGCTTGGAGGAGCACCGTGACGCCCGTCCCGAAGACGCTCGCGATGAGCACATTCAGTTTCGTTATCTCGATGGCGTCGCCCGCGAACGCCTCCACCGTGCTCGCGTGGTTCCGCACCTTCGCCCGCTCGCGGAAGTCGCGCTGGAGGCTCGACGCGATTCTGTCGCCGAGCTCGCCCATGTCGAACCGGCGGTGACAGTTCGGACACAGCGCGACGAGGTTCTCGGGGTCGTCGGCGTCGTTGGAGTTCTCGAAGTCCCGTGCTGGGCGCTCGTGAGCGACCTCCAAGATGTTCGACCCCTCGTCGTACTCGCGGCCGCAGTTCTGACACGTGTAGTCGTCGCGGCGAAATATCCGCTCGCGGTCGATGGTTCTCCGCCTCCGCGTCGTCTGCCTGGTCGTCGTCTCGGCGTCCTCCGGCATCGGTCACTCGTCTGTCTGTCTCGTATCCCGGTGAAATTCGTTTTCCTTGACACGGAACCGGTCGACGCGGCGCAGGTCAGCCCCAGCGAACGATTCCACTTACCTGACTGTCAGGTACCCCGCGAGGTTTTCACCCCGCGTCGCCTTCAGTCAGGTAATGAGCGGTCGTCCCCGTGTTCCACTGGTCTATCGCGTCGTCAGAGACCGGACGGCGCAGACCTCGCCGATTGCGGTCGTTCTCCTGTTGGCGATTACGGTCGCCGGAACGACCGCCGTCGTCGCGCTCGGCGGGGTCGCCCTCGAGGAGACGAAACAGGAGTCCCAACTGACGCGCGCCGAGCACTCGATGACGCTGTTCGACTCGCGAGTCGCCATCTCCGCGCTCGGCGAGGGAGAGACGCAGTTCGTCGACCTCGGCGGGACCGGCGGCGGCACCTACGTCGTCGACGACAACACCGGGTGGCTACGCGTCACGCACAAAAACTACACCGACGCCGGCGACGACCAAGTGCTCTACAACGAGTCGCTCGGGAGCGTCGAGTACCGCGACGGCGACGCCCGAATCGCCTACGAAGGAGGCAGCGTCTGGCGCACGCAGGACGGCGGCACGACCATGGTCTCGCCGCCGGAGTTCCACTACCGCGGTGCGACGCTGACACTTCCGGTCGTCCGAGTCGCCGGCGATGGGTCCGCGTCGGGCGACGTGTCCGCGCGGATCTCTGCGACCGAGCGCGCTCGGCGCGTCTACCCCAACGAGACCGCGAGCTACGACACGATACCGGCCAGCTACGACAACCCGGTCAGCAACGGAACGGTCGTCGTGACGGTCCACAGCGACCACTACCGGGGCTGGGCCTCGTTCTTCGAGTCGCGGAGTGAGGGCACCGTGACGGTCGACGACGCCAATCAGACCGCGAACGTGGAACTGGAGACGCTCGGACTCGTCGGTGAGTTCCAGATGCCGAACGAGGGCACGTCGGTCGACGTGCGCGGAATGGCCGCGAACCACAACGTCTCGACGTTCACGCTCACGCTCTCGAACGACCAGCACCTCCAGAATATGGAGTGGGGAATGTACTACGACGGCGACCAGAAGGACCTCGAACTCCACGTGCAGGCGGACGACAAGTGCAAGAGCGGCAGTTACGACGGCACGTTCGACCTGACGCTGTACTACGCCACCGAGGACGGCAAGTACCACGGCTGGCAGGCGACCGACCTCGACCCGGACACGAGCGACGCGGTGAGCATCGACTGCACGGCCAGCACTCCTGAACTCACCGTCAACTTCACCAGTTCGGAGACGATGACCTACGGCGACATCCAGTCGGACAAGGGCTTCGGCAACCAGAACAAGTGGCAGTTCGCCCCCGAAATCGTCGACGGCGAGGCCTACGACAGCGTCACCTTCGACGAACACGACGTCGACGGCGGCCAGACGTTCTCGAAGGCCGCCGGCGACACCGCCCGGATGGACTTCGTCATCAACCACTACTTCTCGCTGGCCGCGCCGCAGTTCGAACTGACCGTCACGGACGGCCCGGGCAATAGCCAGAGCGTCGACGAGTCCGGGTCGCACGGCAACCTCGACTACGACCAGGCCGAGGGCGGCCAGTTCATCACCTTCCTGCACATCACCGAAAACGAGGTCGAAGTCGACGTCGAGTGAGCGACGTGACCGGTCGTAATGGCGTCCCGTCCTCACACGACCTCATCCTCAGTCCGCGAACGTCATATCAACCGACGTCGAGACGGCGTAGACGCGCTCGGCCCCGTTCACGTAACACGAGACGCTCGGATAGCCGTCCGGCGTCGCGGCCGGTTCGACCGGGTCGCAGGTCACGTCGGGGCGGCTCGATAGCTCCTCGCGCCAGAGCGCCGCCCGCGGGGAGCGAACGGTTAGGTTCACGTCGTACTGCCCGTCGGTTCGCGCGGCCAGCACGTCGCTTGCGGCCTTGTCGGCGCGGATGAGGAACGTCCCCGACCCGCCGACCGAGGTCGTCGCCTCCTCGTCGGGCCGCGTCACGAACGCCGGAATCAACACCCGCTCTTGGGTGAGCACGAACGACGGTCGCCGGACGAACGTCCCGCTGTCGCCGCGGGTCCTGAGAAGCGCGTCGAACACGTAGACGACGCGCTCGTCGCTGGAATCGGCCGCGTAGACGACCGGCGAGACCTCGTAGGTGTTGGTGAAGTTGACCGACGAGTTCGTCGTCAACTCCCCGGAGACGACGAACTCGACGGGGCGGTCGAGCGTCAGGCTGGCGTCCTGCAGTTTCACCTCCGTGGCTCGGCTCGGCGCGCCGCGGTCGGCGATGTCCTCCATGTTGTCGCCGAGGATGTCCAGCGCGCGCTCGGCGTTGTTGACGCGCTCTACGTCGCGGGCGTCTTGGAGGCCAGTCATGCCGACGGCGGAAACGAGGCCGACCATCGAGAGCACGATGGCGAAGACGAAGACAAACCCAAGCGTGTCGCTCACCGCGCGGTCGCTCACGAGTCCACCTCCAGCGCCCCCACCGACGGATCGTAGCTGATGACCACGTCGCCGCCGTCGGCCCGGCTCGCGGCCAGCGAGGTCTCCGTCTTTACAGGAACACGAACCGTCACCTCGGGGTCGGTCGAAGTGAGCACGAGTTCGTTCGGCGACCCCGACACCACTTCGATGGTGTAGGTCGTGCCGGCGACTCTCGGGGGCAGTCGAACCGTCGCCTCGACCCGAGACTCGCCCGGTGCGGCCCCGATTCGGTCGACCGATTCGATGCCGGCCGCGAGCCGATTCCCGACCACGTCGAGTTCTGTCTCCGTGACTCGCTCGCGCTCGTCGGAGACGAAGCCGCCGGCGGCGACCAACAGCCCCGAGATAAGAACGACCGTGATAGAGAGCGTGAGGACGTAACCGAGCGCCGTCGAGACGCCGCGGTCGGTCGAGCGGGACCGCTCGCGGCTCCCGCGCCGAACGCGACCCTCACGTCCGTCCGGGGCTATCGGTGGCGTCACGCAATCTCACCCGGTGCGACCCGAAGCTCTCGGTAGACGTACGTCTCGCCCGACTCGTAGACGTACGAGACGGTGACGGCGTACAGCGCCTCTTGTGCGACCGGCGACGACCCGCTCTCGGCGGACGCGTATTTCTCCGAGTCGAAGACCGTCGCGTTCGTCTCGTTCACGTACAGTTCATAGGTCCCCTCGGCCTGCACGGCGTTCCGGTACGACACCGCGACCGTGCCATCGAGGTCGGAGTGGACCGCGTCGAGCGGGTCACAGGCGGTCCCGTTGAGTCGGCCTTCAGCGATGTCGATAGAGACGGAATCGCCCGCATCGGCCGCCACGCTACAGGTCGTCCGGGTCCCGCCGGCGTCCTCGACGGTCACGAAGACCCGCGTCGAATTCCGGTAGACTTCCGTCTCGACCGCGTTCGTCCCGCCGTCGACGACGAGTTCGAACGCCGACCCGCTGCTCGTCGCGAGCGAGTCGCGCGAGACGTTGAACCGGACGCCGCGGACGCCAACGCCGCTGGCGAGCGTCCAGTCGGTCGACTCGTTCGCGTCCGAAAAGTTCCGTGCCGCGTCGGACTGCGAGATTCGGGTGCCCTCGACGTGGTCGACGCGCGAGGCGTTCGTCGCGGCTCCCCTGACCGCCGCGAGCGTCGCGGCCGCGTCGCTCCAGTTGCCGAACGTCTCGTCGAACGAGCCGGTGAGTTCGCCGTACGTTCCGCCCCCGCGGTTGGTCTCGTCGAGGAGGACTCCCGCACCGGCTTCGACCGTGCGGCCGTGGCTCACGGCCCCGTCGAGGCTCGTATCGGTCGTCCGCGTGGCGAGGTTCTCCGTGTAAATCGCGGTGTTGAGCGTCAGCGCGAGCCCGACGAGGAGGACTGCGATTGCGAGCGCGGCGACGAGCATCAGTTGGCCGCGGTCGTCGCCGGCGAAGCGCGCGGCTCCCGTCGCCTCGTCGCTCGGGCCGTCGAACGCGTCGGTCACATCCGCCATACGACCACCTCCACGTCGACGACGCCGTAGAGCGGCCCCGCGTTCCCGTCTTGGATGAAATACGTCTCGTCGCTCGCAGCGGCGACCGATTCGAGCGTCTTCGACGTTTCGGCCGCCCGGGGGTCGCCGCTCGGCGACGTGCCCGGTTCGGTCAGCACGTCGTCGTCCGCGAGCGTCACGAGTCGCGTCCGCGAGACGGCGTGGTCGCTCGGTTCGCCCATGAACACGAGGCGAGTCGTCCGGCGGACCTCCCGGTCCCGAAGGTAGTGCAGGTAGACGTTGAACGCGATGCCGCGGTCCAAGAATGACTCGTCGAGCATCGCCCCGAAGGCGGTCGGCGGGCCGCCGTCGACGTAGTAGCCTCGCGCGTCGATGTCGTAGAAGCTCCCGTTTTCGGGGTGCGTGAACAGGAGCGTCCGCTTCAGCGCGCCGGTCTCGGCGGCAGCCGTCAGCACGCCGTCGGCGACGGCGGCCTGCTGGTTCTCGATGTGCTGGCTCGACGTACTCGCGGTCAGGGGCGTCACCGCGGTCACCTGCAGCGCGAACGTGACGCTGGCGAGGAGGACCATCGCGGCGACGATGGCTTCGAGCGCGTGGGCCTGTGCGCGAGACACGGTCACCACACCCTCACCGATAGCTCATGGAGTTCGCCGTCGAGGAGGACGGCCCGCCGAGCGGCGACGACGCTCCGAGTTGTCGGGACCGACTCGCCGGTCGTCCCGACGACGGTTCCCCCTCGCGAGAGCGTGACGTTGAGACCGTAGGACGCGTCGATGCCGGTCGCAGCGTTGGGGTCGGCGCTCCCGTAGTCGCAGTCGCCGGGCGGCGGGTCCCCGTCGAAGAACGCCTGGGTGCAGGCCGCATCGAGCACGTCCGGATTCTCGTCGTCGACGAGCAGGCGCTGGGTGAGTGAGTCGGCGGCGCGGTTGGCGACGAGCGGGCGGTCCTGTTCGGCCTCGAAGGGGTCGAGAATCTGCGGGATGGTGCCGACGACCCACGCGACCGCCAGGAGGAAGATGCCGACGCCGACGGCGAAGTCGATGGTCGTCTGGGCGCGGGCGCTCCGGCCGGTCGCCCCGCGTCGGTCGTCACTGCGTCGGCCGTCACCGCGGTCGCGTCGCCGCATCAGCCGACCACCATCCACACCGCGAGCGAGAGCGTCTGGAGGATGACGACGAACTTGACCCCCGAGAGGAGGTCCGCGTTGCGGATGTAGCCGCTGATGAACCCCGAGAGCATCGCCTGGATAGTGACGCCGTGGAAGAACAGAAGCGACAGCAGGTCGGGGTCGATGCCGCCGCCGAAACTCGGGCCGCCGGTCGTCGCGCTGCCGGAACTCGACGCCTGCGAGGAGAGGCCGGCCATCACGTCGAGGAACTGCGTCTTCAGGATGGCCATCACCGCCAGCAGCGTCACGTAGGTCATGAGGATGATGGCGACCTGCATCCGGGTCCGCGAGATGCGCTCGCGCTCGATGTCGTCTTGGTTCTCGGAGGCCTGCGCGGCCGTCGTCAGAACCTCGGTTATCTGGCTCGATGCCTCCTGGGCCTTCGTGATGAGCTTGACCGTCCGGGCGAGCCGCGGGATGTGGTACTTGTTGTTGAACTCGACGAGCGCCTCTCTGAGGCTCATGCCGTAGTGGACCTTCGCGTACATCACCTCGAACTCGTCGGCGAGTTTCCCAGAGGAGGTGTCGGAGACGGTCTTGATGGATTCAAGGAGCGTCTGGCCGGTGTCGTTCGCGCTCGACAGCTTTCGGAGGTTGTCCGAGAGTTTCCCCGTGATGGCCGACCGCGAGTGGACGTTCCACTCGTGGAAGACGGTCAGCGGCACCGCGATGAGGTAGACCGGCACGTAGAACCAGATGAACGTCCCCCAGACGGGGTTCGCTATCATTCCGTCCCACGTCGTCGGGGCGGCTCCTTCGACGACGGAGACGGCGAGGAGCGAGAGGGCCGCAGGCACCGTCAGCGCGAGGGTGAAAAGCGGGTGTCGCTTGAAGAATAGGTGCGGGCGGCGCAGGAGTTCCTTTGTCTTGAACGTCCCCTCGCGGTCCTTGATGCGCGAAAAGAGGCTGAACTCGCCGACGTAGCTCTCGACGAGCCCCATGTGGATGAGCCCCTCGCGCTGTTGGCCCTGCAGGCGGTCGCTTTCGTCTTCGGGGCTGAGGAAGCCGTCGCCGATTTCGTCCTGCTTGACCGTCGAGACGAGGACGAGGAAGCCGACGCCGGTCAGCGGGATGAGCCCGTAGACGGTCGCGTACAACAGCCTCGACTGGGCCTCCCCGAGCATGCTCATGATGACGAGGATGATGATGAGAAGCAGCGGGAACAGCGAGAGCGTCATGTACATCTCGCCGAACAGCTCCATCGTCTCCAGCGTCTGTTCTTGCTGTTGTTTCGCGGTCCGGAGGTGTTTGTCCTTCTTGTCGTCGAGGAAGCCCTGCATATTGCCGCCGGAGTTGACGATAGAGAGCATGTCCGTCAGGAACTGCGAGAGGTCGTCCGAGGGGGTCAAAATCGCCTGCTGGCGGATGGCGTTTCGGTAGTCGGTGCCGAAGTACTCCGTCTCTTGGACGATGCTCTGGAACTCCCGGGAGACCTCGCCGTAGGTGTCTTCGGCGCGCGCCATCGCCTCCAGAATCTCCAGTTGGTTCAGCCCGCCCACCGAAAGGGCGTACATGAACGAGATGGAGTCCGACAGGAGCATGTTTATCTCGCGTTTGCGCGCCGAAGCAGTCGAGTACGGAATCGCGACGAGCGTCCCGAACCCGCCTGCGAAGCCGAGCGACCCGAAGAAGAGCCCCGAGAGAACGACGGCCGCGGGCATCGCGAGCGACCGGAGCGTGGCCGCCGTGGCCTCGCTCCCGACCGGAATCCCGAGACTCACCGAGTCCGCCGAGACGAGGCCGAGCGCGAAGACGCCGTAGCCGACGAGCATCCCGACGAGCCACAGCGCGAGGCCGACGAGGACGCCGACGGCAAGCGCCCGCGAGAGATAGAGTTCGACGGTGTCGGGCATCCGCGCCTGCTGCAGCTTTTCTTCGATGTCGGCGACGAACTCGCCGTCCTCGTCGAAGAGGAGCTGAAACAGCGGGTAGAAGGCGTCGCCGAGGGTGTCGGTGCTGCGGTCGAGACCGCCAGAGGTCTTCGAATCGAGGTTGCTCATCTACTCGCCCTCTCCGGAGTCGGCCCCGCGAGCGCCCGCATCGTCGTCCTTGTCGTCCTCATGCGGGTCGTCGGCCTCGGCGGCCTCGAACCCGCCCCACGTCTCGTCGGTTGCGTCGTCGGCGTCGTTGGGTTCACCGTCGTCGGTTCCGGCCGCGTCAGTTTCGCCACCGTAGGTTCCGGTCTCGGCGCGTCCGTCTCGGCCCGCCCTGCCGTCCGACTTTGCCTTCGCCTCGTCGTCGATACCGAACGCGCCGAAGAAGTCGTCGAGGTCGACGTCGTCGTCGTTGGGGTCGGGGAACGAGGGCTCGTCGTCGAAGCCGAACGGTCCGTCGGGGTCGCCGAAGCCGGTCGGTTCGTCGCCCTCGCGGTCCGCGTCCACCTCGTCGCGCCCGGCCTCCAGCGCCGGCGTCTCGCCCTCGCCGTCGAGCGACGATGGGCCGTCGTCGCCCTCGATTTCGGGAGTCTCGTCTCCCGCGTCCAGTTCGTCGCGGTCCGTTCCCTCGTCGAGTTCGGGGTCTCGGGTCGACGATTCGAGCGAGTCGAGTTCGCCCCGCTCGCCGGGCGTCGCCTCCACGTCCGGCTCGTCGCGCATGTGGTTGAGCGCCTCCGCGACCTCGCCAACGTCGCGGTCGCGGTACTCGGGAAACAGCTCATCTTCGGCCCGGCGGAGGATTTCTTTCGCCAGCTTTCGGACGTGTTCCGGCGGGTCGGGTCGCGGGACCATCGCCTCGCTTTCGGGGTCGATGTTGATGTGGACCGACTCCATCTCCCGGAGGTCTTCGAGGCTCCGTTCGAGGTCGTCGGTCGCCATCAGCCCGAGGATGGTGTCCTGGTCGTTGATGAACGCCTGGAACGTCGCCGCGACCTGCGTGTAGGTGTTGAGCCCGCGGTCGATGAGGTACGCGAGGATGACCTGTCGCTTGAAAATCTCCAGTTCGAGCGTCTCCTGATTCCAGCCGCGGTCGAACTTGATGTCTTCGAGCGTGTTCGACGAGCCCATCTGGAGGAACTCGTCGGTCTCGGCCTGCCACTGGTAGACGTCTTGGACGTTTATCTCGTCGTTCTCGGGGTCGTAGTGGTTGATTTCGGTGAGCGACTTGTTCCGGCGCACCTTGTTGCCGCCGACCCGCGTCGAGGTCTGGATGGACACGAGGTCGAGGGCGGTGAACATCGTCTTCGAGACGTTGATGGGCGCGGTCGTAAACCGCTTGAGCACCTCGCCGACCGAGTCGGCGTGGAACGTCGTGTAGGTGGTGTGGCCCGTGGACATGACCTGAAACAGCGTCCGGCCCTCCTCGCCGCGAATCTCGCCCATGACGATGTAGTCGGGGCGCTGGCGGAGCGCGGCTTCGAGCAGGTCGAACTCGTCCACGTCGCCCTTGTCGTCGTCCGCGAACGACGGCCGAGTGACGGAGGCAATCCAGTTGCGCTGGGGCAGTTCGACCTCGCGGGTGTCCTCGATGGAGACGATTTTCGTGTTCGACGGGATGAAAAGCGAGACGGCGTTCAGCGAGGTGGTCTTCCCCGAGGCGGTACCGCCAGCGAAGATGAGGCTCTTGTCGTTCTCGATGCAGAGCCAGAGAAACGCCATCTCCTCCAGCGAGAACGTCGACCAGTTGATGAGGTCGATAGGCGTGAAGGGGACGTCCTTGAACTGACGGATGGTGTAGTTCGTCCCGTGGTCCGACACCTCGCGGCCGAGCGTGAGTTGCGCGCGCGACCCATCGGGGAGCGTCGCGTCCACCTGCGGGCGTCGCTTCGAGATGCCCTTCCCCGAGCGCTGGGCGAGTTTCACGACGAAGTCGTCGAGTTCGCCCTGGCCGTGGTAGACGTTCGAGATGATCTGCTCGTAGTCGGAGTGGTAGACGAACACCGGCGAGTTGTAGCCGTCGCAGGAGATGTCCTCCACGTTGATGTCGTGTTTGATGCCGTCGATGCGCTCGTAGCCGATGAAGTCGCGGCGGAGGTAGTACTGGAGCTTCCGCACCTGGTAGTCGTTCAGGTCGTCGGCGTCGTCGGCGAGGACGGCCGGTTCGGGCCGGGCGGCGATGCCGTCGATACCGCCGAGCGGTTCGCCATCGTCGGCGTCGCGTGAGCGACCGCCGAAGACTGAGCCCAACCCGAGTCGGGAGCCGAGTCCGCCGAACCGACCGGGGGTCGAAGCGGTCGTCGAAGCGTCGGCCGACGAGCCGTTTCCGCCGCCGAAAAGGCCGCCCAGTCCGAGTCGAGACGCGAGGCCCGAAGAGGCAGCCGACGCCCCGTCAGCGGCCGAACCATCGTCGCTTCCGCCGGTCGCGGATGCCGACGCCGGCGGGTCGTAGAGGTCGTACCGCGAGAGCAGTTCGTACGTCTCGGCCTCGATGACTCGCCCGCGGTTGTCGCTGCCGCCCTCGACGACGCTGTCGTCGCCGTACTTGATGGCGGTCCGAAGCTTGTTCGTGAGGAACTCCGTCAGGTCGTCTTCGATGCGGTTCAGGTGCGGTTCGACCACGTAGTACTTCTTCTCGTTTTCCTTGACGGAGTGGAAGATGATGACGAACGCGTAGGGCTTGTTCACCCAGTAGCGCTCGACCTCGCGGAAGTGCGTCTTCTTCTCCATCGGCACGGCCTTCTCGAGGTCGTAGCGGTTCGACAACGTGGTCGTGCCGTCGACGCTGGAGAAGAACGCGTCCTCGTCGAACTCGGGGTCGACATCGACCGTGCGCTCCTCGACGACGGCGTCGAGTTCCTCGGCGCGCTGGCCGGCCCGCGCGAGCGCGTTCTCGATGTAGTCGGGGTCGAAACCGAGCGCCTCCTCGCCGTCGAAGCGGACGATTTCGCCCTCGGAATCCCGCGGGCGGGAACCGTCGCCCTCGTAGTAGTACTCGCGCTTGTAGTGTTCCCACAGCCAGGTGTCCTTGACGACGGGCGTCGTCTCGGGGTCGCAGAAGGCTTCGAACTGCTCGTTGATGTTCGTCGCGTGCGCGCCGCGCTTACCGATGAACTCCGCCACGTCGACCGGGTGACAGTCGAGGTACTTCTCGGGGTCGAGGTCGACGCGGTCCCAGTCGGTCCGGGTCGGCGTCGAGGCCGTCCGCTCGTCGTCTTCCTCCCACCGGGACGTGCCGGGCGCGTCGCGTCGCGTCCGCGGGTCGGTCCCGTAGAGCGCTTCGACGTCGCCGTCGCTTCCGTACTCGTCGAGAAAGTCTGCCCACGTGTACGACCCGACGCGCGCGTTCGACGCCTGCTCCGGAGCGGTGTCGCTCTCCTCGGGTGGCGTTACATCACCCGTTAACGCCTTTCGCTCCCCTCCGTCGGCGTCGTCCGTTGCCATTGTCACCGGGTATCCGGGCCGATGGAAAAGTCTTTTTCTCAGCTAATTCACAGTTTAAGTCCATTTTAAGTTATATTTTTATACCATTTTATAAGTGAACGTCGTGACGGCGCATCCAGACCGCCGGCTTAATTGGGGCTTTATCGCGGCGTGAGGTGGGGTGAATCGGGGGACGCCCGTAGGGTAGTGATTTTCTGACATGTGCAGCACGGGAGACAGGTCATCGCCGTTGCGGGCCGGTATTTCATCGTCGGGGAGACGAAAGAGCGGTGAGGAAAGGGCGTTTGCGAGGGGGTTGCGAATCCCGTACGAGGCAGCCTGACACGGCTCGCTGTCGCCCGAGGGCCTCAACGGGCGTGACGGGACTGAGCGAATCAGGCGTGACGGGATTCGAACCTCGGTCGCAACTCTACGAGTTGTTCCCTGATTCGAATCCCTGTGCCGTTTTCACGGCTCACTCCGCTCGTCGCGTAACGGGCGTGGCGGGAGTCCCGCGAGCAGTGCGAGTGGGACTCAGGAACGGCCGCTGAGCGAACGAAGTGAGCGAAACGGGCGTGACGGGATTCGAACCCGCGATCGAGAGGTTAGGAACCTCTCGCCCTGTCCACTAGGCCACACGCCCTACGGCGCTATCGTTCAGGACTGGTCAAAAATCGCGTGGTTCGCCCTCGGCGGGCAGAAGAGAGAGAGTGAGCTGCGATTAGTTCGACGATTTGGTCGAAGCGGACTCGGTCGAAACCGAGTCATCCGAACTCTCGATGGTCGCGTCGTCTTCGTCTTCGTCGTCGCCTTTCATATCCTGGAGTTCGTCCTCGATCTCCTCGCGGCCGCGCTGGAACTCGCCGATGGCCTGCCCGGAGGACCGAGCGAGCTTCGGAATCTTGTTCGCGCCGAACAGCAGGACCACGATGAGCAGGACAACGAGCAGCTCGGGCCCGCCCGGGAGTCCCGGGAACAGTGGGGTGATGGTCTCGAACATCGCTATTTCTGCGTTACCTAGTGGCAATTATAGGCTTTTTGCCTTCTGCGGGTTCTGGAAAGACGGAATATCGGCGCGACGAGACTCCCGTATCGGCCGAATCGACGCGTCTCGGCGCGCAACTCCTACGAAAAGCTTGTGGCCGGCTCGTCGGTCGCGGTCGGTCGCCCGAGGCGGCGGCAACGGGTCTGCGGCCGAGTCAGCGACGCCTGAATTTCCGCCGACGGTGAAATAATGTGTGCGGAGCCAAATGGCATCCGTATGGTATCAGTCGGCGACGCCGCCCCGGACTTCACCGCACCGCTCACCGACATCGACGGCGACATCGAGTCGTTCACGCTCTCCGAGAACCTCGACGACGCGCCCATCGTCCTCGCGTTCTTCCCCGCGGCCTTCACCGGCACGTGCACCACCGAGATGTGCACCTTCCGCGACCAAATGGCCAACTTCGAGGACATCGGCGCGACGGTGTACGGCATCAGCATCGACACGCCGTTCACGCTGACGGAGTTCGCCGAACAGAACGGCCTCAACTTCGGGCTCATCAGCGACACGAACCGCGAACTCGTCGACGCCTACGACGTGGCGATGGACTTCGCGAGCCTCGGTGTCAACCGCGTGGCGAAGCGCTCGGTGTTCGTCGTGGACGAAGCCGGCGAGGTCACCTACGCGTGGGTCAGCGACGACCCCGGCGTCGAACCCGACTACGAGGCGGTCGAGGCCGCCGCAGCGAAGCTCGAAGAACCGAGCGAGGCCGCGTAGGCGACCGCCGCGCGATGCGGTAGCGTACCTGATTCGGAGCCCAAGTTCTTTTCTCTCCGTGCGACCACCTTGCGGGACATGAGCGATATCGAAGACACCCTGAACGGCGGCCGCGTCTACGACCCCGAGGCGGACCACGCCTTCCCCGACGAGAAGCTCAACGAGGTGCTCCCCGCGCTCCTCGAAGACGAGGAGGTGACGACGCTCCTCGAAGCGCAGAACGTGAACGCGGTGACGCGCAAGGGCTACAACGACCACGGCCCGAAGCACATCGAAATCGTCCGCAACCGGGCGCTCCGGCTGTATGACCTGCTCAAGGCCGGCGGCTGCGAGTTCAACGGCGCGTCCGAACAGGGGCTCGCCGAGGCCGACGAGGCGGTCATCATCGCCCTCGCGGCGCAACTGCACGACATCGGTCACATCGTCCACCGCGACAACCACGCGTACTACTCCATCCCGATCGCGTCGGACGTGCTCGACCGCTTCCTGCCCGAGTTCTACGGCGTCGCCGACGCGGTCCGCATCAAGGCGGAAGTCCTCCACGCCATCCTCTGTCACCACCGCGAGGAGGACCCGCTCACGCTCGAAGCCGGCGTCATCCGCGTCGCCGATGCGCTCGACATGGAGCGCGGCCGGTCGCGCATCCCCTACGAGAAGGGCGGCCGCGGCATCAACACGCTCTCCAGCCGCGCCATCAACAACGTCGTCCTGAAGTCCGGCGAGGACTCGCCCGTCCTCGTCGAAATCGAGATGGTGAACGCCGCGGGCGTCTATCAGGTCGACAACCTCCTGAAGGCGAAACTCGACGGCTCCGGCCTCGAAGAACACGTCCGCATCGTTGCGGTCAACACGAAGTCCGACGACAGGCTCGTCGAGCGCATCGAACTCTAAGCGGCGCGTCGGGAGTCGAAAAAAGACGGTTGTCCGCACGGGTGACCGTCGCGGGCGAGTCCCGCGGTCGGCGTTGCTTTTCTTCAGTCGTTCGACTGCGCGAGGCGCTCTGCGCCGCCGACCGAGAGTTCGCCGCTGAGGGTGCGGTTCGGGTAGGGGATGTCGATGCCCTCCTCGTCGAACCGCTCTTTGACGGCGGTGACGTACTCCCCGCGGGTCTTCACGAAGTCGGCGCGGCTGGGCTGGGAAATCCAGATACGCGACTTGAGCGTGACCGACGAGTCGCCGAGTTCGGTCAGCCTGACCGACGGTTCGGGCGTCGTCATGATGCCGTCGTGCTTTTCGGCCTCGTCGAGGATGATGTCAGTCGCCTGCTGGATGTCGTCGTCGTAGCCGATGCCGAACGGCACCTGCAGGCGGAGTTTGTCCTTCGCGACGGGGTTCTTGATGACGCCGTCGGTGAGCTGCGAGTTCGGCACGGTGAGCAGTTCGTTGTCGAAGGTGCGAACGCGCGTCACCCGGAAGGAGATGTCCTCGACGATGCCGGAGTTGCCGTCCCACTCGATCCAGTCGTTGATGCGGAACGGCTTGTCGGTGAAGATGAAGATGCCGGCGACGAAGTTGGCGATGACGTCCTGCATCGCGAAGCCGATTGCGAGCGTCGCGGCCGCGCCGATGGTGGCCAGCGACTGCAGGATGTTGCCGAGGCCGGCGAACGCGAACCCCGCGCCGAGAGCGACGAACGCCACGACGAGGGTCGCGATTTTCATCAGGGGCTTTTTCGCGTGCTCGTCCGCGCCGCGTCGGTCGAGGACGCGGTTGAGCGCGGACGAGACGACAGCCTTGCCGACGATGTAGACGACGGCGAAGCCGAGAACGAGGCCCAAAAGCGTCCCGAGCGTCTCGGCGTACGGGACGTTCTGCTGGGTGAGGAGCCGGCCGACAGCGCCGCCGTCACCCTGCAGTTGGAGCGGGACTGCGAGCGCGTTCATCGGTGGTAGACCGCGGTCTTCCCCCTCGTCTCTATCAGCTCTGCGTTCACGCGCTCGGCGAGGTCGGCGGCCGCCTCGTCGACCGTCGTGCCACCGAGCGCCGCCCGGAGGAACTTCGCTTTCACGAGGTTCCGGTCGGCCAACTGGTCGTTGAGTTCGCCGACCACCGCTTCGATTCCGCTCTTACCCACCCAGACGGTCACGTCGACGTCGTGGGCCTCCTTTCGCAGCTCCTGCGTGTTCATGCGTAGCCTCCACTATGTGCCAGAGGGCTTCAATAGTAAGGCTTTGGCGGCCGTTTGGTTGTCGTACACACGCGAGAACAGGCCGATTCTGCCGAAATCGCCCTCGGGCGGTCAGTACGGATAGCGTTTGGTCGCCCCGCAGTCGCACCTGACGACGACGTGGCCGCCGGCGCGGGTCCGGACGCGGGCGTTGACGCCCGGGAGGAGGTAGGCGTCGCAGTCGTCGCAGGTGAACCGGCGGAATTCCTTCGGGAGGCCGCAGCGGTTCCGCTCTGCGACCCGTCGAGCGAGGCGGACGTACTCCCGGGCGCGCTCGTGGTCGCGGTCGCTCGCCGCCCCGCGGGCGAGGGCGTGGAGTCGGTCGATGCGCTCCTCCGCGATGTTCATACACGTTCGGGCGAGCGGCCCGGACAAAGACGTTCCGAACCGCGACGCGGAGCCGAAGCCGGTACTGTGAAAGCCCAGCCGGAAGAACGGCGACTGTGCGCGTCCTGAACTACCTCGAGTTCGCCTCGCAACTCGACCGTAGCGGTATCGGCACCGCCACCGACCAGCAGCGGGCGGCCCTCGCCACGACCGACGTGGAGGTCGTCACCTCTCCGTGGCCCGAGTCGGCCGCCGCGGGTGCCGCGAGCCTCCTGCGGGGCGACGGGGTCGTCCGCGACTACGACGTGGCCCACTGCAACCTCATCGGCCCCGGCTCGCTCGCCGTGGCCAGGCACGCGAAGCGACACGACATCCCGCTCGTCCTCCACTCGCACGTCACCCGCGAAGACTTCGCCGAGAGCTTCCGCGGGTCGACTGCGGTCGCCCCCGCCCTCGGGAAGTACCTCAAGTGGTTCTACTCGCAGGCCGACGTGGTGCTCTGTCCCTCCGAGTACACGAAGCGAACCCTCGAATCTTACCCGGTCGACGCGCCCATACGGGCGGTTTCGAACGGCGTCGACACCGAGGCGCTCGACGGGTTCGAAGCCCTCCGCGACGAGTACCGAACCGAGTACGACCTCGACGGCATGACCGTCTTCACCGTCGGCAACGTCTTCGAGCGCAAGGGCCTCACGACCTTCTGCACGCTCGCACAGGAGACCGACTACGACTTCGCGTGGTTCGGCCCCTACGACACCGGCCCGCACGCCTCGAAGAAGGTGCGGTACTGGGTCGAAAACGCCCCGGAGAACGTCACGTTCACCGGCTGGATAGACGACATCCGCGGCGCGTTCGGCGCGGGCGACGTCTACCTGTTCGCGACGAAAAACGAGAATCAGGGCATCGCGGTCCTCGAAGCGATGGCCTGCGGGAAGGCGGTCGTCCTCCGCGATATCCCGGTGTTCGAGGAGTTCTACACCCACGGCCACGACTGCCTGAAGTGCTCGACCGACGCGGAGTTCCGCCGGGCGCTCGACCTGCTCGCCCGCGACCCCGACCTCCGGCGACGACTCGGCGAGAACGCCCGCGAGACGGCCGCCGAACACAGCCTCGACCGCGTCGGCGACAGGCTCGTCGAGACGTACGAGGACGCGTTGTCCGGACGACTCGAAGGCTGAGTGACCGACGCCCGACTGGCGACTCTCATTGGCCGACCCTAGGAGACGGCCGATTGGTTCGGTAACACACGACAGTCCAGCGGGAAGTCACAACGGTTTATCCCGTCGGGGTCGCACGAACGGCCATGCAGTCGGTCGCCGCGTTCACCGACACGTACCTACCGACCGTCAACGGCGTCACCTACACGATTCAGACGTGGCGCGAGCGGTGGCACCGCCGCGGCGGTCGCATGGACGTGGTGTTCCCGGCGGACGACGACTACGACCCCGAACCGGGCGAGTACGGCGTCAGAAGCCTTCCCTTCCCGTTCTACGAGGGGATTCGAATCGGCGCGCCGCGGATTCCGGGTGCCGTCGGCGATGTTGATGTCGTCCACGCCCACACCCCGTTCGGACTCGGACTGGCCGGCCTCCGACTCGCCCGCCGGCGCGATCTCCCGCTCGTGGCGACCTACCACACCCCGACCGGCGAGTACGCCGAGTACCTCAGCTCCGTCGGCGCTATCGAGCGCGGCGTCGAGCGCACCGCCGAGCGGTACGAGCGGTGGTTCTTCGACCGCGCCGACGCGGTCATCGTCCCGAGCGAGGACGCCGAGCGCCGCCTGGTCGACGAGGTCGGCGTCGAGGCCGAAATCGTCGTCCTCTCGAACGGTATCGACGTGGAGCGGTTCGAACCCGTCGAAGGCGACGACTTCCGCCGCCGCTACGACCTCGGCGACGGTCCCCTCATCGGCTACACGGGCCGACACGGCTATGAGAAACGCCTCGACGAACTCGTCCGGGCCGCGGCCGACCTCGATGTGACGCTCGTCTTCGGCGGTGACGGCCCCGCCCGCGACGAGCTGTCAGCTCTCGCCGACGACCTCGGTGTGGACGCTCACTTCCTCGGCTTCCTCGACCGCGAGGAGCTACCGGCGTTCTACTCCGCGCTCGACGTGTTCTGTTTCCCGAGCCCCGTCGAGACACAGGGACTCGTCGCGCTGGAGGCCAACGCCTGCGGGACGCCCGTCGTCGGCGTCAACGAGGGCGCGCTTGAGAACACCGTCCTCGACGGCGTGACCGGCTACCACTACGAATCCGGCGACTTAGACGGCTTCCGGCGCGGAATTCGACGGGCGCTGGCGGAGCGCGAGGCGCTCAGTGCGCGGTGTCTCGACCGCCGCGACGAGGTGAGTGTCGACCGGTCCGTCGACCGGCTCGCGGCGCTCTACGACCGACTATCGTCGAAATAAGAGGTACGAGACCGACTGCGAAACCGCGTTAGTCGCGACCTTCGAGCGCGTCGGCGATACGACGCAGTTCGCGGTTGACATCGCGGACCTCGTCGCGGAGCTGTCGGACCTCGCGGACGAGCTGTTCGTCGCTTCCGCTTCCCTGCTCGGGGTCGCGCGGGCCGCCGCCCATGCTTCCGGGACCGCCGCCCATGCCGCCGCCACCGCCCATACCGCCGGGGCCGCCGCCGCCCATCATGCCGCTCATCATCTGCGCGAAGGGGTTTCCGCCGCCGCCACCCATGCCGCCGGGGCCGCCGCCGCCCATCATCTCTTCGGGGTCGGGACGCTCGCCTTCTTCGCGCTCTTTCTCGCGGCGCTGTCGAATCTCTTCGACCCGCTCGCGGAACGACTTCTCTTCTTCGCCGTCGTCGCCCTCGTCGGGCGTCTGCGTCTCGTCTGCGGGTTCATCGTCAGCCATGAGAGCGAATTGGCTGTCCTCCCGGAAAGTGCTGACGGTCTCTGAGAATCGTGACTCCTCAGCCGAACGCGCCGAGGCTCGACTGGAGGTCGCGGTCGGTCCCGCCGTCGCCGAGTTCGTGACCGACGAGGTCGCGCATGTCGACCGCGTAGGTCGTCCCGCGGTGGTCGAGGATGAGCACGCGCCCCTTCACGCCGCGGACGGTTCCCGTGGCGACAGTTTCTGCGACCGGCGAGCCGTCGAGGTCGAGGCCGTAGTCGAACGCGAACGTCTCGATGGGGTCGAACTGGGCGACGAGGGCGTCCCACGCCGCGGCGTCGACCGTCCGACCGAACCCCTCGATTTTGGTCGGGACGCGGATGCGGTCGGGAATCTCGCTCGCCAGTTCGGCCTCGTACTCGCGGGCGACGCGACCGTCGGAGAACGTCCGAACGTGGGCCGCGCGGTCCGCGCCCTGCTCGCGCAGGCGGGTGTCGAGCCGCCACTCGCGGGTGACGCCGACCTTGAACGTGTCGGGGGCGAACGCGGCGAGGTAGACCGCGTGGTCCTCGTAGCAGTCCATCTCGTCTTTCAGGCACGTCCCCGTGCACTTCGCGCAGACCCAGGTGTGGCGGTGGTCCGAGCAGTACGGCGCGCGGTCGTTGTCGCAGGAGACGTGGCGGTCGTCGTGGATGGTACCCGCGCAGTGGCGCTCGCCGAGGCGGTAGTCGAGTTCGGTGCCGGGGGCGAGCGCGACCGAGTCGATGCCGCCGCTCGCGCTCACGAACAGCGCGGGGGTTCCGGTATCGTAGCCGACGACCTGCACGCTCCGTGGTAGGGAGTCGCGATAGAAAGGTGGCTCGCTCCGGGGTCGGACTGCGGGGTCTGTCGGGCGTCGCCCCGGGTGTCGGTGTTATCTGGGCTGTTGGTCGCGGTTGTTAGCCGCGGCTGTCGGCCGCAGTTATCGGCAGCCGTTATTCGTACTCGGCGCGAAGCTCCTCGGCGAGTTCCTCGGCGGCGCGGCGGACGGCCTCGTCGCTCGACCCGTCTGGCTCCCAGCCGAGCGCGGAGAGCTTCTCGATGGAGAGGCGCATCTTGGGCACGTCGCCGGTCCAGCCGCGGTCGCCGCCGGTGTACTCGAACTCGGGGTCGAGGTCCAGCACGTCGGCGACGATGTTGGCGATGGTCGTCACGGAGGTCGTCGTCCGCGTACCGAGGTTGTAGACGTTGTAGTCGCGCTCGGCATTCTCGACGATGTGGCACATCGCGTCGATGCAGTCCTCGACGTGGAGGTAGGACTTCTCCTGTCGGCCGTCACCGAGGATTTCGAGCGTCTCGGGGTTTTCGAGGAGCTTCTCGATGAAGTCCGGGATGACGTTACCACGCTGGTTCGGGCCGACGATGTTGGCGAAGCGGTACATGTAGACCGTAACGTCGTACGAGTGGGCGAACGTCGACAGGAGACCCTCGTCGGCGAGCTTGGAGGAGCCGTAGATACTGATGGGTTCGAGCGGCGCGTAGTCCTCGGGCGTCGGCCGCGGGGCCTCGCCGTAAATCGTCGACGAGGAGGTAAAGGAGATGTTCGACACGCCGACTTCCTGCATCCGTTCGAGGATGTTGTACGTCATCTCGGTGTTCTCCTCGAACAGCTGACGGGGATTGCCGTAGTTCGTGTCCGTGTAGGCCGCGAAGTGGAAGACGATGTCGAGGTCCTCGGTGACGGCCTCGGCGACGTCGTCGGGGTCGGTCATGTCGGCCTGTACGAAGTCGACGCCGTCGGGGACCTGCTCGCGGTCCCCCTTCGAGAGGTCGTCCGCGACGACGACGTGGTTGTCCTCGGAGAGGCGCGCAGCGAGGTGAGAGCCGACGAGTCCCGCGCCCCCGGTCACGAGGACGCGCTTGTCGGAGAGTTCCAGCGACATGGCTCAGATGATTCGACCGAGTGATAAGTCCGTTTCCCCTCCGGGCTGCGGGCGGGCGTCGGTGATGGTCGCCACCCTGTCCTCGGCGACCGCCGCCGGCGTTCCGAAAGCACCACTTTCCCCCGCCGTCTTCGGAGAGACATGCACAACGAACCCGAGGTCGCCGTCCTCCGGTACGGACACCGGCCGGGGCGTGACGACCGGATGACGACGCACGTCGGCCTGACGGCCCGCGCGCTCGGCGCTGACCGGGTCATCCTCCCGGACAATGCCGGCCACTCGATGGAGACCGTCGAGGACATCACGGGCCGGTTCGGCGGCCCCTTCGAGGTCGAACTCACCGAGGCGCTCAACGGCGTCATCCGCAACTGGGAGGGCAAGGTCGTCCACCTCACGATGTACGGCGAGCGCGTTCAGGACGTGGAGGCCGACATCCGCGAGGCGCACGCCGAAGAACCGCTTCTCGTCGTCGTCGGTGGAGAGAAGGTTCCCTTCGAAGTGTACGAGGGGGCGGACTGGAACGTCGGCGTCACGAACCAGCCGCACTCGGAGGTCGCCGGCCTCGCGGTGTTCCTCGACCGCCTGTTCGACGGGCGCGAACTCGACCGCGAGTGGGAGGACGCCGAAAACAGGGTCGTCCCGATGGCGACGGGCAAGAAAGTCGTGCCGGCCGACGAGGAGTAATCGGACGCGTCGGCGCGCCCGCCAGCGGTTCTCCGCTGCCCCGGAGTAATAAGACTTAATGGCGTTCCTGACGCCATTTCGCACAATGGCTTTTGAGGAGTTACTGAACGACCCTGTTATCCAGAAGTACCTCCACGAGTTGGTTGGGCCCACTGGGATGCCGGTCGCGGCGGCACCCCCGGACGGCGAGGTCACCGACGAGGAACTCGCCGAGGAACTGCGGCTCGAGCTCAACGACGTGCGCCGTGCGCTCTTTATCCTCTACGAGAACGACCTCGCGTCGTATCGTCGCGTCCGCGACGAGGATTCCGGCTGGCTCACCTACCTCTGGACGTTCCACTACGAAAACATCCCCGAGAACCTCGAAGAGGAGATGTACCGGCTCCTTGAGGCGCTCGAGGAACGACTCGACTACGAGCGTGACCACGAGTTCTACCTCTCGGAACCCGCCGGCATTCGCTTCGAGTTCTCCGAGGCGATGGAGCTGGGCTTCCAGTGTCCCGAGACCGGCGCGCCCCTCGAACCGATGGACAACGACGACCTCGTCGACGCGATGGAACGACGCATCGAAGAGCTTCGAGACGAGCTCAACGTCGAAGTGACGGGGACCAACTGAATGGTCGTTCTCGCAACGAAGTGCTACATCGACGGCGACGCCCGCGACCGCGCGCTCGACAGTCTCACCTCGCTCGTCGCCAACGACATCGGCGACCTCGACGTGGAGTACGACATCGGCGTCCGCGACGACGATTTCATCTCCGTAACGGTCTCCGGCGACGACGAGACGGTCGCGCGCAACGTCCTCCGCGAGGAGTGGGGCGAAGTCACGCCGCACCTCTCGGCCGGTGAGACCTACGTCGGCACGCTCGAACACTGGGACGACGACGGCTTCGTCCTCGACGCCGGCATCGAAGTGCGCATCCCGACCGAGGAACTCGGCCTCGGCCGCGGCTCCGCGACCCAGATTCGCGACCGCTTCGGCCTCGTCCAGCACATGCCCCTGACGTTCGTCTACGGCGGCGACGATGAGCCCTCACGGCTGGCCGACGAGCAGGTCGACCGCCTCTACGACTGGACCCGCGGCAGCGGTCGCGTCAACGTCAACAGCGCGACCCGCGGCGAGGTCCGCGCGACGGTCAACCGCGCCGGTCACGCGAAAGATATCGTGACAGTCGAGCGCCTCGGCCTCCTCGAACAGAGCATCGTCTGCCGGGACGAGACCGACCCGCCAGGCCTCCTCGCCAGCATCGGCTCGTACCTGCCGGCCGAACTGAAGTGCGTTATCGGCCAGTAAGACGATGAACAGGCGACTCCTCGTCGGTATCGCCGCGCTTGCCCTCCTCCTCGTGACCGCCGGCTGTCTCGGCGGCACCTCTAGCGTCTCGAACGACCGGCTCGACGCCGCGCCCGACGGCGAGTACGCGTGGTCCGCGGAGACCGACGCGCACATCACCGTTCAGGACAACGGCCGGTTCCGCGCGGTCTACGAGATGAACGACTCCTCGGTCGAGCTCTACCGCTTCGACGGCTTCGGCAGTCGGACGCCGCTTCCGGTCGAGGCGGTCCGCTACCGCTACGAGAACGGGAGCGTCATCAACGGGACTGAACTGAAGGCCCGCGGCGGCGACGTGACCCAAAACGACCGCATCACGAACGTCTCGCTCCCCGCTGACGCCGGGAGCGCCGGCAAAATCGCGTTCAGTTCGTCGTCCTCGCCGAAGCGGTTCTCGCTTCCCGTCTTCGTCGAGGGGAGCTACGAGGTCGTCCTGCCTGCCGACCGCCGCGTCGACTTCCCGATATTCGGGGCGGTTCGACCGTCCGGTTACGAGACCGAGGTCATCGATGACCGGGTCCACATCCGGTGGCCCGAGGTGACCGACGGGAACGTCGTCGTGCAGTTCTACCTCCAGCGCGATCTCGGCATCTTCGCGGCGGTCGCCGCCGTCTCGGTGCTCGTCGGCGGCGCGGGGATACTCTACTACCGCCGGCAGATTCAGGCGCTCCGCGACCGCCGACAGGAACTCGGCTTGGACGTCGAAGACGACGACCGCTGACGAACGCCCGGCAAACCGCGGCGTCGGTCGGCCGACTCAGCTCGCCGGTGTGAACGCTTTTTTGCCTCGCAGCCCGCTACCTCGGGGTATGCAAGTCGCCGTGGTCACCGTCGGGGACGAACTCCTCGCCGGCGACACCGTCAACACGAACGCCGCGTGGTTGTGCGCGGAACTGACAGAGCGGGGCGTCTCCGTCGAGCGCGTGACGACGGTCCCCGACCGCGTCGCCGACATCGCCCGCGTGGTAAACGAGTACCACGCCGAGTACGACGCCGTCGTCGTCACCGGCGGGCTGGGGCCGACCCACGACGACGTGACGATGGAGGCCGTTGCGGCCGCGTTCGGACGCCCTTTGGAGCGGAACCCCGATGCCGAGGAGTGGCTGGAGACGAACGGCGGCTACTCCGCGGCGGACCTCGTGGAGGGGACGACCGACCTCCCCGCCGGGTCGCGAATGCTCCCGAACGACGAGGGCGTCGCGCCCGGCGCGGTCGTCGGTTCGGTGTACGTGCTCCCCGGCGTCCCCGGCGAGATGAAAGCCATGTTCGCCCGCGTCGCCGACGAGTTCGCCGGCGAGCGGACTCACGTTCGGTTCGTCCACACGTCGGAGCCGGAAAGTTCGCTCATCGAGCGGTTCGAGGCCGTCCAATCAGAGTTCGACGTGACCGTCGGGAGCTACCCCGGCGACCACGTCAGAATCAAACTCGCCGGAGCCGACGAGGAGACCGTCGAATCGGCGGCCGCGTGGCTCGAAGCGCGAGTCGAGTCGTACGAAGAATAGGGTCGGTCGGCCGACGGGTCAGCGCTGGAGGTACCAGAGCCACCCAGCGGTCATGAGGATACCCACGAGAAGCACGGTCGCGGCCGTCTCCGAGGTCGGCAGCACCTGTCCGGCGGATTCTAACGGAATCATAGGTGACAATTGCCCGGTCCCCTTGTTAAACGGTGAGGTTCCGGCGACGGTCGGCCCGGACTGAACGTCGCCGCCGTGGCCGACGCGCGCTGCCCGCGGCACCGCCGCTCGCGGCGGGCGGTTCAACCGCCGGCTACCGCGTCGCTTTTCCCCGGGGCGCGGGTTCGTTCAGTCATGCGAATCGGTGTCGTCGTCAACCCCGTCGCGGGGATGGGCGGCCGGGTCGGCCTGAAGGGAACCGACGGGAAAGTCGAGGAGGCCAGAGCGCGCGGCGCGGAGCCGCGGTCGCCCGAGCGGGCGCGACGGGCGCTCTCGCGGCTCTTCGAGGCCGCTCCCGAGACGGAACTGCTCGCGTGGGGCGGCGAGATGGGCGCGTCGGCCGCCCGAGAGGCCGGTTTCGCCCCCGACGTGCTCGGCGAACCGTCAGGCGACGAGACGAGCGCGGCCGACACTCTCGCCGCCGTGCAGGCGTTCGTCGCCGCCGGCGCGGACCTCGTGTTGTTCGTCGGCGGCGACGGCACCGCGGCGGACGTGGCCGAGGCGCTCGACGGCACCGACGTACCGATGCTCGGCGTCCCCGCGGGCGTGAAGGTCTACTCCTCCGTCTTCGCCGTCTCGCCCGAAGACGCCGCCCACGTCGTCACCTCGTTCGAGCGGACCGAGGCTCGCGAGGTCATGGACATCGACGAGGACGACTACCGCGAGGGCGAGGTCAGGCCGGAGCTTCGGGCGGTCGCGCACGTCCCCGTCGCCGAGGACCTCCAGTCGTCGAAACAGACCGGCGGCGGCACCGTCGAAGCGCTGGCCGCGGGCGTCGCCGACGACATCCGTGCGACCGAGGGCGTCACCTACGTCCTCGGCCCCGGAAGCACCGTCGGCGCGGTGAAAGCCGAGTTGGGCATCGACGGGTCGCCGCTCGGTGTCGATGTCTACCGCGACGGCGAGGTGCTCGCCCGCGACGCGACCGAGGCCGAGATTCTGGCGAGTCTCGGCGAGGAGAACGTCATCGTCGTCACCCCAATCGGCGGACAGGGGTTCGTCTTCGGCCGCGGCAACCCCCAACTCTCGCCGGACGTGATTCGCCGCTGCGACGTGTCGGTCGTCGCCTCGCGGTCGAAACTCGACGCGATTCCGGTCCTCCGGGTCGATACCGACGACCCCGACCTCGACGCCGACCTCCGCGGGTGGACGAAAGTCCGCGTGGGTCGCGTCGAGCGGCGGATGATGAAAATCGAGTGAACGTCGCACGTCAGTCGCGGCCGACTCGGCACGCCAACAGAAAAATCGAGCGAGAGACCGCTCCCGTCGGCCGCCTCGTTAGTCGTCCGCCGGTGCCTGTTGTTTCGTGATGTACTCGACGATTTCGTCCGTTTCGGTCTTGAACTCGTCGAGGTCGGTCTCGTTCCCGTGGAGAACCGTCGAGAAGTACTTCGTGTCGGCGGCGAGATTGACTGCCTCTTTGAGTTCCTCGTCCGTGACGCCGCTCAACCGCGCTTCCTCAGTGTGGAAGTAGATACAGTAGGGACAGCTAGTCGCGGCCGCGACGCCGACACCGATGAGTGCTTTCTCTCGCCCGGACAGTTCGGTCTCCTCCCCCAGATTGAGGTCGCGGAAGAGCCCCCAACTGTGTTCGCTCGCCGGTGCTGCCAAGTCCTCCATCCAACTCGGGACTTGGCCGAGCATTCCCTCCATCTCTTGCCGTGTGGTGTCTGATACCATCTCTTTCCCCCGTTACCTCCGCAGTCCCGTCGCTGGGGAGGTACTTACTACGAGGTGTTGGAGAAGTAAAGTTATGAGCCGTCTGGGTAGTTATAATATGTCCGTATCGACGACGTTCCGGGGAAATGCGCGGTTAATATGCCGGCCTGGGGGATGGTTCTCTCCCATCACCCCGCCGGTTCGACATGAATGATTTAATATTTGGAATTGTGTGCAATGAGAACCACTACCCATTATTCATAGAGGGTGTAATATAGTGAGGTTTAAGGTCATTGGAGGGGTTCTGACTACCATGGAAACCCGGAAAGTCCAGCGTCTCGGTCCCTCCACGCTGGCGATGACGCTTCCAGCGGAGTGGGCCAAGGAACACAACGTCGAGAAGGGCGACGAAGTGACCATTCGGACGAGCGGGAAGGGCACGCTGACCGTTCTCCCCGAATCGGTCAACACGGAGGACTCGAAGGCGACGATTCGCGCGGACAATCTGAATGCAGAGGCGCTCGAACGCGCCATCGTGGCACAGTACGTCCTCGGGCGGCGCGTCATCCACATCGAAAAGAGCGAGGGCGCGCTCGACTCGGACCACATCAACGCCGTCTACAAGGCCGAGACTCAGCTCATGGGCCTCGGGGTCATCGAGGAGACGCCCGAGCGAATCGCGATTCGCTGCTCGGTCGACGCGGAGGACTTCACCCTCGACAACCTGCTCGAACGCCTCGAAAACACGGGGAGCACGATGCGCGGCGAGGCCGTCAAGGCGCTCGCCCACGGCAACCCCGACCTCGCCCAGCGGGCGCTCAACCGCGAGCGACAGGCGAACAAGATTTTCGTCCTCCTGCTCCGACTCATCTTCACGTCCTACCAGAACCCCAACCTCGCGCGGGCGGTCGGCCTCGACTCCGGCTTCCCGCTCATCGGCTACCGTTCGGTGGCGAAGAACCTCGAACTGACCGCCGACAACGCCGAGGACATCGCCAACATCGTCATGGACGCCGAGGGACACACCATCGACGTCGACCAGTCGACGATGCGGCGCATCCGCGAGTTCACGGACCACGTCGACGAGATTACGACGACCGCGGTGCGGGCCGTCGTCGAGCGCGACTACGACCTCACAATCGAGTGCCGAGAGCTGTTCCGTGAGATAAGCGACCGCGAGCGCGACATCCTCAACGACCTCCCGGAGATGGAAAACCAGAAGCTCCTCCAGATTCGCGAGGTGCTCGTGAGCCTCCAGCAGACCGCGCAGTACGCGATGCGGAACGCCGAAATCGCGTCGAACCTCGCGCTCAACGAGGAATCGGACCACGTCACGATAGACTGAGGACCCGAGAGAAACTGTGGGCGGCAGGGCGGCGGCACGCCGTCGTACCGTCGCGCTCAGTCGGCGATGACTTCCATCGCCTCGCTGTTCTCGGTCTCGGACGACTCTTTTTCACCCGTCAGCGGGTTGCGGCTGGCGATGCGGCAGTCGAACGCCGGATGCTCGCCGAAGTGCCGGAGTATCATGTGACGCCGCGACCCCGTGATGCCGGTTCGGCCGATGTCCTCGGCGGTAAAGCGCTCGGGTAGGCGGTCGTACAGTCGACGCAGTTCGTCGAAACTGGTGAACACCTTCGCGTTGCCAGTGGAGTCCGCACCACGGCGGGAGACGACGTAGCTTCCGTCCCGCCGGTACTCACCGGCCGTGCGGAAGAACTCTCGTTTCTCGGTCAGCGCCGAGCCGATGGCCTCCTGCAGGTCGGCAGCGGCGTCTCGGGACAGTTCACAGGACTGGTCGCCAAAGGAGACGACGATGGTTTCGTCGTCGCTCTCGACGGACACAGGGTTCTCATTACGGGAGAAGAACTCGATCAGGAGCGTGGGTACTCCGTGTCATATCATCGAATATCTCGTCCGACGGTAAAGGGTTGTCGGCTGAGTCAGGAATCACCGAGGATTTCTCGGCGAATCGGGGCGGTCACACGAGGGTTCGACTCCCTCCTCCGCCGCGGGACTGAACGCGGCCGCTACAGGAGGCCGTCGTCGGTCGTGGTGGTCCCGCCGTCTGACGACGTGGTCGTTGTCGCGGACGTTGTCGTCTCGGTTGTCGTCGTTGTCGTCTCGGTTGTCGTCGTTGTCGCCGTCGCGGTGTCTGTCGAAGTCTCAGTTGCAGTCGCGGTCGAGGTGGTCGTCGCAGTTTCCGTGGCCGTCTCGGTCGCCGTCGCCGTCGTCTCGGTCGCCGTCTCGTTCCCCTCCGACGCCGCCTTGTTCCCGAAGATGTCCGTCTCGAACGTCTTTTCGTAGGTCAGCGGGTCGAGCGGAACGCGGAGGGTCGTGCCGCCGGCGTCGAGGTTCGCGTAGAAGTCGATGCGCAGGTCGGTCGTCTGGTCGCGTTCGAGGTGCGAGACCCACCACTCGTCGAGTTTGTCGTTCTGAATGTAGGTCGTCGCCTCGATGGTCTCGGTCGACTGCGGGGGGATGACGTACTCGGAGTTCGTCGTCCCCTCGCCCACGTCCACGTCGTTCATGGAGATATCGTAGCCGAGTTCGGAGACCGCAATCGGGTACGGCTTGGGGTTGTGGACGACGAACGTGAGTTCGAGCGCCGTGCGCTCGCCCGTGGACTCGCCCCACTCGGCGCTCGTCTCGTTGACGTACAACACGGGGTCCGAGACGACCGGCGAGTTCGCGTCTATCTCGCGGGTCTCCGTGGAGTTGAACGCCGACAGCAGGTCGGTGTCGATGCTCCGGGTTATCTCGGGCGCTTCGAAGGTCCGCCCGAGCGTCTCCGAGGAGACGTTGGCGTCCACGACGAGGTCGGTGTGCTCGCCGTTCTGGATGTGTGAGACCCACCACTCGGGGATGCGCTCGTTTTCGAGCGTCGTCCGGAGCGGGACCGCCGTGGTCCCCCGCCCGATAGCGACGCCTTCCTTCTCGCCCGTCGCCATCTGAATCCCGTTCATCTCGACGCCGTAGTCGACTTCGAGGCCCGAGAGGTTCGCCGAAAGCGGGTTGGGGTTCGAGACGTACAGGTCGGTCTCGATGACCGTCTCCGTCTCGTTGACCCCGGCGAACCGGTTGTCGACCCGGTCAACGCTCGGCGCGCCGATGACGCCGGTCGCGTACGCCCCGCCGACGCCGGCCGCGACGAGCACCAGCGCGACGAGTGCGATACGGAGTTTTCCGCCGAACAACGCGGATGTCAGTCCCATCGTTGTGGACACACGAGACTGGTGGTACATATGTCGAACGGCCGAGCGCGAGACTGGTCCGTGGGGCCACACCGCACGCCCGGACCCCGTCACGCTACCCCACGACAGGTGGTGTCGAATGAACTAAGTGCGCACCCGCGAAGGTCGGAAACATGGAAACCAAGACGGTGCAATCCGACAAGTCCATCGGCTTTGCGGCGTTGTTCGGCGTGCTCACGCTCGTCGGCGCAGGGCTGATGGTCGCCGGACCGGACCAGTTGACGAAGGCGCTCGGATTTATGGTAGCGATTATCGCGGCCTCGCTGGCCGTTTGCGGTGCGCATCTGTTCCAGTAGCTATCAACGTTGAGGAACACGGGTAACCGTTAATAACGCCCATTCCCTAGACGGCCCGAGGATGACTGAGTACACCGACGAGGAACAACGCATTCTCGCCTATCTCCGCGACAGCGTCAGCCGCGGCGAGGGCTACTTCCGGGCGAAGAACATCGCCGAAGCCATCGGTCTCACCGCGAAGCAGGTCGGGTCCCGTCTGCCGCGGCTGGCCGAGAAGTCCGAGGACGTCGAAATCGAGAAGTGGGGGCGCGCCCGCTCGACGACGTGGCGCGTCACCCGAAGCTGAGGCGATTCCACGGCTTTTTACTGTGGAGGTGTGATGGTATCCCATGACCGTCCGCGTGAAACGAACCTTCGAGTTCGACGCTCCCGGCGAGCGCGTCTGGGAGTTTATCGCCGACCCGGCCAAGCGAGCGGAGGCTATCAGCGTCGTCGACCGCTTCGACGTGGCCGACGACGGACGCCACGCGACGTGGTACCTCGAACTGCCGATTCCGCTCATCCGCTCGACGGTGACCGTCGAGACCGAAGACATCGAAGTCGACGAGCCGACGCACGTCAAGTTCGTCGGCAAGTCACGGGTGATGCGGGTGACGGGCGAACACACCATCGAAGAGCGCGACGGCGGCAGCCGCCTCGTCAACGAGTTCACCGTCGACGGCCGGTTGCCGGGTGTAGAGGCGTTCTTCGAGCGCAATCTCGACCGCGAACTCGACAACCTCGAATCGGCGCTCCGGCGCGAGTTCGAAGCGACCGCCTGAGGCCGAAGACGACCGCTCACTCACGATGAGTCCGAAGCGACGAACCCCAAGATCCGTGGGCTCACGGGGCGTGGGAACCCGTGTTGCGGTGGGTTTATACATCGCGGCTCCTAAGCGAAAGTCGCCGACGCAATAGGCGCTTTTCTCGCCAGTCGTCGGCGACTCCACATCCGCCGCACCCGCCGCAACGTTTCGGGGTCCGTTGCGGCATCAGAAACGACGTGGCCACGTCGTTTCGCGCCCCCAAGCCCGGTGGGGGTGCACTCCCCTCGTCTCACTTCGCCAACTGGTGACACGAGATTCGGCGGGAGGCGAATTCGCCTCCGCCTTTTGACGACCGCTTCGTTCCGAGCCACGGCGCTGTCGGTCGCCGATACCGGTCGCGTCTCGGAGCGCACGCTTCTTTCCTCCGGGGGCCGTGGAGACACCATGACCGAGACGATTCGAGGCGACGTGCTGCACGCCATCCCGCCGGACGAACTCGACGAAGAGGACCTGTCGCCCGAACTCCGGGCGCTGGCCGACTCGCGCCACGTGCTCGTCGTCCGGAAGGGCGGTCACCCCTCGATACTCGACCTCATCTGGGCGTTCGTCCGCCGCGACCCCATCGAGGCGGTGACCGTCGTGACCGACCGCCACGTCGACGAGGACGAGGAGGTGACGCTGACCGTCGAGGAGACGGACATGCCCGGCGTCTACGTTACGGCGGCCGCTCACCGTGAGGAAGCGTCTGCGGACGACGGGTGAAACGACGGAACGAAAAGGTGGGACAGATGCGGGGCCGCGGTGGGTGACCGACCTTACTCGTCTTCTTTGGTCTTGATGTCCGCGGAGAGGCCCTGCGCCATGCGAATCTCCTTCGAGTTGTTGAGCGTCCACGCGGTGCGCTCGGTGACGGCCTCGATGATTTCGCGGGCCGAGGGGTAGCCGTTGCCGGACTTCTTCACGCCGCCGAACGGGAGATGGACCTCCGCGCCGATACACGGGAGGTTCCCGTAGGCGAGGCCGACCTCGGCGTGGTCGCGGAAGTAGTTGATCTGGCGGTAGTCCTCGGAGATGACGGCACCGGCCAGCCCGTAGTCGGTGTCGTTCTGAATCTCGACGGCGTCCTCGATGTCGCCCGAGTACTTCAGCAGGGCGACGTGGGGACCGAAGACCTCCTCGTGGGTACAGCGGAGGTCGTCGTGGGGGTCCGCCTCGTAGACGAACGGCCCGACCCAGTTGCCCTCCTCGTGGCCCTCGGGAATCTCGTCGGCGTCGAGTTCGGTGCGGTCGACGAGGACGTTCACGCCCTCCTTCTCCGCGAGTTCGTTGTACTTCGTGACCTTCTCCTTGTGGCCCTCCTCGATGAGGGGGCCCATGAACGTGTCCTCGCGGAGCGGGTCGCCCACGGAGACGTTCTTCGCGTTCTCGACGAAGCGTTCCTTGAACTCGTCGTACACGTCCTCGTGGACGACGATGCGCTCGGAGGAGACACACCGCTGGCCGGTGGTCTTGAACGACGACATCGTCGCGGAGTGGACCGCGATGTCGAGGTCCGCCTTCTCGGTGATGACGACGTTGTTCTTGCCGCCCATCTCACACGCGGCGAGCTTGCCGGGCTGTTGGGCCACCTTGCTCGCGACCTCGTGGCCGACCTCGGCGGAGCCCGTGAACAGCACGGAGTCGACGCGCTCGTCGTCGACGATGCTCGCGCCGGCGTCGCCGAAGCCCTGTACCATGTTGAACACGCCGTCGGGGATGCCGGCGTCCTCGAACATCTCGGCGATGATCTGGCCGCACCACGGCGTCTGCTCGGCGGGCTTCCAGACGACGGTGTTGCCCTCGACGAGCGCGACGGCCATGTGCCAGAAGGGGATGGCGACCGGGAAGTTCCACGGGGTGATACAGCCGACGACGCCGCGCGGTTTGCGGCGCATATAGGCGTCCTTCGCGGGAATCTCGGAGGGAATCACGTCGCCTTTGGGGTGGCGGGCGTCGCCCGCGGCCCACTCGACCATGTGGTACGCCTCGATGACGTCGGCGCGACCCTCGGAAATCTCCTTACCGCACTCCTTGGTGACGACCTCCGCGAGTTCCTCGGTGCGGTCGCGCAGTTCGTGGTAGATGTCCCAGAGATACTCCGCGCGGTCGATGTGCGAGAGTTCGCGCCACTCCTCGTAGGCTTCGTCGGCCGCGGCGGCCGCGGCGTCGATGTCCTCGGGCGTGCCGCGTCGGAACGTCCCCAGCGACTCGCCCGTCGCGGGATTCGTGCTCTCGAACGTCTCGTCGCCGGTTCCGTCCGTCCACTCGCCGTCGATATAGTGCCGATATTCGTCCTGCGCCATATGACTCTAGCGTCACAACTAGGATTAATAACCCCGGACCCTCCCATGGAAGGGATGTCCCCGGGTCGACGCGTCAACCAACTCCCGAGTGACCACAGACAACATCTTACGTAGCGGCGTATTACCCGGTGTATGAGCGAGCGCATGTCAGGTGAAGGTACACGCCTCACGCTCGACCTGTGGCATCCGAACTGCTGGGCGATAGAATCGACGAGCGAGTACGACGGCGGCATCCTCGCACACGCCATCTACGACGCCCCCACCGCGGGCGTTGAGCGGTCGAACGGACTGTTCACCGCCTACGGCGAGTCGCTCGACGAGGTCGAAACGCTCCTTGACGTTATCGCCGACTCGGACCTCACCGGCGAAGTGTTGGAACTGCAAGAGCGGTTCGACTCCCGCGGGAAGCACGTCGCACCCGGCTCGGTCGCCCGCGAGTTCTTCTTGGAGTACGACCCGAGCGACATGATGTGTCCGGAGCTACTCAAGCAGGGCTTCGTCCACAGCGCCCCCACGCAGATAGAAAACGGCCGAGAGCGGTGGGAAGTCTGGTTCGCGGGCGCGAGAGAAGAGATTCAGCCTCGCATCGAGACCGTCATGGACGAGACCGGTGCCGAGATTCGCGTCGCCTCCATCTCCACGTCGGAGGGTGCGGAGCCGGAGCGCAGTCGGCGACTCGACACGCTCACCCGGAGCCAGCGGCAGGCGTTCGAACTCGCGCGCGAAGAGGGGTACTACCGCTGGCCCCGCGAGGTTTCCACCCGCAAACTCGCCGCCGAGATGGACATCTCGAAGACGACGCTGCTCGAACACCTCCGAAAGGCGGAATCGAAACTGCTCGACCCGCAGTAGCGCGGGGCGAGCCGGGGGGCCTGTCCCGACTCAGATGCCGGCGACGGCGCGAAGCGCGAACAGCGCGTTCGATTTCCGCTCGCGGACGCGCCGGTAGAAGTAAGAGAACCACTTGTCGCCGTAGGGCACGTACTGCCACATCTCGATGTCGGCGTCGGCGAGGTCGCGCTGGCCGTCCTCGCGCACGCCCATGAGCATCTGTACCTCGTAGGGCGTCCCGTACTGCTCGTGGAGGTGTCGGGCGTGCGCGATCATGTGCGGGTCGTGACTGCCGACCGCGACGCCGTCGTCGAACTCGGTGAACATGTATTCGAGGAGGTCCTCGTACACCTCGTCCACCTTCGACTTCTCCTTGTACGCGATGGACGCGGGCTCGTTGTACGCGCCCTTGACGAGGCGGACCTTCCCGGGCACCTCGGCGAGGCGTTCGAGGTCCTCGCGCGTGCGTTTCAGGTTCGCCTGTACACAGACGCCGACGTTCCCGCCCGTCCGGTGACCCAAGTCGTCGACGGCGTCGAGGGTCACGTCGGTCGTCTCGTGATCCTCCATGTCGACCCAGACGAACACCCCCTCGGCGTCCGCGGCGTCGACGATGCGGTCGAGGTTCTCCCGGAAGACGCGGTCGCCGATGTCGAGGCCGATCTGTGAGGGTTTCACCGAGACACAACCGTCGAGATTCGTCGCGCCGAGTTGGCGGACGAGGTCGATGTACGCGTCGGCGTCGGCGTCGGCATCGGCTCGGTCGGTGTAATGCTCGCCGAGTAGGTTCAGTATCCCCGCGATGCCGTCGCGGTTCAGCGACTCGACGTGCGAGACCGCCCCGTCGGCCGTCTCACCCGCCACGAAGTTGTTCGCGATGGGGGGTATCATATCCCGCTATTGTGAGACACATACCCTAAAGAGAGACCCTACCAAATCATTCTGAAAAATATTACTGAAATAATCTCCGGACGCTCGTTTCGTCCGGCGGGTTTCGGGCGCCCGACCATGAACGGTTACAGGTATATTTACGATAATTGGAGAGCATATCTTGTTATGTCACCACACGACATGGACCGCAGAACGCTGCTGAAGCTGTCGGGGCGACCGCCGGTTGTCTCGAAGGCGAAGACGAGGGCACGGCCACGGCCACGACGACTGAGGAGAGTGGCGGTGGCGGCGGTGAGGAGACCACCACGACGACCGAGGAAAGCGGTGGCAGCGGCGAGTCGTACACCATCGGCATGGTCGACTCGCTCACCGGGTCGCTCGCACCCTACGGCGAGCGCAACACCCGCGGCCGCGAACTCGCACTCGCCGCCATCAACGAGGCAGGCATCGGCTCCGAGGGGGCGTCGCTAAGAATCTCCGTCGAGGACGACGAGAGTACGAACCAGGGCGGGGTCAACGGCGCGCAGAAGCTCGTCAACCAGGACGGCGTGCCGCTCCTCATCGGCTCTGTCGGCTCGGGCGTCTCCATCGCCATCCACGACAGCGTCACCAACGACGCCGGCGTCGTCCAGATCAGCCAGAACAGCACGAGCCCCGAACTCACGTCGCGGCCGGACCTGCTCCGCATGAGCCCCTCGGGGGCCGCGAAGGGGCAAGCGCTCGCCAATCTCGTCAACGACGACGGCCACGACACCGTCGCCGTCACGTGGATCAACAACGACTACGGGACGGGCCTCTCGGACGTGTTCGCCGAGACGTTCGAGTCCGACCTCGGCGGCACCGTCGCCTACAACGAGCCCCACGACCAGGGGCAGTCGTCGTACAGCGGCATCCTCACCGAGATGGCCTCGACGGACGCCTCCGCGTGGGTGTTCATCACGTACGCCAACGAGTACACCGTCATGGTCAACGAGGGGTTCGACCAGGGCTACAACACCGCTGTGGACTACTACGGTGCGGAGTCCACCGTCGCCGACTCTATCATCGAAAACACCCCCGCGGGCAGTATGGACGGGATGAAGGGTATCACCGAGAGCGCCCCGCAGGACCAGGAGAACTACCAGAACTTCGTCTCCGCGTTCGAGGAGAACTACGACGCGACGCCGACGGTCTGGTCGGCGTACGCCTACGACGCCGACGGTCTGGTCGGCGTACGCCTACGACGCCGTGACCGTTGCGGCGCTCGCCATCGAGGCGGCCGACGAGTTCTCCGGCGAGGCGCTCGCGTCCGTCGTCCGCGACGTGACCCGTCCCGAGGGTGAGGAGGTCTTCACCTTCGAGGAGGCCGCGGCCGTGCTGCGCGACGGCGGTTCGCCGAGCGACATCAACTATCAGGGCGTCAGCGGTCCGGTCGACCTCGACGAGAACGGCGACCCGCCGGGCTACTACCAGATTTACAGCGTCCAGGACCACGAGTACGTGTTCGGCGACTACATCACGAGCTAACCATGCACGCACGGAACGGACGCCGACCGACCGACTGGAGGGTTCCGGAGCCGTGATACCGCTCCAAATCAGCCCCTTCCAGTACGTCGCCAACGGCGTGGTGTTTTCGAGCATCATCGTCCTCGCGGCCATCGGGCTGTCGCTCGTCTACAGCATCGCGGACTTCGCGAACTTCGCCCACGGCGACCTCATGACCGTGGGGGCGTTCTCCGCGCTGTTCTCGGTCGGCTTCCTCCGACCGATGCTGGGCGACGCGGGGGTGTTCGGCCTGCCGCTTTGGTTCTTCCTCGCCCTCGCGTTCGGCATGGGCGCGGCGGCGGTCATCTCCGTCATCACCGACCGCGTCATCTACCAACCGGTGAAGGGGTCCGACTCCATCGGCCTGCTCATCTCCAGTATCGGGGTCGCGCTCGTCTATCGCGCGCTCGTCTTCCTGTCGTTCGGGACCGAGGCCGAGCGCTACGGCGTCCCCAGACAGGGACCGATTCCGTGGGTCCGCGAGACGCTCGGTATCGCGGTCACCCCGCGCAACCTCGTCGTCGTGGCGCTCACTATCGTGCTCGTGACGGCGCTGCACCTGACGCTGACGCGGACGACCCTCGGCCGGAAGATGCGTGCGACCGCCGACAACGCGGACCTCGCGCGGGTCAGCGGGATTCGGACCAGCGAGGTCATCTTCGCCATGTGGCTCATCGGCGGCGCGCTCGCCGCGGCCGGCGGCGTCTTCCTCGGACTGGAGGAACTCGTCCGCCCGCGCATGGGCTTCGACATCCTGCTCATCGTCTTCGCCGCGGTCATCCTCGGCGGCATCGGCTCCGTCTACGGCGCGATGCTCGGCGGTCTCGTCATCGGGATGGTCCACGAACTGGTTCCGCTGTTCTACCAGTGGGGCATCAGCCCGGTCGGCTCGCGGTACGCCGCGGCCGTCGCGTTCGTCATCATGGTCGCCATCCTGCTCGTTCGCCCGAGCGGAATCGCGGGTGATAGCGGATGAGCGCCGTGTCCACGTGGGTGAGCGAGACGCTCGTCCGCGACCCGACCGAGCGGCGCATCTTCGCAGTGCTCGGACTCATCACGGTGCTACTCGTCGTCGGCGTCCTCACCGGCGTCATCGGACCGCGGTTCCTCCTGTTCCAAATCGCGCTCGTCGGGATGTACGCCCTGCTCTCGCTCGGACTCAACGTCCAGTGGGGCTACGCCGGGCTCATCAACTTCTCCGTCGCCGCGTTCTGGGGAATCGGAGCCTACTGTGCCGCGCTGTTGACTGCACCGAACTCCCCACTCGGACTCGGACTCCACCCGGTGTTCGGGTTCCTCGCGGCAATCGTCGTGAGCGCGTTCATCGCGGTGCTCATCGGTATCCCGACGCTGCGCCTGCGCGAGGACTACCTCGCCATCGCCAGCCTCGGACTGGCCGAGGTTATCCGCGCCATCATCCTCAACGAGCGCCAGTGGACCGCCGGTTCGAGCGGTATCAGCGGTATCCCGAACCTCATGTCGTGGCTCCCGCTGACAGACGCCGCGACGACGGCCGCAATCGTGGTCGTCCTCATCGCGGTCGTCTACCTGTTCCTCCGGCGCGTCCACCGGTCGCCGTGGGGGCGCGTCCTCCGGACCATCCGGTCCGACGAGGACCTCGCGAAGGCGCTCGGTAAAAACACCTACCAGTTCAAGATGCAGGCGTTCGTCATCGGCTCGGTCATCATGGCCGTCGCCGGGGCGTTCTACGCCCACTTGAACCTCTACATCGACCCCTCCGACCTCGTCCCCCTGACGACGTTCTACATCTGGATCGCCGTCATCCTCGGCGGGACCGGGTCGAACCGCGGGGCGGTCGTCGGCGCGGCCGTCGTCATCGCCATCCGCGAGGGGACCCGCTTCCTCAACGACATCGGGTTCATCCAGACGCTCGGCATCGACTTGGCTCCGCTGCGACTGCTGTTCGTCGGCGGGCTCATCATCCTCATCATGCGCTTCCGGCAGGACGGACTCCTTCCCCCGAAGGACGAACTCATCTGGCCGGCGGCGCGCGACGAGAGCAGTACCGGCGGCGCGTCACCGTCGGGTGCTGTCCCGGACGGCGGCACCGCCTCGAACGGAGGTGACGACCGATGAACGACGGCGCGTACGAGGGTGCCCACCTCGGCAAGGACGATGTCGTCCTGAAGACGACCGACTTGGAGAAGGCGTTCGGCGGCCTCGTCGCCACCGACGGCGTCTCCATCGAGGTCGAACGCGGGACCATTACCGGAATGATCGGGCCGAACGGCGCGGGCAAGTCCACGCTGTTCAACCTCATCTCCGGCTTCTACGAGAACGACGCCGGCCACGTCACCGTCAACGGCGAGGACGTGACCGACCTCGAACCGCACGAGCGCGCCCGAAAGGGACTCGTTCGGACCTTCCAGACACCCCGGCGGCTGGAGGGGATGTCCGTCCGCGAGGCGATGCTCGTCGGCCCCGGACCGCAGAAAGGCGAGTCGATCTTCTCGCTTTTCTTCTCCGGCTCCGACGTGACCGAAGAGGAGCGGGCGAACATCGAACAGACGCGCGAGTTGCTCGAACGGTTCGAGATCGGGCACCTCATCGACCAGCCGTCGACCGACCTCTCCGGCGGGCAGATGAAGCTCGTCGAGCTCGCGCGGGCGTTCACGACGGACCCCGACATCCTGCTCTTGGACGAGCCGGTCGCCGGCGTCAACCCGACGCTCGCAAACGACATCAAGCGGTTCATCCGCGAACTCAACGAGGAGGGCCAGACCTTCCTCATCATCGAACACGACATGCCGTTCATCATGGACCTCGCAGACCCCATCATCGTTCTCGACCAAGGGAAGGTGCTCATGGAGGGCTCGCCGGACGAAGTCCGCTCCGACGACCGCGTCATCGAGGCGTACCTCGGGGGGGCCGGCCCATGACCGAGCGCGCACTCGACGTCTCGGGCGTCGACAGCGGCTACGGCGAGGTGCAGGTCCTCCCCGACCTGACGCTCCACCTCGAATCGGACGAAATCGTCTGTATCATCGGGCCGAACGGCGCGGGGAAGTCGACCGTCCTCAAGACGGTGTTCGGCCTCCTCAAGCCGTGGACCGGATCGGTCGAACTGAGCGGACAAGACATCACCGGCGAGGAGCCGGAAGACCTCGTCCGCGTCGGGATGGGCTACGTCCCACAGGTGGACAACGTCTTTTCCTCTCTCACCATCGACGAGAACCTCAAGATGGGTGGCGTCGCCCGCTCCGAGGGCCTACAGGCCAGAATCGACGAACTGTACGACCAGTTCACGATTCTCGACGAGAAGCGCTCGGCCAAGGCCCGGACGCTCTCGGGTGGCCAGCGGCAGGTGCTCGCGTTCGCCCGCGCGCTCGTGATGGAGCCCGAGGTGCTTCTCATCGACGAGCCCTCGGCGGGCCTCGCGCCCAACATCGTCCAGTCGGTGTTCGAGGACGTGAAGAAGGTGAACGAACTCGGGACCGCGGTCCTGATGGTCGAGCAGAACGCCCGCGAGGGGCTCGGCATCTCCGACCGCGGCTACGTCCTCGACCAGGGGACCGTCGCCTACGAGGGCGACGCCGACGGCCTCCTCGACGACCCCGAAGTCTCGCGGCTCTACATGGGCGGCGCGGACTACGAGGGCGTCGAGGGCGAGTAACTCGCGAGCCGCGGGCGCGACCCGCGGCCGAACTCCCCCAGAACCGCGTTCCGCCCGCAGCCCCTCGCCGTTGTCGGCGAGATGGGGTTCCAATCGGGCGGAATTTGGGACATCGCTTATTCTTCGGGTGGCCCGACCACTGGTATGCGACTCACGAGACGACGTGCCCTCGCCGCTGTGATCGGACTCGGACTGCTCGCCGGCTGTACGGGTGGCGACCAGACGGAGATGCCGAGCGAGGAGACGGAGTCGCCCCCGACCGAAACCGCGGCGTCGTCTCCGAGTTCAACGGCGACACCAACACCGACACCGACACCGACAGCGTCGCCGACGCCGACGAGCGAATCACCGGGTTCGACGACTGAGCCGGCGTCAGGCGATGCGTCCGGCTCGCTCGTCGTCATGGAGGGCGTCGCCTTCTCACCGATGCGGCTCTCGGTCGAGCCGGGGACGACGGTCGCGTGGGAAAACGGAGAGGCGCTTCAACACAACGTCCGCGCGGCGACCTTCGACGACGCGGCGACCGACTGGTCGTTTCAGTCTGAGACGGTCGGTCGCGACGGGCGGGTCACCTACCGCTTCGACGACCCCGGCGTCTACCAGTACGACTGCGGCATCCACGGCTCGACGGCGATGTGTGGGGTCGTCGTGGTCGGCGACGCGAGCTACGACGGGACGCTCCCCTGCGAGTGAGTCGGGTCGGCGCGGCGGCCGCGGAACCGAACCGAGGACTCACGCCGCGTGCTTTTCTATCTCGCCTTTGAGTGACGCGGCGTCGAAGTCGTGGTCGGGCCGGATGTTGACGAAGTCGAGGAAGTCGACGGCGTCCAAGAGCGCTTCCACCTCGTAGGAGTCGAGCGCCGCGGCGACGGCCTTCTTGGGGCCGACGAGCGGTTCGAGCGCCGCCAGCCCGCAGGCGAGGTCGTACGCGCGGGCGTCGCGCATCCCCTCGTCGTTGACGTTCGTCGCGTCGATGAAGTAGATGCCGTCCTCGCGGACGAGGACGTTCTCGGCTCTGAGGTCGCCGTGGGCGAGGTGGTTGTCGTGCATCTCCGAGAGCGCCGCGAACAACTCGGGCGCGAGCCGTTCGACTTCCTCCCGCGGGGCGGTGTCGAGGGTGTGGAAGTTCGGCAGGTATTCGAGGACGAGCACGCCGAGGCCGTCCACCTCGAACGCCTCGACCGGCGCGGGCGCTTGCAGGCCGATGTTCCGGAGTCGCTTCGTCGCTTCGAGTTCGTGTTCGGCCATCTCCAGCGGCGTCCCGAAATGACCGAAAAAACCCTCCGTCCCGCTGGAGAACGCGCCGAGGTTCCGCCCGGTCGTGAACACGGCGTGGACGAGCGAGTTCTGTTTGGAGATGACTTTCACGAACCACTCGTCGTCGACGACCATCGGGGTCGAAAGCCAGTTGTCCGCCTCGAGAAATCGGATGTGGAGGCTGTCGCGGTCGTATCGCCGGGCGAGTTCGCGGGCGACCGTCTCCAGACGCGGCCACCCGAGGCGGCCGCGGACGAGCCGACGGAGGTCCATGCACCCCCGTAAGACGAGGGGCGGCTTAACCTCGTGGGCCTACGCCGATTCCTGTCGGACGGTCAACACGGGTGCGTCGGAGCCGCGGACGACCCGCTCGGCGACGCTGCCGATGAGATAGCGGTCGATGCCGCTGCGGCCGTGGGTGCCCATCACGACGAGGTCGATGTCCCGCTCGTCGGCGTGGCGGATAATCTCGCTCGCGGGAGTTCCCTCGGTGACGACGGTTTCGACCTCGACACCGGCCTTGCGGGCCCTCTCGGCGACGCGGTCTAACACCTGCTTGCCGCTTTTGAGAAGCGCCTCGCGGACCCGTTCGAGCGAGAGTGCAGGCGCGGCGTAGCCGACCTCGCGCACGTCGGCGACGTAGAGCGCCACGAGCGTCGCGTCGTAGGTGCGGGCGTGCTCGATGGCGTGGTCCAAGGCAGCGTCCGCGCAGTCACTTCCATCGGTCGGAAAGAGGATGCGAGAGTACATACGAGAACGTCGGACCCCGGCGCAAAAAGACCCGGACGCCTATTCCCACGCGGTGGGAGCGGACGAGCCGGGAATGGTCGGCCCGAAAGTGGTCGGCCGCCCCCGCTTCGCCGCCCGCGACGGCCAAATCCTTCATGGTCGTTCGATTAGTTTATGTCCGGCACGGCGATAGTTGGTCGCATGGACTTCGACATCCCGGCCGAACACCGGATGATTCGTGACACCGTCCGTGAGTTCTGCGAGGAAGAAATCGCGCCCATCGCGCAGGACATCGAGGACGAACACCGGTTCCCCGCAGAGATATTCGACCAGTTGGCCGAGTTGGACGTGATGGGCGTCCCCATCGACGAGGAGTACGGCGGTCTCGGCGGCGACCAGCTGATGTACGCTCTCGTCGTGGAGGAACTCGGTCGCGTCTCGGGCGGAATCGGCCTGTCGTACGCCGCCCACGTCAGCCTCGCGTCGAAGCCCATCGAGCTGTTCGGCACCGACGAGCAGAAGGAACGCTGGCTCACGCCGCTGGCGACCGGCGAGTACCTCGGCGGCTGGGCGCTGACCGAACCCGGTTCCGGAAGCGACGCCAGCGACATGGACACCGTCGCAGAGCGGGACGGCGACGGCTACGTCATCAACGGAACGAAGCAGTTCATCACGAACGCGAGCGTCGCCGGCTCCGTCCTCGTGAAGGCCGTCACGGACCCCGGCGCGGGCTACGACGGCATCTCGACGTTCATCGTCGACCCGGAGAACGACGACGGCTTCGAGGTGACGACCGAGTGGGACAAGATGGGCCTCAACTGCTCGCCGACCTGCGAGCTCTCCTTCGACGACTGCTGGGTGCCGGAAGACCGACTCCTCGGCGAGGAGGGCGAGGGCTGGAAGCAGACCATGAAGACGCTCGACGGCGGCCGCATCTCCATCGCGGCGCTCTCGGTGGGACTCGCCGAGGGCGCGTACGGTCACGCCAAAGCGTACGCGAAACAGCGCGAGCAGTTCGACCAGCCGATTTCGAAGTTCGACGCCATCCGCGACAAACTCGTCTCGATGCACCGCAAGACCGAGCGCGCGAGACTGCTCACCCACAAGGCAGCGACGCGGTACGACGCCGGCGAGCGGGTCAGCCGGGAGTCCGCGCTGGCGAAACTCGACGCCTCGGAGGCCGCCCGCGAGGTCGCCGAGGACGCGGTGCAGGTGCTCGGCGGCTACGGCTACACGACCGACTTCGCTCCCCAGCGGTTCTACCGCGACGCGAAGCTCATGGAAATCGGCGAGGGGACGAGCGAGATTCAACACCTCATCATCGGCCGCGAACTCGGCCTCTGAGGGCGCTCGAGGTGGGCTGAGGCTCAGTCCGACTCGGCCATCGCCGACAGCCGGGCGACGTACGAGAAACTGCGGACGTGGTCTTCTTCGGTCGGCGCGTCCTCGAAGTCCGAGGGGACGGTAAAGGAGACGACGCGCTCGCGAATCGCGTCGTGGGCTCCGTCGCCGATCCAGCCGATGTCGCGGTAGTACGACGCCATCTCCAGCGCGCCGCGGCCACCCAATCGTTCGACGAGGTGGACGCACCATTCGAGAAGCACCCGCTCGGCCCGCGGGGTCCGCGGAATTTCGTCGAGAAACGGCTCGCCGTCCGACGTGACCGCCGCGGTCGTCGCGAGGAGGCGCTCGTGGGCAACGTCGCTCCACGTCCGGTTCGTCGGCGCGTCGACCCAGTCGAACGACCGGTCGCTGGTGTCCCGACGGGGCCCGGGTCCGCTCGGGTCTTCGACGACGTTGGGACGACGTGACTCGCGCGGCATCTATCCCTGCGTGTGCGTCCATCCGAATTAAGCGTTCGGGCGAACGTCCGAATATCGACAGTTCTGCGCCCGCGCGCGAACCGTCAGCAGTCTCCGTGATGTTATATCTGATAATGTATCCGACTATCCGGTGAATGAGGCCCTTATTGAGGCGTGAGACGGGCTCGAACCGGCCGCTTGCCTTTCAGACGAAACCGAGTATCACCGTTGATAGAGAGGTCGAACTGCTTAAGTTCAGAAACGGATACACGTTTGATATCGCTCCGATGTGACACTCATCGGAAATAACAGTTCCAGAGGCTCACAGATGCGCACCACGACCAACCCATGACCAGCGTTGAGCAGTTCCCGTACGCGTACGCGCTGTTCGCCGCGGGTATCCTCGCGGGGGTCGTGACGCTCGTCGTCCTCGGTCGGTTCCGACTCTACTCTCGGCGGGTCCGCCTCCCGTTCGCACTCTTGACGCTCTCCGGGAGTATCTGGGCCACCGCGTACGGCTTCGCCTTTCTCGCGACGACGCCGGGAGCCGAGTTGTTCTACGCCTATCTAGCTTGGGCCGGCGCGGCCGTGGTCCCCACGATATGGCTCATCTTCGCCCTCGTCTACGCCGGCGAGGACCAACTGCTCACCACCCAGATGGTCGGCTTTCTCGCCATCGAGCCCGCCGTCGCAATCGCCCTCGCGCTGACGAACCACTCTCACGGACTTCTCGGGTCCTCGCTCGACCTCTGGACGGTCACCGCACCGGACAACTCCGGCGGAGCCGGTCTGCACCTTCTCGTCCCGCTCGGTCCGGAGCTCCCCTTCGTCGTACACGTGATTTACGGCTCCGGCGTCGCCCTCACCGGGCTGACCGTCATCGGAAAGACGTACCTCCGGAGTTCGAGCATCCATCGACGACAGGCCGGGTTCCTCGTTGTCGCCGGTCTCATACCCCTCGCCGCACTCGCCAGTGAGTTCTTTTTCCCGATTCGAATCAACCCGGTTCCCCTCTCTATCGGCGTCAGCTCGGTCGTCGTGCTCTGGGCACTGTTCAGACACCAGCTGTTCGACATCACACCCATCGCCCGCGACGCGATTCTCTCGGAGATGCGGGACGCAGTCGTCGTCCTCGACGAACAGGACCGAATCGTCGAATCGAACGGTGCCGCCTCGGAGCTATTAGAGCGACCGGTCGACGAGTGCATCGGTGAGCCGGTCCTCGAAAGCATTCGCGTTCCGGCCGAGGTCCGGACGGTTCTGGAGGGTCGAGACAGGGCTGAGGCGGTCGTCGAAGACGGCGGCACCTGCCGTTACTTCGAGATTCGTTCCGAAGTGGTCGGCGACCAGACGCACGACCGCGCGCTCTTGCTCGTCTTCTACGACGTGACGGAGCGTCGGCGAACCGAAGAGGAGTTCCGCGCGCTCATCGAGAACTCCCGGGACGTCATCACCGTCCTCGACGAGGACGGCGAACGGACCTACACGAGCCCTTCGATGACCGAGGTTCTCGGCTATCAGACCGACGCGCTCGTCGGTGAATCGGTACTCGACCTCGTCCACCCCGAAGACAGAGACCGGGTCGCCGGCCGCCTCGACGAGGTGATATCCGGCGATTCTCCCGTGCGCTCGGAGTTCAGAATCCGCCACAAGAACGGCATGTGGCGACGGTTCGAGACGGTCGGTGTGAACCTCCTCGATGACCCCGCCGTCGACGGCGTCGTGTTGAACTCGCGGGACGTGACCAGTCGCCATCGCTACGAACAGCGCCTCCGGGTGCTGAATCGCGTCCTCCGACACGACCTCAGAAACGATATGAACGTCATCCTCGGCCACGCGGACCTCCTCCTCGACGAGCGTATCCCCGCCGAGTCGAAAGACCACGCCCGAACGATAAAGCGGAAGGCGTCGTCGCTGGTCGAACTCGGCGAGCAGACTCGCCACATCGACACGACGCTGACCCGCGGGTCGTCCGGAATCGAGCCCGTCGAGGTCGTCGAGCGCATCGAGGCGCAGTTGGACGACATCGAGTCCGATTACCCCGAGGCCATCGTCCACCGGAGCCTCCCCGACGAGGTGTGGGTCTCCGCGGACGACCTCATCGAATCGGCTATCAAACACCTCATCGACAACGCGCTCGAACACAACGACCGAGTCATTCCGGAAGTCGGCGTCACGGTCGAGCGGAGCGCGACCTCGACCGACTTCGTGGAGATTCGAATCGCCGACAACGGGCCGGGCGTTCCCGACGCCGAGCTCTCCGTCCTCGAATCGGGGACCGAGACGCCGCTCCAACACATCAGCGGGCTTGGGCTCTGGTTAGTCCAGTGGATAATCGACCGCTCGAACGGTCAGCTTCGGTTCGCGGAGAACGACCCCAGGGGGACCATCGCAATCGTCGGCCTCCGGAGCGCCGACCGAGCGGTCTCCGTCAGCGACGGCGGGACAGTGGCGACCGAGTCGGAGACAGACTGAGCTACGCAGCGACTGGGTGAGTCGCATAGAAAACGAGACGACCCGAGAGCCGAGCGTTTAGGCCGCGTCGCGGAGCCGCACCGCGAGCCTGTGTGCGCCCTCGGCCGCGGCGGTCACCGGGTCGTCGGGGACGACCACGTTCACCGGGCGGTCGAGTTCCGCGGCGAGCCGCGCTTCGAGTTCCTCGACCAGTCCGGGAATGCACGCCATCCCGCCGGAGACGACGAGCGGGCGAGCGCGAGCGAGCTGATAGGTTTTCATGTGCGAGCTCGCCAGTCGCGAGAAGAAATCGCCGAGCTCGATGACCACGTCGTCGAGATACTCGTCCAACGGCTCCATCACGCCCCGCTCGACGGTAAACTCGTGTGCCCCCTCGTTCCCGCGTTCGACCGCGTCGGTGAAGGGCTCGAACCCGCCGAAGTCGGCGTGGGTCTCCTTGTACTCGCGGGCGGTGGCGGGATCGACCGTCACTCGCCCACCCGTCTCGGCTTCGACCGCCTCGGCGATGCGTCGGTCGACGCGGTCACCGGACGCCTCCGCGGAGACGAACGGAAGCAACCGCTCTCCGCGTCGGTACGCGCACGCTTCGAGGTTCGTCGCGCCGAGGTTGAGCGCGACAAAGACCTCGTCGACCGCCTCGATTCCGTCGCCGAGCGCCGGAATCGACGCGCACAGCGACTCGGGGAATCCGCGCGCGAGCGCCTCACCGATGCCGCACTCGCCGACCGCGGTGCCGAAGTTCGCAAGGCCGATATCGTCGTCGACGGTCGGAATCGCGTACACGACGGCGCTGTCCGCGGGGAGGTCGTGTCGCGCGCAGAGTTCGCGGACAAACCGCTCGAACGACTCGGCGTCGCGGACGGTCGCGGGCACGCCCGAGCGGAGCATGGACTCGACTCGCTCGGGGGACTCTCGGACCGCCTCCCCATCGTGGTGGACATCCTCGTCGCCGGTGAGCGCGTCTTCGCCGTCGGCCGGGCGCGAGGGGAGGTGAACCGTCCTCGCCGCGTCGCCGTCGTCGAAGGCGAGCGCCGTCCGGGCGCTCCCGAACTTGACGCCGACGGCCGTCGGCACGTCGGTCTCGTCGGACTCGGACGTCACATCAGCGTCGGTAGCGGCGGCTGCGTCGTTCGTCATGCGGTATCAACTCGGGTCAGACTCGGCGGGCGGGTGGTTCGCGCAGTCATGGTATACACTCGGTTGTCGGAAGGAGAGACCGTATTCGAGACCCGTCGGTCGGCGTCACACCATCGAGGAGAGACGTGCGACGTAGACCAGACTCAGCAGGTGGTCGTCGACGTCGAGGTCGGTCGGTTCGTCGACATCAGCGGAGAAGCCGAGGAGGTAGTCTCGGAGCGTCTCCTCGACGTCTGGCGTGACCCAGTCGACCGTCTGATAGTACCGGAGGGCGTCCATCGCCCGCTTGAACCCGCCCTTGAGGACGAGGAACTCGAGCCAGTCGAAGACGACGCGCTCAGCGCCGTACTTGTCCGGAAGCGAGCGGAGGTACGGCTTTTCGACGCCGTCTTCCTCGCCGCGAGACTGGTGGACGAGCAGGTGTTCGAGCTGACTCGACCGGAGCGCCTCGGACGCCTCCTGTCGGCTCCGGTCGAAAAGCGGGTTGTCGAACCGGAAGGGGCTCCGGTCGTCGAACCGGCCGTCGTCAAAGCGGCTGTCATCGAATCTCCCGTCGTCGAAGCGGCCGTCGCCGTTCCGTCTGGGTCGTGGGGCGTCACGCGCGATACGTCGAAGTTCGTCAGGGTCGTATTCGTCCGGGTCCAAGTACATGGGTCACCTCGTTCAGGACGGCACGATTCCCCCCGAGTCCCCCGACTCAGGGCGGCGGAGAGCGCAGAGCGCTGTCCGTGGTGTCACACGCGATATCGTACCGTTTCGGTGAAAGCATTCGAAGGAGGCGACATAAATCTATTCGAGGCGCTATCAGAACTGATATCTCAGGTCGAACACCGAACCGTCGAGGCCAGTATCGTTGGCGACCCGGCTCGGCGGTCGTGGTCGGCGCTCGACGTGTTCTTCCCGGTCGCGAGTCTCGTCGAAATTCGTCAAAAACAGCGCTCAGAGGACGTGGTTGCCGCTTTTTGCGCTCCGAACGCGGAGGTCACCAGTCTCGCTGTCGAGTTCCAACGACCGGCCGTGGGAGCCGCCGACGTCCTCGGCGACGACGTCGATGCCGAACCCGTCGAGCGTCGCTCGCGTCGCGGCGACGTTTCTATCGCCGATACTGCCGTCACCGTCGGCCGAGGTGAAGTCGAACATGGTGCTTCCCCCGGCGATTTTCGCGACGACGCGGTCGATGTCCGCGCCGGCGGCTCGCATCTCCGAGAGCAGGAGTTCGATGCCGGTGTCGACGAACTTCGCCGGCTCGCCGCCGCCGTCGGCCTCCGGGAGCATCGCGTGTGCGAGACCGGAAACGCGGGTCTCGGGGTCGTACAACGCGACGCCGATACAGGAGCCGAGACCGCTCGTGGTCAGCGTGCTCTCGTCGCCGGAGATGGCGTAGTCGGCGATGCCGACCTTGATTCGACCGGAGCGGGCCGCGGGCGTGTCCGTGGTGTATACTTGCATTGCTGAGTGCCTCTACGGAGGGTTCACGCGACGGGCGAGAGTTGCTTGAGCGCCTTGCGCAGTTCCGTCTCGTCGGGCAGCGCGTAGATGTCGCAGGTGAACTCGTCGTCGTCCGTCCGAATGGTCGAGTCGATGAGGAACGCGTACTCCTGGGACTGCGCGAGGTCGGTCGCAAGCGGGTCGATGATGGCCGACCCGATGTCGTGGACGTGCTTCGGCGGCGAGATGTCGATGGTCGTCTCGAGCGCGTTGGCCCAGCCGTCGAGGAAGCCGGAGGTCGTGATGTTGCCGATCTCCTGAATCGCGCTCTGGCGCATCGCCTCGTCGCCCTCCATGCCCGGCAGGAGGCTGCTCGCGATGTTCTCGGCCGACGGCTCGTCGAAGAGAATGGCGATGTAGCCGCTCGGCGTCCCGCTGAACTCCAACACGACGCCGCGGCGGACCGCGTCAGTCAACGACATGGGGACGCCCTCGATGGGGACGAAGCTCAGCCGGCTCACCTCGACGGTCGTGTCGATACCCGTCATTGCCGTGATGTCTTCCGAGGCCTGGTTCGCACCGTCGTTTATCATCTCGGAGAAGGCGGCGAACGACTCGACCGGGAGCGCGCCGTCCTCGCCGCTCGCCTCGACGATGGTCTCGATGGACGAGGCGGTCGGCACCATGTACAGGTCGAACTCGATGGCGTTGTCAGCGGCCTCCAACTGGTTACGGAAGACGAGGACGTGTTCGTCGTCGCCGCCGTTCTCGAAGCCCTCGGCGTCGACGTGGTCGAGCGGGCCGTCGTTCTCGTCGTCGACGTAGGTCGGCGTCGTGATGTCGACGGTGGTATCGAGGTAGTCGGCCCAACCGTCGATGAAGCCGCCGAGCATGATGTTCGCGACCTCTTTGAGGCTACTCTCGGCGAGTTCGCCCTCGGCGTCGGTGGCGTCGATACCCGGCATCAGCGCGTCGACCAGACGCTCTGCGGACTCGGGCGAGAACGCCAACACGGTGTGGCCGTCCAGCCCGCCCGAAAAGCCGATGTGGACGCTCACGAGGTCGCGCTCGGCGAACTCGTTTTCGACGTCTGACTTCGTTCCGAGTTCCACCTTGGTGACGTTGACGTACGTGTCGATACCGGCGAGCGTAGTCAGAGAGCCCGCGGCTTTCTCCGCGCCCGAGTGGGCGAGCCGACTGAACGTGCGAAGCGACCGAACGTCGAGATTCATGCCTCTGCCTGAATCACGTCGGCGATAGCCTGGAGCACGTTCGGCTTCTGGAACGGTTTCGTGATGTAGCCGTCCGCCCCTGCTTCGACCGCTTCGCGCATCTTCTCTTCCTGTCCGACCGACGTGCACATGATGACCGATGCGCCGGCGTCGAGCGACTTGATCTCGGACGTCGCTTCGATGCCGTTTCGAATCGGCATCACGACGTCCATCGTGACGACATCGGGTTCGAGTTCGCGGTAGAGTTCCACCGCTTCGACCCCGTTTTCGGCCTCGCCGACGACTTCGTGTTCACCCTCGAGGAGCTGTTTGAGGAGGTTCCGCATGAACGCAGAATCGTCCACGACCAGTACCTTGCTTGCCATACCTCCAGCTTTCCGAAAATCACACCATAAACCCTTCCTCCCCATTATCAAGGATGATACGGCATCAGACGGGCGATTCGCCCGCGCCACATCGTGTCGACCGAAGATTCGGGGACTCCGGTGCCCGAACCGGAGCCTGTCACCGGCGCATCATCGTCGACGCGGCGGGAACGAAGCGCCGGTCTCTCCGACGGCGTCGAGGAGGTCACCGATACTGTCGTCGCGGTCGAGTCCGTTCGCGGTCGCGAGCGCCTCGACGGCCCGACCGGGATAGGTGACCTGTACCTCCGAGGCTAAAAGCAGGATACCGAGCACCTCGTCGGGCGGGGTGTCGGCGCTGCCGATGGCGTCGGCGTACCACGAGAGAAACGAGTTGACGACCTCGGTCACGTCGTCGGAGACGGTCTCGTGACGGGTTACCTCGCCATCGACAAGAGCAGTGGTGACGAGCGCGTGGTCCGCACTGACAGCCCCGACGCGCTCTGCGAGCAGTCGGCGGGCGAGCACGGCCCGTTTTTTCGGGTCTTTCGGGAGGACGAGTTCGGGAGTCGACGCGTCTTTGTCGCGCTCACCGTCCTCGGAACCGGGCGGTGTGGCGGCCGCTGCGTCGGACGCTTGATGCCCGTCGTCGTCGGCGTCGTCGACCGGCGCGGGCGGCCTGTTTTCTCCCGTCGAGATGACGTACCGGCCCGTGTCGAGCGCCGCGACGTGCTCGTCGCAGCTGATATCGAGGTCGTCCGGCCCGACGACTCCCTGTTCTCGCGGGTGAGTGGGAGGACGCTCGTCATCGTCGTCCATCGGTGGATGCTCGGTGCCGTGGCATATAATCCCATCGTCACCGGGCGTTCGGGACTCACTACTATGACTGAGAACGTGGCAGAGAGACAACCAACACATTGACAAGCGGTGCGTTCCGATAAATTTCCATCTATGGAGTCTGACAGGACCCTCTCCGCACTGGGGAACGAATACAACCCCGACATCCTCCGTGCCGCGGACGAACCCCACTCGGCACAGGAGTTCAGCGAGATGTTGGATATCCCCATCGCGACCTGTTATCGCCGAATCGAGGAACTGACGGCAGCGGGCCTCCTCGAACTTCACGACCGGGTTCTTTCCGACGAGCACCGACGGACGAACGTCTACCGGCGCGAAGTCGACGAAATCGTCGTCCGGTTCGAGGCCGACGACTACACCGTCAGCGTGACCGAGCGCCCGGAGGTGAAGAACAAACTCGACGACGTGTGGCGGAAGATTACGCAGGACTGAACCGCTCCGACTCCGGAGTCTTTTCTTACGTTTTCTGAGACGAGTACCGCCTAGCGCCTCGCGTGAGCGTGCGGAGTATTTTACTTATCGACGTACCGCCCGACAGATATCAGTCTTGATATTGAGGGCCGTAGCGTTATGTAGCACCTCTCCAAGTTGACGAGTGACGGTTCCTCGCTCCCACTGAGTGTGGGACCAAACCCACGACAACCCATGTTCGAAAACATCACCGAAGACCGGGGCCAGGTCGGTATCGGGACCCTCATCGTCTTCATTGCGATGGTTCTGGTCGCCGCAATCGCGGCGGGCGTCCTCGTGAACACGGCTGGCTTCTTGCAAGCCACCGCCGAGGACGCCGGACAGCAATCTGTGAACAAGGTCACGAACCGCGTCGACGTCGTGTCGACTCACGGTATCGTTAACGGAACGTCGACGAAGAGCGTCGACTTCGTGAACCTCACCTCGCGTCTGGCAGCCGGTTCCGGTTCGGTCTCGCTGAACAACACGACGATTAAATACCTCAGCGACGACACGGCTCGGACGCTCGTCAACAACAACACGGACAACGCGGACGGCATCAACTGGTCGACCGCCGGAAACGACGAGTTCGCGGTCCGTAAGATTCAGGACGATGACACCTCGTTCCCGATTCTCAACAGCCAGACCGACCGCTTCGAGATCGTCATCAACACCTCCGTCATCGAAGGGGCGAACAAGAACGGCCTCAGCACGGGTGAATCGGTGACCCTCGAGATAACCTCGCGCAACGGCGGCACGACGCAGGTCATCCTGACGATGCCCCAGCAGCTCGCGGGCAAGGACAACAACGACCCGGTGGCACTGTAAATGTTTAGCGAACTGTTCAACGACGAAGACAGAGGTCAGGTCGGTATCGGAACGCTCATCGTCTTCATCGCGATGGTCCTGGTTGCCGCAATCGCGGCGGGCGTCCTCGTCAACACCGCTGGCTTCCTCCAGGCAACGGCCGAAGATGCGGGCGAGCAGTCCGTGAACAAGGTCACGAACCGCGTCGAAGTCCTCAACGCGCACGGTACGGTTGGCGACTCCGAGGACATCGACAACATGACCCTCACGATTCGTCTCGCCGCCGGCTCCTCCAGCGTCGACATGAACGAGTCGTCCATCAAGTACCTCAGTGACGACACGGTCACGACGCTGACCAACCAGTCCGACGACGGAGAGACCAACGACGTTCGTACCTACGCGGACAGCAACGAGTTCCTGATGGACGAGGTCACCGACGACGACGGTTCGTTCGGCGTCCTCAACAGCATGAACGACCGCTACGAGGTCAAAATCAACACGTCCGCCATTGAGGGCGGAACCGGTCTCGGCACCGGCGAGCGCGTCACGCTCGAAATTACCTCGCGGACCGGCGGCACCACGCAGGTCATCATGACGATGCCCCAGCAGCTCGCCGGCAAGGAGCGCGGCGACCCGATTAAACTCTAATCGGTCTCTCGCTGCTGCGCTTTTTTTTTATCGCCACAGAACCCCGTTAGTGCCCACAGCGGTGTTCGTCACGCGCCGAGCCGAGTTCCGTACCCCGTCTCGGAGCGAACGAGAGTGCTGAAACGCACCGAGCCAAAAGAGAAACGCGAAGCGAGTTACTCGGTCTCTTCGCCGAACCACGGCGGGGACTCGCCGACCATGGAGAACCCGGCCGCCTGCTCGTATATCTTGATGCCGCCCTGTGCGATTTCCAGTGGGAACATCGAGTTCTTGATGCTCTGCTTGCGCATCTTCGCCACCCAGACGTAGCGGTTGCTCGTCGCGCCCGCGGGGCTCTGGATGAGGTAGATGTTCCCGTCGGTCAGGAAGTTCTCGAGGCCGATGTCGGTCTCGGGGAAGATCGCCGACTGCTCGGTGGTCAGAAGCGAGGTGAGGCCGCTGTCCTTCAGGATGTCGATGAACTTCAGGAGGTACTGGCGCTGTTCTTTCTCGTCGTCGAAAAACAGCTGGAACATCGTCAGCGAGTCGAGGACGAGTCGGTCGTAGTTGGTGTCCTGGAGGTCGCCGAGGATGCGGTCGAGCGTCGTCGAGAAGTCACCGTCGCGGAGGAGCGTCCGCTTGTCGTAAACCTTGATATCTCCGGACTCGACGTACTCGTGCCAGCGGTCGAAGCCGATGGACTCGGCCGCCTCGCGGATGTCGTCTTCGGTCTCCTCGAAGGTGAGATACAGGCCCCCTTCGTCGAACTGGTCGACGCCGTTGTAGAGGTACTGGAGGCCGAGGATACTCTTTCCCGTCCCCGGGTTTCCGCTGATGAGCACCGCGGCGTTCTTGACGATACCGCCGTTCAGGATGGAATCGAGTCCTTCGACACCGGTCTTGACTAGTTCTGTCATGATTGTGTTGAAACGTGTGTGTGGCTGTCGGAAGAACGTCCGTGCCGACGCCGGATAATTCTTCTTACCGCCGCTACGGCGCCGTCTGACTTTTATTACATACTTAGCCGGCGAAAATTCCGAACGTCTAAAATATCGCTACTGATAACGAAACGGGAACTTTCTTGTACCGACTTACGTACCTTGCACCAATGTTACCTGCTCCCCCGAGTCCGTCGGACCTCCCCGGCCGGTCCGCCGCTCGGCCGGGTGACAGGCCGTCGCTCGAACGAAGCGCCCCGCAAACGGTGCGGAGGTGCTCGCTGCGAGCATGATGGAGTGGCAGAACGACGAAGGCACGGCTGACGCCGGGGACGAAACGGAGACGGAAGGACAACACATGTCATCAGACGATGGACTTGGATTCGAGGAGGGGATAGACGACCTCTCCGACGAGTTTGGTGACTTCGGCGACGACCTCGACGACGGATTCGACGATGACGATTTCGGCGGATTCGACGACGACAACAGCGAGGAACTCGCAGAGCTCGAAGATCGCGTCGGCGAACTCGAGAACGAAGTAAGCGCCATCTCGTCGGGGATGAACACCGTCCGCGAAGAGAACAAACAGATCGGTGAGACCGTCGAAGAGCTCGACGACACGATTCGCAAACTGCTCGACATCTACGAGATGGTCACCCGCGGCATCAACCCGTTCGTCGACGACGCCCGCGAGATGGGCGGCCTCGACGGCGGTGGCGGGGCGTTCGGTCTCTTCGAGGCGGAAGCCGAGGACGAAGAGCACCTCGACCCGGACGTGGCGAACGCCGACGCCGAGTCGTTCTTCGACGACGACTTCGGCGAACTCGACGCCGAAGAGGGCGCGAAGGAAGCGGAACTCGCCGCGGAAGACGAACTCGTGGAAGCCGAGCGCGAGAGCCCCGCGGACGTGCTCGACGACGACGACGAGGCCGACGAGGCCGACGACTCGGGCGGCGCGGGGGGCGCGAGCTTCGACGACCTCAAAGAACAGTACGAGGAGGGCGGCGGCTGGGACGAAGAAGACGAAGCGGAGGCGGACGAAGGAGAGGCGGACGACGCCGAAACGGACCTCGCCGACGCGGCGGTCGACCTCGAAGACGACTTCGAAGACGAGCCGGTTGACAGCGTCGAAGACGAATTCGAAGCGATCGCCGACGCCGACGAGGCCGACGATCCGAGTGACGAACCGTCCGAGTCCGAACACGAACCCGAGGTCGAAGACGCCGACGGTGACGTCCGCAAGACGCTCGACGAGCTAGAGGCAGAGTACGCCACCGCGGCGATGGCCAAAGACGAGCTTTCGGTCGACGACGAGGACGACGCGGCCGCCGAACCCGAGCCGTCGGCGGCGGTCGAGGAGTCCGACGCCTACCTGGCTGCGCTCCCGTCGAACTACGTCTCCGAGGTGCTCGTCCTCGAATGGGTCGAACATCTCGTCGCGGTCGGCGGCGCGCTCGGCGCGTCACGCGCGCTTCGCCAGTATCGGGAGCAGGACTGGATATCGCGCGCCGTCGAGAGCGAACTGAACGCCCACGTCGGACAGATTGCGCCGTCGGTCGAAGACGCCGACGACCACGAACTCCGCATCGACGACCACCAGACGAGCCTCGCGTACGTCTGTCGCCTCGCGGAGGACGTCCCGCGGGGACAACTGTACGAGGAGTTAGTCGCTTACGGGAGGAGATTCGATGGGATTCGGTGTTAGCGGCTCGACCGCCGTTATCTTCCTCGGCGTCCTCGTCGCCACGGGGACGCTGTACACAGCGACGTCGAACGCGTCGGAGAACGTGCTCGAAGCGCAGGACGCCGACGCGGAGCGGGCCCTCGAACGGACGAACACGGACATCACCGTTACGAACGCGACCTACGACGCGGGCAACGAGAGCCTCACGGTGAACCTGACGAACGCCGGCTCGGAGACGCTCTCGGTGAGCGAGACCACCTTGCTCGTCGACAACAGGTACGTCGACGTGCCGGCGGCCAACGCGACCGTCGACGGCGACGCCGGAACCGACCTCTGGTACGCCGGCGAGAACCTGAGTCTCGTGGTCGGGGTCGACCCCACGCCCGAACGCGTGAAGGTCGTCACCGGGAGCGGCGTCGCAGCCACGGAGGCGGTGAACTAGATGGCCGACATCTCCGTTCCGAGCCTCATCCTGTTCATCGCCAGCATCGTCGTCGCCGCCGGCGTCTCGGGCGTCCTCATCGACACCGTGACCGGCATCAGCAGTTCGCTCGACGAGCGCGGCGGCGACGTGAGTACAGAGATCAGAACCGACATCGAAGTCATAAGCGATCCGCAGGCGGGTGTCTACGACGGCGCGAACGACAACCTCTCGATATACGTCAAGAACACCGGCCTCAGGACGCTCCCGGCGACCAGCGGTGGTTTCGACATCATCGTTGGTGGACAGTATCAGACCAACGTCACGGTGAACGTCGTCGACGGCACCGAGTGGCGGCCGAGCAACGTCATCGAACTCACGGTGACGGACATCGCGTTGGACTCGGGCGACTACCGGATGACCGTCGTCGTCGACGGTGACGAAGAGGTGTTCGAATTCCGCGTACCATGAGCAGTCAATTCTCTCTCGGGCTATCCGGGCACGACCGTCTCGAAAAGGAACTCGGCGGCGGCATCCCCAAGGGTGCAATCGTCCTCATCGAAGGGGATTACGGCGCCGGAAAAAGCGTGCTGTCGCAGCGATTCAGCTACGGCTTCTGCGACGAGGAAACGGTGGTGACGCTCGTCTCGACCGAACTGGGTGTCCGTGGCTTCCTCGACCAGATGCACTCGCTTTCGTACGACATCGTCAAGCATCTGCTCGACGAGCGAATCCTGTTCCTCCAGGCAGAAATCGACAGCAGCGGCGCGCTCTCCGGCGGCAGCAGCCAGAAGGAGCGAAAGCAGCTCCTCCGGCGGCTGATGGACGCCGAGACGCTCTGGGACGCCGACGTCATCATCATCGACACGTTCGACGCCATCCTGCGCAACGACCCGCAGTTCGAGGCGCTGGTCCGGCAGAACGACGAGCGGCAGGCCGCCCTCGAAATCATCTCGTTTTTCCGCGAGCTGACGACGAAGGGCAAGACCATCATCATCACCGTCGACCCGTCGTCGGTCGACGAGGGCTCCATCGGTCCGTTCCGCTCTATCGCCGACGTCTACTTCGAACTGGAGATGGTGGAGGTCGGAAACGACGTCCGACGGAACATCTTCGTGAAGCGCTTTGCGGGGATGGGCCAGCAGGTCGGCGACCGCGTCGGCTTCTCGGTCCGGTCGGGTATCGGGCTCGTCATCGAGTCGAGGAGCGTGGCGTAGATGGCGACCGAACACGGCTCCGCCAGGCTGTCGGACGATCTCAAGCGCCTCGCGATGCAGTGGCCGCACCTGCGGGACCACCTCAAGCGGTTCCGACAGATCACCGGCGAGTTCCCGATGCTCGTCGACGAGCCGGGCGACTACGAGTCCCGGCGTCCGAACATCATCTATCCGCTGGGCGGCCCCGTGTTCTGCCAGATATACGGCAACTTCGGCGAGACGACGAAGTACTACACCATCGAACCCGAGATGGACGACGACGAACTCGAGGTGTTCGGTCGGGTCAAGGACAAACTGCTTGAACGCAGCGTCTCGAAGCCGGCCCCCGAAGAAAGCGCCGACTACGAAGAGCGCATCGAGGAGTTACTCTCCGAAATCGTCCACATCGAGGGCGACGACCGCGGGCCGCTCGGCTCGGTTGCCAAGCGACTCGACGTGGCCGGCATCGAGGTCTCCCAGACGACCTACGACAAGATACAGTACCGACTCGTCCGCGACATCGTCGGCCTCGGTCCGCTCGAACCCATCATGCGCGACCCGGAGAACGAGGACATTCACGTTATCGGCCCCAGCCAGGTCGACGTCGACCACGGGACGTTCGGCTTGCTGGAGACGAGCGTCGAGTTCGACAGCACGGAGCAGTTCGATAACTGGCTCCGCAACATGGGTGAGCGCATCGGCGATCCCGTCTCCGACGCCCACCCCATCGTGGACTCCACGCTCCCCGACGGCTCGCGTATCAACATCATCTACTCCGACGACGTGTCGCTGAAGGGGTCGTCGCTCACCATCCGTCAGGGCGACGACGTGCCGCTTTCGGTGTTCCAAATCGCCAAGTGGGGGACGCTCTCGCCCGAACTGGCCGCGTACCTCTGGATCGCGCTGGAGAACGAACGAACCATCTTCGTGGTCGGCGAGACGGCGTCGGGGAAGACGACGACGCTCAACGCCATCCTCTCGTTCATCCCGCAGGACTCGAAGATTTACACCGCGGAGGACACCGCCGAGGTGCTCCCGCCGCACGATACGTGGCAGCAACTTCTCACCCGCGAGGGCCGCGGCTCCGACTCCGAAGTCGACATGTTCGACCTCGTCGCGGCCGCGCTCCGTTCCCGCCCCGACTACATCATCGTCGGGGAGGTCCGTGGCGAGGAGGGTCGCATGGCGTTCCAGGCGGCCCAGACCGGTCACCCGGTGATGCTCACGTTCCACGCGTCCGACATCGTCTCCATGATTCAGCGTTTCACCGGCGACCCCATCAACGTCCCCGAGACGTTCATGGACAACTGCGACATCGCGCTGTTCCAGAACCGCGTCCGCCGGGGCAACGACATCCTCCGCCGGGTGACGAGCGTCCAGGAAATCGAGGGCTACTCGAAAGAGATGGGCGGCGTCGTCACCCGCGAGGCGTTCTACTGGGACCCCGTCCAAGACGAGATCATCTTCCAGGGGATGAACAACTCCTTCATCATGGAGCAGAAGGTCGCGACGCTCCTCGGTTACGACGACACGCGGAAGATATACGACGACATCCAGTTCCGCGCCGAACTCGTCCGCCGGGCGATTCAGGAGAACGTCCTCGGCTACCACGAGGTGAACGAACTCATCGAGGACTACCAGCGCGACGGCGTCGAAGGACTGCCGTTCGACATGGCGAGGGTGTAGCGAGATGGCAGGGGAGCAGAGCGCGTCGATGCAGGCGGTGCAGGTTCGGGACTTCATCAGCGACATCATCGAGTCCTACGAGAAGATGCCGATGGCGCTTTCGCGGTACCTGCTCGCGGTGCTCGGCCCCGCCATCGTGTTCTTCATACTCTCTGTGGCCGGCGCCATCGCGCTCCCGCTTCCCCTCCTCGTCCGCATCCCCGTGTTTCTCCTCGGCGTGTTGCTGTTGGGCGGAGCCGTCCTCTACCCGCGGCTCCTCGTCGAACAGACGCGCCGCAGTCTGGAGAACCAACTCCACCTCCTCATTACGCACATGACCGTGCTCTCGACGACGAACATCGACCGTGTCGCCGTGTTTCGAACGCTCGCGCGCGAGGAGGAGTACGGGGAGCTATCGACCGAGATGAACCGCATCGTCCAACTGGTCGACGCGTGGAACCAGTCGCTCGACGACGCCTGTCAGCGCCGGGCCCGAGAGGTCCCGTCGAAGCCCCTCGCGGACTTCCTCGACAGGCTCGCGTACTCCATCAACGCCGGCCAGAGCATCGACGACTTCCTCCTCGGCGAGCAGAACGCGATGATTCAGAAGTACATCACCGTCTACGAGAGCGCGCTGGGGAACCTGGAGGTCATGAAGGACCTCTACCTCTCGATGATTCTGTCGATGACCTTCGCCATCATCAACGCCATCGTCCTCCCCATCCTGACGGGGACCGACGCGACGATGACCATCGGCGCGGTCATCGTGCTTTTCGTCTTCGTGCAGTTGGGGTTCTACTTCGTTATCCGGACGATGTCGCCGTACGACCCGCTGTGGTTCCACCAGCGCGAGTACCGGACGAAGGCGGACCGGCAGATAGACATCACGCTGTACGGCGCGGTCGGCCTCTCTATCACGATGGTGCTTGTGCTCGCGTTGGGCACGTTCAACCTGACCATCGTCGGCGAGACGGTCCGGCCCATCATGATGGAACTCCCGATTCCGCTCCTCATCTCGACGCCGCTGACCCCGCTTGCGGTCCCCGGCATCGTCGCGCGCCGCCACGAGAAACGCATCGGCGAGCGCGACGAGGAGTACCCCGGGTTCATCCGCGCGCTCGGGGCGTCCGAGACGGCGAAACAGAGCACGACCACGGCCGTCCTGAAGACGCTCAAGACGAAGGACTTCGGCGTCCTCTCGCGGGAGATATCGCGGCTGTACACGCGGCTTCGGATGCGGCTTGACCCCGACCGTTCGTGGTTCTTCTTCACCGCGGAGACGAACTCCTATCTCGTCCAGAAGTTCTCCGAGATGTACAACGTCGGCCGGTCGATGGGTGGCAAACCGAAGCTCCTCGGCGAGCTCATCAGCCGCAACATGAACGAGATAATCAAGCTCCGCCGCCAGCGAAAGCAGTCGACGGTCACCCTCATCGGCGTCCTCTACGGCATCACGGCCTCCGCGTCGTTCGCGTTCTTCATCGGGCTGGAAGTCGTCGAGATTCTCGCGTCGTTTTCGACGCAGATGAACCTCGACAGCCTCCAGTTCGGGACGCTCATCTACGCCGGTGTCTACGACGTGCCCTTCATCGAGTACATGCTGACGCTCATCATCCTGTTCAACGCCCTCCTGTCGTCGCTCATGATTCGGATGGTCGACGGCGGACACAAGGCGAACGCCTATCTGCATTTCGTGATGCTCGTCTGGGTGGGCTCCCTGATGGCGGTTGCCACCTCGTCGCTCGCAGGAGCGCTGATTAGTATATGACTGAAGACGGACAACAGACCCGAGATTCGATGCCAGACGCGGCAGGTGAACAGACCGCACAGGAGGCCCGCTCCCGCGCGCCCGAAGGGGGCGACGTGGCGAAAAGCGACCTCCTGCAGGCGTACCGCCGGCAGAAGTCCGAGCCGTCGGACGAACGCGAGGAACAAGAGCGGGAGCGCTCGAAGAAACGAACGGAAAAGCGGACCAGCAACGGCGAGTCAATCGTCGTCGACTTCGTCGCCAACTTCGTCGCCGGCGGCAACGCCTCGTTCGAGCCCGTCAAGGGCCGCGTCCTGATGAGCCAGCGGCGGCTCATCCTCGCCACGTCGAAGGCCAAGACCGTCATCCCCATCACGTCCATCTTCGACATCGCCGTCGGGCAGGTCCCCCCGGAGGTCGAGGAGTTCTTCGACTACACGGTGATGGTCGGCTACATCATCGGCCGCCAGCGCCGGACGACCGTCATCGGCGGCGACCGCGAGACCATCGAGAAGTTCGCGCTGTTGCTGTTCCGCGCGGCGCTCAACGGCTCGCGCGCGCAGGTCACCCACCCGGCCCGCATCGGCGGACGCGTCCTCGACACGGAGCGACAGCCGTCCGGCCTGCACCTCGACTACGAGGCCGTCACGTTCCCCGACGACGACGGCCCGCTCACCGAAAACGGCGACCCGTTCCACATCGACCTCGCGAGCGTCATCTTCTTCGAGGTGCTCGAACGGACCGTCGACGGCGAAAAGCGACTGGTGCTTTCGGTCCAGCACGTCAAACAGGGCCAGACGGTCACCTCCGAGATAACACTCGACTCCCGTCGGAAGATGAATATCCTCGGGCGCTACCTCCGGCTCGTCTACCACTGGATAAAGTCGGGCGTCCGCAACGTCGAGGTCACGGAACAGGGCCTCGAAGTCCTCGTCGGACTGTACTCCGCCGGCGAGATGGCCGCGGAGGTCGACTTCAGCGAACTCCTCGGCGTCGAAGAGGACGTCCTCGACGCGGAACTGGAGAAGCTCCACGAGGAAGAGCTCATCGGCGACAACGAGCTTCCGACCTCGCTGACGCCGCAAGGGAGGTTCGTCGTCAACGAGGAAATCGAAGACGTAAACGTCTGAAGCTTTTTTTTCTGGCGGAATCGGTGTCGTCCAGTGGTTGGGAAGAACTATCAGCCCCACAACCAATCCTGTCACTATGCGGACGCGGACCTCGGCGCTCGTCGGGCTGGCAATCGGAAGTGCGGTCAGCTACTCCTTCGGCTTCCGACACGGTGACGTGTTGGTCGGCGCCACTCTCCTTCTCACGTACACAATTGCGGGCTTCGGGTTCGTGGCCTTTCCCGCGTACCGCTGGCGGTGGTCCGGTCCGAAAGACCACTTCTGGTACACGATAATCGGGGTCTTGAGCGCTCTGTTACCGATTATTGCGATTCACGGTCTAGGCTTCGAACCCGGTGAGCGCGTGCGGGGTATCGCTGTCTTAGCCGGGCTCTGGTTGGGAGGCATCTACGCCGGAATCGCGCTCGACCGGGCCTCTCGGCGCGCGACCGACGACTGACGAGCGAGACGCGTCGCTCCTCGTCCGGTGACTGCGCCGCGAAAATCCGAGTGCCGACTACTGCTCGTTGATGGCGTCGGAGGCGATACTGCGGCCGCGGGCGTTGAGTTGCACCTCGTGGCGCACGCGAATCTCCTCGACGACGTTGTGGTCGATGAGCCGCTGAAAGAGTTCCTCGACCTCGTCCACGTCGAGTCCGAGGAAGCTGGGGATGTCGAACGGGGAGACGCCGGAGTACAGCGCCGTGAGGACCTGTTTGTCCGTCTCGCTCAGTTCGATAGAGGTCTCGGAAAGCTCCTCGCCCTCGCGGAGGAGCGTGTAGAGGAAGCTGACGGCGCGGTCGGAGCCGGAGATGTACGTCTGGAGGCTCGTCCCCTCGTCGTCGGAGTGTTCGACCTCGATGACGCTCCGGTGTTCGTCGACGATGGTCCGTTCGCCGGTCTTCACGTCGCCGATGTCGTCGAGGCGTATCTCGACGAACTTGCCGCCGACGGTCGCCATGCTCACGGCCTCCTCTTCGACTTTGAGCCGGGACTTCTCCCACTCGGTGTTCTGGACGACGCCGCCGGCGACCGCGGGATGCCGTGCGAGGAACTGCTCGGTGTTGAGGAGCGCCCCGAAGAAGTCCGTCTCGAACTCGTCGTAGTCGACGGGCGCGAGCAGGACGACGCCCGACGGGATGTGGACGCTGAAGTAATCGGAGACGGTCGCGATGCGCTGGTTCACGTCGTACCGGCCGCCGAACTCCTCTATCTTCGAGAGCTGAATCGTCCGCTTGCCGCCCGTGCCCGCGAGGATGAGTCGTCTGTTCGAAAGCAGGATTCGGCCGCTCGTCCAGTCAACGTCGTGTATCTCCCGGCCGTTCTTGATGACTTGGAGGAACCGCCCGCGGGTGTCTCCGAGTTTTTGCTCACCGGGCTTCATCGCTCACCTCCCGACCGCGGCGTCGCTCGCGCGGTAGATGCGGAGTCGTTTCTCGACGGGGTCGAACTGCTGTCTACACGTCGGCGGGATGGTCTCTGTCATGCCGATGGTGAGGTAGCCGTCCGGCTTCAGCGCGGAGCCGAGCGTCTCGAAGACGGCCCGTTTCGACTCGGCGTTGATGTAGATGAACAGGTTCCGGCAGACGACGAGGTCGAACGTCCCCGGCGGCTCCTCGCGGATGAGGTCGCGCCGCTCGAAGCGAACCATGTCGGTGACGGCGTCCTTCACTCGGAAGGTGTCGTCGTCGCGATCGACGAAGCGCTCCCAGCGGCCGATGGGGTCGAGCTGTTCGGCCACGTCGTTCGTCTCGGAGGCGCGGTACTCGCCCGCTCTGGCGGCGCGGAGAATCTCGCGTTTGATGTCCGTGCCGACGATTTCGATGCGTCGCTCGTCGACGCGGTCGTCGTCGTGGGCGAGCATCGCAAGCGAATAGGCCTCGCGGCCGTCCGAGCAGGCCGCGCTCCATATCTTGATGGGGTCGTGGTGGCTCCCCCGCGAACTCAGGTCGCGGAGCACCTCGCGGAGCACCTCCCACACCTCGGGGTTGCGGAAGAAGCTCGTCACGTTGACCGACAGCGCGTCGAGGAGCGCCTGCTGTTCGTCCTCGTCGTCGGTGAGGAGGTCGTGGTACGACTCGTAGTCGTCGACGCGTCGCCGCCGCATCCGCGCGGAGACGCGGCGGTCGAGGTAGGCGTCGTTGTACGAACTCGTCTGGAACTGCAGGGAGTCTTCGATGTAGTCCAAGAGCCGGCCGAACGCCGGGTCGTCGGTCGCAGACGAGGGCATCAGTCGGCCGCCTCCTCGGCGGTGTCCGGGAGTTGGCTCGGGTCGAACTCGCGCATCGCCTGCTCGCCGTCGGCCGGGAGTTCGAGCGTCGAGATATCCAGAATCGGGATGACGTTCCCGTCGCCGATGACGGCCGTCCCCGACAGCCCGCCGACGCCCGACAGCGGCCCCTGCAGGGGAGTCACGACGACTTCCTCCTGTTTCGTCACGCCGTCGCAGTGGAGCGCGACCTGCCTGTCGTCGGGGCGGATGCGCACCACCATGCCGGTGTCCGGCTCGGGCGAGTCGATTTCGAGCGCCTCGCGGAGCCGAATCAGCGGGAAGATGGTCTCCTCGTGGACGATGACCTCCGCGCCGCTGACCGTCTGGACGCGGTCGCGGCGGCTAATCTCGTCGATGTACTTGATTGGGACGCCGAACTCGCGGTCTTCGACCTGCACGAACAGCACCTTGATGATGGCGACCGACACCGGCAGGCGAATGTTGAACGTGCTCCCCTCGCCGGGTTCGCTCTCGACCGACACCGAGCCGTCGAGCGATTCGACGGTCGTCTTCACCACGTCCATGCCGACGCCGCGGCCGGACACGTCGGTGATTTCGTCGTTGGTCGAGAAGCCGGGGTGGAAGATGTAGTCGTACACCTCGCTGTCGGGCATCTGGTTCACCTCCTCGCGGGTCGCAACGCCCTTGTCGACCGCCTTGTCACGGACGGCGTCGGCGTTGATGCCGCCGCCGTCGTCCTCGACGGTCACGATGACGGTGTCGTGTTGGCGGCGCGCGGAGAGTCTGATGGTCCCCGTGCGGGACTTGCCGTTTGCCTCGCGCACGTCGGGGTCTTCGATGCCGTGGTCGACGGCGTTCCGGAGGACGTGCATCAGCGGGTCGGAAATCTCGTCGAGGATGGTGCGGTCGAGTTCGATGTCCGCGCCCTCGACCTTGAACGAGACGCGCTTGTCCTGTTCGCGAGCGAGGTCGCGCACCAGTCGGGGGAACTTGTCGAACACCTTCTTCAGCGGGATGAGCCGCATGTCCATCACGGTGTTCTGGAGGTTCGAGGATATCTTGTCCAGTTCGTCGAGCGTGTCGAGCGCGGTCGTCTGGCCCACGTCGATGGCGTTTCTGAGCTTGATGCGGCTCGTGACCAGCTGCTCGACGAGTTCGTGGAGTTCGTCGAGTTGGTCGACGTCCACGCGGACGGACTTGACCGCGGAGATGGAGCGTGCCTCCTTTTTCTTCTCGTTACCGGACTCCGGTTCTTCGTCGCTCTCGGTCGACTCGGCCTCGCCGGCGTCTCCTTCGCTCCCGTCGTCAACACTGGGAGCGTCGTCGGACGCCGCATCGCTGTCACTGTCGACAGCGCCGTCAGCGTCAACGGACTGGTCGGAGCCGTCCGACGCCGGGGCGTCAACCTCAGCATCAACCTCCGACTCGGCCGCCGGCTCATCGCCGGCGTCCGCGGCCTCGTCGCCGCCGGCGAGCGCGTCGGACACGTCGGTCGTCTCGACCGTCGAGACCTTCCAGAGGCCGTCGAGTTCGCTCTCGACGACGGCGGCGTCGCGCTCGGCCACGAACAGGTCGAAACCGTCGCCGTACTCGCCGTCTTCGATGGCGTCGCGGTTCGGGTTCGCCCCGACCACGTCGAGTTCTTCCGGGATGCTACTGAGGAAGATACCGGCGTCGACGCCCTTCATCTGGCCCGCGTCGAGTTCGACGTGGGCGTGGGTGAGCGTGGTCGCGTCGAGGGCGTCAGTGTCGACGCAGTCGGCGGCGAGAGAGTCGAGGTCGACCGACTCGCGGTCGGCCTCGTCAGGCGCCGCCGGATTCGAGTTTCCCGCGTCACCTCCGTCTTCGACTGCGGCGCGAATCTCCTCAACCGTGTCGTTCGGGTCGATGGTGGACTCGCCGTTCTCCTCGATGTCGTGGAGAATCTCCACGATGAGGTCCATCCCGTCGAAAACGAGGTCCATCCGTTCCGCCGTCACGTCGAGTCGCTCGTGGCGAATCTCGTCGAGGAGGTCCTCGACGGCGTGGGCGACCGTCGCGGCGTTGTCGAACCCCATCGCACCGAAGTTCCCCTTCAGCGTGTGGGCCTGCCGGAAGATGTCGTCGATGGCCTCGGTGTCGTCCGGGTTCGACTCCAGCGACAGCAGGGAGTTGTTCAACTGCGTGATGCTCTCTTCACTCTCGGTGATGAATGCTTGGTAGAGTTCTTCGTCCATGGTCAGGTAGTGAGCCCGCGGAGTGCTTCGTCTGCGATTCGCCCGTCGGCCGAGACGGTGTCGACACAGCCGGCCTCGATGGCCCGCTTCGGCATTCCGAAGATCGCGGAGGTCGATTCGTCTTGTGCGACCGTGTGGCCGCCCGCCCGCTTGATTCGGGTCATCCCCTCGACGCCGTCGCGGCCCATGCCGGTGAGGAGCACGCCGGCCAGCGGCGCGTCGACCGCCTCCGCGGCCGACGCCATCGTGAGGTCGATAGCCGGTTTGACGCCGTGCAACGGCTCGTCGTCGGAGAGTTCGAGCCGGAGACGTCCCGCCCGGTCGCCGGTCACGAGGAGGTGGGAACCGCCGGGTGCGATGCGAATCTGCCCGGGGCCGATTCGCTCGCCGTCACTCGCCTCTTGGACCTCGTAGTCACAGCGGCCGTCGAGCCGCGCCGCAAAGCGCTTCGTGAAGCCGGCCGGCATATGCTGGACGACGAGCACGCGGAGGCCGGCCTCCTCGGGGAGCGCCGCGAGTAACCGCTCGACGACGTTCGGCCCGCCCGTGGACGCGCCGATAATCAGCGTCGAGCCCTCGGTCGGCAGCGACCCGGTCGTCCCCGAGGACGACGGTTTCGCTCCCGCGGTCGCCGCCGACTTCGGCTCCGTCTTCGGCGGCCGGGAGCCCCGACGCGTCGCCGAGAGGTCGACCGCCGCGGCGGACTGAATCTTCTCGACCAGTTCCCGCTTGACGCGGGGCATCTCGGAGGTGACCTCGCCGCCCGGTTTCGTCACGAAGTCGACCGCCCCCCGGTCGAGCGCTTCGAACGTCACGTCGGCGTCCTCCTCGGCGTGCGCCGAGAGCATGAGGACGGGCGTCGGACACTCCTCCATGATGGCCTCGACCGCGTCGAGTCCGTTCATCTCGGGCATCTCGATGTCCATCGTCACGACGTCCGGACGGTTCGCCTCGACCACCGAAATCGCCTCGCGGCCGTCGGCCGCCTCGGCGACGACCTCGACGTCCGCGTCCTCGAGGAGCGTGCGAATCAGCGTCCGCATGAACCGCGAGTCGTCGACGACGACTGCGCGAGTCGGGTCCGCGTCGGCGGACGCGCTCATCGTCCCCACCCGGCGGTTCCGGGTCGGCGAGAACTCGGCGACGCCGAGTGGCCCCCCCGCCGAGGGCTCGGTGGATTCGTTAGTGTGCCGTTTCGTTGACCGCTCATCTACCTCCGAGGTTCGGAAATCGGGTATATAAACACTCGGCGAGGATAATCACGGCTGATAATCGGGTACGTATCTTTATACGCTGAATCTCACCACTCTGAAGCAGACAGGTGGCGGCGGATGTCGCCGCCGGGGATGACCATGCGACAAGATGCAATCACGACTGAGATGAGCGCGGACGAGACCGACGCGGAGGACTCCGCCGAAGAAGTACAGGTGCTGGAATTCCAACTCGGCCCGGAGACGTACTGCGTCGATATCGAGTACGTGAGCGAAATCGTCGACAAGGGCCAGCTCACGGCGGTGCCGAACGCGCCGGACTACGTCGAGGGCGTGATGGACCTCCGCGGGCGGACCACGTCCATCATCAATCCGAAGTCGCTTCTCAGCATCGACGACGAGGGCGAGTCGAAGCGCATCGTCATCTTCGACCCCAACAAGTTCGAAGACGAGGCGGCGACCGGCTGGCTCGTCGACGAGGTGTATCAGGTCGTGCGCGTCTCGATGGACGACGTGGAGGACCCGCCACTCGAAAAAGACGACTCCATCGAGGGCGTCATCAAACGCGACGGCGACCTCGTCGTCTGGATTTCGCCGGTGCACGCCATCGAGTAGGAAAGTTCCGCGACCGGCCCCGCTTTCGTTTTCGAGACCTAATCGGCGAGCGACTGCGCTTCCGCCGCGACGCCCCGCCCGCCGGTGAGTAACACCACGACGAGCGCACAGCCCACGACGACGCCCGCGAGGCCGAACGCCGCGACGTAGCCGGCGGCGTCGGCGACGACCCCGCCGAGCGCCGAGCCGACCCCGCCGCCGAGGCTCGAAAGCGCCGTGTACGCGCCGAGGGCCTCCCCGCGAATCCGGTCGGGCGCGAGCCGCGTCACCATCCCGGTCGCCGTCACCGCGATGACCGCCCACGTGACGCCGATGACGAGGAACGTCGCGCCGAGGGTGACGAGCGCGGCGAGCGCCGCGAACTGCGTGCCGACGACCGCCACCGCCGGGAAGGCGAGTCCACGGGTCGCCAGCGCGCCGGCCTGCAGGCGACGTGGGTCGTGTCGCGCCGCGAACGCGCCGACCTTCGCGTAGCTCACTGCCGACCCGAGACTGGACAGGACGAACAGGGCGAACACCTCGTCGGCGGACCGGCCGGAGCCGACGAGGTACGCGGGCAGCGGCCCGAAGAAGACCGAGAAACCGACGAAAAACAGCGTCGCGGCCGCGAGGTACCGGAGGAGTTCGGGGCTCATCCGCGCCCGGAGGTCGTCGAGGTCGAGGCTCTGGAGCGCCCAGTAGAGCCGCGAGGGGCCGTACGGGACCGCGCGGACCGAACGCCCGACGAGGCCGCTCTGCCGGCGGATACTGGCCGAGACGCGGGCGAACCGCCGCGCCGACATCGTCGAGCGCTCGGGGTACCAGACGCGGACGAGGACGGCACCGAGCGCGGCGGCGACCGCGGCCACGACGAGGAACCGCCGCTGGACCGCGAGCGCATCGAGGCCGAACAGCCGCGGGGCCAGCGCCGACCAGACCGCACCGACGACGAGGCCGCCGAGCCAGCCGTACCCCTGATAGTGGTTGAGGACGCCGAAGCGGCGGTCCCAGTCCTTCGAGGGAACGCCCTCGACGACGATGAGGTTCAACACCGGCGCGGCCGCGGCGACGACGAACCACAGCAGGGCGTTGGTGACGAGGACCGCGGCCGGCGACGACACGGTGGCCGTGAGAAAGAGCGCGCCGGCGGTCGCCACGAGCGCGACGAGGATGAAGGGTCGCCTGCGCTTCGCGCGGGCTGCCAGCCGGCCCCAGAGCACCGCGCCCGGCGCGCCGGCGAAGGCGGCGGTCGCGGCGATGAGGCCGACGAACAGCGCGTTCGCTCCTAGTTCGATGGCGTACAGCGGGACGACGAGCGACGACGCGCCCACCGCGGCATAGCCCAGCGCCCAGCCGAACAGCCATCGGTCGCGGTTCCCCGACTTCGAACGCCCGTGTCGTTCGGTCACGCGTCACGAATGAATCCGGTGAAACAAAGTCGTTACTCCCCGAACGCGCGCGAAGAGCAGGACATATATAGTCTGAACAAAATCCTCGGACAACCATGCTCGGGAGCGAACCACCACACGCGGGGGGATGGTCGTGACGGACGACACCTCTCCCTCCTCGTTCGTGCAGTACGGTATCGACGACAAACCACCCCTTCCAACCGCTCTCCTTCTCGGCGCCCAACACTACCTCACCATGGTGGGCGCGAACATCGCCGTCCCCCTCATCCTCGCCGGAGCCCTCGGCATGCCCGCCGACGTGGTGCCGCGGTTCGTCGGGACGTTCTTCGTCGTCTCGGGCATCGCGACGCTGATGCAGACGACGTTCGGGAACCGCTACCCCATCGTGCAGGGCGCGCCCTTCTCGATGCTCGCGCCGGCGCTCGCCGTCATCGGCGTGGCGACGGCGACCGACCAGTCGGGCGTCGCGTGGCAGAGCGCGCTCCTGCAACTGCAGGGCGCGATTATCGTCGCGGCCGTCGTCGAGGTGTTCGTCGGCTACTTCGGCCTGCTCGGACGCCTCCGGAAGTTCATCTCGCCGGTCGTCATCGCGCCGACCATCGCGCTCATCGGGCTGTCGCTTTTCAACGCCCCGCAGGTTGCGTCGGCGACCAACAACTGGTGGCTCCTCGGGCTGACGCTCGCGCTCATCGTCCTGTTCTCGCAGTACCTCGACACCGCGCACCCGGCGTTCAAGCTGTTCCCGGTGCTGCTCGGCGTCATCGTCTCGTACGTCGTCGCCGCCGGCCTCTCGGTCGCGGGCGTCATCGCCCCCGGCGCGGCGGGCTACGTGAACCTCCAGACGGTCATCGAGGCCCCGGCGCTCATGCCCATCTACCCCCTGCAGTGGGGCTTCGCGGGCGGCGCGGGGACGACGACCGTCGCGCTTCCCGTCGTGGGCTCGGTCGCCTTCGGCATCCCGCAGTTTACGACTTCGTTCATCATCGGGATGCTCGCCGGCGTCGCGGCCTCGATGGTCGAGTCCTTCGGCGACTACCACGCCGTCGCCCGGCTCTCGGGCGTCGGCGCGCCCTCCGAGCGCCGCATCAACCACGGCATCGGCATGGAGGGCCTGATGAACGTCTTTTCGGCCGTCATGGGCGGCAGCGGCTCGACCTCCTACTCCGAGAACATCGGCGCGATCGGCCTCACGGGCGTGGCCTCCCGCTACGTCGTGCAGGTCGGTGCCGTCGTGATGCTCGTCATGGGCTTTGTCGGCTACTTCGGCCAGCTCATCGCGACGATTCCCGACCCCATCGTCGGCGGCCTCTACGTCGCCATGTTCGGCCAAATCGTCGCCGTCGGCCTCTCGAACCTGAAGTACGTCGACCTCGATTCCTCCCGGAACGTGTTCATCGTCGGCGTCGCCATGTTCGCCGGCCTCGCCGTTCCCGCCTACATGGGTAACGTCGGGAGCGCGGCGGCGTTCCGCGAGGGGATGCGACAGGTCGCGCTCGTCGGGCCCGTCCTCGGAACCCAACTCGTCGCCGACACCGTCTTCGTCATCGGTTCGACCGGCATGGCCGTCGGCGGGCTCATCGCCTTCTTCTTCGACAACACCATCTCGGGCACCCGCGCCGAACGCGGCCTCGAAGAGTGGGAAGACACCGTCGAAGACGACGGCGACTTCGAGTCGGCGCTGGACCGCTTCCGCGGCGACGAGTCGGCGACGGCCGACTGAAGCGAGCGCCGCGCAATCTTTTTGTCCCGCGTGAAATCGGGATCTCTGCGATAATCAGGCAGGTCTACTCTGGTCAGTCCTACGTCCACAGCTTCGAGACGGCCGGCGAACACGCGTACTACTGCGTCTCCCACGAGGCCGCCGGCATGACGGGCACTATCGTCGTCGAAGAGTAGAATCGTCGTCGAGGAGCACACTCAGCTCTCGTCGCGGCCGGTCCGCCCGAGCGCGACGAGCACGAGGTAGCCGACGAGCCCGGCGACGAACAGCAAGGCCGGAATCGCGAAGGGGCCGAACGTCTCGATGAGCCCGTCCACGGGACCGAGTTGGAGCATATCCGAGCCACGGCCGCGCCGCGGTTAACGTTCCCGGCGAGGTCGCTCCGGAGCGTCCACAGTAGGGGACTCCGGGCGCTCACTCGTCGTAGGCGCTGTCGTCTTCATCCGACTTCGCGTCCGCGTCCGCGACTTCGTCGGCCATCCCCTCGCCGGTCGCCTCTCGGGCGCGAGCGGGGTGCCGGACACCGCCGTTCGAGAGCCCGGTCGCGGGCGACTGCCGGGTCGCCTCGGCGTCCGCCGAGTGGACGTGCACGTCCCGCTGGGGGAACGGAATCCCGATGTCGGCGTCGTTCAGGCGCTTGTATATCTCGCGGTTGAGGTTGTGCGTCGCCTTCCCGCGCTTGAGTGGGCTGTTGACCCAACAGACGAGTTCGTACTCTAGCGCGTCGGGGCCGAACCGGCGGAACCGCGGCCGCGGGCGGGGGCTGTCGAGTACCAGCGGCTCGTCGAGGGCGATATCGGTCAGGAGTTCTTCGAGTTCGTCCACGTCGGTGCCGTAGGCGACGCCGATCGGGACTTTCAATCGACGGCGGCGGTTCGGCGCGGACTCGTTGATGATTTTCGCGGCGTTGAGCACCGAGTTCGGCACCGTCACGAGCAGTTCGTCGCGGGTGAGAAGCGTGGTCGAGCGGATGCCGACCTTGACGACGGTGCCCGCCTCGCCGGAGTCGAGGACGACGTAGTCACCGATTTTGTAGGTGTCGTCGAAGTACAGCGCGATGCCGCCGAAGAAGTTGGCGACGGTGTCCTTGGCGGCGAAGCCGACGGCGATGCCCGCGATGCCCGCGCCGGCGAAAAGCGGCGTGATTTCGATGCCCCAGATGTACAGCAGCGCGCCGATGGTGCCGACCGAGACGACGATGGTCCAGACGTTCGAGAAGACGGGCGCGAAGTCGTAGCGGCTCCCCTTGTCTTTGACCGCGTCGACGAGGCGGTTGACGAGGCGGTTGAGCGCCCACGCCCAGACGACGATGCCGACGGACAGCGACGGCAGGCCGAAGAAGTCGTTGAGCGTCGCCGAATCGACGACGAGCGCCTCGGCGACCGCCGGGGCTCTGGAGAACAGGAAGATGCCGGTCAGCGAGACCGTGACGACGATTGGCCACCGAAGCTCTTGGACGACGATGTTGTCGAGCGACGTCTCGGTTCGGCTGGTGTACTGAAACAGGAGGCGGATGACCACCTTCTCCATGACGAACGCGCCGCCGACCGAGATGAGAAGCACGAGGGCCGTCACCTCAAGCGCCGACAGGCCCGAGAGAAACGACGAGAGGTGTTGGCTCATGCGACGAAAGTCGCGGCCACCGGGGATAACGATTGCTCCCCTGACGGTCGCGGAGGCCGAAAGGTTTTGTTCGCCGCGGGCGCGAGGGCACACCAGATGTACCGATTCGGTCACTGGGGCGTCTCGCTCCTCGTGTTCGCCCCGCTCGGCTTCGCGCTCGTGCAGGCCGGCCGCCCGGAACTCGCGTTCGCCGCCGGCGCGGCGATGTGCTGGCTGGCGATGCTCCCCGACTACGACATGCGCGTCCCCGGCATCTCCCACCGCGGGCCGACCCACACCGTCCTCTTCGCCGTCCTCGTCGGCGGTGTCGGCGGCGGCGGCGCGTACCTCCTCGCCAGCAACGCGGGCCAACCGGAGGCCGCGGCGACGACGCTCGGCGCGTTCGGCTTCGCCGTGGGCGCGCTCACCATCCTCGCGCACCTCCTGGCCGACGTGCTCACGCCGGCCGGCATCCGCCCCCTGTGGCCGCTTTCGTCCCGGAAGTTCACGCTCTCGCTGTGGACTGCAGACAACTCCGTCGCCAACTACGGCCTGTTCGCCGTCGGCGTGTTCGCCGTGGCCGCGGCGGCGTACCTCTCGGTCGCGCTCTGAGCGCCCCTGTAGTCGGGGCGGCGAGCACCCCTCGAACCTGAGGAATCGTTAAGGTCTGTCCGAGAGACCGGAGACGCATGGACGACGACGCCATGCGCCGCTTCCCGGTGCCCGACCGCGACGACCTCCCCGAGGACCTGCGCGAGCGCATCGACGACGAAACCGAGCGCGCCGGCTTCACGCCGAACGTCTTCGCCGCGTTCGCGTACAAGCCCTCGCACTTCCGGCCCTTTTTCGAGTACCACGACGCCCTCGTCGAGGACACCGACCTCGAACGCCACGAGGTGGAGATGATAATCGTGGCCGTCTCCGGCGTCAACCACTGTTACTACTGCAACGTCGCCCACGGCGCGCTGGTCCGCATCTACGCGAAAGACCCGCTGCTCGCGGACCAACTGGTCGCCAACTACCGCACCGCCGACATCCCCGAGAAGCACAAGACGATGCTCGACGTGGCGGTCAAACTCACCGAGTCGCCCGCAGAGGTCGGCGAGGACGACCTGCAGCGACTCCGCGACGCCGGCTTCTCCGAGGAGGCGGTCTGGGACATCGGCGCGGTCACGGCCTTCTTCAATCTCAGCAACCGCATGGCGATGTTCGCGGATATGCGACCGAACGAGGAGTTCCACACGCTCGGCCGAGAGCCGCGCGACGACTGACTCGTGAGAGAGTAAACAGTACCGCGGTCATTGGTAACAACCGGCGGAATCCTTATGCCGCCAACCGGCGAGTTTCGACACGCAATGGCGAAAGGTAAGGTTGCATTCTTCAAGTCCTCCGGCGGCTACGGCTTCATCGAGACCGAAGACCACGACGACGACGTGTTCTTCCACATGGAGGACATCGGCGGCCCCGACCTCGAAGAGGGCCAAGAAGTGGAGTTCGACATCGAGCAGGCCGACAAGGGCCCGCGCGCGGTCAACGTCACACGACTCTGAGTCCGGCGCGTTCCGGCCGACGGCGACTCGACAGCGAACAGCGTTCTGCATTATCACCCGCCGAGCCGCGGCACTCGCGGTCCAAAGTTCTCGCCTCAGAGCGTCCCCGCCCGCCCCATCCGCCGAATCTCGTCGGCCCGCGCCCGGATGGCCTCCCACTCCTCGTCGTCCTTCCGGTCAACGTGGGAGTACATGAGCCCCATCCGGCCCGTCCCTCGGAGGCGTTCTTCGTTCTCCTTCAGGAAGTCCCAGTAGAGCGCGTTGAACGGGCAGGCGTTCTCGCCGGTCGTCTTCGACACCGCGTAGGGACACGACGAGCAGTAGTCTGACATCTTGTTCACGTAGTTCCCCGACGAGGCGTAGGGCTTCGACGAGAGCACGTCGGTGGCGAACGACCCCATGGCGACCACGTTCGGCGTCGTCACCCAGTGGAACGCGTCGACGAAGCCGAGGTGGAACCACCGGTCGAGTTCCGCCGGGTCGACCCCGTAGACGAGCGCGAAGTTCGAAAGCACCATCAGGCGCTCGATGTGGTGGGCGTAGCCGCGGTCGCGGACGTGGCCCACGGCCTCCGAGAGACAGCGCATGTCCGTCTCGCCGGTCCAGTACGCCTCCGGAAGCGGTTCGGTCTGGTCGAGTTGGTTCGCCGCGGCCAACTCGGGCATCGACCGCCGGTAGACGTGCCGGACGAACTCCCGCCAGCCGAGGACCTGCCGGACGAACCCCTCGGCGCTGTTGAGCGGGGCGTCACCCGCCTCGTAGGCCTCTTCGACCGCTTCGACCGCCTCGCGTGGGTGGAGCAGTCCCAGGTTGATGGCCGCCGACAGCAGGGAGTGACAGAGCGCCCACTCGCCGTCGACCATCGCGTCCTGATACGGGCCGAACTCGGGGAGGCGGACCTCGACGAAGTGCGACAGCGCCTGTCTCGCCGCCTCGCGCGTCACCGGCCAGACGAACGGCTCGGGCGACCCCCACGAGTCGGGGTAGCGCTCGCCGACGAACTCGATGACCTCGCGCGTCGTCTCGTCCGGGTCGAACCGCGGCGCTTCGGGCGGCGTCCACCCCTCCGGCGGCGTCTCTCGATTCTGGTCGTCGTAGTTCCACTCGCCGCCGGCGGGGTCGTCGCCGTCCATCAAGACGCCCGTCGCCCGGCGGGCGTGTCGGTACCAGTGTTCCTGTCGGTAGGTGTCGGCGTCGCCGGCCCAGTCGTCGAAGTCGGCGGGCGTCGTGAGAAACAGGTCGTTCTCGACGAGCGTGAGCGACCCGCCGCGGGCGGCGACGAGTTCCCGAAGCCGCTCGCCCGCTCCGTGGCTCGGCGGGTCCATCACGACGAGACCGTCGCCGGGCGCGGCGTCGAAGTAGCGGTCGAGCCCCTCGCCGAACGTCTCGGCTTCGACGTACGTCACCTCGTAGCCGCGGTCGCGGAGGTCGTCGCGGAAGTGCCGCATCGCCGAGAAGACGAGCGCGAGCTTCTGGGGGTGGTACGGCAGCCGGTCGCCGAAGGCGTGCGCCTCTATCATCAGCACGCGGTCGTCGGACTGGAGCGGCGCGGCCGACGGGTCGAGTTGGTCGCCGAGGACCCAGACGGTCATAGGCGTCCCTTCGGCGGCGGAGAAAAGAGCGTGTCGGCCAGTCGATGGGTCAGCGACGCGACCCCGGCTGGGGGTCGACGTGCGCGGGCGCGAGCAGGTCCTCAATCGGCTGGTCGTCGAGCCACGACAGCAGGTGGACGAGCTGGTCGGTCGCGGCCTCGAACAGCTCCTCGCCGGCCTCGGGCGACGCGTCGGTCTGGTCGCCGAAGACGCCGTTTTCGGAGTTCTCGATGGCGTCGTAGAACGTCCGCGCGCCGTGTTCGCGGAGGTGGTCGTCGCTCAGGTCCACGACGCCGCCGTCGCGGGCCGAGTCGAGTTCGCCCTCGCGGACGAGGTCGCGGGCGATGTGCATAATCATCGAGGTCTCCTTCGGTCCGCCGTGGGGTCCGGGGTGGTCGAACAGGTCGGTCACGAGGTCCGGAATCGACTCGTCCCACATCCACTCGATGGCGTACATGGTACCGTCGTCGCGGAGGCGGCGGCCGACCTCCCGGAGGTGCTGGACGTTGCCGCCGTGGGCGTTGACGAACACGACCCGGTCGATACCGTGGTACGCGAGGTTGCGCGTCATCGACTCCACGTAGTCGCGGAACTGCGGCGGGTCCACCCACATCGTCCCGTGGAACTGGCGGTGGTGGGGGCTGACGCCGACGTTGACGGTCGGCGTGCAGAGGTACCCCGTCCGGTCGGCCGCCTCGCGGGCCAACGCCTCCGCGATGAGGTGGTCTGTGGCGAGCGGGAGGTGCGGGCCGTGCTGTTCCGTCGAGCCGAGGGGGACGACCGCGAGCGACGATTCGGCCACGTAGTCGCCGAGTTCGGGCCACGTCTGGTCCGCGATGTACATGGGCGTCACCAAGCGACGACGCCTAAAGAAAGGTGACAAAGGGGAAATGGGTTCCCCGGGAGACGCGGCTCAGTCCCGTTCCTGCGACCGCAGTTCGATGCGCCGAATCTTCCCCGAGGAGGTCTTCGGCAGTTCCGCGACGAACTCGATTTCGCGCGGGTACTTGTACGGGGCCGTCTGCGCTTTCATGAACGACTGGAGTTCGTCGACGAGGCCGTCGGAGCCCTCGTAGCCGTCGGTGAGGACGACGAACGCCTTGACGATGCTGCCGCGTTCCTCGTGGGGGCTGGCGACCGCGGCGGCCTCGGCGACCGCCTCGTGGGAGACGAGCGCGTCTTCGACCTCGAAGGGGCCGATGCGGTAGCCCGCCGAGATGATGATGTCGTCGGCGCGGCCCTCGAAGAAGAAGTAGCCGTCCTCGTCGCGGGAGGCGAGGTCGCCGGTCCGGTAGTAGTCGCCCGAGAACGTCTGTTCGTCGAGGTTCGGCTTCTCGTAGTAGCCGTCGAAGATACCGGGACAGCCGACCGGGACGGCGATTTCGCCGATTTCGTCGACGCCGACCACCTCCTCGTTCTCGTCGATGATGGTCGTGCCGAGTCCGGGGGTCGGCTTGCCCATGCTGCCGGGTTTCACGTCGATGCCGGGGTAGTTCGTGAGGAGCGCCACCGTCTCGGTCTGGCCGTAGCCGTCTCTCGGGATGACGCCGAACGCCTCGCGGAACGCCTCGATTGGCTCGCGGTTGAGCGGTTCGCCCGCCGACAGCGCCTCTTTCAGTCGCAGGTCGTACGAGCCGAGGTCGCGCTGGGCGAACATCCGGTACTGGGTCGGGACGGCACAGAGGCGGGTGACGCCCTCCTCCTCCATGATGTCGAGGAACGTGTCCGGTTCGAAGTCGCCGCGGTAGACGAACTGGGTCGCGCCGGTCGTCAGACCGACGCCGACGGGGCTCCAGAACCACTTGGCCCAGCCGGTTCCAGTTGTCGCCCAGAGCAGTTCGTCGGAGAGGTCGTCGTCGGCCGTGACGCCCCACCAGTAGGGGGCGTTGACGAGTTCGAAACACCGCATCCAGCGGTGGCGGTGGCGGACCGGCTTGGGCTGGCCGGTCGTCCCCGACGTGTAGTTGATGGACATCGGGTCTTCGGCCCGGAGGTCGGGGCCGTCGTGGTCGGTGGACTCGTCGGCGACGAGGTCCGAAAACGAGGTCCAGCCGTCGGCGTCGCCGCCGAGGACGACGAAGTTCGAAAGCGGCGTCTCGTCTCGCACCTCGTCGACCATGTCGACGAGCGACTCGTGGACGACGGCGGTCGTCGCCTCGCAGTCGTTCGCGCGGAACGCGATGTCCTTGGGTTTGAGCATCGACGAACTGGGGACGAGGAGCGCGCCGCGCTTGAGCGCGCCGAGTTGGACGGCGAACACGTCGGGGTCGCGGGGGAGGAGGTGGATGAGCCGGTCGCCCTTCCCGACGCCCATGGATTCGAGCGCGTTGGCGAAGCGGTTCATGTCGTCGCGGAGGTCGCCGTAGGTCCGCTCCTCGCGGCCGTCGTCGGCGTCGCGGAACTTCAGGGCGACGCGGTCGCCGAAGGCGTCGGCGTGCGATTCGATGACCGCGGGGATGTTGTAGTCCTCGGGGATGTCCCACTCGAACGATTCCAACTCGGCCGCGTACTCGACTGCCATGGCTCGACAGACAGAATAGACCATAATAATTGTTCGTCCGGATTGTGCGAGAGCGCCGCGCCGTCAGGCCATCGGCGAGCCTTCTTGTGGCCCTTCGTCGGGCGCGCTCACGCTCTCGTCGCCGTCGTCGCCGGACTCCCCGCGGAGTGCAAGCGCGAACGCGCCGAGCCCGACGAGGAGGACGACGAACTCGAGGACGCCTCCGAGGGGGACGAAGTCGAGCACGGCGAGGACGAACAGGCCGGCGAACAGCGCGGCCCAGCGGTTGTCGTAGTCCGCGAGCGACAGGAGCCACGTCCCGAGGACGAGCGCGCCGTAGATGCTCGCGACCCAGAGGGCGAGGACGAACCCAACCCCGCCGGCCAGCGAGAGCGGGATGCCCACGATGGTCAACAGCAGGAGCAGCAGGACGATGGGTATCGCGACGATGGCGAGGAGCCCGACGCCGCCGCTGCGAACGGCTTTCTTCGTCCCGAGGCCCGTCACGCGGCGGGCGAAGTCGGGAGCGACGAGGACGATAATCGCGCCGAGGACGAAGTTGGCGAGCAGCCAGTAGCCCGAGACCACCCAGCCGGGGATGACCGGGGCTTCGAACTGGCCGAACTGGAACGGCGCGCCGGCGACGACGGGACTGGCGACCACGAGGCCGTCGACCTGTCGCACGCCGCCGTCGACGACGGCCGCGGAGTCGACAGTCGCGGTCGCCGCGTCGTATTCGAGCGAGCCGCCGACCCGGGCGGTCGGGCCGACCGCGAGTTCTTCCGCACCGACGCGGACGTTCCCGTCGACCGCGCCGTCGAGCTGGACGTTGCCGCCCGCGGCGTCTAACGACCCGTCGATTTTGGCGGTGTCGCGGACGAACACCGCGCCGCCCGCGAGGCTCACGTCGCCGTTGACGGTCCCCTCGATAGTGACGGAGCCCGCGACCCCGTCGAGGTTACCGTTGATGACGCCCGTCTCCGTCACGAGGACGGTTCCGGCCGTCGCTGACACGTCGCCGGTTACCGTCCCGGCGATGACCACCGTTCCGCCGACCGCGTCGAGGTCGCCGTCGAAGGTCTCGCCTTCGTCGACGACGACGGCACCGCCGGCTGACGGCCCCTGTTGTGCGGCCGCGACGCCCGCGAGCGACCCCACCACGAGGAGACTCAGGAGGACCGCGACCAGTTGTTTCGTTGTGAACATCGGAATCACCGAGGCTACGCCTCGGATGAATGATACGACGGCAGAGAGCATAAACCGAGAGAGACGGTTTCAAACCCCGGGAAACGGCCGTTTAGGCTGACTGTCTCGTCCCGCCGACCGGCCGGGCGGTCGCGCGGTGTCTCCCCTGACGGGCGGCGGGTCTCCCGCCGCGGCTACCGCTTGGTCCATCTTTTTGCCGACTCGCGGGGATGGTCCGGCATGGAGTACACGACGCTCGGAGACACCGGCATGGAGGTCTCCCGCATCTGTCTCGGCTGTATGAGCTTCGGCACGCCGGAGTGGCGCGAGTGGGTCTTAGAGGAGGAGGCGGGCCTCGAACTGGTCGACCGCGCCATCGAACTCGGTATCAACTTCTTCGACACCGCGAACATGTACTCGAACGGCGAGTCCGAGCGCGTCCTCGGGAAGGCGCTGGAGGGCCGACGCGACGAGGCCGTCGTCGCCTCGAAGGTGTACTTCCAGATGGACGAGGACGACCCGAACTCCGGCGGCCTCTCGCGGAAGGCCATCGAGCAGGAACTCGACAACTCGCTGGACCGCCTCGGGATGGACAGCCTCGACCTGCTGCAGATTCACCGCTACGATTACGACACGCCCATCGAGACGACGATGCGCGCGCTCGACGACGCGGTTCGCCGCGGCAAGACCCGCTACGTCGGCGCGTCGTCGATGTGGGCCCATCAGTTCGCCGAGGCGCAGTACACCGCCGACTCGCTCGGACTGGACCGCTTCGCTACGATGCAGAACCACTACAACCTGCTCTACCGCGAGGAAGAGCGCGAGATGCTTCCCCTCTGCGAGACGCAGGGCGTCGGCGTCATGCCGTGGTCGCCGCTCGCCCGCGGCTACCTCACCCGGCCCCACGAGGAGTTCGAGGCGACGACCCGCGGCCGGACCGACGAGCACGCCAAGGGTCACCCGTACTTCGAGGGCGGCGGCCGCGAGGTGAACGAGCGCGTCGAGGAACTCGCCGACGAGAAGGGCGTCAAGATGGCGCAACTCGCCCTCTCGTGGGTGCTCCACAAGGACTGGGTGGACGCGCCTATCGTCGGCACGAGCAGTGTCGAACACCTCGAAGACGCGGTCGAGGCCCTCGACATCAAGCTCTCGGACTCCGACATCGACTACCTCGAAGAACCCTACCAGCCGGTCCGCGTTTCCGGGCACGACTAAGGCCAAGGGAAACAGCCTTGAGCGCCCGCCGAGAGACTCGGCCGTGTACGGGACACTCGCTCGAATCGCCCGCGACGAGCCGGAAACGGCGATTCTCGGCGTCGAGTCGCTCCTCGCGACCGGCGTCCTCCTCGGCGTCGCGCTGACGCTCGCCTCGCCGCTCGCGTCGTCGCTCCCGGCGACCGGCGTCCTCCTCGGCGTCGCGCTGACGCTCGCCTCGCCGCTCGCGTCGTCGCTCCCGCTCGCCGACGTGGGCTTCGCGCTCGCGGCCGCCGCGACGTTGCTTCTCACGGTCGTCTCGCTTCTGGCGGCGTCGCGTCGAATCGCCCTTCTTCTCACCGGCCGCGGCGGCCTGCGAATCGAGACGTTCTGGCGGCTTCTCGAACTGCTGCTCGCGTTCCTCGTCGCCGGTATCGTCGCGTTCGCGGTCCAACTCGGCGAGTTCGCGGCGACCGTCCCCGACCCGCGGGGCGGCGGCGTCTTCGTCGGCCTGTTCTTGGCGTTCGTCCTCGCGGGCGTCGGCCTCGCCGTGGTCGTCTGTCTCCGCGGGATGTGGCTCGTCGTGAACGCCGAACTTCAGTCGGCGCTCGACGGCGTCTGAGCCGCGTCGATGCCGTCGATCCGCTTCACCGCTCGGAGCGCGACGACGGCGATGGCGACCTCGGCGAAGCCGACGACGAGGAACGACGGGAGGTAGCCGACCGCGTCGGCGACGACGCCGCCGATGAGGAAGCCCGCGAGAAAGCCGAGACTCCCGAAGACGTTGAAGCCGCCGAGGGCCGCCCCGCGCTCGCCCGGCTCGGCGAGGTCGGTCACGAGCGCCATCGTCGCGGGCGCGACGAGCGCGCCGAAGACGCCGACGACGACCATCAGGCCGGCCGCGAGTTCGAAGGCGGGGGCGAGCCCGACGGCGATGATGGCCACCCCGTAGAGCATCGAGCCCGCGACGACGGGGACGAACCGGCCGATGCGGTCGGACAGCGAGCCGAGGGGGTACTGCAGGAGCGCGAAGGGGACGAAAAAGAGCGCGAGCACCCCGCCCGCGATTGCGGCGTTCACCCCGAACACCTCGCGGAAGTAGTACACTCCGACGAGGGCGAAGAAGCCGGCGGTCATGCGGTCGATGAAGCCGAAGGCGTACGGGACCGCGAACGCCGGCCGGCCGGCCAGTTTCTTGAGGACGACACCGACGCCGACGCGGGTCGAGTCGGGCGTCCTGTCGGTGACGGTCGTGACGAGGAGGGCGACGGCGGTGAGCGCCGCGGCGGACGCGTACAGCGGCGCGAGCGGGTCGATGGTGGTGAGTTGGCCGCCGACGACCGAGCCGAGCGCCGCGCCGAGGCCGATGGCGATGCCCGCCGCACCCATGTTCCGGCCGTTGCCTCCCGAGAGGTCCGCGAGCATCGTAATCGACAGCGAGAACGCGCCGATGGTCATCGCGCCGCCGACGAGGCGGACGACGAGGACCGCGCCGAACGTCGCGTCGAGCCACGGGACCGTGGCGAGCGCAATGAGTGCGACGTAGCTGGCCGCGCCCCCGAGCGCGCCGGTGACGATGAGCCACGTCCGTCGGCCGAGCGTGTCCGAGAGCGCGCCCCAGACGCTGGAGAAGGCGACGAACGAGGCGAACTCGGCGACGAGAAACAGCATCCCGGCCGAGAGATCGTACTCCCCCTGCCCGCCGCCGAGGGCGGTCACGAGGTCGGAGACGCCGGGGTAGAGGAGGACCTGCGAGACGAGGACGCCCCAGACGGCGAGGGCGAGTGTCGCTCGTTCGCGGCGCGTCGAGTCCATACGGGGTCGGTCGGCCCGGACGAAAATAGCCCTGTCCTTGTTCGATTCGGTTGCCGTTACCCGAGGCGGACGGGGTCGAATTCGAGGAAGGCCGTCTCGTACCCCTCGTGGCGGGCGACCTGCGGCGGCACGTCAACCGCGAGGTCGGCGGTCACGTCGTCGGCGGCAAGCCCCGGAATCGACGCGCCGTAGTGGAAGCCGAGGTCCGCGTCGAGGCCGGGTTCGAGTCGGCCGTCGAAGCGGTCCGAGCCGCCGGACGCGACGGTCGCGGTGAGTCCCAGCCGCGGGACGAGAAGCCGGTTGTAAGGCGTCTGCGGGGAGACGGCGAGGTACGGGTCGTCGCCGAAGCGGTCGGCGTCGAGGACGGTGCCGACGAGTCGGAGGCTCCCCGTCGTCGCCTCCCCGAGCGCCGTCCCCGGAAGCGTCTCGGGGGCACGACCGAGCGGGAGCGCGTCCATCTCCATCGGCTTGACCGCGCCGGGGTCGCCCTGCTGGTCGCCGAGCATCGTGTACGGGATGTCGTCGCGGTCGCGGGCGCTGTACTCGAAGTCGAGCGTCGCGCTCGCGGGCGACTCGAACCGGCCGGCGAGGTCGCCGAACAGGCGCAGAGAAGGCGCGCCCACGTCCACCGTCACCTCGTAGCTCCCGTCGCCGTCGAGGCCGAAGTTCGAGCCGTAGTGAAAGCCCATCCGCTGGGAGAGCATCGCGTAGACGACCTCCTCGCTCACGAGGTCGCCGTCGCGGGCGATTTCGAGCGAGAGGCCGGTGTCGGGGACGACGACGCCCGTCTCGGCGTCCCAGACGGCGGCCATGAGATGCACGTCGTCGCCGGCCTCGACCGACAGTTTCGACGTGCCGAAGCCGTCGCTCTCGTCGGACATGACCCAGAACCGGTGGGGATAGCTGTAGAAGACGCCCACCCGGAGGTCGCCGGCGTCCGCACTCCCGACCATGCGCATCCCCTCGGTGTGGGTCGGGACGTACACCTCGTCGGGGCGGTTCGAGACGACCGGCGGTTCGTTCGAGGTGTAGAGCCGGCCGAGTTCGGCGAGACAACCGGAGAGACCCGCGGCCGCGACGGTTCCGGTCGCCGCGAGGAACTGACGCCGACTCGTCATGCCTCCCGGAGCGCGGTGAGGTCGTCGATGAGCGTCTGTTCGTCCGGTTGGTTGCCGCGGTAGGTCCGCTCGACGTAGCCGTCGCCGTTGACGAGCGAGACGAGACCGAGGTGGGTGAACATGTAGTTGCCCTCGTCGTTCGGCTCGTTCTGCTCGAAGAAGACGCCGAACTGGTCTTCGACGACGGACTTCGCCTCGGCCTCGTCGGCGGGCCGGAGGAAGTGCCAGTTGCCCGCGTCCATGTCCACGTTCATCTGGTCGGCCTCCGCGCGGAAGGCGTCGGCGTCGTCGCGGGCGGGGTCGAACGTGATGGGATAGAACGACACCTCGTCGGCGTAGCCCTCGGTGACCGAGTGAATCTGGACCTCGCGGAGCGCGCTGATGAGGACCGGACAGACGGTCATGCAGTTGGTGAAAAAGTACGTGTGGAAGTGCGGCACGTCGATGTCGCGCACCGACACCTCGGCCCCCGCGATGGGGTCCGAGAGCGTCACGTCGGGGACCTGCTGGCCCCACGCCGGATACGGGAGGTCCTCGCTGGACACGTCGTTTTCGCGGTCTGGCTTCGACAGCGAGACGTTCGGATTGGCGTCGCCGCCGAGACAGCCCGCGAGACCGACGGCCGCGCCAGCCCCGGCGGCGCGGAGATACGTGCGTCGTTTCATTATCCTCGCTAGCGCCCCGGTACTCAAATGCCGTTTGGTGTGTGTTTCGAACGGCAGCGCGCGTGTTCTCGTCCCGCACGACCGAGGTGAAATCTTCGACGCACACACCAGAACGGACTTCCCGACGAGGTCCCTAGCCGGGCGTATGTTCGACGGGTCTCCGTCCCGCCGGGAGTTCCTGAAGGCCGCGGTCGCCGCCGGCGGCGCGGCGGCGCTGTCCGCCTGCCTCGACAGGGCACCGGACGACCCCGTCCCGGCGGGGACCGACGCGTTCGAGACGCTCCCGAGCAGACAGCACGCGTGGAACGAGTTCTGCCGGACTGACGACCACGACAACGTCGAGATGCCCCGCCATCAGGTGCTCCTCTACCTCGACTTCGCGGGCGAGGGACCGCCCGATGAGGCCGACCGCGAGACCGTCGAGCGCGCCTTCCGCGTCCTCGACCGCGCCTACGAGCGGAGCCACGAGGGCGTCATCTGGTCCGTTGCCTACTCCCCGCGGTACTTCGACCGCTTTGACGACCCGCTTCCCGACAGCGTCGACCTGCCCGAGCCGCGGGTGCTGTCGCCCTTCGAGACGCCCGAGTTCGACCGGCAGGACGCGCTCATCCACCTCGCGTCCGACCGCGCCGACGCGGTCCTCGAAGCCGAGCAGGCGCTCCTCGGCGAGGTTGACGAGGCCAACGGCGTCGCCGTCGACGCCGACCTCTCGGGCGTCTTCTCGGTCGCCTCCAGACGGACAGGCTTCGTCGGGGCCGGACTCCCCGCGGACCACCAGTCCGACCTGAACGGCATCCCCGACGGGAACCCCGTCCCCGAGGAATCGCCGTTGTTCATGGGGTTCAAAGCGGGATTCGCCAAGAATCAGGCCACCGAGGAGTACGTCACCATCGACGAGGGGCCGTTCGCGGGCGCGACCACGAAGCACGTGGCGAACGTCCGCCAGCGCCTCTCGGACTGGTACGACGAGGAAGACCGCTACCACCGGGTCATGAAGCTGTTTTCGCCTGCGCACGCCGAGCAGGACCTCGTCGACGGCGTCGGCGACAACCTCGGCGACGACAGCGGTATCGACGCGATGCTCGACCGCCTCCGCGACGACGCCGTCGAGTTCGGCCACGTCGGCCACGCCCAGAAGGCCGCCCGCGCTAACCGCGACGAGGAGGGAAACGTCAGACTCCTCCGCAGGCACTTCGAGTCGGCCGACGACGGCGTGGCGAGCCTGCACTTCCCGTCGCTCCAGCGCGGTATCTCGGCGTTCGAGGAAGTCCGCGAGGCGATGAACGGCACCGACCTGACCGACGTGCCGACCGTCCGCCAGCGCGTCAACAACGGGATTTTGGAGTACATCTTCGTCAAGCGCCGCGGTAACTTCCTCGTGCCGCCGCGAGAGATACGGTCGTTGCCGACCCCATCTGGGAAAAACTCTAATTAAACTCGGTAGTGTCAATTTAGTAAATGGAACGAAAAGACGGAGTTGTTCAGCGGGTCGCGAGAGAAATCAACAATGAGGTGATCTTGGCTAGTCATCCCGACTTTGAGATTGATACTGGGTTGCATCCTGCTGGACATCTCACGATAGGCAGACCAATCGACATGACATTATACATTGATCTGTCAAACGAATTTAAGAACCTCTATGAGATTGGGGAACTTGATAGCTGGATCAATAAATATTCTCGTAAAATACCTGTCGCAGGGCTTGAGGTTCAGTTTCATTCCCCAGTTCGTGAACCCGCTGAGTGGCTCGAAGTGGCTAGCCAATTAGATGGTGATATCCCTCGAATCGGCCGTGGTGAATCGCCAGACGTAGCTTGATTTCACGGGTTCAGCGATTGCTTGATGTTGTGAACCGTACACATCAGGACGAGT
>NZ_LOEP01000055.1 GCF_001482285.1 Haloferax sp. Q22 | reverse complement strand
AGATTTGTGTCATAGGCAACCGAATCTCTCCGCTTCAACTCCTTTGATTTAGCGACCCATCCCGACGCTGTCTAGTGATTCAACACAGCCTTCTGAAACGTTCAAACTGGCGGCCGGTGAGGCACTGTCTAGTTAGTGACCTCCTCAACCGGCGTTCGTCCGTCGAGCGCTTGATGCGGTCTTTGAAAGTTGTAGTATTGCACAAATTGTATGAACCACTCGCGGACGCTTCCGTGACTGCCCACCCACGAATTATGGAAGCGGTCGACTCGCATTTTGAGAGTGTGAAACCATTTTTCGACGAGGTTTCGCTCGACGTAGTCAAGCCGACCGCTCAATCCTAATCGAGAGAGGGCAGTTTGATAGCCGTAGCCATCAACGAGAAACACAGCGTCTGAGAGATCGTGTTTCTCCGAGAGTCGATGGAGAAACGCAGCAGCCGGATCGGTACCATGTCGTCCAAACAATTCGACGTCAAGAATTAGCTTTGTTTCGATGTCTATTGCAGCGTACAACCAAGACCATTCGCCATTTATCTTGACAGCGGTCTCGTCGACCGCAACCCGCTTCGGCTTCGCCTCAGGCGGGTTGTGACCGCTGTCAGCCAGTCGATGTACCCATTGCCAAACAGCTTGATGAGACCGTTCAACGCCGAGTAATCGAAGAATTTCTTTTGTCTCTCTAAGCGAACAACCGGTCGCGTGGAGCTGGACGGCGAACACCCTGACGGGTGTCGCCGTCCGCTCACGCTCCCAAGTTTCTTCTAAATCCGTCTCAAAGCACTCGCTGAGCAGGTCTGCGAGCATCTTGACCAACTAACTCAACGACCTGCTCGTTCCTCAAACTGGCTTAACTAGACAGTGCCGCCGGTGACAATACATAGTCAAAAAGACAAGAGGCCAGTCAACTGTCGCTGGAAACGAGAAAAAATTACCGCCGGCTACTGCCGGTAGGGGACTATTTTCTTGTGAATACTCGTGGTTCTGCTGCTTTTTCAAGTAGTTGTTTGAATTGTCTGCCCCAATTAACTACTAACTCCAACAAAAACTCGTACCCAATTGCTATCTAAGAAAGAGCGAGATATCACAGACACCTGCATGAACGGACGTTACGAACGCATCTTTAGGTTTCCAATAGGTTCCGTACAATATGGTAAATCTCGGAACCAGATTGTGGCATCGGTATCGTTCAATTCCACTCATTTGGCGAATCTTCACCGCTTTTATATTAGGATCAGTAGCTGGCATCACGTTCGGCGACCGAATGACCGTCGTAAGGCCGTTGGGGGACCTTTTCCTTCGACTGCTCAACATGCTCGTCATCCCTATCATCGTTTTCACACTCCTCACCGGCATTCGGCAACTATCGCCGGCAAAGCTCGGAAAGATTGGGGGGACGACAGTCGGGCTATACGCTATAACAACGACTATTGCAGGAGGTATTGGCCTTGTAGTTGCGAATGTACTCCAACCCGGACGGGGACTCGATCTCGTCGGCGGTGAAGCTCAATCGCAAGCACCGCCATCGTTGATGGACGTAATTCTCGGTATCGTGCCAAGCAACCCCGTATCGGCGCTTGCAGATGGTAATTTGCTTGCGACGGTGTTCTTCGTCATCGTGTTCGGTATCGCCCTGACCTACGTTCGAGACCAACAAGAACAACTTGCAGAGGGTGTCGACTCGGTGTTTGAAGCGTTCGAGATTGGCACAGAAGCAATGTTCGTGGTCGTTCGAGGTGTCCTCGAGTTCGGCGTACTTGGTGTCTTCGCGTTGATGGCTTCTGGAATTGGTGCCGAAGGCATTGGGGTGTTCTCGTCGCTGGGTGAACTCGTATTGGCAGTCGCCATTGCAATCGTCATCCATATCGTCTTCACCTATCTCGTCTTCTTGATGTGGTTGGTCGCCGACGTGTCCCCGATTGCATTCCTGAGTGGTGCGAAAGACGCGATGGTAACTGCCTTCGCCACTCGTTCGTCCAGCGGGACGCTTCCAGTCACGATGCGGAACGCGGACGAAGATCTGCGTATCTCCGAACGAGTCTATTCGTTCACACTTCCAGTCGGTGCAACTGCAAACATGGACGGTGCTGCTATTCGGCAAGCGATCACCGTTATGTTCGCTGCGAACGTCGTCGGGCAACCACTCGCACTTACCGAACAGGCTTTCGTCTTGATCGTAGCCGTTCTCGTCAGTATTGGGACTGCTGGCGTTCCAGGTGCTGGGATCGTCATGCTCACCGTAATTCTCACACAGGTCGGGCTCCCACTAGCGGTTGTTGGGTTCGTCGCCGGAGTCGACCCGATACTCGGGCGGGTTGCGACGATGAACAACGTCACTGGTGATCTGGCTGTTTCGACTGTCGTCGGGAAATGGAACGATGAGCTCGATCTCCAGAACGGTGTCTGGTCGCGAGACACGTGGAAGGCTACGAATCTCGTCCCCAGTGACGATTAACGACGGTCAGTCGTAGTCACCAACCACCGCAGCTCACACTCTCGGAAATACAGAGTATAAGCGGATCCCCGAATATGTTCTAGGAAATTTGAAAGAATTATATTAACCTTTCCATTACAGGGGTATGTCTGTCATAATTGAGTACAGTTCAACGAGCGTAAGCGGCCGCTCAGCGTTCGGTTCGGATACTAAATGCCCGTCAACTGACGCGAAGTGGTCATTTTTGAGTATTCTGATGCCTGTTGATAGACTCTTCCTCCGGTTTCTCCGCAATTTTTGGGATAATGAGTTCCACAATCGAATGTGGACTATGGTCTCGGATGACCAGAAGCATACTCGTGATGAAAATCAGGAACCCGCTCACGACGAGTACACCGCCGGTGACCGTCACGAACCACGGAAGTGAGACCCACTCTGAAGCGACGAGTACACCACTCCCCAAGAGAACGAGTACAAAATCAATTGCTGCGAGTCGGTCGCTGTAGAGGTCGTCGATCATCGGGACGTCCTCGAGACCGAGCAGGTCGCTGTAGCGATGCACCCAGATAATGAACGGGACGATATGATACAGAGTGCCGAGGACGACGAAGCCGATAACTCCCAAGAAGAGTAGGTGGACGAGCTCCGGAGAACCGAACAGCGTGCGAGGTGATATGGGGTCTCGAATCCACTTGAGAAAAGCGAGAACGGACCAGATAGCCATTGCACCGGCTACGATAGCATAACGCCTGAGCATCGGGGTCGGGTCGACACTCGTCTCGTAGAGCCGACGCGCGAGGATGATACTGAACGAGAAGAGACCAGCAACCACGAGTAGTGACCCGACCCGTCCAACGAAGGTGTGTTCGAACAACCGACCCGTCGCTAATACAACCACCCCGAGCGGATATCCGACCTCCTCGACGCGTCGGAGCGAGTGGTCGATTCCATGGAGGTCTGATTGAGTAAACATCGTCCCCAACTGATACAGCGCACCGAGAACAGTGATTAATACCGCTCCAAATACTGCGAGTGTCGCATGACTCATTCGGAGAGACCCTTGTGTGAATGGGGAGTTCGCATACAGCGGATGCGTGTACGAGATCGCAAGAACGACGCCGAGGAACGTCACGAGCACGAAGAATCCGAGCGCCATCGCGAAGTGCCGTTCCGTGACGTCCCACGGGCGAACCCCTCCCAGTGTTCGGGCGAGGTTGTAGACGAACACCCAGAAGCCAGCGAGCATAGTCCCGCCAAAAAGCGGGAGCCAACCGTACTGACCGAGCAGTAACGAAGTACCGAAGCCGATAAGTCCGGCTACGAGCAGCCAGAGTTGAACGGTCGATAACCGCTCCGAGTGGAGCGACGTCCCCGACCAGACCGGAACGAACTGCGTCATCGCACCCATAATCGTCACACAGACCCACCCGACAAGTGAGAGGTGGACGTGAGTTAACGTCGGTTGTCCGGGGAGCACATCCACCAGTACGAGCGTACCAATGACTCCGCCCAGTAGTAGGAACCCCAGACCGATAACGAAGTGACGGAGAGGAACCGTCATCGGCGGTTGTTTGTTCGTCTCTACGTTCGCTGGAATCGCACCCATGCCATTACGTTCCGAGCGGGACCACTGTCGGTGTATCTCCGAATATATTCACTTCGACGTTGATTCACAACATGTTGGCTATCTCTCCTTGATTCAGGTAGTTGAGGGCAGACAGCTCCATTGGTATCGACCAACGACTAAATTCGCTAAGCGCGGCCGTAACACCGCCGAAGGCCTTCTCGATATTCGTTCGTGCGCTCCACTACACCAGACAGGCAGCATCGGACCGTCCGGATTCAGGACAGGTTTCGAGACACGGTGTGTTCACCCGTTCCCGAAGGCGATACACGCCCTTCTCTGGAAGCGTGAATCCGATGTCGAACGCCGTGTGGTCTTCGAGGGTCGTGTCTAAGACCGAGTCGAAAAAGCTGGTGACGACACAGAACCGCCACGCGACGCGTGATGCGAGTTCTTCGCCGTTGTCCGTGAGCCGAACACCCCGGTACTTCTCGTAGTCGACGAACCCTCGCTCGTCGAGCTTGGCGAGCATCTCTGTCACGCTGGCGGGTGTGACGTCCAGATATTTTCGGATTTCACCGGTCGTGACGCGTTCTGCTGACCCCGTCGACAGCACCGAAATCGCGAAGAGGTAACGTGCATTCGACCGTTCGACCTCAGAGAGGCCGGGGAAGTGACTCGTGGCCGACCCTGTTGGATAGTCCGACGCCATACATCACGGTCCACCATAGCCAAAGTAAAGCTTGCCGCCGAACCTCTTCGCATCAAAATTGAAAACAACCATCGGGTATCAGAGGAGGCGGACTTTTGAAAACCCCCGTGAGGTTGGTTTTTGGAAATCAGTATCGAGTTTGCATTGGAACTCACTGAAGTACATACGCCGTCGTCGTAACTATCCGTAGTCGTTTGCCGGCTTCCGAATATCTTCGCAATAACGATTTCGCTGAAAGGCTATCACGGTACCAACGTAATGGCCAAACAGCAACTCAACCTGCGCAAAATTCCGCCACCACAACGGCATCCGAAGATATTCGATGCGTTCGAGAAATTAGAGAGCGGTGAAGCCCTGACACTCATCAACGACCACGCTCCAACACCTCTGTATCACCAGATGGCCGCTGAAGTCGAATCGTTCGATGCCGAAGGATACACCGTTGACCGTGTCGGACCGCGCGAGTTCATCGCAACGCTCCCAAAAAAGTAATCTGAGTGTTCAGCAGAGTTTTTGGTAGAGTGACCCGCGACCGTACCGACAACAACGCTCTCCGTGATAACGAGACGCAAGGTACCTCAGGCTACTTGACCCGAGGCGGTGTACGCGACCGATTCGGTTAGTTAATCTCACAGATTTCAAAAAACGACTGGTGTTCACGCTCGAATCCGGGACACGTCAATCTCGGTTCGTTTTTGGGTGCGCGACCTGAGGGTCTGAATACTCGTATGAACGATTCGAATTACCACCTCGAAACGCTGGCCACCCGTTTCGATCGGACCGACGCCGGTGTCAACGACGCAGGTGACGTCGTCCCGCCGATACACCTCTCGACTACTCACGAGATGCACAGCCCTGGTGAATCAGAGCATGGATACAAATACACCCGATTCGGAAACCCCACACGAGATGTCCTCGAAGAGAGGCTCACCGAACTCTGCGGTGCCGAACGCGCCGTCACCTGTGCTTCCGGAACCGCTGCGATTGCTGCGACCTGTCTATCGGTCGTCGAAGCGGGCGACCACGTCGTCGCCTTCGAGGGTATCTACGGTGGCACGCGCTTGCTCTTCGAAGATTTGCTCGTCGATTCGCTGGGCGCAACCGTCAAGTACGTCGACGCGACCGACGTAGACGCTGTCGACGCAGCAGTTACCGACGAAACGGCTCTCGTCTGGATGGAGACACCGACGAACCCGTTGCTCCGACTCTGTGACCTCGCAGCCGTGGGAGAGATTGCGACGGCGGTCGACGCGACGTACGTCGTCGACAATACGTTCGCCACGCCGTACTTCCAGCGACCGCTCGAACGTGGGGCCGACATCGTCGTCCACAGTACGACGAAGTACCTGAACGGACACAGTGACTCGATGGGCGGAGCCGTTCTGACCGACGACCATTCTCTGGCCGACGCCGTAAAACACACCCAGTCGTACGTACTCGGCGGCACGCTCGGTCCGTTCGATTCGTATCTCACGCTCCGGGGTCTCCGGACGTTTCCGCTCCGGATGGACCGCCACGAGACCAACGCCGGCGAGCTCGCACGATACCTCGACGACCACCTGTCGGTAGCCCACGTCAACTATCCCGGATTGCAACATCATCCACAGCACCACCTCGCTCGTGAGCAGATGGACGGATTCGGCGGAATCGTCTCCTTCGAACTGGACGCGACCGCGGCGGAAACACGGGCCGTTCTCGAAGCGCTCGACGTATTCACTCTCGCAGTGAGTCTCGGAGGGACCGAATCACTCGTCGACCACCCTGCCACGATGTCCGCGTCCTACCTCACAGATACCGAACGGGAGGCTGCCGGAATTTCGGATTCGCTCGTCCGGCTCGCCGTCGGCGTCGAACACGTAGACGACCTACTCACCGACCTCGGTCAGGCCCTCGAGAACTTGTAGCTGTCAGTGGAACTCAGGACTTTCGTTGCTTGCAGCCGAAAACTACGTGGCTTTGACCGCCTCGAGTAGTTCGTCGTAGTCGGGTTGGTTCGTCGGGTCGTCGGCAACCCAGTTGTAGGTGACTGTCCCGTCTTCGTCGATGACGAACACCGCCCGATTCGCGACGTCGTAAAGCCCGAGGGGCTCGATGTCGATTCCGATATCGTATGCCTGGATAGCGTCGCCGGCCATATCGCTGACGAGGTCGAATTCGATTTCGTGTTCCTCGCGGAACGCGCCCTGGGTGAACGGCGAGTCAGCACTCACGCCGAAGACGGTTGCCCCAGCATCCTCGAACTCGCTGATTCGCTCTTGGAGAGCGACCATCTCGTTCGTACAGGGAGGAGTGAACGCGCCGGGGAAAAAGGCCAAGACGACTGGACCGGAACCGACGTGCTCGTCGATGTCGAACGATTCGTGGTCACTGGTACCGAGCGTGGCAGTGAAGTTCGGTGCGTTGTCACCGTTGGATATCATCACGACTATGTTCGACTCACTTACAGAAAAAGCGTCCCCCGAACATCACCGAAGAATCATGCCGATTCCGGAGTCGTCGACGACGAGCGTTCGCCTCGAAGTACCCGCACGACGGTACGTACCATTCCAACGAACGTCAGGGTCCACACTCCAAGCGCGAACCAGCCCCAATACGCTGGGACGACCGAGAGCAGGCCGAATGTACTAATTCCGGCGAGGTTTAGCGTACAGGCGGTGTACATACCCATCGGGAACACACGACCCCACGCGGTCGGTGCATAAGTGTGGAGCTGTCGGCCAAACCCGAGCCGAGACCATGGAACGACGACGACCCACGTCGGCACTCGCGTGCCGATATCGACGGTGAGGAATTTCCAGACGTCGAGAATCAACAGTAATGGAATCCACCACGAGGCAATCGCCCATGCGAGAAACGTCACACCGACGATTACAGGTGCGTACTGCGCCCACCCAACCATCGACTCCAACATCGGCCCGAGTGTCGTCCCGGCGAGTGTCGTGATAGCCGCTGCGCCCATTGTGATCCAGTACGGTCCAGTCCAGTCGTCAGGACGAACCGCACCCTCGAGCAGTCGATAGGTGACGACGGTGACGATAATAAAGTAAAGGACGTATCCCGATCCAAAGTAGCTCATACTCAGCAGAACGATCGCATCGACGTTCGCTGATAACGCGTCAGCCAACAGACCTCCGAGAATCGCAAGCGACTGCATGCAAACGATTACCAACAGGAACGCACCGTCGATACGTTCGCTCACGTCTGTTTTGCCTGTCCCGATGAATTCGGTCGCAAACAGGTAGTACAACAGTAGGGGAGTGGCGACTATCATCGTTCCCCAGAGTACGGTCGCCACCCATACGGCATCGAAAAAGACCAGCAGTTGCGTGCCAACTGTATTCGTTGCAACGACGAACGTCAACGTCCCCCAGTGACGCTCTCGATGTCGCAAGTCTGCCAACATACGGTCAGGGAACGCTGCCAGTCGCACCGCGAACAGAGTGAGGAGCAGCCCGTAACAACCAATCGTTAAAATCGCCAACGACTGTGCGACTGCCGCGACGTCTAGCTCTCGGAACGCAATCGAGACGATTCCAGTGGACATAACGAACCCAAAGTACGCCGGATCAAGCGTTTCAACCGCGTTACCGATGCGGACAGCGAACGGCGCTCCGTCCTCAGTGGGACCGAGTTGGTCGTCTGTTTCAGAGGAATTAGTCATATATTGCCCTCGTAGTAGGAGATGAATCCCACCGTATCGTCCATTGGTGGTCGTTCCGACCATAAGTGAGTACCGTTGCGCAGAGAGTCAGCCGTGATAGCGTCATCCGCATCCGGTCACTCTTCAGCGTTGTGATATCCGGCGTTTTGTGATACGTGTCCAGACTCACTCGGGTCGAAGTCGAACGAGGCTGACTGTCTGGAACCGGTTCCACCCAATCTATTATCCGAGTGGCTTTCCTACACATAGTTATGGCGAGCCATTCTCACGACCACGATCACGATCACGGTGAGACCGAACCGGTCACGGACCGCACACACGACAACTCGTGGTCCGCGAACCTCGAAAAACCGCAGTACGCAGACGACCAGTCGTTGTTAGTGCGGCACGCAATCGAAGCTATCGAACACACGACCAGCGGCCACCACGTCAACCTCGTCACGCACGAATCACACGGCCATCCCGAGTCGTACCTCTACGACGCACTCGCCACGGAGTTCGGTGATTCGGGTGTTCGATGGGAGTACGTCGAGCAATGCGGTTGTGGGGGCTACGTCGTCCGCGCCCACGTCGAATAATGAAACCCACGGGCTCTCACGGGGCATCAACCCCGACGAGCGAGTCAGATGACGAGATTACGCCCCAGCAGCGACGACTCGCACGGAAGCAAGAACGGGGAGAGGCTGCTCGGTCGCAAGCAGTAACCGACGCGTCTGCTGGATCAGACGCCGAAACGGCCCACCTCAAGGTGTTCCGGTACGACCCCGACGTCGAGAGCAAACGGGAACCCCGGTTCGACGACTTCTACGTCCCGTACAAACGGGGCATGACCGTCCTTGACGCACTCATCTACGCACGCGACGAGTTCGACTCGTCGCTGACCTTCCGTCACTCCTGCCGCATGGCCGTGTGCGGCAGCGACGGCTTCTTCATCAACGGACGACAGCGGTTGGGTTGTCAGACGCAGATATCGGGCCTCGACGAGCCGATTCGTGTCGAACCGCTCCCCCACCAGCCAGTGATCAAGGACCTGGTCGTCGACATGGACCACTTCTACGAGCGAATAGAGGAAGTCGAACCGTACTTCCAGCCCGACGAACTTCCCGAAGACGACCTCGAAGAACAGCGGCAATCGCCCGAGAACCGTGAGAAAATCAAGATGGCTTCCCGCTGCATTCAGTGTGGTTGTTGTACCTCGTCGTGTAACCCCGCTCAGACCGACGACGAGTACATCGGGCCTGCGGCTATCGTCAAGGGATATCGATTTCACTTCGACGAACGGGAGGGAAAAGACATCAAAGAGCACCGACTGGAACTTCTCGATATGGAACACGGCGTCTGGCAGTGCCACACGCAGTTTTCCTGTACGACCGTCTGTCCAAAGGACATCCCCATCACCGAGGAAATTCAGGAGCTAAAGCGCGAGTCGGTGAAGCGAGACCTCAAATTCCGGTGACCTCGTCTGTGGGATACCGTCGTCGAGACCGGGTCACGGAACCACTCTCTCCTCGATAAAGAGACGAGCGCATCCCTCGGTCTTTAGGCGCGAGAAGAGGTTAATCAGGTAGTTCGTTTAGTCCTCAGTATCCCGTGCCAGAACGATCAACGCGGTACTGTCCTCTACTGCCCGAGGTGAGATGTCCTGAGCCCCATCGAACCGGGCAACGTCACCAGTGTTCACGCTGTACGTTTCGTCACCCAGTTGTAACTCGAGCGCTCCCTCGACGAGGTAAAGCACGATGTCGCGCCCGGGATGTGTATGCGGTGCGACCTCCTCCCCCGCAGATAGTGTGAGACGGATCGTTTTCGGCTCCTCATCTGGGAAAACGTTCGCGTGAGGCTGTCCCTCCAGGTCGTCGAGTGTATGAATCGTTGTCATGAATCTCGTGGTTGTGGGTCGAATTGGTCGGTTTGGAGTCCAGTTCGTACTGGTTCGTGTTCGATATCATTCGGTGGCGGCGCATTGACATCCTCCCCGCGCTAAAGCGCGAGGATTCCTCCGTTGGGGGTTCGGCTACCGACCCACGGAGGCAACTTGCGGGTTCGTGCGCACTTCTTTGGGACTTTCGTGAGGGTATGGTCTCCCCGACCAGTCGTGGTCGTCCCACTCGAATCGCACGGGCCGTGCCATCGGCCTGATTTCGCAATTGCTGTTTTCCCGAAGGAACGTCTCTGACGCCGTGAGGTCGGCGTGCCCCTCGAAGCCACATGGACACGTCAGCGTATCCTCGTGGCGAACCGTCTTCTCGTAGTCGCCACACTCGGGACACGTCTGACTCGTCCACGCTTCCGACTCGGCTTCGAGGCTGATGCCGTACTCCTCACAGACGCACGCGAGACGGTGGATGAACTTCTTGAACGCCCAGAAGTTGTGCGTCTTCTCGTTCACCCTGACCGACCAGTGCGTTTCCAGCACGTCTGTCAGGTCGCCCACGTACACCGTCGCCACGCTCTCGTCGTACAGCCGTTCAACGAGGTCGCGCACCAGCGCGTTCTGTGCATGGTCACGACGCTTCGTCCGCTGTCGGTACAGCCGTCGAATCCGATTCGAGGAGTAGCGACCCTCTCGGAGTTTCGACTGTAGGCGGGCGATTTCGTCTGTCGTCTCGCGGAACCGTCCGAACAACTCACGACCGTCGTAGAGGTACTGGTTCCCAGTAGTCGTGGAACACGCGACGAGATTGTTCGCTCCAACGTCGAGGGCGGCTTCTTCCGAAGCCAGTGGTGAATCCAGTCGAGAATCAGGTACGGTGACTGGTTGAAAAGCCCTGAACGTGTCGCTAACCTCGTCGTACTCAAGTTCCAGACGACCCTGTTTGCCGTCCCACTTCGGGTTGCCTCGGACTTCGAGGCGGAGTCGTTCGTGGTAGCCGAGTCCGTATTCGTCTTTCAGTTCTTGCCCGACGGGGATTTCGAGACGGCTACGTTTCCCCCACTCAATCGTGTACTGGTTGCATCGGATGTAGGTACGGAGTTCGCGTCCGTCCTCCTCGTTGCCCCAGTACGACGGTGGGTTGGCGTACTCGCCTTTCTCCTTGAGGGCGAAGAACGACCGCCACGCTTCACTGTTCTTGCGCGTGACCTGTTGGACAGTCGCGCTTCCGACGACACCGTTGTAGCGTCCTCGGTACTCGGAAGTGTCCCACACGTCGCCGTCACCGAAGTAGTTCTGACGACGTTCGTAGGTCAGTTCGTTCCACAGAGAAGCGGATGCATCGAGTAGCCGTAGGAGGCACTCTTTGTCGTTCTCGGTCTGTGGCACGACCTCGAAGGTGTTGACGCGCTTCATGCGTCGCCACCCTCCTGTTCAGCGATGTAGCGTTCGACAGCGCCCTTCGAGGCACTACCCGCCGTACCGACGTAGTACGAACGAGTCCACTTCACGCGGTCGTCGTACCGCTGGTTGTACTTGCGGGCGGAGATGCCCTTCACCCAGTTGACGATGAGCGACGGGGCGTTCTTTGGTGGACTCCCGATGAACAGGTGTACGTGGTCGGGCATGACCTCGGACTCGGCCAGTTCGAGGCCCTTGTCCTCACAGATTTCCGCGAAGATGGATTCGAGACGTTCCTTCGTCTTCCCCGTCAGGTGCGAACGCCGATACTGAGCGGAACTCTGTTCCGCGAGGTCAGCGGAATCTTCGATTCCGCCAGATTTCGGCACGAACACTATGTGGTAGTAGAGTTCGTATTTCGCGTGACGGGTACTCTTCACCATCTATGCATACTATCACGGTCGGACAGCTTAAAGATTGCGTTGGAACCCCGTCTATGCCATCGTCGGCGGTTGAATACTGTTGGTCGGATTCATCCCCTCCCTGAAGGGCGAGGCTTTCGCCTCGAATTTTTCGTAAACGGCTACGTCACTCGAAGGGCCGTGAACGGGGACGAATTGTCCGGGTCCGAAGTATCCGCAACCGGTCTTCGTCCAGTCGTTCCGGAAGACTTCGAAGGTTGGGAATCGCTCGTCGTACTCTTGCTCTGTGTCGAAATTGGTCGCAGTCACACTGTTCCCTCCGTTCGACAGATGTCACACCCGATCGACCAGACGGCTATGATTTCAGCCGCCGAATACCGTCTCGAGACAACAGATAACATTGCGGGCTACGATTCACTGGCATGGGACTCGAATCACAGCCGATCGGAGTGTTTCTTTCGGAAGTCGCCTCCGAGAACGTGGCTCCCGCCGGTGGCTCGTGTGCTGCTGTCGTGGGAGCAATGGGTGCCTCGTTGTGCGAGATGGCGTGCATCCACACGGTCAACGACGAGGAGCACACCGACGGAAAACCAGACCTCGTCGACGCAGGCGAGGAACTGACCTCCCTGCGGGAGCAACTGCTGCACCTCGCTGAAGCAGATGCAGCGGTAGTAGCGGGCCTTCCCGCCGCCTTCGACGGCAATCAAACCCACGTGAAACGAGCGACTGGTATTCCGTTGGCGATTGCTGAATCGTGCCTGCACGTTCTCGAAGCGGCGATAGTAGTGACGGCAGAGGGAAAGAAAACCGTTCTTCCTGACGTCAAAAGTGGGATGTTTTTCACCGAGGCAGCGCTCCGTGCTGCTCTCTTCACCGTTCGGACAAACATCGGGTATCTCGATAATCCGTCGTTCGTCGAAAAAATGAACCAACAGACTGACGAGATCGAGGCCTCGGCAGAGAATATGTTAGACGAAATCAGGCCGAAGTTGGCGATTTAGCAAAAGTCGACCATCGTGGTCGAGCCGTCGCAAACACACGATATCTGGGAGAAAATTCGTCTCCGTCAACATCCTCCACACGACTAAAGTCGTGGACGCTCTTCTCGGGTCTTTGCAAGGACGACATCGACGGACTTGCTCGTATCTCCAACGATATGTGGTATACACACATACTCCTCGTGGAAAGTAACGTCCCGAATTCCTCCGCACCCTGTTGGACAACACGCCCTTTGTGTCCGATGTGACGACAGCAAAAAAGCAGTTACGTCCACTGTGAATATTCGCGAACGAACGCGCGGTCAGAACGGTGCTTCCGGTTCCTCGCTCGCCACGTCGCTACCGTCGCCGTCAGCCTTGCCGATTACCACTCTGAACTCCCCGTGGTCTTTCTGGCGGTACTCCCACCGGAACTCCGGTCCGGCCTCGGCCTCGAACTGGTGATACAGTGGCTTCGGGTCGTGGTCGTTGACGAGGATGAACCCCTCTCCTCTGTCGAGACCAGCGTATCGCTCGTAGATCAGTTCGTGCCGTCTGGCTGGAGGCAGGTCACGGACGTCGAGTTCCTCAGTGATGTCGACAGCCTCGTCGGTCGACGACGAAGCTCGTGGCCCGGTATCTTCTGTTGAGTTCGTATCCTTGTCCGCCTCTTCCTTCGTGACTTGCACGCGGCAGCGACCCGGTTCGTCTTCGACGATATTCCAGGTGAACGAGTCGCCGTACCGCTGGCGAAACTCCTGCTTGAGTGGCCGTGGTTCGTGGGGAGCGATCAGTTCCATCGTCCCTCCTGCAGGAATCATACCGTATCGGTGGTGGATCGTCGGGTGGCGTTCCTGCTTTGGGATTTCACGGACGTTGTATCGGGTGACGACGTCGTCATCGGTGTGCTCAGACTGAGCGGTCTTCTCGATTTTGACGCGCCAACCATCGGCTCCACGGCTCTCGTATTCCCAGTCGATTACCTCGCCGTGCATCGACCGAATCTCGTAGTACAGTGGCTTCGGGTCGTGGTCGTTGACGAGGACGAACCCCTCGTCAGGTGCCAGCTCGTCGAAGATTCCGAGGAGCGCCTCGTGTCGTCGCTGCGGTTTCAGGTCGCGAACGTCTATCGTTCCGAGTTCTCCGTCGGCTAGCGGACCGCCTACGGTCACCTGAAGTTTTCTGGGCTCTTCGTTGGGGTGTTCGTACTCCCACTTCACGGCTCGGCCACGGTCGATCTGGTACCGGACCAGATGCGTGTCTACGTCCCGGTCGGCCACGACCTCGAGTTCGTCGCCGGATTCTGCATCAGTCAATGCCTCGAACAACACCTGTCGGTACTCGTCTTCTGGCCGACCCGTCAGGGTGAGTGATGGTGACATCTCGGTAGTGTTCCTTACCCTAGGAAGTATTTGTACTCTGGTGCGAATGTCTTCGGGGCCGTATTCAATTGCGACCGGGGAGTAATTCGTTATACGAGTGCGGTCTCATCCCACATGCCACAGACCTCCAATTCACGAGATCAGACCTACGTCGCTACCATCGATCAAGACAAGGTTACCGATGAAGTGCGTAACATCGCGATCAAGTACGACCCATTGAATCGGTCGGGACACGAGGGGTTCCACATTACCGACGACGGTGAACTTCACATCGACGACTCGAAGGTGATTCCTGAGCACAAACTCATCGAAAAGAAGATTCCAAACGATGCCATCCGAATCGTTCCTCTTCCCGCTGAGACTGGAGAACTGGTCCATCAGTACGGTGGAAATGGGTTTCGGCTGTACGAGTTACCAACCTTAGAAGAAGGGTCAGTCATCGGTCTACTGGGTCGCAATGGTGTTGGAAAAACCACCGCTCTTCGGATTTTGGCGGGCGACCTAGTACCGAACTTCGGTACTTCAGGTGAAGACGATTGGGAACACGCGATTACGTCATTTCGAGGGACGGTGGTCCAAACACACCTCGAACGTCTTGCCGCCGGTGAAATCGAGACCGCATACAAAGATCAGCGCGTCGACAGACTCCCCGGGAAGGGCGGGGAAACAGTAAGAGAATTTCTGTCGTCGGTGTCAGACGTTACAGACCGATTGCTCACCGCCCTCGACGTGCGTTCGCTCCTCGACAGGTCGGTGTCCGATTTGTCAGGCGGGGAACGCCAGCGAATCGCGATTACTGCGACACTCGCTGCGGATGCGGACTTATACCTGTTCGACGAACCGTCGTCATTTCTTGATGCCAACCAACGGTTCAAAATCGCACGGGTAATTCGTGAGCACGTTCGGGAGGTAAATGCGGCCGCGCTCGTCGTCGAACACGACCTCGCGTCGCTTGACCTCCTGACTGATGGAATTCACGTACTGTACGGGGAACCCAACGGGTTCGGTGTCGTCTCCGACCGCCTGTCGACGCGCACCGGTATCAACCAGTTCCTCGACGGCTACCTGACCGAAGAAAACGTCCGTATCCGTCGCGACACCATCGAATTCCCGTCAGCGAGTGAACGGGAGCGTCAGCACACTCGGCCAGTACTCGAATACCCACCACTCAGAACAGAGTTTCCCGAATTTTTGCTGACGGTCGATGCGGGGACGATATACGCCGGCGAGTCTATCGGTGTAATCGGCGAGAACGCACTCGGTAAGACGACGTTTATCAAACTTCTCGCTGGACGTGTCGACCCCGACGAGGGGACGGTAACTGAAGACGTGACCATTTCGTACAAGCCCCAGTATATCACTCCGGACAGACAGGGAACTGTTCGCGAGCGGCTGGCTGCGGTCACGAACCTTCGGTCACAGCGATTCAAGACACAGATTCGCGACCCGTTCGATCTCGAACGGTTGTACGACCGGCCGCTCGACTCGCTCTCGGGTGGTGAATTACAACGAGTCAGTATTGCACTCTGTCTCTCGCGTGACGCAGACATGTACCTCCTCGACGAACCGTCCGCATTCCTCGACGTCGGTCGCCGTGTCTCGATAGCCGACCACATTCGCCGATACAGCGACCGGACCGACCGGCCAATCCTTGTCGTTGATCACGACCTCTTTGTCGTCGACCGGCTCGCCGACCGTCTGGTCGTTTACGAAGGCGCTCCCGGTGAACGCGGGCATGCAAACTCACCGCAGTCGATTCGGGAAGGAATGAATGCGTTTCTGTCGGCGATTGGCATTACGTTCCGTCGTGACCAGCAAACCGGTCGCCCGAGAGTCAACAATCCAGGAAGTCAACTCGACCGGGAGCAGAAGGCTAGCGGAGAATACTACTATCCCAAACGCTAAGCAGATACAACCCAGAGCAAGTTCTCGGCCAGATTCACAGTCAGTTACGGTTCAACGAATATCTCCAGTACTACTATTTTCGAAGAGCCAGTAGACAGTGCCTCCCACGGGTACCTGTAGTATTATCCGACCTTCTCAACCGAGAATGGTCCTCCATTCCGAGGACTTCCGCGAGCGGACCACGGATCCGAATGGGTTCGGCACTGGCAAGGCGCTACCAGGGGGTTTTCGTGGAGTTTTCGCTCGATACTATCGGTCGGTCGAGACTCGTTATCACTCATGGTGTATCTCCAAATAGGTCGTGTACTCTTTACGGAGGAGACGCCCGCGTTTACTCTCGATAGCGAGTAGTTCGTGCGGTGTCTGTTCCGCCAGTTGCGGATACTCCCGTTTTGCTCGTCTGTCGGTACTCTTTATTACCAACACAGCACCGTCTGGTAGGTCTTCGAGCGCACGCTGGACCTGGGCAATCCCACTCGCACAGCCACGGCCGCGGTTGTCGACGGTCATGTCCGGTTCGACGTCGGGAGCCGTATCGGAGACTGTGGATTCAGTCATCACTCGTCACTCCCGTGGGCTCACCGGTCGGCTCGCTATCTATCGAACCGTTCTCTTGCGTACTGCCCCCGCCGAGATCATCGAGTTCGCAGACGCCCTCGATTGGAGAACAGGCCCGCCACATCGGGCAGAGTTTGAAGATGACCACCAGCAGACCGATGAACCCGACCTTTGCGAGGACAGCTAACCCGACAGTGGACCCGAGATACGACGTGGCGTTCGTTCCGAGACCGTCTACAGCCTGATAGATGCCAGTCAGGAACAGTGTGGGGATGATGAAACGAACTGCCCACCGAAACCGTTCGAGTTGCTCACCTGCCGCTCGAACGACACCGAGCGTCGGTCGCTTCTGTCCCGTCGGAACGGCGACGAAGATGTTCCACACCGCGCCACCGACCCATACGGCGAACGAGAGGAGATGGAGTATACGGACGCCTGTGGCAACGAGGTCTGGGCCGCGCATCGCGACGTCAGCGACAGCCGTCGCGACGACGACTGCAAGCGCGAGTATCAATACGGCCAGCCCGACTGTACTCCGGAATTGGCGTTCGACGGCAGCGCTCCGACGCGTCGTCACGATGACGAGCGAGAGCCATACCGCCATCAACGCGGCGTATCCGAGAACCCACGTCGTTCGCCCGAACACAACCGAGTACTCCCAGAGGACAGCCGTGCCGCCGACTACGAGTACGGCGATTGCAGTGGTGGCGATACGGTCGAACCGGTCGTACATCTCGGCACAGTAGTCGGCGGCTTCGTCCCCGAGGTCAGCCGGACGAACGAAGAGGTGTTTCCAAACGAATCCACCCGTGAGGACGCCCAGCGCAACGAGATAGACCCACTTAGCCGCGACGAACAGGAGGTCTGCGGTTCCGCTGAGAGTCGTGGTGACCCACGTACCGACCAGCGAAGCAGCCAGAATAACCGCTAGCGCTATCTTTGGAAGCGTGTATCTGTCGAAGAGCGCGTCCGCCTGGTCCATAGTGACTTGGGTCTGAGATTCTGCCATGGCGACTGTGGTCTCCTCAACGAGAAATTAGGGTACCCAAAAGTAAGTTTCGTGCCGGAGATATTCGGCCGAACGTACTCGGTGGTTCGTCGGGAAAACCTCCGATATGGGCACGACATCTACCGACCGAGAGTACGACGGGGGTGTCAACTCGTCGTCAGTAGGGGGCTACCCCACCACGGAGAGGACACTCGACCCGCCATTCGATGAATTCGGGTCGCATCTCAACCAGAGCAAAGAGATGACAGCGTCCCAGACGGACCAAGAGGGTCCGGTAGGTGACTGATGAGTACACGAATCGCAGGACATCGACAGAAATGACAGAATCGACAGACAGTACTCGAACGACAGTCGAGTGGCGACGGATATCTCCCACCGATATCACCCCACCGATCGTTCGGCGGATTTCGCATCTCGAACTCAAACTCGAACACCCCGCCCTCGAGCCGAGCGGCCACAGCGACCGTTTCTTCCCTGATGCAATTCCGTACGAATCCGAGGGCACCTCGCGAGTGTTCTACTGGCGGCCGGCGTTGGCACCGTCAACCACCGACCCGATGGATTGGGAACTAGCCTGTGGGACGACTCACGAACTCGTCGGTTTCAACTCGCTTCCAGCCAGTGGGCCACCGCTCGTTACCGAAGGTGCGAGCGGAACGATACTCGTCGTCGAAGGGACGGTTGCCGGCGACGCGACGACGAGTCACGTGAGTTCGTACTCTACTCCCGACCTCTCCATCGATAGTCGGTCCGATACGGTGGTCGAACTGTCAGTAAACGGAACATCCCACACCGTCTCAGTCGGAGCGAGGCGTCGCATACGTCTCTCCGAGCAATGCATCCAACCGGTGGGGAGTGACAGTGAACCGACGACAGTTACACCGGAACTCGTCGTCCGCTATCCCGGACGTCGCGAACTGCATCATCCGGCCCGCAATGAAACGTATCGACTGTTTCCGTCTTTCGGCCTCGACCTCGACGAGATTCCGAATCCGCTCCCGGTTCCGACCACGGCTGGGGAACTCGACGATAGAGCCTTGGCGACGAAACTGGGCGTCGACCTCTCAAAACATGCCTATCCCGAACGAGTTCTCTGGCAGGCTTTCGCTCACACAGCATTCAATCTTCACACCGATGTGACCCCAGCGTTGACAACGCTAAATACGGGTCACATTGTGCTTCGGACGAGGGAGACCAGGTGACGCCGACGCTCGGGGTGTGAAAAGGTTCCGTCGGTCGGTGTGAACTCGAAGGATTCGGCTTTTTAACCGGTAAACGGGCCGTTAGACGACCCGATTGACGAGTTCTTCTCCAGCATCGATCTGGGTAAGGTTCTTTTGGACGAGATCGGTGACGTTCCGGTAGTAATCTTCGGTGAACCCCGCACAGTGCGGAGTGACGAGAACGTCCTCGGACTCCCAAAGTGGAGACTTCTCGGGGAGCGGTTCTGCCTCGAAGACGTCGAGTGCGGCCCCACCGAGCACCCCTGCATCGAGAGCATCAACGAGTGCCTCTTGGTCGACCACCGGTCCGCGAGCGACGTTGATCAAAATCGCATCGTCTCGCATTGCGGCGAACTCTTCGGTCGATATCAGGTGGTGAGTCTCGTCGACGAGCGGAACCGCGAGGACGACGAACTTCGAGTCCCGGATTGCTGTCTGGAGATCATCAGGAGTGTAGACTGTTTGGACCCCGTCGAGAGGCTCACCGGAGCGACGAACGCCGACGATGTCGAGTCCAAGCGCGGAAGCCCGGTCGGCGACACCTCGGCCGAGTGTCCCTAACCCGACGATACAACAGCGTTCTCCCGCCAGCGTATACGCCTCGTCCCATTCCGGTGGTGACCACTCTCGCTTAGTCTGCGATTTCACTCCTGGGAGCAGTCGACGAGCGAACGAGAGCATGTATCCCACGACTGTCTCGCCGACCGCAGGTCCGTGGATACCACTGCTGTTTGTGAGAACCACTCCGTGCTCGCGTAACTCGTCGAACGGAAAGCGGTCCACACCGGCCTGAATCGAGTGTATCCAGTTGACATCATCGAGATAGCTCTCGTGGTAGGCCATCGTAACGACCGCATCGTACGCTTCGAGTGAGTCGATACCGGCGTCGACGACAGCGGTATCGACCGTCTCTGCGAGAGCATCTCGCAACACCTCGGGGGGAAAGACGGTTGAGACGGATTCGTCAACCGCAATGCTAGAAACCTCCATACTCGCTTCGTTCGGTAGAGGGGGTATTCAAGACTACGGTGGACTAGGTCTTGACAACGCCTCATTCGAGATTAAATGACGTTTGTATTTGATTCTCTGTTTGACAGCTCACCGGTCTCAAGCGAACTTTCTCCGGAAACAGTGGGGTGTGAAGTTCGGATAGCAGCGGTAATTCTGAGCTCTGCTATTGGCTCAGTGGAAATTCTCAATCATGAACTTATCTTGCTTATTGTGCGGTCAATAAAGCGAGTACTCATACGGATTCTAATTATATGAATATTGATTGTTCTAACAAAGTAATTGAAATATGATAATAGAAGTCTTCCCTCTACTCAAGTAAGTCTACTCGTATTCGACTCTAATCGCGCACGGAACAGTAGAACAGTATTCTGAGATGTGCTAGGGGAGGCGATGAGGACACAGCCTATATAATTTCATGGCTGTAAACGGGACCATTGCCAAGCGTCCCGATAGAGCTTGATGTAGACTTCCTTGTCCATGTAGGCGGACATCTGAAATTAACAATCTGCTAGATAGAGTGGCAATGACAAAAATTTGACTATCAAATTCTATTAGAGTAATTTAATTTCTATGATATTCGTCTTCTCTGCGAGTATCTCCGGGAGCTCTGTTTCGTAGTACTCTCCAGAGATCCGGCTCGTCGGACCGGAAATACTTATAGCTCCAAGAACTCGGTTATCTACGTCCATAATTGGAGCACCGAGAGCGCGTATATTTGGTTGGGCCTCTTCGTCGTTAACTGCAAACCCATCCGCACGTATTTGTTCTAACTCGTCTCGGAGCGTCTCCCGGCTGGCGATAGTATGTTCGGTCAGTTTATCGAATTCAGCCGATTCAATGATTTTGTTTCTTTTATCCTGAGAGAGATTTGCGAGAATTGCCTTACCTGCTGCGCTACGGTACAGTTCTGCACGTTTACCTTCATAGAAGTAACCAGGCTCTAGTGCATCTTTACCCGAAACATTACACACCATCACGCCAGTCCCCTGCTCTTCAATCATCAGCCAGCAGTTCTCGCCAGTCTCTTGGGCTAACTCTTCAAGTGCAGTTCGTGCAGGTTCGTACACATCAAGCCATTGCCTGTTAATCTCGGAGCCAATCTCAAAGAACCGAAGGCTCGGCCGGTATAGGTGGTCGTCTTTCACAACGTACCCTCGGTCTTCGAGCGTCGCGAGATGCTTATATACCGAACTGACAGAGTAACCCAGGTGGGTTGCGACCTCGGAAACAGTTGGTTCTCGAAGTTCTCGCAACGACTCGATGATATCAATCGACTTAGCCACTGAACTCACGAGAACACCCTCAGGTCGACCCTCCCCACCGGGAGAACCCCCATCGTCTTTATCTGTTGGTTGGTTCGAGCCCATTTCGTAATAGGAAATGTCCTTTTTGTATATCAATGTGGCCATTATAGGTAACTCGGCCTGTGCCTCCTGTGAGAAACACCACACCCGCTCTTTCTACCTGGGTTACTCATTAACTATTACAATCGTACTACTGTAATTCTATATTCGTGATTTGCTCCAACTGATTTCGGTGGATGGTGATTCTAACATGATGTGAGGGTGTCATAGAAGAGTTCTCACACCGTGATCACGGTACTTCCCGGATTGTCTCCACGTTCGTAGTTGGTGATTGCGACGACGAG
>NZ_LOEP01000054.1 GCF_001482285.1 Haloferax sp. Q22 | reverse complement strand
GGAGCGTGTCATAGAAAGCCTCCCAAGGGAGGCCGCAGGGTTTGGAAACTGTGTCCACCAGCTCCAACGCCCTGCAAGACGTAGCTTCGGTTAACGACTTCTTGAATGCGGCGGCTACTGAGACAGTACCGCTGTTCGAACATCTTGAGTTCGAGTTTCTACTGGAATACGACGTGTTCGCCCCCGCTCGTCGGGGGCGAACACGAGTACACCAGCCACCGGATCTCTTTCGCGGCTTTCTCCACTGCTACTACAAGAACGTCTACGGCACACGCCCAGTGACGCGAGAACTCCAGCACAGCCTCGTCTGGTACTACTGCGGACTCGACAAACCGCCATCCAGAGACACGATTGATCGCTTTCTCACCGACCTCGAACACGTGATTGACGATGTCTTCGACAGGCTCGTCGAGCAGGCCGCCGCCCGCGGCCTGCTCGACTCGACGTACTCCATCGATTCAACGCATATCGAGGCGATCCAGTACAACGAGGCTGCGTCGTGGAACTACGATTCTACAGCCGAAGAGCACTACTACGGCTTCGGCTGTACAATCGTCTCAACTGGGTCAAAGATCCCGATAGCAGCGGAGTTCACACAGGCCAAACAAGCAGACCAAGAGACGGCGATGCGCGTCACCCGTGACGCGCTCGCCGTCGACACACCTGTCTGGATGCTTGGAGACAGCGCCTACGACATCCTCGACTGGCACGACCACCTGTTGACCGCAGGGGTCGTGCCACTCGCTCCGTACAATCCGCGAAACGCTAATGAGCCGCTAGATATCGAGTACAGGGTCGAAGACCGCATCGAAACACACAGCGAGGACGTTCAGCTGAAGCAATCCATCCTGGACGAGACGTACAACCACCGGACAGGAGTCGAACGAACGAACGACGCGGTCAAGGACTGCGGCCTCGGGCACGTCCGCGCCCGAGGCCGCGTCCACGCACGAACAGAAGTGTTCCTTGCGTTGTGTCTGCGGCTCGTCGTTGCAATCACCAACTTCGAACGAGGAAACGATCCGGGCTGTGAGAAGCTATGAGATGGATTCTATGACACGCTC
>NZ_LOEP01000053.1 GCF_001482285.1 Haloferax sp. Q22 | reverse complement strand
GCCTCGTCGTCGCAATCACCAACTACGAACGTGGAGACAATCCGGGAAGTACCGTGATCACGGTGTGAGAACTCTTCTATGACACCCTCCAGAAGATTTGGGATATCTGTGGAATTCTCCGCGATGACGGGATGCACATTGGGACCTACGTCGAGCAGGTCACGGTACTTCTGTTCCTCAAAATGATGGATGAACGGGAACAGTTCGGAAGCGAGTCGATTGAGATTCCTAATGAGTGTCAGTGGACTACTTTAAAACAAAAGGACGGCGAGGAACTCCTTGAGCACTACAACCGCGTTGTTCTCCCTACCCTCGGAGACCAAGAGGGGGTTGTGGGTGAAATTTTCGCCCGTGTCAATAGCCAATTCAGAACTCCTGTCAATCTTCGTGAGGCTATTCGTGAAATCGACCAGATAGAATGGTCCGCAATTGAGGTTGACGTGAAAGGAACTGCTTATGAGGCTCTCCTCCAGCGCTATGCAGAGGAGGCGAAAGGTGCAGGTCAGTACTTCACCCCTCGTCCAGCAATCAAAGCAATTGTCAAAGCGATTGACCCTGACCATGATGATAAAATCCATGACCCTGCTGCAGGTACGGGTGGGTTTCTAATCCAGGCTTTCGAGCACATTCTTGAAAAAACGAACGAGGGCCTGGACCTTACTCGTGATGAGCGCAAGAAACTTATGACTGAGAACTTGTCTGGTATGGAACTTGTCCCAGAAACTCGCCGGTTAGGTCTGATGAACTTAGCTCTACATGACTTACAACCGGAGAATTTTGAAGTGGGTGATTCTCTCTCTGCAGGACCACACACTAATCAGAAATATGATGCAATTTTGACCAACCCTCCCTATGGTGGGAATCAAAGGAAGAAACGAATGAGGGAGGACTTCATGGTAGAAACCAAAAGTCCTGAGCTTAATTTCGTCCAACATAATATGAGTCTCCTCAAACAAGGGGGTGAATGTGGTATGGTCGTCCCTGACGGAGTACTTTTCCAAAAGGGGGGTGCGAAACAAGTCAGAGAACACCTGCTCCGAGAATACGATGTACATACTATTCTTATCCTCCCAATCGGTGCATTCCACCCATATACGAGTGTAACAACTAACGTTCTATTTTTCAAAAACGAAGGTTCAACTGATGAGGTCTGGTACTATGACTTAAGAACCAGTGTTGAGAAGATAAAGAAGAGCACGCCCCTCACGGAAGACCACTTTGAAGACTTTCTTCAGAACTATGAGTCCCGTGAGGAGAGTGAGCAGTATTTCCGAGTTACTATTGACGAAATTGAAGAACAAGATTACTCGCTTAGCTATAAGGATTATAAGGAGTTTGAAGAAGATGAGATTGAGATTCCAGAACCGGAGGAGCTGTTGACTGAATTTATATCCCTACAAGAAACAATCTCGGAAAATGCGGAGGACATCTTAGAGGAGCTAGACTCAGAAGGTGATGGAGATGATTGAATTCCCAGAACACTGGGAGTATGCGCCGGTGTCGAAATTTTGTGATGTGAATAGGATAAATCGAAAGCCTGCTGATGAGTTTCCTGAGAGGAGATTTAATTACATCTCTGTTTCTAGTGTTGACGGTGACAAGGGGGAAATCACCGAAACAGAGTCTGTGGTCGGGGAAAATGCTCCAAGTCGTGCAAAGCGAGAAATACACGAAGGAGATGTGATTGTATCGACAGTACGTCCCTATCTTCGAGCGTTTGCTATAGTCCCAGAAGACTTGGATGGAGAGATTTGTTCAACAGCTTTTGCTGTATTATCTCCAAAGGAAGATATCCTGACAAAGTATCTTTGGTATGCGGTTCGATTTGATGACTTTGTGAATCAACTGAAAGAAGTCCAGCGCGGAGCCAGTTATCCAGCAGTTGGAATCACAGACGTCAAAGAAGCTAAAATACCTGTCCCCCCTGAAGAGGAACAACGCGTAATCACTTCTAAATTAGAATCAATCATCCGTCTTTAGCTAAGCGAAGAACCGCATGACTGCGGCGGCTTATCGGTGTTACTTTTCGGAAGGAATGAGGAGGCAACGAGTGTGT
>NZ_LOEP01000052.1 GCF_001482285.1 Haloferax sp. Q22 | reverse complement strand
AACGGGAGTCCACGCGAAAGCCTCGGGGTCGTCCGAAACGGCTGCGCCGTTTCGTGATGACGAGAGACCGTAGGTCTCTCGAACCACTTGACCTCGAGGCAATTTACGACGAACGGCATGCGGGTGTTCGACAGCGGGAGCGACTTCGAAGACATCACCGCCGAGCGGTTCGGCGACCAGTTCAACAACGACAACAACGAACACGACCCTTACGGCCGCAGCGACAACAAAGGGCCCGAACCCGAGGGGCTGACAATCGGGCAGGTCGGCGACCGGTACTACGCGTTCATCGGCCTCGAGCGCATCGGCGGCGTCATGGTGTACGACATCACCGACCCCGAGTGTGCCACGTTCGTCGAGTACGTCAACAACCGAGACTTCTCGGTCGATATCGAAGCGGCCATCGAAGACGGTGACGCGCCCGCCGGCGCTGCCGGCGACCTCGGCCCGGAGGGGCTGGACTTCGCGACCGCCGAAGAGAGCCCGATTGACGACCCGCTCGTCTTCGTCGGCCACGAAATCAGCGGCACGACGGCGATATTCCGCGTGACCAGCGACGCGAGTGCAGACGTCGCGGTGGGATCGTGTAGCGCCGACGCACCGGGCAACGGGCGCAAGAAGGGACACGATAAGGGCCGTGGCAATGGGCGCAAGAATGGACACGACACGGACCGTGGCAACGGCCGCGGGTCGTGAGCTAACGGCGTCGACTGCGGGTCCGTAGCGGGCGACGGTAGATACCCACGGCGAGTGTCTCGGGGTGGACGGCACGCGACGCTGTCCGTGGTGACGAGCGACTCCGCGTCGCGAATCACGTGGCCCCGAGGTGGGTCACTCAGGCGGTGCTCACCACCGTGAGCCCACGGTGGTTGGCTTGCGGGCTTTCGGGCTACACGTTGTTTGTTATGTCAGTTAACCCAAACAGCCGCACGTCATCTCGCTTTGCAACCGCTTTTCGGACAGTTTGGGTCGCCCCGCTCCGAGTAAACAGTGCATACGCTCTGTCGACATCACCGCCACTGTCGGGGGTCCATCTGATCTCTTCTGTGTGTTCTTCGAGTGACGCAAGCGCACTGTAGTCGAGCGGGGCGCTCGTGAATTTACACTCGCCGACGACCATCGTCCCCTCCGTAGTGAAACCGACGACGTCGACTTCGTGTTCTTTGTACCACCACCGGCCGATATCTAAGAACGTCTTATCCGGGTACAATCCAGGAAGCGCATCCTGGCAGAGGACTTCAAACTGTGAACTCACGAAGTCAGGGAGTTCAGGCTCGATAACCGCCTCATACGCTTCGTCGCCCAATCGCTCGTATCGGTCTTCGTTCCCGTAGACAAATCGGAACCAAAACCGAAACAGTGGGTCGAGAATTCGGTAACGGCCACGCCGAGAGCGAGCTTTCTCTTCTGTGAGTGGGACCTCACGTTCGATGAGCCGAAGGCGCTCTAATTTCTGGGTGTAGGTCGAAATCTGTTTTCCGTCGATTCCAACCATCTGTGCAATCTCATTTGACGTGGTATTCCCTGCAGCGATGGCCTTGAGAATCGCAAAGTATCGATTCGGCTCAGTTAACTCAGTTCGGAGGACGTACTCCGGTTCGTTATGGAGATATCCCCGCTGTGAGAGGAGGGAGTCAGAAATCACGGTTCCAAGGTCGTTCTCAAGGTCGATGCCATCGAGATAGTATGGAACACCACCGAAGATGCCCCATGCAAAAATTCGGTCTTCAGGCGTGTAGCTTTCCGGGAAGAACTCCTGGGCAGCAGCAAATCCGAGTTGTCGGAGATCGATTTTCTCGGTGAATCGCCCGTAAAGCGGGCTGTTTCCTAACAGGGTTGCTTCCTCCATCATGCTAATCGATGATCCAACGAGGATGAGTGTTCCACTCGTGTTCTGGAGGCGTTGGTCCCACAATCGCTGAATCACCGAAGGGATGCTCTTGTCGGCGTCGATGAGATATGGAAATTCGTCGAGTACGACAATTCCGCCTTGTTCGACAAGATATCCGAGTAGTGACTCCCAATTCTGTTTGATATGCTCAATGCCAGGGAAGGAACCTGAGGCGGCGTCAACGAATTCGTCAAGTTGCACCTGTGGTGTCGTCTGCGTCGCTTGGTATACGACTGCATCATCTCGCTGCGTGAGTGAGTGTTGAACGAGCTGTGTTTTTCCGAGCCGACGCCGTCCAAAGATGACAATCATCTCTGGGCTGTCGGACGCGTAGCACTCTCGCAGCCGAGATAGTTCGATTTCCCGATTCACAAAGCGTTCCATGGACCTCATATATCCTCGCACGCAGTTAACCATGCCGAATAACCAAATTCAAAATAGGCTATTTTGAATTAGGCTATGTTCGAGTACGGAGACTCAAGGAGAACGCCTCACCCTGAGTGGCAGGATAATGTCAATATATTATTAAATTAGTGCTGCCGGTGCGGTACACTCGCACGCCGCGTGGCAATAGACACCACGCACACGAAACGCCCATTCACAGACAGGCTTCGTGTTCTCAACGCAGCGCCCGCCGGACGCTCGTCGTGTCCACCTCGACGGCCACTTCGTTCGTCCGGAGCCACGGCGGCGTGAAGGGCGCGTCGTAGCGCAAAAGACGGGCCTCACCAGTCGGTTCGATACCGGCGTGGGCCAGCGTCTTCTGGAGAGTGCGTTCGTTCAGCGAGACACGGACACTCGGAGCCCACCAGGAAAACCGGCGGACGGCTACCGTCCGCGGCGGGTCGACGACGAGTTCCACGTCGTCGTTCGTTGGCTCCGGCGCGGTCTCCGGCGTGTACGTTGCAGGGAGGAAAAACGACACCGTCGCGCCGTCTGCCCGGGTTATCTCGACGGGAGCCGTCATCGAGATGAACTCGCCCGTCTTGGTGGCCTCGTCTCCGGCGGCCCTCGTGTCCGTACCCGTTTCGACGGGTGTGGTCATCGAGACGGGCGTGCCGCCTTCGTTCGCGCCGTCGATGTAGTTGAACAGACCGAAAAACGCCTCTCGGCCGTTGGACGCGGTGGTCCGGACGCGAATCGTCTCCGGGTATCGCCGGAGTTCGACGCCATCGATTCGACCGACCGTCTTGTAGGGGACCCGTTCAGTCCCGCGGTTTTTCACGCGGTCGAGGGCCGTCCAGGCCGTCGCGGCGGCCAGCCCCACACCGATGATGCCGACTCCCAGTTTCGCTTTCGTCTTCCAATCCATGTCTCGTGTAGGCGACGTGACTGCAAAAGCCGACTTGTGTGGTTCTGCGTTCCGCTCGCGTCGACTTCGGCTGTGTACACGGTCGAGCCGGCGTTGACAGATGAAGTCGTGGGGGTGGGTGGTGTCGCGAATGTCGAACCAGATGGAGTACTGGTTCGAGCGTGACGTTCCACTCGCGGTCCCTAGACGCTCCGCATTCGTCGTTTCGGGAGTTTCGAGCTGTTGCTACGCACAAGTCCAGGTGACTGAATGAGTCGGGTTCGCATGCGTTCGAGCGAGTGCCACCGTCGTATGGCTACTCAGTCTCATCGATGTGGTCGCTTCCTCTTGAGAATGGAAGGACCGATACCATGGGCGTTACAGCTTGAAACGTGCCGAAACAGATGAAGTCGCGGGGGTGAATTACTGATTCACATCACCAGAACGAATTCCGTAGCGTCTGCACATCCCAGGTGTGGACCGTTCGATACGGTCCGCTTTCTCCCCCCACCACTTCATCTGTTCTTGCGGGACGCCCGAATCTTCGGCAGCGACTGCACCACGAACAAACCCTTCGCTTCGAATGGGCGGTGCGTGTCGTCAAGAACCATTCGGAGCGGTGATCCACGGGACGGTTGCAGCCGTGGGGGATGCCTGCGCTTCGAAGCATGCAAAACGTCCTCTCTGTCTCGGGCAACGCCGTTATCTCACCACAACCGACCCTGTCGCCGAGAGATAGGACAGTTCGTATGCGTTTCGCCCGACTGCATCGGCTTTGGTCGGTCGTCGAGTCACCACGCCGACCTCAAAGAACAGACGGCATCCCTGCCCACACTCGGAGGTGATTCCCCGTCTCAGAACAGATGAAGTCGTGGGGGGGAGGGAGTGCGTTCTGTAGCTCCAAACAACAGATGAAACCGTGGGGTGACTCGCGTCTCAAATGCAGTTTCACGCGACGGGTGCACTCATAAATGAAACCGGAGTTCGTATGTTTCGTTTGCTTTCGTAGCTATGACTAGCCCCTCAGAAACCACCGCATAAGCGTGTGTACTCAGGACGCTCCGATTCGAAGCACACGAAACGATCTCTCTGTCTCCGCCCTAGTGTTCGCACCGCGATTCGACCTGCCGCCGAAGACAGGATAGTTCGGTTGTGTTTCACCGGATAGCATCGACGAGCCTCCCCATCGACGTTCCGAGAACAGATGAAGTCGTGGGGGTACAGTACTGCTTCACATCGCCAGCACGAATTCCGTCGCGCCTATCGGGAGGTGAATTTACTGCCAAAAAGACGAACGGTAACGCGTTCAATTGAGTCCGAGGCTCAGTTTGAGTGCATCGTCAACTTGTTCCATCGTTCCTGTAGCCAGGTTCCCGACGACCGAGTGAATCCGCTTTTCGATGGAGACGACACGAATCTGATCAAGCCGGACTGACGAATCCTTCTCGAATGGTGAGTTGTCCGCTTCGACCAGTACTTCGAACGGGTAGCCACGGTACGTGCCTGTCGCGGGTGCGACAATAGTCGTACTCGAATTTGCGTTCCCGACATCGTTCTGGATCACAACTGCCGGCCGGGTCTTCTTCATCTCGTGGCCTTCAGCAGGATCCAATCGGACGATGACGACGTCACCGCGTTGAACGTCCGTCTCCTCGCTCATTCATCCAGCCCCTGCCACGCTTCGTCCGACGTGTCGTCCCACGCTTCGGCCAACGATACCGCACTCTCAGAGGCCTCTTGATAGGCAGCGGCGAGTTCGTCTTCGTCAGGGTGGTTGTTTTCGACTTCTACTACAGCGACGGTCACGCGCTTGTTCGCGTACTCCGTCCCGAGATAAATTCGACCTCGGTCGTCGGTATCGTTGGTTCGCAGGTCACGGGCGTCTATTTCCATCGTGATACCCACTATAACCCACTACAAGAAATGCTTTACCCACTATTGCCCACGGCGTAGATCTAGTTAGTACCGCCATGACGTCGGTCGTGGGTGACGTGGATCTCCTGCGTCAGCACGTGTTTGTTCTCTGTGCCAGCGCTGTTGGAACGTCTCGTCGAGAACTTCGTGGGTCGAATTTACACTCGCGGGCGCTGAACAACGGCTGTGGCTCGTGACCGTCTCCTGAGTGCCGCGACGAAGACGACGCTCGTGTTCATGGTTCTCGGGCTTACCGCCTGGTACCTAGCACAAGAGTATCTGGGGAACGGGCTTGTCGAACTCGTCGCGCTGTTCGGTGTGGGCATCGTCCTCCCGACGTTGATCAACGAGGCCCGTCGGCAGTCCGAAGAGTAGGGTGGGGACGTTCTCGGATAGGCTGTTGGGTTGGAGTGCGACTAGTCCCGCTCTTCGAGTGCCGACACCTGTTCTAGCAGTTGTTCGAGCTGTGGGGATGGCCGATACCGGACACAGCCACTCCGGCGGTCGTGTTCGATGACGCCTGCGTTGACGAGTTTCGGCAGCGAAACGTGGTGCAGATGCAGTTCAACTCGTGCTGTCTCGTCACCCGTCCGCTCGACGAGCGACTGGACGAGCCGCTCGACAGCGACTGTCGCTTCGTCCGCGTCACGGAGAGCGTACAGGACGTGGCGACGACGCTCATTTGCTAAAACCTCGCACAGCACCCCGAGGCGATCAGGTTCCTGCTGCGACGACGGCACGTCGAAGGTTGACATCTACTGGTTGTTCTATCGAGAACACATTCACTCTCCTGCCTGAGCCTCCCGGGTGTTTATCTATGACCCTCACATTTTATCATCTGGTGAGGGGAGCTAGCAATGCTCATAGCAGAATTCACAATCGACCATCCGATCTTGCTCACGCCGTTACGGGAGATACCCGACATTGAGGTCAAGTGGGAAGAGACGTATCGGGGGCCAGACGACCGGACGCAGATGCTTTTTTCGGTGCGGAGCGACGACTTCGCGGCGGTCGAGCGGGCACTGGCTGACGACCGCTCAGTCACGAATCCAACCGTCTTGGACGACACGGGCGACCGCCGGTTCTACCGAGTGGACTTCACTCCGGTCGGAGACGAGACGAATCTCATGCCCGAGTTCATCTCGGTCGGGGGCGTCCTCCAGCGCGCGGTCGGAACCAACAACGGCTGGCGGTGTCACGCCCAGTTCCCGAGTCGAGACGCGTTCAGACACATCATGCAGTTCTGTCGTGACCACGAGATCGACATCTCCGTCAAGCGACTCTACGAGGAGACATACCAGGACGGACCGAGTGTGTCGCTGACGGACGCCCAACGAGAGCTGCTGGTCGAAGCGGCTGCGTGTGGATATCTAGAGATTCCGCGGACGTGTTCGCTGGCCGACCTGGGAGACCGACTTGACATCTCAGATAGTTCGGCGTCCGAACGGTTTCGCAGAGGCGTAAGGCAACTCATCCAGCAGACGGTGCTCAACGAGTCGACGTCTGCACAGGAGTAACGTGGCAGTTGTGGTGTGTCAGAGGTTCATGTCGTCAGGAACCAGAGAGAATCCCAACGTTCGGAAATCACTATCGAACGCGAAGATGTGTTCGATACCACGCTCATCAGCGAGAATGCTCGTCGTGTGGTCGACGAACGAGATCTGCTGGTCGTCGTAGTCGGTGAACTGCTCTGCTGCAGTCTCGAACGTTGGTTTACCGACTGGAATGATATTCACGCTAGACGACTCGCGGATAGCAGTTACTGCTCTCGACGCCGTCTCGTGGCCGAGTTTGTAGAGGGCCAACGTCGCAAACTCTGAGAGTACAGCCTGAGACGTGTAAATTGGCCGATAGGACATGTCATCAGATCGAATTCCGTGGAACAGACGGCTCGCGTCTTCATGATGTTTGTCGTCTTCGTCCGTGCGTGCGTAAAATGCGCCGGTATCGATGAATATCGGTGTTGCGCCTGTTCCGCTCATGCAGATTCTTTGCCGTAGAGGATTTCATCGACGTTCTCAGACACATCCGACTCGCCTGACGTACCCGGTTCAAATTCCCAGACGGGGTCGTCGGGGTCAACACCGCAGACAGGCTCGTGTTCGTCAACAAGCCACCAGATAACCCGTCCAGCAGTCTTTCGACTGGCAACCCGTCCATGCTCTTCGAGCGTACGCAGCTTTCGACGTGCGGTCTCACGAGAACAATCGAGCGCTTCAGCGACATCCCCAGAGGTAACGACAGGCCCATCAACGATCTCAAAAACACCGAGTGTGTCGTCAAGTGTGACGGTTTCGGCGTATCGGCCAGTATCTTCGCGTTCCTCTTTGCTCATACAGAAGCCACACACGCACGGGTAATTAACCCTTGTGGTGTTCCCCATATGGAAACACCACACGGTGGGTCCGATACAGTGAGACCGATTCGGTTCTCGTGGCGGTCGCTCAGCCACGCCGGGACTTCGATACCGACCACCTGAGGAGGACCACACTCGTGCTGTCGGTCGTCGAACAAGAGTCAAATTTACAATAACTCCGCCGACGATAGTGGATCCATGGATTCGGCCCTCCGCAGACACCTGCTGTTGATCGAGTTCTACCTGCTCGTCCTGATCGTCATCGGCGTGTTCAGCTACGGGCAGTTGGTCCCGCAATCTGGATACCTTGGCCTTGGACTCATCGGCCTCGTTGGAATACTGTATCTGGCTGTCTACGACTCGACCGGCTGACCCAGTCAGCGATTCGTGCGGTGGAGATACACACCACCGAACAGGCAGCCCGTTGCCACCAGCAACAGCCCACCGCTCAGGATGTCGCGAAGGCCGCCAGAGACACCCGGGTTCGCCACCAGTCCGAAGGTCCCTTCGAACACGACCGACTGAGTCACCAGTGCCAATCCCCCAATCGAGATCAGTAGTTCTGGAACGCGTGTGCTCATGGGGTGCTCATGTCTGGTGGTTCACAGGGCTTGTTGATGAACGCTGTGTGTTCCTGAACTGTGCGTATACGCTTTTCGTCCGTGGCGGTTAGAACGGGAGTCGATGCTGAATGCCACGCCCGTCGGGGTGGTGGTTAGTCCTCGTCGAGATATGGTTTCTCGATCTGTTGGTCGCCGCCAATGAGTGTCGTCAGCCATCGCGTGACGATGTCGAACAGCGCAACGAGTGGCCTCAGTACGCGTTCGACGTACGAGATTGGGCGGGCGACACGGAGACTCCACGACTCGGCGTGGCCGAGGCCGTAGGATTTCGGCACGATTTCCCCGAAGACGAGGACGAGCACACTCACGGTGAGTGTTGCGATCACGACGGTGTATCCGGGGGGAACGAACCGTGCAACCAGTAGTGTGACGATGCTGGTGATGGCGATGTTGACGAGATTGTTGCCGACCAGCAGCGTGACGAGGAGTCGGTGTGGGTTCGCACGGAGTTGTTGGAGCGTGCGGCTGTCTTTCGTACTGTCTTCGGTCGCGGCCTGCAGGTTATCCGGGAGCGAAAAGATCGCCGACTCGCTGCTGGAAAAGAACGCACTCAGCAACAACAGCAGCACGACTGCGAGAAGTGACGGTCCCAAAATCGAATATGTACTCATACCAGAGTGGTACGCTGGGAGGTGTATGAATCTCGGTGGTTGAATGGTGACGCTGTTCGTGTCCGAGTCGACTGGCCCGGCCGAGACAGACCAAGCCTGAACGCTGAGTGTTCCTGTTCCGGTGTCGGTCGGTGAGGGCTCCCGCTCCTGTCGCGACGAGGCTGTCCGACACCCCGCCCTCCGACTGCGTTCGGAGGTCACCGTTGCTGCTATCGGCCACGCGTTGGCGGTCGAACAGCTACTGTTCGTCCGCATTATCGGAGAACGGGCGGCATTCGAACCCACCCACGCGTCACGCACGACGAACGCTCACGGCGGGGTGCCGCGAGCGAACTTAGGTCGTCGTCGTGTAGAACAATCGCTGGATGTCGACGATGTTGAACACCCCGTTTCCGGTGACATCGAAGCGCTCGCTTTGCTCTGTGACGGCGTCGCTGTCCCGGTGGGTGAAGAGCGCCTGCACGTCGGAGACGGTCACATTGCCGTCGCCGTTGACGTCTTCGTACATGCCGTCACCATCAGGATCGGTCGGCGGTGATTCGAAGTCGCCGACCGGGTCGAGTGCGGCGAGTGGAACGGTATCGCCCGTCATCGACGTGACCATGATTTCATCGCCTCCCTCGGTCGAGACGTTCGCATCCGAGACGCTGACGACTGTGTCGCCCTCGTCGATGGTCGCCCCCGTTTCGAGTGTGAGCGTCGCGAGCGTCTCTGACTCGCGTTCGGTTTCGGTCGGCGTCCTGCCGACGACGCTCACCCGCGCTGACGTGTTGTTGTGACTGTAGGTGGTTTCGGCGAACTCAGGCGACCCGGTACTGTTGACGTCGGTTATCGAGACCCCCGACGCCTCGGGAACCGAAATCGTCGCCTCGTAGGCACCGATGCCAGTCGAAACGTTTCGAGCGACGAGTTCGGCTGTCGTCGTGCTGTTCGGTCCGACGGGGGCATCGACAGCGGCAATCGCGAGGTCGACTGTCGGCGCAGTCGGCTCGTCGCCGACGGTGAGGGTTTGGGTCAGGTCCGTCTGCGCCCCCGTGTCGTCACTCGCCGACACATCGAGCGTGTACTCGCCGTCGTTCGTGTTGACGTATCGTGTCGTGTAAACGTACGTCGACCCGTCTTGTGTCTCCGTGAACGCATCGAGCGTGATCGTCTCTTGGTACACCGTCTCGGTGCTCGCGAGGACGGCTTCGAGCGAGTCGAGCGACTCGTTCGCCGTGACCGTGAGGACGAGGTCACCGTCAACCAGTTCGGTCGTTGCGTTGAGTGCGAGCGGCGTCGGTTCGTCGGTCTTGGAGCTCTCGATATGTATCGAGCCGTTGTCGACGGGGTAGTTCACGTAGTTCTCACCGTTGGTGAACAGTTCCGGTTGCGTGACTTCGATCGGGCTTGTCGACCCGTTCGCACCGGTCGTTTCGAACGTGAGGTTCACCACGGGATCCTGAAGATACCCCTCACCCGTGTTCTGGACGCTGAAAAACGCCGTCCCGTTTTCGGTGTCGGTTTCATAGAAGACCGCATGCTCTTCGGCCGTCACACGCTGCAATTCCACGACTGACGGATCGTACGCCACGTTTCCTGCATAGTACACGCCGCCTGAAGCGGGCGACGTCTGCGCTTGGACAGTCACGTTCGTCCCCGTCGGTACCGTTGCGTTCCCGACGGTGAGTCGGAGGTCAGATGCGGTCGCAACGGTGACCGGATAGGTCACCTCTCGTGTCGTCCCATTGCTGGTGACCGTTGCAGTCGCAGTATAGCGGCCGGGGGTCGCGTTCTCCGGCACTCGGAACGCGAATCGAGGATCGGTATACGACCCCGGGCTGAGTTCGTCGAGTCGCCACGAGTAGTCGCTCGTGTTCCACGTTCCGCCGGCGGCGTCAGTCTCGGTGACGGTCTCACCGGGGATGTCGGTGAACGTAAGCGAAACCGCCGCGGGCGCGTCGCCCTCGTTTGTGATCCCCGTTGGGAGTTCGACGACCCCACCGGGCGGGGCCGTCGCCCCACCGGGGACGACATCCAGCGTCGGTGCGTCGTCCGTGACGGTTATCCTCGCTGCCTGTGAGACAGTCGAGGAATTGACTTCGATGGGGGTGCCGACGGTCGCGGTGTCGGCGTCGCTTCGGTGCAGCATCGCGACGAGCGTCGTGTTCGCCGTGAGTGCATCGAGTGAATCCGATGACGACGCGTCCACGCCCAGCCGCACCGTCACGTCGCTGTGGGTGCCCGGCGAGAGTCTCGTGGAGTTCCCGATCGGTGCTGAAAGTGCTCCATCGGCGGTCCGCTCGTGGACGACCACGTAGAACGGCTCGCTTACCGTCGTCCCATCGTCGGTCACTTCGTACGTGGCGGACTCGACGGTGACTGTCGTGGTCCCGGCCGGAACCGTCTGGTCCGCAATACTGATGGCGGCGGTCTGAGTGTCGCTGCCTTCGTCGTCATCAACAGACGCGAGATAGCTGTCGCCACGCACCCCGACAAGGTCCGGATACGCACCCGACTCAACCTGCCACGTCTCGGCGAAGTCCAACGCAGTCAGATTCGTCGTGGCCGCCTCACCCGTCATTGCCGCGGTCGAGCGCCGGACGCTTCCGTTGCCCGCCGCCGCAGAGGTCGCTTGCCCGGATGTCTGTTCGTTCCAGTACGATCCCGTGACCGAGCTACCGTAGTACAGGCCGCCGACGAGCCCGCCGACAGTTGACTCCCCAGTCACGTTCACCGTCGCGTACGAGTTCGCGACAACCCCGCTTTCGTAGTTGCTCGACCCGACGAGCCCGCCGACGTAGTTCGTGCCGGACACGCGCCCGTGGGCGTGCGTCGCGGTGATGTTCCCCGAATTATACCCGACGACACCCCCGGTCGCGACACTCGTGTCATCGGTCGTCCCGACGACGGTCGCGTTCACCGCCGCGCGTTCGATCGTCCCGGGGTTCTGTGCCGCGATGCCACCGGCGTACGGCCCACCGGTGATGTGCCCGGTCACGACGACGTCGCTGATGGTCCCCTCGTTTTCGGCAACGAGGCCGCCTGCGCTGCCGGGGCTCTCTACTGTGACGGCTGCGTGTGCGTGTTCGACCGTGCCGCCGTCGGTGGACGCTACCACGCCGGCGACGGTCCCGCTTCCGGTCACCGTGCTGTCGACGGTTATCTCGCGGACGAGGGTGTCTGTTGCCGACCCGACGAGGGCAGCAGTGGTGAAGTCACCAGTGATGGTGGCGTCGGTCAGTCGGAGGTTCGTTATCGAACTCTCCGAGGCGTAGCCGACGAGGGCGACACCACTCGTCGACGGCCGGTCAATCGTCAGCCCCTCGATGGTATGGTTTTCACCGTCAATCGTGCCCGTGAACGGCGTCCCGAACGTTCCGATGGGTTCGAAACCGGAGCCGTTGTTCCACGTCGCTGTCTCGGTCGCGTCGATGTCCGACCCAAGGACGTAGTGGGCATCGAGGTCGTCGCGTATCGCGGCCAGCCCAGAGGCGTTGGTGATGACGTACGGATTCGCTTCGGTCCCGTTTCCGCTCTGTATTGCGAGCGTCCCTGTCGGTTCGAGGCGTGGTTGTTTCGTGGGCTGTTCTTGATGGTCGATTGTCGTCGCGCCTGCAATCGGTGCGGTGGCCATGAGGCCGCACAGCAGGAGTATACTCGCGGTCTGTGTGAGTTTGTGTCCCATGTATTGGTGTCGTGTCGCGTCTGTTGGTCCCGTGTTCGACAACTCCCTTCGTCGCGGCATCGCGAGTGTTAGCGCTCGCTGTGAACCGCCTGCCCCGACATAGCCGGTTGTTGATAGGTTTCTTATTTGTAAAGTTGTGGGACACCACAGGTTGTGCGGTGTGGCAGGTGTACAGCTGTGAGACCAGCTTGTAGTCAGGGTGGTGGATGGTTCTCTGTCGCGAACATCTATCTCGCCTTCCTGCGATTGTTCTCGTATGCGTGAGGACGACGGCGGACTGGATTCGGCGACGGTGGGAACGTGGATTGCGATTGGGACCGGCCTCGGGGTCGCACTCGGGTTGGCGATGGACAACCTCGCACTCGGGATTGCAATCGGCGTGGCGATCGGGGCTGGTCTGGGCGCGGGGTTGTCGATGGGGTAGGGTGTGTTTCGCGTCGACCCAACCGTAGTTTTGGTAGTGTGGCGACACACTAGGCTTTTCACCAGTAGTTCTAGTGGTTAGCCATGAGTGACCCAGTAGACGCTGAAAGCACGGTGTCTGGGAACCAGGCGAATATTCCAGCACGGATTCGTCGAGAACTGGGGATCGACGATGGGGATCAGCTTTGTTGGCATCTCGAAGACGACGGAAGTATTCGAGTTCGGGTTGTCCAACAACGGAGTGGAACGTTTGCGGATTTTGATGGGTATGACGGTGACGAAGAAACGGACGCCGCCACGGATCATGACGCGTGGGGCGTCAAGACAGACTGACTTCTCCCACGACTTCAGTCGTGGGTCACTGACTCGGTGGCTGTATTTCCCCAACCCAGTCGTCGCAGTTAGTGCGTGAAATCGGGCAGGTCGCGGTTCTCGAACTCATGGGGGTTGAGGCCAAGTTCTTCGAGGTCATCGTCGGTGAGGGGTTCACCACCTCCCTCGTGGAGAACAAGAACCTCCGCAAGTTGCGAGAGTGCTTCTGCCCGGGTGTCGCCACCACGTGCGAGATCGGTCTCGGTGTCGTGGGCGGTGATGCTCCCATCATCTTCGCGGACGAACTCAACTCCGTTGGGGTCACCGTCCCGGGTCACACTTGCCATACTGAACTCGAATCGATCTCAGAGGATAAGCGTTCGGACGGTGAAGAGTTCCGTGCAGACCCTTCCTCAATCCCGTTCCCAGGGGCAGGCGTGACTGTTCAACTCTCGAGAACAGCAACGATATCAGAGAGATCGAATAGGCGGAGGTCATCACGTTCGTCTGCAGCTTCCTTGACGGAGCGTTTGAACCCAGAACGGCTGAACAAGGCGAATTCATACGTCGGCTCACCACCGCCGGAGGGTGTCCAATCGATGTGCTCTACGTCGTCCTCGAGGTCCGCGAGCACGTCATAACCGAGGGGAGCGTTGGTGAATTTCGCTTCGCCAGCGATCAGCGTTGATTCGTCGGTTGGTGCGACGACATCTATCTCCTGGCCCTTGTACCACCACTGGCTTGGCACCTGTGTGAGCTGGTAGTCTGTATAGAGCGCCGGTACTGCCTGGTGACAGAGCGATTCGAACGTTTCACTAACGAAGTCTGGTAATCTCGGTTCGATGAGATCCGCGTAGGCGTTCTCGCCGTAGAGTTCGTACTGTCCCCCGCGGCCGTAGAGATACCGGAAGTAAAACCGGAATACCGGATCTCGAATCTTGTACCGAGTCCGCTTGCTGCGCGCCGGGTCGGCGAGTGCCGGATGCTGTTTCTCGATGATCTGGAGGGTTTCCAGCCGGTCGAAGTAGTACGACGTGTTGGTGCTCTCGATGCCGGCTCCCTGCGCAATCTCGTTTCGACTGCGGTTCCCGCTGGCCATCGACTCGAGAACCGAAAAATACGTGTTCACCTCGTTGAGCTCCATCTGGAGGACGGTCTCGGGCTCGTCGTGGAGTGGGCCATCCGGGTCGCACAGTAGCCGCGTGACGTTCTCTCCGAGGCTCTGTGATGGATCAAGTGGGCTGAGATATCGGGGTGTGCCACCGAAGACGCCATAGACGAACACCCGTTCTTCGGGATCGTACGTCGGCACGAACTCTTGGATGGATCGAAACGGCAGCTGGGTGAGTTCGAGGCGGCCATTCGGTGTCTGAGAGACCCGGCCGTAGAGTGGCGCACCACCATCGAGGACGTGGGTGTGAATCATGCCGATTGCAGAGCCTGTGAGTACGAGTGTTGCCTGACTCTCACCGACAGCTGTATCCCACAGGTGTTGAATGACCGAGGGAAGCCCCTCGTTCGATTCGATGAGGTACGGGAATTCGTCGATGATGATGACTGCGTCTTTGTCGGTGAGGTATGTTACGAGCGGTTCCCATTCCTCTTTGACGGCCGTGATGTCTGGGTAGGTCGACGCTGCTGCCTCGACGAATCGCCTGAGCTGTGTCGTCGCTGTTCCTTGGACTGCCTGATAGTACACAGCATCGTCGCGGTCGGCAATCGATTGGCGGACGAGTTCGCTCTTGCCGATCTGGCGGCGACCATAGATGATTGCAAGCTCTGCAGCACCACTCTCATAGAGGGCTTGCAACCGATCGAGTTCCTCGAGACGATTGACGAACTGGTCCATACCACCATGTCGTGGCGGATGGTACATATGTGCTCCGAAGTTAGTAATTGAACTATAATAGTTTGAGCTATAATAGTTCAACCTCTAACATCATGGGTCAATCGCAATGGCGAACCCCCACGACCGGGGTCTCGTCACACACCGTGTTCGAATTGAATTCACCGCTTGAAACCCGTTTCAACGGGGGTCTGAGCCGATATTACGTGGGTTATCCTTTGAGTCAGATTTCATTTCGAACAGGGTGGGAGGCTGTGCAGTCGGTCATGGACTCGGTACCGCACTCGATTGGCGACACGAGGATACCGTCTGCAACCGTGGGAGGCCCACACACCTCGCACCGAGTGACAGACTGGCGAGTGTAGTCAGCAACCCACCTTCGGCTGTTCAGTTCGCTCTGCGTTTAACTGCCGCCGCAGTCCCATTCTGCAGATAGTAATACGCCGGTGGTTCTAAAGACGCAACCCACCTTCGGTCGTCTGCTGGTTTGTCACGTGTTGTCCGTGTGGCCACGTTCTTGCTCTACGAACAGCTGAACTGTCCGAAGGCCGATGAACCTCGGGACGCGACCCATATACTGCGTGTAGTCTTCTCCGAACTGTGCGTGCAGCCATGGCTCTTCAGCAAGCGGAAAGCTGAGCCACCACGCGAGGTAGAGACAACAAAGTAGCACGACAAACGGTGAGCCGGTGATGAACACGTATCCGACTGTTGCGAGAATGTATCCAACATACTGCGGGTTTCGAGAGTATCGATAGAGACCATCGGTCCGTAACTCACCCTCGAGTCCCTGTGTCTGTTCCACACCGAGATCAGACGTCGAGACGAGGACGATACCAAATCCAATACTCATAGCCATGACGCCAAGATACAACACCCAACGTGGGAGCCCAAGCATCCCAAACTGAAGGATACCAAGACCGAGAAGCACCAGATTCAACGTGTACGACAGTCCCCAAAAGAGGTAGAATTGGTAGTTCCGTTCACCGAGTGGATAGTATGAATTGTACCCGAGTATACTCGCCCAAACGCCTGCAAGATTTCCCAGCCCCACCACGAGTCCAAGGCCAAGTAGTCCCTTGCTAGGTGTCAGTATCATCAACTCGATGTACTCCGAAGAACGGCTTCGGGATTATGGCTGCACACTTAGAAAGTTTAAATACCGAATCTTGTTTCGCCGCAGACATGAAATATCTGCGTGCGTCGCTCAGTCAACCGGACTGGATGTTACATCCCATGCAGCAATTCATTCGCAACAACGACGTGGTTCAGTATGAGGAGTTGTTGTCGTGGAATATCGAATCTAGCAATGATATTGAGTACGAACTGTTTTACGTCGAGGCAGCTCGCGAGCCGTACGAAGAGGCGATTTCAGCCGTCGAATCGATTCAGTGGTACGAAATCACTCCAATTGACGACTGCTCATTCTACGTCTATCTCTGTCAAGAGACCCGACCCGAAGACCGAACGTGGCGCCAAGCGTATACTGAGTTAGATCTCGTCGTCCTTCCGCCGATCATCTACTATGCTGATGCAACATTTACGATGACGCTCGTCGGCGCAGGAAGCGATCTCAGCTCGCTTCTCGAACGGTTACCACCGAGTATCGATGTCACGGTCCACGCAATCGGGACGTTTGACCGCCGCCACGAGACTGTCGCGACAGACTGTACTGAGCGTCAGTTCAAGGCAGTTCAAGCGGCAGTCAGAATCGGCTACTACGATGTCCCACGGCAAGGGTCGTTGAGTGATGTCGCATCTGCGCTCAACTGTACAGAGAGTACCGCATCGACCTTGCTCCGGAACGCTGAGTCGTCGATTATGAAGCGAATCGTCACTCGGTATCGTGACCGTTGATGCGGACGCGGCCGCCCCACGGATGGTATCCAGCTGTGGGTTGGACGACGTACCGGTGTAGGAGTCCTCCAACAGCGTGTAGTAGAGACTGAATCTACAGCAGCGTGCTCCAGTTCCAGTTAGAGATACTGCTCAACGAACGCTCGATGCTCGCGCGCCCGTTTGTCCCGCGTTGCTGCAGATTCATCCTGATACCAGAGTGGGAGGCAGGCCATCGCTCCCAATCGGCAGACGAGGTGGTACACAGCCATCCGTTCACGGGTTGCCGCATCAAATTCCCACGCCGTTCGAGCCGAACTGTAAGACTCTCGGAAGAGTTCACGGAGGCGTGCAGTCTGTCGAGCGCCGTCTGCTTCGGGATTCAACAGATAGAACTCCGTCTGTGCGAGGTTATTCGCGGGTTCTGCTGCCGAAAGGTTTGCCCAGTCAAGAACTGCCTGTGTCGCCCCAGATTCTGGGTCGACCAGCAGGTTCCCAATTCGGTAGTCCCAATGGCAGTACGTCGGCGGATCAGGTGCCTGTAGCGACGGAACAACCTCGTGGAGATACTCTCGGAGGTCCGGGACGAGGTCAGCAAAGCGTGTTGGGTCGTCTGCAAGCTCTGGAAAAGACCCCCCAGAGGCGAGACTGTCGAGCGTGTCGGTACCGGTGGCCAGTATCATGTCGCGGAAGTCGTCGAACCGGGGGTGTTCGTCTGTGTCCACCACGGTCAGCTGCTTGTCCTGAACACCGACTTTCCCCGATGCGGGGAGCGGTCCAAGTTCGTGGAGTGCTGCGAGATTCTCGCCTGCCTCTCGGATAATCGTCTTCCGGACACGCAATGGGAGGTCGTCGTCCGCTCCCTCATAATTCACGCCATCGATGAACTCCATGAGATAGAATGGAACCGCAAATCGCTCGTGGTCGTCGCAGTAGCCGAAGACGGTTGGCACAGGGATGGACGTTTCCCGACCGACCAACGTGAGGAGCCGCGGCTCTGATTTCGCGATGAGTGGATCAACAAAGTCCGCTGTCGTTGCCTTGAGTACAACGGCGCGGCTCCCGTTCGGCGTTTGCACAGTAAGCTTCGCAACAAAATCGGTCCCGTGCGGGCTCCGTTCGATTTCGTGAACCACCCAGTCCGGTTTGAGTGCGTCGACCATGCCGCGCACCGCCGAATCTGAGACGTCGTGAGAGCGTGGGTCAGAAACTTCGTTAGTCATACACGGACTCTCAACTACGTCCCGAGAAATGTTTTGGTGCCAACTGTGTGACTGATTTGCGGCCTGTATTCAGTACGGTCTCGTGAACCGTTGACCTCCTGTGGGGCCCTCACCCATCCGTTCTGTAGTTCGTTCGAGGACACTCCTGTTGGTGGCCACCGAATCGGTCGCGTGAGTTGACCACACACTCGGAACGATGCTGGTGCGTTCCGTGCATCCTGGTGTTGAGAACGTCCATGGTCTCTTCTGTCGTGTGTTCGAAGGCGACCGATGCACTCCCAAACGAGCCCGAAAACTCGTGCATGGTGTTTGTTAACAATCGTTAACCACCGCTGGCACCTATTAGGATGCCAGCATGACCGCCGACGAAGCGTCGGAATACGGACCGACACCGGAGCAAGCGTTTGCCGTGCTCGGCCACGAGACGCGACTCGCGATCCTCTTTGTGCTCTGGGAACAGCGGCGTCTCGACGAACACGTGCCGCAGCACCCGATGACGTTCTCAGCGTTACGGAAGGCGCTCGGAATGCGGGACGGCTCGCAGTTCAACTACCACCTCAAGCCCCTCCTCGGCCGGTTCGTCCACCACGGGGCGGACGGGTACATGCTCCGACGGGAGGGCGAGCGTGTGGTCAGCGCTATCCTCGCCGGTGCGTTCACCGACGAACTCGTGTTCGACGCCGTCCCGAACGACAAGCCGTGCGAACTCTGTGGGGGTCAAACCGTCTTCGAGTGCAACACGGAGTTGACCCGTGGGTACTTCGCGATTAGGTGTACCGAGTGCGACGGCGCGTTCGGTGGCACCGGCTTCGATGGGGCATTGAGCCTGACCGAATCGCTCTCACCGATCGGGACTCGCAGTCGAGACCCGACGGAGTTCTACCGAGCGCTCGATGTCATGGTGAAACACCAGATCATGTCCGCAATCGAAGGCGTCTGTCCCGACTGTACCGGAACCACGAGCGTGACGCCCCTCGTGTGTCGGGACCACCACGTGGAACCGGGCCACCGCTGTGAGTCGTGTGACACCATCTTCGAGGTGCAGTACGACATCGTCTGCGACGTCTGTCACCAGCGGTTCAGTATTCCGAGCAACCGCTGTTTGCTCACCGAGCCGCGAGTGCTCGTCTTCCTCGAAGACCACGGCTACGACCCCTGGTACGACTGGCTGTTGATCGAACTGGAACTGGTCCACCACCAGACCGTTCGCTCGGAGGCCCCGTTCGAACTGGAGATCGTCCTCGAGGCCGACGGGGACCGACTGGTCGGGACCCTGGACGACCGGGGGGCGGTCACAACCCTCCAGAGACTCCCGCGAGCGCAGTCATGGCAGATGGCTCAGGCTAACGAATTTCAGTCCGTTTCTGGATAGAAATATAATTCAGCTTACATATATGTCCTGAGCGGCCGTCACTACGCACGAGGGAAGATGACCAGACTCGAATCGGTTGGACGACGTCAGTAACCCACGACTGAGGTCGTGGGCTTGTCAGTGGACTCCCCTTCTGCCGTCGTTTTGACGGAGGCGTGGAAATCGCCATTCAGGTTCAGCGTCCCTGACGGGAGCGCACACTGACAGGGTGCGCCTCCACTCGAAGACGTCTGCCCCGAGTGGAGTCTCCTGAGTAGTTTCCGAGCGATGTTCTTACTCGCGTTGTAGTCCGCGTTCAGTTCGTACTCGCACTTCTGACACACGAACTGATGCTTCGTCCGCCGATTCGATTCGTGCGTAAACCCGCACGACGAACACCGCTGACTCGTGTACGCAGGGCTCACCTGCTCAACCTTGATCCCGAACATCTCCGCCTTGTACTCAACGTACTGAGAGAGGCGTCGGAACGCCCATGCGTGGAATCGCTTCGCACCAGCCATCCGTTTGCGAATATCGGTCAGATTCTCGAACGCGATGTGCGTACAGCCGTGGTCGTGAGCTTCTTCGAGAATCTGGTTTGAGGCTCGATGTAGTTCGTCCTGCATCCAACGGTATTCACGGTCGTTCATCGACTGAATCGACAGGTGCGCCGACCGCGTTCCCGTCTGTTGCATCGAGCCACGAGTCTTCTCGAACTCTCGGCGTCGGTGGTTCATCTCGTCTGCGTTCCCGATGAATGCACCTGTGGAAGTCACGGCGAGTGAGCCATCCACGTTCAGGTCAACGCCAAGGACTGTTCTGTGCTTGGCGTCTTCAGAAGAAGTCGTGGACTGCTCTTGCTCGTCTATGGTTCGGCGCATCCGTGCGTGGAGATAGAACTCCGACGTGGAGCGGTCGTACTGCAACGTTGACATCCGGAACTCGTAGTCCTCGTTCAGCAGATACTCGCCAATCGGCGTTCCCTCAGTTTCGCTGGGAATCACGTAGTCGCACTCAACGCGACCATTTACTGTCGAGAGCGAAACGTGGTCGCGGTGGAACGTCGCAGAGCGTTTGTCGTAGACGACGCTCCACGCTTTGAAGTACGGTTGACTGGTGTTGTCACCTTTCTCGAGTCGGGCGACACCGCTTTTCGTGGCCTCGATAGCGCGTCGAATCCCTTTCTGTACGAGGTTTGCCGTCAACTCCGTCTCGTTGCGAAGTCGTTCGTAGAGGGCGTTCTCGGCTTTCTGTTTCGAGGTCACACAGTAGTCGTTCGGGTATCTCCACGCCCACTCTGCGGTGGTGTTCGCACAGTGAAGGAACTGAGTTTTGGTCTGATGGAGGTCGTCGCACCGCTCGTTGGGTACGTCGAGTTTGACTTTGACGGTGCGAATCACCTCCATCGTTAATTCACATATTAGATAGGTTCTTTATAAACTATATGATTGGTGTGGGGGAGTCGGATTGCTATCGCTCGTGGGTTGTTTCGAGTATTGTCGGATTCCTCCCACGGCTGAAGCCGTGGGCTTCCTCCTTGCATCTCTGTGACCAACGTCGGTTGGTCATCGACGAACTCAACGACTTCCGCAACACCATCGAGGTAATCGATGATAACCGACGAATCGAGAACGGTTACTGCTGGAAGCTCTCTCGGGAACGCTTGAGTGCCTCGCGTGCCGTTTCGGCTTTGTCAGTTCCTTTCCACGCACCGGCGTTCATTCCCGATCCCTCATTCGCCAATCGATCGAGGAATTCATCCCAACTCTCGTCTTCACGCTTCAGCCGCGCCAGTTTCTCTTTTGTCTCGTCAGTGATGTGCTCATATGCATACGTTGTGTATGCGGGTAGAAGTAGTTCGAGGGAACCGCCACTATTGGATTGCGACAGTTATCCTGTCGGCGTCCACTTTTCAATCGCAACGAGGGACTCATCGAGCGCCTCGAGAACGTCGCGAGTAGATGGCGCATCGCCCCACGAGTACCGAGACGTCGTGGTATTGAGACCGACCTTGGCACCAACGACGAGTGACGGGGCTGGGTCGCTCTCGCTGTATCCCTGCGTGTCGAACACGTCTCTGAACGCGTCGCTTTGAACCCACGACAGCCACGTTCCTTCAGCATTCTGTCCGAGGAGTGCAATCACTCGGTCATCGACCAGCCATTCAACCGCCTGTGTGGCGTCGGTGTCCGTCTCGTCGGGGAGGACGAGCAGGTCGGCGTTGTGGGGTGCGCTCACCGTCTCGATTGCGGCAGGCATCGAGAGGTCGACTTCTTCGGCGACGTACACCGGCGTCACGTCGAGTCGCTCGTATGTTGGCTGCGCTGTGTCTTGGTCGTCCGTTTGGAGGGCCGAACACCCAGCGAGTGAACTGAGGGCGGCGATGCCGCACGCACGGAGGGCGTTCCGACGGGTGTAGTGTTGCATGGAACTGGGTCAGTCGGAGGGGTTGAAATTGTGTCGATTGGTTAAGGTATCTCGATGGACAGTCTGTGGAGTTCGATCGAGCCACTCAGCGAAACACCACATTGACGATAGGTTCTTGTCACTTGGTGAAAGCCATGAGGTATGGACGGCAAACGAGTCCTCGTTACTGGCGGTGCTGGATTTATCGGCTCGAATCTCGCGAATTCTCTCGCCGAAGACAACGACGTCATCGCGATCGACGACCTCTACCTCGGGACGCCCGAGAACCTCAACGACGACGTGGAGTTCCACGACATGACGGTCCTCGATGACGACCTCCCGACCGAGGGCGTCGACGTGGTGTTCCACCTCGCGGCGCTGTCGTCGTACAAGATGCACGAGGAGAACCCGACGAAGGGTGCCCGTGTCAACATCGAAGGCTTCGTCAATACGGTCGAACAGGCGCGAAAGGACGGCTGTGATACCGTCGTCTACGCGACGACCTCTTCGATTTATGGGTCGCGGACCGAGCCCTCGCCGGAAGACATGCCCGTCGAGTCGCGGACGGGGTACGAAGCGTCGAAGTTAGGCCGTGAGCGCTACGCGGAGTACTTCCACCACCACTACGACATGCAGTTGGCCGGCATGCGTTTCTTCTCGGTGTACCAGGGCTTCGGCGGCGCGGAGGAACACAAAGGCGAATTCGCAAATACCGTCGCGCAGTTCACCGACAAGATTGCGAACGGTGAGTCGCCGGAGCTGTTCGGTGATGGGTCCCAAACGCGTGACTTCACGCACGTCGACGATATCGTTCGAGGGATCGAACTCGCAGCTGAGGAGCGACTCCAGGGCATCTACAACCTCGGGACTGCCGAGAGCTACTCGTTCAACGAGATGGTCGACATGATCAACGAGGTACTCGGGACGGACGTCGAACCCGTGTATGTCGAGAATCCCTTCGAGGTGTACGTCCACGACACCAAGGCGGACTACTCGAAGATACACGAGGCGACAGGGTGGGAGCCAGAGGTTTCGTTCGAGGAGGGTGTCGAGCGGGTTTGTGAGCCGTATCTCGACGACTAACAGAGACGCTCGCGGTTGTGTTTTAGCCGGGCGTTTTGGTTCACGCTTCGAGGTGTTCGTAGAACGTGCGTGGGTCAACAATCGAAATCCCTCTGAACGAATCGAGTGTCAGAAGGTGGTTATCACCTGAGACGACGTAGTCGACGTTTCCAGCGACAGCAGCCTCGAGAAATTTGTCGTCGTCTGGATCGTCTGCAACTGCACGAATCTCTTCTTGGGGGTCAACAAACTCGGCAAAGTACCGGATGGTTTCGACTTCTTGTTGTACCTCGTCTTCATTTAGGTGAAATCGGTCTGGGTACTTGAGGAGCGTCTCTCGGAACTCGGTGAGTGTGTCAACCGAAACGACGAGTTCGTATTCGCCTTCGAATCCTTTGACAACGATGTCGTGAGGAACGCCGGTCGCGATAACGCTCGAATTGACCTCCTCCCGCGCCTAAAGTCGTCCCCAGAACGCACAGCGTTCTGGTGTGCGAACGAGACGCAGAGCGTCTCGTCAACGCGGGAATCCCACCATGGGATTTCAGGCCGAGTGCGGCCCTAAGGTTTCAAGACGCATACGTTCCAAGCGTCTCTTGCTGGGTGTCAGCATCGGCTTGGCTGTCTTGTGGGACGGTCAAACGTCCCCCTTCCTCAGCCGAGTCATCGCCATCCGTGTGTTCTCTTGAATGACTCTCTCCACTGAGGTAGCGGTCTGCAATATTGAGCGCGGCGTTAACGTCTGCTTGGTACTCCGAAACCCAACACGCCGAGTTGGAACACTTGAACGTCGCCTGCTTCGGACGGTAGCCCGTCTCTCCGCAACAGTGGCACGTTTTCGAGGTGTACGCGGGATTCACTGTCTCCACACGAATCCCTTTCTCAGACGCCTTGTAGCGAATCTGAGCGTGCATCTTGGCGAAGCCCCATCCGTGAAGCCGTCGATTCGGCTCTGGTGAATCGCTGGACAGCGTTGGCTTCGACCGTTAGAACTAGGGAGTTGAAGCGGGAAACCGTCGATGATTCATGTCTAAGA
>NZ_LOEP01000051.1 GCF_001482285.1 Haloferax sp. Q22 | reverse complement strand
AAGGATCATCTTGCAGGGTCGCTGAGCTCATTCCACCTCAGCATTCACCCTGCTCTTTGGTGTGCTAATCGTTCTATGACACCCTCCATGAGATGTTGAGCACCAGCACTCGGGAAAGCCCTTCTGTGGATAGGAGTAGTAAGAAGTATAGAAACGAGTTCCTAAGGGAAGAGACGCGCGAGGGATATCACAACGGGTGTGATGAGTAGGATGTCGGTCACGTGAGGCGATTTATCAGTAGCCGTTGTGAAACGAGGTCCAATGAGTGCCGGAAACGATCAACTTCGGAGAGAAGTTAACGGGAAATTCCGACCGCCGCTCGACGTCCTGATCGATCCATCTCTACTCGTCGCGAGTAGCTCACTTGAACGTCTGACTGATTCCAAAGTCTTCGAGTCGCAGACGCAAGCAACGCTTGGAGAGATGCCTACAAAGCCACGAATCAGGTCCCTGTGTGTACCCGCGACGTTTCGTGAACTGCTCGAAAACGGGGAGCAGCACGACGTACAGAATACGAGTGTGTGGAACTTCTATCGTGGGCAAGCCGAAACGTCCTCCAGAGACCAGGTCGTTGCCTCACTCGACCGAAATGGAGTGAGTGAGTTTTCGATTGACTCGCAGCCTTCGGGACTGCAGTGGGAAAACGCATTGGACAAATCTGTCCGGGACAGTCGGTTACTGGAAACGCTCGGCGAAGAACACGAGTTCCTTCGTTCAGGTGGAGTCGTCTTATCGAGGACACCAACCTTCGTCAAAGCACTCCGCGATGCGGGGTCACCGACCGTCGACGTCGGGAAAGCACAGTTGACTACTGAGGTGAGAGACAGGCTGACCGATATCGGATACAAGGACCCAGCCAGTGTCTGTGTCTTCGGCGTTTCGTCGGCTGGCTCGACTGTCGATGCGCTCGTCGGCGACATCCTCTCAACGAAGTCTGACTTGCTTCTCTACAGGCTTGATGCGTAACATTGCTCACGCTCGAAATTTCGTTGTTGGCTCTCAGTGAGGGTGTCATAGAACGATTAGCACACCAAAGAGCAGGGTGAATGCTGAGGTGGAATGAGCTCAGCGACCCTGCAAGATGATCCTTC
>NZ_LOEP01000050.1 GCF_001482285.1 Haloferax sp. Q22 | reverse complement strand
CAAGTGGTTCGAGAGACCTACGGTCTCTCGTCATCACGAAACGGCGCAGCCGTTTCGGACGACCCCGAGGCTTTCGCGTGGACTCCCGTTCTAACTGCTGAGAGCAGTAGGCGAATATTCGCCGTTCACGTTCAGCGTCCCGCGATTCAAGCGCACATCTACGGGTGCGCCTCCGTCGTTTGCGTTTTGCCGACGACGGAGATACTGCAAACCGATGTTCTTTGAAGCGTTGTAGTCTGCGTGGTTCTCGTATCCACACTTCTGACAACAGAACGATTCACCAGACCGATTGTCGCCGTGGGTAAACCCACACGTCGAACACCGCTTAGACGTGTTCCGAGGGTCAACCTGTACGACTTCCACGTCGTACTCCTCTACTTTGTATTCGACGTACTCGTAGAGGCGTCGGAACGCCCAGACGTGTTGCCACGTCGCCTTCGGGATGTTCTCCCGAATGTGCGTCAAGTCCTCGAACACGATGTGTGAGCAGTCGTGTTCGACGGCCTCCGTGATGAGTTCGTTCGCCACCGTGTGCAAGTATATCTCGAAACGTCCAGTCTCTTTACGACCCACTGATTCGATGTTCTCGTGAGCGTAACGCGAGTCACACTGTTGGAGCGACCCACGGCGTTTCTCGTACTCGTTTCGCCAGTGGTTGAACTCGTCAGCCGACCAGAACCGTCCTGTCGAAGCGACGGCGATGTTGTTGACGCCCAAATCCACACCAAGGACTGTTCTGTGCTTGGAATCGGATTCAGGTTCGTCATCTGCTTCGACATTCCGCATGGAAGCGTGCAAGTACCAGTCGCCGTCTCGGTACTGCAAGTGTGCCATCCGAAACTCGAAGTCCTCGTCGGAGATGTACTTTGTCGGCGGTTTCTCCGAGTTGTCGGGGAGGATGTAGTCGCACTCGATTCTGCCGTCTACGGTGGAGAGGGATACGTGGTCGCGGTGGAACGTCGCACTGCGTTTGTCGTACACCGCGCTGTTCGCTGAGAAGTAGGGTTGTGACGTATTCTCTCCACGTTTGAGGCGTTCGACTCCGCTTTTGACGGCTTCGACCGCTCGTCGAATCCCTTTCTGGACGAGGTTGGCGGTGAGGTTGGTTTCGTCGCGGAGTTGGTCGTAGAGGGCTTGTTCGGCTTTGGCTTTGGATGTGACGTGGTATCCGTCGTCGCCGTGCCAGCACCATTCGCTTGCGGTGTTGGCGCAGTGTTTGAACTGCTCGACTGTCTCGCGGAGGAGTGGGTCGGCCCCTTCGGGAGTGTCGAGTTTGATGACGGCGGTTCGACGGTAT
>NZ_LOEP01000005.1 GCF_001482285.1 Haloferax sp. Q22 | reverse complement strand
CGTGAGATTGCCCTGATGTGTGTCGTTTACAACATCAAGCGTGCCGTGAAACAGTGAAAACCTACGCCGTATGGCGATTCAACACAGCCCTCTAAAGCGTTCCAAAACTGTACGGCCCTGACGGGAGTCACGTAAGCGTCAGCGAACGTGACTCCGTCGGGGGAATAAGCGAAGCGAACGGACCCAGCGGGCTTTCGTGCAGTGGACGGACGGGGCCTACATTTCAGGGGTTTGAGGGGATGTACCGTTCATTTTCAACGTGGTCAGTAGATCGCATTTTGGATTCGGTTCGTTCGAAATCCGAACGTCGGTATTTGACCTCTCGGCTAGAATGACTCGTTGTCAAATCTCATCGCTAGTGGTAGACAATGAAGACTCGCACAGCAACACTTGTTCATCTGCTTAAATAGACGGTTTACAAACGCCGGTCTTGACGACCGCCATTCGAAATTTTATGGGTCACTCTGTACATGCTGCGGTGTCTTCTCAATTTTGTTCAATTGGTATATGAATAGTTATACATGTTCTCGCCCTGTATAACGAAAAAATGCGGACGAAGAAGCTCCCGAAGGAGGCACCGGGGAAGTACGTTAAGTATCACCCACGTCCGTATTACTCGCCAGACCCGCTTCCTCCGGAGCCAAAAATCGAGATTCCCGTCGAGACACACGGCCTCGTCGCCGACGCAGCCTATCAGATTGGCCGTGTCGATGGCATTAGCTCGACAGTCGATTTCGCGGCCGTCCTTTACACGACGCTCATCCGAATCGAGGCAGTCGAGTCGGCTCGTATCGAGGGTGCGGAAGTCGACTATCAAGACGTCGCCGCGTTCCACACGAAGCACGGAGACAACGCCGATGCCGAACCGCAAAGCAAGGACTTGCGTGAAGCTCTGAACTACGAAGACGCGCTCCTGTACGGTATCGAGCACATCGAACGTGGTGAGGAAATCACGCTTGAGCTGATTACGCGTCTCCACGAGATGCTTCTCGACGGCGTCCGTAACGAGGGTGATGTCGCCGGGGAGTTCCGTGACCACATGGTCCGGCTCAACAGTCCGAACCCAGCCAAAGACCCATTCGTTCCTCCCTCGGCGTCGTCTCTCGGCCCTCTCATGTCGTCGCTCGTCGAGTACGTCGAGGCAGACGGCGAGTACCACCCACTTGTCGATGCCGCGATTATCCACTACTTCTTCGAGACGGTTCACCCGTTTTCGGACGGGAACGGCCGTCTCGGCCGACTCATCATCATCCTCTATCTGGTCGACCAGGGCTACATTGAGAGCCCGTACATCTACCCGAGTGCCTACTTCAACCGGCACAAGGTCGCGTACGTCGAGAAGATGCGCGCCGTGAGCGAGCAGGGCGAATGGGTCGAGTGGATCGACTTCTTCCTCGAAGCGCTCCGGTCGCAGGCCGAAGAGTCGTACGACCGGACGTGGGCGCTCAAAGAACTCCAAACGAAGTACGAAACAGAATACTCGGGAAGCACGTCGACAGACAGGTTTGCCCGCAAATTACTTGCAGTTCCGTACTTCACGGCGAACGACATCGTGCGAGAACTGGACGTGTCGCGTGGGACGGCGTACAATGTCGTCGAGAATCTCGAAGACGCCGGCCTCATCGAAGAAGTGACTGGGGCCGACTGGGGCCAAGAGTACAAAGCGGTCGAAGTGTTCGACGTGTTCGAGTAGGTCGCTTCGGCGCGAAGGTTTAAGTCATAAACCGGGACCATCCCGAACTTGGAGCGGTTCTCTTTCAGTATTACCTCCCGGAATTGGAAGAGACCAATCACGAGGCGGCTGAGTTCGAGAAACAGATTCCGACAGAGATTCTGTGGGCGGTTCTGGACAGGTTGTTTCAGGAGCAGCTTCCAGAACTCACGATGGAATAGGTGTGAAGGGACGAACGAAATCATAGGCAGTTCGTTAGCCTAACTCTCGAGAAGCTTTCTGGAGCCTCTATGCTCTGTACATGTGGTTTTAGAAAATGACGGACCCGACGGGATTTGAACCCGCGACATAGAGTGAAATAAACCCGTATACGGGGGTTAGAGGTGCTCTATCTTGTGTCTTGCTGTTCGAGTGGTTCCGCAAAACAGGACCATGCGAGATCAACACGACTTGGAACCTATCGATCCATCAACAGCGGTCGATATGTACCTACAGGAAAGAGAGACGGAAGTATCGAAGGCGACGCTGAAAGCCTACAGATACCGACTGGATTACTTCCAGCGGTGGTGTGACAGAGAGGACATAGAGAATCTGAATGTCCTGAGTGGACGTATGATGCATCAGTACCGACTCTGGAGACGTGAGGTAGGAAACCTATCTAACGTGAGTCTGAAGACTCAGATGGATACTATACGTGTGTTTATTCGCTTCTGTGAGAGGATTGACGCCGTAAGGAACAACCTGAGTGAGTCTGTTGTCTCTCCGTCTCTCTCACCGAATGAGGACCACAAGGAAACGATCCTCACGAATGAGGAAGCTACGGCGATATTGGACTACTTAGACCGGTTCGAGTACGCTTCTTTCAGACACACGCTTCTACTCTTACTCTGGAGAACCGGAATCCGTCTCGGTGCCGCACGTGGGCTTGATCTACAGGACTACGATGAGCCACAGGCTCGGATTAGACTACGACATAGACCAGAACAAGATACTCCACTCAAGAATGGATCTGAGGGGGAGAGACTGGTTGCTCTCCGACCAGATACGTGTGAGGTGCTTACAGACTGGATAGAACACAGGAGACCCGACAAGCGCGACGACTACGGTCGTGAACCACTATTCAGTACGTCTCAGGGACGTGTGTCTCGAACAGCTATACGAGAGAATGTGTACCGTCTCACACGGCCTTGTGAGTACACAGGAGAGTGTCCACACGGTCGGGAGATAGAAACGTGTGAGGCGACGGATGATCACCGAAAAAGTACAAGTAAGTGTCCTTCTTCAGTCTCTCCGCACGATGTGAGACGGGGGAGTATCACGCATTTTCTCTCTCGGGATATTCCTGAGAAGGTTGTGAGTGATCGGATGAATGTGGGTTCTCAGGTTCTCTCGAAGCACTACGATCAGCGATCTGAAGAACAGAAAGTAGAGCAACGGAGGGGATACCTGAGTAACATCTGAATCGGGACTAATGTGAGTATAGCCTATCTTTTGGGTACTGGTTCTGACTCTCTGTGTAATCGGTCTTGTTAGTGTTGGAGACTCTATTTTGGTACTATACGTGCCGAATTAGGTGTGTGATTGAATCGGTCACACTAACGTAAAGTAAATCTGTGACGGGGGGAGTCACGTTACCCTTTTACAGTCCACTATCTGACTAACCAGTAGCGAACTAAGAAAATGGGATGGGTAGAACCCCAACTAAGAACAGTTGGCTCTACTCGTTCTATTGACTTAACGTCGTTGCCCGTCCGCTAAACCCGTATCAGGAATCTTTGTGATTAGGGTCCGACTGCGTATGCACCAACCCAGACTTCTGGGCTACCCTCGTTGGGATTCGGGATAGGTGGACAAGACAGAGGGCATTAACGGGACGTTCTCCCGGTCCGACTCTCGAAAGAGTCCAGAGACGACTGAGAGAGAAACGGACCCAACGAAGTGGACGTATTCCCGCAGGGTCGGAGGAACCCCAACCAGAGGGTCTCGGTGAATATACTGCGGTAATATAGAATATAGATATAGAATTTATATTTAAATATTATAGTCTTAGATCTAAACTCCTATCCCTAGAGTCCCTTCCCTCTTATTTCCAGATACAGATCCTAACCGCTTACTCTGCATACCGGTCAGAAACACGCTGGGATATCCCATTCTCCCTGTGATCTACAGCTGTTGGCTGTCTATTCTGACCGACTCTTGGTGTATTATCGGACACGGTGGGATCTGGTCTCTCCTATCGCCTTCGAGAAGCTGTTGCAGTTGCGGTAGCGACCCGGACCCAACGACCGGAGGGAGTGGACGGAAGCGCGTATAGAATCGGGAGAAGGGTTTACTAGTTCTAATCTCCGAGTATAGTTTGCCGTGAGAAATCACGGTCCCACAGAAGACGGGAACTACCACGACAATTCGCATGTGATCTTGGTTGTTCTATCTTTCAGGTAGGGTCTCAGTCTCGGTTGTCCTGTACCGGGACTACTTTTCACCCCTACCACTCCTTCAGAAGCTATAGATAACTCTCAATTCTCCAGATAGAGTACAAATTCTCCCCTTCATTCCCGCTACACACACGATAGGTCTCGTTGGTGAATCCAGCCTGAGATTTCCTATTCTATTCTGTTAATTAGTTATGTGCCTCTGCATGAATAACTAAGCAAGTAGTCTCTTTGAGAGTGGTATCGGTCTCGTTCTACTGTGGAGTATCTAAATCTGTACGTAGTGTCCGTGTTTCAGGTATAGCGTGTGGATCTCAGTACGTTCCCCGCTGTATGGATACTCATCCGAGTAAGGCCTAAAGTCCCGTAATCGGTGAGTAATGGGCCTCTAAACAGTCTTTTACACTCTGGTATCTGCGGTTCAGATGTAATGATTCCAGATAAGATTCGGCTCGCCCGGTCTCTTGCTGAGGCATACGTCTCTGGTGAGGATCGCGGACAAGCTCAGATGAACAAGGTGATCACGACAGTCGTAGGTCTCACCGTCGGTGCGCTTGTCGCATCGTTCCTTTTCCCCATCGCAATTAGTGAGGTTGTGGGTGTGAGTACCACCAATTGGTCTTCGGGAGCTTCGAGTCTCTGGGGCATCATGGACACGATCATCGTACTCGCTCTGTTCCTGATCTTCGTGTCGATGGCGATCTCGAAGGGGTACGGTGGTCGGTAGTCGGGTAGTCTCTGCAGTACCCTCCGATAGCTCATTTCGTCGTGTATAGCCCCAAATCCTGAGTGTCTTCTATCTCTCTGTGTGTTGGGTCTCGTCGCTTGGGGCGGTTGGGAATTGTATATGATACGTATGTTCTGATTCTACTGAGAAATCTACTTGTAGAATACTGTGTTCGAATCTAGTGGAATCCACGACGGCGGTAAGGCGCGTCACGCAGAGTGTTCAAATCTCAGTTGACAGAGTGGTTGGTTTCGGACCAAGGACGCCTCTGTACGGTCAATGCGGAGCGTCTAAGGGTAGAACGGACCCGACGGGATTTGAACCCGCGACATCTTGGTCCGGAACCAAGCACTCTGTCCACTGAGCTACGGGCCCTCAGCGGGCAGAGCTACACGGCACCGACGTAAAACCGTTGTGGAACCCGCGCCGGCGGCCGATTATGTTCCGGTCGCGTCGGCGTCGACGACGCTGTGTTTCCACGTCCCGCGGGTGAACCACGCCGTGGCCGCAATCGCGCCGAGAATCTGCCCGACGGCCATTCCGAGCCAGATGCCCGTCTCGGCGAACCCGAACTGGAACGAAAGCAGGTAGACGATGGGCACGCGGCCCAGCCAGAGCGCGAACAGCGAGAACCCGAGGGCAGTCTTCGTGTTCCCTGCGCCGCGGTACGCGCCGAGGACGACCTGCAGGACGCCGATGAAGCCGAACTCGAACGCTCGGATGCGGATGTACTCGACGCCGAGGTCGATGGTCTGTGCGGCCGAGGCTGTCCCGGTCTGGAGGAAGAACGCGACGATGGGTTCGGCGAAGACGTAGGCGAGGACGCCGGTGACGAGCATGACGCTCGCGCCGACCTTGGCGGCGAGCCAGACGGCGCTCTCAGCGCGGTCGGGTTTCTGCGCGCCGAGGTTCTGGCCGACGATAGTGTTCGTCGCCCGTCCGAGACCGAGCGCCGGGAGGAACACCAGCGACGTGAGGCGGTTACCGAGACCGAACGCGGCGACGACTTCGGGCTTGAACGTGACGACCATCGCGGTGAGGGTGATGAAGCCGAGGGCGGTGGCGGACTGCTCGATGGCGCTCGGGACGCCGATATCGACGATTTTCTTGATGTACTCGAACTGCGGGCGGAAGTCGCCGAGCTGTACGTCGGGGCCGGCGCTCGTCCCGAAGATGACGTAGATGCCGATGATGGTGGCGACGGCGCGCGAGAGGACCGTCGCGTACGCCGCGCCGGCGACTTTGAAGCCATCGAAGCCCGTGGCGGTGAAGAGGCTCGCCTGAAGGCCCTCTAATCCGAGCATCGAAAACAGCGGGTTGGCGTCGAAGCCGAAGATGAACACGGGGTCGATGACGATGTTGATGACGACGCTGATGAACATCACGACCATCGGGGCGCGGGTGTTGCCGTAGCCGCGCATGAGCGCGGAGAAGACGAAAAAGCCGAACAGGAACGGCAGGCCGAGGAAGAACACGCGCATGTAGTCGCCGGCGAGGGGGATGACCTGCCCGGCGGTCGCCTCCGAACTCGGGAGGACGCCGAGCATCGCGTCGGTGGCGAAAAAGCCGATGACACCGACGACGACGGCGATGACGGTGATGAACGTGAGCGTCTGTCCGGCGACGGTCCCGGCCGAGCCCTCGCTTTTCGCGCCGGTGTACTGGGCGACGAGCGTGCTCCCGGCGACGGTGAAGCCGCCGCCGACAGAGATGAGCAGGAAGATGAGGGGAAACGCGAGGCTGATGGCGGCGACGGCGTCGGTCGAGAGCCGACCGAGCCAGACGGTGTCGGCGAGGTTGTACGCCACTTGAAGGAGTTCGGTGACGATAATGGGCCACGCCAGTTCGAACATCGGCCGTTTGAGGTCACCTTCGGTGAGGGAACCTCCTTCGGGGAGGGACACTGAACAGGTGAGACACGCGGAGAGCGTTTGAAAGCGTCGATAGGCGTCGTCGCCCGGGGAGACCGTCGGCGGCGGGCGGGAGCGATTCCCGCGTAAGCGACCGCGCCCGACGACGCGGAGGCTATTCGCAGAAGCGGCGACGACGGCTCACGAACGAATGGCGTCGAGAGAAACGGTGGGTGGTTGCGGTCGTCGCGTTACGGCGCTTCGCCGGTCTCGATGGCGAAGTCGGCCTTCGGGTAGGCGACGCAGGTCAGCGTGTAGCCGTTGTCCATCTCCTCGTCGGAGAGGGTCTCCTGCGTGTGGTGCGTGATGTACTCCTCGGCCGGGCCGTTGGTAATCTTCGCAGCACAGGAGACACAGGAACCCTGTCGGCACGCGTACGGGAGGTCCATCCCGGCGTCTTCACCCTGGTCGAGCACGGTCTCGTTGCTCGCCAGTTCGATGGTCTCGCCCTGCTTGACGAACTCGACTTCGAAGTATTCGACTTCGTCTTCGGGCATGTCGGCGGGGCTCGGCTCTTCTTCGGCCTCCTCGCCTTCGAGCTCGGCGCCCTCTTCGCCGCCCGCGACCGCGGCGACGCCGCCGCCCCCGCCGATGGAACGGTTCATCGGCTCGGGGAAGTCGGTCTCTGCGACGGTCGCCGCGCGGCGTTCGAGGACTTCCTGTGTGATGTCGGCGGTCGGCTCCCAGCCGGTGCCCTTCGAATAGTGCAGGGCGACGGCGAGGAGTACCAGGACCAATCCGGCCCCGACACCCACCAGACTGATGACTGCCATACCGGCGGATATGGAGGGAGGGGTTAAGGAAATTGTGATTGTGGCGGCACCCGCGGGCGGTCGATTTCACCGCCGAGATGAGGGTCTCACGCGGGTTCCCACAATATCGTGGGCGCGAGGCGCCTGTCGCGGTCGCGCCGGGGCAGTTCGCCGGGGACGACCGTCTCAGTCGTCCTTCCGCGCGACCTCGTGACGGCCGAAGCCGTACCGGAGCCGGTTGGCGAGGCGGCGGGAGAAGCGGTCGTCGGCGCGGGAGCCGAACCGCTCAGCGAGCGACTGGTAGATGAGCGGGACCGGGACTTCCTGTTCGAGCGCCTCCTGGACCGTCCACGTGCCCGTCGAGCCGCCCGCAACGTAGTCGTCCACGTCGCCGAGGTCGCTTCCCTCCTCGCGGAACGCCTCCTCGCAGAGTTCGAGGAGCCACGAGCGGATGACCGCGCCGTTGTTCCACGTCTGAGCCACCGATTCGAGGTCGAGGTCGTAGCGGCCCTCGGCGAGCAGTTCGAAGCCCTCGCCGTACGCCTGCATCAGCGCGTACTCGACGCCGTTGTGGACCATCTTCACGTAGTGGCCGGAGCCGGACTCGCCCATGTGGCCGTGGCCGGCGGGGCCGGTCGCCACGGCGTCGAAGACGGGGGACAGCTCGTCGTAGGCCCACTGCGGGCCGCCGACCATGAGCGAGAAGCCGAGTTCGGCACCAGCGGGGCCGCCGGAGGTGCCGCAGTCGAGGTAGGCCGCCGAGCACGCCTCGGCGCGCCGCACGGACTCCTCGAAGTGGGAGTTGCCGCCGTCGACGACCACGTCGTCCCCGTCAAGGTGCGGGTCGAGGTCGTCGAGGGTCGCGTCCACCGCGTCGCCCGCGGGGACCATGAGCCATATTCGCTTGTCGTCGCCGAGTCGGTCGACGAGGTCGGCGACGCTGTCCGCGGGTTCGGCACCCGCGTCGGCGGCCGCCGCGACGGCTTCCGCCGAGAGGTCGAAGGCCACGACCTCGTGCCCGGCATCGAGCACTCGGTCGACTACGATGCGTCCCATCCGGCCGAGGCCGATGACGCCTAATTGCATGCGTCGGCATCGTCCGCGGGGGGTGGTAGTGGTTGTGGTTTGGCGCGTGCGCGGTCGCCGTCGAGACTGACCGTTCCGCCGTCGGTACCGACCGCTCAGAGCCGCGCCAACAGCGCCTCGGCCAATCGGTCGCCGGCGGCGGCGTCGGTCCGGAAGAACAGTTCGGGCTCGATAAGCTCGACTTCGAGGAGGAGGAAGTCGTCGCCGCGCTCCACACCGTCGACGCGGGCGTACAGCGGCGGGTCGCCGCTGAGGTGGGCCGAGACGGCGTCGACGACGCGCCGGGCGTTGTCGAGCAGCGTCTCGCTCGGCTCCTCGACGTGGACGCTCCCGCCGTGTTTCTCTTGGACGCGGTAGTCGCCGGGTTCGGGGAGCTTGACCACCGCGTGGCTGAACTCGTCGCCGAAGAAGACGAGCGACCACTCGCCGTCTTCGATGTCCGGCGCGAACTCCTGAACCAGCACGTCTTTCTCCGCCACGAGGTCGTCCACCCACGACTGGGCGTCGACGGCCTCCGCGCGACTCAGCTGTCTCGTCTCGAACGCGCCCGCGCTCACGGCGGGTTTGACGACGAGCTCGTCCCAGCCCCGCGTCTCAAAGACGGCTTCGAGGGACACGTCGCCGCCGCGTTCGACGTACTCGGTCGGCAGCGTCGAGACGCCGACGTCGGCGAGGCCCCGCAGGTAGAACTTGTGGCTGTTCCAGTCGAGCGTCGCCGGCGGGTTCCACACCGCGCAGTCGGCGTCGGAGAGGCGGTCGACCCACGCGGCGTAGGCCTTCGGATGCCGGTAGTAGTCCCAAATCGACCGGACGACCACGGCGTCGAACTCGCCCCAGTCGACCGACTCATCCGACCAGACGACCGGCTCCGCCGCCACGTCACGCTCCCGGAGCGCAGCGAGAAACGAGGCGTCGTCGTCGACGAGCCCCGGGAGGTCCTCGGAGGTGGCGAGTGCGATGGAAGTCACGGCGGTGGATGGCAGATATCGGGCGATAAGCGTTCTGTAACGCTCGGCCCGTCCGCCGAAAATCGCTTGCGTCGGGGTCGCGGTGGATGGCCTCACGCCCGCAGACGCCGACGTTTTTACCGCCCCGCGCGAGGGTCGCGTATGGACGAACGCATCCACGAGCACGCCGCGGTGCTCGTCGACTGGAGCGCGCGAATCGAGGCCGGCGACGACGTGGTTGTCTCCGTCGGCGAGGGGGCTCACGACCTCGCGGTCGCCGTCGCCGACGCCCTCGGCGAGCGCGGCGCGAACGTCGTCACGACGTACGCCTCCGAGGAGGTCCAGCGGGCGTACCTCCGCGCGCACGACGGCGACTTCGAGCTTCCCGAACACGAACTCGCCCTCTACGAGGCCGCCGACTCGGTGCTCTTCCTCGGCGGCACCCGAAACACGGCGGCGACCGCCGACGTGCCGACCGAGACGCGACAGGCCTACGGCCGCGCCACGAGCGAGGTCAAAGAGGCGCGCATGGACACCGACTGGGTCTCGACGGTCCACCCCACCCGCGCGTCGGCCCAACAGGCGGGCATGTCCTTCGAGGAGTACGCGGACTTCGTCTACGACGCGATTCTCCGCGACTGGTCGGAACTCGCCGAGGAGATGGCGAACATGAAAGACGTGCTCGACGCGGGGTCGGAGGTCCGCATCGTCAAGGCGGACACCGACCTCACGATGTCCATCGAGGGCCGAACCGCGGTCAACTCCGCGGCCTCCGTCGCCTACGACTCCCACAACCTCCCGTCGGGCGAGGTGTTCACCGCGCCCGTCGAGGACGCCGTCGAGGGCGAGGTGTTCTTCGACGTGCCGATGACGCTGGAGGGCCAACGCGTCGAGAACGTCCACTTGACGTTCGAGGACGGCGAAGTGGTCGACTTCTCCGCGGGCACGGGCGAGGACGCGCTCGCCGGCATCCTCGACACCGACGAGGGCGCGCGCCGCCTCGGCGAACTCGGCATCGGCATGAACCGCGGCATCGACCGCTTTACCGACAGCATCCTCTTCGACGAGAAGATGGGCGACACCATCCACCTCGCGGTCGGGCGGGCGTACGGCGCGTGCCTCCCCGAGGGCGAAGACGGCAACCAGTCCGCGGTCCACGTAGACATGATAACCGACATGAGCGAGGATTCGCGCATCGAAGTCGACGGGGAAGTCGTCCAGCGGAACGGAACGTTCCGGTGGGAAGACGGGTTCTAAGCCGTCTCAGGGCCGTTTTCTGAACTCACCGTCTGCTGGGTTGTGACGGTTAAGATACCATGGCTCGTGATAACGCTGCGCCTACTGAAACCGCCTGAGGACGTAGTCTTCGGCTATGGTACGATTCGTCCGAACGAGGCGGCGGTTCCTCGAACTGGCGGGGAGTGGTGCAGTTGTGGGAATCGCTGGCTGTCTCGGCGGCGGTGGCGGCCAACAGGAGACCGAGACGGAGCCGACAACGACGACCGAAGCGATGGACGACGACCACGGCGAGGAGCGTCCTGAAGGCGTCTCCGAGGAGGAGTTCGAACACGGCCCGGTTCCGGAGGCGTACCGGACCGCCCTCTCGCAGGCGAACGAGCGGCGGGACCCCGACGACCTGTTCACGAAGGAGGCGGTCAAGTTCCAGGAGGCGGACGACGCCGTCGAGGCGGGCCTCACCGAGGCCGGACGAGACTGCGGCAACTGCGCCGAGTACATCCCCGACAAGAACGGCGACGGCTTCGGAGCCTGTGCAAAGGTCGAGGGTTACGTCGACCCCGAAGACTGGTGTTCGCTCTGGGAGTCTATCGAGGAAGCAGAAGCAGAAGAAGGGGGCGGAGACGGAGATGAGACTGCGTACGCCGTCTGAGGCTCACTCTTGGGCCACGCCGATGTTCTTCAGCGACCCGCCGCACCGCGGGCAGACCCGCTCGTAGACGCCGTGTCCCGACCGGTGACCGCACGCGGTACACTCGTACCACGAGCGCTCGACGAGCGTCGTCGGCTCCGCCTCGACTAACGTCTCCGTCCGGCGTTCGACGAGCGCGTCGGTCCGGCGCTCGACCAACTCCGACGGGCACCGTTCGACGAGGTCTGTCGGCTCGGGACCGACCAGCGCTCTGGATTTGGCTTTGACGAGGTCTGCAGGCTCACGAGTGGTGATATCGTTGCTCATGAGGCGATATATGTTGTGTCAGGTGTTAACTCTTACCAGTACATGTCGTTCCCCCTGACGCCGCCGAATTCGGCCGTTTCGCCCCGATTCGCCGGGTACGGTCCCGAGACGCGCTTTCGACGTACTTTTTATCCGCGACCGTTTTCATCCGCGCATGGCAGAATTCATGGTCGTCGTCGCCGACCCCGACACCGGTGCGACCTACCAAGTCGACGTCGAAGGACAGGACGCAAACCGATTCCTCGGCCGCGACCTCGGTGACGAGGTCGACGGCGCGGCCGTCGGTCTCGACGGCTTCACGCTCGAACTGACGGGCGGTTCGGACAAGGCCGGCCGACCGATGCACCCCGACGTGCCCGGCGGCGCGCTCAAGGAAATCCTCGCCGAAGACGGCATCGGCTACAAGCCGTCCCGCGACGGCGAGCGCAAGCGCGTCACCGTCCGCGGCCGCGAGGTCTCCGGCGAGACCGTCCAAATCAACGCGAAGGTCGTCTCCGGTGAGGGCGACGTCGCCGCCGCCTTCGGCGAGGGCGACGACGAAGAAGCGGACGAATAACGCCGTCTCACTCCTCTCTTTCCCGTGCCAGAGCAACTGCCCTCCGACCATCCGTCGGTCCAGACGTTCCGCGCGAACATCGCCCGGAGCGGCGGGACCCGTCGCCCCTGTTTGCGCGTCCCCGACGGCGTGACCGCCGAAGACGGCGATTTCGTTCGGCTCCACCTCGGCGGCACCGCCTATCACGCCCGCCTCTCGGCCGACGCCTCGGGGCTCGTGATTCGCGGCGCGTACGACAACAAGCGTCTCGCACGCACCCCGAACAACGGCGAGAATCGGCTCGTCGAGTGGTGCCGAGAACACGACCGGGCTGACGGCGATGCCGTCGAACTCGACGAACTGGACGACGGCTACCAGTACGGCCTCCGGGTACCCGGGGTCCGACAGGTGTACCGCGTCACCGAGCGCCCGAACGACTCGCTTTCGAGCATCGCCGAGAAGTTCGGCCTGTCCGACGAGTGACCGGTCGCACTCCGAGACACGCCGCTTTTACGCACCGACCGCTCTAGGCGGGGTATGAGCAAGGTAACGGAGTACCTCGCAGGCGAGCGCCTCGACGACGTGGCGCTCTATCTCACCCACGAGTACCTCGACAGCCAGGGCAAACTCCCGAACATGGGCGTCGAAGTCGAAAACGGCTACGTGCTCGTCGTCCCCGGCGACGACGGCCGCCGCGCCTTTGCGGCCGGCACGGGCATGGACGCCATGGAGTTCGCCCAGACCGCCATGGGCAACGACGGCGACATCGACGACGACCTGAGCGGCGGCACCTGCCCCGACGCGGCCGAAGACGAGAACCACGAGGTGAAGTTCATCTTCTCGTTCGCCGAGGCGCAAAACGAGGAGGTCGGCGGCATCTACGAGGTGGGCGACGTGGTCCACGCCTACGCTAAGTGTACCTGCGGCACGACGTACTCCGACCGCTGGGTCGTCGACGACGCGTAATCGGCCCCAGTTTTTCGACGCTAGTTTTCCGCTTCGGAGTCGGTTTCGGAGTCGCGTTCGCCGTTAGCGTTCGGTCTCGACGCCTTCGTCGTCGTCCGCCTCGTCGTCGGTTTCTGCTTCCGCTTCCGCGACCGCGTCGGCGACCTGCTCGAACGCGCGGAGGATGACGCGCTTCGTCGTCGCGCCCTGCGTCGTCCAGTGGTGGGCGTAGTCGAGCATGTCGTCGTAGATGTCGGGCTTACAGCCGGCGGCCTTCGGGTGGCCGCCGCCGTTGACGAGGTCGGCGACCTCGTGACAGCGCTCGAAGTCGTCGGAGCCGCGGATGCTGGCGCTCCCGGCGGGCTTGACGACGACCGCCGCGTCCGCCCCCGACTCGCGGAGGGCGTCGGCGACCTCGTTTTGCGAACATCGGCCGTAGGTGACGCCGACCGTCCAGTCGCCGACGGTCTTCAGGTCGGCGCGGTCGACGGCGGCCTGGATGAGGTTCTCCTTTTCGACGCGGCGGTGGGCGATGTACTCCTCGACGACCGGCGGGAGGTCCGCGCCGTACGCGCCGACGACGGCGACGTACTCCTCTTTCGAGGTCCAGTAGGCGTAGTCCGCGAGGTCCTGACTCCGCTCGTCTTCGTTCAGCCAGAGGTCGTGGTCGCGGGTGACGGCCGCGAGTTCCGAAAACCGCTCGTCGAACTCGTAGTCGAGTTCGCGGAGCGTCACGTCGGTCGAACACTCCTCGTCGGACTCGCCGACGACGAGGTCGACGCCGGCCTCGCGGACCGCCTCGGCGACTTCCGGCTTCCACTGGTGGTGGTCGTACCAGTGAATCTCGCCTGCCGTCTCGACGAGCGCGGCGAGTTCCTCTTCGACGTACTCGAACTTGTCCGGACAGAGGTCGCAGACGTACACCTCGACGCCCTCGGGGGCGTAGTCGGCCACGCGCTGGAGATCGTCTTCGAGCGAGTACGGACTCGACCCCATCAGCGCGACCGGCGACTTCGGGCGCTCTTCCTCGTCTTCCTCGGCGAGGTCGGGTTCGTCTTCCTCCTCGTTGTCCTCGTCGTCGCTGAGTTTCTCCTCGATGCGTGCTTCGAAGTCGGCCACGTCGAGAGCGGCGTCGTACGCCTCCCGGAGGAGGGCGACGCAGCCGAGGCCGTCGGCGTCGGTGTCGGTGACGACCGCCACCGACGCGTCTTCGAGTTTCTCCTTGGCGCGCTCTTCGGCGCGTTCCTCGTCGAACGAGTCGGGGTAGAAGAATCCGGCGCCGGGGAGCACGGACTTGCGGGGGAGCGAGAGCTGAGAACTGTCGATGAGCTCGTCTTCCATACGCCGAACTCGGGCGCGACGGGGAAAACTCCTCCCGATTCGGTCGGCTCGCCAGCTATCGACCGGTCGCCGCTCCCTGCCGGCCGACCGCTCAGGCGGCCTCGTCGCTCAGCAGGGAGTCCGTCGTCCCGTCTTCCAACTGGCGGACCGTCAACACCGGCACCGGGCAGGTCCGGACGACGCGCTCGGCGACGCTCCCGATGAGAAAGCGGTTCTCGCCGTGGCGGCCGCGAGTGCCCATGGCGACGGCGTCGGCGTCCACCTCGCGGGCGTAGTTCGAAATCTCGGCGGCGGGGCGGCCCTCTCGCACCGCAACGGTCACCTCGCGGTCGGTCGCGGCTTCGACCTCGGCGAGTGCCTCCTCGCCGCGCTCGGTGAGCGCGTCGCGCATCTCGTCGCGGAGTCGCTCCGGCGCGGTCTCCACGTCGCCGGCGTCGATGACGTACAGCGCGTGGACCGACGCGTCGAACCGCTCTGCGAGGTCGACGGCGACGCGGACCGCCCGGCGGACGCTCGCCGAACCGTCGGTGGCGATGACGATGGTGTCGAACATGCCTACGGGTTCACAGTGGGGCGGCATAAAACCAGTCTGGGGCGGCCGACCGTCGGGACCGTGGGGTGAGTTTTTTGTCGTCGCCCGACGCAGGTGGAAGCATGTCATCGCGCCCGCTCTCTATCGACCTCGTCCTCGTGCCGGTCGACCAAAGCGAGGAGGCGACGCGCGCGGCGGAGTACGCCGCCGCCGTCGCGGCCGAGTACGACGCCGCGGTCCACGCCGTCCACGTCCTCGGCGAGGACGTCGTCCGTGCCATAGAGCAGGGCGTCGTCGACGAGGACGCCGTCGCCGAGGACAGCAAGGCCGTCACCGACACGGTCTCGACCCTCGCCGAAAACGCCGACGTTCCCGTCACCACCTCGGTGGCCTACGGCTTCTCGCGGACGAGCAAACTCCGCCACCCCGGAAGCGTCGTCCTCGACACCGCAGAAGAGCTGAACGCAGACTTCATCGTCGTGCCCCGAGAACCTGTCTCGGGCGACCCCGGCGAAGTGCTCGCCAAGGCCGCCGAGTACGTCCTTCTGTACGCCAGCCAGCCTGTTCTCTCGGTCTGAACCGCAGGTCGTTGTCGCCGTGACTCGCCGTCGCTTTCAACCGCCCTCTTCGTCCGGAGGTTCGGCGAGCCGGATGGTCATCTCCAGCTCGAAGCTCTCGGCGTCGCTCGTCTCGAAGCCGACGGTCTGGTAGAGGCCGACCGCCGCGCGGTTCCAGCGCTCGACCGTGAGCCACACCTTCTCGACGCCGGACACCCGGCCGTAGCCGAGCAGCGCCTTGATGAGCCGCGTGCCGATACCGGCGCGCTGGTAGGTCTGGTGGACGAAGATGGCGAGTTCGTAGGCGTCGCCGTCGGGGACGAGCGTCGCGTGACCGGCCACCTCGTCGCCGTCCCACGCGATGACGTTCAGGCAGTCCTCGTCGAGGATGTTCTCCAGCCAGTCGCGGATGCGGTCCTCACGCCCCGGCGGGATTCCCTGCGCGCGGTCCGAGGGGTCGAACGCGTCGTACATCTCGACGAGCGCCTCCATCTCCTCGTCGGAGCCGTCGTACGCGCGCACCTCGATGGTGCGGTCTTCCCTGTCGGTGAACGACAGCGGCGGCGCGTCGTAGGGGTCGGCGACGGCGTCGGAGAACGTTCGGTCGCTCATCGTACTAGAGTGACGGTCACGTGGGAGTTCAAGAGGACGAACTCCGCGATGCTACCGATCTGTATCTTCCCCATCGGGCTCGTCTCCCCGCCGCCGAGCACCAGTTGGTCGAACCCCTCGTTCTCGGCGAGGTCCACGAGGGCGCTCCCCGGGTCGCCATCGAGCAGGCGGACGGGCGCGTCAACGCCGCGCTCGTCGAGTAGTTCCGTCACCCGCGTTTCGATGTCCTCGCGCGAGCGCTCGCCGGCCGGGTTGTCGACGATGGCGACCGTGAGGTCGTCGCCCACGTTGGCCGTCCGTTCGACCGTCTTTTCGAGCGCTCGGATGGAATCGTCGCTGCCACCGATTCCGAGCAGTACCTTCATGATTCCCAATCTCGCGGTCGTGATAGAAAACCCTTGCCCGGAATCGGGGGGCGACACCCCCGCCGGCAGGGGACCGCACGTCGCGGAACCCTTTTCGGCCGTGCCGCGGTAGCCCGCGGTATGACAGACGAGTCCGACGAGTTCGAGACGGGCGCGAGCGACGCCGAGGAGACGGCTCGCCCCGGCGCGGACGCGCGAGCGGAGGCGGACGAAGCGGAGGCAGACGTGGAGATGGCAGACGCGTCGGCCGAAACTGCGGAGACGGCAGGCGCGGAACCGATGGACGAGGACCCGACTGACGCGGCGACCGCCGACGCGGCCGAACGCGATACGGTCGACGAGGACGCGACCGACTCAGAGACCGACTCAGTCGATTCCGGGGCCGCCACCGCCGGAGCAGATTCGGACGCTGAAGGTTCTGAAACCGCCGAAGGCGCCGTTCCCGAGGACGTACAGAAGTACGCCCGGTTCAAGAAGGTTGACGGCGCGCAGTACGACCGCGTCAACGACTTCCTCCGCCAGCGGACCTACGTGACGGCCCGCGAGTGGGCCATCGCGCGACTCTGCGCCGACTTCCGGACCGAGACCGGCGTCGAGATGACGAAAATCGGGAACAACCTCCCCGAACTCGTCCCCTTCATGACCGACACCTACACCCCGCAGGCGGTCAATCAGGCACGTTCCGCGTTCCGCGACAAGGTCCGGAAGTCGGGCGCGACGTTCCTCTACGGCGCGATGTCCGGCTTTTTCACCGCCGAGGAACTCGACGAGATGATGTACGAGGTGACGGAAATCGCCAAGTTCCTGCTCGAAGTCGAGGGCGTGGACCTCTCGGTCGAAGAGGAACTGGAAGCCGAAGAGCGCATTTCGAGCGTCATGCGCGAGGTCCGCGAGGCGAGCACGGAACTGCGACAAGAAGAGCTGTCGGACGAGGAGTGAGGTCCCGCGGCCGGTTCGCACCGGCCTCGAACTGGCCCCGAACCGACTCCCCGTCGACTCGAAGTCAGGGGAAAATCGGCTCTGGGTCCGACTGAACTAACTCGACGCGTCGGTCCGCCTCGACCGGCCGGACGTAGAGGCGGAGTTCGCCCTGTTCTCGCGCTCGCGTCACCATCGCGTCCACCGTGTCCAGCCCGTAGTACAGCGGGACGACGACGGCCTTCGACGCCGCGGCGTCTTGCACGACAGAGACGGCGAACACGGTGTCGTCCTCGCGGGCGCGGTACACGTCGTAGCGGTCGAATTCGGCCGACTCGACCCACGACGACAGCGACTCGAACTCGCTTCCGGGGACGAGCACGTCGAACCCGACGCGCTCCGTCGCTTCGGGCAGGTTCGCCGGCGGTAACACCGTCACGTCGCCGGGGTGGAGCACGAGCGTCTCCCAGCCCTCGTCTTCGTACTCGGCCGCGGTCGCCTCGGCGTCCTCCACGACCGTCTCCCAGAACGACAGCAGTCCCGTGAGTGCGTGTGTTTCGTCCGCGTTCGGGCCGCGACCTCGGGGCGGCGTCTGCTCGTCGGTCATGCGTGTCACTCCCTCGGGGTGTCGGACGGGAAAAGGATTCGCTTGCATCGGGTTCGTCCGGTCCCCGACCGGGGCCCCGACACCCGGTGACGACGGAACTGCTATCTGTCTCCCCGCCGACAGTCGGCCCGATGCGCTGGTCACTCCGTGCGGTCCTCGGGTCGCTCCAACTCCCCGTCGCCGGTGCCGGGGTCGCGCTCCTCGCGTTCGTCTGGCGGACCGCCGTCACGATGCCCCCGCCGCCGCCCGGTAGCGACGGCTTCGCCCACGGGCTCGCGGGCTTTTTCCTCCTCGTGTTCGGGGTCGCCGGCTTCGTCCTCCTCGCTGGCGGCTTGCTCATCCCTCCCGGGCCGGGCTACGGCGTCGAGTTCACTCGCAACCAGCGCTGGCTGTTCGCCTACGCGCTGGTTTCGCCGGCCCTCGCCGTGGGCGGGTTCCTCGCAACCGTCGTCGCATCGTCCGCACTCGGCGGACTCGGCGGCCTCGCCGGGTCGGCCGTCTCGCTCGTCGTCCTGACGGCGCCGCTCGCGGTGCTCGTCGGCGTCGGCTGGAAGGGCGCGCAGCTCGCGGCCGCGCGGTTCTGAGCGGGCCGGCCCTCGGTCGGTTCCCGCCTCCGGTTAGTCGCGGACGTTCTCGCCGGCGACTTCGCCGAAGCCGTCGCCATCCCAGACGAACTCGCCGCGGAGCATCGTCCACTCGGGGAAGACGCCCGTGTGGCCCTCGAACGGGGTCCAGTCGCACTTCGAGTGGAGGTCCGCGCCGCGAATCTCGCGGGCGGCGTCGAGGTCGTACAGCGCGAGGTCGGCGTCAGTGCCCGCCTCGATGCGGCCCTTGCGCGGCAGGTCGAACACCTCGGCGGGGTTCGCTGCGACCACGTCGCGGACGCGTTCGGTGGTGAGGTCGCCCTCGACGACCGCGCCCAGAAGCAGCGGTACCATCGTCTCGACGCCGGGGACGCCGCTCGGGGCGTCGAGGAGCGACTGTTCTTTCTCCTCGCGCGTGTGCGGCGCGTGGTCCGTGGCGACCATGTCGATGCGGCCGTCGGCGAGGCGCTCGAACATGGCCTCGCGGCGCGCCTCGGACCGGAGCGGCGGGTTCATCCGGCCGTAGGTGCCCAACTCGGCGAGGTCGTCGCGGGACAGAAACAGGTGGTGCGGCGTCGCCTCGCAGGTCGCACCGCCGTCGCGGGCGGCGTCGACGCCCTCGGGCGTGCTCGTGTGGGCGATGTGAATCTGCGCGCCGGTCTCGCCGCCGACGCGGACAGCGCGCTCGACGGCGGCCGCCTCGGCCTCAGCGGTTCGGTAGGCGCTCCACGCGTCGGCGTCGGCGTCGTGGCCGACCCCACCGAGGTCGCCCTCGATGGCGGACTCGTCGAACAGGTCGGCGTCCTCGGCGTGGACCGTGACGGGGGCGCCCGCCTCGCCGGCGCGCTCCGCGGCCTCGGAAAACAGGTCGGCCTCGATGCCCATGTCGCCGGTCGAGTCGGCGAGGAACACCTCACCGAGGGCGAAAAGCGGGCGGTCGAGGAGGCTGTCTGGGTCCCAGTCGGCGGTGACGCCGCCGTTGATGCCGTAGTCGATACAGGACGTCGCGGCGCGCTCGGCCTTCGCGTCGAAGCCCGCGCCGTCGGTCGTCGTCGGGTCGGTGTTCGGCTGGTCGGCGACGGTCGTCACGCCCCCCGCGGCGGCGCTCCGCGCGCCCGTCTCCCACGTCTCTTTGTGCTCGAAGCCCGGTTCGCGGAAGTGGACGTGCACGTCGATAGCGCCCGGTAGAAGCAGGTTCTCCTCGGCGTCGACGGTCTCCTCGTCGGCGACGGGGTCGAGGTCGCCGACCGCCTCGACGGTCCCGTCCTCGACGCGGACATCGACCACGCGGCCGTCGGCCAGCGTCGCGTTCTCGATTCGCATACGAGGGGGTGCGACGCGCCGGGTGCTAAGTCCGGCGGTTCGGGTAGTGGTGGCGATTGGGGGAGCGGCGGCGGTTCGGGGAATGACTGCGTCGGGCTGCGTCGGGCCGTCGTCGCTACCGCCAGGAGTCGCTCACGCGAGGGCCGCCGCGTCTTCGACTCGAATGTCCGCGTCGCCGACGAAGACGGCTTCGAGGGCGTCGCAGACCGCATCCGGACTTCCCGGCCCTCCGGCGTCGGCGACGCTGCCCACCGAATCCGGGTCGAAAGGGATCTCGATGGCCTCGTAGACGGGCGCGAGCACGTCGGCTATCTCGTCGCGGTCGGAGACGACGACCACGCCGGAGACGAGCGCGCTCTCCTTGCGGACCCGCTGGGCGATGCCGCAGAGCTTTCCGCCCGCTTGGACCGAGTGGTCGCCGGGACAGTACGACTTCGGAGGTTCGCCCCGCCGCGCGGGGACACCGAGAGTTCGCAGGGCGCGGACGACGGCGGTCGTTCCGGCCTCGTACCGCGCGTCGAGTCCGGTCCGGGCGTCGTCGAGCGGGAGCGCGTGGGCGAACGCGACGGTGGTTCCCGTGTAGGCCACCGCGCGGCCGCCGACGGAGCGCTCGATGGCCGGGAAGCCGCGTTCCTCGGCGGCGGCGACGGCCTCGTCGTACCGCGGAGCCCGGGTGTCGCGCCTGCCGAACGCGAGCTGACGGTGCGGTGTCCACGCTCGGAAGGCCGGTTCGCCCGTTTCGCCCGCCTCGCGGAGCATGGCCGCGGTGACCGCCCGGTCTGCGTCTCGGTCGGGCCCGCGGCCGCGGATGACGCGCATGTCCGAGAGAACCACCCCGACGTACCTAAGCGCACCCGTCCCGTCCCGACGACCATGCTGCGACTGCCGCGGTCGATGCTCTCGCGCTTCGAGCGCTTCTCGCTCTACAACTCGCCGTATCCCGCCCACGACAGCGGCTGTGCAATCGACCTCTACGTCGCCGACGACGACCCGGTGGCCCGCTCACCCGTCGCAGGCGTCGTCCGCGAGACGCGGACCGTCCGCGCGCCCGACAAACCCTACGCTCACGACGACGAGTACCTCACTCTCGTCGATGTCGATGCCGACGCAACCGGACTGGACTGGCTCGGCGACGCCGCCGACGACCCGCGCGAGGGGCTGGTCGCGCGCATCCTCCACGTCGACCCCGGCGTCCACGCGGGCGACGAGGTCGCCGTCGGCGACTCGCTCGGGCGACTGGTCCGCTCCGGCTTTTTCGCTCCGTGGGTCGCAAACCACGTCCATCTCGGCTTCCGCCCGGCGGACGCGAACCACCACCGCGCCCAAGGGTCGCTCCCGGTTTCGCCCGACGTGACCGTCTCGCCGCTCGATTGGGACGGGACGGGAACCGTCGTCGAGACGGCCGAGACGTTCGTCGTTCTCGATGCCCCGGACCGCGCCGACGCGGGGGTCGGTCCCGACGAGTTCGTCGGCCTCGCCAGCGACGAGGGCGTCGTCCTCGACGGCGGTCTCGCCCACTACGGGTTCGGGGGCACGCTCTCGCCCGTCGGAGACGAACAGTCGTTGTCGCTCTTCGGCGAGCCGGTCGGTCGGACCGCCGGTCGGGACGTTCCGTGGGCCGGTTTCGACGTGCTCGCGGACGGCGAGAAAGTCAACGGGCTGTCACTATTCGCGTCCCGCGTCGATTTCGGAACCAAAATCGTCTGCCCCGGCCACGACTTCGCCGTCGGCGACGAGGTGTCGGTCGCGATTCGGCCCAGCGACGACCCGCTGCGCCTCGACTGATTCGACAGAAATGATTTACTACTAACACGAGCGCGCCGCCCGGAGGCGACCGACCGACCCCCTCTATTTTGGGGCCAGTTCTTAAATCCCTTTACTATGAAAGGACGAGTCTCCGCAAAAAATATCCTTCGCTCGTCCGTATTTTTCCTTGTTTGTGAGACTCGATATACGAACGTGCACCGTCGTTTCGGTCTTCGACGCCGCCGTCTCCGCGCCGCGATGACCGACGACCGCGACACCGGGTACGAGGTCGAACTCGGCCACCCACTGGTCGGCGCGTCCCCCGATGCGACGCTCGAAGACCCGGAATTCGAACTCACGTTTGTCGGTGGTATCCCGGTGTCGGGCGAACCGGTTCCCTACTTCGTGGCCCGCGGAAGAGACCGCGAGGCGCTCGACGAGTTCCTCGACGACCACGTGAACATCGAGTGTTTCGAGTCGGTCTCCGACGGCCCCGAGGGACGACTTTACCGCTGTAAGTGGTCGACTCACGAGGGCGATATCATCTCGGCGATTCGCGAGTGCGACGGCATCGTCCGGCGGATGGTCGGCACGAGGTACGGCTGGTCGCTGTCGGTGTACTTCGCGTCGAACGAGCTGACGACCCGGTTCCACGACGCGTGTCTCTCCCGCGACATCGACATCGACGTGCGCCGGGTGGAACCGGCTCGCCTCGACGAGCGCCACCCTCCTGACAGCGACCTCTCGGAAAAGCAACTCGCGGCGCTTCGGCTCGCTTTCGAACGGGGCTACTTCGAGACGCCGAAAGAGACCGGCCTCGACGACATCGCGAGCCGGTTGGGCATCACCGAACAGGCGCTCTCGCAACGACTTCGGCGAGCGCTCCGGCACCTCGTGGGTTCGGCGATAGACGATATCGACGACATCGACCGCGACTCGCGGTCCGAGTGAAGAGCCGACGACGCGTCAGAACGGGACCGTGGTGGGGATGTGGCAATCGGGCGCGGATTGCCACGGTGGTGTCGATAGTGAACCGCGATGGAGGCGACCTGCGGTCTCTCCGGCGGTGCGCCCGTGTGGGGGGTGCCACCGACGCATATCGGTACGTCGATTCTAGTAATATATCTGACCCTTGTGTGGACAATCGGTATTTAAGTGGCGTCGAAGTAATCGAGGTACTCCGAGGCGAACGTCCGGACCTCGTCGTACGTCGGCGGCGACCCGTTTCGGACGAAGTGGCCCGCGACGGCGTTGCCGACGACGAGAGACTCCGCGCGGCCGAGGTCGAGGACGTGCGCGAGCGCGAGGCCGGCGTTGAAGTGGTCGCCGGAACTCGTCGTCAACACCGGGTCGTCCGTCCGGGGGACGCCGACGGTCGCGGCCCCCTCGTCATCGATGAGATGCGCCTCCTCGATGCCGTGGCCCGCGAAGCGGCTGACGCCGAGGTGGTCGAACGCCGCCTGCGACTCGCGGCCGAAGTCGTCGCTCTCGACGCCCGCCAACCGCGCGAGATAGCGCGTCTCGTAGCGGTTCGCCGACGCGACGACGCGAACCGCGTCGTCCAGCGCGGACACCTGTTCGACGCCCGCGGCGACCACCTCCGGCTCCCGTTTTCTGAGGTCGCCGGGGTCCAACAGCAGCGTCTCCGGCGGGTCCGACAGTGTCGGCCACAGCTCTTCGCGGAGGCCGCGAGCCACGTCCGGTAGCTCGGGCATCTCCGACCAGTAGCCCATCCCGACGAGTTCGGTCCCGTCGACCAGTTCGGCCAGTCGGTCGAGGCCGACCCGCGACTCGATTCCGGCCCAGTCGAGCGTCATCAGCGCGCCGATTTCGGTGAGCATCAGCTTCCCGTCGTCGAACTCGACGGCATCGGTGTAGCCGGGCGACCCGAGCGTCTCCAGCGGGAGGTGGCCGAACTCCTCGACGAACGGCTCTTCGACCGGGTCGCCGAGACAGCCGACGACCCCGGGCTCGAACCCGATTCGGTCGAACGCGCGGGCGAGGTGACTCACGTGTCCGCCGGTTCGGACGTTCGCCTGAAGCCACTCGAAAGAGAGGGAGCTCTCGGCTTCGACCGAGTCGTTCACGCGGTCGGCGAACGCTTCGAGCGTCGGCACCCGCTCGTAGGCGTCGGCCGACTGCCGCTCGGAGACGAACTCCCGAACGCGGTCGATGTAGCCGTCGAACCCGAACAGCACCCGCCCGCCGTCGACGGTCTCCGGGAGCGTGTCCCGACACGACTCTACCGCACGGACCGTCGTCTCGTCTGGGGTTTCCATGGCGCTCCGTTCGGACGACCGCCAATTAGTATTGCCGTCGGCGGCGACACTCCCGCGCCGTCAGCGGTTGTTTTCGGGGCCGTCAGCGGTTGCTTTCGGTCGTGATTTCGAACCGCGCGCCGCCCTCGTCGCTCTCGACGAACCAGACGCTCCAGCCGTGGGCGTTCACGACGCTCATGACGACGCTAAGTCCGAAGCCGGTCCCCTCGGAACTCGTGGTGTAGCCCGCCTCGAAGATGCGGGGACGCTCGTCCGGTGGAATTCCCGGGCCGTCGTCTTCGACGTAGAACCCGTCGCGGTCGGCGAGGGGGCCGACACTGACGGTCACGTCGTCGCCGCCGTGGCGGATGGCGTTCGAAAAGAGATTCTCGAGGAGCTGTCTAAGCCGTCCACGGTGGGCGTCGACCGCGATGTCGCCGTCGACGACGAGCGTCGCTTCCGGCGCGTTGCTCGCGGCGGTCGTCCACGCCGCCTCGGCGACGGACCCGAGCGATAGTCGCTCCGCCTCCTCGACCGTCTGGCCGTTGCGCGCGAGCGCCAACACGTCCTCGACGATACCGGCCATCCGCTCGTGGGCGGTCGCGACCCGGTCCAACTCGTCGCCGTCGTACCGCTCGCGGGCGAGTTCGAGATAGCCCATCGCCGCGTTCAGCGGGTTCTTGAGGTCGTGGGAGACGACCGACGCGAACGATTCGAGCTGCTCGTTCTGGCTGGCGAGTTCGCGCTCGCGCCGACGTAGCTGCTGTTCGCGCTCGACCCGGTCCAAGACCGCGCGGGTGTTGGCGGCCAGCACCTTCGCCAGCGCGATTCGCTGGTCGGCCAGCGAGTCATCGCCGAGAGAGGCGACGAAGAACACGCCGTGGTCGGGAATCGGGACGATAAGTTCCTCTTTGACCCCGGCGTCGAGGACGAACCGCCGCGGGTTCGAGCCCACGTCCCGGTAGAGGTTGTGTTCGCCGCGCTCGAACACCTCCCACGTCAGACCGGCCCCCCGCGGAATCGGCGGCACGTCGCCGAACACCGCCCACGCCTCGTCCGTGAACGCCGTCGGGACGAGCGCGTCTAGCGACTCGTCGTACAGGAGGACACCGCTAATTGCGTAGTCGAGGACCTCCGTGGCGGCCTCGCGGACGATTTCGGCGACCTCCTCGCGACTCGTCGCCCCGGTCAGCCGCCGGGTCGAGGCGTGGAGTGCGTTGAGTCGCTGTTCGTACCGCGTTCGCGCCGTGACGTCCGTCGAGATGCCCACCGCACCCTCGACCTCGTCGTCGCCGACGATGGGCGAGACGGTGAACTCGACCACGTAGTTCTTCTCGGGAAGCGACAGTTCGATTTCGAACCGCTCGCGGGTGCTCTCGCCGTCGAGAACGGCGTCGAGGGCGGCCTCGGCGCACTCGTAGTGTTCGGCGGCGAGATAGCCGGCGTCGCGGAGCGCGGAGATGTGTCGGCCGACGAACGCCGACATGGGGATGGTCGTCCGCGACAGCGCGGTCTCGTTGATGAACTGGATCACGCCCGCCTCGTCGACCACGTACGCACCCTGTCCGATGCTCTCGACGATGGTCTCGTACCGCTTGAGCCGCTGTTCGTAGCTCCGCTGTTCGGTCACGTTCCGCGAGGTGACGACGAACCCGCCGACCGAGGTGTCCGCCTGGTTGCTCCCCACGGATTCGAGCCACGTCCACGACCCCTCGGCGTTCCGGTGGCGGTACCGGACGGCCTCGGTCCCGTCGGCCCCCGTCCGGAGCGCGTGTTCGAAGACGTCCTTCACGTGCTCCCAGTCGTCGGGGTGAATCAGGTCGGAGACGGGCTTTCCGACCAGCTTGCCGGGGTTGAACCCGAGGACGTCGGTGACGGAGGGGCTCTGGTACCTGATTCGCCCGTCGGTCCCGACGAGAGTCACGAGATCCCGCGCCAGCTCCACGAGACCGCGGAACTGCGCCTCCGTCGCGCGCTGTTCGGTCACGTCGCGCATTGAGACGAGGACGCCGTACGAACCGTGATACTCGATGTCCTTGACGTTCGCCGCACACTCGTGGACGCCGCCGTCGGCGTCGACGAGGCGGACCTCGTAGCTCACGGGCGCGTCGCCGCCCCGCCGCCGCGTCTCGGAGATACGGCTGACCTTCTCCCGGTCGTCGGTATGGATGACGTCGAGGAGCGCGGTCTCGGCGAGTTCGTCGTCGCTTCGGCCGGTGAGTTCGGTCAGCCGGCGGTTCCAAAAGCGGAAGTCGCCGTCCTGCGCGATGAAGATGGCGTCGTGGCTCTGCTCGACGACGGTCCGATACAACGAGTTCGAGTCCCGCCCGCTCGACGCCCACCGAGAGAACTCGATGGTGCGCTCGATTCGCGCGGCGACCGCGGCGGCCGCCTTCTGCGTCCTCGGGAAGTCGACGACGATGGCCCCGCTCCCGTGGGCCGACCCGCCGGCGGTCGCGGCCCCGCGGGTGACGAGAAAAAAGACCGGAACCACGCCGACGCGGTCGCGGACGCGGGAGACGAACCCAGTGTCGACGTCGCCGCAGCGGACGACGCCGGCGACCCCGTCGTCGAGGGCGTCGAACACCGCGTCTTCCGCACACATCTCGGTCGTGAAGCCGCGTCGCTCGACAGCCTCGACGAGGCCGTCCGGGCACTCGTCGACGAGGACGACGCGGGAATCGCTCATACCAGTATCAGTTCGGGAACCTGTATATATCTCACGTGATACCGGACTGACGAGTGTCTGACGCGCCCCGACACCGACCGTCGGTTACATGCCATTTGACACACTCGTTCGTGACATGTCCGACGACTTTCCCGCCGAGGCCGCGGCAATCGTCCAGCGGCACATCGAGGACGAACACGGCTACCTGTCGTGGCTCAACACCCGCGTCGACGCCATCGAGCGCGGCCGTATCGTGATGACCATCCCGTACGACGAAAAGCTCACCAACACCGTGTCGCCGCCGACCATCCACGGCGGCATCGCGGCGACGCTCATCGACACCGCGGGCGGCATCGCCCTCCGGACGATGCTCGACGACCCGCTCGCCGGCGGCGTCGCCACTATCAACCTCAACGTGAACTACCTGCGGCGGGCGTCGGGCGACCTGACCGCGGTCGCCGAGGTCGTCCGTGCGGGTGGCTCGGTCGGCGTGAGCACCATCACCGTTGTCAGCACCGACCCGGAAGAGGACTCGGACGTGGCCGCCCGGCAGTCGCCGTCGAGCGACTGGAACGACGCCGTCGCCACCGGACAGGGCGCGTACCGGCTCTTCCGGGAGTGAGACGCGGCCGAAAACGCGGTCAGCGTCGGGGTCGGAGTCAGGGCACCGCCCGCACCCGGCGGGACCGTCGGCCTACTCGAACGCCACGTCCGCGAGCGTCGTCGTCTCGCCGAACAGCCAGTCGGCGTGGTCGACCGCGTACTCCTTGTGTTCCGCTTCGATGTAGCCGAGCGCGTCGGTGACGAGAATCGGTCGGTAGTCGCGTAGCCCGGCGCTCCCAGCGGTGTGCAGGACGCAGACGTTCGCCAGCGTCCCGCAGATGAGCAGGTCGTCCACGCCGTGGCTGTCGAGCCATCCCTCTAGTTGCGTCTGGTGGAACGCGTCGTAGGTGTGCTTCTCGACGACGAGGTCCTCGTCGCGGACGTCGAGGTCGCCGTGGAGGTCGGCGTCCCACGTCCCCTCGACGACGTGTTCGCCCCAGCGCTCGAACTCGTCGTAGTAGTGGTTGCCGTCGAACTGCTCCGGCGGGTGCACGTCGCGGGTGTAGACGACGCGCGCGCCGGCGTCGCGGGCGGCGTCGACGAGGTCCGTGACGGGCTCGATTGCTGATTCGCTCCCCGGCGCGAACAGGCTCCCGTCGGGGTGACAAAAGCCGTTCTGCATGTCGACGACGACCACCGCGGTTCGGTTCGGATCGAGTGCCATACGCGTCGGTTGCCCCGGGACGACCAAAACAGTACGCGCCGCCCCGATTCGACGCCTGAACCCGACAAGGTACTTCACTCCGGAGTCCAAGGATACGATATGCGAACGCCCGGTCTCCGCGCCGTTTTCGCCGCCCTACTCTTGGTTCTCGCCGGCTGTGCCGCTCCCACGGCCGCGCCCGGCGGCGACGCACCGCCCGCGACGCCCGACCCGGACAGAGAAGGATTCGCCGACCCCGACCGGGACGTGCTCGGCTGGGAGGACGGCTACTGGTACGACGAGCCCATCGCCGTCGACCAGTCCGACGGCCTCAACGACTCCGAGATGGATGCGTACGTCGCCCGCGGAATGGCCCGCGTCGAACACCTCCGGCAGTTGGAGTTCGACGAGCGCGTCCCCGTGAACGTCATCTCCCGCGACGACTACCGGAGCGACAGCGCCAACAGATCCGGGTCGGCCGACTCCGAGTTCAACCGCTGGAACGACCAGGTGTGGGAGGCGCTGTTCATCACCGGTGAATCAACCGGAAGCGCGAGCGCCATCTCCGAGACGACCGGCAGTTCGGTCCTCGGCTTCTACTCGCCGTCCGACGACGAAATCAAAATCGTCACCGACTCGACCGGCGAGCCGACCATCGACAACACCACGCTCATCCACGAACTGGTCCACGCTCTGCAGGACCAGCACTTCGACCTGACCGACGCCCGCTTCCGCGGCGAGACGCAGGACAGCGACCTCGCTATCGACGGCATCGTCGAGGGCGACGCCAGATACGTCGAACAGCGGTACGTCGACCAGTGCGCGGCCGGCACGTGGGACTGCGTCGTCACGCCCGCCGCGGGTGGCTCCGGCGGCGGGTCGGGCGGTGGCGGCCCAAACCTCGGCATCCTGCTCACTATCTACCAGCCGTACTCCGACGGCCCGGTCTACGTCCACGACCTGTACGAACAGGGCGGCTGGGAGGCCGTCAACGACGCCCTGCGCAACCCGCCGGTGTCCTCCGAACAGACCATCCACGTGACCGACGAGTCGCCGCGTCCCATCTCCTTCGCCGACGAGGGGACGAACGGCTGGACCACCTTCCCCGGACAGGGCGTCGAGGGCTCCGACACGGTCGGCGAGGCGTCGATGTTCTCGATGTTCTGGTATCAGGCCCGCACGTCCGGCGCGGAGACCGTCCGCGTCCAGTCCATCCTCGACACGACCTCGGAGTACGACACGTACAACTACGACGCCGCGCCGTCGAACGGCTGGGCGAACGACCGCCTGTTCCCCTACCGTAACGAGGCCGGCGCGGAGACCGAGTACGGCTACGTCTGGGTGACCGAGTGGGACACCGACGGCGACGCACAGGAGTTCCACGACGCCTACCTGAACATCCTCAGCGCCCACGACGCCACCCAGCGTGACGACGGCATCTACGTCATCGAGGACGGCTCGTTCAACGACGCCTTCCGGGTCGTCCGCACCGGCGACCGCGTTGTCATCGTCAACGGGCCGGCACCCGCTGATGTGGACGAGATCCGGCCGGGACTCGCGTCGTAACCTCCGCGCCGAGACGCTTTTTCCTCTCCCTCCCCTGCACCCGCTATGAATCGCCGCCGCCTCGCCACCGTTCTCTCCGCTCTTCTCCTCGTCGTCGCGGGCTGTGCCGCCCCCGTCGCCGACCCGGACGCGGCGGGTGGGTCTGCGCCTCCAACCGATGACTGGTCGTGGCCCGCCGACCCGCCGACCGACCGGCTGGGCTGGGAGGGCGGCTACTGGTACAACGAGTCCATCGCGGTCAACCAGTCCGACGGCCTGAACGCGACCGAGCGCGAGGCGTTCGTCGCCCGGACGATGGCCCGCGTCGAGGTCGTCCGCGAACTGGAGTTCGAGGAGTCCGTTCCGGTCGAGGTCGTCTCGCGCGCCGAGTACCGAAACCAGTCCGACGAGTCGCCCGACCCGGTCCACAGCGACTGGAACGACCAGGTGTGGGAGGCGCTGTTGCTGGTCGGCGAGGACCGGGCCATCGACGAGGTGTTCGACGAACTGTACGGCGGTGCGGTGCTCGGCTACTACTCGCCCTCCGAGGACCGTATCGTCATCGTGAGCGACGACGACCAGCCGACCATCGACCGGCGGACGCTCGCCCACGAACTGGTCCACGCCCTGCAGGACCAGCACTTCGGACTGGACGGCTCGCCGCCGACGCAGGACGCCCAACTCGCCGAGAACGGACTGGTCGAAGGCGACGCCCGCTACGTCGACCGGCTGTACGAAGAGCGCTGTGAGACCGAGTGGAACTGCGTCCCCCGGCCCTCCGGAAACGGGTCGGGTAGCGGTTCGTTCGACTATCCGGTGTTCCTCACCATCTACGCGCCCTACAGCGAGGGTCCGACGTTCGTCTCGGACCTGCGCGAGCGCGGCGGCTGGGCGGCCGTCGACGACGCCTACGCCGACCGCCCGACCTCGACCGAGCAGGTGCTCCACCCGAAGCGGTACCCCGACGAGCGGCCCGTCGAGGTGACGGTCGAAGACCGGTCGTCGGCCGCGTGGACGCGCTACGACACCGACCCCGTCGCCGACACGGTCGGCGAGGCGTCCATTTTCGCGACGTTCTGGAAGCACCGCGCCATCGACCGGACCGACCTCCAGCGGAACACCGGGGCGTACTCGCCGTACAACTACACGGCCGGTCCCTCTGAGGGCTGGGCCGGCGACGCGGTGATACCCTACCGCCCGGCGTCGGACGAGACCTACGAGGCGAACCCCCACGAGCGCGGCTACGTCTGGCGGACGGTCTGGGACACCGAGGCTGACGCCGAGCAGTTCGAGCGGGCCTACGTGACCTACACACTGAGGCTCCGCCTCGGCGGGTCGTACGCGGGTGAGAACACCTATCTCGTCGACGATGGTCCCTTCGCAGACGCCTATCGGGTGACGAGAGACGGCGACACCGTCACCATCGTCAACGCGCCGACGGTGGAACAGTTGGACGAGATTCACGAGCGAAGGTAGGAGAAAGCACTTGTGCTATAGCTGACATCAGACTGTATGTCCCGCCGGCTCGGCCAGTTCGCGCTCGCCGCCTCCTTGCTCGTCCTGTTTGTCGCGGCCTTCCTCTTCATCACCGGGACGCTCGTTCCGTGGTCGAACAGTTGTCCGCCGCACCTCGACGTGGACCCGGCCGACGACGTTCCCGCCGACGCGGAGATAGTCGCCTACGAGTCGCTGACCCCCGCCGAACGGGCCGCCTTCGACGACGCGCTGGCCTCGGATTCGATGATTTCGCTCGAAGACCGGCCGTGGTCGCCGAGCACCAGTTACGTCCGGAAGAACGGGACGCTCTACTTCGCGGCCGTTGCCGTCTGCTGACCCGTTGAAGAGAATTCGTCTTCGACGCACGTGACCGATTATACACCTTTTTCATCGGCCGGGTGGAATCCGCGCCAATGAGTGACTTCGATATCGTCGGTCCCGAGGCCATCCGCGACGGCGTCGCGACCGACGCCTACTTCGAGCGGACCGAGGCGACCCTCCGACACGCGGGCAAGAACCCCCGCGTCGTCGCCGAGGTGACGGCCGACCAGTTCCCCGACGGTGATTTCGAGCTGCTCGCCGGCGTGAAAGACGCCGCGGAACTGCTCTCCGGCCACGATATCGACGTCGACGCCATGCCCGAGGGCCTGCTGTTCGACGGCGGCCCCGTGATGCGAATCGAGGGCGACTACCTCGAATTCGCTCGGCTCGAAACCTCGCTGCTCGGCTTTCTCTCGCACGCCTCGGGCTGTGCGACGGCCGCCCTCGAAGCCCGCGCGGCGGCTCCCGACTCAACCGTCCTCTCGTTCGGCGCGCGCCACGTTCATCCCTCCATCGCCGCGATGGTCGAGCGGAGCGCCCTCGTCGCCGGTCTCGACGGCTTCTCGCACGTCGCCGCCGGCGAGATTCTCGGGAAGGAGGCGTCGGGGACGATGCCCCACGCGCTCCTCATCGCCTTCGGGCGCGGCAATCAGGCCGAGGCGTTTCGCGCCTTCGACGAGGCCGTCGACGAGGACGTGCCGCGGGTCGCCCTCTGTGACACCTACGGCGACGAGACTGAGGAGGTCCTGCAGGCGGTCGAGACGCTCGGCGACGACCTCGACAGTGTCCGCCTCGACACCACGTCCTCGCGCCGCGGCGACTTCCGCCACATCGTCCGCGAGGTCCGCTGGGAACTCGACGCCCGCGGCCACGAGGACGTGGGCATCTTCGTGAGCGGTGGCCTCGGTCCGGCCGAACTCCGGCACCTCCGCGACGTGGTGGAGGGCTTCGGCGTCGGCGGCCACATCTCCAACGCTAATCCGGTAGACTTCGCGCTCGACATCGTCGAGGTAAACGGCGAACCCGCGGCCAAGCGGGGCAAGCTCTCGGGCGTAAAGGAGGTCTACCGCACGGCCGACGGCGGCCACCACGTCGGTCTCCGCGGGCGACCCGGCCCGACCGACGGCGAGGCGCTCCTCGAACCGCTCATCCGCGACGGCGAGGTCGTCTCGGAGTTCGACTTCGACATCGACGCGGCCGCGACGCGGGCCAGAGAGGACGCCGAGTTAGTCGGCTTCGGCGACGAGTAAGACGCGGTCTCGTTTTGCGGCGACGCTCGGGGCCGTCGCTCGCCAGTTAGGTTCTCCCCCCAAGGAGTCGCGTCGTCGCCGCGACGACTTACAGCGCTTCGACGCTCCCGCCGTCGTCGCGCTCGCGGAAGACCTGCCCTTCGAACAGGGTGATCATGGTGTCGTCGTCCTGCCACGCCAGCGGCGACAGGCCGGCCTTACGGCAGGCGTTCGTGAGGAACTCCTCTTTCGACCAGCCGAGTTCGATCGGGAGCGTCGGATACATCCAGCCGTGAGTGCCGCCGGCGTCGATGGCGACCCCGTGGGTGCCGAGTTCGATGTCGGCGACTGGGTCGTTAGTCAGCGTGTAATTGTTGACGATACAAACAGAGATGTTCAGATTCGGGAGTTCGGGTGCTTCGATTTCGGTTTGACACGAGTCGCCCGACGCGGCCTTGATGGCCGCGTCGACGATGGCGTGACCGAGTTGGTCTTTCCCCCGATATGCGCCCGCACAGCCCCGCAGTCGACCGCGCCCACGTGTCGACTTGATGCGGACGAACGCCCCAGTTCGGGCGTAAAATGCGTCGCGCATGCTGCCCGGTTGCTCTCTCTGCCCGTGAAGAACGTACGATTCGACCGATTCCCGCGCTAGTTCGACCGCCCGCGCCCCATCCTCGTAGGTGAGGTGTACGGTCTGCGCCTCGGACATATTATCATCCAAGTCCTGTGGTGACTTCAACGCTTCCCTCGAATGTTATCGGGTTGTTATGTAGAATCGGTGCCACATAACGGGCGACTAAACCCGCGTATGACCCCGTTAATCGAACCGCTTATCCGACCGACCGGACTAGGGTAGGTCGGCAGAGAGAGCCCAGTTCCCGTGCCCGAGATGGGCATGAGGAAAGTCCCCCCACCGTCCGAACGGGTGACCGGGCGCAAGCCCGGAGTCGGAGACGGCTGGCGCTGGAACAGAAACGAGACCGCTCGACTTGACCGATGATGCGCGCGCGACGGCCCCGCCGGCGCCGGCGCGGCCATCATGGCCGCGTGCGAACCGACCCGTAAGGGAAGGGAGTTAACCCGCAGAGGGAAGCGAGATGGCGTCGCCATCTCTGACGGTCGAGAACGGATGGAACGGCGAATCCTCACCGGTGCAAGTCCGCGCCGCGAAGGTAGTTCGGACGGCGCGTCGGGTTCGCCCGTCGCGCCCTCGGGGCTCGCCCCGAGAAGGACGCGGACGCTGAGCCGAATGCTGGGACGAACAGAAGGGGGCTTACTCCTCTCAGCCGCTTTCGAACACCCGAGCGGCCGCGCTGTCGGTCGGGTCGCGCCGTCGGGAAACGCTCTTGACCGTTCGCCACCGCAGTCTCGGTATGCGCGGTTCGACCCTCCTCGTCGCGGCGCTCGTCGTCCTCGCCGGCTGTGCCGCGCCGGTGTCGCCGGGAGACGACGCGACGACTTCGACGACCGCTCCGTCCGCCACGACTACCGAAACGCCGCCGACCGCAGTCTCGACTACGGCGCCGCCAGCGACCGCGACTGCAACGCCTACCGCGTCGCCGACGCCCGAGCCGACAGAGACGTTCACGCCAGCATCTGGCTACGGTCCGTGGGGCTCCGACCCGGTCGTCGTCGCCGTCGAGGCAGCCAACGACGACCGCGACTACGCCGCGCTCGTGACCGAGGCGACGACGTTCTGGGAGGCGAACGACGCGCGCTACCTCGGCTATGAGGTCGACTACGAGGTCGACGCCGACGCCCGCAACCCGGACATGGTGGTCCGCTTTTCCGACACCATCCCCGAGTGTAGCGGACAGGCCGACGCGGTCGGCTGCGCGCCGTACATCACCCGCGCCGGCCAGATTGACCGCCCCGAGACCGTCTACATCCGAACCGGGTTCAGCGACGACTCGACGGTCGAAATCATCGAACACGAACTGGGCCACACGCTCGGTCTCGCCCACGGCGACGAGCCCGCAGCCCTGATGAACGCCACGGGCATCCTCTACACGCTCCCGCGGACGAACGCGACCGAGAAGGCGTTCCCGTGGGACGACCCGAACTTCACGGTCTACGTCGACGACGCGAACGCCTCGGACCCCGACGCGGCCCGCGAGCAGATCCGTCACGCCCTCGATTACTTCGCCGACGGCGCACCGGGGATGCCCGACAACCTCACCTACACCTACGTGGACGACCCGGCGGACGCCGAGGTTCGTATCTCCTTTGCGGACTCCTCGCCGTGCGCCCCGGGCGCGGTCTCCTGTGCCGCCGCCAGCGGCTACGACCCGGACGGGGACGGCGCGTTAGAGACGTATGGGAGCTATCGGGTCATCCTCGTCGACCTCGACACCGAGGCTGTCGGCTGGCACGTCGGCTACTGGACCGCACACTACCTCGGCGCGGAGGCCGACGACGAAAAGCCAGAGCCGTTCCGGAACGCGACGTACAACGAGCGTCGGAGCGAGTGGTGGACGTAGCGCGGTCGCCACGTCGGCCGCTCCGGCGTGTTTCGCGCCGAAAACGGCTGTGCTCGTCCGTTCGAATCGGCCGAGTCCTTCTTTGGTACGGCCCCCGTAGACACGGTCGTGATTCCCACCGACAGGCACGGTGACGCCCACCCCGCCTTCGACGAGGAGTCGTTCCGCGACGCGCTCGCCGAGTTCGGGGGCACGGACGCGGAGCGCCGGGTCGTCGCGCGGCAGGCCCGCGACCTCGCCGACTCGGGGCAGGCCGAAGCCGACCGCGGCGCGGCGCTCACGGGTGACGAAATCGTCCGCAACATGCGCGACGCGCCCGAGGGCGGCCCCGCGACGCGCTGGAACTGGTGGCTCGGGGCGCTCGAAGCCGCCCACGGCGGCTACCGCGAGTTCCAAGTCCGCCGCATCCCGAAAGCCTGACCCCCGCCCCGCGCGACGTTCTGTGGCTACGTGGCCGCCGTCTCTCTCCGTCGAGTGATGCGTCGCACTCTCCCTCGCCCGTCGTCTTTCGGGTATATTTGTCGCCTCAGTGTGGTCGGAATCTGCCGAACGTCCCCGCCGCTCCGACCGTTCAAAACCAAAGCAGATTACACGCTTGTTACAGAAAGGGTGTGTAACGCGTACGAACAACCTACCGGTGATGCCTACTCTACAATGACAGACAACTACGACGTGATTATCGCAGGCGCGGGTCCTGCAGGTGGACAGGCGGCACGAGACCTCGCCGCCCGAGGCTACGACGTGTGCGTCCTCGAAACCGAGTCCGAAGACGAGTTCCCCTCCAGGAGTAACAAATCGACCGCCGGGACGTTCCCGTCGACGATGGCCTCGTTCAATATCCCCGACGAGGTCGTGATGAACTTCACCGACGACGTCGTTCTGGAGTCCCCGAACGACCACTACCACCGGCACCAACCCGGTGCGGTCCTCGAGTTCGCGGACTTCAAGAACTGGCTCGTCGACGAGGCGGAAGCCGACGGCGCGGAGTATCTATTCGACGCGCGCGTCTCCAAGCCAATCATGGAGGGCGGCGAAATCGTCGGCGTCCGGTACAACGGCGACAAAGAGGTGTACGCCGACATCGTCATCGACGCGACCGGTCCGAGCGCACCGCTCGCCAAGGCGCTCGACGTGTGCGACCTCGACCGACAAAAGCAGGCTATCGGTATCGAGTTCGAGTTCGAGGGCATGGACCTCGCGCCCGAGGGCTACGGCGACCTCACCGACGCGATGATGCTCCGACTCGACCACGACATCGCGCCCGGCGGCTACTCGTGGATATTCCACACCGGCGGCGACACCGCGAAAGTCGGCGTCTGCTACATCCAAAACGAGGGACACCGCCACAACGCCAAGTCGGGGTACACCATCGACGACTACCTCCAGTACTGGCTCGACACCGACCCGCGCTTCGCGAACGCGGAGCGCATCGAGGGCAAACAGCACCGCGGTTCCGCGCACATCCAACTTCCGGGTCGCATGAGCACGGACAACTTCATGGCCATCGGCGACACGGTCCCGACCGTCGACCCGCTGTGGGGCGAGGGCATCGACAAGTGCATGCGCTCGGGCCGGGCCGCGGCCGCGACCGCCGACCGCGCGCTCACGAACTCCGAGCGCGACACCTCGGCGTCCGAACTCGCCGTCTACGACCAACTGTGGCACGAGCGCGTCGCGCCGAAGGTCAAAAACCGCCTGTTCATGACGGAGATGCTCTACCGCGCCTCCAACGAGCGCTACGACAAACTGCTCGAAGACCTCCATCGCCTCCCCAACGAGCAGTTGGACGCCGCGAACGGCGGCAGTCCCCTCGCCATGTTCCGCATGCTCAAGTTCGAAGACCTCTCTATCCTCGCGTCCACCGCGCGAGACTGGTTCTCGAACTAACCACCGGACGGAACGGGCATCTCTCCCGGTCCCCGCGACTCTCGTCTCTCGTCTCGATTCAGTCTCTCTTCTCTCCGCCGCTCACTCGCTTTCGTCGCGCTCGTCGCGCTCGTCGCGCTCGTCGCGCTCGTCGCGCTCGTCGCCGCCGTCACCGAGCGTCGCCAGCGCGTCGGCCAGTGCGGTCCGCGCCGACGCGACGTGTTCGTCCGCCGCCTCGTCTTCGGTCTCGCCGACGTTCGACAGCAGGTGTTCGACGTGGCCGAGTCGCGTCCGGACCACCTCGTCGTCCGGGAGCGGGCCGACTGCGAGGTCGCCCGCGACGGCCTCCGCCTCGCCGAGCCACCGGCTCGCGTCCTCGCGGACGGGCCGGGTCGCCGTCGCGGCGAGTCGGTCGTGGAGCGCCGTCACCAGCCGTTCGAGGGAGTCGCGGTCGGTTTCGGCCTCGGGTTCCGTGTCGCCCTCGGCGTCGGATTCGGGTTCGGAGCCGGTCACACCTCGGGAGACGGCGGCCGGCGTGAAAAGCGTCGAGTGCGGACTCCGGCGGGACCGACGAGCAAAAGCCCCTCCGGTCGGTACTGCCGGCAATGAAACTCCAGTTCCTCGGCGGGGCCGAGGAAGTCGGGCGCAGCGCGATTCTCGTCAACGACTCGCTGTTGCTCGACTACGGGATGCTGACCGGGAACCCCCCGCAGTTCCCCGTCGGCTCCGTAGACCCCGACGCCGTCGTCGTCTCGCACGGCCACCTCGACCACGTCGGGACGGTCCCCTCGCTCCTCTCGGGCGACGACTGGCCGGCGGTCCATTGGACGCCGCCGACCGACGAACTCGCTCGGACGCTCGCGCGCGACACGCTCAAACTCCACGGCGGGAGCTACAACTGCCCGTTCACCGAGACGCACGTCAGGCGGATGACCCAGCAGTCGGAACACCACGACTACGGGGAGGCGTTCGAGGCCGCCGGCCATGAGGTCACGTTCTACAACGCGGGCCACATCCCCGGGAGCGCCCACGTCCTCGTCGACGACGGGGAGACCCGCCTGCTCTACACCGCCGACTTCCACACCGACGACCAGCGGTTGGTCCCGGGCACGACCGACCGTCCGGACGCCGACGTGGTCATCTGCGAATCCACCTACTCCGACGTGGAACACGACGACCGCGCGACCGTCGAAGAGCGCTTCGTGGAGTCGGTGCGGACGACCGTCTGGGAGGGTGGCACCGTCGTCGTCCCCGCGTTCGCCATCGGCCGGACGCAGGAGCTTCTCATGGTGCTCGACGCCCACGACATCGACTGCTACGTCGACGGCATGGGGACGCGCGTGCTGCGGATGCTCCGGAACCACCCCAACTACGTCCGCGACGCGGCGGCGCTCAAGCGGGCGAAATCGAACGCACGCATCGTCTCGGGCCGGGACGGCCAGCGAAAGCGCATCGCCCGGCAGAACTCGGTCATCGTGACGACGAGCGGGATGCTCTCGGGCGGGCCGGCGATGACGTACATCCCCGAGATTCGGGGAGACCCGACGAACAAAATCTGTCTCACCGGCTATCAGGTCGAGGGAACGCCGGGAAGGGAACTGGTCGAACGCGGCCGGTGTGAACTCAACGGCGGGGTCGTCCCCGTGGCCGCCCGCACCGAGATGTACGACTTCTCCGCCCACGCCGACCGACACGGGCTCCTCTCGTTCCTCGACGACTACCGCGACGCCCCGGTGTTCGTCAACCACGGCGACCGCTGTGCGGCGTTCGCCGAGGAACTCCGCGCCGACGGCTACGAGGCCGCGGCTCCAGAAATCGGAACGACGGTTGAGGTCTGAGGCGCGCGGCGGCCGACGTCGGCCCACGAGTCACCGAACTCAGGGGCGTTCGTCGTCCGTCTCCGGGACTTCTATCGATCGGCTCGCGGCGACGCACGCGGACACGCGAAGTCGCGTTCGCCGCGACCGAAAGCGACCGAGGAACGAGCCGAGCGCCCCATCGAATGAATCCGAACTCATGGTTTTAGGTTGGCCTAAACAATGATAGTCGTTGCGGTCAGCGCGCGCACACTCTCCGACGGGGTCGGCGAGCGGCCGACTCCCCGCGACCGCTACCCGACCGTAACTCCTTCATTCGACCGAAACCCCTTCATTTCGCCTGCAACGAGGCGACTGTCTCGAGTTCCGACGCGTCAGTCGCGGTCGAGTCGCTCGCGGCGACGGTCGAACTCCTCGTCGTCGATGTCGCCGCGGGCGTAGGCCCGGCGGAGTTCGTCGAGCGCGTCGTCGCCTCCGTCGCCCCCGTCGCGCAGGGCACGGAACAGGAGGACGCCGCCGCCGACGACGACCGCGAGGACGAGCAGTTGACCGAGCAGTCCCATCCCCCACATCCACCACGGGACGGTCCCGCCGGTCCCGCCGTGCATCCACGTATCGTGCATCCAGCCGCCGCCCCACCCCATCGGCATGCCGCCGCCGAAGCCGGCCATCCCGAAGAGGACGGGAAGCGCGAACAGCGCGGCCAGCGCGAGCAGGACGATGCCCGCGAGTCGCGTCGAGTCGTTTGTCGTCGTCATGGTGTTCACCGGAGCGGTGGTGTCCGCTCCACAGGTGACAGTACGCGCCCCACGTTTACGTCGATTGTTGCTTCGAGCCTTCGGCTCCGCCGTCGGCAAAGCTTCCATTCCGCCGATTTGCGTCGCCCTGACTTTGGAATCCGTTCACTCCTCCGTCAGTCGTGGTTTTTCGTCGACAACTGTCGGTTCATACTTGAACCTCGCTGTCCTCTCGCCGGTATGCTTGGTCGGCTGAACGTCCTCGTCGTCAGCGGGGACGCCGCCGTTCGCGAGCGTCTCGCGACCGAACTTCCCGATTCGGTCGGCGACGCCACGACCGACGTCCGCGTCTCGACTGCTGACAGCCTCGATGCGGTTCACGCGGTGCTCGAACGAAGTCGCATCGACTGTCTCGTCGTCTCGACCGAGGTCACCGACTCGGAGGGCCGACCGCTCGTCTCGAAGCTCCGCGACGACGGCGTGCCGCTCGTCTCGTTCGAGCGGTCGCCCCCCGACGAACACGATCTCGACAACCTCGGGCACGTCGTCTACGATGCCGCCCGCAACACCGTCGGGTCGCTCGACCACCGCGCGCTCTTCGAGGCCGTCAACGTCGGGCTCGCGGTTCGCAACCTCGAAACGCTCGAACTCGTCGACATCAACCAACACTATCTGGACATCCTCGGCATCGACCGCGCGTCGGTCATCGACACGACCCCCGCTCACGTCACCGCAGCCCTCGACGGCTACGACGCCGAACGCGCCCTCGACGCGGTCGAGACCGCTCGCGAGGAGGGCGAGCACGTCTTCACGTGGCCCATCGAGAACGCGTCGGGCGACACCGTTTGGATTCGCGTCAGCCTCACGGTCGCCGAGATATCGGGACGGGACCGACTCATCTCGACGGTCGAGGACGTGACCGAAGAGCGCCGGCGCGAACGCGACCTCGAGGCGTTCAAGGGCGCGGTCGACTCCGTCGACGCCGGCGTCACCATCACCGAGAACGACCGACACGTGTACGTCAACGAGGCCGCGGCCGACATCTGCGGCTACTCGGACCCCGAGTCGATGCTCGGGACGGGTTGGGGCCACCTCCACGACGAGTCGGAGCTCGAACGGCTCAGAGAGACCATTCCGCCCGCGCTCGAAGCCGACGGCAAGTGGCAAGGTGAGGTGGCGATTCGCCGGCCCGACGACGAGCTCGTCCCGGTTCGGTTCTCCATCACGTCCCTCGACGGCGACCGCAACGTCATCGTCTTCCAGAACCTCTCCGAGCAGAAGGCGCGCGAGGACGAACTCGAACGGAGCCGCGACTTTTTGGAACGCACCCAGCGCATCTCGAAGGTCGGCGGCTGGGAACTCGACCTCGTGACCGACACACTGGCGTGGACCGACCAGACGAAGCGCATCCACGAGGTGCCGCTCGACTACGAGCCGAACGTCGACGACGCCATCGAGTTCTACGCCGCCGAGGAGCGAGACCGGGTCCGCAAGCTGTTGAACCGCTGTCGGTCCGAGGGCATCCCGTGGGAAGACGAGTTCCGACTGGTGACCGCAGAGGGATCGGAGCTGTGGGTCCGCGCCCGCGGCGAGCCCGTCATCCGCGACGGGCGCGTGGCGGCGCTCAGAGGGACGATTCAGGACGTGACCGCCCGCCGCACCCGCGAGCGCGAACTCGAACGGACGAACGCCGAACTGGAGGCACTCAACCGAATCGTCCGCCACGACATCCGCAACGACATGGCTGTCATCGTCGGCTGGGCGGAGCTACTCCGAGAACACGTCGACGGGGAGGGCGCGGACATCCTCTCGCGCATCCTCTCGACGGGTCGCCACACCATCGAGATAACCGAGGTCGCCCGCGACCTGATGGAGACGATGAGCGGCGGTGGCGTCGAGACGCGCCCGATGTCGCTCGTGAACGCCGTCGAGCGCGAACTCGCGGTCCGCCGCGAGGCGTTCCCGCACGCGACGTTCGAGGTCGACGGCGAGATACCCGACGTGGCGGTGCGTGCGAACCCGCTCATCGCGTCAGTGCTCGGCAACCTCTTCAACAACGCCGTCCAGCACAACGACGGCAGCACCGTCGTCACCGTCTCGGCGACCGTGGACGACGATGCCGACATGGCGGTCATCCGTATCGCCGACGACGGTTCGGGCATCCCCGACGCGCGGAAGCCGGTCGTCTTCGGGAAGGGCGAAAAGGGGCTCGAAAGCACCGGCACCGGCCTCGGGCTCTACCTCGTCCACCAGCTGGTCGACTCGTTCGGCGGCGAGGTCCACTTCGAGGACAACGAACCCACGGGCACGGTCGTCGTCGTCTCGCTCCCGCTCGCGTCGGCGGACTGAGCCGAGCGCAACGCGCTCAGACCGTGTCGGTCGGCTCGTGCGACTCGGCCATCTCGGTCGCGGCGGCCGCGTACGCCGCCTTTGTCTCCTCGTCGGAGACGCGGCCCAGTTCGTCCTCGGGTACGTCGATGGCGGCGTAGGTGTCGCGTACGTCGGACTCGAAACTCGTCAGCGAGCGCTCTTTGCGGTGGTAGCGCCTCCCGTCGGTGGTCGCGTACACGAGGATGATGATGTTCTGTTCGTCGTCCGAGTAGGTCCGTTCGACCAACCACGTCCGCACCTCGTTCGCCATGGTCAAGCGTACGAGCGGAACCGTGATACGTCCCCGGTCGATTCTCAGTCCTCGATACCCAACTCGTCGAGGAGCGTCTCCAGCGTGTAGCTCTGGAGCGCCCGGTGGCTGTCGCGCATCGCGGAGATGACGAACGTCGAGTTGGTCCGCTCGACCTCCGGCGTTGCCTCGAAGTCGCTGATGAGGCGCTCCACGCGGTCGGAGTCCGCGAGATGGGCGACGACGATGAAGTCTGTCTCGCCCATCGTGAAGTAGAGTTGGGTGACGCCCTCTATCTCCAGCAGTTTGTTCCCGACTTCCTCGTACGACCCGCTGTAGTCCGCCAGCACCTCCACGACCACGGTGACGCCGAGTCCGAACGCCTCTAAGTCGATGTCGTAGAGGTCGTTCTCGATGACGCCGTCGTCCTTCAGGTTGTTCAGGCGGTAGTGGATGGTCGAGACCGGGATGTCTGTCTCTTCGTGTAGCTTCTCGGGACTGCCCGTCCCGAGGTCCGCGATGGCCTTCAACAGGCGCACGTCGCGTTCGTCCATACCCTCTCGTTGCGGTCGGTGACGTAAGTCCTTGTTCTGTCCGCCGTTTTCGCCACCTCTCTCACGCTCTCGGACTATCACGAATTATAGAGAATTTACTACAGCAAATACGACTATATTCAGTTTAAAATCCAACTCAAATCGAATCACTTGTAGAAGGATTTAACAACACGCGTCTCTGAGAACTGAAACAGATTCGACCATGACGCGAACCACTTGGAGAAACATTCCGACCACGCCCCTGCTTTTCGTCGCGCTCGCGGCGATGTGGGGCACTTCGTTCGTCGCCATCGAGGTCGGCTTGGAGTTCTTCCCGACGCTCTCTTTCGCGGCGCTCCGCTACGAACTCGCGGGGCTCGTGATGCTGGCGTACGCCTGCTACTCCACCGACCGCTGGCGACCCGAGACCAGAGACGAACTGCTCGCGACGACCATCGGCGCGGTGTTCATCATCGCCGCCTACCACGGCCTGCTCTACCTCGGACAGGAACACGTCCCCGGCGCGGTGGCCTCTATCATCATCAGCCTCTCGCCCATCCTGACTGCGGTCTTCGCCTCGGTCATCCTCACCGAGGGGTCGCTGGGGAAGACCGGGACGCTCGGGCTGCTCGCCGGTTTCGCCGGTGCCGTGCTCGTCGCCGACCCAGTCTCGGCGTTCTCGGGATCGTCCGGGTCGGCGCAGGGACTCGGCATCGTCCTCATCTTCCTCGCGGCGGTGTCGTTCGCCCTCGGTGCGGTCCTCACCCGCCCGCTCCGGAGTGACCTCCCGGTCCAGTCGATGCAGGCGTGGTCGATGCTCGGTGGCGGTGTCCTGCTTCACGGCTGGGCACTCGTCCGCGGCGAGTCGCTTTCCACTATCGAGTTCGCCCCCGCCGGTATCGCGTCGTTCCTCTACCTGACGCTCGTCTCCGGCGCGGTGGCGTTCCTCCTCTACTTCGAGCTTCTGGACCGCCTCGGACCGACCGAACTCAACCTCATCGGCTACGTCGAACCCGTGGTCGCGGCGCTCATGAGCTGGGCGCTCCTCGGTCACGTCATCGACACGACGGCGCTCGTCGGCTTCGGAGCCATCTTCTTCGGCTTCGCGGCGATGAAAAAGGAAATGCTGGTGTCGGTCGCCGTCGCGGTCCGGCGACGGGTTGCCGCGTAGGTTCGGTTTCGTTCTCTGTCTCTGTGTTTGCCTTCTCGGTGAGTGCGATGCGCTTTCAGACGGCGTCAGGCGGTCGATTCGCACGCGTTGTTCGTATGGACTCGTCACGGAGGGAGTAACCGATGGCTAGCATGGCGAGAGCCTGCAAACTCCCGAAGAGGAACGGTGCCCACGGGGGAGTCCACGGACCCAGGACCGCGACGCGGGCGACGTTCACAGCGAAGGCGACAGCCGGCACGAACAAGAGAACACCGAGGAACTGTGGGTGTGAGCCAGTCCGCAGACTCGCGATGCCGACGAGAAGGAATCCGAGAACCATTGGGACGATATTCGATAGCTGAGCGGCTTCAACCCAGGTTGGCGGAGTCATCGCCACGAACTCGGCGCTCCCCACGAGGAACGTCAGCGTGAATCCGACCACGCCGAGTACTGCAAGGATGCCGCCGGCGCGCGCCAACTGGGGACCCCGGTCCGTGAGTCCATAGCACAGCCCTCCTAATCCCAAGAACGCCACCGCGTGACCGACGCCAGCAAAAACGTTCCGCGGAACGGGTAGGTCTACGAGCCACGTAACAGCGAGGCTCGCAGCATGAGCGACCAACACTACCCCGCCGACGAGAAAGAGTGCCGGACTCCACCGTTCGAGTGTGGTTAGGTGCGAAGACGCGGCGCGTTGCATGGGCGAACGTCGTCGGTGTTCGACATAATTCCCGGGATACCTGCGTACTCGGCGTGCGCCGTACTCAGCACGCTCTCAACGAACTGGCAGCGAGTACGCGTCTCAAAAAGCCCGTGTTCTCACTTTCACTCCGCTTCCGCGGGGACGCTTCCCCGGAGTCCGACCACCCGAGCCACGCTTTCGCGCTGCACGAGGAGGAATCCGGAGAGGATGACCCCGAAGCCGAGGACGGTCGCCGGCGAGACGGACTCGCCGAGGAACGCCCAGCCGGTGACGGTGGCGACGACCGGCATCGCGTAGGCGACGAGGTTGCCGCGGACGGGGCCGGCCTCGGCGAGGAGCGCGAAGTAGACCGGGTAGGCCGCGGCGGTCGCGGGCATGCCGACGTAGAGAATCGCGGCGACGAGCTCCGGCGACCACGCGACCTGCGCGACCGACTCGCCGAGACCGAGGCTGGCGGCGTGGATGCCGACGGCGGCGGCCGCCATCGCCCACGCGGTCTGCGGGAGCGTCCCGATAGAGGGGCCGACGCGCTTGAGCAGGACGGTCCCGAAGGCGACCGACAGCGCCGAACAGACGATGAGCGCCTGTCCGACGCTCCCGCCGCCGAGGACGCTCTCGGGGCCGACGATGACGACGACGCCGACGAGTCCGAGCAGGATGCCGGCAGCGTCGACCGCGGAGATGCGCGCGTCATCGAGGAGCAAGACGGCGAACACCGGGGAGGCCACGGGCATGATGCTGTACATGACGGCCGCCGCGCCGGTCGTCGCGTGCTGCTGGCCGAGGAAGAGGAACACGTTGTTCGCCCCGAGGACGAACGCGGCGCTGGCGAGGATGCCGAGCGCGTCGGCGCGGGTCCGCGGGAGCCAGTAGCCGCCGCGGACGGCGACGAGCGTCAGGAGGACGACGGCGGCGACGTCGACGCGGAAGGCCGCAAAGAGCACTGGTGGGACCGAGCCGATGGCGGCCTTGATGCCGACGAAGGAGGTGCCGAACAGCACCGCGGCCGCGACGAAGAGGACGAGGGTCCGGTGACGGCTCACGCCACCACCCCCCGCGCTGTGGCCGGCGTTCGATTCGCCGGGTGAGCGCGGGAGGTGGAGTGCGGTCGACGCTCGGTGCGTGGACGGCGTAAGGGCGTCGTCTGTATCACAACACATCCTGCGGCTTCCGAAGGCATATGTCTAACGATTGGTCTCGTTGCAGTAAGAATCGAACATTCGAGACACGGTTTCACACGATTCGTTGACTAAACAGGGATAGAAATTCTCATGGGTTGTGTTGTCACGAACCGTCGAGTTCGCGCGGACGGTCCCGCCGCTCCGGGCCGTCGAACCGGCGTCGAAAATCGGGGGACTGCGGTCAGTCGCGCTGTTCGGCTTCGACCCGATCTGCGTGTTTTTCGAGGTCGGCCGCGAGCTTCCGGGCCTCGTCGGGCGACAGCGTCAGCTTGTCCGCGTGCGGCGCGAGCGCGTCGAGTTGCGTCCAGTCGAGTTCGAGTTCGAGGGTAATCTCGTCGGGGTGTTTCCGCGGCGAGGTGACGTTGCACACCGCGAACGCCGACTCCTCGAAGTCGTGACCCGTCGCCGACGCGTCGACGAGGTCCAGCGTCGTGTAGGCGTTGACCTTCAGGATTCGGTCTGGCATCTGTGAGTAGTGTATGGTGTCGTCGTAAATAGGTAGCGCGGCGGAGTCGTCACCGACGCGAGCCGGTGCCGGGAACCGGCGACGAGCGCAGTCTGCGCGCTCAGTCGTCGCTCGTGATGGGCGTGCCGTCGCCGTGGGTCGGCGCGGGACTCGCGTCCATCGAGTCGTCTTCCGCGTAGGGGTACCACGTGCGCTTCGTGTTGTGCATCATCGGGTCCTCGTAGCTGGTCTCTTCGGGTTCGACCAGTTCGGCGAGGTCCTCTTCGTCCGTCCGGGCGACGAACTCGCGGAACGTCTCGTCGCCCTCGCGGCGCTCCTCGAAGTTCGCAAGCAGGTTCTTGATTGCGCCCGGCACCTCGTCGACGGGGACGCGCTGGGTGACCCACTCGGCGAAGTTCGGGTTCTCGCCGAGACCGCCACCGAGGCCGATGTCGAGCGCCTCGACCGGCTCGCCGTCCTTGCGGGTCTTCATGCCGCGGAGGCTGATGTCTGCAATCTGCGGCTGGGCGCAGGAGGCCGTACAGCCCGAGAGGTGGATGTGGAAGTCCTCGACGCCCGCGGGGAGTTCGACGTTCTCCTTGAGCCAGCGGGCGTAGCGGACCTGCCGGTTCTTCGTCTCCACGATGGAGAGCGAACAGAACTCGGTGCCCGTACAGGCGATAGAGCCGCGCATGAACGGGTGCGGGTCGGGCGAGTAGTGGTCGAGGAGGTCCTCGTCCTGCAGCGCGTCGAGCTTCTCCTCGGGCACGTCGGTGATGATGACGTTCTGGCGCTGGGTGATGCGAATCTCACCGGAGCCGTACTCGTCGGCGACGCGGGCGAGCTCCTTCGTGTCGTCGACGCCCATGCGACCGACGAGGACGTCGAGTCCGACGTAGTAGTTGCCGTCAGCCTGCTCGTGGATGCCGACGTGGTCGGAATGGCCGCCGTCGGCGTAGCCGGAGTTGTAGGAGTACTCCGAGCGCAGGTCGTCGCCGGCGGTCTCCAGTTCGAAGTCGACGAACTCCTCCTGGAGGACGTTGCGGAACTTCTCCGCGCCCCACTCGTCCATCAGGAACTTGATGCGGGCGTTGTAGCGGTTGTCGCGGTCGCCGTTCTCGCGGAACAGCGCGGAGATGGCTCCCGAGACCTCGGCCGCCTGCTCGGGCGTCACGAACACGTCGATGTCGCGGGCGAGTCGCGGCTCGTTACGCGAGAGGCCGCCGCCGATGCGGATGTTGAACCCCTTCGTCTCCTCGCCGTCTATCTCCTTGGTCGCGGGCTCGAGCGCGAGGTCGTTGATGTCGCCCTGTCCGCAGCCCTCGCGGCAGCCGGTGACAGAGACCTTCCACTTCCGCGGGAGGTTCGAGTGGTCGTCGTTGCCCTTGAACGTCTCGTTGAGCTCCATCGCGACGGGGAGCGCGTCGACGTGCTCGTGTTTGTCCTTGCCGGCGACGGGACAGCCGACGATGTTGCGCCACGAGTCACCGCAGGCCTGTTGCGTCGAGAGACCGACCGATTCGAGCTTCTCGAAGATTTCCGGGATGTCCTCCAGTTTGATCCAGTGGAGCTGAATCGACTGGCGGGTCGTCCAGTCGACGTAGCCGTTGCCGAAGATGGGGTTCTCGGCGGGGCCGCGGGCGTACTCGTCGGCGACCTCCGCGACGACTTCGGTCTGGCCGGGCGTCAGCACGCCGTTCGGCGTCCCGATGCGCATCATGAAGTACGACTCCTGACCGTTGCGCTGGTGGTACAGTCCCCACCATTTGAAGCGCTCGAACCAGGCGTCTCGCTCGTCTTCCGGGATGGTGTCCCAGCCCTGCTCGGCGAATTCGAGCAGGTGCTCTCGTATCTCGTTACCGTAGACCTCCGACTTCCAGCGTTCGACGTCCGTGGGCATTCGTATGAATGTCCATATACGTGCCCACGTAAGGCCCCGAGCGTACCGTCAACCCTTCCCGGTGCTGCCCAAAAGCGGAGAATGTTGCCTATTCGTCGTCGTCGCCGCGTCGAACCGGGAGGACGACCCGCTCGCGGTCGATATCGACGAATTCGCCCTCGCGGAGCCTGCCGACCGGAACCCAGCCGGGCACGCCCGTCTGGCCGCAGGCGATGCACTGGCCGTACACCCTCGCGGAGATGGTTCTACCGTCCGCGCCGACGTCGAGGATGTTCTCGACGACGAAGTCGGGAAGCTCGCACCCACAGAATGACGGGTCGTCGAGCCGCCAGAGTTCGCTCACGCTCACTTCTCTGGCGTCGTTCACGGAGACCCACGCCCCGTCGTCGAGGACGCGCAGGGAGACGCTCATACCTCACCTTCCGCGCTCCGGCTACCTATGCGGGGCGGCGCCCGCAATCCCCGCGGGGGAGCGCGACGCGCGTTTTGGCGGTCGTTCCGGCGTAGTCGTGCGATTGTGCCCGAAACCGGCCGTCAGAGGTAGGGGCAACCCGTTCCGGTAGCCGGGAGTGGGGGTACACATTACAGGTGCGGATTCCCTTATGCGGGTCCGGCCGGTACGTGGTGGTGATGAGTGACCACCGCACCGCCGTCCGACAACACGCCTCCGCCGACGTCGCCCCAGAGCTGTTCGAACAGTCGCAGGAGGGTGACGCATGACCGGCGAGGCAGAACTCGAACCCGAACGCGACCGCGAGGCTGACGCCGAGGTCGAGTCGTCGACTGAGGCGGAGGAAGAAGACCCCACGGCTCACCTCAAAGACCTCGAAGACGGTGCGGGCTGTACCGAAATCTGGTCGCACCTCTCGGAGTCTCGCGAGGAGTAACCGCCCGCCGCCCACCCGGAATCGGTCGCCGTCAGCGAATCCCCGCCCTCTGCCGTCCCTCGTTTGCGGGCCTCTAGCTACTTGCTCGTATTCCGCCCGCCGACCGCTCGCGCGCGAATCTCGCCTCTCGGGGGGACGTTTTTAAGTCCGAACGCGTTACCGTCTCGTAGATGACGAACGACGAACGCCGAACGACCGAGGTTCCGGCCGACCGACGAGAACCGGTCGGTGAACCGGTCGTCCGCGGCGACCCCGCCGTCACGGGCGATCGCGCCCGCGAGGCCGTCGGGTTCGACCCCACCGACCCCGACAGCCTTGCCGAGGCCGCCAGAACGGTCCGCTCGTTCTCCGAGTCCACCGCCGGCGACGACGACCACGTGTTCATGCTTCGCGGCGCGGCCGCCTGCGCCGCCCTCGTCCGGGGCGTCGGCTCCTACAAGCGCGCCGCCGAACGCGCCGGCGGCGACGTGTCCGTCTCTTTCATCCGCAAGTGGGCCCGCGTGCACGACCTCCCGCAATCGGTCCGCCGACACGTCGCCCGCGGGCGCATCGCCCCCACGGCCGCCAAGCACATCGCCCGCGTCTCCGGCGACGCCAGGCTTCACCTCGCGTGGGCGACGCTCGACGCCGGACTGACCGTCCGCGAGGTCCGCCGCCTCGCCAGCGAGGTCAACGACGGCACCCCCGTCGTGGACGCCCTGTCGGCCCACGGCGTCGATATCGGCACGCTCGACGTGACGCTCCCGGCCGACGTCTACCTCGAACTCCGCCGCCGCGCCTCGCTCGAAGACGCCGCCCCCGGCGACGTGGTCGCGGACGCCCTCGACGACTACCTCGACTGAAGAAAGCGCGTCGCCGTCTCCCGAATCACGTCGCGCGCCACCTCGACTTCTCCCCACTCGACTGTCTCGTCCGGAAAGTGCGCTTGGTCGATGTCGCCCGGCCCGAACAGCACCGTCGGGATACCTGCCTCGACGTAGTGCCGCGAGTCCGCTCCGTAGGTCGCACCGACGGGGTCCTCGTCGCGGCCGTCGGCTCGGAGCGCCGCGCGCAGCGACTCCACGACCGGTTCGTCGGCGTCGATTTCGGCCGGCTCGAACTGCACCGAAAAGCGCTCGAACGTCGGCGGGTGCGCCGAGAGCCACTCGTCGTCGGCGACGACGCGCGCCAGCCGTTCCTCGAACGCGGCTTCGACCTCGGCGACGGTCTCGCCCGGCGCGACGCCGAGTCTCCACTCCGCGGTGAGCGTCCCCGCGACGCTCGACGCCCACGTCCCCGCCTCGACGCGGCCGACGCAGACGGGCCACGGTATCGGGTAGTCGAAAAGCGGATGGGCGACCGCGTCGGTCCGCTCCGCTTCGAGGTCGAAGAACGCCGCCCGAATCGCCTCGAACTTCTCGATGACGTCCACGCCGCGCCACCGCGAGGCCGCGTGCGCCGTGCGCCCGGTCAGTCGGAGACGCTTCATGACCGACCCCTCGGTGGCGACGACCGGCTTGAGCCGCGTCGGTTCGGCGACGAGCGCGGCGTCTCGCTCGAACGGGTAGGGGTTGTCGAGCGCGGCCGCCGCGGCCCCGATGCCGCCTTCCTCCTCGCCGACGACGCTCTCCACGACGACCCGCCCGTCGAGGTCGAGGCCACTCGCTTCGACGGCATCCCGAAGGTCGAGCGCGGCGAACACGCACGCCGCGAGCCCCGCTTTCATGTCGGCCGCGCCGCGGGCGCTGACGGTGCCGGCCTCGTCGTCCCAGTCGGGTAAAAACGGGTCGTGGGACCACAGCTCTCTGTCGGCGGGCACCACGTCCACGTGGCCGTCGAGGACGAGCGTCCGGCCGGCGTCGGGGTCGCCGAACTCGAACGCGCCGGCGACGCTCGGTCGGTTCGCCGCGTCGATGTCGTCGGGGTCGTCGGGGAACGACGGGTGTTCGGCCAGACGCGCCGGGTCGGCGGTCCACTCGTAGGTGTCGAAGCCGAAGTCGTGCAGTCGGTTTTTGACCCACTGCTGGGCCGGGGCCTCGGCGCGGGCGACGCTCTCGAACCGGAGCAGCGCGTCCACGAAGTCGCGAAGGTCCATATTGTGGGGGACGGGAACGGGGTACAAAGCAGGAGGGGGCGGCGAAAATAAACGCTTATCAGTATCCCCACTTAAGAAACCGATGAGGGCTGGTAGCTCAGTTAGGCAGAGCGTCTGGCTTTTAGCGGGACTACGCGAGTCGCGTGGTTTCGGAAGACACCAGACGGTCGGGGGTTCAAGTCCCTCCCAGCCCGTTTCTGCGACGAACTTCGTGCGGAGTGACGCTGCTCTTCCAACTTCTACGTCAGCGAGCGACAGCATCACCGGGCTGTCTTTCGAATCGCGTTGACTACTTTCACTCTGTACCTGCCGTTCTTTCCAAACAGAACCCTTGTGGAGCTATGGACGAGATTAGTCACCCAAAGCAACGGGGACAGTGTAGTGAGGCAGCGATTCTCTTCGAATTCACTCGCCGTGGAGTCACCGTATTAGAGCCATTTGGTGACAACGAACGGTACGATTACGTCGTCGAAATCGCTGGTACATTCTATCGTGTTCAAGTGAAGACTGGCCGGTTGACGAATGGGCGAGTTCAGTTTGAAACTCGTAGCTCAGGTACCCTAACTCGACGAGTCAAAAAAGAGGGATATGACGGGCAGATAGACATCTTCGCGGTTTACGCTCCTGAGCTTGAGGAATCGTATATCGTACCAATTAACGAAGCGCCGAAAACATCCATGGGTCTCCGTGTTGAACAAGCACGCAAGAAGTCTCCAAACGTCAATTGGGCTGATGAGTTCGAACTCGACAGCTGGGTTAACAGCGTCCGGGCGTAGGCTGTGTCACTCCTTTCGTATCTCTGCTTGTAGCGGCGGTTCTAACACCGCAAGCTCGTAGTACTCACCTCCCTTTCGAAACCCGAGCACCACCTCGTCAACGTCTGTCTGTTCCCCCAGAGTTAAACGAAAATACTCGTCTGACATCGATAGTCCCTGCACAAATGTTATTGATTCAACTATATCTTGGTTTGGGCAGGTTCTGGCGGCGAACCCCCCGAAACAGAGGGTCGCGGCCCCTCAGCCCTGTTTGAACACGACGCCGCCGCCGGTCTTCGGATAGGTCCATTCGACGTTGTCGTACGGACAGCCGTAGCGGCAGGTCCCGCACTCCAGACAGTTCTCGTAGGCGATAGACGGCACGCCGTCGCCGTCCGGGTCGACTGTCCAGACCGCAGCCGGACAGACCGACGTGCACTCGTTCGTGGTGCAGTCGGCGCAGACGTCCGGGTTCTCGACGCCGAGGTGTGACTCGCCGGCGTCGCGGTACTTGACCGTGTATAGACGGTCTTCGATGCTCACGTCGGGGACGTGGGGTTGTGCGGTGCTCATGATAACATCCTCCGGAAGCGCCAGGCGCGTTTCGCCGCGCCGAACCACCCGCCGGCGGCGGCGACGAGGTGGTCGCGGGCCGCGCCCGTGTGTTCGTCTTTCGACGTTCGGTCCATCTTGAAGTACTCCGTCTCGGCGCTGGCCAGCGCGCGCGGCAGGTCCTCGAAGAGGAACTGTCGGTCCGCCGCGATAGTCCGCTGGAACCAGTCGTAGTGGCGGAGGTTCTCGACTACGAACGACTGGTCGAGGTCGCGCGTGTAGGCGGCGAGCGCCTCGGCGTCGCTTCGGTCGTCCGCCAGCGCGGCCGCGATGGCCTTGCCGGCGTGGTAGCCGCTCTCGACGGCCATGTTCGTCCCTTCGAGGTGGACGCCGCTGTTCAGCACGAGGCCGGCGGCGTCGCCGACGACGACCGCCCCGTCGTGGACGAGGTCGGGCATCGCGCGAGCGCCGCCCTCGGGGACGACGTGCGCGCTGTACTCGATGCGGCGGCCGCCGCGGATGAGCGGGGCGACCGCCGGGTGCGACTCGAAGGCATCGAGCGTCGCCTCGGGCGTCTGGCCGGCCGCGGCGTCTTCGACGCGGTAGACGACCCCAACGCTCACGGAGCGCTTGTTCGTGTAGACGAAGCCGCCGCCGACGGCCTCGCCGACGGCCCCCTCGCCGAAGTACTGGTAGGCCGCGCCGGCGTCGCCGTCGAGACGGAAGCGGTCGTCGATGGTGTCGCGGTCGAGTTTGAACACCTCTTTGACCGACACCGCGACCGCATCGCGCTCGGGGCGTTCCTTGAGGTCCGCGCCCTCGCTCACGAGCGAGTTCGCGCCCTCGGCGAGGACGACGACCGGCGCGTGAATCTCCCCGTCCGGGCGGTCCGTCGTCACGCCGACGACAGCGCCGCCGTCGCGGAGCAGTCCCGTGACCGTCGTCTCGGTGACGAGCGTCACGCCGGCGTCGACCGCCTGCTTCGCGAACCACTCGTCGAACCGCCGCCTGAGGACGGTGTACGAGTCGTTGTGGGGGTCGTCGCGCCACGCGCCGGGCCGCATCGAAATCGCGGTTTCGTCGCCGTCCGACGAGAGTATCGAGAAGCGCTTCTCGGCGATGTAGCGTTCGAGCGGCGCGTCGTCGATGTCGACTAACTCCCGAATCGTCGGCGTGTAGAGCACCCCGCCGAAGACGTTCTTCGTCCCCGGTGCGGGGCCGCGTTCGAGCATCAGCACGTCGAGGCCGTCGCGGGCCATCGTCAGCGCCGCGGCGGTGCCAGCGAGACCGGCACCGACGACGACGGCGTCGAACGCGTCGTCGTAGTTCGGCGTCTCGGTCTGGAGGTCCGGGCGTTGTAGGCCGCCGGCCGTGGTCGCCTCGTGGCTCATGCCGCCACCTCCTGTTTCTCGCGAACCATCGCAGTCAGCGCGGGAAGCACCTCGTGGAGGTCGCCGACGATGCCGTAGTCGGCGTGCTCGAAGATGGGCGCGTTGGGGTCGGTGTTGACGGCGACGACCATGTCGCTTCCGTTCATCCCTTCGAGGTGCTGGACGGCGCCCGAGATGCCCGCGGCGATGTAGAGGTGCGGCCGGACAGTCTTGCCCGTCTGGCCGACCTGTCGCGCGGGTTCGACCCAGCCCTCCTCGACGGCGGCGCGGGTGGCGGCGACTTCGCCGCCGAGCGCCTCCGCGAGTTCGACGAGCGGCGTCACGTCGCCCTCGCAACCGGCCCCGCCGGCGACGATGACGTCCGCGTCGGTGATGTCCACGACGCCGCCGACGACCCGTTCGAGGACGGTCGAAAGCGTGTCTTCCTCGGCGACGACGACGTCGACCGATTCGACGGCGTCCGCCGCGTTCTCGGTCGCTTCTGCGGGTTCGCCGGCGTCGAACACCCCGGCGCGGACCGTCGCCATCTGCGGGCGGTGGGCGGGACATTTGATGGTCGCCATGGCACTCCCGCCGAACGTCGGCCGGCTCGCGAGGAGGAGGCCCTCCTCGTCGACGGCGAGTTCGGTGCAATCCGCCGTGAGGCCGGCGTGGGCGGGCACGGCCACCCGACCAGCGAAGTCGCGGCCGGTGTGGGTCCCGCCGATGAGGACGATGCTCGGTTTGCGCGCCTCGACGAGCGCGCGGAACTGCTCGCCGTAGGGGTCGGCGCGGTACGGTTCGAACACCGGGTCGTCGGCGAGGAGCGCGCGGTCGGCCCCACGGGCCACCGCCTCCTCGGCGAGGTGGGCGACGCCGTCGCCCACGACGAGCGCGACGAGCGCTTCGCCCGTCTCGTCGGCGAGTTCGCGGCCCTTCGCGAGGAGTTCCCACGACACCGGCGCGGCCTCACCCTCGTGCTGTTCGACGAACACCCAGACGTCCCGGTAGTCGGCCACGTCGATTTCCGGCCCGCTCGCGGCGCTCATCTAGAGCACCTCCGCGAGGTGGTCGTAGAGGGCTTCGACGCTGTCGACGCGCGTCCGCTCCCGTTCGACCGGCGAGGCGGTGTCCATCCCGCCGACCTTCGTCGGCGAGTTGGCGAGGCCGACCCGGTCTTCGATGTCGAGGTCGGCGGCGGTCCACTGGACGGGTTCGAACTCGGTCTCGGCGAATATCTTCCGGTGCAACCCGGCGGGTCGCGGGTCGTTCGCGCCGAACACCATGGCGACGACGACGGGGAGCGCGGCGGCGACGCGCTCGTAGCCGCCCTCGACGTCCCGCGTGCCGACGAGGACGCCCTCGTCGGGTCGGGGGTCGAGCGACTCGGTGTAGGTGAGTTGGGCCCACCCGTTGTGGGCGGCGATGCCCGGCGGTACCTGTCCGGTCGAGGAGTCGGTGCTCTCCTCGCCGCAGATGACCACGTCGGCGTCGAGTTCTTCGGCCGCCCGCGCGAGTGCGAGGCTCGTGGGCCACGTGTCGCTGCCGCCGAACGCCCGGTCTGTGAGCAGGACGCCGCCGTCTGCGCCCGCGGCGACGGCCGCCTGCAGGACGGCGCTGGCCGGCGGCGGTCCCATCGTGATCGCGGTCACGGTCCCGCCGACGGCGTCGCGGAGCGCGAGCGCGGACTCGACGGCGTTGTGGTCGGGCTTGTTCAGCACCGCCGGCGCATCGGAGCGGTTCAACGTCCCCGTATCGGGGTCTATCGTAACGTCGTCCGCATCGGGTACCTGCTTGACGCAGACGACGATGTTCCATCCGTCATTCATAATTTGACGACGCCGTCGTGTGCGGCGCTTACCGAACATAGCACGCACCGGGCTACATACCGCCCCGCTCATTCTCGAAATATAGGAACCAAATACCCGATATTACCCCGCTCCCGACGTATCCTGGCTCAGGAGGGCCAACAAATGTACACTCACATCCTCGTTCCCGTCGATACCAGTCCGGAGTCAATGAACGCGGCGAGTCACGCGATTCGCCTCGCGGACGCGGTCGGCGCGTCGGTTCACGCGCTGTACGTCACCCGACCGCCCGTGGACACCGACGGCGACGGCGACGGCGAACGCTCGCAGTCGCGGAGCGAACGCGCCTTCGCGGACGTGGTCGAACGCGCCGAAGAACGCGGCGTCGACGTCGAGACGACAATCGTCGTCGGAGAGCCCGCGGAGTCCATCGCCGACTTCGCCAACACGTGTCGCGCCGACCTCATCGTGATGGGCACCCACGGCCGCGAGGGTGTCGACCGACTGGTGAACGGCAGCGTCGCCGAGCGCGTCGGCCGACTCGCCAGCGTCCCGGTGACGACGATTCGGCTCCGCGACGGCGAGCAGTCGGTCCGCTCGGCGCTCGAGGCACAGCGCATCGCGCGCGAAAAGCTCGCTCACACCGGCCACGACGACGCCGTCATCGAATCGCCGTCTCGACAGCGGTCCGCGTGGGTCGTCCGCGCCGCCGACGACCGCGGGGAGTACAACGTCCACATCGACAGCGCGTCCGGGCAGGTCAAACTCGTTCAGGTCGGCTGAGCCCGCCCTGCGATTTTTCGGTTATTCGAGGTCGAGGAGCGTCGCGGCCTCGTCGAGGAACTCGGCGTAGACCGACATCGCGTCCTCGATGGGTTCGGGCTCGGTCATGTCGACGCCGGCGGTTCGGAGCACGTCGAGGGGGTACTCGCTGCCGCCGAGCGCGAGCGCCTCGCGGTAGTCCGCCGCGGCCGACTCGCCCTCCTCGCGGATGCGCTCGACGATGGCCGCCGCCGCGGAGATGCCCGTCGCGTACTGGTAGACGTAGTAGTTGTAGTAGAAGTGCGGAATGCGCATCCACTCTCGGGCGATGCGGTCGTCGGTTGCCGCGGGCTCGTAGTACGCCGCTTTCAGGTCGCCGTACAGCTCGTCGAAGCGGTCGGGCGTGAGCGCGCCGTCGTCCTCGACGATTTCGTGAATCTGGAGTTCGAAGTCGGCGAACATCGTCTGGCGGAACAGCGTCGAGCGGAAGCGTTCGAGGTACTCGTCGAGGACGTGCATCCGGAGTTCGTCGTCGTCGACGTTCTCCAGGAGGTATTCGGTCAGGAGCGTCTCGTTGACCGTGGAGGCGACCTCGGCGGTGAAAATCTCGTAGCTCGCGTCGTGCCACGGCTGGGCGTCGTTGGCGAGTTCGGAGTGCATCGAGTGGCCCAGTTCGTGGGCGAGGGTGAACATCGACGCCGCGTCGTCCTGGTAGTTCATCATGATGAACGGCTGGGTGTCGTAGGTGCCCGCGGAGTACGCCCCGGAGCGCTTGCCGCGGTTCTCGTACACGTCAACCCAGCGGTCTTCGAGGCCCTCGGCCATCCGCGCTTGGTACGCCTCGCCGAGCGGTTCGACGGCCTCGACGATGTACTCTTTCGCCTGTTCGTACGGAATCTCGGGGCCGTGGTCGCCGGTGAGCGACACGTACAGGTCCCACATCTGGAGTTCGTCCGCGTCGATGGCCTCGCGCTTCAACTCGGCGTGGCGGTGGAGGTGGCCGAGGTTGTCGCGGACGGTGTCGAGCAGGTTGTCGTACACCTCGACCGGGACGTTGGGGCCGTCGAGAGCGGCCTCGCGGGCGGTCTCGTAGTCGCGGATACGCGCGGTCTTCACGTCCTTCTTGACGCTGTTTTTCAGCGAGGTGCCGACGGCGTTGCGCACGTCGGCCCAGCGGTCGTAGAACTCCTCGTGGACGGTCCGGCGGAACTCGCGGTCGGGGTGTTTCTGGAGCTTCGTGAAGTTACCCTGCGTGATTTCGACCGACGTGCCGTCGGGCTTTTCGACGGTCGGGAACTCGAGGTCGGCGTTGGCGAGCATGGAGTAGATGTCGCTCGACGCGCCGGTCACGTCCGAGAGGTCGGCGAGGACTTCTTCGACCTCCGCGGAGCGGGTGTGCTCTTTCGTCCGGAGCACGTCGTCGAAGTGGTGTTCGTAGGCTTCGAGTTCGGGTTCTTCTTCGACGAACTCGTCGACGCCGTCGCGGCCGAGTTCCTGTAGCTCGGGGTCCAGATAGCTGACCGCGCTCCGGGCCTTCGACGCCAGCGCCTCGGCGCGACCGGCCTGCGCTTGGTACTCCTGGTTCCGGGTGTCCTGGCTGCTGCGGAGGTTCGCGTAGGAGACGACCATCGACACCTCGCGGAGCACCGACTCCATCGTCTCGAGGAGTTCGAGGAGCGTCTCGGGGTCCTCGGTGGCGCGGCCCTCGTAGCTCGCCAGTTCGGGGACGCGCTCTGCGACGTCCTCGTACGCCGCCTCCCACTCCTCGTCGGAGGCGTAGATGCTGTCGAGGTCCCACTTGTACTCCTCGTCGATGTCGCTCCGCTCGGGAACCGAACTCATGTCGGGTGATTCGACGCACGCGCGGGTGGTAAGCCTTATCAATCGACGGGCGAAGCGGGGTCGAGGAGGGCGGCCGGGCCGCGGTTAGTGTCGGGTCGCTCTCGCTTCTCGGACCTGCGATCCGTCCCGGACTAAGTCCTCACAGTGCGGACAGACGCGGGGGGCGTCCATGCCCTCGGGGGCGAACACCCTGACGTAGCCTTCCGTGACGAAAGAATTGCAGTTCTGACATGTAGGCATGGCGGTCGTGCGTACCACGTCAACTGAGTTAGATGTTATGGGCGATTTTCGGCAGCCGACACCGACTCCGGCCCCGACCGCAGGGGGGTTCGATCGGCGGGGTCCGGCGGCGCAAACCCCTTTGACGGGTGAGCGTGTGGATGCCCTATGGACGACCTCTCTCCCGCAGTCCGCGAGGCGTTCGCCCGGACGTGGGTCGACGACCACCCGTGGGCGTTCCTCACCGACCTGACCGCCATCGGCGACCGGATGGCCGGCGGGCCGGGCGACCGCCGCGCGAGCACGCTCGTCGCCGACGCCCTCGCCGACGCAGGTGTCGGGCGCGTCGAGTTCGACCCCTTCGAGATGGCGCGCTGGACCCGCGGCGACACGACGCTCGACCTCACCGCACCCGACGAGCGGCGCTTCGAGGCCGTCGCGCTCCCGTACGCTCCGCGGGCGACGGTCTCCGGCCCGCTCGTCGATGTCGGCTACGGCACGCCGAGCGAAATCGACGCCGCCGACGTGGACGGCGCGCTCGCCGTCGCCAGCACGACGACCCCCGCCGGCGGTCGGTTCGTCCACCGAATGGAGAAGTTCAACTACGCCGTCGACTCCGGCGCGGTCGGTTTCGTCTTCGTCAACCACCTCCCCGGGCAACTCCCGCCGACCGGGGCGCTCCGCTACGACGAGGAGGCCGCTGCCCCCGCGGTCGGCGTGAGCGCCGAAACCGGGTCGTGGCTGACCGACTACGCGGCCCGCGGCGGCGAGGCGACCCTCGCGGTCGACGCCGAGACGACGCCCGGCGAGAGCCGGAACGTCGAGGGTCGCGTCGGCCCCGACAGCGACCGCGAACTCGTCCTGTGCGCCCACTTCGACGCCCACGACATCGCCGAGGGCGCGCTCGACAACGGCTGCGGCATCGCGGTTGTCGTCACCGCGGCGCGACTCCTCGCCGAGATGGACCTCGACCTCGGGGTCCGCGTCGTCGGCGTCGGTGCGGAGGAACTCGGGCTGACCGGCTCCGAACATCTCGCCGACCGCCTCGACCTCGACCGCGTCGCCGCCGTCGTCAACGTCGACGGCGCGGGGCGGTTCCGCGACCTCGTCGCCCACAGCCACACCTCGGAGGCGACCGCCGAGGTGGCGACCCGTGTCGGCAACGAGACGCGCCACCCGGTCGAAATCGAACCGGAACCGCACCCGTTCAGCGATCAATGGCCGTTCGTCCGCGCCGGCGTCCCGGCGCTTCAGCTCAGGAGCGAAAGCGGCGAGCGCGGCCGCGGCTGGGGTCACACCCACGCCGACACCCGCGACAAGGTCGACGACAGAAACGTCCGCGAACACGGGATGCTCACTGCACTTATCGTCCGCGACCTCGCCGCGGCCGCCGCCGACGGGGAGGTGCCGCGGCTCGACGACGACGACCTCGCCGCGGCGTTCCGCGACGCCGACTTCGAGACGGGGATGAAGGCGGCGGGTATCTGGCCCGACGGCTGGGAGTGAGTTCGGCGGTCAGTCGCGCGCGGAGGGGTCGGAACCGTCGCCGCGGTTGTCATCTGAGTCGTCGCGGTTCTCCTCGCTGTCGGTGACTTCGACCGTCAGGTCAGCTTGCGACAGCGCGCTTTCAGTCGCGGCCTCGACGACCATTCCGGCCCCGATGACGACGTAGTACATCCCGTAGACGAACGTCGGGACGGCGACGAGGAGGTAGAGTGCGAGGCCGGCGATGCCAGTCATGCTGGCGAGGAAGCCGCCGACGGCGTTGCCGACGCCGATGATAAACAGGCCGAAGACGATGCGGAGGGTGGCATCCCACGCGGCGGACCGGTCCATGCGTGAGCCGACGGCGAGCCGCGTGATGTGTCTACTGGTCGATACGCGGCGCGGGGGTGCGGCACGGGCCCGCGGTGAGGTTTGCGTGGTCGTTCTCCCGCGCGTCAGCACACCGCGAGCAGCTCGTCAAGCGAGTCGAGTTCGTAGGTCGGCTCGGCGGCCAGCTGGTAGCCGTCGCGGTGGGGTCGGCGGATGAACGCCGAGTCGATGCCAGCGCGGTCGGCCGCGACCACGTCGACGTTGCTGTCGCCGACGTAGAGCGCCGAGTCGACGCCGAGTTCGCCCATCGCGCGCTCGATGTAGTGCGGGTCCGGCTTCTTCACCCGCGCGCCTTCGACCGTCGGGTCGCGGCCGTAGGCCACCTCGAAGCGGTCGTCGATGTCGAACACGTCGAGGATGTGTTCGATGGTCGCGTGCTGGTTGTTGCTCACGACCGCCAGCGGGTGGTCGATATCTTCGAGGGCGGTTACGTCGTCGTACAGCGGTTTCGTCCCGTTTTCCAGACACGCCCGCTGGGTCGCCGCGGCGTGACTCTCGTGGTGCGACCAGAAGTCGTCGACCGGTACGTCGTGGACCGCGCAGATGCGGCGCAGGCGCGTGAGGCCGCCGTTGATGACGCCGTCGACCGTCTCGGTCGTCGGTTCGACGTCGAACTCGGCGAACGCTCGTCTGACCGCCTCCCGCTGGACTTCGAGCAGCGTCGGCTTCGTCAGCACGCCGTCGTTGTCGAAGATGACAGCGTCGTAGCACATGGTCGGCGATTCGCACCCGAACCAGGATAACGTTGCTATGTGCGACCCCAACCGCTCCGGAGGGCTATTGACTCCTCCCGCGTCCGTCAACTGCTGTCCTCGCCGACGCCGCTGCTTCTGGCGTCGTCCGCCCGCTCGACCCCGTCGCGGATGCGCGAGCCGACGCGCCAGCCGATGCGGTCTGCGAGGGCCCGTTCGCCGAAAGCCGCGGCAGTACTCTCGGCGGCCATCGAGTCCACGTCGAACTCGACGTTCGGGTAGTCGACCGCCGTGAGAAGCAGGGGCGTCGGCGGTGCGGGCGGGACGCCCTCGGGACCGTCGAGGTGGTCGGGACCGAGCACGTCGTCCACCTTCGACGGCGGGGCCGCGCCCGACCCGACGGCGCGGACGAGCGAGACGAGTCGGCGGACGAGTTCGCGGGCGAAGCCGCCGGCCTCGACGCGCACGAGGAGGAAGTCGCCGTCGCGGGTCAGGTCGCCGTCGATGGCCCGGACCGTTCCGTGGTCGTCGGGCGTGAGGTTGTGGAAGTCGTGTTCGCCGCGGCAGGCGTCGAAGGCGTCTCGCGCCCAGCCGTCGTCGAATCCGTCGCTCGGGGCGTGGAGGTCGTAGACGTACTCGCGGCGGGTCGGCCGGTGCCGGGCGTGGAAGTCGCCCGGGGCGTCGGCGGCGGCCCACGCCCGGACCGTGCCCGGTAACTCCGAGTTCAGCGCCCGCGGCGTACACCAGTCGGGACAGTCGAAGGCGACGGTCTGTGCGAGCGCGGAGACGCCCGCGTCGGTCCGCCCGGCGGCGGCGTAGTCGGTCGGTTCCTCGTCGTCGTCGCAGACGCCGAGCGCGCGGCAGGCGTCGAAGAGGGCGTCCTCGACGGTCGGCACGTCCGGCTGTCGCTGGAACCCGTTGTACGGGCGTCCGTCGTAGGCGACGCGGAAGGCGCGCATGTCGGGTGATTTTCCGGCGGACTACTTAATCGACTCCACCCGGTTCGACGACCCCGATTGACCTGTCGTCTCCACACCGTCGCCGTGACTACACGTCCGCGTCCAGTGACTGTTCGTCTTCGACCGGGGAGTCCTCGCTTCGGATGGTGAGCACCGGCACGTCGGCCATCCGGAGCACGCGTTCGGTGACGCTCCCGAGTAGGTAGCGCTCGATGCCCCGGCGGCCGTGGGTGCCCATCACGATGAGGTCCGCGTCGACCTCCTCGGCGTACCGGAGAATTGCCCGGTGCGGCGAGCCGTGTTCGACGGCCGTGACGACTTCGAGGCCGTCCGCCTCGGCCGCCTCGACGGCCTCGGAGACGATCCGCTCGCCTTCCTCCTCGTAGGCACGGACGAGGCCACCGGCGTCGAGTTGGGTCGCGTGGAGGACGCGTTCGTCGACGACGTAGAGGGCATAGAGCGTCGCGTCCGTCGTCGCGGCGAGGTCGATGGCGCGGTCGAGCGCCTCGTCGGCGGGGGCGCTGCCGTCGAGCGGGACGAGAATCCTGTCGTACATGTCACTCGTCTGTACGACGGGCGGGAACAAAAGGGCGCGCGCCGGTATCGGGGCGCGGGAATCGCGGGGGCGACTGGCGGCGCTCAGATGGACTGTCTACTCGTAGTCCTCGTAGGTCGGCGCGTCGCGGTCGCCGGGGAAGTCGTCGACGGGGACGGTGGTCTGGTCGCCGCTCGCCATGTCCTTGACCGTCACTTCACCGTTTTCGAGGTCGCGCTCGCCGACGATGACGACGGTGTCGGCGTTGACGGAGTCAGCGTAGGACATCTGCGCGCCGAAGCTCCGACCGGACACGTCTACTTCGACGACGTTGCCCGCCTCGCGGAGGTCGCGGGCGATGTCGGAGGCGACGGCCCGGGTGTCGCCGACGGTGAGGAGGTAGTAGTCGGTCGCCAGTTCCTCCTCGGGCCAGACGCCGGCGCGCTGGCAGAGCAGTTGGAGCGTCGCGCCGCCGATACCGACGCCGACGGCGGGGGTGGGCTGGCCGCCGAACGACTCGATGAGGTCGTCGTAGCGGCCGCCGCCGAACGTCGCCCGCGACACGTCGCCCGTGGAGTCGAAGCACTCGAAGACGACGCCGGTGTAGTAGTCCAGTCCGCGGGCGGTCGTCAGCGACACCTCGCAGAACTCGCCCGCGCCGAAGTCGTCGGCGGCGGCGAGGACGTTCCGGAGGTTCTCGACCGCGGCCTCGACGTTGTCGCCGCCGAACTCGGCGATTTCGTCGAGGTCGCCGCGCTCGATGAGGTCGGCGAACTCGCCGGCTTGGTCGTACGAGAGGCCGGCGTCCGAGAGCAGGCCGAGGTACTCCTCGCGTTCGACCTTCTCGGACTTGTCGACCGCGCGGACCGCGTCGGCCACGTCCACGTCGGCGTCGAACGACCGGAGCAGGCCGCCGAGGATGTCGCGGTGGGAGACGCGGAACTCGAAGTCGTCGGACGTGAGGCCGAGGTCGGTCAGCGCGTCGGCGCAGAAGGCCAGAATCTCGGCGTCGGCCTCCGGTTCCGAGGAGCCGAAGATGTCGGCGTTGGTCTGGTAGAACTCGCGGAAGCGACCCTGCTGGACCTGCTCATAGCGCCAGAAGGGCCGGGTCGAGACCCACTTGATGGGCTTCGACAGCGCCTGTTGCTTGGCGACGACCATCCGGGCGACCGTCGGCGTCAGTTCGGGCGTGAGGGTGACCTCGCGGCCGCCCTTGTCCTCGAAGGCGTACAGCTCCTCGACGATTTCCTCGCCGGACTTGTCGACGTACATCTGGGTCCGTTCGAGGTGGGGCGTCCCGATTTCGCGGAAGCCGTAGCGGGCGGCGGCGGTCTCGACGGTGTCGACGACCTCGCGCCGGGCCGACATCTCGCCGGGATAGAAGTCACGAAATCCCTTGAGTCGGTCGTACATGCGCGTTGGTTGGCGAAGGTCGCGCTTGAAACCTGTTGTTCGGGTCGACGGGCGCTCGTCGGTTTGCTGTCGGTTCACCCTCAGTTCGTCGTCGAGTCGCCGGTGCGGCGCGGTTCGTCGGGGTCGCGGACGGTTAGCCGACCAGCGCCGCGAGTGCCGAGAGGTCGCCGAGGGCGATGAGCGAGACGCCCGCGACGGCGAGGACGGCCGCGGCGAGGCGGAGCCCGAACTGTGACTCCTTGAGGACGACCCCGCCGAGGACGACGGCGACGATGGCCTGCGTGTTGACGATGGGCGAGGCGATGCTCGCCGGTACCATCCCGAAGGCGGTCGAGGTGACGTGCTCGCCGACGGCGACGAGCGCGCCGGCCGCGACGAACTTCGGAACGTCGCCGCGAACGCTCGTCCAGTTGCGGGCCGCGACGGGCAGGACCGCGAGCGCCGCGCCGGTGAACAGCACCGGGACGAACACGCTCGTCGGGATGCCGAGTTCCTGCAGGGCGACGCGCTTTCCCACGTCGCTGGCGGCGTAACAGGCCGCGCTCGCCAGCGCGAGTTGGGCGGGCCGCGAGCGGACCGCGCGCCGCAGCGGGTCGAGGAACGCCCCGCCCTCGTAGTTCGCGACGTAGACGGCGACGGTGGCAACCGCGACGCCGAGGACTTGTAACCCGGTCAGAAACTGGTTCAGAAACAGGATTTCGATGGGAAGGACGAACACCGGGACGAGCTTGTTGATGGGCGCGACGTAGGACACGTCGCCGGCGGCGAGCGCGTCGACGAACAGGATGAACGCGACGCCGACGAGCACCGCCGTGCCGGCGACGATGAGGACTCCCATCGCGCCGAGTTCGGCCAGCGAGGGGACGGCCGTGGGGTCGTACGTCACCACCGTGACCGGGAGGTACAGGAGGACGGCGAAGGCGTTGACGACGACCGTGATGACCGCGCCGGAGTACCCCGGGAAGTACCGCTTCAGGGCGAAGATGTAGACGCCCCAGACGAACGCGGCGAGAACGGAGTAGGCGATGCCGGGGTCCATGATTCATCCGGCGCGCGGCGGGGTGAAAAACGACGCGGTACGGACCGAGCCGGCGGTTACCGGACAGCGGCGTCCTCAGCGTCGGCCGTGGACGTAGCTCTGGATGTGGTCCGGGAACACCTCGTCGACCACCGCCTGCCCGTGTTCGGCGGCGATGAGTTGGCGGAGTTCGCCCTCGTAGTCGGCCTTCGGAATCTCCTCGGACGGACCGGTCTCCACGTCGAGATGCGACTCCACGAGGCGGTCGACCGCGCCGCGGCCGAACCCGGAAAGCGGCGAGAGGTAGTCGACGCCGTGGCGGTCTTCGAGGCTCTGGGCCTGCGCCCGGGAGATGGACGGGACGCGGTCGTCGCGGCGGGTGCCGTCGGCGACGGCGTCGAAATCGAGGCCGCAGACCGCTTCGAGAGCGTGTTCGTGGACGCGTTGGATGCCGCCGCGGGGGTAGCCGTCTTCGACCATGCGGGCCGTGGCCTGCGCTGCGACCTCGCGGTCGAGTTCCAGCGTCTCGAAGGCGTAGCCGAGTTCGGCCGCCGCGTCGCGGGCGTGTGTCCAGTCTTCCGTGACCCCGAAGTGGGCGGTCACGAGCGTCACGTCGTAGAAGGTATCGAGAAGCAGCGCAGCGAGCGAGGAGTCCTTGCCGCCGCTGTAGAGGAGCGCGAGTTCCACGTGTTACCGACGGCGGATGTTGAAGCTCTTCGACTCGGGCTGCAGCTCTTTCAGGAGCGCCTTCATCTTGTCGTCGTCGATGCGGCCCTGGATGCGCCCGCTCTGGGCGAGGGCGACGATTTGGCGCTCGACCTGCTCTGCGAAGTCCGGCTTGGACATCTGCACCGCGTTGAGGCGCTGGCGGGCCTCGTCGGTCAGGTGCTGTTTGAGAAGCGCCTGTTTCTGCTGTTCGGCGCGCTGTTGGGCGGCTTCCTCGGCCTGCTGTTGCTCGGCGGAGCCCTGACCGCCGCCGCCCCGCTGTTCTTGGAGTTCCTGCATCTTCTTCTTTCGAAGCTCCTCCAGTCGCTCATCGTCGGGACTGCCACTCATACCCTAGCGCACGGTCCGATGTCTGAAAACCATTACGGACCCGCATACAGACGGCTCTCGGGGAATCCGCCGTCGAAGAAGAACTCTCGGTGTGTGTCGGCGGCTCTACGCGTAGCGTTCGAGTTCCGGACGGTCGAGGTCGGAGAGCACGTCGGACGCGGCGTTGTCGAGGAAGCTCGTCCCCTCGGCGGTGATGCGGCGGCCCTCGCCCTTTGCGGTCTCGACGAGGCCTTCCTCTTCGAGCTGCTGGAGGAGCGTGCGGATGATGTTCTTACTGCCGGCGTCGCTGTGCGCACCGGAGACGCTGTAGCGGTTGGAGCCGCGCTTGAGGCCGCCGTATTCGGTGGAGAGGCGGTCGACACCGACGGGGCCGTTCATGGCGACCTTGCGGAGCAGGCTCGCGCCACGGACGTACCAGAAGTCGTCCTGCTGGGGCGGGAGTTCGCGGGTCTGGCCGCTCTTCGCGAAGGCCATCCAGTCGGGTTGCTCGATACGGTCCTCGAGTCGTCCGGCGACCTCTTCGATGAGGGCGTCCGCCGGGACGTCATAGATGGTTACCATGGCTATTGGTTCATAATCGCGGCGTTTAAAGGCATCGTATTCGCCCGATACGGGCGGTTGGAGGCTCCTGCGCCCCGACCGGCGTCTGCCGGGCCGACAGCCCGCGTCCGCGGCGTCAGGACCGCCACCCGCGCGCGCTCTCCGTGCTCATCACGAGGCCGCCGAGGACGACGGGCACCCAGTAGACGAACCCCCGGAAGACGACGACGCCTGCGGTCGCCACGTCAAACGAGACGGCGGAGCTCGCGGCGGCGACGAGGATGGCAAGCGTCCACTCGATGCCGCCGGCGCCGCCGGGAAGCGGCGTCACGCCGGCTATCGCCCCGATGGGGACGACGAACAGCGCGATGGAGAACGCGATTGGCGCGCCGATGGCGTGAAACGCCACCCAGAGCGCGACCATCTGGCAGAACCAGCCGAACCCCGACAGGCCGAGCGCGACCGCCAGCCCCCGCGGGTTCCGGCCGACGCGCTCGATAGAGCGGAAGAAGCCGTTGATGCGGCGCTCGATGCCGTCGTTCGTGGGTACCGACACCCGCGGAACGTACCGCGAAACGGTTCGGATGAACGGCGTCAGAACGCCGATAATCCGTCGTTCGAGGTCGTAACGGCGTTTCCACGCGGTGTAGACGGCCGCTGGCACGCCGACGGCGAGGCCGACCACGGCGACGAGCGCGATTTCGAGGTTGCGGCCGAGCGTCACCTCCGTGGCGTAGTAGCCCGCGCCGATGAGCGCGATGGTGATGGAGGGGACGAAGTTGATGGTGTCGACGCTGGCGATGGCCGCCAGTCCGGTCTCGTACTCGGTGTCGGCGCTCCGGGAGATGAGAAGCGCGGTCACGGGCTCGCCGCCCGCCTGTCCGAACGGGGTGATGTTGTTCGAGAACGTCGCGCCCGTGAAGATGAGAAACGAGCGGACGGTCGAGACATCCACGCCGAGTACGCCGAGGACGGTCTTCAGCGACGCGCCCCACGAGACGAGCCAGACGAGCGTGATGGCGAAGATGGCGACCAGGTAGGTCGGCTCGGCCATCGTCACCCGGTCGATGAGTTCGTCCACGCCCGCGAAGTAGAACAGGACGGCAAAGACGACGACCGCCGCTGCGAAACCGAGCACCGTCGCGCGGAGGTTCTCGCGGGCCATTTGCTGGGGATGCGTCTACGACGGGCATTAAGTCACCGGATTCGACGGCCAAGAAACAGGTCCGGACCGACGCAGTCGTGGGCTCGCGGTCCGCACCGCCGCCCGTTGTCGGATAGGTGGACATTTCCGCTCCGCCCGACACGTCCGCATATGGACGAGCGCGCCGCCCTCAGACTGCTCGCCGCGGACCTCCCCGGTGCCGGCGACGACGCCGCCGTCGTGGACGACCTCGTCGTCACGACCGACATGCTCCACGAGACGACGGACTTCCCCGCGGGGACGACCCGCTACACCGCCGGTTGGCGGGCCGTCGGCGCGTCCCTCTCGGACGTGGCCGCGATGGGCGCGAGCGCCACCTGCGCCGTCGCCGCCTACGCCGCCGTCGAACTCGACGAGACCGAACTCGGCGACTTCGTCCGGGGCGCGCGGGACGTGTGCGAGGCGGTCGACGCGGCGTACGTCGGCGGCGACCTCGACACCCACCAGGAGTTCACGACGGCGACGACGGCCATCGGCCGCACCGACGACCCGGTTCGGCGCTCGGGCGCGGAGCCGGGCGACCTGCTCTGCGTCACCGGCGAACTCGGCCGCTCCGCCGCCGCCGTCCGCCTGTTCGAGGCGGGCGAGACCGTCCGCGCGAACGACCTCTTCCGGTTCACGCCCCGCGTCGCCGCCGGCGTCGCCCTCCGCGGGTCGGCGACGGCGATGATGGATTCGAGCGACGGCCTCGCCCGCTCGGTCCACCAGCTCGCGGAGGCCAGCGACTGCGGTTTCGAACTCGACTTCGACGCGCTCCCGGTCCACGACGGCGTCGCCGAGGTGGCGACCGATTCCGACGACAGACGCGACCTCGCGGCGTTCTTCGGCGAGGACTTCGAACTCGTGTTCACGCTCCCCGAGTCGGCGCTCGACGCCGCCCGCGACGCGGCGGACGTGCCGCTCACGGTGGTCGGGAAGGCGGTCGAGAAATCCGCTGAGGCCGCCGTCATCGCCGACGGCGAGCCCGTGCCGGACCGCGGTTACACCCACGGCGGCGACGAATAGCTGACGCCGTTGGCAGCTACGGTTACTATCCGGTCGTCGAAGCCCCGGACACAGCCGAACTAACTGCCGGTCAGTTGAACCGCGATGTCTGCGATAACGTACGACGGAGCGATGACCATCACCGCGTAGGAGATAATCTGCGCAAGGCCGCCGAATATGCTCGCTGGGAAGGTGAACCCAGAGAAATCGCACGTCAGTGTTACCATCGCCAACAGGAATAACCCGACGACGTGGTAGAGTTCGTTTCTCTCCATAGGCGACGTCGAAGCTGTCTGGTGAAATACATTATGTCCGATTCGGCCCCGGCCTCACGGCGGCTTCACCCGACCGGTAGCCAAACGAACGGGTGGCGATTTGTGGCAGTCTCAGCTAGCTATTCAACACATCATACCCGTCCTATTGAGCTGTTTCACGGCCCGAGTAACCCTCTCTTCGCACTGCCGTCCGCCCGCGCCTCACCCCGGAATGACCTGAACCGGCACGAGGAGGAAACACGCCGCGCCGAGGGCGAACGTGAACAGGCCGACGGCCATCCGAACCGGTCCGAGCGGCGTCTCGTCTATCGGCTTCGCCGGCCCGTTGTAGGCGATGAACGTCGACATCAGCCCCCAGAAGAACCACAGGCCGACGGACTGGTTGAGGCCGAGGCCGCGGACGTAGTGGAGGTAGCCGGCGATGCCGAACAGGACGAGCGGGACGGCCGCCGCGAGCGACTCCTGGCGCTCGCCGAGCATCGCCCGGACCATGTGGCCCCCGTCGAGTTGACCGACGGGGAGCAGGTTGAGGACGGTGAAGAACATCCCGACCCAGCCGCCGATGACGACGGGGTGGACGACGGTTCGGGGGTCGGCGTACTCCGTCGGCTGACCGAGGACGGTCGCGATAGCGTCGAGGAGTGGCGGATTGTTGAAGACGATGGTGTCGGCCGACCCGGCGAGGACTCGACTCGGGACGGTCATCGGTTCGAGCGAGAGGCCGATGACGGTGACGACGATAGTCGCCGCGAGGCCGGCGAGCGGGCCGGCGACGCCGATGTCGAACAGCGTCTTCCGGTCGGGCATCTGCCCGCGCATACGGATGATAGCACCGAGCGTGCCGAACGGGAAGATAAACGGGATGAGATAGGGCAGCGAGACGTTGACGCCGTGGTATCGACCGACTGCGTAGTGGCCGAGTTCGTGGACCGAGAGGACGCCGAGGACGGCGGCGGTGAAGGGCCACGCCCGCAGGAGCACGAGCGGGTTCGCGGTGATGTCAGACAGGGGGATGTAGTACCACGCGTACGCGCCGACGAAAAGCGTCGAGAGGACCGTCAGCGCGAACAGCGTGATGTTCTTCCACGGGATTCCCTCGACACCCTGCGAGGCCGGCTCGACGATGACCACGTCAGTCTGTCCGAGTTCCGAGACCTGCGCTTGCACGTCGTAGCCGGCCTGCCGGAACGACGGCCAGATTTCGCGGACGAGCATCTGCTCGGGGACGAGCGACTCGCCGTAGTAGATTCGTCGGCGACCGTCTGACCGCACTTCGTGAACGTCGAAGACGGCGCGAAGTGCTTCCACCGGCGGTCCGTCCGCCGATTCGGACTGTTCCATCGACGGCAGGTAGGCGCGGGACGTTCATAAACCCCGTGACGGTCCGTCTTTGAGCCGCCGGCGACGACCGAGACGGCTCTCGCTCGGTTCGTCTGCGACCAACTTGAGAAACCGGAGCGTCGCCGAAAGCGTGCGGTCGTCGCCGTGGAGCGGGCGGGCCGTCACCGGGGGTGTGTGGTGGAGACCGTTCCAGCGGGCTTACGCGGGGGTTCGGTTACCTGTGCCGTGGGAGGGGTATCGGTTCGTCGGCGTCACGAACCGGACGGGGCAGTCGGGCAGTCGGGTGGTCGAGTCGCGTCTCGGCTTGGGTTCCGAGCGCGCTCGGTGTGTGCTGTGGGGCTGTGGGTCGTTGCGGGGTCGCGTTCAGTTCGTCCGGGGACCGTCCGGGCGGTGCGCGGTGTTGGCGCTGGCGTCGGTCGGGACCGGGGCGGGCAATGCGGGCTTCAGGCGGTCTCGACGCGCCACGTGGTCGCGCTCGTGTACGACCACTTCTCGATGGTCAGGTCCGTCGCGGAGTCGCGGAGCTTGACCATCAGTGCGCCGATTTCCTTGGGAGACAGGCCGACGTCGTCGGCGATGAATTTGCTCTTGAAGTACATCTCGCCGTCTTTCGCACGGTCGAGCAGGTACTGCTTGAGGCGGTCTTCCTTGGAGCTACTGTCGGTGGAGGGGGGTACTGTTGCGCTCATCTGGTACACCTCACTTCCACCTAATGGCCTATCACCTGTTATAAAGGAAGGTCCGTTAGAATTAGTTCGGCCGCTTTCAGCTTGAATCGACTCAAAGGGTACATTTTAGGAATCTTTGAAATCAGCTTAGATTTTTTAGAATCGATTTTGAGAAATCCTTTCTGAGAGAACTATGTTGAATATATGGGGGCAAATACGCCCCGTTTCACCCCGTCAGACGCCGGATTTTGCGGCAACAAAGTCCGCAATATCGGCCGATTTTCGCGCCTTCGCGACTATCCGCGTATTCTGAATAATCCGCCCCACCTCAGCGGTCGTGGACCCAGAACTCCTCGTCGGTGGTCGTCTCCTTCTTGAATATCGGTACCTCGTCTTTCAGGCGGTCGATGCCGTCTTCGACCGTTCTGAACGCCTCTCGCCGGTGGCCGGCGAGGACGACGACGAACACGATGTCCTCGCCGTCGCCGATGACGCCCACTCGGTGGTGCATGAGGACGCGGAGAACGCCGTCGCGCTCCTCCAACTCCGCCGAAATCGCGGCCATCTTCGACTCCGCGACGCCGTCGTACTTCTCGAATTCGAGGCTGAGCGTCGGGTCGTCGTCTTCCGATTCCTTCGCGCGCACCCGCCCGGTGAACGTCGCAATCGCTCCGGCGTACACCTCCAGCGGGTCCGCCTTCGCGCGCTCGACCAGCGTTTCGAGCGTGATGTGCGGCTCGTGTGAGTCGATTTCGGCGGCGAGGGACGCCACATCCGCCGCCCCCGCCGTTTCGGCCTCTGCGACGACGTTCGCCGCCTCCGCGCCCGCGAGCGCGACAGTCGGGACGCGAGCGTCGGGGAACCCCGAGAGAAGCGCGTAGTCGTACTCCGCCGAGAGGTCGTCGAGGAGGCCGTCGAGGTCGCGGTCGTCGCCGGTCCCGACCCAGTTGCCGTCCGGTGAGAGCCCGTACGCGGCGGCGGCGCTGTCTGTTGACTCCGGTTCGGTCGCGCTCTCGGGGAGCGATTCGACGGTGGCGACGCGGCCGTCCAACTGCGCGGCGAGTCGGTCGCAGAGCGTTGTCGCGCCCGCGCCGACGATTCCGAGGACGTGCATACCCGAAGGACGGCCCGCGGCGGTTTAAGATTGCTCCGTGCCGGTCTCGTCGGACTCGGCCGACGGCTCCGCCTCGGCGCGCGGGCGGGTCCGATAGAGGTGGACGGCGATGGCCACGCCGGCCAGACTGAGAAGCGTCGCCACCCACGGGGCCGCCGCGCCGACGTGCGTGTCGGCCGTCGCGGGGAGCGTATCGAACTGCCAGAGCGCCCAGCCGACGGAAAAACAGGCCACCAACGCCCAGTTGAAGACGGTCCGCCGGTCGAACTCGCCGCGTCGGTGGCGGGCGAGAATCGCTCCGAGGGCGAGCACCCAGCCGACGACGATGAGCGTGACCGTCTCCACGGTGACGAGTCGCATACCGGTAGTCGCCGCGAGAGTGGTTTAAAGCCCCCGACACGGGCGTCTCGCACTTGATAACCCTTAAGATGCGCTCACGGATATCCGTGTGCAATGAGAGTCGTCATCTCCATCGGCGGAAGCGTGCTCGCGCCGGACCTCGACGCCCGACGCGTGGAGGGTCACGCCTCCGTCGTCGAAACGCTCGCGCGAGACGGGTGCGAAATCGGTGCAGTCGTCGGCGGCGGCGGCGTCGCCCGTGACTACATCGGTGCCGCCCGCGACCTCGGTGCGAACGAGGTCCAACTCGACCAGATCGGCATCGACGTGACCAGAATCAACGCCCGCCTACTCATCGCGGCGCTCGGCTCGCAGGTCGACCCCAAGGTCGCCCACGACTACGAGGACGCCGGCGACGCCATTCGGCGCGGCGACATCTCGGTCATGGGTGGCGTCATGCCCGGTCAGACCACCGACGCCGTCGCGGCCGCGCTCGCCGAGTACGTCGACGCCGACCTGCTCGTCTACGCGACCAGCGTCGACGGCGTGTTCAGCGCCGACCCGAAGACCGACTCCGACGCGACGAAGTTCGAGGAGATGACCGCCGCGGAACTCGTCGGCGTCATCGGCGACATCGAGATGAACGCCGGGTCGTCCGCCCCGGTCGACCTCCTCGCCGCGAAGCTCATCGAGCGCGCGAAGATGCGCACCATCGTCCTCGACGGCACGGATCCCGACCGCATCACGCCGGCGGTTCTCCGCGGCGAGCACACGGGCACCGACATCATCCCCGAGGGCGGCGACGAACCGACCTACTGGGCTCCCTGAGATGACGACCGACGACCCCTCCCGCGGCGACGCCCCCCCCGCGGACGCGACCGACGCCGACGGCGACGCGGCCGCCAACCACCACGGCTTCTGGGCCGACGAGGTCGCCGACGAAATCGAGGCCCGCGACCCCGACGAACCGGTCGTCGTCAAGGGCGGCGTCTCACCGTCCGGCGTGGCCCATCTCGGCAACTTCAACGAGATTATGCGCGGCTACTTCGTCGCCGAGGTGCTCCGCGAGCGCGGCCACGAGGTCCGGCAGGTGTTCACCAGCGACGATAAGGACCCGCTCCGGAAGCTCCCGCGAAAGCTCGCCGACGCCGACGGCAACATCGTCGGTCTCGGCGAGGTCGACGCCGGCGCGCTCGGCCGCAACCTCGGCAAGCCGTACACGTCGATTCCGGACCCGTTCGGCGAGGCCGAGTCGTACGCGGCGCACTTCGCGGCGCTCCTGAAGGCCGACGCCGACCGCCTCGGCGTCCCGGTGGAGATGATTTCCAACACCGAACTGTACGAGAACGGTGATTTCGACCCCGTGGTCGAACACGTCCTCGAACACGCCGACACCGCCCGCGAGGTGCTGGGCGAGTACCAGTCGAAGGTCGACGAGGACTACGTTCCGTTTAATCCCGTCTGCGCCGAGTGCGGCAAAATCACGGAGACGGTCACGGACATCGACCTCGACGCCGGCACCGTCGACTACGTCTGTACCGACATGACCGTCGGCGACAACACCATCGACGGCTGCGGCCACGAGGGGACCGCGACGTTCCGCGAGGGCAAACTGCCGTGGCGCTTCGAGTGGCCCGGCCAGTGGCAGGTCCTCGGCGTCGACTTCGAGCCGTTCGGCAAGGACCACGCCGAGGGCTCGTGGCCTTCCGGCACGGACATCGCCGAGAACGTCCTCGGCATCGAGCCGCCGGTGCCGATGGTGTACGAGTGGTTCACGCTCAACGGCGAGGCGCTGTCGTCGTCCGCCGGCAACATCGTCACCGTCGCGGAGATGCTCGACCTGCTCGAACCCGAGGTGCTCCGGTACTTCTTCGCGCTCAACCCGCGGAAGGCCCGTGATCTCGACCTCACGCGACTCGACCAGCTCGTGGACGACTTCGACCGCTTCGAGCGCGCCTACTTCGGCGAGGTCGACGACGAGAGCCTGACCCGGTTCGCCGAGCGCGCCTACCCGTTCGTCGTGGACGAGGTCCGCGAGGACCGGATTCGACTCCCGTACACGTTCGCGGCCGTCCTCGGCATGACCGACGACGAGGACCTGCGCGTCAAGATGGCCCGCAACGAGGGCTTCTTCGACGAGGACACGCCCGACGAGGTGGTCGAGGAGGCGCTCGACCGGGTCGAACGCGCCCGCCGCTGGGCCGAGAAGATGGACAACCAGTACAACTACCGCCTGCAGGTCGAACTCCCCGAGTTCGACTTCGAGCCCGCGGTCGAAGCCGCCCTCGACGACCTCGCGGACTTCGTCGCCGAGGGCCACGACGGCGAGGCGATTCAGGGCGAAATCTACGAGACGGCGCGCCGCCACGACATCGAGATGGGCGACTTCTTCGCCGCCGGCTACCGCCTGTTCTTCGACGCCGAACAGGGGCCGCGGCTCGGCGAGTTCCTCGGCGAGCTAGAGCGCGACTTCGTCGTCACGCGACTCCGCCGCGAGGACTGACCTCGCCCGAACCGCGGTTCGCTGTTTGCGGTTCGATTCTCACGCCCGACGACCCGCGAGCAGCGCCGCCGCACCGAGCCCCGCGACTGCGAGCGCGCCGACTCCCGTGCCGAAGCCGGGGATGCCGGTGTCGGTCGTCGACGCCGAGGTGGTCGTCGACGCTGCGTCCTCGACGACGACGCCCTCGGCCTCCGCGAGCGCGTTCGACCCGTTACGAACCGAGACGGAGAACGTCGAGCCCGGCGGAATCTCCGAGAAGTCGAGGGTCGCCGAGAAGTTCCCGTTCTCGCCGACGACGGCCTCGCTCGTCTTGAGGAACCGCGGGCTCGTGTCGCCGGCCGACTGGACGCGGACCGAGAGCGTCGTCCCCGCTTCGAGGTCGCTCGTTCCCCGAATCGTCACGTCTTCGGCCTGCGTGACGGTCACGTTCCCGCCGGTCGTCGCGAGCGACACCGACGAGGCGTTCTGTGCTGCGGCCGCGGTCGTCCCGCCGACGAGGGTGGCGCAGACGAGGGCGGCGACGACGAACCAACGGAGTTGGATTCGTTCGAACATGCCATCCGACACTACTCGAATCCGCGAAAAATAGTTACCCGAATGTCAAATAACTCTTTGAGTTACCGGCGGCGTGTGGGCGATGACTCGGCCGGTTTCAGTTCTCCTCGATGGCGTCTATCACGACCGCGCCGACGACGGCGAGTCGCGGGTCGATACGCTCGCGGTCCACGTCGATAGTGTACTTGTCCCGGAGAGAGAACTGCTCGCTCACCGCGCCGACCGGCTCGCCGGCCGCGTCCTCGATGCGATACGAGAAGGGGATGAGCGTCGTGAGGAGTCGTCTGGCGACCGCCATCGGGACGTTGTCCTCGACGATTCGACCCACGACGGAGCCGTCGGGGCCGAGCAGTTGGTAGGTGTGTTTGGCGAACGAGAACGCGCCGCGTTTGACCGCGCCGACGCGCTCGCCGGTCCGACTGTCGACGATGTCGTAAGCGGTCGACACGTCGAAGACGCTGTCGGCCTTGACACGGAAGCGTTCCTCGCCGGTGTCGTGGTCGTTCAGCCGGAAGTCCTCTTTCAGCTTGAACTTCTTTTGCTTCGCCGAGAGGATGGGGTCGTCGCCCTCGTAGACGACGTACTTGTTACTGATGGACACTTTCTGTCGGACCTCGTAGCGGGAGCTGTCGAACACGATTCCCGATGGTCGCCGGGGTGGCTAAAACCCTTCTGGGGGACGACTTATGTCCCCGACGCGCGTACGGACGGACGGGCTCGTTCCCTCGCGAACGACGCCTACTGCGGCCTCGCCGAACCACACTTCACATGTCTCTCATCGACTTCATCCGGTCCGTGGAGGAATCGCAAGACGAATTCGACGTCGAACTGGAGGAGTTCGACGCCGACTCCGAACAGGAAGCCGTCGACGACGAGTCCTCGGGCGGCCGCTCGTACGGCCGGCTGCTCCTCGTCGCCTTGCTCCTCGTGGGCGTCGCTTACGCCGTCTCTAGGCTTCGCTCGTCGTCCGGGGACTCCTTTACCGACATCGCGCTCGCCGACGATCCCGCCGAGAGCGAGACGGCGACCGACGACGCGGCCGACGACGAAGACGCCACGGTCACCGTCGAACACGACCCCGAAGACGAGACGGAAGACGAGGCCGACGAGACCGACGACGACGACGGCGCGGTCGAAGTCGAAATCGAGTCGCCCGGCGACGACGGCGACGAGGACGAGTAACCGACGCTCCCCCGCGGGTCGGGTTCGGTTGCGGTCGTCGTTCGCGGCCGCCAACGCCCGCCCGCGGCCGTCGAACGCGGTACCGTGACCCGAACGGTGGTACCGTAACCCGAACGCCTTTTGGCGCGCGCCGCTTCCCTTCGGGCGATGAACACGCTGCTTTGGGTTCTCGCCGGCTTCATCGCCTACTCTCTCCTCGCGGCGCTGTTGCGTGCTCGCGGTATCCTCCCCGAGTACGTCCGCGTCCAAGGTCCCCTCACGACGGTCCACACCCGTCGCGGCCGCGAACTCCTCGACAGACTCGCCGCCCCCAAGCGGTTCTGGCGAGCGTGGAGCAACATCGGCCTCGGCATCGCCCTCGTCATCATGGCGGGGACGTTCGTCCTCCTCGTCTACCAGGCGATCGTCATCCTCCAGAACCCGCCCGCCCCGACGCAGGTGAACCAGCCGCAGAACTTCCTGGTCATCCCCGGCGTTAACGACTTCCTCCCGCTTTCGGTCGCGCCGGAGATTCTCTTCGGCCTCCTCGTCGGCCTCGTTGTCCACGAGGGCGGCCACGGCATCCTCAGCCGCGTCGAGGGAATTGACGTGGAGTCGATGGGCATCGTCCTCCTGACGATACTCCCCATCGGGGCGTTCGTCGAACCCTCCGAGGAGAGCCAACGCCGCGCCGACCGCGGCGGCAAGTCGCGGATGTTCGCGGCCGGCGTGACGAACAACTTCGCCGTCACGCTCGTCGCGTTCGCCCTGCTTTTCGGCCCGGTCATCGGCTCTATCACCGTCGCGCCGGGCGTCGCCGTCTCCGGCGCGTACGCCGGCTCACCGGCCGACGTGGCGGGTATCTCAGGCGGCGACCGCGTGACCGCCATCGAGGGCACGCCGGTCAACACGACGCAGGAACTCGACGCCGCGCTCCTCGCGACCGACGCGGGGACGGTGTCCGTCGAACTCGACGGCGAACGGACCGTCTCGGTCACGCGCGAACTCGTCGTCGCCGGCTCCGTCGAAGGCAACCCGGCGAACCTCACCGTCGAGTCCGGGACCGACCCGATTCGCGTGACCGCGGTCAACGGGACCGCCGTCTCGACGCGCGCCGACTTCGAGTCCGCCGTCGGCGACTCGCGGTTCGCCCGCCTCGACACTTCCGCCGGGGAGCGCACCATCCCGGTCGGTGCCTACATCACGAACGTCGCCGAGGACGGCCCGCTGTACAACGCCACGGGGACGACCCAACCCCTCATCGTCTCGTCGTTCAACGGCGAGCGAATCACCTCCTCGACGGAACTGCAGGAGGCGCTCGACCGGACTGACCCCGACCAGACCGTCGCCGTCGAAGTCTACCGCGACGGCGGCTTCGAGACGGTGCAGGTGACGCTCGGCGAGAACCCGCAGGACGGAAACGGGTTCCTCGGCGTCAACATCTTCCAGGGGACGAGCGGCCTGCTCCTGACCGACTTCGGCACGCAGGAGTACCCCGCGGGGACGTACCTCTCGCTTCTCGGCGGTGATGGTGGCGACGGTGGCGGCCTCGGCAGCGCCTTCGCCGGGTCGCCTCTGCAACTCGTCTACGTGTCGCTGCTCTTGCCCCTCGCGTCGGTCGTCCTCGGGATTCCGAACTTCCCCGGCTTCACCGGGCAGGTCGTCAACTTCTACCAGGTCGGCGGCCCGCTCGGCTTCCTCGGCGGCGGCGTCTTCATCGTCGCCAACGTCCTGTTCTGGACGGCGTGGATTAACCTCCAACTGGGGCTTTTCAACTGCATCCCCGGCTACCCGCTCGACGGCGGCCGCATCCTGCGGACCTCGACCGAGGCCGTGGTCTCGCGGCTCCCGGTCGACGACCCCCACACCGTCGTCCGCACCATCACGACCTCAATCGGGCTCACGATGCTCGCGTCACTCGTGCTCATGATATTCGGGCCGACGCTCCTCGGCTGAGCACGGTCGCCCCCCGCCGGGACCGACTCGCTTCTCTTCGACGGTTCTCGAACCGCGAAAACGACTCGCAACTTCAATACCGGATGACTCCCTAGGCCCCCGTATGGTAGAGGCCCCACAGACCGACGAGGGCTGGTTCGCGCTGCACGACTTCCGAACCGTCGACTGGGACGCGTGGCGTGACGCGCCCGAACACGAGCGCCGCCGCGCAATCGAGGAGGGCGTCGCGTACCTTGACGCCCACGAGGCGGTCGAGGACGCCGAGGCGGGCGCGTCCGCCGTCTTCTCCGTGCTCGGCCACAAGGCGGACTTCGTGGTCGTCCACTTCCGGCCGACGCTCGACGACGTCTCCCGCGCCGAACGGCAGTTCGAGCAGACCGCGCTCGCGGCCTTCACCGAGCAGCCGACCTCCTACGTCTCCGTCACCGAGGTGTCCGGCTACGTCTCGGACGACTACTTCGAGGGCAACGAGGAGGACATCGACACCGGGCTGCTCCGCTACATCGAGGGCAAACTCAAGCCCGACATTCCGGAGGACACCTACATGTCCTTCTACCCGATGTCGAAGCGCCGCGGCGAGAAACACAACTGGTACGACCTCTCGTTCGACGAGCGCCGCGACCTGATGTCCACCCACGGCGACACCGGCCGGAAGTACGCCGGGAAAATCAAGCAGGTCATCGCTTCCTCCGTCGGCTTCGACGACCACGAGTGGGGCGTCACGCTGTTCGGCGACGACCCGACCGACATCAAGGACATCGTCTACGAGATGCGCTTCGACGAGGTCTCCTCGAAGTACGGCGAGTTCGGCCAGTTCTACGTCGGCCGGCGCTTCCCGCCGTCGGACCTCGGCGCGTTCCTCGCGGGCGACGGCGTCCCGACGAGCGAGTTCGAAGACGAGTCCCACCACGGTGCTCACGCACACGGTGAGGGCGGCCACCATCACGGCGAGGGCGGCCATCACCACGGCGAGGGTGGCGACGGTCACCATCACGGCGAAGGCGACGACGGCGGCCACCACCACGGTGACGACGGCGGCGACGAGGCCGGCGACGAGGACATCCGCGGTCAGCTCGAAGACCTGAACATCTACGCCGGCACGCCCCACGGCGAGGACGTGTACGCGACGGTCCTCTACTCCGAGGCCGACGCCGACGAGCTGTTCGACGAGGTCGAGGGCCTCCGCGGCAACTTCGACCACTACCCGACGCACGTCAAGACGGCCGTTTACGAGGCCAACGAGCGCGGCCGCGTCGCCGTCGTCTCCATCTGGGAGACGGCGTCGGCCGCCGAGACCGCCGCGGGATTCCTCTCGGAACTCCCCGGCATCGTTGAGCGCGCCGGCGAGGAGTCCGGCTTCGGCACGATGGGGATGTTCTACACCGTCAAGTCCGAACACCGCGGCGACTTCGTCGAGAAGTTCGGCACCGTCGGCGGTCTCCTCGAAGAGATGGACGGCCACTTCGACACGGACCTGATGGTCAACGTCGAGGACGAAGACGACATGTTCATCGCCAGCCAGTGGCGCTCGCAGGACGACGCCATGGAGTTCTTCCGCTCCGACGCGTTCCGTGACACGGTCCAGTGGGGTCGCGACGTGCTCGCAGACCGCCCGCGACACGTGTTCTTAGCCTAACGTCCGCGACCACCGGGAGCGGGGCGAGGAACCCCGGAGGGGGTGACGAGCCTTTTGGTCCAGATTTTGCCAGCGAGCCGCGCGAGCGCAGCAAAAGGTGGCGTGTGCGTGCTGGCTGACCGCCCGCGACACGTGTTCTTGGCGTAACGCGGTCGAACGCCCAAAATCAGACTGCAGCTTTTTCTACGCGAGCGCGGCGCGAACGTCCCGGAGCTTCGGGCGGACCTTGTCGGTGCCGACGTTGTACGCGAAGTACAGCGCCACCGCGCCCATCACGACCGCCCACGCGGCGATTTCGACGTTGCCCTGTTCGAAGGTGACGAGCGCGAAGTGCTCGATGTACGCGCCGGCGACCGAGAGCACCGCGCTCCCGAGACTGAAGACGAGAAGTTCGAGGAGGTCCGGAAGCAGGTCGACGAGTGAACTACGCATGGTCGTCCCGGACTCGGTCGAGCGTTGTGTCTCTTTTGGTCCCGGCACGCGGGCTCGCCCGCGAGGCGCGCTCCGACTCCAACTCCGATTCCGTCACCGGTCGCCGCAGCCGTCCCGGAGTCCGGCCGCCCCGAGGTCCATCAGTTCCGCTCGAAGGCCCGCTCTCTTCCGTCTCCGGAGGGTGACCGCGATTGCGACCGTGACTGCGACCCGGCAACGTAGCTCTCTGTCTCGACTAGCTTGTCGAGGCGACGCTCGAACTCCTCGTCCGAGAGGTCGCCGGCCGCGTAGCGCTCTCGCAGGCGCTCGATGGCCGACTCGTCGTCGACCGGGTCGTAGGCCTCTCGGTCCGTCCTCCGCGCCCACTCGTCTTCGCCGTCTGACTCGCCGCGGAAGCGACGCAGGACGCGCCGCCCGCCGTAGGCCACCACCGTCGTCGACGGGGCGACGGCGAGGAACCAGACGACCGCCAGATGCACTTCGAGCCCCGCCATCAGCGCGATGAGCATCACCCACACGCCGGTAACCACGCCCAAAAGCGGAGGGTTCTGAGCGACGACGCGGGCCTCGCGGGAGAGTGCCGAACCGACTCGTTCGAGGACCATCGGTCGAACGTGTCTCCCTAAATACAAAAAACTGCGTCCGAGCGGGGGTAGTTAGTTTCCGTTTCCGTTCCTGTTCCCGTTCCCGTTACCGCGCCCCGGTGCATCGCCGCCTCGTCCCGGGTTATCGGCGTCGTCGCCGTCGGGGTCGTTGCCGTCAGCGCCCGTCTCGGACGTACTTCGCGGCACCGACGACGCCGGTGAGGAGCGTCAGCGCGATCCAGCGGCCGGCGTCGTCGCCGCGTTTCTTGGCGTCGAGGCTGACCAGCCACGCGAGCGCGACGTGGGCGACCGCGGTGACGCCGAGGAGAGTCTTCAGGCGACCCATCAGGCTTCGTTGCGCGCGCCCTTCGCGACGCGCTTGTCGAGGCCGGCCGCGCGGATGTCCTCGCCGTCGACCGACGAGCGGAGCGCGTCCATGCCGTCGAAGCGGTCGATGCCGAAGTTGTCCGCGTACAGTTCCTCGACGCGGGTCAGCTCCTCGTCGGTGAGCTTCGGCACGTCGGAGGCCTTCGCCCACTCGTCGATGTCGTCTTTCGTGCGGAACGTCGGCGTGACGGCCGCGGTCTCGTCGTAGCCGAGGAGGTAGGCGATGGACGCCTGCGCCATCGTCCGCTCGCCGTCGCGCTCGAGGAAGCGGAGCGCTTCGAGCTTCTCCCAGCCCGTCTCGTACCACTCGTCGGGGCGGAAGCCGCGGTGGTCGCCGGAGCCGAGTTCGGTCTCGGGGCGGACCTGCTCGTTCAGGAGGCCCGAGGAGTGCGGCACGCGGGCGATGAGGCTCGTCGAGGAGCCGGTTTCGCGGATGGTGTCGAGGAAATGGTTGCCCACGTCCTGCTCGAAGGCGTTCCAGACGATCTGGAGCGCGTCGAACTCCTCTTCGATGGCCATGTCGCCTTCGGCCAGCCAGCCGATGGAGGGGCCGAGCGCCCAGCCGGTGGCCTTGATGAGGCCCTCCTCTTTCAGTTCGTCGAGGGCTTCGAGCACGTCGGGCGTGACCTCGTCGACGTTCGCGTTGTGGAGTTGCAGGAGGTCCACGTACTCCATGTCGAGGCGTTCGAGGCTCTTTTCGGTCGCCTCGCGGACCCACTCGCCGGTTATCTCCTTGGGGAGTTCGCCGTGGCCGGCCTGTGGGTTGTTGTAGAAGTCGTAACCGATTTTGGTGGCGACGGTGACCTCGTCGCGGTAGTCGGCGAGCGCCTCGCCGACGACCTCCTCGGAGTGGCCGTGGCCGTACACGTCACCCGTGTCGAAGAAGTCGATGCCCCGGTCGATGGCGTGGTGGAGCATCTCGATGGAGTCTTCGTCCGAGCGGTCGCCCCACCAGTCGGTCCCGACGACCCACGCACCGAAGCCGACCTCGCTGACTTCGATTCCGGAGGTGCCGAGTTCGCGGTAGTGCATGGCCGGCCCTACGAATTGGGGCGACTTATTGGGTGTGTTTTGTTTTCGTCTCGTGGGAATCTCCGATGGGAGCAGCGCTCGCGTCCCGCGGTCACCCTCCAAGCGCTGTGTGAATTTGCTCGCCCTCGAGTGAATCCGCAGATTCATGCACGGTGATACCGAACCACGTCAGCAATGGACGTGATTCCGGTTCGAGTCGGATTTCTCTTCGCGACCGAACTCACGGAGGAACAGCGAGTGGCGTTCGAGTGGGCCGAGTCGATAGCGAGCGTCGAAACAATCACCCTCGACGCCGTCGCAACCGGGGAGACCGACCTTTCCGAGTTCGACGTGCTGTGGTGGCACTCTGACCGCCACGTCGACGCCGACGTGCGCTCCCTCGCGGCCGAGTGTGTGCCCGCACTAGACGCGTACCTCGGCGACGGCGGCGGACTCCTCCTGACGCTCAACGCCCTCTCGGCGGTCGACGCGCTGGGAATCGACCCCGTCGCGCCCGACGCGGTCGGGACCGAGAACTCGCCGCACCCGACCGGACTGCTGACGAAGTCCATCCACGCGGACCACCCGCTTTTCGACGGGTTCGACACGCTCGGCGTCCATCTCCAACCACCCGAAGCGCCGCGCCCCTTCGCCCGGTACGAACACGTCCTCCCCGAGAACGGGCAGGTTCTGGCGAGCACGCTCCACGGCGACGACTTCCTCGTCGCGCTCAAGTCCGTCGTTGCGTGGGATCGTGGCTCGGGCGCGGTCTACGGTATCGGTGCCGAAGTCGCCTTTCTCACCCACCACGACAACGACTTCGAGACGATGGGCGCGAACGAACACCTCCTCCGCAACGCGCTTGCGGTCCTCGGCGGCCCCGCCCACCGCAGACCGGCGTTCACCGACCGCCCCAGCGACCCGTCGGGATTCGACGCAATGCGCGAGCGACTCGGCGACGACCATCTCCGACCCCGGTACCACCTCGCCGGCCCCGCAAACTGGCTGAACGACCCGAACGGCATCATCCAGCACGACGGGACCTACCACCTGTTCTACCAGTACAATCCCGGCGGGCCGTTCCACGGGTCGATTCACTGGGGCCACGCGACCAGCGAGGACCTCCTGCACTGGACGGACCAACCGGTCGCGCTCGCGCCGGACCCGGACGGTCCGGACCGCGACGGCTGTTGGTCCGGGTGCGCCGTCGTCGACGACGAGGGCGTGCCGACGATTCTCTACACGGGCGGCCGCGACCACCACCAGCTACCCTGTCTGGCGACGACGAGCGACCCGCTGCTCCGGTCGTGGGACAAAGCGCCCGACAACCCCGTCATCGAGACGGTCCCGGACGACCTCGACATCCTCGGGACCGACGACTGGGCCGCGGAGTTCCGCGACCACGCCGTCTGGAAGGTCGGCGACGACTGGTACCAGCTCATCGGCTCCGCCATCGCAGCGGTCGGCGGCGTCGCGCTCCTCTACCGCTCGCCCGACTTGCGCGAGTGGGAGTACGTCGGTCCGCTTCACTCCGGGAACGAGGGTCACGGAACCGTCTGGGAGTGCCCGGAACTCCTCGACTTCGGCGACCACCAACTGCTGCACGTCTCGAACTACGAGGACGTGCGCTACTTCGTCGGCACCGCCGACCTCGCCGCGCCGGAGTTCGCGGTCGAACGCGAGGGCCTGCTCGACTACGGCGACTTCTACGCCCCGCAGTCGACCGTCGTCGACGACGGCCGGGCGCTCGCGTGGGGGTGGGTCAAAGAGACCCGCGGCGTCGACGCGCAGTGGCGCGCCGGCTGGTCCGGGTTGCTCTCGCTCCCGCGCGAGCTCTCGGTGAACGCTGACGGCGAATTCCGCCAGCGTCCCGCCGGAGAACTCGCCGACCTCCGCGGCCGAAGCGTCTCGCTCGACGCGAGCGCGCTCGACGCCGACGAGCACGCGTCGCTCGACCTCTCGGGCAACGCCTACGAACTCGCCGTCGATGTCGCGGTCGAAGGCGACGCGGCGTTCGAACTCGGCCTGTTCGAGTCACCGGCGCTGGGCGAGCGGACCGTCCTCCGGTACGACGGCGACCGCGTCACGGTCGACCGCGAGCGGAGCACCCGCGCCCACGACGCGGACCGAGAGCCCCGTTCGATGCCCGTCGAGGGCGACTCGGTGTCGCTTCGCGTGTTCGTCGACTGTTCGGTCCTGGAGGTGTTCGCCGACGAGCAGCGCTGTCTGACGACCCGGGTCTACCCGACGCGCGCGGACGCAGACGGCGTCTCGGTCGCGGTCCGACGCGGCGAGGGCGGCGGTCGGGTCGACGTCCGCTCGCTCGACGCGTGGGAACTCGACGCGACGTTCGAGGCGCGAAAACGAGCGTGACCGCCGCGTCCGTTCAGTAGCCGCCGCGAGTGGCGTCGCCGTCTCGCTCCCACCACGGCGTCGGCAGTTCCTCGCGTGGTAGCGGCAGGTGTCCGTGGCCGAGCGTGTCGACGAGGTCGGTCTCGTCGCCGTCGAGTGCGAGGCGGACGGTCGGTGCGAGCGTGCCGCCGAAGCGGCGCTGCTGTTCTTCGGGCGGAAGGAGTCCCACGTCGTCGAGGCTCGGCCGGTCGTAGTCGAAGTAGTTGAAGAACGACGAGACGAGCAGGTCGTCGCCATGGTCGTAGACGAGCCACGAGTACGCCTGGAAGGGCGCACCTCTCGGGTTCGTGAGCACCATCCCGTGACCGTTCAGCGGTTGGTAGTCGCCCGCGAGGTCGTCGGCGACGAAGCCGTAGAGCGCGTCGTAGCCCGTCAACTCGGGCGCGAATGTGTGGACGTGGCTGGAGACGAACAGGTAGTACGTCCCGTCGCGGACGACGAGGTGCGGACGCTCGAGTTCTTGATTGACGCAGACGGCGTCGAGAAGCGGCGGGCGGAGTTCGAAGTCGGTCGGGTCGCCGGTCGGCGAGTGGGCGATACCGACGCTGCCGTTGAACTCCTCCCAGACGGGGTCGTCGTACTCGCCGGCCCCCTCGGGGACGGGCGTGTTCGCCTCGAAGAGGAGGTACGTCTCGCCCGACGCGGGGTCCTCGAAGAACCACGGGTCGCGGAAGGTGTATATCATCCCGCGCGATTGGTCCTCGCGCTCGTACCAGTCGCCGTCCGGCGTGAGGATGACCCGATGGTCCCACGACCCCTCGATGCTGAACTCGTCGTCGTCGGTGTGGACGGTACCACCCGTCGCCAGCGCGATGCGCTGGGTGTACGTCAATTCCTCCGCGCCGTCCTCGCCCGCGGCGGTGTAGTAGAGATAGACGTCGCCCGCCTCGCTCCCCTCCGCGCTCCCGCCGTCGCCGTCAGGGTCATACATCGCCGACCCGGCCCACTGCCGCTGGCCAAGCGCGCCGCCGTCGAAGACGACGCCCCCGGTGGTCCACTCCTCGCCGTCTCGGGAGTAGAAGTAGCGAATCGTCGCCACGTCGTGGCGCTTTCCGGGGAGGAGGTCCGACGGCGACGTCAGCGAGAAGATGACCCGATAGCCGTCGATTTCGGCGATGGAGCCGTCGCGGTTCCGGAGGAACCACGTGTCCCAGATGTGCAGGTCTTCGTCCAGTCGCTCGTCCGGAGGGTAGATAACCGGTGCAACGTTCGATTCGTCGCGGTCGAGACCGGCGGCGTGTTCTCGCGTCCACGCCGGAACACCGTTTCGGAATTTTTCACTCATTACCGTGTAAACTCGCCCGGGTGTGATAGGTTTCACCATTCTTCCATTCTCCCTGACAGACACGTCGCTCGGTTCGTTTCCGACCTGCTCGCCGCTCTGGGACGGGTCGAACCTCCTCCGCCAGACGCCAATTGGACGCCCGAAACCAGCCAGTATTGCCCGGAGGAGGCCTGACGCGGGGTTCGCACAACCGAATCCATTTGAATCTCGACGGCTTACGACGGTACAATGACGAAGGTCCACGTTTCGCTTCCGGAGGACGCCGAGGAAGGCTTACAGGCGTTCATCGACGAGGTCGACGGTCGGCTCGCCTCGGACGAAGACACCTGTACGGTCGTTCGGGACACCCTCATCGACCTGTTCGGCGACCGCGAGGCGTGGGAGCGCTGGCAGAACGGCAAGCCCGTCTCGCCCGCCACCCGGGTCCGACTGCAGGGGTACGACCCCTGCAACGCGACGCTCGAAGCCGAGTACTACGCCGAGAAAGACGAGGAGAAGTTCAAGCGCTCGAAGCACCTCCAGTGGCTCTGGCGGCAGTTCGACGCGACCCCGATGGCCGACAACGTCGCCTTCGCCCTCCGGTTCCGACAGATGCTCGCCAACCACCTCTTCGAGGAGGCCGGCGACAACCTCCGCATCTTCAAGGGCGTCACCTTCTCGTACGGCCACAACATCTCCGTCGGCGACAACACGGTTATCCACGACGACGTACACCTCGACGACCGCGGGAAACTCACTATCGGCGACCGCGTCTCCATCTCCGATAGCGCCCACATCTACAGCCACTCCCACGACACCGTCGACCAGACCGAGGTCAGGAACTACCACACGACCATCGGTGACGACGCGCGCGTCACCTACGACGCGATGGTGAACGCAGGCGTCTCGGTCGGCGAGAACGCCATCGTCGGGGCTCGGTCGGTCGTACAGGGCGACGTGCCCGCGCACCACATCGCGGTCGGCTCGCCCGCGAAGAGCGTGAAAGTAAAGCCCGGCTTCGAGGAGATCGCCGAACCGCTTGACGCCGGCGGCGAGCGCCGCGCCGACGAGCGCGAGATACCCTACGAGCTCCCCGACGACATCGAGGCCTTCGACGAGTTCGACCGCGACCTCGACGGACCGGTGGATTCCCACCGACGCGAGTAACTCCCTTTTCGACGCGAGCCCGCCGCGCCGGCATCACCCGCGACCACCGCCGAGAGCGTCGGCAGACCCGTTCGACCGAAGAACCGATATAGCATGCTAACGTAAGTCAATGTGTGATGGACGTCTGGGGTTGGATCGTCGTCTACGCCCTCGGGTTGACCCTGCTCCAGCTCTTGGTCTATCGGTACCTCGTCAACGGCGGTGAGCCGACGGGTGGCGAGGGGCCCGGTCGGGACTCCGCGCGGACGGACCGCTACGCCCACCCCGAAATCGCGGCGTCGTTCGACGACGGCTCGCAGGCCGGCGTGCAGACGACGCCGACGGGCGAGCGCATCTGCCCGAACTGCGGGGTCGAAAACGAGGCCGACACCACCTTCGATCTCTGCTGGAACTGCACCCGACGGCTTCGATGACGACCCGCGGCCGAGCCCGTTTTACCAGCCCTCGACTAACTACGCGTATCATGGCCGACGACGACGAACTCCACGGCGAAATCGACGCGCTGGCCCGCGACATCGAGCGGGCGATTCTCGAATTCGACTCGGCCCTCGAACGCCACGCGATGCTTCGGCAGACCGCCCGCGAGCCGGTGTTCCGCTCCGAATCGCCGGAGCTCGACGACGTGCAGAACCTGTTTTTCTGAGTCGGTGACGCGGGTTACGTTTCGAAGACGGGATTTTGTGCGCCGACCGGGAGTGCCGCGAGTGAAACGAGCGGCACGTTGGCGAGATAGTTTCTCGCCAGAACTGAGCAAACCGACGGTTTGCGAAGGTCGGTCGGCAAACGACCGTAGGGAGTACCGTGAGTGAAACGAACGGTACGTCGGTGAGACAACGTCTCACCGGAAGTGCGCCGACCGGGAATTGAACCTGAGCCAGACGTTCCTCCTCGCGTTGCTCGTCGGCTGCGACTGGCAGGGTTCAGATTCCCTGCGCATTTCGTCTCACTACGTTCGACAGAAATGCGCCGACCGGGAATTGAACCTCACTCGCAACGCTTCACGTTGCTCGCTGCTTCAATTCCCTCGGGTCGCATACACACTCGACAGGGACGAGCAACACGCTTCGCGGTTGCTCGTCGGTTGTCTCGGTAGAAATGCGCCGACCGGGAATTGAACCCGGGCTCCGAGCTTGGGAAGCTCGTGTCCTACCACTGGACCATCGGCGCGCTGTGCTTCGCTTCGAACTGCGTTCCGAAGCAAAAATCCGTAGACTGCGGGGGCACTTGAACGTAGCGCTTCACCCCATCACAGCCCCGCGAAAACTGGACGGCCGTCCATTGTTTTCGCGTGACACGTGACTATTTGGGCCCCCGGTTCTAACCGGCGCTCATGACATCCGTCGACGTTCTCTCGGAGGACGCCCCGTTCGACCTCCTGTTCTCCGACGAGGAACTCGAAGCACACCGCGAACACATCACGACCTTCATCGAAGACACCGTCGAGGCCGCCGGAGCCGACGGGGCCGTCCTCGGTCTCTCCGGGGGTATCGACTCGACGCTCACCGCCTTCCTCGCCGTCGAGGCGCTCGGGGAGGAGAACCTCCACGGCCTCGTCATGCCGAGCGTGGCGAACGCCGAGGACATGATGAGCGACGCCGAGGGGGTCGCCGAGATGCTGGGAATCGAGTACGACGTGGTCGAGATTCAACCCATCGCGGAGACGTTCTTCGACACGTTCCCCGAGGCGGCCGACGACCGCATGGCGGCCGGAAACGTCTACGTCCGCACGCGGGCGGTGCTCAACTACTTCGTCGCCAACCACGAGAACCGCATCGTGCTCGGGACGGGCAACCGCGCCGAGGCGATGACCGGCTACTTCACGAAGTACGGTGACCAGGCGGTCGACTGCAACCCCATCGGGAACCTCTACAAACAGCAGGTCCGCCAGTTGGCCGCCCACGTCGGCGTCCCTGAGGAACTCGTGTTACAGACGCCCTCTGCCGAGATGTGGACCGGACAGACCGACGAGGACGAACTTGGGCTCACCTACGACGCGCTGGACGCGATTCTTGCGCTCCACGTCGACGGCCCGCTCTCGAAGTCCGCGACGGTCCGCCACCTCGGCGTGACCGAAGAGCAGGTCGACCGCGTGGTCGGCCTCGTCGAGGGCAGCGCCCACAAGCGGTCGATGCCCCCCGCGCCGTCGGCGCTCGACGTGTAGGTCGCCACGGCCCCGCCGCCCCGCCCGCTGAACTCACTTTTCGCGCGACGCCGCGATGTCGTCGACGTTCGTCCGATGAAGCTCCGCGAAGCCGGCGGCTTCCCGTTCGAGCCGCGCCTCCCGGCCGTCGCGGTCGCGCAGTCGTTCCTTGATGATTCGGAGCGACCGGTGGTCGTTGTCGGCCATCGACGCCGCGACCTCGCGCGGGTCGTCGACGATTCGGGAGACGAGGCCCATCCGGAGGGCTTCGTCGGCATCGACGACGCGGCCCGAAAGCGAGAATTCGAGGGCGTGGCCCTCGCCGACGACGCGCGGGAGACGGACTGTCCCGCCCCACGCGCCGAACAGGCCGAGTCGGACACCCGGTTCGCCGAGGGTCGCACGCGGGGTGGCCACCCGCACGTCGCAGGCGAGCGCGAGTTCGACGCCGCCGCCGCGGGCCGCGCCGTCGATGCCGGCGACGACGACCGACTCGGCCGTTTCGATTGCGTCGGCGACGCGTTGGCCGTGTTTCGCGAACGCTTCCGGGTCGTCGAGGTCGGCGACGCTGTCGAGGTCCGCACCGGCGCAGAACGCCGGGCCGCTCCCCCGGAGGAGGACCACCGGCGCGTCGGCATCGATGACCGCGGCTTCGAGGGCGTCGAGGTCAGTCGGTCTGAGCGCGTTCCGTCGTGCCGGGCGGTCGATGGTCACGACCCGGAGGTCGCCGTCGTCCGTCGTCCGTATCATACGCCCGTTGTGCCGTGGTTTTCCAAAGGTCTTTGCCCTCCCAACCGTAAGTCTCGGCCGATGGACGACGCCGTGCGAGCCCGCGAGGCCGCGCGCGAGGCCCTCTCCGACATCGAGCCCGAGGCCCTCTGCGCGGCGCTGGACGAACGCCTCGACGCCGCCTCCCTGACGCCGGCAGTGCTCACGTTCGTGAGCGCGCGGGCCGTCGAACCGAAGGTCGACCTGAACGGGCTGGCCTCCCGCGCGGCCGGAGTGCAACTCATCTACGAGGGCCTCCGGCTCACCCGGTCGCTCGCCCACGACGAGCCGTGGACGCATCTCGATAGCCCCGAGGAGGACACCGACGCCGACCTCGACATCCTCGCGGCGGACGTGCTCGTCTCGCGCGGCTTCTACCTCCTCGCCCGAACCGAGGCCGCCGACCACGCCGTCGAGACGGTCCGCGCCTTCGGCCGCGACCAGACTCGCCGCCGCTCGGCAGACGAGGCGGCACGCCCGGACCTCGACGGCGAACTCGAAGTGAACATCTGCACGCTCGCCGTCGTCGCCGGCACCACGGCCGTCGGCTCGGCCCCGCCGACCGCCCTCGTGGAGTACGCCGCCGGGCTGGCCGACACCCACGACGGCGACTTCCCCCCGGCCGACGAGACCGTCTCCGAGGGGACCGTCGAGCGCATCGCGGCCCTCTACCGAGGCGGCGGCGGAGACGACGCGGTCACCTCCGCCGCGGACCGCTAATCGACATACGCTACCACGGTTCCGGGTCGGTTCGAATCGAAACCCCTAAAGAGTAACCCGGACAACCAAGGAATGCCTGCCTGGGTAGCTTAGCGGTAAAGCGCGTCCTTGGTAAGGACGAGACCCCGGGTTCAAATCCCGGCCTAGGCTTGAATCGTTTCCTTCACATCCCGGTTTTACCTTCCGTAGACACGCGTATACCGCCAAACAGTTGGCGGACGCAGGTCGCGCGAGGTGGTCGGCATGACCGGCTACGTCGAGCCGGCACCTCACGAGTTCGCGGCGAACTACCTCTTCGACGCGAACGGGCTAGCTCCGTTCTTCGCCGCCGACTCGCAAGTGAAGGCGGGAGGTGGAAGCCAGCGCTCCGAGTTCCACGACCGGGGAGAACGGTGGGCGGTCACGCTGTACTACCAGGACAGCAACGTCGTTCATCCCGGCTCTCGGCTCCCAACCGGCACCGAGTGGCGACTCGACGAGATGCGAGAGTTCCGGCTGAAAGTTAAGCGCCACGGAGAAGAGGACCCGGTCGGACAGCAGAGCTTCAACGCCCACATCACGCCCCGATGGCAGGGGATGAAAGTCCAGAAGCGCGATGGCACTGTCTCCGACTACTCGGTCCCGGACGGAATTCGCGAAGCGGTCAACGTGAAAATCCAGGGGTCGAACATCGACTTCCACCGCTATCTGCAGCTGCTTCAGTCGGCTGCGTTAGCCGTCGGAATCCGTGCCGACTACTTCGAGGAACCCCACGAGTACAGCAACGTCCAAGACGCCGAACGGTACGTGCGCGTCCACGAGGACGCCAGTGGTCCGGTACACGCTCGTGAGGGTCCGATAGCGTCGATGGGGCACTTGCTCGAATCTGACCGGCAAGGGTACCGTAAGGTTGTGCAGAACGACGACGACGATCACGGCCGTAATCTGCCGGGATACTATCACACCGTCACACTCGGCCCGCGTCGTATTCGCGAGGCGTTCCCAGACCACTCGCTCCCGAAGGAGATTAAGCACTACTACGCGAGAGAAGCGCTCAGCCAGGGAGATGACTCGCCTCTCGCGCATCCGAAGGTCGGCGCATCGTACCAGGTGAGCCGGTGGGACGAGAAGTTGGGAGTGACCCCGGAAGAGCTGAACCAACTGGAGCGAGAGCTCGATCAAACGGTCCTGTCTGTCCTCGCTGATGCTGGCCTCGACGTGGCACCGTCACGGGGAGAAGGTCCGTTTGTCTCGGATGCGTACTTCGAGGTGGAGACGACCGAGAACGGGCCCGACCCGATTGGGCTCGATCTGACGCACATCCGGAGCACCCAGGAGAGCGTCGTTATTCGCCACCTCGCCGACGGCCTTAGCCCGGTCCAGTGGGAGAGCCTGCAGACGCTCGTTACGGACGGCGGTGTGGTTTCGCCTGCCGACATCGCGGACGAGCACGGCCGTCACGTCGAGAGCGTCAGGCGGGCGCTGCGTGGCATCGAGGACCTCGTGGTCCGCGAGTACGCGAAGGTGAGTCTCCGGTCGAGCTACGTTGCTGAACTGGTTCACGACGCGGTACAGGAAGCGCAGGACGCTATCAAGCGAGCGGCCGAGACCGGAGCGAAGGCAATCCGGGCTGCCGAACAGGGGATGGAGGAGACGATGAGGGTCTTCATCGCCTGGGCAGCTCGTCACGATATCGACGTGGACGACGCGCTGAGTCGGCGAGAGGCTCGGATGAAGCTACGCGTCGGTGAGCCTGGGAGAGAAACGCGCCGAGCGATAAAAGAGGGATTCCGAATCTGGCAGGAAGCAGGATTCCCAGTCGAGCGGTTCCGGATGGCTCAGGTTCGGTTCAAAGACGGCGGGCTGTCCGATGCGTGGCGGTACCTGAACCCCGGATAACGGGGCAGGTCGGGAGTGGCAACACTATCTGAACACTCATTTTGCGGTGTATTCTGCTGGTAATTGGGTGATGATTCGCCCGTAGTCTAACATCTGAGGGAAGTCCCTGTGTCCTGCAGGTCCACCGCCTGACTGGAATCCAACCCGGGGGGTTTGGATTCCAGTTAGGGGTGTGCCTAAGGGCACAAAATTAAAACACTCCGCTGCCGCTGCAGCGGCCGTTCCAGTTGATGCACTCGAAGGGAGGGTGTGGAACGGTGCTCTTCTCTAAGACATCTTTGAACAGTAGACTTCACCTGAGAAAATTATAACTTCGGTGTTTCTGTCCTTCGTATGCATCAGAAGAGACCTGATCGCAGAGAAAGCCGATTAAAGAAATTGAACGCCGAATCCTATGATGAAGAGTAAAAAGCCCATTCCTCGGGTGTAGAGTGCCCAATTTTCCTTTCCGTCCACTCTAGTAGACACCCAATCATCAAATACCTGTTTTGAACAGACAACATCCCATTTTCTATTTTCCCAAATATATTCATTAAGGTCGTCAAAGCCATCCGGCACAGATTGACCTGTTCCGTTTTCCATTAAATCTCCATACGGGCCATCACTCTCCTCATCATACACTGCGAACAGTGACTTCGGGACCCCCGGCCCTGGTTTCTCCATGAGAAAATATGCTGGCTTTTCCCGGATTTCCCCATCCCATTCTTCCTGTACAGTCGAAAGCACGGCCTCATATTCCTCAGACCCATCTAACAGAGACGATTTATCGAATAATTCTCTGCGCCCCTCTGTGAGAACAGAGGGGGTGAGCAATAACTTTAGAAAGGGGAGATCCGGCAGAACCATCGTTACTGCGCCTAAAAACTCGACTACGATCCCAACTGCAGAAAGTGAAACCATACGCCGGAAGATTTGCTCAATGTATATATTCTCCTCGGAATACAGTTAGTGGTCGCCAGTTCATGAGATGTATTGTGAATCTTTAGAAGAGGTCGGAGTACGAGAACTGGGTATCAGGTGGCATCTCCTCACCCGACCAATCATTGAGTGATTCCATTGACCAAGCCTTCTCACATTCCTCGCAAGCAAATATTTGCCGGGGATTGTGAACCAGCATTGTGGTTCCGCAGTCTTTGCAGGTACGACCGCTGTATTCTATTTTCGTCATATTGGCCGAGAACTAAGTACAGGTTGATAAATCCAACTGAATTCAGGATGAGAGTCCATCTGAATCTTACTTTGCGTTAAACTTGATTCCTAGAGACCAAAGAGTTCAAGCGATTCAGTGCATCTCTCAAGCGACAAATGCAACGTAGCTAGTCATACCGTTAGTGTTCCACCCTTTACCCGAAGCCACTCCCGTCTTTCCCGATAGTCTGGGACCAGTGTCCCAACGGTATTCCAGAACGCATCTGAGTGCTCGTCGTGCTTGAAGTGAGCGAGCTCGTGAGCTACAACGTAGTCCTGAATCTTCCTAGGAGCAAGAATCAGACGCCAATGCAGGAATACCTTCCCGGGTCGATACTCGCCCCACCGACGCCGGAGCGTCTTCACCTCGATGTCTACCTCGTCGAGACCCAACTTTTCGAGGTAGCTGTTTGCCCGCGCTGGAAGCTTCTCAGCCGCCTCCCGAATGTACCAGTCGACGACGGCCTGCTGTTTTCTTCGAGTATTTCCCGGATCAGATTCAGGAACGGTCAGCTCGAAGCGTGTCCCATCAAATCGTAGTTCTGGTTCGGGAACGTCCCCCTCGCTTACTTGGAGCCGGTAGCGACGGCCGTTGTAGAGAAGTTTCTCACCACTCAAGTACTCCTTATCCAGCGGTGGATCGTCTTGCTCGGCGAGGCCGTATAGCGTTTCGAGAATCCACTGCTTTTTGTCCGCAAGGACCTCCTCAACATCGTCCAGGGACGCTTCCACGGGTGCCCGGACGGTCAGCTCCATCGAGCCGTCCATCGAGAGCCCGATAGTAGAGCGGTCGGGGCTCCACTCAATTTCATAGGGGACGACAGTCTGACCGATATGGTACTCTCTCATGGCTTGTAGTGCGCTCTGGCAAGTTCTACGATCCGATTCGTGAGCTGGGTACGCTCGCTGTCCGACATGGACACGTCGGCCTGGATCAGTCGGAGTTTCACCTTCTTCCGAAGCTTCTGCTGGAGGGATACCTTCTGTTGCCACTCGACGACGCTGGCAACGTCTTCGACCTCCGCAACGATGTCGCCGGTCAAATCGACCAGCGCCTCTTGGTCGACGGTCCGGTCTTCGGTTTCGAGTACGTCTTCCAGCGCGTGATAGAAGGACAGCTCCGTCTCGTCGGCGAGCCCCTTCGAGCGGGCCTGCTGGTCGCGAGAGCGCATTTCGTCGAGGACCTTCCTGAGCTCCTCGATGATTTCGCGGTCACTCATACGCTTCTGTTTATACTTCTCAATGAGTTCCTCGACGCGCTCCTGGAGCGAACCGTACTGAACCGGGTCTTCGTCGAAGCGAACCGAAATCTCGTGTTTGACTGCGTGGCGCATCTCACTTGCCCGGGCTTCGTCGTCCTCTAGGCTATCAATCTTCGCACCAAACTCCCCCTCGTCCATTATCGAGACCGGGTCGTCGTTGAGCACGTCGATGCCTTTCGAGCGGATGTGTTTCTGAATGAGCTCCCGAACCTTCTCGCCGCAGCCCTCTAGATTCATCGAGTCGTCCCGGAAGCGTTGCTTTGCCCGGGCGTAGATTTCGCTGAGGCGGTCGAGGTCGCTCTTGTAGGGGTTCGCCATCGGATCAGGCAGCACGATGTCCATCAGCTGCGAGAAGCGCTTGTACGCGTTCTTGAACTCGATTCGGGTGTCCTCCGGTTCGAGCGTCTGGAGACACGCCTCCATGTCCTCGATGTCGTCGAAGAACGAGACCGCCTTACGGTGGGCGGCTTCGAGTTCCGGCTTCTTGTCCGACAGCGGGACCATCGCGTGCTTCACGTCGTCGTCGCTGAACATCGCCAGAGCCGTCTTGAGGTCGTCGGAGATACCGTAGTAGTCGACGATGAGCCCGTGATTCTTCTCCGGGAACGGCCGGTTGACGCGGGCGATAGCCTGTAGGAGGTTGTGTTCTCGCAGCGGTTTGTCGAGGTACATCACCTGGGCAACCGGCGCGTCGAATCCGGTGAGCAGCATATCGCACACGACCAGGAGCTCGACCTCGCCGTTGGGGTCGACGAACTCCTCTTTGTACTTCGAGAGCTCCGTATCGCTCGGTGCCCACTCCTTGACCTCCTCGGGGTCGTTGTGGCCGTGCGAGATGACGACGCGGGACTCCGGACCATTCAGCGCGTCGAGTTTCTTCTTGTAGCGGATGGCTGCCCGCTTGCTGGTCGTGACGACCATCCCCTTGAACGGCCGGGCGATCTCGTTCTCGAAGTGCTCGACGATGTCGAGCGTCACCTCTTCAATGCGTGCCTCTGCCTCGGCGAGGTCGCGCTCTTGGGCGTACCGCTTCTGAATCTCGGCCTTCTCCTCGTCGGTCCGGTCCTGAAACACGCGGTCGAAAATGCGGTCGAGGTTCGCGCCTTCGAGGTGAATGTCGGCCAGCCGCCCCTGATAGAGAATCTCGACGGTGGTGTCGTCTTCGAGCGACTGGTCGATGGTGTACGTGTCGATGTAGTTGCCGAACGTCCGACGCGTGTTCTTCTCGTCCTTCTCGATGGGCGTCCCGGTGAAGCCGACGTAGTAGGCGTTCGGCAGCGCCGTGCGCATATTGTTCGCGAGCTTCTTGTACTGGGTCCGGTGGGCCTCGTCGACCATCACGTAAATGTCGTCGTCGCGGGAGAGCACCGGGAAGTCTCCCTCTTCGTCCTCGTGCAGCTGGAACTTCTGGATGAGTGTGGTGATGGTCTCTCCGGCGTTGGTCTTGAGCTTCTCGCGGAGGTCGTCGATGTCCTCGGCCTTCTTCGGGTTCGGGAAGCCGCAGCGCTTGAACGTCGCGTGAATCTGGTCGTCGAGCGCGGTCCGGTCGGTCACGAGCAACAGCGTTGGATCGGGCTTCGCCCGCCGGAGCTTCAGCCCGAGGAAGAGCATCGTCAGCGACTTGCCCGACCCCTGGGTGTGCCAGACGACGCCGCCCTGAGCTTCTCGTCGGCTTCGGTGCTCGATACGCTCAAGCGCCTTCTCGACGGCGCGGTACTGCTGGTAGCGGGCGACCAGTTTCACGGCCCCGCTCTGTTTCGTCTCGAAGACGGTGAAGTGCCGCAGTTGGTCGAGGAGTCGCTCGGGCTCAAAGAGCGCGTACAGCATCCGGTGCTGTGGCGAAAGGTAGTCGACGCCGAGCAGGTCGGCGATGTCTTCGTCTTCGAGCGGATACGGGTCACGCCACGGTTTGTACTGACCCTTGGGCGTCCCGTAGGTGCCCATCACCGCGCCCTCGTACCACGTCGCCACGGAGAACTGGTTGTACCGAAATAGCTCTTCTGCACCCTCCTTGCCGGTCTCGGTGCGCTCGTTCTGGTAGCGCTGGAGCTGTTCGAGCGCCTCGCTTCGCGGTTCGGCAATTGTCGGAGCCTTGCACTCGACGACGCCCAGCGGGATGCCGTTGACGAACAGGACGATGTCGGGCTTGATGACCTCTATCGGTCCTTCGACGCGGAACTGATTGAGGGCAAAGAAGTCGTTGTTCCCGGGGTTCTCGTAGTCGATGTACTTGACCGTCTGGTGTTTCAGCCCGTGGCCGAGGTCCTGCTTGACCGAGGTGTGCCGGACGAGTTTTTCGTGTATCTGCTCGTTCTCGTCCATCGTGCTCGTCCCGGCGACCTGCTGAATCTCGCGGACAGCCTTGTTCAGATTGTTCTCGTTTAGCCACGGATTCAGGCGTTCGACGGCGGCGCGAAGTCGGGATTCGAGTACGGCCGAGGATTCCGTCTCGCGGGGATCGAGCCAGGTGGTTCGCTGCTGGTCGACGACCTCCCAGCCGAGTTGCTGGAGCGTGTTGAGGGCTGGCCGTTCGGACTCGGCGTACTCGCTGGGCATGGGTTAGTCGGTGTTGACGCGGACCTTACCGGTGAGGAGGTCCTGCATGAGGCCGCGCTTGAGTTCTTGGAGCTTTTGCTTGGTTTCCTTTTCTTCGACTATTTTTTTGTCGGCAGATTGGAGAATATTGACGATACGCTCTTGATGCTGTTTAGTGGGTACTGGAACTTTGAGATTCCTGATATCGGTTAGGCTCACTTCGGGGAATGTACTGACACCGCTAAGCTCGATGATGTAGTCCATGATATGATTGAGATAGTAGTAGAGATATTCCTCACTGAGTCCGTCATCGCAATGGAAGGCGATAATCCCTTGATTCGTCCCTGCAGGAACAGTACAAATCGCAGTTTTCCCGATACCGTAAGATCGGCTAGTGAACATTACCGATGGAGCCGGTACAACATTTACAGAGGTACTATCAAGACCCGCCTCTGTCAGTTTCCTCTTGGAATCAGAGATATACTTTTCACCCCGTTCGTATAGGTCAGATAAGTCGTCTGGTGTCACCCAAACGATGTCTCCACCGTAATACTCCGAATTACTCGTTTTCGGAGTGTTCCCTTTTTCAACAGACGCAACCTCTGAAAAGGATTTAATCTCCCAATTGAATGGGATTTTTTCTGTCTTTGCACCGAGACGGACTTCTCTATACTCATCAGACAACCCCTTTCCTACGATCAGGTCTTGTCGAAGCCCGCGCTTCAACTCTCCCGTCTCCTTGATAATCTCGTCTGTCTGCTGAATCTGCTCGTCGACCGTCGAGAGGATGTCGGCGATGCGACGCTGTTCGGGGAGTGGGGGGAGCGGGATTTTGACTTGTCCAAGTAGAGTCAAGTTCAGTCCTGAGCGGCCCCCTCCTGCGAGAGCACGAAGGCGTGAATATTTCGCGTCCAGAGAAAAGTAGAGATAGCGATAATCGAGCTTCTTATCATTAACGAGGTATGCGCCTACAGACTGGTTCGCGGTAAGTGGGATTTCGTTTATCGCGACAGTTCCTTTCGTTTTACCCTGCCCATTTAGTCCGATTAGAACGGAGTGTTCTGGAATAACCTCTGCTCGTGAGGCGCTTTTTCCCTCTTCGGTGATTCGACCCTCGACATCCGTGATGTACCGCTGGTGAATGTCACCGGAGCGCATCCAGGGTATCTCCCCATCCCAGTATTCATCGACACTGGTGTCTGGCGTACCACCCATTGTTCTTTGGACATATTCGTCGTTGTCGAGACGAACCACCTCCCAATCTTCGGGGATACTTTGTGTTTCGGGACCGATTTGGACCTCCTTGTACCCCTCTCTCTGGTCAGAGTGCTCAATCGCCTCGCTCATCGGTACTCTAACTCCTCCATGTACTCCTGAAGCTCCTCGTCGGTTTTCCGGCGTTCCTCAGCCAGTTCGTCCAACTCCCGAAGCTTCTCGCTCACGTCGATGGGTTCCTCGGGCTCGGTCGTGTCGACGTAGCGCGGTACGTTCAGGTTCCAGTCGTTCTCCTCAATCTCTTCGAGGTCGACCAGCCGACTGTGATGGTCCTCCTCGCGTCCAGTGAAGTGCGTCTCGGCGAGGTACTCGACGCCCTCCTCAGTCAGCTGGTTCTGGTTCGACAACTCCTCGAAAATCTGCACGCCGGACTCCCGAAGCGTCTGGTCCTCGGCGTAGATGAACTGGACCTTCCCCTCACGCTCTGCGGGCTTGTCTTTGTTCATGATGAGGATGCAGCCCGGCGACGACGTGTTATAAAAGAGGTTCTCGGGTAGCGCGATGACGGCCTCGATGAGGTCCGCTTCCAGAACCGGCTTGCGAATCTTCTTCTCCGAACGCGAGCGGAACAGGATGCCGTTGTCCATGACGATACCCGCCTTACCAGTCTCCGAGAGCGACGCGAGCATGAGCTGAATCCACGACCAATCACCGCGGTTCTTTGGTGGCAGCCCGTACGGGAAGCGATTGTACGGCTCGTTCTCCTGCACCCACTCCTTGCTCCACTTCTTCTGGTTCCACGGCGGATTCGCGACGACGCGGTCGAAGACCTCCAGCTCGTCGTGCTCGGTGACGAACTTCGGTTCGGTGATGGTGTCGCCCTTCGCGATTTTGGCGTCTTGCAGTTCGTGCAGGAGGACGTTCATCTGGCCGATTGCCCACGTATTCAGGTTCTTCTCCTGGCCGTAGAGTGAAATGTCCTCTCGGTCGCCACCTTCCTGCTCGACGTGCTGGGCGGAGTAGATGAGCATCCCGCCGGAGCCACACGCGGGGTCGTAGACGCGGTCCCCCGGCTCCGGGTCGACGCAGTCGACGAGCAGCTGCACGACCTCGCGGGGCGTGTAGAACTCGCCGCCCTTCTTCCCGGCGTCGTCGGCGAACTGCCGGATGAGGTACTCGTAGGCCCGGCCGAAGATGTCGGGGTCTTCGAGGTCCTCGTTCCGGTAGCGGTGCTTCGAGAAGTGCGTGACGAGCTCGTCGAGCGTGGCGTCACTGAGCCGGTCCTTGTCGTTGAAGTCGACGGAGGTGAGCACCCGGTCGGCGATGGCGTCGTTCTCGTCCTCGACGGCTTCGAGCGCCTTGTTGAGTGCCGCGCCGATGTCGGTGTCCTGTGCGGCGATGTGGTCCCAGCGGGCGCGGTCGGGGACCCAGAACTCTTCGTGGAGGTCGCGGTCGCCGCGAACCGTCTCCTCGTCTACGTCGTACTCCTCGGCGATTTCCTCTGTCTCCTCTTCGAAGCGGTCGTTGATTCGCTTCAGAAACAGCAGGCCGAAGATGTAGTTCTTGTAATCGGCCGCGTCGATGCTGCCGCGGAGGATGTCGGCAGCCTCCCAAAGGTGAGATTCGAGCGTGTCGAGATCGAGGGTCTGCCCGCCCTCGGTATAGCGGAGGAGACTCTCGTCGTCAGAAGCCATACCCCTACGGTGTTCCTTTGGCTTTTTATTGTTTTCTAGGACCGCCGAGACCGAGGTCCCACTTCATTTCTTCCGAATTGGATTGAACTTTCACCAATCTATTTATCTAGCGTATCCGTCAGTATACGTGTGACATCCCACGTTTCGTGCCGTCTCCCGGCGGCTCTCGGAGAACAGCTTGACTCGGCCGCAGCCGAGAACAACGCCTTCCGGTCGGAGTTGGTGCGGCGAGCAATCCGGTACTACGTTCGGGAGAATCCGGACGGTATCGACGTACTCGACCAATCGCAACGGCGGAGTGCCCGGTCCCGGTCGACCAATTCCGAAGAGAACAGCGCCACGTCCCGCCCGGAACGGACGACTGCAACCGACCAATCCGGGACGGGGTCGCCCTACGATCCGACGGAGGAGCTGTTTTGAATCCCTCTCCGGAGAACGTCGAGGGTCGGGTGGTTCGGTCCCACAGCTTCGAGCACTCGGTGCAGCACCAGGTGAATTGGTCGCACGCCCTTCTGGCGGTGGTCGTGTTGGTCGCGGTATGGAAGCTCTCGGCCGTCGCAGAAGGGACCAAAGACCGGCGAAAAAACCGCGAAATCAAGGGCTGAAATTTGACCAATTTCGGGCCGCAGTCTTGCGGTTTTGTGAAGGGTCAAATGAGAACTTAGACTTATTACATACCGGGTATACGGATGGATACGTAGGTATACAGGAACGAAACACGACATCGCACGCTCACGACGTGGCGCACGTCGTGCCGCAACCAGGCGAGCGAGGTATCGCGATTGGAACCCGTGCTACCTCCGCTCGAAACACGGCACGACGGTGGTGGGATCGTCGGCAAGGCCGCGAATCCCTATCGGCACTGCGGGCCGGTGGGGCTTAAACTTTCGTCGGTCTGCTCGGCGCTCTCCTCATCGTCGGTGTACCCGGCCGGGAACGGGGTACGACCAACACACGACCAAAATGCCGAGTACCGAAAACGTCTGCCGGCAACGAATCGACTACGACCTCCCCATCCGAGAGAGCTTCTCGGAACGTGAAGAGGCGATCTACGATAACGCCTATTCCGAGGTCGAAAATACGCTAGCCATCATCGCCGAAATCCAGAATGGGCGAATGGACGAGGATGGAAATATCTCCGAGCCACTCACCCTTACCGAGGTGAGGACCATCCAAGAGGTTGGCGTGCACCTAGACCGGGCTCTGACAGTAATCGAAGCCCTGGAAGATATTTCAGAGGGGGTCCTATGAACGAGGAGGACCTCGACGAGTTCGTTCGCGAGAACAGCGAGATGCTCAGCCGAGTGCTCGCCTGCGGTAATGAAGAGGCCCGTGCCTACGTCTTGGCACTGCTCGCCAACTGTGACGGCGTTGAGAGCGTCGAGAACGTCGAAGAGCAACTGGGCCGAATCAAGCTAGAACTGGCCTGAGGAGATGTTAGTTCTCCGAGAGAGCGTCGGCGAACTCCTGAGCGTCCCCAAAGAGGTCGGGGTTGTTTTCCAACAAGTCAGTGAGGTCACGAGCGCGTTGGAAGTCCTCGATGAGTTCCGGCTTTTCCTGGGCGAACTGAAACAGCGCGTCCCGGACTTTCTGTTGCTGCTCGTCAAGCGATTGAACACCCGCGTGACTGATGGCCTGATTACAGAAGACACAGGCCGGCTCGTGGCGCGGCGTGTCCCTACCGCAGCGGGGACATTCGACCGGGCCAATCGGTTCCGGCTCTTCTTCGTCGATTTCGACCCCCTGCATTCGGGCGTATTCGTCCTCTGCTTCCCCACCGAAGCGGGCGACGTAGTGCGCGGTTGCGTCGCTTCCGCGCTTCCGGCCCTGTCTGTCCTCGATATAGGCTTGGTTCATACCCTTCTCAGCCAACCAGGAAGCGTTAGACTTCCTGAAGTTGGTCGGGGTCACCGGCTTCGTGACGCCGGCCCGCTGGGCCACGTCGTCGAAGATAGACCTGAACCGCCGGTAGGTGAGTTCCTCCGGTTTGCTGAGCTTCGACCAGAGAGGTGCGTCACCGTCGTCCGATCCTGGATGGTCGGACAGCCATCGCTGAAGGTAGGGAACGCTCGGGATGAGGAGGACGGAACGCTGTCCCATTTTCCCGTCGACGAAGACGCGGAGACCGTTCTTCGCGTCGGTCACATCGCCGACGGTGAGGTCTTGGAGTTCCCCGCTTCGAGCTCCGGCGTCGAAGGCCACGGCAACCAGAGCGGCGTCCCGGGCGTTTCGGGTCTCTTCGATCATAGGGAGAACGTCCTCTTCCCACTTCAGCATCTCCGACGGGTTCGGGACCGGGTCGTGGCTGCTCGACGTTCCCGAAGGAATCCACTCGATACTGCCCGGGATCTCGTCGTCCTCGGAGACGCGCCGACCGAAGACGCGGAGCGCTGTCCGGTAGTCGTGGTTGGTGTACTCGTTCGTATACGTCTGGTTGATCCAGCGAACGATGTCTTCGGTCGCGTCCCGGTCTTCGAGGGTGTCGGCCAATCCGCCGACCTCCTCAGCGATTCGGGTGCAGTGCCGAAGCAGCTTGTCGTGTCGGTGGTCGGTGTACTCCGACTTCAGGAGGTAGATGGTGTCGCTGAACTGAAGGAGGACCTCTCGGTCCTCCTCGCTGATGTCGTTAGAGTCCTGGATGCGTTCACGGAGGGACTCGACTTTGGCTCGTGTGTCGGACATTCCGATAACTTAACATTGATACCAGAGATTATGAAGATGATGTTCACATCCCGGCCTAGGCTTCTAATTCGGCCCAGAGGTGTAATGCGCCAACGGCGCGGCGTTCTAATTAATCTTAGGCCGACTTTCTGCCAACAGTCCCACCCATTTACTGGCAAGTTTCGCTGGCTAAATGCGGCGAGAAGGAGACCCGTGAGCGCAGGGTGTTCCCGCTGTCTTGCGATTTGGGAAAATGACTGGATTTGACTTCCCCGGGAAAGCACATTAATTTGAGCGACTAAAGTCGTGCCCGCCCAATGTTGGCGGAAGTTTGATTTTTCACCAGAAACAACATTTTCTTAATCAATGCGTCCCGAGGAGAGATTCGCTGAACGTGTCCGTGGTGCTTTTGCTGGGATGGTTTTGACACTCTTAGCAACTGTTGCAGGACGAATAATGGAGGCCGCCAGCCAAACTCAGGCAACAAGCGAATTTTCGGTTGGCTTGATTTCCAGCCTCATCACGTCGTTTCCGGGGTTGGTGACTCTCGCTGGAATCATTGGTGCGACCGTTCTTGCAGGGCCATTTGGATTCATCGGCGCGATAATGGAGACTGTTGGAGCATCTCAACTCTTGAATAACCCGGGAGAAGGGAGTATCTGGTTGATATTCCTTGGAGCCGGGCTTGTCACAGTCGGAAGCCTGATTCCTTGGTTGAAGGTGTTTTCTGTGATGTTCGGCTCCAACTCAAGATATTGAATAGGTGAATCAATAATCACAACCCAAAGCGATGATGAATCCTATCCGAGAAGGTATTGTTCGGCTTTTGTTTGGTGTTTCTCGATATCTTCCTTTGGGTAATTGATTCGGTGTGAGTTTTCGAGGCACCAATCATAGTATTCTTCCAGAGTATTATACAGAAGTTCGTCAATGTCATCTTTGAGGAATATGAACCAGTCATACCAAGTTCGTTCAATAGGTTCCTGTCCACTCGGGGCAAATGCTCGTGCGGACTCGTCAATATAGATTCCAAAAGGTGGCGCTTTAGGTTCATTTTGGACTGCCTGAATCATTGGGAGACCAAGGAGGAGAGATTCAGCGTAATCTGACCCGGTGATGAACTCTTCATTAACACCGTCATCAAGATTCTCACCGTGAACTATCGGGCCGAAGGCGAGCGATGCCCGAGGTATATAAACATATTGCGGCTTTCTATTTTCAATATTATCTTTTGCTAATTTCGCAAACACATCTTGGAGCAATTCTAGCATTGAGTCTTTAGATTTTGAAGTCAGGTATACACCATCCATTATTGGGTAGTGAGTGACCTCATCCCTATCCATAGCCTCATCAACCGCTACGTGAAGATTCAGAATATCAATAGCAGAAGTTTCGACCGAAGTCGCCATCGTGTTCTGAATACCCATCAAATCAAGCCAGCAGACGTACTCCTTAGTAACACCGGATAGTTGGTCAGAATCAGTATACACGTGGGGAACCTCTATATCCTCCATCATCTTCTTAAGAAAAGAGTAGTTGCATAATGAAAGTTTGGTAGATTGACACCGAAATCTGAAAATCAGATATCTCTGATATGATTTCGTCTCCTCTCAGCCTTCTCCGCACTCGTCCCCTTGTCGTAGTGCTTGTCCAGCACCTTCCCGCTCATATTGACTCGCTCGCCAGTCACGTCCTTCGGCTGACCCGCGTTCCGAGCCGCAGTCACGTACCCACGTCGGAGCGCGTGCGGGCTGACCGAGCCGGGGCACTTGGACGAGGCGTTCCACGAGAGGGCCTCGCAAGTGTCGAGTTCCCGGTTGAACGGGCAGTTCCCGCCGTTGTAGATGCACGGACGGGTCGCCGTGTAGACGTACCGCTGAATGGTCGTCTCCACCACCCGTCCGCTCTTCGAGGCGAGGAGCGGCTTCCTGCCGTGTTCGTCCTCCACGTTGGGGCGGTTCTGGTCGATGTAGTCCGTGATGACCTCGGCCATATCGGGCGTGATGAGAACGTCCCGTTCGGCCTTCTCCTTGTTCTTGAGTGGTGTTCCTGTCTCGGGTCGGTGACGGAGTTGAAGCGCCGGGCGACCCTCATCGAAGTCGCCGAGGTCGAGCGCCCGAAGACCACTGATTCGCATCCCGGTCTTCCACAGAATCAGTAGCGTGACGTGCCGGTTGCTGGCGTACTGGTACTTGCTGAGGAAGTCGAGTACCCCCACGGCCTCCTCCCGAGTGAGGAGGTCGTCACAAATCTCGTCGTTCTCGCTGACTTGGGGAATCCGAACCATATCCGCCATTCCGCGTGGGACTGCCGTGATGTGTTCGCAGAACTCGATGAACTGCTTGATGGTCATCATATCCTGCCGGGCCGTGATGACCTTCACGTTGGACAGGCGGTACTCCTTGTACCGCTGGATGAGTTCGCTGTCGAGGTTGTTGAGGGTCTGGACTCCCTGTTCGTCCAGCCAGTTGCAGAACTGCCGCAGACTGGTTCGGTAGTTCTTCAGGGTCTTCCGGGTCACGCCCGGCTCCTTGTCCTTCAGAAATCGGTTCTTCGCTTCGTGTGGTGGTGTGGCTTTGAGTGCCATTGGTGTTCTCCGGGTACACCTCTAAACGGCACACCGGGTACGTGGGCGTGAAAACGCCCGGCGGACGAGTGCCCGCGGTTCTTCCCGGCCTAGGCTCTTCTCGAAATCCAACCGTCGAGCGAGGCGTCTCGTCGCCGAACGGTTGTCGGATTCCGTGCGAGACTGAACCCTCCCACTCGCACTTTCACTCCTCCCAGTCCCACCACGCTTCATCACCCTCCGAACCCAACACGTTCGCCGTCGAATACCGCCCCACCTCGTCTTCGGTCAACACGTTCGCCCACGAGACTCGCTCACCACTCGCTCCCGGTCCTCGGCTGTCGTACTCCGCGTATTCGACCGTCGCCTCGGCTTCCGGGCGCGACCAGTTGTGCCAACCGGCGGGAAGGACGTGCGAGTCCATCCACGTGCGAACAAACGCGGTCCGGGCGTGGTTCCGCCACGGCCGGCCGAGATACACCTCGGAAACGTCGGCGTCGGCGGTCAGTTCGCAGTCCAGAAAGACGAAGCCGAAGGGCTCGCTCTCCGGCGTGGAGGCGGCCGTCACGTACGAGTCGGCTTTCGAGTGGACGCGGCAGTCCTCGAAGACGGCGGTCGCGCCGCCGAAGACGAAGTCGGTCGTCCCCTCGACGTAGCACTCCGAGAAGTACTGGCGCGCGCCCTCGCCGGCGGCGTAGACGGTGTCCTGGTGGCCGAGGAAGCGACAGTTCTCGAAACTCGCCCGGTCGGCGTCGACGTGGAGGGCGACGGCCTGTCCGACCGGATCGGCGCTGTTCTCGACGGTCAGGTCGCGGGCGCGGAAGTCGTTGCCGCGGACCTTCAGCGTGTAAGTGAAGAAGGTGCTGTTGCGCCCGCGGTCGATTTTCTCGAAGTGGTCGTCGTGGGTGATGACCGTCTCTTCGGCGCTCTCGCCGACGAGAGTGATGTCGGGGTTCCACGCGTGGACTTCGACCTTCTCGTCGTACACGCCCTCTCGGACGAGGATGCGGATGCGGTCCGGCGGGAACGACTTCGCGCCGTCGATGGCGGCCTGAATCGTCTCGTAGTCGCCGGTCCCGTCCTTGGCGACGACGTAGTCGTACTCGTCGTCGCCGTCTCCGGTCGAGAGCCCGCCGAGCAGTCCTGCCGCCGCCACCGCCGACGCGAGGACGAGCATGAGGTGCGAAAGCATACGGCGTACGTGAGTCCAGTACGGTATACGCTTGGTGGGTTCCGGTGGAAATCACGGGAGACGGTCGGGGGGACCGACCGCCGTTCGCTCAGGAGGCACGGACAGCGCGTTCGGTCAGGAATTCGGACTCACTCGCCGAGTTACCGTTCGAAAATATCAGCCGCAGAGCCGGTTCTTCCCGGTTCGTTCACGCGTGTTCGGAGTGACCGGCTGCATCGCCGGCCGCGTCCTCGCCGGGGAGACTCGGTCTGACGTTCCGGTTCGAGCGGAACACGTTCTCCGGGTCGTAGCGCGCCTTGACCTCGCGGAGACGGTCGAAGTTAGCTCCGTACGTTGCTTGGACGCGGGCTTCGTCTTCGTCCATCGTCTGGAAGTTGATGTAGTTCCCACCGGTCGAGTAGGGTCTGAACTCCGTCCACGCGTCGCGGACCCACTGTCTGAAGACCGCACCTTCGACTTCGTCCGGCTCCCACATGCCCGCGGCACCGATGACGAACGTAGCGTCCCGGTTGCCGACGACCCCGTCGTCGGCGTCACGGTCGTTGAGCGCGCCGCCGATGTGCGCCACCACCACCTGTGCGCCCGGAATCGGGCAGTCGAGCGTCAGTCTCTCCATCGTCGATATCAGGTCGTCGCTCAACTCTGACGCGAACTCCGTCTTCCAGTAGTAGTGGTTGCCTTTCGGTTGCGTCGCGTCGAGATACGACTGAATCTGGGTGTACGGCTGCGCTTTGAGTAGGTCGATAATCGGCTCTCCGAGCGCGCGAATGGGTGCGAGCGCCTCGTCCGCGTCCGCCGGGTCGCCGGAGTAACAGACGGCCATCGCGCAGATGTGCTTTCCGTGCCACTCGGGTGGGACGAACGGGGCTGCCGGTGCCCGGCGGAGCAGCAGGAAGACCGTCAGCTCTCGAGGAGCCTCGGCCGTGAGGCGCTGATAGGCCGCTGTCACCTCGTCGGCGCGGTCGAACGGCCAGGCGATGAGCCCGCCGTAGACCGTCGGGCCGACCTCGTGGAGACGATACGTGAACGACGTGACGACGCCGAGGTTCGCCCCCGCGCCCCGAACCGCCCAGAACAGGTCGGGGTGTCTGTCGCGGCTGGCTCGGAGAACCGCACCGTCGGCGGTGACGATTTCGACCGAGTCGAGGTTATCGACGGTCCAGCCGAACCGGCGGGTCAGGTAGCCGAACCCGCCGCCGAGCGTCAGCCCGGCGATACCCGTCTCGGAGACGAACCCGAGGGGCGTTGCGAGGCCGTGGAGCTGCGTCTCGCGGTCGATGTCGCCGAGGAGACAGCCGGACTGCGCCGTCGCGGTTCGCGCCTCGGGGTCGACGACGACGCCGCGAAGTCGGGACATGTCGATGGTCAACCCGCCGTCGGCGATGGCGGTGCCGGCGATGTTGTGGCCGCCGCCCCGGACCGACACGAGTAGGTTGCGTTCGCGGGCGAAGTCGACGGCCGCGACGACGTCCGCGGTGCCCGTCGGTTGGACGACGAGCGCCGGTGATTTCTCGACTAATCCGTTCCAGAGCCGCGTCGCGTCCTCGAACCCCTCGTCTTCGGGGGCGAGCACCGAACCACGGAGTTGCTGGGCGAACGCGTCGATGTCCTCGTCGGACAACGTTGTCGTCGCTCCATCCCGTGTCGTGAGTGTTGTTTGTGTCATGGTACACCTGTCGTCGGGCGGAGTCCACCGCGTCGCGCCCGACAGTGACTAATACTACGTCGAGTGCTAGCATAAGACGCTATGTTCGGATTCCGAACGTACCGGTGTTTCTGACGCTCTCTCTCCCGATATTGATCGATGCGTGGTTCGGAGCGCTGGCCGGAGAAGTCGTGTCGGGTGCTCGGCAGACACCGCTCTCGGCCAGGGTGGAGAGTCGCGGCTCCGAGCGGAGTCGCGGGAGTCGAAAAAACGGGGGCTTACCGGAGGTCGCGGACGAACCGCTCCGGCACGTAGTCGACGACGTGGTCGGGTATCGCCGCGACGGCGGTCTCCGCGATGGCGACCATCGGTTTCCGGAGCAGGACGTAGACGCCGGAGACGGCGACCGCGGCGATGACGAGCGTCTCCGCGAGGCCGTCGAAGGCGAGGACCGGCGGGACGGCAAAGGCGAGCGTCAGCGCGAGATCCTCGGGCGCGCCGTCGTAGCGAATCAGGCGCTTCGGAGCGAGCCACCGGCCGTTCCAGTGGTCGTAGACGGCGCGCTCGGAGGTGCCGAGCCACGGCTTGAGTTCGAGGCCGCCGCCGAGCACGTCGGACGCGGAGTGGAGCGCGGCCGCCGCGAGGAACAGCGCGACAGCGAGCGTCGTGGTCGTCGGGTTCAGCGCGGCGACCGCTACTGCGGGCACGGCGAGCGCGCTGAAGTACACGGGGAAGTGGAGGGTCTTCCGGTGGCCCGCGTACAGGTCGAAGTCGGGGAACAGGCCGCCGAGTGCGGCCGCGAGCACCGGGAGCATCCCGGCCTCGGGGACCAGCGCCCACACGGCGGTGCCGAGGACGACACCCGCGAGGGCGTGAGTGGTGGCCATCATCGGTGGGGCGTATGCAATCTGGAGGAAAAACGATGTCGGTGGTCGTGCTAGCTAGCATCACGGTCGAATTTAGGGCGCTCAGGCCGTATCACACCGCAATGGTCCCCAGTCGAATCGAGCGACTCGCGGGGCGGGCGATTCAGGCTATCATCGTGTGTATCTTTCTCGTCGGTCTCTACACGCGGAACCTGAGCGTCGTCGTCAACGCGGTGCTCGCGCTGGCGGCGACGTTCCTCCCCGCGGTGCTCCGCCGCGACTGGCAGATTCGGCTCCATCCCCTTCTCGGCCTCTGGTTAGCGCTGGCGGTGTTGCTCCACGCTATCGGCATGCTCGGTCCGTACCACTCCATCGATTGGTGGGACCACGTCACCCACACGCTCTCGGCGACGGTCGTCGCGGCGGTCGGCTACGTCACCGCGCGGGCCGTCGACGAGTACACCGAGACCGTCTACCTCCCCGACCGCTTCATGTTCGTCTACATCCTGCTTTTCACGCTCGCGGCCGGCGTGTTCTGGGAGGTACTGGAGTTCGGCGCGCGCCTCGCCGCCGACGCCGTCGGCTCGGAGGCCGTCCTCGTTCAGTACGGACTCGGCGACACCATCGTCGACCTCGTCTTCGACACGGTCGGCGCGGTGCTCGTCGCCCTCTTCGGGACGCCATCACTCGCGGACACCATCGATTCGGTCACGGAGCGACTCGAACGGACTCGACCCTGACGGGGGCCATCTTTTAGCCACCTGGTGTGCATACTACTACCATGAAATTCGTTATCGTTGGCTACGGCCGTGTGGGCTCGCGGACCGCCCGCGTGCTCCGGGAGGAGGGCCACGACGTGACAGTCGTCGACAACAACGACAAGAAGGTCGACCGCGCCCGCGACGAGGGATTCGAGGCGGTTCTCGGCGACGGCGGAACCGAAAGCGTCCTGCGGGAAGCGGGCGTCGAGGGCGCGGACGCCGTCGGCGGGCTGACCGGCGACCCGAACATCAACTTCGCGGCCTGCATGCTCGGAAAGGAGTACGACTGCCGGACGGTCATGCGCATCAGCGAGGACTACCGTCAGGAGATTTACGAGCGCTACGCTGACGACGTGGACGAGATTATCTACCCCGAACGACTCGGCGCGGCCGGCGCGAAGACGGCGCTCCTCGGCGGCGACTTCAACGCTATCGGCGACCTCACCGACCAACTCCGACTGACGACGGTAACCGTTCCCGACGGCGCGCCTATCGTCGGCGAACATGTGGCCAACATCGACCTCGGCGCGGACGGTCGCGTCTACGCCCACGGCCGGGAGCGCGAGCCGATGACGATTCCGCTGCCGGGGATCGTCGTCGAACCCGGCGACCAGCTCGCGCTCCTTACGGAGCGAAACGCGTTGGAGCAGGTCCGGTCGAAACTGCTCGGCTGACTCCTGTCCCCGAACCGACGCTCTTCTCTTCGCGTCGCCACCGCTCGTACCAGTGCCACTTGTGCTGACGCCTGTCGCGCCGAGATGTCTCTCTGCGGTGCGGTCTGCCTCGGAAAACAGCGCCGTGGTGGCGGCGCCGCGTTGTCGTACCGGGGGAAACCAGAACGACGATGGTGGTGGTGGTTTTCGTGCCGGGCGCGCCGGTGGGAGGATGGGAACTGAGGCCGAGTGCGCGCCCTATCACCGGGTACGTACGGGGGACCTTAAATCTGCGTCAGACAGGGGTCACACGCTATCTACGTGCAATATCTGCTGTTATACCACCGCCGAGATTGCCGTTCGTCTCCCGCGCTCAGTAGACGAGTTTCCCCTCGACGAACCGGCGGACGCGGTCGTCGTTCGGCGACTCGAACACCCTCGCGGTCGGTCCCGACTCGATACACGTCCCGTCGAGGATGACGGCCGTCCGGTCCGACACCCGTCGGGCCTGCTGCATGTCGTGAGTCGCGAGCGCGACGGCGATGCCCCGGTCCCGCGCCGCCCGCATCGCCGACTCGATGGCGGCGGTGTTCCGCGGGTCGAGGTTCGAGGTCGGTTCGTCCAGCAGTAACACGTCGGGGTCGGGTGCGAGCGCCCGCGCGATGGCGACGCGCTGGGCCTCGCCCGCCGACAGCGAGCCGGCGTCGCGGTCGACCTTGTCGAACATCCCGACTGTCCGAAGCGCATCCTCGACCGTCTCTGACGGCTCCTCGCGGCCGAACAGCCCCTCGACCGCCTCGCGGACGCGAGCCGACCACGGCCGGCGGACCCGGAGCCCGTAGGAGACGTTCTCTTCGACCGTCGTCGAGAAAAGGCTCCGCGTCTGGAACGCCATCCCGACCCGGCGTCTGACCGCCAGTCGGCGCGCTTCGGGGAGCGCCCACACGTCGTCGTCGCCGACTTCGACCGTTCCCTCGTCCGGTCGCTCGAACATGGCGAGCAGTCGGAAGAGCGTCGTCTTGCCCGTCCCCGATGGACCGACGACGGCGAGAATCTCGCCCGGTTCGACGGCGAGCGAGATGTCTTCCAGTACCGCGCCGTTGCCGAAGCCGTGGCCGAGGTCGTGAGCCGCGAGTCGGGTCCTGCCGCGCCCCGTCCCGTTCGACGCCGGGTCGGGTGCGGTGGTCTCGTCGGACTCGCTGGCACCGGTGTCGCCGGCCCCGGGTCGCTCGGTTGTCATCGTCCCCTCCCGTTCCGGCCGGGGGTGCGGTCGCGGAAGCGCGCGCCGAGGGCGTTCACGCCGAGGACGAGCGCGAGCAGGATGGCGCCGAGCGCGATGCCCGTCTCGATGTTCCCCTTCCGCGCCTCGACGGTGATGGCCGTCGTGAGCGTCCGGGTGAACGACGTGCTGTCAGAGAAGACGATGTTGCCACCGACGATGAGCACGGAGCCGACCTCGCTGATGGCGCGGCCGTAGGCGGCCAGAAGCGCCGTGACGATGCCGTAGCGCGCCTCGCGGACGACCAGCAGGGCGACGTCGGTCGAGGTGCCGCCGGCGGCGAACGCGGCGTCTCTGAGATCCTGTGGAACCGACTGGACGGCCGAAAGCGAGACGCTCACGAGGACGGGGAGCGCGAGGATGGTCTGCGAGAGAATCATCGCCTCGGGCGTAAACAGCAGGTCGAACGTCCCGAGCGGTCCCGAGCGGGACAGCGCCAAGAGGACGACGAGCCCGACGACGACGCTCGGAAAGCCCATCCCCGTCGAGATGATGGAGGTGACGACCGACTTCCCGTAGAAGTCGCGGAACCCGACCGCCAGCGAGATTGGAAGGCCGAGCGCGGCGCTCAGCGCGACCGCCGCGGTGCTCACGTACAGCGAGACGGCCGTGATGCTGACGAGGTAGGTGAGGTTCAGGTCGCCGAGGCCGAACACGGTCGGTGGTGGGGTCCGACCGGACTAAAAGTCCTCGGGGACGTGCTGTGCCACCCACGACTCGAACTGCGCGTCGGAGACCGACGCCGACGACGAGGCGTTCTCCCCGCCGTCGTAGTTCTCGGGGACGTACTGGCCGAACTGCGGCTCCTCCGAGAGCGCGTTGGGGAAGAACAACTGCGACCCGTTAGCCGTGTAGTTGCTGATTATCTCCTGTCCCTCGGGGCTCGTGAGGAAGCCGGCGTAGGCCATCGCCAGCGAGTAGTTCACGTCGGGGTACTTCGCTGGGTTCACCGGGATGACGCCGTAGGGGTTCTTCAGGATGGTCGGGCCGCCTTTGAGCGGGCCCTGGACCTGGATTTCGAGGTCGATGTTGTCCTGCGTCGCGAGGAACGTCCCGCGGTCGGAGAGCGTGTACGCGCCCGACTGGTCGGCCTGCACGAGCGTGTCGCCCATGCCCTTGCCGATTTCGCGGTACCACGTCCCCGACGGCTCGACGCCAGCGGCCTCCCAGATGAGCAGTTCCTTCTTGTTCGTCCCGGAGTCGTCGCCGCGGGAGACGAACGTCGTCTCGGCGTCCGCGATGGTCGCGAACGCGTCGGCCGCGCTCTCCATCCCCGAGATGCCCGCGGGGTCGTCCGCCGGCCCGACGACGACGAAGTCGTTGAACATCACGTCCCGGCGGTTGACGCCGTAACCGTCTTGCAGGAACTCGTCTTCTGCGCCGCGGGCGTGGACGAGAATCACGTCCGCGTCGCCGTTCCGCGCCGTCTCGATGGCCGCGCCGGTCCCCTGCGAGATGGTCTTCACCCGAGCGTTGAACTTCTCTTCGAACACCGGGTTCAGGGCGTCCAGCAGCCCCGTGTCGTACGTGCTGGTCGTCGTCGCCAGCGTCAGCTCTTGGGTCGCGCCGCTCCCACTTTGGCTCCCTCCGGAACCCTCCGCAGTCTCGTTGTTCGCCTGCGGGGGATTCGCGTTCCCCGTGCATCCGCTCAGTCCGAGAACCGCGCCAACACCGGCCGCCTGTAAGAAACGCCGTCGCTCTATCGCCATGCATTGTGGTTCGGCGAATGCGAATTAACTGTTTCCCACTCAATGTAATCACAAACAATTTCAATATCGAGGAATTGTAACTGTTCGAGTCCGAAACCGGTTGCGTCGGATTCTTTTCGACCCGTCTCGTGGTAGCGGACATGAGTTGGGAGTCGCTTTTCGCTCGCGCCGCCGCCTACGAGACGACCGAAGCCGACATCACCGAGGCGCTCCGCGCCCGCCGAGGCGACGATGCCTGAGACGGACCCCTCGCCCGCGCGGGTCGTCGCTGACGCCGACGTGCTCGCGGCCGACCTTCTCGTCGATGGTCCGTCCAGGGCGGCGCTCGACCACCTCCGCCGGCACTCGTGGACGACGCTCGTCGCCAGCGACCCGCTCCTCGACGACGCCGAGTCAGTCGTCGCCTCGCTCGCGGACGCCGACCTCGCGGCCGACTGGCGCGAGAAGGTCGGCTCGTGGGTCGAACTCGTCTCCCACCCGGACGGCGATAACCCCGCGCTGGCGTCGGCCTACCGCGGCGGCGCGATGCATCTCCTCACGTTCGACGACCGACTCAGTTCTGCGCAGGCGGGCGCGGCGCTCGGCGGCCGCTTCCCGGTCAGTATCCGCCACCCGAAGGCGTTCGCGTCGCTGTTCGCACCGGAGAGTCTCTACGTCGAAGTCGAAGGCGGGTCGTACCCCGGCCCGGACCGCGACCCGCGGGCGTAGCCGCCGGCCGCCGCCCCGACCCCCGACCACTCGTCGGGTCAGTCGCCGTTGACGATTCGAGTCACCGCGAAGATGGCGAGGACGGTCACGAGACCGAAGCCGACGGCCACACCGAGTCCCTGCGAGGCGTCGCCGAAGAACACCGCGATGGCGGCGAAGACGGCGATGCCGTAGCCGCTCGCCGCGCCGGCGGCGACGACGCTCGCTCGGTTCATGCGTTCTCGTACGCGCCCGCGGTCCCTGAGTGTGAACCCCCGCGATTGTGGGGAGTGACGGAACCGGGGTCGGCTGTCAATCTGGCGGACCGCGTGCGGTCGGTACCGCTGGAGGGGCTGGTGACGAGTGGAGGGCGTTTATCGCAGTCGGGGGGCATCACGGCTAGTCTGCTCCCGCCGAACGTATCAACCTGTTTGCTCGCGAACTAGTTTCGACGTTAGTTCCCGTCGTCGGTGGTCCCGGCGCGCTTGACGGTACAGCCGAGTGATTCGAGTTTCGTTGCGGCCGCCGGCACGTCGTCCTCCCGGACGAGCACGTGGTCGGTCGAGTACGCCGACAGCGCGAACACCGAGATGTCCGCTTCGGCGAGCGCGCCCGCGACCCGCGCCAGAAAGCCGACGAGTTCGAACGGTAGGACCATCTCGAAGGTGAGTCGCTTCCAGCCCCATTCGACCTCGACGGCGGTCGCCTCGTCGACGCGTTCCTCTTCGACGACGACCGTCGTCTCCTTGTCGTCTCGAATCGTCGCGAAGGCGTCCGGGTCGCCCCGCTCGGCCTTGACGACCGCGTAGGTCGCCGCCGAGACGGTCACGGTCCCGCCCTCGAAGAAGTCGCTCGGGTCCATGCGTCTCGGGGTCGCTCCGGCGGGGTAAGCGTAGCGGCTGGTAGCGGTGGTCGGCTCGCTATCGCTCAGGCGGCTCTGTTGAACTCCTCAGTCAGGATAGACGAGATTCGCCTCGCTACCGCTCGGCGAACTTCCGTCGGACGCTTCACGCCCGACGACGTACGCCTCACTGACGTTCGGCGTACCACGTCGCGAACTTCGCTAACGCCCGCCCGCGGTGGGAGATACCGTTTTTCTCCTCGGTGCTCATCTCCGCGAACGTCGCGCCGTCGTGTTCGAAGATGGGGTCGTAGCCGAAGCCGTCCTCGCCGCGGGGCGGGACGATGCGCCCGTTGATGCTTCCCGTAAAGAGCTTCACCGGGAGCGCCTCCGTCTCTTCCGCGTCCTGTTCCGCGCCGTGGGCGGCCGCGACGGTCCGGTCGTCGCGGTCTATCGGGTCCGGACTCGCCTCGAAGGGTTCGCCGTCACAGTACGCGAGGACACAGCGGAACGAGGCCCGCCGGGGCTCGTCGAGTTCGGCCGCGGCCAGCCGGTAGACCGTCTCGACGCCGAGGGTGTCTTGGACGTACGAAGAGTACGGACCGGGGAAGCCCTCGAAGCCGTCGATGAAGAGACCGGAGTCGTCCACGAGCACCGGTTCGTCGGCGTAGCGGTAGGCCTCGCGCGCGCCGTGGGCCGCGATGGGACCGAGTTCGGACGCCTGCACCTCGGTGTAGTCGAAGTCGAGTTGGGTCACGTCGTCGTCGAGGTACGAGAGCGCCTCACGGACCTTCCCCGCGTTCGTGGTGACGTATCGAAGCATGCCCGCCCCTCCGCGGGCGGACGTAGAAAAGTCGTCGGTGTCGGTCGCTTCGCCTCAGTCGACGATGACTTCGACGGGGCCCTCGTCGGCCTCGGCCTCGTCTTCTTTCTCCTCTGCCTTCTGGCGCTCGTTCCAGAGGAGGCCGCCGGCGACGAGGAGAACGACCCACGACCGCCAGCTTGCGAGGTTCAGCGTGTAGCCAATGCCGAACGGCTTTTCGACCAGCATGCCCTTGCCGGGCTGCCAGTACGACGAGAGCAGTCGGCCGGCGCTCGGGCGCTCGAAGTTGTACGGGATGCCGAAAAGCGTTCCGCGCTGCGGTTTGTCTGCCATGTGAGACGAATACGCCGGCTCGGGATAAATCGTTTTGGCCTTCCGACAGGGAGTCCGCGGCGACCTACCGGTACCGGCCGCGTGACTCGACCTCTCGCAACCGGGCGATGACCTCCTCGGAGCCGACGGCCTCGTAGCCCGATTCGAGCGCGTCGATGAGGGGGTCGGCGTCGTCAGCGGTCCCCTCGACGCTCTGGGTGAACACGTGGAGGTCCATCGCGTGGTCCTCGACATGGCCCGTGTGGAAGCCGAGGCCGAAGTCGATGAGATACACGCGCGGTTCGCCGTCGGGTCCGGTCCCGACGCGGACGTTCCGCGTCGTCGGGTCGCCGTGGACGATACCTGCCTCGTGGAGGCGCGCGAGGTACTCGCCGACGACGCGGACTGATTCGGAGTCCAGTCGCTCCGCGAGGTCCGCGTCGCCGACCCGCTGGAACGTGATAACGCCGTCGACGGGGTCCACGTCGCGGACGACGGGCGTCCGAACGCCGGCGCGCCGGGCGTCGCTCGTCAGCCGCGACTCGGCTTTCGTCCGCTCACGGCGGAGTCTGTCGTCCAGTTCCGGGTGGCGGTACGTCTTCGGAACGCGCCGCTTGACGACCTCGTCAGCGCCGATGTCGACGGTCGCTTCGGCCCCGCGAATCGCGCCGTCATCAGTGTAGGCGCGCGCGACCGACTCGTCTGCGCCGCGCCACGTCACGTCGACCTGGTCGGGGCGGAAGTTCGGGTCTACGGTCGATTCCTCGACCGCGAGCGTGTCGCCCGCGGCGAGCATGCGCGCGCCGAGCACGGCTATCATGCCGGCGTTGTCGCGGAGGAACCGCGGTTCCGGTGCGTGGAACTTCGCGCCGCGTTGGTCGCACATCTCCGCGAGCATCTCGCGCAGACGGGCGTTCTGGCCCACGCCGCCGCCGAGGACGAGTTCGTCCGTCCCCGTCAGCGACAGGGCGCGCTCGGCCACCTCGGTGAGCATGGCGAAGATGGTCTCCTGCAGCCCCGCGCAGATGTCGGGCACGGGCGTGCCCGCGTCCGCCTCGTCCTTCGCGGCGCTCATGATGCCGGAAAACGAGAAGTCCATCCCCTTGACGACGTACGGTAGTTCGACGTAGACGCCGTCCTTCGCGGCCGCCTCGACTTTCGGGCCGCCAGGATGGGTCCAGCCGACGTGGCGGGTGAACTTGTCGATGGCGTTGCCGACGCCGGTGTCCATCGTCTCGCCGAGGACGCGGTAGCGGCCGTTGTGGTAGCCCAGCAGGTGGGCGTTCGCGCCCGAGGCGTTCAGACAGACCGGCGAGTCGAAACCGGACTGATAACGGCCGATTTCGAGGTGCGCGACCATGTGGTTGACGCCGAGCAACGGCACGTCGAGCGTCTGGGCGACCGAGCGGGCCGCGGTGCCGACGATGCGGAGACACGGCCCCAGACCGGGGCCGCGGGAGAAAGCGACGCTGTCCACGACGGGGCCGTCGCCGTCGTGTCGCTCCGCGGCGTGCGCGAGCGCGGTCTCGACGACCTCGGGGATCGCGGTCCCCATGTGCTCTGCGGCCTCGCGCGGGTGGATGCCGCCGCTGTCGGGCTGGTACGGGTCAGATTCGATGAAGACGTGGTCGGCCGAGGGGTCTGGCGTCCGCCCGGTTCCGGAGCGGAGCGCGTCGGGGTCGTCGGTCTCGAAAACCGCGGCGCTCGCGGCCCACGCTGTACCTTCGATTCCGAGAATGCGCATCGAGTGTGAAGAAACGGCGGTTCGAAGCCGGGACTACGCCTCTTCGGCTTCGACTTCGGCGTCGGTGATCTTGTTGCGCTCGAGCATGTGCTCCTGCTCGACGTCGCGCGCGAACTCGGGGCTCTCGTAGACCTTCGCGTAGCCCGCGGTCTTGCGCATGCCGAACTTCGTGTCGAGTTCGTGGACGACGACCTCGTCGGAGTCCTTGTTCAGTTTGGCCGCGAGCGAGTCGCGGACCGACAGACGAGAGGGCGTCGCTTCCTCGTGGACGATCTCGAATCGAACGTCCGTCCGGTGCAACATGGGGTTCTCCTCCTCGGAGATGATTTCGATATCCATGGTTCAGTTACCAGTAATTCCCTCCGAAGCAAGTAAAAGGATTTCGAAGGGACGAGCGCGCCCGCGTCTCAGGCGTCGATGGGCGCGACCACGGCGTCGAAGTCGCCGTCGAACTGCGCGAGGAGGTCCCGCATCTCGGTCTTGACCGCGTCGGTGACGGTCACGCGGACCATCCCCTCGTCGGGCTGGCCGTAGACGACGGTCGAGCCGACGGGCGCGGCGAGCACCGCCGGGAGCGTGGCGAGGTCCTCTTCGCCCTCGACGAGGAGCGTCGTCGGCTCGTCGGCGTCGAGCGCGGCCACGAGCGCGGCCACGAGGTCGACGGAGACGGTTCCCGGTTCGTTTTCGACCTCGACGAGGCGGCCGGTCTCGACCGCGCGGCGAATCTCCTCGCCGACGGCCTCGCGCTTCGTCTTGCCGTCGATGACTGCCACGTCCGGCGGGCGACCGGCGCGGCGGAGGTGGAAGGTGACGACGTCGCCGACGGCGACGAGCGGCGCGTCCGCGTCCTCGCTGGATGCGTCTGCGAGGAGGTCGTCGGCCTCGGTGTACACCGGGCCGAACGGCTCTTTGAACGCCGCGCGAAGCGCCGTCGGCAGGGTGAGCATGCTCAGCGGACCTTGAGCGCGTAGCCACCGGGTTCGGTGACGTTCATCTCGGTGGCGATTTCGCTGTCTTCGGGGTGGGTGATGACGACGTAACCCGCCCAGTCCTCGGTGAGACTGCTCGACCCGCAGTTCTCGCACGTCTGTTTGTCCGGATCGTTGACGAAGTGGCACTCGCGGCAGGCGAGACGGGGCTTCGCCATCAGTTACCCTCCGCCGAGGCCTCGCTCTGCTGGCGCTTCGATTCGAGCCAGCCGTGCTTGCCGAGCCCCGGCTGTTTGGCCGTGAGGCCGATCTTCGAGTCGCGCGGGTTGCGCTCGTCGATGCTCTTCGTGACGATGCGTGCGCGCACCTCGTCGTCGACGGCGAGCGTCTGGTTGGACTCGGTCGACGCGAGCTGTTGATTCTCGCCGTCGTAGGCGAGATATTCGTCGGATATCTGCGAGACGTGCAGCAGCCCGTCGACCGGTCCGATGCCGACGAAGGCACCGAACTCGACGACTTCGACCACGATGCCGTCGACGACCTCCTGCATGTCGGGGTCGTAGGTGATGGCGTCGAAATCGGCCTCGTAGTAGACGCCGGGGCGGTTGGGCAGCACGGTGCCCTCGCCGATGTCGTTGACGTTCACGACGCTCACGACGCTCCCCACGTCCTCGTCCATCCGTCCTTCCAACTTGTCCTGCAACAGTCGCTTGACCCGCTCGGGCGTCACGTCGCCCAGGTGTCGGGGTGGGACTTCGACTGTATCTTTGAGTCGTACCCGTTTGTACATAGTTTCGTTAAGGTTCCGTGATTGCCAGCGTGGCGTGCCCCCGGATGCCGACGACGGGAATCCCGCAGTCGAGCACCCGGTCACGGAGGGGCTTGTCGTTCGTGACGACGTAGTCGGCCTCGCCCGATTCGGCGAGTTCGACGACCGCGTCGTCGGCGTACGATTCCTCGGTTTCGACCGCCCGGCACCGGGTCGCCAGGTCCGCGCCCACGCTCGCCGCGACGCCTTCGGTCCCGGCGCCCGCCGAGAGCTTCTCCAGCTCGTCGAGGACGGCAGTTGGGACCACGAGGTCCGCGTCGGCCGCGAGCAGCCGGTCGAGCTCATCGAACACGCGGACGTTGAGTTCGACCGGCATCATGAGCGCGTTCGTGTCCATGACGACTACGGTGGCGGTCACGTCACTTGAGCGTCCCGATACCGATGAGCCGCCAGCGGGCGCCCACGCGGCGGTTGATGGCTATCTTCGCACCTTCGGCGGCGCAGACGGGGCGCTTGAGCGAGACTTCCGCCTCGCCGCTTCGCGCGCTCGTCACCGCGCCGACCGTGGTCGCGGTGCCGACGGTGAGCATCAGGGGCTCGCCGGTGGATATCTCGTCGATACCCTCGTCTTCCTCGCCGCCGACGACGCGGTCGAGCAGTTCAACGTCCATGGTGAACTGCTCGCGCGTCGGCGGGAGCGTGCCGGGCTCGCCGGCGACCTGTCCTGCGAGTGCGTCGCCCTTCGTGAAGCTCGGGTCGAGACCGGTCCCGACGCCGCAGAGGCCGCCGGGGCGGACTTCATCGACCATGTTGCCGCCCGCCTGCAGCGAGCGGACCTCGGTCGTGATGGAGCGCCATTCGGTCTGGCCCTCCTCGTCGACTTCGCGGCCGGGGCGGAGTTCGAGTTCATCGCCCTCCTCGAGCTTACCGGCGACGACGCTGCCGCCGATGACACCGCCCATGAGGCCGTCCCAGGTCGTCCCCGGGCGGTTGATGTCGAAGCTGCGCGCGACGAACATCCGGCTGTTTTCGGTCTCGTCGCGGTCGGGCGTCGGAATCTCCTCCTCGATGGCCTCGATGAGGAGGTCGAGATTGACCTCCTGCTGGGCGCTGATGGGGACGATGGGCGCGTCTTCGGCCACCGTTCCCTCCACGAACTCCTTGATCTGTTCGTAGTTGTCGAGGGCGCGCTCGCGGTCGACGAGGTCGACCTTGTTCTGCGCGATGACGATGTTCTCGATGCCGATGATATCGAGCGCCATCAGGTGCTCGGCCGTCTGGGCCTGCGGCACGTCCTCGGTCGCGCTCACGAGCAGGATGGCGCCGTCCATGATGGCGGCACCAGAGAGCATGGTCGCCATGAGCGTCTCGTGACCGGGCGCGTCGACGAACGAGACGGTGCGGAGTACGTCCGTCTCATCGCCGTCTTCGGTCTCCTCTTCGACCGTGTAACACTCCGGCGCGTCAACGCCGGGAATCTGACGGAACGTCGCGTCGGCGTACCCCAGTCGGATGGAGATTCCGCGCTTCATCTCCTCCGAGTGTTGGTCCGTCCACGAGCCGGACAACGCTTGAACGAGCGTCGTCTTTCCGTGGTCGACGTGACCGACGAGTCCGATGTTCACCTCCGGTTGTTGTGGGTTTTTCGTCACCATTGACCTCCTGAGAGTAATCTTGCGTGAACTTGGCTCCGAACGACTGATAAAGGTGCTGTTCTCGGACCGGGGCTGCTGTGGCTACGTCGGGCGGTCACACACCGCGCGCGGCGATTCAGCGGCGTCTCCCGCTCCCGGCGACGCCTCGAAAAATGGTTCGTCGTGCCCCCCAGCACGACGGTTCGCGGACCGATTCGAGTACCCCCTCGAACGGCTATCGAGTCCGGAATCCGTCGGTTATTCGACGCCCTTGACGAGCGAGCGAAGCTCCTCGCGGTAGGCGTCCGGCGTGAGTTCGAGGTCGATGTCGACCGAGACCTCGATGGCCTCGGTCGGCTCCTTGGTCACGCTGAGTTCGATGTTCTCGCCGGGGTGTGCGCCGCCGGCGACGAGAATCGTCCCGTCGTGCTCCAAGACGGCCAGCATCCCGCTCACGTCGAACTCCTGGCTCTCGATGGTGAACTCCTTTTCGTCGGTGAACGGGAACGTGATCTCGTCGAAGGCAATCGTGGCTCCGTACTCGGTCACGCGCGCCGAATCACCGGTGTCGACCGTCGTCGACCGCGTGTCCGTCTGTTCGATGTCGGTCACGTCCACGTCCCGCAACTGCCCCTCGTAGTGTTTCCGGGCGTGCTTCTCGACCAGGTCGACGACCGTCCCGCGGACCGTCCCCGGGAGGTTCGACAGGCTCGGATTGAGCGTCACGCGCGTCGCGAAGAACAGGGAGAACTGCCCCTCGGCCTGTCCGAGCGTCTTCTCTTTCAGCGTCTCGGAGAGGTCCATGTCCTCGTAGACGAGCGTCTCGAACGCCGCGGAGACGCTCGCCGGGCCGACCGACCGCTCGAACGCCGGGTCGAGGGAGTGTCCCCCGATGTACTCCCAGCCGCCGGCTTTGAGCGCCCCCTTCGGAACCTGCGGCGGTGCCCTCGCGGCGCTCGCGGTCGTCCCGGAACTACAGCCGGCGAGGCTCGCGAGCCCCGCGCTGGCCGCGATACCGAGGTACGTCCTCCGTCTGATACTGTGGGTTGCGTTGTTTTCCCCCTTCATCGGTCAGTACTGCCGCGCTCTGTTTCAAATATGTACCTCCCCGAAAATCAAATGCGAGAACACCGACACGACCTGTCGGCGACTCCGAGAGCGACCTTTTTGCCGCTCCGTCCCCGACCGTCTCACGTGCCCGCTCCGGTGTCGTCGCCCTCGGAGTTCGCCTTCGAACTGGCGCTTTGCGCCCACCTCGAACAGACGACAGACTGGCTGCCTGCGCGCCAACTCGGCGCGTCGGTCGCCTCGCCGGGGAGTCGCATCATCGACGTGTGCGCCGTCGTCCCGGGGCCGGGATTCGACGAGCGCGCCTGCATCACCGACAGCGCGATACCCGCAACGGCCATCGAGAGCGACGTGGGGGCCGGAAGCGCCGTCTTCTGGCGCGACGGCTTCGACTGCCACCCCGGCCGCGCCCGGCGGGCCACCGACCGCGCCGTCGAGGTCGGCTTCTTCGAGTCCGAGCGCCGCCGGAGCCGAGAGTACGTCCGCCGCGCCGCCCGCTATCCAGACGACTGGTTCGCCCGACTCGTCGGCATCGAGAACAAGCCCGACCTCGGCAGTCCCGGCGACCTACTCCGACAGCTTCGCCTCGACGTGAGCCTCGCGGTCTTCGACGAGGTGATTCTCACGACTGAGAGCTACGTCACCGGCGCACACCTCAACCGCATCCCCGAGGAAGTCGGCGTCTGGCGCTTCGACCCCGACACCGGCGACCGGGAGGTGGTCCGCGAGCCACGCCCGCTGTCGCCCCACTCCACCGGCGTCGAACCTATCGAGTACCATTCGCTCCACACCGACGTGGCGCTCGTCTCGCCCGCGGAAAAGCGAACCGCGCGCCTCCGACTCGCCGAGCGAGCCTACGGGAAAGGGTGGCGCGCCTACGACCTCCCCGCCTGCGCCCACGCCCGCGTCGACGCCGACGGCCGCCCCGTCTGTGCCCACTTCGACCGCGTGGTCGACCCCGGCTCCGAGTGCGGTGCCGACTGCTCGGCGTTCGACGCGGCCGCCCCGCCCGAACTGGACCGCGACGGCCTCCGCGAGTCGCGGACGGGTTGGGTCGCCGACCCGCCCGGCGCGGTTCGCAGACAGTCGGGACTCGACCGGTACTTCTGACTCGCCCAGCCTCCCGCCGAGTCGCTACTCGTTCCGCTCGTCTGAGTAGACCCAACCGAGCGTGGCGACGACGCCGAACCCGACGACGAACACCGCGCCCTCGACCCAGTTCGGCTCGCCGGACCACGAGGCGACGAGGAACCAGACGACGCCGGCGACGACTGCCATCGGCGTGCTGTATCGGAGCGCCGCGAGGATATCGGTCACGACCGTCTCGACGCGCCCCGGTCGCAAAACCGCACCGGACTGCCGGGTTCGCTCCCGGCCCTCACTCCGCGTCGGCCCGCTGTTCCATGTAGTTCCAGTAGGTGACGAGCGCGACGCCGATGACGATGACGAGGGCGAACTGCACGGCCGCCCCGAAGAAGTCGAGGCGGCCCGTATCGACGTACGTCAGGACGAAGTTCGTTGCGGCGGCGACAAAGCCGGCGACCATGAGATACCTGAACGCCCTGTCTCCGGCAATAGTTCGCAGCTTCACAGGTCGTACACCTCGCCGTCGACCGCCAGCGGCTCCTCGAACGCCTCGTCGGCGGGGTAGTAGTGTGCCACGTGGACGAGGCGCGTCTCGTCGGCGTTCAGTTCCTCGCCGAGCGCGATGGCTCCCTCGCGGGTCATGTGCTTCGTACCGAAGGTCCGCGCGACCCCGTTTTCGTCGTAGTCGTCGCCGCCGATGGGGTGGTACTCGCAGACCGACGCGGGGACGATTGCCTCGGCGAGAAGCAGGTCGGGGTTCCGGAGCACGTCGCGGGACGCCTCGGGGATGGCGTAGGTGGAGTCGCCGGACAGCGAGAGCTTCGCGCCCGTCTCGGGGTCCTCGATGGCGACGCCGTAACAGACCAGCGGCGGGTGGACGACCGGCACGAACGTCACGTCGAGGCCGCAGGCGCGGAACGATTCGAACGGCGTCTGGTCTTCGACCGAGATGCGGTCGAGGTAGTCGAACTTCGAGCGAATCGCGTCGGCGACGCTCTCGCCCGTGACCGGGTCGACCTCGTCGGCGGCGTGGACCGCGAGGTCGTCGAGGAGTCGGTAGACGTTCCCGAGGCCGTCGAGATGGTCGAAGTGGATGTGGGTGACTAAGGCCTCGTCGGGAAGCGGCACGTCCTGCGTGAGAAACTGATGGCGGAAGTCGGGGCTGAAGTCCACGAGGAGCGACTCGCCGGTCCGCTCGTTTTGCACGTGGACCGAAAAGCGCGTCCGCTCGATGCCTCGCTCGCGGGCCGCGAGGCAGGTCTCGCAGTCGCACCCGACGGTGGGCGTGCCGGTCGTGTCGCCGGTCCCGAGGAGGGTCACGCGCATTGACTCAACCACGGGGGCGGCGAGGTATAAACGTGGCCGACCGCGGCGAGTCAGGACCGGTATATCTGCCGGAATTCGACCACGGGGTGGAACGTCCCCGAGAGCGTCGTCGCTTCGAACTGGAGGTTCGCAGTAATCGTGCGCGGAACCGCCGAGACGAGCGCCTCGAATTCGACGGACGGCGTTCGTGCTTCACCGCTCCGATTCGGCCACACCTCGTAGGCGAGCATCACGCGCCTCGCTTCCCCGTCGTCGTAGCCAATCCCCCGGCTGATGTCAGCTAACGACTCGACGCCGAGTCGCTCTCGCGCCGTCGTCATCGCTTCGACTCCCGCGACGGTCCCGCCGACTCGCGTCACCCACGACGACGCCGGTTCTCGTTCGTACACCGGCTCTTTCGTCGTTCCCGACTCGTTCACGTGTTTGCGATAGTCGGTGCGTCGCCGAATCTCCCCAGTCTCTGGGTAGTAGTCGTACTTCGACGACGCTCGGTAGTCGCGCGAGATTGTAATCGGGTCTCCAGAGGCGGGCGCAGGATTTGACTCCGGTTCGGGAAGGGGCGTCTCGGTGGACGATTCGAGGTCCGACGTACACCCGGAAAGCGCCGTGAGAACCCCGCCCGCCGCAATCGTCCGAATGAATCGGCGTCTGCTGGAGGGCATCGGCTCGCCGTTTGCGACCCACTAGTAAATATTTTGTCAGAAAGACGGAGTTACTGCGCCGCGCCGGCGTCCTTCTGTGTCTCGCCTTCGTGTTCGTCCGCGTGGTCGTGGTCGTGGTCGTGACTGTGGTCGTGACCGTCGTCCGAACCCGACCCCGCGACGAGTTCCGACGAGTCGGACATCATGTCGAGGTTCTTCAGGTTGTCACGCTCTTCGAAGTCGGCGACGGCCTCAAGCAGGTCGTCCTGCGTGAGTTCCATCCGCTCTTCGGTGAGCGCTTCGAGGACGGCCTCGCGGAGGACGAGTCGGAGGTCGGAGCCGGTGAGGCCCTCCGTCACGTCGGCGATGGCCGAGGGGTCGAACTCGTCGATGTCCATTCGGTTCGTGATGACCCGGAGGATGTCGGCGCGCATCCCGCGGTCCGGCTTGGGGAAGTTGACGATTTCGTCGAAGCGCCGCCACGCCGCCGAGTCGAGCTGGTCGGGGTGGTTGGTCGCGCCGATGAGAATGACCTCGTCACGAATCAGCGAGATGTCGTCGATGCTCTTGAGCAGCGTGTTGACCGCGCGCTTGAGCGCCGCGTGCTCGTCCGACCGGCGGGTCTTCGCCACCGAGTCGAACTCGTCGATAAAGAGGATACACGGCGACAGCCGCTTTGCGACCTCGAACGTCTTTTCGACGTTCTTGGCCGTCTCGCCGAGGTACTGGCTCGTAATCATCGAGAGCTTCACCTCGACGAACGGGAGGCCGAGCTCGTGGGCGAGCGCCCGCGAGACGGTGGTCTTGCCGGTCCCCGGCGGGCCGACGAACAGGATTTTCCCGATTTCGCGGAGGCCGATGTCCGCGAGGTATTCGCGGTGTTCGATGGCCTTCATCAGCTTGTGAATCTCGCCTTCTTGGTCCGTCGTGAGCACGAGGTCGTCGAGGGTCATCTCGATTTCCTCGGGCGCGCGGACCTGCACGAGGTCGAGCATCTCGGCGTCGTCCTCGTCGTCGAAGTACTCGTCCAGCAGGCTGTCTATCCACACGCGGTCGGCGTGAATCGGCCGGGTCTGTTCTCTGGCCTCTGCGTGGGTCACGTCCACGTCGTCTCGGTCCTCGACCGACTTCGCGACCGTCGGATTCGTCACGAGCCGGTCGTAGTCGGCTCGTTTGACGAACCACTCCAGCGCCATCTCGGGCTGCGTCAGAGAGAGGCGGCCGGAGAAGTCCTCGCGCTGGGTGAACATAAGGTCGGAAATCGCGTCCCAGGGGTGTTCCACGCCGGTCGCCTTCCGCGCGATGGACTCGGTCACAACGAGCGGTCGCTCGATGCCGGCCATCGACGAGTCGTCCTCGTCGCCGTCGTCCTCGGCGTCCGCCCAAAAGACGCGTCGATACCGCGGGGGAAGGTCGTTTTCGTCAAGCGTTCGGTCGTCGGTGTAGAGGTGGGCCGTCAGCAGAAACTCGACAACCTCGAGCGCCCGTTCACTCATCCCCCAGAAATTGCCCGGGGAGACGCATAAGAGCGTCGGAGCGCCGCCGCTGGTGCGCGCGACCGAACTTCCCCGATGACAAGGAACTTGGCGCGATCCCGTCGTGCGACGTTAATTTCAGAAAAACAATTCAAAAACATATCCGAAAATGGATTTATTACGCGATTATATTCCTTTCATACGCTTGTATATTGTCTCTTTCTTCAGAATACTCGGGGAAAATATTCTTTCTTAAACGATTAGGGTTTTATGGTTATCTTCCGCCACTGTGAGCCAAGATAGTGAAATGATATTCACGAATGGTACGAGATGCCTGCCCAAATGCGGTACATTCTCGACGAACAGCCGGTGGTGAATCGCGTGGCGAAACAAGTCCCGACGACCTGCATGCGCTGTGCCGTGGGCTGTGGACACGTCCACCTCGGCTCCGACACCTCGTACGGGCTGGAAGCGGTTCGGGGGGACCCTTCACACCCCGTCAACAACGGGCTGGCCTGCGGTCGTGGCATCCGCGAATCGGCCGACCCTGACGGGTCGTGGCTCACGCGGCCGCTCGTCAGGGAAGACGGGGAACTCCGGCAGACCTCGTGGTCTGACGCGCTCGCGCGCGTCGGCGACGCCATCACCGACGCGATGGCCGACGACCCCGACGAGGTCGCCGTCCTCGGGAGCGGCCAACAGACGAACGAAGCCGCCTACGCCCTCGGGAAACTCGCCCGCGGCGGTATCGGCACCCGAAACTACGACGCGAACACGACGCTCTGCATGGCGAGCGCGGTCAAAGCCTACTACCGCGCCTTCGGGAGCGACGCGCCGCCGCCGACCTACGACGACATCCCCGAGGCGGAGACCCACCTCGTTTGGGGGGCAAACCCGGCTGTCGCCCACCCCGTAATGTTCCGGTGGATTCGGCAGTCGGCCGACGACGGCGACCTCGTCGTCGTCGACCCCGTCGAGACGAAGACCGCGTCGGTCGCCGACGACCACGTCGCCATCGACCCCGGCGGCGACCTCGCGCTGGCGCAGGCGGTTCTCGGCCATCTCGTCGAGACCGACCGCGTGGACGAGGCGTTCGTCGCGGAGCACACCGAGGGGTTCGACCGCGTCGTCGACGAACTTCCCCCGGTCGAGGAGGCAGCGTCGGAGGCCGGCGTCACCCTCGACGAGGTCGAGAAACTGGCGTCGCTCCTCGACGCGCCCACGCTCGTCTACTGGGGTATGGGCGTCAACCAGAGCGTCCGCGGCACCGCGACTGCCGGCGCGCTCGTGAACCTCTGTCTCGCCTCCGGTAACCTCGGTCCCGGCTCCGGCCCCTTTTCTCTCACCGGCCAGGCGAACTCGATGGGCACCCGCGTCGTCTCCTCGAAGGAGACGTGGCCCGGCCACCGACCGTTCGAACACCCGGACCACCGCCGGACCGTCGCCGAGGCGTGGAACGTGCCCGTCTCCCGGCTCCCCGACGACAACGGACCCGGGCCGGTCGGCATGTTCGAGTCGTCGCCGTCGGTCGTCTGGACCGTCGCGACCAACCCGCTCGCCGGGTTCCCGGACGCCACGGCCGCCCGCGAGGTCCTCGAAGACTCCTTCCTCGTCGTGCAGGACGCCTTCCGGTCCGAGACGGTCGAACTCGCCGACGTGGTGCTCCCCGCGGCGACGTGGGGCGAATCCGAGGGGACCACGATGAACATGGAGCGGACGGTCTCGCGGGTTCGTCCGGCCACCGAGACGCCGCCGGGCGTCAGACAGGACCTCGACATCATCGCCGACGTGGCCGCTCGTGTCGCGCCCGGACTGCTTCCGAGACCGTCGGTCTCGCCGAGCGACGTGTTCGACGAGTTCGCCGCCCTCACCGAGGGCACGGACGCCGACTGCTCGGGGCTCTCGTACACCCGTCTCGACGGCGAGCGCGCCGTCCGCTGGCCCGCGCCGGACCCGACGAGCGAGGGTGGCTACCGCTACTACGACGACGCCGACGGGGAGTCGGACGACCCGACGTGGTCGTTCCCGACCCCGTCCGGGAAGGCGCAGTTCAGCGCGCTCTCTGGATCGTCGCTCCCCGAACCCGCCGACGAGTCGTACCCGCTGACGCTCACGACCGGCCGCGAGGCCGACGGGTACAACACCGGGGTCCGCACGCGCAGCGACACGCCGGACGAGCCGGTCGCCCGCGCGCACCCCGACACAATCGACGCGCACCGCGACGCGGTCGCCGACCCCGAGGGCGACCGCCGAACCACCGTCGTCTCCCGCCGGGCGTCGGTCCCGGCGACGCTCGACCCCGACGACGCCGTCCCGCCGGGCCTTGTCTGGCTCTCTATTCACCATCCGATGACTAATCGACTTACCAGCCCTGCGGTCGACCCGCAGTCGAACGAACCGAACTTCAAGCAGTGCGCCGTCCGCCTCGAACACCCCGAGGCGACCGCGTCAACCGACCTCCTCGCGGCCGAGGTGAGCGACTGATGGCGCTCGCCGCCGCCGGCGGACGGCCCCGCGAACTCGAACGCGCCGCCGCCTGAGAATGGCCGACGAGTCGCACCCTCACCTCGACACCGGCCGTGCGGGCATCATTCTCGCCGGCGGTCGGTCGACTCGATTCGGCGGCATCGACAAGGCGACGGCCACCGTCGGCGGCCAGCCCATGATTCACCGGGCCGCCGCCTCGCTCGACCCCGTCGTCGACGAACTCGTCGTCAACTGCCGCGCCGAACAGCGGGACGCGCTCGCCGGCGCGCTCTTGGACTTCGACGTCCGGTTCGCGGAGGACTCCCATCCCGACCGGGGGCCGGTCTTCGGCCTGCGAACCGCGCTGCGGGCGACGAGCGCCGAGTACGCGGCGGTCCTCCCGTGCGACATGCCGCTCGTCCCGAGCGGGTTCATCTCGCACCTCTTCGGCCGCCTGCAGGGCGGCGCCGGCGTCGTCCCACGGGTCTCTGAGACGATGCAACCGCTCCCCGCAGTCATCCACTGTCGCGCCGGCGTGGTCGCCTGTACCGACACCATCCGAGCCGGTGACGACCGCCTACAGGCCGTGATGTCCGCGCTCGACGTCACCGTCCTCGACGACCGCGAAGTGGAGGCTCACGCGGGAACGCACGCGTTTCACAACGTGAACTCCTTCGACGACTTGCGCGCGCTCGCCGCTCGTCGGTGAGTCGCGTTCGAGTCACATACCACATTATCGTCCATTATGTTCAATTGAGATTGTCCAATAACAGACCGACTATCTGCCCAAAATACAACCTTATATTCGGAATATTCGGTTATAGAATGGACGAATATGGCTTATGGGGGCGATTTCTAAATATTCTCAACGAATACTCTTATGAACCTCTGTCGAGTCGTGTTATCACGAAACATGACCAAGTTCGCAAACAAACGCACAGGAATAGTGGATGATTGCCCACTGGTGGTCGGAAATGGCGAGTAAGAAGGAAGCGTGGAAGTCGGAGCTCTACGGCGACGCGGTTCGCGAGAAGATCGAGGAGTTCGCCGAGAAAGGCGTCGACGCAATCCCCGAAGACGAGCGCGACAAGTGGTTCACGCGCTTCAAGTTCTGGGGCGTCTTCCAGCAGCGGACGGGCCAGGACTCGTACTTCATGATGCGGCTGACGAACGCCAACGGCGTCCTCGAACCGGGGCAGCTCCGGGCCATCGGCGAGGTCGCGCGCGACTACGCGTCCGGGCCGGTCGAGAACCCCGAGTTCGGCGACGCCTGGTTGGACCTGACGACGCGCCAGTCGATTCAGCTCCACTGGCTCGAACTCGAAGACATCCCCGAGGTCTGGGAGAAGCTCGAAGCGGCGGGCGTCTCCTCGCGGTCCGCCGGCGGCGACACGATGCGGAACATCACCGGCTGTCCGGTCGCCGGCCGCGACAAACACGAGCTCGTCGAGTCCCAGCCGCTTCTCGACCGCTTCCAGGAGGACCTCCGCGGAAACGACGCCCTGTCGAACATGCCGCGGAAGTTCAACATCAGCGTCACTGGCTGTCGCGAGGGCTGCGCGCAGGACTCGATAAACGACGTGGGGCTCGAACCCGCGAAGAAGGAGATTGACGGTGAGACCGTCACCGGCTTCAACGTCCGCGTCGGCGGCGGCCTCGGCTCCCGAAAGCCGCGCGTCGCCCGCGACCTCGACATCTTCGTCGCCGACGAAGAGCGCGCCTACGAGGTCGTCCGCGGCTTCGTCGAACTCTACCACGAACACGGTAACCGCGACGTTCGGGCTCGCGCCCGCAGTCGCTTCTTCGTGGACGAGTGGGGCACGGAGAAGATTCGCGACCTGCTCCAGGAGGAGTACGTCGACTTCGAACTCCCGTCTGCGGGCGAGAACATCCGCGACGAGTACACCTACAACGCGGGCCGCCCGGAGTCCGACGGGAAACACGACCACGTCGGCGTCCACGAGCAGGCCAACGGCGACTACTACGTCGGCCTCAGCGTCGCGGTCGGTCGGCTCACGGCGTCCGACGCCATCGAACTGGCCGACATTGCCGACGAGTACGGCTCCGGCGAGGTCCGTCTCACCCGTCGCCAGAACCCGCTTCTGATGGACGTGCCGGAGGAGAAGCTCGACGACCTACTCGCCGAACCGCTCCTCGGGAAGCACACGCCCGTACCCAACCCGTTCCAGCGCGGCACGGTCGCCTGTACCGGCACGGAGTTCTGTTCGCTCGCGCTCACGGAGACGAAAGCCCGGACCGCTCGGATGCTCCGGTGGCTCCGCGACAACGTGGACGTACCCGACGACGTGAGCCAACTGAAGATCCACTATTCCGGCTGTACCGCCGACTGCGGGCAGGCGAACACGGCCGACATCGGCCTGTTCGGCATGCGCGCCCAGAAGGACGGCGAGATGGTCGAGGCCATGGACATCGGCGTCGGCGGCGGCATCGGCGAGGACCCGTCGTTCGTCGAGTGGGTTCGACAGCGCATCCCGGCCGACGAGGTCCCGGGTGCCATCGCCTCGCTCGTGGAGGCGTTCGCCGAGCGCCGCGAGCCCGGACAGACGTTCCGCGAGTGGGTCGAAGCCGAGGGGACCGAGGCAGTCACCGAGTACTGCGTCCCCGAGGAGACGGATTTCGAAGCGCCGTACATGCACGACGCCAAGCAGTCGTGGTACCCGTTCGCCGAAGAGGAAGCGAAGGCCGAACAGCCGGTCACGAGCGACTGACCATGACCGAACGCACCGCATCTGACAACCCGGCTGACGACGCCGCCGACGTGTCTTTCGAGCACGCCTCGGCGGACGTCGCGCCGGAGCTCTTCCCGGCGGAGCCAACAGTCGCCGACGCGGGTACCGGCGGAATCCCCGGTCGGCCGGACAGCGACTCCGCCACTCGTTCCTGACGTTCCGAGACTCGGTGCCGTCCGTCTCCACTTTCACCGTTTTCTCGGCGTTTTTCGACCCGAAGAACAACTCGTTACGACGAATAGTGAGTTCTAAACTATTTATGGTGTTCGAACCCCGATGATGTGCCATGCCAGAGCCAGTCATCGCGGCCGCGTACCGCACGCCGTTCGGCAAGGCGGGCGGCGTGTTCGAAGACGTTCGAAGCGAGGACCTCTCGGTCACGCTCATCGACCACATCCTCGACGAACACGACGTCGACCCCGACGACGTGGAGGACCTGATGTGGGGCGTCGCCCAACAGCGCACCGAACAGGACAACAACGTCGCCCGCGTTATCGCGCTCCTGTCGGCCCTCGGCGAGGGGACGCCCGCGACGAGCATCAACCGCTGGTGCGCCTCCTCGATGCAGGCTATCATCTCCGCGTCCGACGCCATCGCCGCCGGCAACCGCGAGTGCATCGTCGCCGGCGGAGTCGAGAGCATGTCCCGCGTGCCGATGGACGGCGACTCCTACCAACACCTCCACCCGGAACTGAGCGAGCAGTACAACATCTTCCAACTCCAGATGGGGATGACTGCCGAGAAGGTCGCAGACGAGTACGAGGTCTCCCGCGAGGCCCAAGACGAGTTCGCGTTCCGGAGCCACCAGCGCGCCGCCGAGGCGACCGACTCGGGCCGCTTCGACGACGAAATCGTCCCGGTCGAGACGGAGGATGGCGTCGTCACCGAGGACGAGGGTATCCGCCGCGACACCTCGATGGAGATTCTCGGCGGCCTCGACCCCGCCTTCTCGGGCGACGGCTCCGTCACCGCCGGCAACTCCTCGCAGATAACCGACGGCGCGGCCGCGGTCCTCGTCACTAGCCGCGAGTTCGCCGACGAACACGGCCTCGACGTGCTCGCCTCGGTCGGCACGAACAACGTCGCCGGCGTCGACCCGACGGTCATGGGGATCGGTCCGGTCCCGGCCACCCGCGGCCTCCTCGACCGCGCCGGCACCGACATCGACGACTACGGCCTCGTCGAAATCAACGAGGCGTTCGCCAGCCAGTGTGAGTACTCCCGCCGCGAACTCGGTATCGACGCGGACAAACTCAACGTCAACGGCGGCGCAATCGCGCTCGGCCACCCCCTCGGGGCGTCCGGCGCGCGCCTGCCGGTGACGCTCATCCACGAGATGCAAAAGCGGGACGTGGACCGCGGCCTCGCGTCGCTCTGCGTCGGCTTCGGCCAAGGAGCGGCAATCGAGTTCAGTCGGTAGGTTCACCCGCGTTTTTCACCCTGATCCGTCCCGGGAAGCGAGCGAAATTCGTGGACTGCGTGTCAGTGGTTCCCCGAACCGCTGACCTCGGCTATCGCTCACAAACATACGTGCGCCTTCCGTCACGTTCATACTCCGGAAGTCGGGAATATCGCGGTGATGAATCTCACGACGACCGTACTGTCGGGGGCCTTCGCGACGCTGGCGGCCGCCGGGGCCGCCTCCGCGGGGTTCGTCCCGAGGCCCGACCTCGGCGCGCCCGTCTGGTACGTTCTCGTCGCGCTCACCGTCGGCTACTGGGCGGTGTTCGTCCGCTGGGCGCGGCGCTGACTGGTCGGGGACGACGCGAAAAAACCGAACCAAGCGGGCGGCGAGAGCCGCTACTCGGGGTTGACTAACTCTTCTGCGTCTCGGACGGCCTCACGCTCACCGATGATGGTGATGCGGTCGCCTTCTTGGAGCGTGAACTCCGCGTTGGGGACCGTCGTGTCGCCGTTCCGCGAGACGAGCGTGATGAGACAGCCGTCGGGCAGTTCCGGTCCGACCTCTCGGATGGTCCGACCGACGAGTTTCTCAGCGGTGACCTGAACCTCCTGAACGTCGCCGGAGCGACCGATTTCACCCATCCAGTTCGACATCGACGGGCGCTCGATGTAGTTGTCGAGCGCCTGCGCTGTGGCGATGGTCGACGAGATAGTCCGGACGCCGAGTTCTTCGAACGCCTCGACGTTGTCGGGGTTGTTCGCCCGCGCGAGGACGCTCTCGGGTTCGAACTTCGAGTTCGCCAACTGCGCGACGAGCAGGTTCACGTCGTCGTCGCCGGTCGCGGCGACCACGAACTTGGCGTTCGCGGCCCCCGCGGAGCGTAAGACGCTTGTGTCGGCTCCATCGCCGTGATGGACGGTAAAGCCCATGTTCCGGGCCGTCTGGACTACTTCTTGGTCCTCTTCGATGAGGACCACGTTCTCTCCGCGGTCTGCGAGGCGTTCGGCGAGCGCACGGCCCACTTTCCCGCCTCCGATGATGAGTACACGCATTGGGATGACGTCGAGGTATTCTGCGATCTGGCGAGCGAGGCCGGCCTCGAAGACGACGGTCGTCAGGATGACGAGGAACACCGTGCCGACGAGAATCGAGGCGCTCTGGTTCAGCGCGGCGGCCTGTTGGGTCAGTCCCTCGGCCGCGAGCCGTGTCGCCTCCTCTTGGAGGGCGATGGCGAACAGCGAGGCCACGGACGCGGGGATGATGCCGCGCGGGCCGACGAAGCTCATGAAGAGCTTCTCTTCTCTCGTGAACCGGTCGCCGCGTGCCGAGATGAAGACCAACAGCGGTCGAATCACGAGCGCGACGGCGGCGACGACGGCGAGGCCGCCGACGCCGAGGTTCAGGAGGTTCTGGAAGTCCAACAGCGCCGCGAGGGCGATGAAGACGAACGACAGCACGAGCAGCGTGATGTCGCCCTTGAACGCCGAGATCTCCTCTTCGTACGGCACGTCCGCGTTACCGAGGAGGATGCCGGCGGTCGCCACCGCGGCGATGCCGGCCTCCGTGGCGACGTAGTCGGCGGCCGCGTAGGACACGAGCGCGCCGGCGAGGACGAGCAGGCGCGCGTTCTGCGGCGCGTTGCCCGGCGAGAGATCGACGTACCGGAGCGCGTAGTACAGCGCCCCGGCGACGATTGCGCCCATGACGACGCCGACGCCGAGGCGCTCGGCGAACAGGACCACGAGGGCGTCAGGGCTACTGACGCCTTCGAGGATGGCCTCGAAGATAACGACGGCGACGATGGCCGCCGTCACGTCGTTAACGATACCTTCCGTGTCGAGCGCTGCGCCGACCCGGTCGCGGACCGGGACGACTTCGAGAATCGGTGCGATGACCGTCGGCCCGGTCGCGACGAGGAGCGCGCCAACGAGGAACGACACCGGCCACGGCGCGCCGAGCGCGTAGCGGACGACGACGCCCGTTGCGACGAACGCGATTATCGCCCCGACGGTGACGAGTCGGAACGTCGCGGCGGGCGCTTCCCGTAACTTGTCGATTCGAAGGTGGAATGCACCCTCGAACACGATGATGGCGACCGAGAGACCGACGATGGCCTGTAGTGCGTTCCCGAACGAGTCGGGAGAGATGACGCCGAGGACCTCCGGTCCGAGCAGGATGCCCGACGCGATGAGGAACACGACGCTGGGGACCTGGAATCGGTCCGAGAGCACCTGCGAGACCACGCCGATGCCGATTATCGCGGCGACGAGCGGGATGAGGTTGGCTCCTCCTGCTGCGGCCACTTATATCGCCTCCATTGATTCGGTCCATGTGGCGACGGAAGATAAGTCCACACATCTCGGGCGGTATCTCCGCGGACTCGGGAGGGCGTTCGGCGAAAACACGGCTGGGGACGTTTCGGCTGTCCGATCTCACTGGGTCGCGGCTCGCCCGCCGCCCCGACGCTCTTCGCTCCGGCGGTCCTCGTCGTAGATGAGCGACACCTCGTCGGCGTAGCGGTCGAGGATGTTCCGGCGCTTCTTTTTCATCGTCGGCGTCATCAGGTCGTTCCCCTCCGTGAACTCCTCGGGAACGACGCGGAACTGCTTGATTCGCTCGTAGGACTCGAAGTTCTCGTTGGCCGCCTCCACTTCGGCCTCGATGCGCTCGTACACCCGGTCGTCGCGGCAGATGGCTTTCGGGTCCTCCGGGAGGTCGATACCCTCCTCGTCGGCCCACTTCCGCAGGCCGTCGAAACTGGGGACGATGAGCGCGGAGACGAACTTGCGACCGTCGCCGAGGACCATGCACTGTTCGACCACCGCGGAGGAGGCGAACGCGTCCTCGATGGGGCCGGGCGCGACGTTCTTCCCGGTCGAGAGGACGAGAATCTGCTTGGCGCGCTCGCGGAAGGTGATGTAGCCGTCGGGCCGGAGTTCGACCACGTCGCCGGTGCGGAACCAGCGATTGCCCTCGTCGTCCTCGACGAACGCCGCCTCGGTCTCTTCGGGGTTGTTCCAGTAGCCCTCGGTGACGCTCGACCCGCGGACGAGTAGTTCGCCCACCTCGCCGCCCGCGTCCCCGAGTTGGTCGCCGACGACGGTCGTGTCGAGTTTCGTCTCGACGTTCCGGAGCGGATAGCCGATGGTGCCGATTTTCGGCTCTTCAGGGGGGTTGACCGAGATGACGGGCGACGTTTCGGTGAGGCCGTAGCCCTCGTAAATCGGGAGGCCCATCGCGTGGTAGAGCGCGCACAGTTCGGCCGAGAGGCTCCCGCCGCCGCTGATGAAGAACTCGAGGTTGTCTCCGAGCGCCTCGCGCACCTGTCCGAACACGAGGCGGTCGGCGAGGCGGTGTTTCGCGGTGAGCAGGTACCCCGGCGCGTCGGTCGTGTGGTACGCCTGCCCGACGCCGACGGCCCACTCGAAGATGCGCTTTTTCGCGGGCGACTCGCTGGCTTGCGCCCGAATCGCGTCGTAGAGCTTCTCGTACACCCGCGGGACGCTCGTCCCGGTCGTCGGCCGGACGAGTTGGAAGTCCTCGCGGAGCGTGTCGGGGCTTTCGGCGTAGGCGACGGCCGCGCCCGCCGCGAACATCATGAAGTGGCCGGCCATGCGCTCGAAGACGTGGGCAAGGGGCAGGAACGACAGCGCCACCGAGTCGGGGCCGATGACCGGCGTGTCGCCTTTGTCCGGGCGCGGACCGAAGCGCCGATAGCTCTCGTTGACGTTCGACCGGAAGTTCCAGTGGGTGAGTTGGACGCCCTTCGGCTGGCCCGTCGTCCCCGAGGTGTAGATGAGGCTGGCGAGGTCTTCTGGCTCGCGCTCGTCCAACCACGACTCGTAGGCCGCCTCGTCGTACACCTCCTCGCCGCGGCGGTAGAGTTCGCCGAGCGTCAGCACGTCGTCGCGGTCGTCGTGGCCGTCGTACTCGTCCACGACGATGATAAACCGCAGATCCAACTCGTCTTCGACGGCGAGCACGCGTTCCAGTAGCTCCTCGTTCTCGACGACGACGGCGTTCGCGCCCGGGTCGGAAAGCAGGTACTGCACCTGTCGCTCCGACGACGAGGTGTACACCGTGGTGACGACGCCGCCCGCGCCGAGGACGGCGAAGTCCGTCTGGGCCCACTCCATGCGCGTGTGCGCGAGAATACCGACCCGGTCGCCGGCCTCGATGCCGAGGTCGCGGAACCCGGTCGCGAGGCGGCGGACGATGCCCCGCATTTCCTCGTAGGTCAGGTCGGCGTAGTCGCCGTCGGGGGCCGCGGGAACGACGCCCTCAGCGACCAGCGACCGCCGGTAGACGCCGCCTTTGTACCGCTGTGCGACTCGCGTGGCGTTCCGCGACGCGCTCGATTCGAACATCCGTGGGAGGGTCGTCCGCTCGATGACAGGGTCGTCGAACGCCGCCTCCGCGTCCCGCCAGTCCATGTTCTGTTAGTAATGATTCAACATTTAAAACTATGTACGTTGGGTCTGTTGAAACACCGCGATAGCGCGGGGAAACGCTGATTTCGAACCCGAGCGCGGTGCTTTTGGGTCGGCAGCGGTAGTGTCAGTGCGTCACTCGTCGTCGCCGATGTAGTCGAGGTAGCCGAGCACGCCGCGGGTGTTCAGGCGTTCTTCGTCGCGGGCCTTCCGCTCGCCCCACACCTCGGCCATCTGGCTGTGCTCGACGAAGTGGTCGATGACGGCCTCGTCGTCGTCGAGTTCCGCGCGCTTCTGTCGGATGGCCTCGACCCACTCCACGAGGACGCGCTTGTACGCCTCCGCGAGGTCGGTGTCGTAGGGCTTCGGGCCGAAGTGGCCGAAACAGACCGTCTCGGGGTCGATGTCCTCGATGGTCCGCACGTCGTCGAGCGCCTTCTGGAGGTGGAACTGCGAGGGCGGCGAGGTCTGGCGGAGCGTCCGCGACTTCGGCTCCCAGATGCCCAGCGCGTCGCCGACGAACAGCACGTCGTCGCCGTCGTCGTGGAACATCACCTGGTGCGGCGCGTGGCCGGGCGCGTGATGGACCGTGAGCGTCCGGTCGCCGAGGTCGATTTCGTCGCCGTCGGTGAGGCTCTCGACGCGCTCTTCTTCGATTGGGAGGGGTTCGTCGTAAAACTGCCATTGGTCTTCGACGGCCGCCTTCGTGCCCTCGATGAGCCGCGACGGGTCCACGAGGTGCGGCGCGCCGATTTCGTGGGTCATGACGGTCGCGTCGGGGTAGCGCTCGGCGAGGTAGCCCGCGCCGCCCGCGTGGTCGAGGTGGACGTGCGTCGGCAGGATGTACGCGAGGTCGTCGACGCCGGCCTCGTCGAGCATTCCGAAGACGTGCTCTCTATCGGCGGCGATGCCGGTGTCGATGAGCGCCGGTTTCTCGGCGTCAACGAGGTAGACCGAGCCGTACTTCTCGACCTCGTACATGCCGCTGTCGACGTAGTAGATGTCAGTGCTGTCCGGGACGGGTTCGACGTCGCCAATAGCCATAGTTGACGGCCGTCTCCGGGGAAGAAAAGCGTTCGGCCGCCGCGTTCTCGCCCCCGTCCTTCGGCGATGCGATACGATTTTCCCGCCCGCCCGGAAACCACAGCCCAATGATTGACAGGCAACTGCTCCGCGACGAACCGGAGCGAGTTCGCGACGCGCTCGCCGCCCGCAACATGGAGGGCGTGGACATCGACCGCGTCCTTGACGTGTACGACGAGTGGCGCTCGCTGAAGGCCGAGGGCGACGACCTCCGCCACGAGCGCAACGAGGTCAGCCAGAAAATCGGTCAGCTGAAGCAAGAAGGGAAAGACGAGGAAGCCCAGGAGGCTATCGACCGCTCGGGCGAACTCAAGACGGAGCTACAGGAGCTCGAAGCCCGCGCCGACGAACTCGAAGCGGAACTCGACGAGGCGCTCATGGAACTGCCGAACCTCCCCCACGAGTCGGTTCCGGTCGGGGCCGACGAGGCCGATAACGAGGAGGTCCGCCGCGTCGGCTTCGACGACCTGCGCGACCTCCCCGACGAGGTGACGCCGCACTACGACCTCGGCGAGGAACTCGACATTATCGACGAGGGTCGCGCGGCCAAGACCACCGGCTCGGGCTTCTACTTCCTGAAAGGCGAGGGCGCGATGCTCGAACACGCGCTCGTCCAGTTCATGCTCGACGTGCACCGCGAACAGGAGTACGTCGACCTGTTCCCGCCGATTCCGGTCAAGACCACCTCGATGGAGGGCACCGGTCAGCTCCCGAAGTTCGCCGAGGACGCCTACCGCATCGGCGGCTCGGAGACCGAGAACTACGAGGACGACGACCTGTGGCTCTGTCCCACCGCGGAGGTCCCGGTCACGAACATGTACCGCGACGAGATTCTCCTGAAGGACGACCTCCCGCTGAAACATCAGGCGTACACGCCGAACTTCCGGCGCGAGGCGGGCGAACACGGGACCGAGACCCGCGGCATCGTTCGCGTCCACCAGTTCAACAAGGTCGAACTCGTCAACTTCGTCGAGCCCGAGGAGTCGTACGACCGGCTCGAAGCGCTCGTCGACGAGGCCGCCGAAGTGCTCGACCGCCTCGGCCTGCCGTACCGCGTCCTCTCGCTTTGCACCGGCGATCTCACCTTCGCGTCGGCGAAGACCTACGACCTCGAAGTGTGGGCCCCCGGCACGGAGTCGGACGACGCCCCCGAACAGGGTGGTCGCTGGCTTGAGGTCTCGTCGGCCTCGAACTTCGAGGACTTCCAGGCGCGCCGCGCCGGCCTCCGATACCGCCCCGAGCGCCACGAGTCGGCCGAGTACCTCCACACGCTCAACGCGTCGGGCACGGCCGTCGGCCGCGTCATGGTCGCGCTGCTCGAATACTACCAAAACGAGGACGGCACGGTCGACGTGCCCGAACCGCTCCAGCCCTACATGGGCGGCCGTGAGGTCATCGAGGGCCACGAGCCCGTCGGCGAGGCCGCCGTTGGTGCGGGTAAGAAGGACTGAGCGACTGACGCACGCCGCGACCGCGAGTTTCTGTTCTTTCTCTCGTCTTTCCCGCGACTCGCGCCGTCAGTTCGCCGTCGATGACTTGACGAACGTCTTCAGGTCCGAGAGCTTCCCGTCGTGGGCACGGAACCGGTCGAGAAAGACGAACAGTTCGTCGCCGTCGCGGTCTTCGAGGTGGCCGCGGACGACGATTTCGTCGTCGGACTTCGACTGGATGTAGCGCTCGATGACGTGTCGCGTGTCCTTCTGCGGCCTGTCGTCCCGCATGAACGAGACGAACTCCTCGCGCCCCGAGAGCGTCATGTCGCCGCGGTGCTGGACGAACTCCGGTTCGAGGATATTCCGAAGCATGTCGTATCCGTGGTGGTCGAGCGCCGTGTAGTACTGCCGGGCCAGATACGTCGCGTCGGGATGCACGCCCTCTCTTCGTCGGCGGGCGGGAAGAATCCGACGCCGGCTCGCCTCGCCCCTCGCGTCGCGCGCGCCGACACCGCGTTCGGGACGCTTTTCTCGGCCAGTCGCGTACCCTGGGTGTGGACCTGCACGTTCGATACGAGGGCGACGACGACCCGAAGAAGTGCACGGCGAAGAAGCTCGAACGCTTCGACATGGCCGCCCTCCACGGCTCCGACCGCGAGACCCCCTACGGCGTCGTGCTCAACCCCCACGCCGACAGGGCGCTGTCGCCAGCCGACGCGGACACGGGCGCGCTCGTCGCGCTCGACTGCTCGTGGGAGTCGGCCGGCGAGGCCATGTTCTCGCTCCCCGGCGAGCACCGCGCGCTCCCGTATCTCGTCGCCGCCAACCCCGTGAACTTCGGCCGCCCGATGCAACTGACGACGGTCGAGGCGATAGCCGCCGCGCTCGTCATCTTCGGCGAGAAGAAGCGGGCCGAAGACGTGCTCTCGAAGTTCAACTGGGGCCACACGTTCCTCGAACTCAACGAGGAACCGCTGCGCCGGTACTCGGAGTGTGCGGACTCGACCGAGGTCGTCGAGATTCAGCGGGAGTACCTCGAACGCGGCGAGTAACACTCGACTACGGAGCGGCGAACCGCGTCGATTCCGCCTTCAGAGTCGGCTCGACGTCCAGTTGAGCGCGACGGTCGTCCCGGTGTCGACGCGCTCGGTCGGCGTCACTTGAATCACTCGCGCCCACGTCCCGCCGCTCGGCGCGGTGTAGTTCATCCCGCCGCAGTAACAGTCGACTTCGAGCGCGGGGTCTTCTTCGTCGTGACCGTCGTACGGATAGCCGGTGCGAGACCACGCGCTCCAGTCGATAGTGTCGCTGTCGTGGCGCGCGACGAGCGTGACTTTCAGCGGCTCTCCGATGGTCGTCGTCCCGTAGTGGATGTCCTCGCGGTCGGTATCGACGGTGTCGAGCGCCTGCGGCGACTCGGGGAGCAAGTCGACCTGCGAGAGGTCTTGGGTGTCGTACGTTTCCGTCGCCTGCACTTCGGCGTCGTCCGGCGCGCGGTACACCTCCGTCGTAAACGGAAGTGACGAGTCTTCGAGCCGAAAGCCGAGCAAGACCTCGTCCGAGGGGACCGATGTCTCCTCGACCAGCGTCGGGTGTATCTCCTCGGGGTTCTCGACGAAGTCGGCGGCTTCGAGCCCGCTTTCGGTTGTTTCTTCCTCCTGTTCGGTCGTCTCGTTCGCGGTCGTCGTGGTCTGCGTCTCGGTCGTGGTCTGTGTCCCCGCGTCGGTCGTTCGCGTCGTCTGGTCCGAGTCCCCGGACGAGCTACATCCAGCGAGACCGGTGAGGCCGGCGACGGCGACACCGCAAATCGATTGGAGGGTTCTTCGACGGGTGTGCGTTGACTCCTTACCCATGGCCGTCGGGTGTGGTCCCTCCCCCTTAGAGACCCGAGACAGTTTACGTGAAATAATGGGGCTTAGGACCATGCTAAACCCCGATTTCTGGACTATCGAACTCGGTGAGGTCGCGGTCGCGGCCCCGCGCTGTCGGGCTACCCCTTCACCCACGCGCCGACAGCCCCGGCGATGGCGCTGTCGATTGCGAAGATGAGCGTCAACACGACGCCCGCGACGAGGACGCCGACGCCGCCGAGGAGGCCACCCAGCGGCCCACCGGCGAGTCCGAGAAGACTCCCGAGCAGGGCCGCGAGGAGCGTCACGACGATACCCGAGATGGACCCCGCGACGAGGCCGTTCCACGCGCCGTTACCGAGCGTGCCGCCCGCGAGGTAGCCCGCCGCGAAGCCACCGAGGAGACCCGCCCCAATTTGGCCGATGAGCGGGAGCGCGAGTCCGCCGGTGCCGACGACGACGATGACGACGAACCCGACAGCGACCGCTTTCCAGTCAGTCATGGGTCGAAGTAGGCCGCGGGCGGGCAAGAACTTCGTGGCGGTCGGTAGGTGCTCGGCCGCTCGCTCACGTCAGCGCCCGCGAGCCGGTCCGGCCGCGACCCCCTCGCTTCCAGTCGAACCGTGCGTGAGACCTGCACGGAGAATCCACCGCTCGAAGCGCCGAGCCCCAAACGGACGCGCTTTTACGGCTCGGCCATGTAGCGGACTGCAATGATTTTCGAGTCTCTCCCGACCACGCCCCGGTCGGACGAACTCATCGACAAGGCCTTCTCGCGGGCCGCGCGCACGGGGCGAGCGAAGCAGAACAAGTTGGAGGCTCAGCAGTCGATGCTCCAGACGGCGTCGAACATCCTTTCCGACAACCTCGAGAACATCGTCGTCGAGTGGCCCGACTTCGAGACGGTTGACCCCTTCTACTACGAACTCGCCGACGCCATCGTCGACGTTGACGAGGTCCGAAAGAGTCTCTCGGAAGTGATGTGGGCCTCCCGGCAGGTCGACAACATCGCCCGCGAGTACCAGCCGAAGCTCCGCAAGACCGACGCGGACCTCGCGCGAAAGCACCGAAAGCAGGCGTTCGCTCGCATGGCGAGCGTCGTCGAGGAGGTCGAAGACGACCTGCTCCGCATCGGCGAGGCGCGCGACGCCCTGAAAGACCTCCCCGACATCCGCCCGGGCGAACCGGCAATCGTCGTCGCCGGTTACCCGAACGTCGGCAAGTCCTCGTTCGTCAACGACGTGACCCGCGCGTCGAACGAAATCGCCCGCTACCCCTTCACGACGAAGGGCGTCCAAATCGGGCACTTCGACCGCGACCGCATCCGCTACCAGATTATCGACACGCCGGGGCTGCTCGACCGGCCCGAAGACGAGCGCAACGACATCGAGCGGCAGGCCGTGAGCGCCCTCGAACACCTCGCGGACGCCGTCATCTTCGTCGCCGACGCCAGCGGGGCGTGTGGCTACCCCATCGAGTCGCAACTCGAACTCCGCGACGCCGTGAAGGCGCGCTTCGAGGAGCGCGACATCCCCGTCCTCACCGTCTGTAACAAGAGCGACCGCTCGACCGACATGGAGGCCGACCTCTACATGAGCGTCGAGACGGGCGAGAACGTCGAGGCCGTCCTCGACGCTGCGGTCGAGGCCATCGGGTTCGAACCCGACATCCCGCCGTCGCGCAACGAGTAAGCGACGCGGGATTTTTCGGTTCTGTCGGTTCTGTCTTGCCGCAGTACCTCGACGGGAGAGCCGCGGCTACGGGGTAGCTATCGGAGAAATGAGGGCGCGGGTGGGTTGAACCGCGAGTTCAGTCAGCGGGGCGTGGGGTGCTTACTCGGCTTCGTAGACCATCTGGACGGTCGCCGAGACGGTCACGGGGCCGGGCGAGAGTTCGGTCGACCCGGAGGCGCGGGCGGCGTCCTCGGCGTAGGCGACCGGGTACGGGCCGGGTGAGGCGCTGCCGCCGACGGTGGCGGTGTGGACGCCCGTGACGGTCAGGCCGGAGGCGCTGGCGACCGCGTCGGCGTCGGCCTTCGCGGAGTCGACGGCGCGGGTCAGGGCCTCTTCGCGGAGTTCGGCGCGCTTCTCGTCGGTCAGCGTGAAGGCGACGCCGCGGATTTCGCTGGCACCGGCACCGACCGCGAGGTCGATGACTTCACCGGCGCGGTCGGGGGCGACCTCGACGCGGAGGGTGTGGGTGGCGCGGTAGCCGAGGAGTTCGCGCTCTTGGCCGCTGTAATCGTACTCGGGGTAGATGTTGAAGCCGGTCGTCTGGATGGCGTCCTCGGCGATACCGGCGTCGGTGAGGGCGGCGCGGACGGCGGCCACGTCGTCGGCGACGGTGCCGCGGGCCTCATCCGCCGAGTCGGCGGTGGTCGTCACGGCGATGGAGACCACGGCGAGGTCGGCGTCGGCGGTCACTTCGCCGGTGCCGGTCGTGGAGATGGTCGTCGCGTTGGTCGCGTCTACGCCGCCGTCGGTCGTCGCCTGTAGGGGTGCCGAGAGACAGCCCGCGAGGAGGACGAGGCCAACGAGGAATATCGGAGCAATCGTGCGTCGTTGCATACCCATCGTACGTCGGTTCAGCTATTCAAGCCGCGCTAGAGACAAAGAGCGACTGTAGCCTTCGAGACGGGGGACAACGCGCCCGGCGCGTGCCGGCTGGTCGCACGGCGACGCGCCGAGAGCGAGGGTAAACTCGACCTACTCCACGACGGCGACGTAACGCACTTCGACGTCGATTTCGCCGGTGGCCCACGGCGACAGCGGCTCGGGGGCGACGGCGTTCACCCGCCTCGTGAGTTCGCGTTCGACCATCGGTGGGTCGGAGGCCGGGTCGTAGCCGACGGTCACGACGACGCCGTCCGGCTCTTGGAGCGGCCCGCTGTCGTACTGCAGTTCCATCGACAGCAGCCGGGCGTCGGTGTCCGAGAGCGCGTCCTCGATGGCGTCGCGCGCGTCGGACTGGAAGTCGGCGTTCCGGTAGGTCGTGTAGGTGACCGCGCCGAGGAACGACGAGAGGACGAGCAGTCCGACCCCGATGACGACGATACGGAACAGGGCGGCCCGGCGGGCCTCGTCGCGGCGAATCCAACGTTCCGGCCGGTAGCCCTGCTGCCAGAGGACGCCGATGGCGACGAAGTTGACGGAGAGGATGTTGACGAGGACGAGGATGGCCGAGCCGACGACGGCCTCGGGCGCGCCCCACGCGATGCCGATGCCGACGACGGCGGTCGGCGGGACCAACGCGGCGGCTATCATGACGCCGACGAGCGCGGTTGAGACGCCGGAAGAGAGCGAAATAGCGCCCGCAGCCCCCGCGCCGAGCGCGATGACGAGCGACAGCACGTCGGGCGCGAGGCGCTCGTCCACCTCGGGAATCGACAGCACCTCCGCGGGCGACAGCGGGACCGCCCCGGTCTGCCTGAGCAGGAAGGCGAAGACGGCGGCCGCGCCGACCGCGAGGAGGCCGCCGAGCGCCTGTAGGCGAACCCCGCGGACGAACATCTCGTCGTCGTCGACGACGGTGCCGACGCTCGCGGACATCGCGGGCCCGACGAGCGGGGCGATGACCATCGAGCCGACGACCACGGCCGGCGAGTCGAGAAGCAGGCCCGCGGTGGCGACGAGCGCAGAGATGACCGTCATGAGCACGTAGGTCGGCACCGACGGCGCGAGGTCCGCGGCCTTCGAGGCCAACTCCTCGCGGGCGATGCGGTCGCCGTTCTCGTCGTCTTCCTCGTACTGCTCGCGCAGTTGGTCGAACCGCTTCGAGGCGACCGTCTCGGCGGCGACGACGACGGTGTAGGCGTCGCGCTCGACGCCCGCCTCGCGGAGTCGCGCCAACACCGGTTCGACGGCCTCCTTGGGGACCGGGAAGGTGACGACGGCGACGAAGCCCCGCCCGGAGGTCTCTTCGGAGACGGCGTAGTCCACGCCCTCCTCGTCGAGCGTCCGCAGGACGGCCTCGCGCTTGCCGGTCGGCACCAACACCTGTACGAGTCGCACGGCCTCACGTCGGCCCGGGCGGTGAAATAAGCAGGGGCTCGGCTACGCGTCCGACTCGTCGTGCAACCGTCGGAGGACGGGCATCTCGTCGAGGCGTTCGTCGGGGAGCGCGTCCCAGTCGATGCCCGTCGGGCGCGGATACGGGGTCTCGGTTCGGACCAGCCGTTCGGGAGTGACGACGAGGTCCATCGGCACGTCGTGGGCGTCCGGCACCGGCAGGTCGTCGCGGACCTGTCGCTCGTGGACCGTCGTCGCCACGGTCGTCTCCGCGGAGACGGCTCCCAGCCCTCGCAACACCGCGTATTCGAGGTCGCTGAATCCCTCGCCCTTCCCGACGCGAGCGCCCGCCTCGGAGACGGCGACCGACCCCGAGACGACGAGGTCGATGGGCGGCAGAGCGTCGGGACCGACTTTGTCGGCGTAGGTCTCGACGTGCGAGACGGTCGGCGCGCTGTCGAGGTGTTCGTCGTCGATGCGGGCGGGGTCGAGCTCGTAGAAGCACTTCTCGTCGCGGAGCCGCGGGACGGCCATGTAGACGGTCTTGCCCTCGCGGAGCGCCCGCCGCCTGACGGGGAGTTGCGGGGCGTCCGGATTGGCCTTCACGGCGTCGGCGTCGGCCCACTCGGGCGTTGCCGCGAGTCGCTCGGCGGCCGCGCTCGCGTCGGCGAAGTTCGGAATGCGGCCGTGCGGCGGGAAGGGGAACCGGGCCGCGCCCGACGATTCGAGGTCGTCCCACACCGTCGTTCGGAGCGTCGCTTTGTCCATCGCGTCGCCGTCGCGTACTCGCGGCGGACCAATAGCTCCCCCGTTCGGGCCGCGGGCGAACCGTGTCTCGGCGCGAGCAGCCGCCTATGAGAGGTCGGCCGCCGACTGCGACAACAGTACCTTCCGCAGGACGGTATCGGCCCCGCGGCGGACGCGCTCGGAGGCGGCCTGCGGGCTGATTCCGAGTCGTTCGGCCACCTCGCTGAGCGTGGTCTGCCGCGGCACCTCGAAGTAGCCCTCCGAGACGGCGGTGACGAGCGCCTCCTGTTGTTCGTTGGTGATGTCGAAGTTGTAGACGCCCGGTTCGCCCTCCGCGAGGGTGTAGATGCGCTCGACGTGGAACTCCAGTCCCTCCTCCTGACAGCGGTTGTGGAACTCGGTCAGCCCGGTGTGGTCACTGAACCGGAGGCGGAACGTCCACGGGTCGTTGCCGTGGGCTTCGAGAATCGTCGCCTCGCTGTCTGTGAGAATCCGGGTCAGACTCGACGTGGTCCCACCCCAACTGACTCTGTACAACACGCGGTTTTCGACGCGGGCGACCGCGGTCAGCTCGTCGACGATGCTGTTGTCTCGAACGGCGCGTTCGAACGCCTCGAAGTCGGTGCCGCGCGCCCAAAAGAACGGCATGACCTCACCGCCGGTCGGGACGACGCGCTCTAGCTCGATGTGGACGCCGTTCGACACGGCGGTGACCCTCCCGAGGTCGAAGCTCTCAGAGTCGATCGTCAACTCGACGATTACGGCCATTACTGGCTGCCATTTCGCCGCCGCCGTATTGAACTCCCTTGTCAAGACACTGCTAAAAATCGGGTGTTGGGTTGTTCTGGGAGCCGGTATTCACTCCATTCAGCTAGTATTCCGCCCGAAAGAACTCGCTCGTGACCAGATTCGGTTCATAACATGTAACGGAGGTTCCGATTGGCTACTTCAATGACCGGACTGTGAAAGCAGAAAGAGAATGCTGACTTGCTAGCTATGCTCTCTCGGGGGACGTAGTTGTGAACGCACACAGACATCGACAGCCGTACGCCGCCCGACCGCGTCGTGATGGCGCAGAGGCGTACGGACGTGTGAGTGACGGGCCGCGCTCTCGACGGTACCGGTATCGGGTGGTGTCCACCGGGTGCCCGGAGCGGGGCCTTCCGGCGACTCGCGGGAGACGCTTTGCCTCGGCGTCTCGCGCCCGTCGCGCGACGCCTGTTCGGATCCAACGGGGGTCGTGCCGATGGTAGCCGCGACATCCCCCCGCCTCGACGAGGCGTTCGACGCCCTCGGAAACGTCCATCGGCGGCAGTTGCTGATGGGCCTGCGCCGACGGAGACGCGCGCGCCTCGAAGCGGCAACGCGGGACGCGGCCGTTGGTGGCGGCTGCGACCGCGACCGACTGAAGGTGGAACTGTTCCACGTTCATCTGCCGAAACTCGCTGACGCCGGCTTCGTCGAGTGGAATCGCCATCTCGGTTCCGTCGCGCGCGGCCCTCGATTCGACGAAATCGAGCCGCTGTTGCGATTTCTCGACGAGAACGCGGGCGAGTTCTCGGCGAGCGGCTGTGACTGACGCGGCCGCCTCATTCACGCGTCGTCGGCGAGCCGTCGTGGGGGCGACTCGCCCGGAGACGTGATTTTTTCGACGCCGACGCCTCGCAGCGCGGCGTCCGTACCGCCCACCTTATCCGTCACGGCGGCGAACCGCCGGTATGTTCGAAGACCGACCGAACCGCGACGAAATCGTCCTCGTCGGGCGGTCGAACGTGGGGAAGTCCACCCTGATGCGAGAGCTGACGGGTCACAGCAAGTTCACGACGGGGAAGAAGCCCGGCGTCACCCGCAAACCCAACCACTTCGACTGGAACGCGGAGCACTTCATGTTCACCGACCTCCCCGGGTTCGGCTTCATGTCCGGCGTCGACCGCGACACCCGCGAGGCAATCAAGACCGACGTCGTCCAGTACATCGAGGAGCACGCGGACGACATCCTCGCGGCGGTCCTCGTCGTCGACGGGAAAAGCGTCATCGACATCATCGACCGCCACACCACCGAGGACTCCATCCCCCACGACGTGGAGATGTTCTTCTTCCTCGATGAACTCGACATCCCGACCGTGGTCGCGGTCAACAAGATGGACAAGGTCGACGACCGCGACGAGCGCCTGAACGACCTCTGTGACCGCCTCGGTCTCTTCCCGCCGTGGAAGCAGTGGCGGAACGTCATCGCGCCCATCACGGCCAAGCGCGGCGACATCTCGCACCTCGAAGAGGCCCTGCGGTCGCACCTCCACGAACAGGGCCGCGACGACCTGTTCAAGTTCCTCTGAGCGGCTCGCCGACGCGCCGGCCGTTTCGCCCCCGGTTCGGACCACGGCGGCCCCTCACACCACGCGGTTCGTGAGCGATTCGCCGGCGGCTATCTTCTCGACGTTCTCCCGCACGAGCGCCGCGATGTCCTCGTGGTACTTCCCCGTCGCGGCGCTCACGTGCGGCGTGACGAGCACCTCGTCGAAGCTCCACAGCGGCGACTCCGCGGGGAGCGGTTCCTCGGCGAACACGTCGAGCGCCGCGCCCGCGATGTCGCCGTCGTCGAGCGCCGCCACGAGGTCGTCTTCGTCGACGACGGGCCCGCGCGCGACGTTCACGAGGTAGGCGTCCTCGCGCATCGCCTCGAACGCCGGCGCGTCGACCATGCCCGTCGTCTCATCCGTCAGCGGTAGCGCCAGCACGACGAACCGGGCGTCGGCGATAGCCTCGTGGAACCGGTCGGGCGTGAACACGGTCGAGACGTTCTCGACCGGGTCGCCGGAGCGCCGGACGCCGACGACCTCCATGCCGAGGGCGGCCGCGCGGTCGGCGACGCCGCGCCCGAGCGTGCCGAGCCCGACGACGCAGACGCGCTCGCCGTCGAGGGTGAACGGTTCTTTGTAGCGGGGCAGATCCCACTCCCGGTCGCGCTGGGCGTCGCGGTAGGCGTGGAGGCGGCGGGCGAGCGTCAGCATGTAGGCGACGACAGTCTCGCCGACCGTCGTCCCGTGGACGCCGGTGCTGTTCGTGAGCGCCGTCCCGGCCGCCTCGTAGGTGTCCACGGGGAACTCGTCGTAGCCGGCGCGAACGCAGTGGACCCAGTCGGCCTCGACGAACGCGTCTCTGTGGCCGAACGAGACGACCGCGTCGCCCGGACCGAACGTCTCTCCCTCGGCGACGAGTTCGACGGGGACGTCGGAGCTCGAAAGCGCCTCCACGAACAGGCCCGGCGGCATCACGCGACCGACCGACTCGTCGACCGCGATGCGTTCGATGTGCATGGCCGAGCGGTCACCGCGGCCCACGAAGGAAGTTGCGCCTTCGGCGTCGGTGTCCGGTTTTCCGGCGTCCGATTTTCTGCTGTCCGGTCTCAGTCCCCGACTTACGTCGTCTTCGACCACGGCGGCGGGAGGAGCACGTCGGTGTCGGGGTGGTCGGCACGCCACTCGGCCCACGTCGTCACCGACGATGGGAGAATCGCCAGTTTCTCGCCGGCCTGCGACCCGCAGATGCCCGTCGCCAGCAGTTGGCTCCAGTAGCTCCCGGTCGCCTCGTCGTAGAGCACGAGGTTCGCGGCGTTGCGGAGTTCGGTGTCGCCGGTCAGGACCGACGCGCCGAACACCCGGCCCTCGGCGGCACTCGTAAAGCCGTAAGCCGCGGGCGGCTGCCACAGCTGTCCCGATGGGAGAAACGTCGTCGGAACGCCCTCGACGAGTCGCTCAGCGACGAGGCCGGCCTGACACATCGGGCAGTACGCCACGAACAGCGGCTCGCCGCCGAGGCTGTCGTTGACGACCTCGTGCCACCAGAGGACCGAAAGCGGGTACGCGCGGGTCGCCCCGCCGCGCTCGACGCCGACGACGTACGTCTCGTCGTACAGTCCGGGTTCGGGGTCGTCGCCGAAGCGGTACTTCGCGTCCACCCGCCGGCCCGCCCACCCCGAAGCGACCGCGGGTTCGACGATGGCGTGGATGCCGTCGACGATGTTCGGCGGCGCGCTACAGACCGTCCGCGGGAAGCCCTGCGCGACGACCGGGTCGGGGTTCTCCGGCGCGGGGAATCCCACCATCGGCGGCCGCATCCCTCCGACGGTACAACCCGCGAGGCCGGCGGTCGCCGCGCTCACGAGTCCGAGAAAGGCACGGCGGTACATACAATAATTCGGTGCGGAGATAGCAAGGACCTTGCGGAGGTTGTGTGTCCGTGTCGCACGGGACGACGGGGAACGATGCCTCTCGATTCGTCAGTCTTCGCGGGGTGAGGGTACGGCGCTCACGGATTCGCCCGGAGCGTCACGCTCTCAGCCCGGTGGTCCTCAATGAACGCGCCCGGCCCACCGAAACTCACCTCGCCATCGAGGGTCTCGAGAACGAGGCTCGTCTCTAACGTGTAGTCGTTCGACGCCGGTTCGACGAACGCCTGTCTGATGTCGATTATCTTTCCGAAGAACTCCTCTCCGCTCTCCGTCACGACGTCTGCCCAGAGGTCGGTCCCCGCTTGCCGATGGAGGAACGCGTGGAAGACCGCCTCGCGGAACCAATCATACGACGCCGGAAGCGGGTCGGGGTCTGTCACGTACTGAAGCTTCGAGGCGGGCCAGTAGGCGCTGAGATACATTCCGAGAACGGACCCCGCGAGATGGTTCTGTGTGACGGTGACCGCGTCCTTGTCGTTGTGTGGTAGTTCGAGGACGTGGGGGTCACCGATCATCGCGGATTTGTCGTCGACGGTGTAGAGGAACGGGAGGCTCGCGTCCCAGTAGCGGACGGCGTCCGCGACGTCGGCGAATTCGTGGGTATCGTCGTCCACCTCGTCCATCTCGCCGAGCAGGAGGAAGATAAACACGCCTCTGGCGGCCGCGTCCTTGAGTTCCGCTTCTATCTCGGGATAGACGTGTTCTGGCACGGCGACTAACGCCTCGACCTCCGCCTCCGAGAGGGCGGTCCGCATCCGTTTGAGCGCGGTCTCGCGGGACTTTATGATTCGTATCTCGGGTGCCTGCTCGGTACTATCGTCGAACCGCTCCTTGAGCGACGGCGTTATCGATTCGATGCGAGTGGAGAGGTTCTGCATCGCCTCCTCGGGCGGTAAGGCGCTGATTGTCGTCGGCGACGCGTGTTTCTTTACCCGGACGAGCCCCCGCCGTTCGAGTCGCTCGGCGATGCCGTAGACTCCCCGTTGGCTGACGTCTGCGGCTTCCGCGATGGCACGGGTCGTCGCCTCTCCCAGCGAGAGGAGTGCGAGATATGTGTCGATCTCCGTATCGGACAGGCCGAAGACGCTCAGTTCCTCTCTGAGCGTCGCATCGTCCAGTCCACTGGACCGAGTCATTTCGTTCACGTAAGGTAGCTGTTCATTCATATAGATACTTTGTGTCGTGTGCGGTGTCTTCGGGCGGTCGGAGCGGTATCGGACACCACGGAACCGGACGTGAAACTGTCACATACTGTTTTTCAGCTCACTGCAACGGTCACGTAGCCCTCGAAATCGAGGATGACCCGCTGGGTGCGGTCACCGAAGAGCGCCTTCTTGGTCGGTGACCGGCGCGGTCCCGAAAGGAAGACGTGGTCACAGTCGGTCTGTTCCGCGATATCGACGATTGCGGCGGCCTGTTCGTTCGCCTCCGCGACGACGGTTCTGAGTTCGTAGTCGACGGCCGACCCGAGGACCTCGCTCGCAGCGTCTTCGACCTCGCCGGACACGCCGTCGAGGACAGCGTCTTCGTCGTAGCTCGTGTGCTCTGCCCGGCCGATGGCATCGAGCGTTCGTTCGACTTCTTCGTACTCGTCCGGCGTCGCGAGTGCGACGACGACGAGGTCCGTCCCGCCCCCGACGGCGAACGTCCGGGCGCGTTCCAGCAGGTTTCGGTCACGGTCTATCCGGTCAATTGCGACAAGTGCGCGTGGCATTGTTGTGTATGGGTTTGGGTGTGTCTCGTGTCTCACCGGCTCAGCTCGATTTCTTCGAACGGGTCCCAGTCGAAGTAGATGAACGCGGACGAACCGACGACCGTCACGCCGAGCATTCCGAGGCTCAAGAGGGTGACAACGGACGTCGCCGTCCCCGGTTCGATGTACGGGAGCGAGAGCGCGAGGAAGGCGAGCAAGACCACGCCCGAAACGAAGAACGCGCGCCAGACGGCGGTCATCGGTGGCACCTCTCGCGGGAGTCCACGGTTTCAGTCATCGCTCTCTCCCCGTGGTCGCGGTGCATCCGTCGGTTCGACGCCATCGAGCGGGTCGCTGTCCCAGTACTCGTGGTCCGGGTCCGTCCGGTGACAACCGGCGCAGTGAGCCCCCGGTTGGCCCGCCTCGTCGCCGAGTTCGGGCGCTTCGGTCGTACACACCTCGCGTGCCTCCGGGCAACGCGTGTGGAAGTGGCAGCCAGATGGTGGATTCACCGGGTCGGGGATATCGATAGAGCGGACCGGCGGGTCGGTCAGTTCCTGTTGGCTCGGGTCGAGGTCGGCTGTCGCCCACCGGAGGACCTTCGAGTAGGGGTGTTTGGGGTCGCGTAGCACCTTCTCCGGAGGACCGATTTCGACGATTTCCCCGAGGTACATGATGGCGACGCGGCCGCCGGCCTTCTCGGTGAGGTACCGGGCGTTCGACAGCGTGTGCGAGATGAAGACGAACGACGTGTTGAACTGCGATTGAAGTTCGAGGAGCAGGTCCATCGTCTCGACGCGCAGCGAGACGTCGAGCGCGCTGACGGCTTCGTCAGCGAGGATGACATCTGGGTTCATCAGCAGTGCACGCACGAGTGCGACGCGCTGTTGCTCCCCGCCGCTCAGCTGGTGCGGGTACCTGTGTGCGTACTCCTGGGGCGGCTGCATCCCGACTCGATCCAGGAGCGCGAAGATTCGCGCGCGCCGGTCCTCGGTAGACAGCTCGGAGTTCCACCGCTTGAGCGGCGCTTCGAGCGAGGTCAGCACCTTCCGATTGGGATTGAGCGCTGCGCCGGGGTCCTGATGGATTATCTGGAGTGCCTTGCGGATGTCTCCGTACGAGACGCTCGCGTCTCTGTTTCCGTCCTTGGCGTCCCACACGTCTTGGCCTCGGTAGGTCACCGTCCCGTCCGTGGGCCGTTGAACGCCGATTATCGTCTTTCCGAGAGTCGTCTTTCCGCACCCGGACTCGCCGACCAGCGCGAGGACTTCGTTCTCCGGGATATCGATAGAGACGCCGTCGACTGCCTTCACCCGCTGTGCGTCGTTGAACAGCGAGTCGACGAGCCCTTGTTCTTTCTCGAAGTGCACGGAGACGTCTTCGAGCGAGACGACAGTCTCGTCGTCCCGGTCGGTCGTTTGACTTCCCGTCGAGTTGCGTTGGTCGCTCATGACTCGACCACCTCCAGTTCCAGCGGAACCGCATCGCCGGCGTCGTCGTGGTTGAAACACGCCGTCCGCTGATCGTCTGCGGTGTCGAACCACGGAGGGGTCTCTTCGTGACACTCGTCGGTCGCGAGGGGACACCGCGGCGCGTAGTGACAGCCGTTCGGCGTATTCGCCGGGTTCGGCGCGCTGCCCGGTATCGGTCGCATCGTCTCCAACGGGGCATCGAGGCTCGGGACCGCTCTCAGGAGCGCCCGCGTGTACGGGTGTTGGGAGTTTCGAACGACCTGTTCGCTCGGGCCGACCTCCGCGAGTTCGAACGCGTAGAGGATGGCGAGCCGGTCGGCCAGCCCGGACACGAGCGGAAGGTCGTGCGTGATAAAGAGGATAGAGAGGTTGTACTTCTCCTTGATATCGTCGAGCAGGCTCAGGATGGACCGCTGCATCAGCAGGTCCAGCGCCGCCGTCGGTTCGTCCATCAAGAGCACCTGCGGCTCTAAGACGAGCGAAAGCGCGATGAGCGCTCGCTGACTCATTCCCCCGGAGAGTTCGTGGGAGTAGGAGTCCAGCACTCGGTCGGGGTCCAGATACAGGTCTTCGAGGAGTTCCCGCGCCCGTTCCATTCCCTCCTCGACGTCGTAGTCGTGGGCGTCGAGGGTCTCCTCGAAGTGACCGCGGACGGTCATCGTGGGGTTGAACGAGGAGAGTGCTCCCTGGAACACCATGGATATCTCTTCCCATCGGAGCGACCGCAGTTCCTCGTCCGAGAGGTCGAGGATGTTCACGGGCTCGCTTCCGCGCTCGGGGTAATATCGAATCTCACCGGTGGTAATTCCGGGTTCTTCGACCGCGTCCATCATCGCGTTGGCGAGCATCGACTTCCCCGACCCCGATTCGCCGACGACGCCGAGTATCTCCCCGCGTCTGAGGTCGATACTCACGTCGTCGAGTACCATCGCGTCCCTGTACTCTAAGTCGTAGGTGACGCTCGCGTTTCGGACCTCTATGATAGGGTCGTGCGCGCCGCGTCGTTCTGTCTGGCTGTCTCGTGGCATGTTAGATATCACCCGTGTTTGGGGTGTCGCCGTCGCCGCTGGCGACGGATTTCGCGTGTCGAGCACGGACTCTCGGGTTGAAGATGCGGTCTGCTCCCTGTGCGAGGAGGGTCAGCCCGAGTGCGAGGACGATGATCGTGAGCATCGGCATCAGCAACCAGTGGAAGGCCGATGGCGAGGAGGTGGCGCCGGCCCGGTTGACCGCCGCGTTCATCATGACGCCCCAGTTGACCTTGTTGTACGGGAGCACGCCGAGGAAGTACAGCCCCACGGAGCCGAAGATGACCGCGCGGGCCTGTTGGACGAAGTTCATCGTGATGTACGGCATCAGGTTCGGGATGATGTCGCCGGCGACGATGGTCGGCGTGCTCATCCCCATGATGCGGGAGGCCTCGACGTACTCGTCGTCTCTGATGGTGAGCACCTGCGAGCGAATCGCGCGGGCCAGCCCGGCCCAGGCGTTAATCGTGATGAGGACGCCGATGACGGCCGGATTCCCTTTGATCTGCAGCGCCGTCGCGAGGACGATGGTCAGCGGGAGTCCGGGAACGGTCATCATGATGTCCGTAACGGTCATCAAGACGCTATCCGTCTGGCCGCCCTTGTAGCCGGCAAGCGTGCCGATGGCCGTGCCGAGAACGACGGTGAACACCGCACCCGCGGTGATCATGACGAGCATCGACGGCGTGGCGTGGACTATCTGCGAGAGGATGTTCGTTCCCGACGCGGTCGTTCCCAGCGGGTATTCGAGCGTCCGGAACGCGCCGACGAGAAGCGGCCCCTGGTTCGGTTTGGGTTCACTGACGAACAGCGGTCCGACCGTTCCCAGCAGCAGGTAGGTGACGACGACGAGCAGTCCGGCTCTGGCGCGCCAGTCGTCCCACACGATTCGCGCGGGTGCGAGCACCGCCTCGTCGAGCCACTGGCGGCGACGCTCGGCGTTGGTCATCGAGACCTCCGCCATCCGCTCGAACTCGGACACAGTCTTTCCGCCGTCCGCGACTGGTCGCCCCGTTCCGTCGTGTCCGGTGACGGCAGATCGCCGATCTCTCTCACGCGAAGCGGAACCTGCGTCGGTGTCACAGCTGAGTGCTTCGACGAGCGGGTCCGCGGTCTCGTCGCCCGACGAACCGCCGGACGCGCCGTCTGTCGGCTCAGTAGGACTCACGCGAAGCACCTCCTTTGGCGCGGGGGTCGAGCCACCCGTACGTCAGGTCCGCGACGGTGATGCCGATGACCATCGCGACGGTGATGAGGATGAACGCACCCATCATCAGCGGCGAATCCCGCGCGTTGATGGCCTGAATCAGGTAGAAGCCGATACCGGGGTACGCGAAGATGTTCTCGATGATGACCGCGCCGCCGAAGACCGTCCCGATGGCGATCATCAGCCCGGTGTACATCGGCAGAATCGCGTTCCGAGCGACGTACCGGAGCGCGATACGGCGGGTGGGAAGCCCACGGAGCCTCGCGACCCTGAGGTAGTCCTCGCCGAGGACGCGGATACTGTTTCCGCGCATGCTCAGCGCCCATCCGCCGAACGCCACAATTGCCATCGACAGAATCGGGAGCGTCCCGTGATACAGCACGCTCGCGAGGAAGGGGACGTTGAGTCCGGGCGTCAGTTCCGAGGCGTACCGCCCGCCCGTCGGGAACAACTGAAGCCGGTAACCTAGGAAGGCGATGAACAGCAAGGCGACGACGTAGCCCGGCGTCGAGTTGAGAACGAGCCCGACGCCCGTGCTGCCGACGTCGAACGTCGAACCCTCCTTGTAGGCCATGAACGCGCCCAGCGACACCCCGACAGTGAACGCGAGGAAGAGCGCGGTCGCCGTCAGGAACACGGTCCATGGGATGGCCGGTCCGATCACACCTGCGACCGATTGGTCGTACCAGATCGACTGACCGAAGTCTCCCCGGAAGATGGCGGTCATGTAGTCGATGTACTGAACGTACACCGGTTCGTCGACCGCGATGTTGGTCTGGGCCGCGATTCGTCGGTTAATCTCCGCGGTCGACAGGTCGCTTCCGCCCTGTTGAATCATCTGCGCCCGGAGGTAGTCCAGCGGTCCGCCGGGGAGGAGCCTGATGAGACCGAAGCTCGCCGACACCACCACGAAGATGGTGAGAAACGACCGACCGAGTCGCTTGAGTACGTAGCTCATCGGTCCGCCTCACTCACCAGCCGTGGATAGTTCCGTCACGAGTTCCGCGGGCGTGACCGCCTCTCCGTCCCGGAGTTGGTCGTGGAGAACCGGCGAGTCGATCTGTTCGGGCATGTTCCAGTAGTCCGCCGCGTCGGAGCTGTCGTACAGGAACTTGAAGTGGAAGTACGGGTGCGAGTTTTCGTACGACGCCCACCCTTGCAGGGCGACCACGAAGTCGCCGTTCACGTAGTCCTGCCCCCAGTAGGCGGAGTTATCCTTCATGACGGACTCCGATTTGATACCGAACTGGTTGAGTTGGGAAACGGCGGTCTGTGCACCGGCGACCCAGTCAGAGAACCCCGACGGCCCCTTGATGGGGATGCGGAGCGGTTCGCCGTCTTTCCGCCACGTTCCGTTCTGTTTCTGGTAGCCCGCCTCTTCGAGGAGCGCGGCGGCTTTGTCGGTCTGGGACTCCCCGCGACCGTACGTCTCGAACTTGTCGAGGACGCCGTCGAGCCACGTTCCCTCGACCTGGCCGCTCAGTTCGCTCGTCAGGCCGCTCGGGTACGTGACCGCGATTTTCGAGTTAGTCCCCGCACCGGAGTTCATCGCGACGTCCTCACGGTTGATGACGTGGGCGATAGCTTTGCGAACGCGCGGGTCGGACACGGGTTCACGCTCGTGGTTGAACAGCAGGCCGAGCCCCCAGTGCCGCGGAATAAGCGACGTCTGGACGGAGTCCGGGAGTTGGTTCAACTTGTTATTGGGCATGAACAGCGTCGCCGACCCGTCGGTCTCCTCGTTGATGAGCGAGTTCCACCGGCTCTGGTTCGACGGCTTGTAGAGGTACTCCACCTCGTCGAAGTTGATGTTCGCCGCGTCCGGGTGGTCCTCGTACTTCGACACGAGCGTCCGCTGGGTGTCGGCGTCCTCGAACGTGAACGGTCCCGACCCGACCGGTTCCGAGACGACTTTGCTCGTGAGTTCTCCCAACACCGAACTCCGCTCGTCGGACGACTCGGCCTCGTCGAGTCGCGTCACGAACTCGCCGTACGTCTCCTCGTGTGCGACGAGGTACTTCGGCTGGAGATACGCCAGTAAGATGTCCTCGTTGACCTGAGTCGCCAACGATATTTCGGCCGTCGACTCGTCGGTCGCGGTCACCCGGTCGGCGACGTTACCCTCGTCGTCCGGCGCGACGAACCGGCGGAGACTGCCGCCGTTGTAGATGTCGAGTTTGATCTGGTTCACCACGTCCGTCGCGGTGACGGCTGTCCCGTCGTGCCACGTCTGTCCCTCTCGCACGCTCAGGGTCAACGTCTCCCCGTCGAGTTCCCAGTCCGAGACGAGGTAGCCGGAGTACTCCTGCGTCTCGAGGTTGTAGTTCATGAACCGGTCGAACAGCGTCCGACGCGGCTCCGCGAAGTTCTTGGCGTTCCACGGGTTGTACTGCGAGTCCTTCGGAACGGCCCACTGAGCCAGCGTCATCCGCTCGTCTGAACTCTCGTCCGAGGACGTCCACTCACCGTACCGCGGAAGCCAGTCAGTCGGCCAGTACGTCTGGATCTGCTCGCTGTCTTTTGACGGAACGTTCCAATCGTCGGTCGTCTGGAACGACTGTGCCAGTTTCTCCTGCAGTGGGAGCACGGGAAGCGTCTGGTTGGTGACGTACGCCAACTCTTGGATGAGCGCGAGCGACTCGCTGTCGACCTCGACCGGCGTCGTCGTTTCGGTCGCGGTGTCCGCTCCACCACCTCCGTTCTCGCTTTCAGTCGTCGTTTGAGTCGCTTGCTGTCCGCCACAGCCCGCGAGCCCCGCTGTTACCCCTGCTGCGCCGAGTGCCTGCACGAACTGACGCCGCGAAACCGGCGAACGCTCCGTGCTTCCCATGTCATCATTCGTCATGGTTCACCTACGATTGTTACACACTAGAGTAAATAATTTCGGGTAGAAACCGTTCTTCGCGATTTTACTCTCTTTTAAGTGTGTTCTCGGTTACCGTCTGAGGTAGCGACGGGAGAACATCCCGCAGACACGAACAATGAACGCAATAGAACCACGCTACGGGCCCCAAGCGGCGAACGAACTCCCGCATCGAACGTTCACGAAGGCGACGCGGTACGCGTGCGGTTCGCGGTACGGACCGAGCGACAGCGGTGAGGAGCAATGAGTTCCGTGGAGACGAAAGCGGCAACGGACAGTCAGTGGTGGAAGGAGGCGGTCGTCTACCAGATCTATCCGAAGAGCTTCAACGACGCCGACGGCGACGGTGTCGGCGACCTTCGGGGCATCGAGCGTCGGGTCGACTACCTCGACGAACTCGGGGTCGACGCCGTCTGGCTCTGTCCCGTCTACGAGTCGCCGCAGGCGGACAACGGCTACGACATCAGCGACTACCGGTCGATACACCCCGCCTATGGCGACATGGACGACTGGAGGCGACTCCTCGGTGCCCTCCACGAGCGAGATATCCGGCTCGTCATGGACCTCGTGGTCAACCATACCTCGAAAGAACACGAGTGGTTCCAGCGCTCTCGGCGGCGCGACGGGGAGTACGAGGACTACTACATCTGGCGCGACGGGAGTCCGGACGAACCGCCGAACAACTGGGAGTCGTGCTTCGGCGGCCCCGCGTGGACCTACGACGACGAACGCGAGCAGTGGTATCTGCACCTGTTCGACGAGAACCAACCCGACCTCAACTGGCGCAATCCGGCCGTCCGCGACTCCGTCTACGAGATGATGGAGTGGTGGCTCTCGCAGGGCATCGACGGCTTCCGAATGGACGTCATCAACCTCATCTCCAAGGCCGAAGACCTGCCCGACGGCGAGCCGGGGGCGGGACAAACCGGTACAGAGCACTTCTTCAACGGGCCGAACATCCACGAGTACCTCCGAGAGATGCGCGACCGAGTGCTCTCGGACGATTCGCTCTTGACCATCGGCGAGACGCCGGGTGTCGGCGTTGACGACGCCAAGGAGTACGTCGGCTCGGACGGGGACGGTCTCTCGATGGTGTTCCAGTTCGAACACGTCACGTTCGACCACGACGAGCACAAGTGGGACGCCGGTGACTGGTCGCTCGTCGAGTTCAAAGAGATTCTCTCGAAGTGGCAGACCGGCCTCGAAGCCGACGGATGGAACAGCGTCTATCTGAACAACCACGACCAACCGCGGATGGTCTCTCGGTTCGGCGACGACGGCGACTATCGCCGCGAGTCGGCGAAACTCCTCGGAACGCTCACCCACACGCTCCAGGGGACGCCGTTCATCTATCAGGGCGAGGAGATCGGGATGACGAACGCCTCGTTCGCGTCTCCGGACGACCTCCGAGACGTCGAGTCGCTGAACTTCATCGAGGAATCTCTCGAACGAAGCGACGTCCAGTCCTACGAGGACGTTCGGGACGCCATCGAGTACGTCGGCCGGGACAACGCCCGCACGCCGATGCAGTGGTCGGACGACCCGAATGCCGGATTCACCGAGGGCGAGCCGTGGATACAGTGCAACTCGAACTACGAGACGGTCAACGTGGAGCGGGCCCGCGCGGACGAGGACTCGGTCTTACACTACTACCGCGACCTCATCGAACTGCGCGACGAGCGCGACGTCTTGGTGTACGGTGAGTTCGAACTCCTCCTCCCCGACCACCCCGCCGTCTTCGCGTACACGCGAACGCTCGGCGATGAACGCGGTCTGGTGGTCCTCAACTTCGAATCGGAACCAGTCGAGTTCGTGGCAGCGGGTGTCGCCCTCGATGGGCTCGAACTCGCCATCGCGAACGCCGACGCTCCGACCGTGCCGAGCGACACGTTCGAACTCGGGCCGTACGAGGCCCGCGTCTACCTCACGCCGACACAGCACACCCAGACACGATGACGACACACGACTCCCAGACGATAGCACTGCCCCGAGACACGAACGTCGACCGAGCGTGGTGGAAGGAGGCGGTCGTCTACCAGATTTACCCACGAAGCTTCAACGACAGCGACGGTACCGGCGTCGGCGATATCCCCGGCATCACCGAAAAAGCGGACTACCTCGACGAATTAGGTGTCGACGTCGTCTGGCTCTGTCCGGTGTACGACTCACCGAACGCCGACAACGGCTACGACATCCGCGACTACCGCTCGATAATGGACGAGTTCGGGACGATGGCGGACTGGGAAGCGCTCCGCGACGCCCTCCACGAACGAGACATCCGCCTCATCATGGACCTCGTCGTCAACCACACCTCGAAACAACACGTGTGGTTCCAGAAGTCCCGGCGTTGCGAGGACGGCTACGAAGACTATTATCACTGGCAAGACGGCGACCCTGACGAACCGCCGAACAACTGGCAGTCGATTTTCGGCGGTCCCGCCTGGTCCTACGACGAGGAACGCGGACAGTGGTACCTCCACCTCTTCGACCCCGAACAACCGGACCTGAACTGGCGCAACCCCGACGTCCGAGACGCCGTCGCGGACGTGGTCACGTGGTGGCTCGAGAAGGGTATCGACGGCTTTCGCCTCGACGCCATCGACCACCTCTCGAAGGCCGACGGATACCCCGACGGGGACTCCGACGAACCGATTACCGGGCTGGAACACTTCAGCCACGGCCCTCGCCTTCGCGAGTATCTTACTGAACTCGCGACGGCGTTCGAGGGATACGACACGATGACCGTCGGTGAGATGGGGGGCGCAGACATTGAGCAGGTGGACGAGTACACCGGCGAGGACGGGCTCAACACGGTCTTCCAGTTCGAGCACATGGGGGTCACCGCCGGACCGGACGGCCCGTGGGACCCGGAACAGTTCGGCGAGTGGGACCTCACTGATCTCAAGGAGATTATCGGCCAGCAGCAGGGCGAAATCGACTGGCCCGCGCTCTTCTTCGGGAATCACGACCAGCCCCGACTCGTTTCCCACTTCGGCGACGACGAGGCGTATCGCGAAGAGAGCGCGAAACTCGTCGCGACGTTCCTCTTGACGCTTCGCGGAACGCCGTACATCTATCAGGGCGAAGAGATTGGCATGACGAACGACGTGTTTTCGAGCCTCGACGAACTCGACGACCCGATGACTGTCGGCATCGTCGAGGAACTTCTCGAAGAGGGTGCTATCGACACCTACGACGACGCCGCGGACCTGGTTAACCACCGAAGCCGAGACCACGCCCGCACACCGATGCAGTGGTCGGACGAACCGAACGCGGGGTTCACCACCGGCGACCCGTGGTTCGCCGCCAACGAGAACTACACCGACATCAACGTCGAATCGTCGCTCACCGACCCGGACTCCGTCTGGAACCACTACCGGCGGCTTATCGACCTCCGTCACGACGAAGACGCGTTCGTCTACGGTGAGTACGACGACGTGCTCCCGGACGACGAGCAGCTATACGCGTATACGCGAACGCTCGGCGACGAGCGGATGCTGGTCGTTCTCAACTGGTCCGACGACACCGCGACCCTCGACGACCTCGTGGTGGAGACGAGCCACGCCGAAGTGGTGCTCAGTAACTACGACGGCGTTTCCGACGACCCGTCCGCCGGGTCGTTCGAACCCTACGAGGCGACGGTCTACCGAGTCGGTTCCACCTGAGGGGACGCCGAACCGGCGCTCCCGTCTCTCTGTTCTCACTCGCGTTCTCTGAGTAGCGGGTCGCAGGCGAAACACACGCGATACTAGAGGATGCGTCGTGTCGACTCGGCGCGGTAGTAAGATGGTGGCTCAGTTGTAACGTGTCATCACAAGGGGCTGAGTGGGGGTAACCTTCGTCATCGCCACCGTGTCGCCGTCAGAGTCGGACGCTCAAGAATCCACCCTTTTCGGCCTGCGACTGGTCCGCAATCAGCCGGTCTCCTCAGCCGCCCCGTCTCGGAAGTCCCACTCGGCGAGCGCGGCGTGTTCTTCCGCAATCGTAGAAACCGCATCGGCGTCTAACACGCCGCCCTCGGTGACGACACCAGTCACGAGATCCGCGGGGACGACCTCGAAAAGCGGGTTCTCGGTTCCTACCGCGGCCTCGCCGTCGTACAGCGCGCCCGCGTCCTCGCCGACGAAGCGGTCGTCGCCGCGAATCTTGTCGCGGGCGCAGACGGCGAACACGGGGACGTCGGCGCGGGCGGCCGCGAGCGCCACGGGGAGGCTTCCGACCTTATTGACGACGCCGCCGGACGCGAGCACCGAGTCGGCCCCGAGGAGAACCGCGTCTGCTCTTCCGCCCGCGACGAGTCCGGGGAGTGCCGCGTCGGTCGTCAGCGTCGCATCCTGGCCGCCTCGGGCGAGGCTCTCGGCGACGCCGACACCCTCGCCGCCCGGTCGGGATTCGGAAACGAGGACGCTCGCCCCGGCGGCTTCGAGCGCGGCGAGGACCGTCCCCGACCGCGAGAGCGTGGCGAGTCGGTCGAACCCGCGTTCGCGGACGAGTTCGGCGGCGCGGGCGGCCGCCGTGTCGTCAGCCTCTGCCGCGGTGTCGATGGCGGCCTCGGCGCGGCGGCGGACCGATTCGGGGTCGGGGTCCGCTTCAGCCATCACGCGATTGACGCGGTTCTCGACGGCGGCCATGCTCGGGCGGGCGTCGCGGAGTCGCCGGGCGACCGACGCGGCCGCCTCCAGCGAGTCCGCCTCGGCGGCGGCGTCGCGAAGGACCTCCAGCGCCCGGAGCGAAACCCACGCCGACCCGTGAGTCTCGTCGGCGGCGACGGTCTCGACCCCGGGTGCGACCCGGCGGTAGGCCGTCCAGAGTCCGGGAACCGTCTCGCGCGCTCGAATCTCGGTCGGGTGGACCCACTCGACCGCGGCGAGTTCCTCGTTCGGGTCGACCTCGCGGCTCCGGGCGTCGAACAGGAACGGGTGGACGGTCCACTCGTGCCCTCCGTCGGCGACTGAGACGGGTGCTCCCGCACGGACGAGGTCGGCGTCGGCCTCGCGGACGCCGACCTCCTCGGCGAGTTCGCGCCGGGCGTCGCCCTCGGCGTCGACCGGGTCGCCCTCGACGTAGCCGGAGATACCGGCCCAGCGGCCCTGATACGTTCCGACCGCCTCGCTCCGGCGGGCGAGGAGGACGCGGCCGCTGTGTCGGAGGAAGACGGTGACGACGTGTGGCATATCGTGACTTACGTCCGCGACTGACAAAACGACTATTCAGGCCGGTCGCGTGGTGTCGGTATGCGACTCGCTATCCTGAGCGACACGCACGTCCCGGGGCGGGCCGACGGAATTCCCCAGTGGGTGGAAAAACGGGTCCGCGAGGCCGACCTCGTGATTCACGCGGGCGACTTCGACTCGCCGGACACGCTCGACCGCCTCCGCGACCTCTCGGCGCAGTTCGTCGGCGTTCGCGGGAACATCGACCCGCCGTCCATCGACCTCCCGTTCGTCGAGGTCGCGGAGGTCGACGGGCTCACGTTCGTCGTCACCCACGGCACGGGCACGAGAACGGGCTACGAGTCCCGCGTCGCCGACGCGGTCAGGGACGCCGCGGGCGACGGCGCGGTCGGCGTCGCGGGCCACATCCACGAGGTGGTCGACGAAGTGGTCGACGGCATCCGCGTCCTCAATCCGGGCACTGCGACGGCGGCGAATCCGGGCGATGACGCGACGATGATGGTCGGCTCGATCGTCGACGGCTCGCTGTCGGTCGAGGTCGTCCGCAGCGACTGAATTCAGCGCGTTGTCGCACCACGTCCACAGTGGGTGAGTCGCCCTGACGAGTCGCACCTTCGATACCCGCCTGCGATACCGGCCCGGTTCGCCAGCATCCCGTCGTTTTTCACCGCCCTCGCCCTCCGACTCGGTATGGAGCTGTTTCCCGTCCCCGACGTGCCTGAGATTCGTGAGGGCGACGACCTCGCCGCCCTCGTCTCGGAGCGCGTCGACCTCCGGCCCGACGACGTGGTCTGCGTCGCCTCCACCGTCGTCTCGAAGGCCGAAGGGCGGTTCGCCGACCTCGACGACTTCCCGGCCGGCCCGCGGGCGCGCGAACTCGCCGCCCGCCTCGCCGAACTGACCGGCGACGAGAAGGACCCGCGGTTCGCGCAGGCGGTCCTCGAAGAGAGCGTCGACCTCGTCATGTCGGAGCCGTTCCTCCTGACCGAGACGCGGTTCGGCCACGTCGGCGTCAACGCCGGCATCGACCGCTCGAACGTCCCCGACCACGACCTGCTGTTGCTCCCGAAGCGCCCGAGCGAGTCGGCCCAGCGCATCCGCGCCGGTATCGACGCCGACCGGGTAATCGTCACCGACACCTGCGGCCGGCCGTTCCGACACGGCCAGCGCGGGGTCGCCATCGGCTGGGCGGGGCTGAGCGCCTCGCGCGACTGGCGCGGCGAGGCCGACCGCGACGGCCGCGAACTCGGCGTCACTGTCGAGAGCGTCGTGGACGAACTCGCCGCGGCCGCGAACCTCGTGCAGGGCGAGGGCGACGGCGGCACGCCCGTCGTCGTCGTCCGCGGCTTCGAGTGGGGCGATCACGGCGAAAGCGACGCTCACTTCCGCGACATCGACGGCGACTTCGTGCGACAGGCGCTCCGCGAGTGGCGCTACGACCCCTGACGACTCGCATCACCATTCCACGCTCACACCATGCTCGGACTCGAACTCACTCCGGAACATCCCGTCGACGACCTCGTCGAACTGGGCACGCAGGCGGAACGCGAGGGCTACGACTCGTGTTTCGTCTCGTGTCACTACAACAACCGCGACCCCTTCGCGGTCCTCGCGCGGCTCGCGGCCGAGACCGACGACATCCGCCTCGGCCCCGGCGTCGCCAACCCCTACGAGCTACACCCCGTGACGCTCGCCGGCAAGGTGGCGACCGTCGCCGAGGCGTCGGGCGGCCGCGGCCTCCTCGGTATCGGCCCCGGCGACCCCTCGACGCTCCGCAACCTCGGCCTCGAAGACGAGCGCGGCCTCCGCTCCGTGCTGGAGGCGTTCAAAGTCGCACAGCAGCTCTGGGACGGCGAGCGCGTCACCCACGACGGCACGTTCGAGGCGACCGACGCCGGCCTCAACTTCGACGTGCCCGGCGAGGTGCCGGTGTACGTCGGCGGCGAGGGCCCGCACATGTGCCGCATGGCCGGCAAGCACGCGGACGGCCTGCTGTTCAACGGCTCGCACCCCGACGACCTCGCGTGGGCCAGAGAACAGGTCGATATCGGCGTCGAGGACCGCCCCGACTCGCGCGGCGAGTTCACCCTCGCCGCCTACGCCAGCGTCTCCGTCTCGGAGGACGCGGACGCGGCCCGCGAGGCCGCCCGCCCGCCGGTCGCGTTCATCGCCGCGGGGGCAGCCCCGCCGGTCCTCGACAGACACGGCATCGACGCCGACCGCGCGAGCGACATCGGCGAGAAGATTTCAGCCGGCGCGTTCTCCGAGGCGTTCGGCCTCGTCACGCCGACGATGATAGACGCCTTCTCGATGGCCGGCACGCCGGACGACGTTGCCGATCAGATGGACGCGGTGCTCGAACACGCTGACGGCGTTGTGGTCGGGTCGCCGATCGGCCCCGACCTCGAAGAAGCGATTACTCTCGCTGCGGCGGCTTACCGGTCGACGAACCGACGCCGATAATTCCGAGTTCCGCGCCGATTGCGCCGAGGGTGACGTAGGCGAACGCGCCGACGGCGAGGAGGATGAAGATGTTGCCGAAGAGGAAACTCACCGTGGAAAGCGGGTCGCTCAGCGCCACGTCGGCGAAGGTCACCACCAGTTCGAGGACGCTCGTGAGGAGCGCGATGACGAAGTCCGTGAGTGTTGCCATGCGCGACTCTCGGGAGTCGGGGGTATTGATTGTGTGGGTTTCGCACGGCGCTCACGCGACCGGTGAGTCCCGCACCGACCCGCGGTTCGCGGCGGCCGTCAGCGGCGTGGCTCGGTCGGCACCGATAAGGACCGCGCCCACGGACGCTGAGTCATGCCGAACCGCTCGCTCGACGACTTCGCCGGCGGCGACGACGGCGCGGTCGACGACGCCGATTCAGTCGATGGCTCCCCTTCAGCCGACGACTCTGAACTGACCGACGCCGCGGCTACGGACGCCGAGACAACCTCGGACACCGAATCAACTTCGGATGACGAATCAGCTTCGGACCCGACTCCTGCCGACGATGTTGACGACTCACCCGATGCCGGCGACACCGATGCCAACGATACCGACGACCGCGACGTGAGCACACTCGCTACCTATCGGTGGACACCCGAGGCCGCGGCGTGCCCCCGGTGCGGCGAGTCGGTGCAAAAGCGGTGGCTCGACGGCGACGAGTACGTCTGTTTGGACTGTAAGGACTGGTAGCGGCCGGGCGCGCAACGCTAGTCGCTATCTGGTAACTATTTCTGTCCGAGCCACCGCGCCACTTCGAACGACTCCGTCGGGGTGGCTCGGCAACGTTGCTCCCGCTGAGGCCTCCCCCGAGCCCTACCCGAGCCGACCGCTTCGCCGGCCGAAGCCGCGGACGAACGTCTTCTCGTCGATGGCGAGCACCGTCGGCCGACCGTGCGGGCAGGTGTAGGGCGTCTCGCACGAGCCGAGTCGCTCGACTAACCGCGCGGCCTCGTCGTCTCCGAGGTCGTCGCCGGCTTTTATCGACGGATGGCACGCGAGGTCTTTGAGCAGCGCCGTCCGCGGGTCGGCGTCGTCGCCGGTGGCGACATCGGCCACCACGTCCGCGAGGGCGTCCGGGGCGAACGGCCGGCCGAGCGGCGCGGGAACGGCCTCGACGCGGTACGTTCCGGTCCCGCTCCCGCCGCCGAACTCGGCGACGCGGAAGCCCAGTTGCTCCACGAGGTCGCGGTTCGCGTCGAGGAGCGCCGCGTCGGTTGGCGACAGCGAGACGGTCGCCGGCGGGTCGACGGAGACGGCGTCGATACCCGCCGACTCGACGGCCTCGCGGAGTCGCTCGTAGTTGATGCGCTCGTGGGCCGCGTGCTGGTCGACGACGAGGAGTTCGTCGTCGGCCTCACAGAGCAGGTACAGACCGCGGAAGCGCCCGATGACGCGGAGGTCGTCGAACACCGACGCGGCCTCGACGGGCGCGAGCGAGCTATCGAGGTCCATCGCCACCTCGCCGCTCCGGCGGAGGTCGGCCGTCGAGAGCGCGTCGCGGACGCTCGCCTTGACCGCCTCGGCGACCGCGTCGGCGTCTCTGAATCCCACCTCGTCCTTCGCGGGGTGGACGTTATGGTCGACCCACGCGGGCGGCAGGCGGAGTCGGACGACGCCGACCGGTTCGCGCCCGTCGGGCAGCAGCGTCCCGTAGCCGTCGGCGACCGCCCGGCGGAGTCGCGGTTCGGCGAGGGCGCGGCCGTTGACCGAGACGTGGACGTGGTCGCGTCGGGATCGCGTCACCTCCGGATGACAGAGCGCGCCGTCGATTTCGACCGTGGCCGCCTCGCCGGCCGCGGAGACCTCCCGCGACGCGTCGAACGTCGAGGCGTGGCTCGCGGCGTCGCGGCCGTACACCGCCAAGAGCCCGTCGGCGAAGCGGTCGGTACCGGGCGTCGTGAGCGTCTCCCGGCCGTCGTGTCGCAGGACGAACCGCACGTCCGGCCGCGTGAGCGCGTAGCGGGTGGCGACCGCCGAGACGCGGGCGAACTCGGCTTTCGGCGAGGCGAGCGACTTCTTCCGCGCCGGCCGGTCGGAAAACAGGCCGGTCACTTCGACGGTCGTCCCACGCGCTCGACCCGCCGGCGAAACGGTCTTTCCGTGTTCGCTGCCCGTCGCCTGCTCGCCGCCGTCAACGACGACTCGCGTCCCGCGCGGGCCGCCGTCGTTCGTCGTCAGTTCGAGGTGGGCGGCGGCCGCGGCGATGCTCGGCAGCGCCTCGCCCCGGAAGCCGAGCGTCTCGACGGTTTCGAGGTCGCCGGCCGCCGAGAGTTTGCTCGTCGTGTGCCGCTCGACCGCGAGCGCGGCGTCGGCCTCGGCCATCCCGCGGCCGTCGTCGGAGACGCGGATTCGCTCGGTCCCGTCGCCGCCGACCTCGATTTCGACGGTCTCAGCGCCGGCGTCGAGGGCGTTTTCGACCAGTTCGATCACGACGCTCGCGGGCCGAGCGACGACCTCGCCGGCGGCGATTTTCGAGCGCGTCTCCGGGTCGAGTCGGCGAATCATTCGAGCGTTCCTTTGAGGTCTGACAGGAGATTCAGCGCCTCCAGCGGCGTGGTGTCCGCGAGGTCGGCCTCGCGGAGCGCCTCGGCGACGGCTTCGAGTTCGGGGTTCGGTTCGGCTGCCGCGGCCGTTGCGGTCGTCGCGGTTGCCGCGGGCCCCTGCTTCCGGTGCTCGTTCTCTCGGTGACCGTTCTCCAACCCATCGATGTAGGCCGCGAGCGTGCCGTCTTCGGCGGTCTCGTCGACCTCGCCATTCGTGGCGGCGACGCCGTCTGCGTCGGCGTCGTCCGCGATTCCGGCGTCGGTCTCATCCACGAGGTCCCGAGCGCGTGCCACCACGCTCGCCGGCACGCCAGCCAACTGCGCCACTTCGACCCCGTAGGACGACGAGGAGGGGCCGTCGGCGACGCTGTGGAGGAACGTGACCTCGCCGTCGCGCCGCGCGGCGGTGAAGTGAAGGTTGAACACGCCCTCGCGGTCGTCGGCCGCGTCGGTGAGGTCGTGGTAGTGGGTCGCAAACAGCGTCGTCGCGCCGACCTCGTCGTGGAGGAACTCGGTGGCCGCGCGGGCGATGGCGAGGCCGTCGGCGGTGGAGGTCCCCCGGCCGACCTCGTCGAGGAGGACGAGCGAGTCGCCGGTGGCGTTGTGGAGGATTTCGGTCAGTTCGCTCATCTCGCGCATGAACGTGGACTGGCCGCCCGCGATGTCGTCGGACGCGCCGATGCGGGTGAACACGCGGTCGAGGACCGGCAGTCGGGCCGATTTCGCGGGGACGAAACTCCCGACCTGTGCGAGGACGCAGACGAGCGCGACCTGCCGCATGTACGTCGATTTGCCGGACATGTTGGGGCCGGTGACGAGGGCGACGCTCCCCCGCGGGAGGTCGGCGGGGTTCGGGACGAACTCGTCCTGTGCGCGCTCCACGACGGGGTGTCTGCCGCCGTCGATTCGGATGCCGCCGGTCTCGTCGCCCGCGTGGAACTCGGGGCGGGCGTAGTCGTTCGCGACCGCAACGTCCGCGAGCGTTCGGAGCACGTCGAGGTCGGCGAGCGCGTCGGCGACGGCCTGAATCCGGGCCGACTCGGTCGCCACGTCGGCGCGAACCTCACAGAACAGGTCGTATTCGAGGGCGTCGGCGCGGTCCGAGGCGCGGAGAATCTCGTCCTCGCGCTCCTTCAGTTCGGGCGTGTAGAACCGTTCTGAGTTCTTCAGCGTCTGGCGGCGCTGGTAGTCGTCGGGGACGCGGTCGAGGTTCGGGTTCGTCACCTCGATGTAGTAGCCGTGGACCTGATTGTAGCCGACTTCCAGCGAGTCGATGCCGGTGCGCTCCTGCTCGCGGGCTTCGAGGTTCGACACCCACTCGCGCCCCGCCTCGGCGGTGCCGCGGATGTCGTCTAACTTCGCGTCGAAGCCGTCGGCGATGACGCCGCCGTCGGTAATCTCCTGCGGCGGGTCGGAGACGACCGCGTCGCCGACGAGGTCGCGTACGTCTTCGAGTTCGTCCAGCGAGTCGCGGAGCTCCGCGAGGAGGGCGGAATCGGTTCCGGCGAGCGCCTCGCGGAGCTTCGGAACCCGGTCGAGCGTCGTCTTCAGGGAGCGCAGGTCGCGGGCATCGGCGCGCTCGCGGGAGACGCGGGCGACCAGCCGTTCGAGGTCGTACACCGACGAGAGGTGCTCTCGGAGGTCGGCGCGGGCGAGTGCGTCGTCGCAGAGGGCGCCCACGGCGTCCAGTCGGGCCTCGATTCGGTCGCGGTCGACGAGCGGGCGTCGGAGCCACGCCTCCAGTCGGCGTCGGCCGAGCGCGCAGGCCGTCTCGTCGAGGACCGAAAACAGCGTGCTCCCCGCGCGGGCGCTCCGTGACTCGAACAGTTCGAGGCTCCGGATGGCCGTCGCGTCGAGTTGGAGGAACTCGCGGGGGTCGAACCGCGTGACGCGGGTGACGTACGCCAGTTGCGAGTCGCCCTGGGCGTACTCGGCGTAGGCGAGCGCCGCGCCGACCGCCCGGAGTTCGGCGTCCGATTCGACCACGGCGTCCGGCTGGGGCGCGTAGGCCGACAGCGTCTCGCGGGCGGCGTCGGCGTCGAACGCGTCCGGTTCGAACGGCGTCTCCATCGGGTCGAACGAGAGGTCCGGGAGGCCGCAGTCGGGGCCGACGACGAGTTCGGCGGGCGCGAGGCGCTCCAGTTCTTCGAGCGCCAGCGCGCGGTCGGCCCCGGTGACGAGGCACTCGCCGGTCGAAACGTCCACGACGGCGAGGCCGTAGGTGTCGGTGTCGCCCTCGGCGTCGCTGTCGCTGCTCCCGCCGTCGCCGCCACCTCGGGCGACCGCGCCGAGATAGGTCGCCCGCCCGGCGTCGAGTAGTTCCTCGTCGACGACGGTGCCGGGCGTGATAAGTTGGGTGACGGCGCGGTCAACGAGGCCGGACGCCTCCTCGGCGTCTTCGACCTGCTCCGCGAGCGCGACCCGGTAGCCGGCGTCGAGCAGGCGTTCGAGGTAGCCCGCGGCGTTGTCGATGGGAATGCCGGCCATCGGCCACGTCCCGGTGGAGTCCTCGCGCTGGGTCAGCGTCACCTCGCAGGTGCGGGCGACGGCCTCCGCCGCGCCGCAGAACGCCTCGTAGAAGTCGCCGACCTGAAACAGCACGACCGCGTCGTCGTGTTCCTCGCAGAGGTCGGCGTACTGCGAGAGCATCGGCGTCAGGTCGTCTCGCACTTCCAGCATCTCCGGCGGCGCGCCGTACACCGCCTCCCGCTGGGCGTCCGCGTTCATACCCACAAGGCGGGCGGCCGAGCAATAAAAACGGCCGGGAACGACGCGGTCGGCGGCCGCTCACCCGAACCACCGCCCGGGCTGGTTCGTGCACACACCCAGCAAGGTTAGGTAGACTGAGGCAATACTAACACACAGAGTCCCGCCGCCCCGCGGCACGGTCGGTGGGAAATCCGGGATATCAATGACTGATGCACATGCAGACGCCGACTTCGACCCCGCGCTCTCGGTCGAGGCGGTGTCGGATCTCGCGACACGAATCTCCGAGAACGTCGAACGGGTCATCGTCGGCCACCACGACGCCATCGAAGACATCATCGTGGCGCTGTTCGCCCGCGGCCACCTCCTCTTGGAAGACGTGCCGGGCGTCGGCAAGACGATGCTCGCCCGCGCCATCGCCACCTCGATAGAGGGGGAGTTCGAGCGCATCCAGTTCACGCCCGACCTCCTCCCGTCGGACGTGACGGGCGTGAACGTGTTCAACCAACAGACCAGCGAGTTCGAGTTCCGCGAGGGACCGGTCTTCGGGAACGTCGTCCTCGGCGACGAAATCAACCGCGCGCCGCCGAAGACGCAGGCCGCGCTCCTCGAAGTCATGGAAGAACTGCAGGTCACGGTCGACGGCGTCACCCGACGCGTCCCCGACCCCTTCACCGTCATCGCCACGCAGAACGACGTGGAACCGGACCGGACGTACGACCTCCCGCTGGCCGAACTCGACCGATTCATGAAGAAGATTCACCTCGGCTACCCCAACGAGGCCGAGGAGACGGAACTGCTCGGCCGCGTCTCGGGCCACCATCCCATCGAGTCGCTCGAACCCGTCGCGTCGGCCAGTGACGTGCGCGACGCCCGCGAGCGCATCCTCGACGTGACGGTGAGCGAGCCGGTCCGGCGCTACGTCTCTCGGCTCGCCGCCGACACCAGAGCACGCGCCGACCTCGGCGTGAGCCCCCGCGGTTCTATCGCACTCGTCCGCGCCGCGCAGGCCCGCGCCGCCCTCGACGCCCGCGACTACGTCGTCCCCGACGACGTGCAACGCGAGGTGCGGAGCGTCTGGGCTCACCGCGTCCGGACGACCGACGAGCGCTCCGGCCGCGACGTGGTCGAGCGGGCGCTCGATACCGTTCCGGTCGAGTGAATCCGATGAGGCTCACCCTCCGCGGCTGGGTCGCCGTCGCGGTCGTGGTCGTCGGCGTCGCCAACGCCGTCGCCTACGGCCCGCGGGCGCTCAACGCCGTCGTCGTCCCGGTCGCCGTCGGCCTCGTCGTCGGCGCGGTGCAGGTCTGGCGCGTCTCGCCGCCCCGCGTCGAGCGCGTCGCACCCGACGACGGTTTCCCCGGCGAAACGCGCACCGTCTCGCTCGACCTCGACGCCGACAGGCCGTTTCCGGCGACCACGACCGACGCGCTCTCGCCCGGCCTCGACGGCGACACCGCGGTCGACTCGGTCGTCGGCGACGGCCGCATCGACTACGAGGTGACCTATCGCGGTCGCGGCCCGGCGACGCTCGGCCCGACGACCGTCGTCGCCCGCGACATCCTCGGGCTGTTCTCGAAGTCGTTCACCGCCGGCGGGACGTCCGAGGTGCTCGTCTTCCCGCGGGTCCGGTCGCTCGGGGCGGCGGCCCGACGAGACCTTTCGGCACTCGCGGACGCGGGTCGCACCAACGAGCGCGCCGAGTTCGACCGCCTTCGCGAGTACGTCCCCGGCGACCCGCTCCGCGACATCCACTGGAAGTCGAGCGCCAAGTCCGGCGACCTCGTGGTGAAAGCCTACGACGACCGGGTCACGGCCGACGCAGTGCGCGTCTCGGCCGGCGCGACGGACGGCCACGAGGACGCCGCGGCGGAGGCGGCCGCGACGCTCTGCTGTGCGCTTCTCGACGCCGGCGTTCCGGTCCACCTCACCTCGCCCGCGGGGGTCGTGGAAGCGACGCCCGGCGACCGCCGGCGCGTCCTCGTCCACCTCTCGCGGCTCCGCTCGGGGTCGGTCCCCGACGAGACCGCCGAGGTCGTCGTCAGCGGCGACGCCGGAAAGACCCGCGTCGCGCTCGGCGGGCGCGAGACGACGTTCGACCGCCTGCACGCCGAGCGTGACGCGGCGGATTCATCGCCCCGACGCGCGGCGAGTCCCGCCGGCACCCGCAGTACCGACTCGGGGGTGTCGGCGTGAAGTCAAGTCTACTGCGCCCGGAGGTGCCGCGATGAGCACCGACACGAACCGGCGCGGCTCGGACTCGTCGCGCTCGGCTGCGAGCGCGCCGGCGTCAGCGTCGGGGTCGGCGTCGTCATCCGCGACGACCACCGTCTTCGGCGTCCCCGCCAACCTCCTCGCGACGGCGGCCTCGCTGGTCCTCATCGGCACGTTCCTCGCGGTCGTCTACGACATCACGAACGTCGTGGGTCGCCGCGACCAGTTCGTTCTCCTCGCCGCGGGGACGCTCGCGCTCGCGACCGTCGTGGGCTGGACGCTCCGCCCCAGATACGCACTCGGCCTCGCGGTCCTCATCGCCGGCGGCGGTTTCGCGGCGTACTTCCTCGCGCTCCCCGAGAGCCAGGTCGCGTTGCTCTCGCCGGAGCGCCTGCTTGCCGACACGTTCGCGCTCCTCAGCGGCCTCTCGGCGCTCCGACTCCTGTCGGCCGACGTGTGGGCGCTCGCGGTGACGCCCGGCCCGGTGTTCCTCGCGTGGTATCTCGCCGTCCGCGGGCGAATCGCGCCGGCCGTCGCAGTCGCCGGGAGCGGTCTCGGCCTGTTCGTCCTCACCACCGACGCCACGGGGACGCTCACGCTCCTCGGCGTCGGCGCGGGCATGGCCGCGGTCGGCTTCGACGGCATCGACCGCTTCGGGAGCGCCGGCGGCCAACTCGACGTGCTGACGGTCGTCCTCGCCGCGATGGTCGTCCTCTCGGCCACCGTCACGGTCCTCCCCGGTGCGGGCGGGTCGCCGGTCATCCCCGACGAGGGCGTGGCCGAGCAGCCGACCGTCGAGGCCAGTCTCGTGAGCGCGGACGACCGCATCTCCATCGTCGGGAGCATCAGCCTCTCGCCGCAGGTCCGCTTCGAGGTCCAGAGCACGTCGCCGGACTACTGGCAGACGGCGACGTTCGACCGCTACACCGGCGACGGCTGGGTCAGGACCGGCGACACCCGCGACTACGAAGGCGGCCGGTTGGCCGGCCCCGAGGGGCCGTCGCGGCTGGTCCGCCAGACCGTCACGCCGGCGACGCCGCTCGATTCGATGCCTGCGGCGTGGCGGCCCGTCGCCGTCTCCGGAGCCATCGAAAACGAGACGCTCGTCACCCAGCAGGGGAACCTCCGCCCCGACCGAGCCGTCGAAATCGGCGAGACCTACAACGTCACGAGCGCCGTCCCGCAGTACACTGCCGCGTCGCTCCGGCGGACCGGCACCGACTACCCCGACGAGATTCGCGAGCGGTATCTCGCGCTCCCCGACAGCACCTCCGACCGCGTCCGCGACCGCGCCGCCGAGATAACCGGCGATGCGGAGACGCCGTACGACAAGGCCGTCGCGGTCGAGGAGTGGCTCGAAGCCAACAAGGAGTACTCGCTCCGCGTGTCCCGCCCCGACGGCGACATCGCCGAGTCGTTCCTCTTCGAGATGGACGCCGGCTACTGCACCTACTACGCCTCGACGATGGTGGTGCTGCTCCGCTCGGAGGGCGTCCCCGCGCGCTTCGTCACCGGCTACACGACCGGCGAGCGCGTCGACGGCGACCGCTACGTCGTCCGCGGGCTCGACTCCCACGCGTGGGTCGAAGTCTACTTCGAGGACACCGGCTGGGTCCGCTTCGACCCGACGCCCGCCGGTCCCCGGCAGGACGCGGAGTCGACCACCCTCAGCGACGCCCGAAACGAGGGTCGACCGGACGTCGATACCAACGAGACGAACGTCGAGTCCAACGAGACCGAACAGCCCACGACGACCGCGAACGACACCGAGACGCCGACGGAAAACGGGACCGAGACGAACTCGACGCCCGTCGACAGCAGCGCGCCGGGTCCCAACATCGACGAGCGCCTCGGCATCACGCCGACCGGCGACGGCGCGACAGCAGACGACGAGGACGACGGACTCGTCCCCGAGATGCCGTCGCGGGAGACGGTTTTCGTCGGTCTCGTCGGCCTCCTCGGCGTCGTGGCTGGCGTCAGGCGGACCCGGCTCCCGGCGCACCTCCGCTTTGCGACCGCGGCGTATCAGCGGCGCACCGACTCGCCCGCAGACGACGTGTTCCGGGCGTACGACCGCCTCGAACTTGCCCTCGAACGCGACTACCGCCCGCGTCGCCCCGGCGAGACGGTCAGGGCGTACCTCGATTCGCTCTCCCGCGTCGGCGTGGACGAGCGGACCCGACAGGTCGGCCGACTCTACGAGCGCGCCAAGTACGGCGACGGCGTCACCCGCGCCGACGCCGATGAGGCCGTGGCCGCGGCGAACGCCGTCGTCCGCGCCCGTCTGCCGCTCGTCAGACGCTGGGCGGACTGAACGGCGGGAAGAACCGCGTCACTTTTTCTGCGTGCGCTCGCACGAACGGTCAATGGCGACACGAGACGCTGTCTTTGCAGTCCTGTGTGCCGCCCTCTGTGTGCTCGCCGTGGTCGCGCCGACCGCGGCCGCACAGGAGGGCTCCGCGAGCGGTCCGGGCGTCGAACCGCTCATCCAGCAGGGCGTCGAACCGGACAGCACGCGAATCGTCGTCGAGGTCTCCGAGAGCGGCGACGCCCGCTGGGAGATTCAGTACTGGACCCGGCTCGACGACGAGAACACGACCGAGGCCTTCCAGTCGCTCCGAGACGACGTGCGGGCCAACCCGGACGACTACACCTCGGCGTTCGCGGAGCGCATCGCCTCGACCGTCGGGGCCGCCGAGAACGCCACCGGCCGGGAGATGAACGCGACGAACGTCTCGGTCTCGGCGGAGACGCGGTCGCTCCCCGATAGCTTCGGCGTCGTCTCCTACTCCTTCGAGTGGTCCAACTTCGCGGCGGTCGACGGTGACCGCCTCGTCGTCGGCGACGCCATCGAGGGCTTCTTCCTCGACAGTAGCTCCCGGCTCATCCTCTCGTGGCCCGACGAGTACGGCGCGACGACCGTCGAACCCGCGGGCGACGAGACGCGCGAACACACGGTCATCTGGCGCGGCTCTCAGACCGAGTTCGTCTCGGGCGAGCCGAACGTCGTCCTCGGACGCGGCGCGGGCGGTCCGGGAACGACGGCGACGGCGACCCCGACCGACTCGGAGACACCCGCCCCGGGTGACGACCCGTTCCCGACGACGACCGCGCTCATCGCGCTCGCCCTCGTCGTCCTCGTCGGAGCCGGCGCGCTCTACCTCCGCTCGCGGGGCGCGCTCGGCGGCGGCGACGGCGGTGCAGACGCGGCTGACACGGCCACCGGGACAGTCGCCGAAGCGTCCGCCGACTCGACCACCGCGAGCGCGGACGAAGGCGGTTCGGAGGCGGCGGCGAGCGACGACGCAGCGGCCGCCGCAGCGAGCGCCGGTGCTGGTGCGGACGCGGCCGCCGACGATGCCGACGCGGGCGACGACGGTGAGCCGAGTCCGCCGCCGGAACTCCTCAGCAACGAAGAGCGCGTCCTCCGGCTCATCGAGTCCCGGGGCGGCCGCATCAAGCAACAGGAGGTCGCCGGCGCGCTCGACTGGACCGACGCCAAGACGAGCAAGGTCGTCCGCGGGATGCGCGACGAGGGGACCATCGAGGGCTTCCGACTCGGCCGCGAGAACGTCCTCCGGCTCCCAGAAGACGACGAGGATGGCGACGACGGCGACTCAGAAGAGGTATAAATTTCTTACGACCGTTTCGGTCGGTGGTCGGTCCCTAATCGGGGGGCGGCGACGACCTGACCGCGACGTTCAAACTGCCGTTGACTGGGGTTGATTCGGGGGCACGACCGCACGTTTATATCGGAACGGGGTTCCAAAACGAGAGTGATGAGTCGACGAACCGCTGCGCTCGCCGTCGTCGCCGCCGTGGTGCTGGCGACGGTTGGCGCACCGCTCGCTCTCGCCGCCCCGGCCGGACCGATAGGAATAACGGCCACCGATGGCTCGGCCGCCGCTCCCGTCGCACAGACGACTGCGAACGACAGCGCGACCAACGACAGCGCCGCGTCGTCGGAGACGCTCCCCGGTCAGCGCCTGTCCGCCGTCATCGGCGTGCAGGGCTCCGAGACCGACGGGGAACTCGAACGCCGTACCTTCGAAGCGCGCTTCGCGAACGCGAACTCGAACGCCTCGAAGGCCGCGGTCGTTTCCACGCAGGTCGAGACGGTACGCGAGCGCCTCACCGAACTCGAACAGCGCAGGGACCGCCTCGAAGCCCAGCGCGCAAACGGCACCCTCTCGGAGGGTCAGTACCGCGCGCGATTGACGCAAACAGTCGCCGACATCGAGCGCACCCGGAGCATGCTGAACCAGACGGCTGACGCCGCCTCGACGGTCCCTGCCCAGGACCTCTCGGCGCGCGGCGTCGACACGGCCGAACTCGACAGGCTCCGCACGAACGCGAGCGAACTCACCGGCCCCGAAGTCGCCGAAATCGCCCGCGAAATCGCGGGGAATCCCGGCAAGGGAATCGGCCGCGACCGCGCCGAAAACGAGTCGGAAACCGACCGCAACGGGCGGCCGGACGAAGCGGGACGGAGCGATGCCCCGGGAAACTCGCGTTCTGAGGCGAGCGGCCGCGCCGATGACGTTCGGGAGGACATCGGAAACGCGACCAACGAGACCGGCACGACTGACGACGCCTCCGAGGGTTCGTCCGGCGACAGTGACCGCGGCAACGCCCCGGAGACGCCGCCCGGCAACGACAAGCGGGCGAAGGACGCCGACGGGAGCGCCCCCGCGGTGACCACCGACGACGTGCAGTCCGACGACGACGGCACGACCACGACCGACGACGCGACGACGGACGACGAATCGGAAACGTCGTCCACGGACGACTCGGGCGCTTGAAGCCGGGGACGGCGACCCCGCCTCCCGATACTGTTTAATATCCCCATCCTGTAGGTCCACACTGTAATGTCGGAAGTCTGCTCGACGTGCGGGCTCCCTGAAGAGCTCTGCGTCTGCGAGGACGTGGCGAAAGAGTCTCAGGAGATAGTCATCCGCATCGACGAGCGCCGCTACGGAAAAGAGGTTACAGTCATCGAGGGATTCGACCCGAAGGACGTCGACATGGACAGCCTGTCGTCGGACCTGAAGTCGAAATTCGCTTGCGGTGGAACCGTGGAAGACGATTCCATCGAACTCCAAGGCAACCACCGCGGCCGCGTGGAGGACTTCCTCCGCGAAAAGGGGTTCAACGTCGCGTGACCGACCTCTGAGTTAGCCCGCCGTCGAGATTTTTCGAAGCAACTCAGCGCACACGAGCTGTTAGTCCGCCAGTCGCCCGACCGCTCGTGTCCGCGGCCGCGTCAGGCGTCAGCGGCGCCGCCGTCAGCGGCGTCCGTCGTCGCGTTCGCTATCGTCGATGCCCTCTTCGAGCGGGCCGTCCCACGCGTCGAGTCCGCCGGCCATGCTCTCGATACGGGCGTCTTCGGTCCCCTCGTAGGCTGACAGCAGGCGGACGGCCTGCACGCTCGCCTCGCCCCGCGGGCAGACGGTGACGATGCGCTCTGCGCCCGCGACGCGGTCGAGGTGCGAGACGAGGTCAGAAAGCGGGACGTTGATGCTCCCCGGCACGTGCCCGAGCGCGAACTCGGCCTCGGTGCTCACGTCCACGACGAGCGGCGGGTCCTCGCCGGCGAGGAGTTCTTCGACCGCCGCGGGGGAGATCTCGTCGACCATCTACAGCAGACCCTCGTCGCGGGCGAGGAGGACGCCCTCGACGGTCGCGTCGTTCGTCGGCGGTTCGGTCGCCCGCTCGATGGCCTCCTCGACCGGCACGGCGCGGACCGAGAGGAACTCGTTGTCGTCGAGGTCGCGTTCGACCGGCGTGAGCCCCTCGGCGAAGACGAAGCCGCGGCGGTGCCGGAGGACGCCCGTCGAACACCACACGTCGCCGATGACCGACGCGGAGTCGGCGGCGAAGCCGGTCTCCTCGCGGAGTTCGCGCAGTCCGGCGTCGGTGAACGACTCGCCCTTCTCGACGACGCCCGCGGGGAGTTCGAGCTGGGTCTGGCGGATGTTGGGCCGGTACTGCTCGACGAAGACGACGTGGTCGTCCGCGACGGCGACGACGACGACCGCGGTCGCCAGTTCGGCCCAGTAGTAGCGCTTCGTGGTCCCGTTGGGCTGTTCGACGAGGTCGTAGCCGCCGGTGAACCAGCCGGTGTCGTACTCGAGTTCGGATTCCAGCACGCGCCACTCGGGGTCGGGTAGGCGCTCGTGACGGCGGCCGTCGTCGGTCATCGGTCCGCTCCGGTCGCGCCGTCGTCGGTTCCGGCGGCGTCATCGCCGGCCGCGCCCGCGGCGGCGTCGCCGTCGCTCTCGGCTTCCTCTCCGAGGAGCGCGTCGCGGTAGACGCGGCCGAAGGCGTTGCGTCGGAGCGTACTGACGGCGGCGTCCCGCTCGTTTTGGAACGTCGTCGCCAGCACCGTCTCGGCGAAGGGAACCGCGTGCCACGCGACGCGGTCCACGTCGGGGTTGCCGAGTTCGACGACCTCGTAGCCCTCGTGGGCCGCGCGCCAGTCGTCGAACTCGCCGCGCGTGCCGACCGTGACCGAAAGCGACTCGGCGAACAGCGCGTTGCGAACGGTCTCGATTACGTCGCCGGTCACGCGCGCTCGGTACTCCTCGCGGTCGAAGTCCATCGCCTTGGCCGTCTCGCGGACGACCACCTGTGCGGTCGGTCCAACGCGGTCGAAGGCGGCCTCGGCCTCGTCGAGCGACGCCGGAGCAATCGTCCCGTGGGTTTCCATCGCCAGTCGGTTCGGGGCCCGGACTTACGACTCTTTCCTGTCCGCGTCGTCGGAACCGTCGGCGTCGTTGGCACTGTCATCGTCGGCGTCGCCGGGGTCGTCGCCCCTCGCGTCGTCGCCGTCTTCACCCTCCTCGTACATCTCGCGGGTGAGCGACTGCGCCTCCTCGAAGATGCGCGCCGCGTCGCCAGACAGCGACTGTGACCCGCCGGAACCGCCGAACTGTTGCGGCTGTCGGTCGGGGATGTCGTGGCCGTGGTCGTGGTCGTGGCCGTGGCCGTGGCCGTGCCCCCGGCCTCCCGTGCGGTCGACCGTATCCTCGAACACCTCGTCGAACTCCCGTTCCTCGGCGAGGTCGGAGACGAGCGGGCCGAGCGAGTCGGCGTTCAGGTCGGCCCACTCAGGGGCGTGTTCGTCCAGCCACGTCTCGTGGTCGTCGCCGTGGACGATGGCCTGCAACGCGAGGTGGTTTGCGAGGTGCGTCTCGTCGCGCTGCGGCGCGTCGCAGACCGGACAGGCGTATCCCATGGCCTCCGGTAGCGGCTCTGTGTACCAAAACCCGTCGCACTCTCGCGTCGCCCTGTGTCGCGTTGCGGCGCGTTGTGTCCTGTCGTATCGCACCGCGTCGGCGTCGTCGGTCGTCAAAGGAAATGTGGCCGCGTCGCCCGCGCGGTGGTGGGTGGGTCGCGGGCGACAGGCGGCTCTCGCGGCACCGAACGAGGTGCCGCGTCGTGTGGTGGTGGGTGGTGGTGATACCGATTCGTTCGTGTGTCGATGCGTCAGGCGGACTTGACGATGACCGTTCCGTCGGCCCAGACGGTCACGTCGCAGGCAGCGTACCGGAACCCGATTCGACCGCGCGAGGGGACGACCGACCCGCGGGTGCCGCCGTCCGTCGCCGGTGCCCGCGCCAGCGGAGCGAACAGTTGGCAGAGTGCGTCGGGGTCGATAGTCTCGGACAGCGGCGGGAGGTCGACAGCGTCCACGTCTGTCAGTTGAGCGGTCGCGGTGACGACGGTCACCGCGAGGGTGTCTCGTCCGCTCCAATCGTGTCGGGCGACGACCTCGTCGGTCGACCCCGTGTTCCATCCCACATCGTTGCCCGGTAACACGCGAGTTTCGTCCATGGTTCGGTTCGCGTCGGCGCCTCGCCGACACCCGTGCCGACGACGCTCGTGGATATATCGGTCGCTGCTATCCAACTAGTGGTGGCGCGCGCGCCACCTCTAGGTACCTAGAACCGTAACTGAAAATCAGCTGGTATCGCTGGTTCTCATGTGGTACGTTGTCATTTGAAGACGCGCCCGACCAGTTTTCGCTCGGCCGCGCGCAGGTGGTACTGGTAAGTCGGCGCGCTGATGTCGAACGTCTCGGCGAGCGTCTCGGCGGTGCTGCGGCGCGGCCACTCGTAGAATCCGGCGAGGTGGGCCGCCCGAATCGACTCGTACTGCCGACTCGTCCACGCCTCGCGCATCTCGGCGGCGAACGTCTGCGGCGACTCGGTGCCGTCGTCCGCGGTCCGCCGCGACAGCAGACTCGTCCCCGGGTAGTTCGAGTCGAGCGCGTCGACGAACGACCGGACCCGGATTCGCTCCGGCACCTCGGCGGTGAGCGTGGTCTGGGTCGGCGTCGCGTCGAGCGCGCGCAGGGTCGCCTCCGAGGCGTACAGCGTCTCGAACAGCGACTCCCGCGGGAGGCGGAGTTCGAACAGTGACCCCGAGTCGTCGGTCGAGACGTGGCGCACGCGCGTCGCGATGTCCCGTCCGGCGGCGACGACTTCCTCGGGTTCCGCGTCGCTGGTAACGAACGCGATGACGGAGCCGTCGGAGTTCGGGATGACGCCGCCGAGGCTCACCGCGCGGCCGACGCGCCGGGCGAGCCGCGACAGCGACAGCCGGTCGCCGCCGAGCTGTACCTGCACGTCCGTCCGGCGCTCGGTCAGCATGGCGTCGGCGCGCCCGGTGGCCGCGAGGGCGTAGCCGACCGTCTCGCCCAGGTCGGTGAGCAGGCCGTCGTCGTCGGCGAAGGCGTCCGGGTCGGTTGCGTGGATGACGAACAGCGCCTCCACTCGGTCGTCGGCGACCGCGGGGATGGCCGCGATAGCGCGGAACCCGTAGCTGAGGGCGTCGCCGCGGTGGTCGGCCCACGCGGGGTCATCGAGCACGTCCGCTATCACCTGTATCTCCTGGGTCTCCACGGCGGCTTTGAGCAGGGGAAACAGCGGCTCCGCGGACGCCACCTCTCCGAGCCGGTCGGCGTAGGCGGTGTCAGCACCGTGAACCGCGTCGCTCGTCGGCCGGTACGTCTCGTCCACGTCCCTGGCCTCTGCGTGCCAGACAATGGCGTAGTCGTCGGCGTCGACGAGGTGCTCGGCGACGGCCGAGAGCGCCTCGCCACGGGTCGGCGCGCGGATGAGCGACTGGTTGATGTTCCGGATGGTCGCGTTGATTCGGTCGAGTCGGGTGAGCGCCTCGTTCTGGGCCTCGAGCCGGCGGTCGCGCTCGCGTAGCTCCGCCTCGGCGTCGATTCGGTCGAGCAGCTCCTCGACCGTCGCAGAAAGCAGGTTCACGAGCTCCACGTCGACCTCGTTGGGCGCGACGGTGCCGGGGTGGCCGGTGACGAGAACGCCGTGGCGACCGAGCGGCGCGGCGATGACGCGCTCGACGCCGTCGACGACGCCCCCGTCGGGCGCGAGTTCGACCACGCGGACCTCGCCGGAGACGAACGCGTCCCAGACTCCGCCGCGGTCCAGGCCGCCACCGACCGGTTTGTCGCCGAGGCCGGTTCCGGCCGCGCCGACGCGGACGAGGCTCGTGTCCGCCTCGTCGAAGACGAAAAGCTCCGTTCGGGCGTCGCCGAGCACCTCGTCGCAGGCGTCGACGGCGGCCCGGAGGACCGCCTGTCGGTCGGTCGCGCCCATCATCTCTCGGGTCCGGTCGTGGAGCGTCGCGAGCAGGCGCTCGTAGCGGTGTCGCTTCGTCACGTCGCGGAGGACGCCGACCGAACCGACCTCCTCCCCGCCGACGACCAGTGGCGTCCGGTGGTCCTCGACTCTGACGACCCCTTCGTCGGGCGTCCGCAGGTCCAATTCCACGATTCCCTGCGAGGTCGACACGAACGCCTCGTCGCTGCCGTCGGTCGCACTCGCGTTCTCGGTGAGCAACGCCGTGGACGACCCGATGACGCGGTCGCGGTCGAGTCCGGTGAGTCGCTCGAACGCGGGGTTGACCGCCGCGAACCGCCCCTCGTCGTCCAGCGCGTACACCGCGTCGGCGACGGTCGCCAGCATCCGCCCGTACTGCTCGGCTTCGACCTCGTGTTCCAACTGCTCCGTGATGTCGGTGAAGTAGACCGAGAGCCCCGTCTCGGAGGGGTACGCCCGAACCGCGTACCACGTTTCGAGGCGGTCGTAGTACTGTTCGAAAGTCGTCGGCTCCTGTCGCTCCATCGCGCGCTCGAACTCCTCGCGAAAGACGGTCGCCTCGGGCACCGAGTCCCAGATGCGCGTCCCCAACACCGCCGCGGCCGACATCCCGAGGCCGTGTTCGGCCGTCGAGTTGACGTAGGTGACGCGCCAGTCCGCGTCGAATCCCATCACCGCCTCGTCCATCCGCCCTAAGACCTCCGAGAGGGCGCTTTTCAGTTCGTGCCGCTCGGTCGCCGCGCCGACGACGGCAGCGATGTTCTCCAAGAAGAGCACGTCGTCGTCGGTGAACTGCCCGCGGGCGACGCCGTGGACGGCGATGACTCCCCACCGGGTGTCGTCGCCGCCGATGGCCGCGCTCATTCCGCTTTTCGGTTCCGACGGGCCCGCGCCGCTCACGTGCTCGAAGCGCTCGTCGTCGTCGAAGTCGTCGACGAGCGTCGAACGCCCAGTCCGGTACGTCTCGACCGCCTGCGTTCCCCCGGCCGCGGCGAGTCCGTGGCCACGATTCGCCGACCAGCCCGCGGCGGCGGCGACGCGGAACGCGCCGTCGTCGAGGCCCTCGAAAACCGTGACCGAACTGGCGTCGAGCACGTCGCGGACGCGACTCGCGGCGTGGTCGAGCGTCGAGTCGAGGTCGACGGCGGTCAGCGCCCGCGTTCCGATTTCGGAGACGACGCGCTGCTGTTCGATTCGGTCCCGGTGGCTCCGCGCGAGGGTGCATTCGCCGAGCGCCCGCTCGACGCGGAAGGCGAGCCACGACATCGTCTCGGGGTCGTCGTCGCGGACGACGTAGTCCGTCGCACCGGCTTCGACTGCACGGGTCGCGGTCTCCTGGTCGGCGGCCGCGACGACGACCGGGACGTCGATACCCTGGGCGTAGATGTCGCGGACGAACGCCCCCTCGTCGCCGGCCGCCGTGGGGGCGGCCAGGACGATACAAGAGATGGCCGCCGAGGCGGAAACGAGTTCCGCGCGCGCCGCGGCGGGGGTGCGGACGTGCCGGACGGTCGTCGCTCCGTCGAGCGACGACAGCGACGAGTCGAGAGACGCCGCGAACTCGCCGTCGTCACTCACACAGAGCACGGTGGGGGACGGTAACACAACTCGTGTACGTGGCTCGTCGTGATAAGCGCTCCTTCGGCCGCGAGCGGTCCTGTCAGGCGCGCTGCCACTCCGCCACGTCGAGGACCATGATGTACGCGTCCTCGCCGTCGCCGTAGTAGCCCGGCACCCGGCGAGCGGGTTCGAAGCCGAGGCTTCGGTAGAGGCCGATAGCCGGCTCGTTCGAGACGCGGACTTCGAGCTTCACGACCGTGGCGCCCGCGATGGCCATCGCCGTCAGCGACTGGACGAGCAGCCGCCGGCCGAGGCCGTTCCCGCGGGCCTCCGGACGGACCGCGAGGTCCTTCACGTGGCCGATGTCGTTGCCGTGGTTCGGCATCACGTCGGCGACGACGTAGCCGAGCACCTCGTCCCCGCGGGCGGCGACGAGAAACGCCGGCTCGTCGACGAACATCTCGAACGCGGAGTACGGCCACGGCTCGGAGAAACACGTCCGCTCGATGCGGAGCACGTCGAGGAGGTCCGCCCGGTCGACCCGCCTGACGACCAAGTCGCCGGCGAGCGCGTCGTCGAACGCCGTCACGCCCGGCGCTACGTGGTTGGCACGCAAAAGCCCGACGGCACGGGCGCGGACGGTCGTCGGACGGACGCGGAAGCGACGCTAGGACAGACGCGCACGGGAGCGGACGGTGCACTACCTCGGGCCGCGCGATAGCCGCCGCTCGCCGGGCGAAAAAGTGAGAAGGTGTGTTGGTCGCGTTCAGTCGTCCGCGGGGGCAGCGCCGCCCTCAGCCTGCTGCTTCGTGAGGGGGAGCTTGCCGCCGGCGGTGAGGATACGACGCTCGCGCTCGGAGGCGTGCAGGTTCGCCGTCGCTTCCCAGTCGTCGTTCACGCGGATGGTGAACTCTTCCTGGCCGGATTCGACGGCTTCGGCAACGTCGTCGACGATTTCGACGTCGTCGCCCTGCTCGATCTTCTCGTACGTTTCCTCGTCGATGGCGAGGGGGACGATACCGAAGTTGAACAGGTTCGCCTTGTGGATGCGAGCGAACGACTGCGCGAGGACCGCCTCGATGCCGAGGTACATCGGACACATCGCGGCGTGTTCGCGGGAGGAACCCTGACCGTAGTTCTCGCCCGCGACGAGGACGCCGGTACCGGCGTCCTTGGCGCGCTGGGCGAACGTCTCGTCGACGCGCGAGAGCGTGAAGTCCGAGAGGCGCTCGATGTTCGAGCGGAACTTGAGGATGTCGGACGTCGCCGGGATGATGTGGTCGGTCGTGATGTTGTCCTCCATCTTCAGGAGGGTCTCACCCGAGATGTTGGAGCCGAGGGGGTCCTGCAGCGGGACCTCGCCGATGTTCGGGCCCTTGATGAGCTCGTCGTCGATGGCGTCTTCGGCGTAGATGAGGTCCGTCTTCGAGCCGTCGTACTTCTCGGGGAGTTCGACGCCGGGGGCGTCGAGGTCACCGAGTTCGTCGGCGAGGTCACGCGGGTCGATAATTTCGCCCTTGAGCGCCGCGGCGGCGGCGACCTGCGGCGAACATAGGTAGACGTTGTCGTCCTCGATACCGGAGCGACCCTCGAAGTTGCGGTTGAAGGTGCGCAGCGAGATGGAGTCGGAGGCGGGCACGTGGCCGATACCGATACACGGTCCACAGGTCGCCTCGGAGACGTTGACACCAGCGGCCATCATCTCTGCTGTCCAGCCCTGCCGAGCGAGAATCTCGCCGGCCTGCTTCGAACCGGGCGCGACGATCATCTCGAGGTGCTTTGCGACTTCGCGACCCTTGAACATCTTCGCGGCCGGGAGGATGTCCTCGTAGCCGCCGTTCGTACAGGAACCGACGAGGACCTGTTCGACCTTCTCGCCGGCGACTTCGCGGACGGGAACGACCTTGTCCGGCATCGACGGGCAGGCGATGAGCGGTTCGAGGTCGCTGAGGTCGATGACGATTTCGTCGGCGTATTCGGCGTCCTCGTCGGCCGTCAGCTCGATGTACTCGTCGCCGCGACCCTGGCGCTCGAGGTAGTCCTTGGTCTTCTCGTCGGTCTCGAAGAGCGACGAGGTGGCACCGAGTTCGGTCCCCATGTTGGTGATGGTGGTTCGCTCGGGCACGCTGAGCGACTCGGCACCGGGTCCGGTGTACTCGAACACCTTGCCGACGCCGCCCTTGACGGTCTCGCGGCGGAGCATCTCGAGGATGACGTCCTTCGCGGAGGACCACTCGGGGAGTTCGCCTTCGAGGCGAACGTTCACGACCTCCGGCATCTCGACGTAGTACGCGCCGCCGCCCATGGCGACAGCGATGTCGAGGCCACCGGCACCGATGGCGAGCTGGCCGAGGCCGCCGGGAGTCGGCGTGTGGGAGTCCGAGCCGAGGAGCGTCTTGCCGGGCGCGGCGAAGTTCTCCTTGTGGACGTTGTGGCAGATACCGTTACCGGGGCGGGAGAAGTGGGCACCATATGTCCCGGCCGCGGAACGGAGGAAGCGGTGGTCGTCCGTGTTCTTGAAGTCGAACTGGTAGGTCTGGTGGTCGCAGTACTGGGCGGCGAGTTCGGTCTGCGCCTCGTCGAGGTCGAGCGCCTCGAACTGGAGCCAAACCATCGTCCCAGTCGTGTCCTGCATCAGGACTTGGTCGATTTCGATTCCGATCTCCTCTCCGGGGGTGAGGTCACCCTCGACGAGGTGGTCCGAGAGAATCTTTTCCGTGAGCGTCTGTCCCATAACACCCGAACCTCGATGGTCCTCGGATATAAATCCCGCGTACTTCCCTATCTTCGAACGTGAAAGATAGCGCTGTCTCGGGGTTTGTAGCGTCTAAGGGCCATTAAACTCCTTGTTGGTTCTCCTATGTGACTTGTCACCGCGGGGGTCGTCACCGCCCCAAGCAGGGGGGCAGTTTGGACTCCTCTCACGACCCCAAACGCGGGGCGACTATCGGGGAGACGACGGGCGCGGTCCGGCACAGTTTTGCGCCCGCTAAACAGGGTTCGGATATGCACCGCGCTGGCTCGTTCGTCGCACAGCACATCTCGCCGGTCACGGCCGAACAGGTCCAACCCAACGGCGTCGACCTGACGCTCGAAGCGGTCCTCGAACAGGTCGAACCGGGTCGCCTCGGCCGCGAGGGAAAGACCGTCGGCGAGCGTCGGGCCCTCGAGTTCGCCGACCCGGACACCGAGACGTACCGACTCGACCCCGGCGGGTACGTCCTCCAGTACGCCGAGACGGTCCACATCCCCGAGGACCACGTCGGCTTCATCTACCCGCGGTCGTCGCTCATGCGGAACTCCTGTATGCTGAACACGGCCGTCTGGGACGCCGGCTACGAGGGGAAAGGCGAGGGACTCCTGCAGGTCCACCACCCGGTCGAACTCGAACGCGGCGCGCGCGTCGCCCAAATCGTCCTCGCGGACGCGAACCACGACGAGACCTACGACGGGAGCTATCAGGGCGAGCGGACTCGGTGACGGCTTTCGGTCGATGGCTTCCAGGCATCGCCCGGCAGATAGTACCGGATGAATACCGACATCCCGAGTTACGGGACGTTCTCGGCGATGACGAATTCCTTTCAAGTCGATGGGCGCCGTATTTGTTCTCGCGGAGGGCATGTCGGGCCGAAACGAGGGGCGACCTGTACACACCGAACCTCCGCAACTTCCTCCTTCCATATCTTCTTGATACGCGAGTGCTCTTGCTGGGCCCGTCCGCTTCGCGCGAGTCGCAGACACCGCCCGCGGGCCGCCGATTCGCCTGGAAGACGAACCGCCACGGAGTCGCTGTCACCTAAAACCGCTTCGAGCGGCGCACTCGTGTTCTCTGACCCAAAGGCACATTTACGCGCATGCCTAAGTGTGGCCAATCACTGATGTCACGGAGTCCATCTCTCCCGGAACGTCCTCATCTCGATCTGGACCCCGAGATGTCGGATGCAGAGCGTCTCTCTGCACTCCGCCAGCACTTCGAACGCATGGTCGACGTCAACCGCGAACTCGACCAGCGGCTCCAGAACGCCGACGACCGTCACGCCGAACTGGTCGACGAGGTCGACCAGATGAAGGCGCGAAACGAGGCCCTGAAGACGGCCTCGTACTACATCGCCACGGTCGAGGAGTTGACCGACGACGGCGTCATCATCAAGCAGCACGGCAACAACCAGGAGGTCCTGACTGAGTTCGCACCGAGCCTGAACATCGACGACATCGAACCCGGCGACCGCGTCGCCATCAACGACTCGTTCGCCGTCCAGACTATTCTCGACGACGAGACGGACGCGCGGGCGCAGGCGATGGAGGTCGTCGAGTCGCCGACGGTCACCTACGACGACATCGGCGGCATCGACGAGCAGGTCCGCGAGGTCCGCGAGGCCGTCGAACAGCCCCTCGAGAACCCCGAGATGTTCGAGGAAGTCGGCATCGACCCGCCCGCGGGCGTGCTCCTGTACGGCCCGCCAGGGACCGGTAAGACGATGCTCGCGAAGGCCGTCGCCAACGAGACCAACGCCTCGTTCATCAAGATGGCCGGCTCCGAACTCGTCCAGAAGTTCATCGGCGAGGGCGCGCGGCTCGTCCGCGACCTGTTCAAGCTCGCCGCCGAGCGCGAGCCCGTGGTCATCTTCATCGACGAAATCGACGCCGTCGCCTCGAAGCGCACGGACTCGAAGACCTCCGGCGACGCCGAGGTCCAGCGCACGATGATGCAGCTCCTCTCGGAGATGGACGGCTTCGACGACCGCGGCGACATCCGCATCATCGCGGCGACCAACCGCTTCGACATGCTCGACGAGGCCATCCTCCGCCCGGGGCGGTTCGACCGCCTCATCGAGGTGCCCAAGCCCGCCGTCGAGGGCCGCCGCCGCATCCTCGACATCCACACCCGCGACATGAACGTCGCCGACGACGTGGACCTCGACGCGCTCGCCGAGGAACTCGACGACTACTCCGGCGCGGACATCGCGTCGCTCACGACCGAGGCCGGGATGTTCGCTATCCGCGACGGCCGGACCGAGGTGACGGGCGCGGACTTCGACGCCGCCCACGAGAAGCTCTCGAACGTCGAGGAGTCCGGCACCGGCCCCATCTCGGGCTTCACGGACTACCAGTACTGAGTCACCGACACCCGTTACCGACGACGGTCGGTCGCCTCGGCTTTCGAGCGCCACTATTCGTAACCCCCTTTTCCGCCGCCGCGAGAGTTCGGACATGAACACGATTCGCGTCGTCCGCGGGGTCGGCACCGCCCCCACCGAGATGGCGTCGTACGACGCCGCCCTCGCCGCCGCCAACGTCCACAACTACAACCTCGTCACTGTCTCCTCGGTCGTCCCCGCCGACGCGACCGTCGAGGCGGTCGACGTGGCCCCCGACCTCGGCCCGGCGGGCAACCGACTGACCGTGGTGCAGGCCCGCGAGACCACCTCGACGCCCGGCGAGACGGTCGTCGCCGGCCTCGGTTGGGCGACCGGCTCCGGACCCGGTCTGTTCTACGAGGCGTCCGGAACCGACGAAGCGAGCGTTCGCGCGGCCGTCCTCGACGGGCTCGAAGCGGGCCGGAACCTCCGCGAGTGGTCGTTTGACGACGAGGATGTCGCGCTCACGACCGGGACCCACGAGGGCGACGGCTACACTACCGCCATCACGGTCGCGGCCTACGGACAGAGCGAATCCGTCTTCTAAACCGCCCATGTGCTGACCGACGGACTCATCAGCTTTTGTGAGAATCTCTCCGGCATGAGTGGTGACGCGCCGTTCGACCTGTCTTCCGGGCGAGTGGCGCTTATCTACGCCGCCTTCGGCTTCCTTTGGGTCGCGACGAGCGACAGTCTCGTAGAGGGACTCCCGAACCACGAACTCATCCAGACGGCGAAGGGATGGCTGTTCGTCGGCCTGTCGGCGCTGTTGGTGTACGCCCTCGTCAACCGGAGTCAGTCCAAACTGAACCGGACCTCCGAGCAACTGGAATCGACGCTCGCACACACGAGCGTCCTCCATCGAATCCTCAGACACGACATCAGAAACGCCTGCACCGCCATCCTCGGCTACGCCGAACTCGTCGAGTCGAAAGGCGACGCGAGTTCGAACATCGATCCGGTCGAGGCGATTCAGGAGCGCGCGAACCGGCTGGTCGAAGTGAGCGACGAGGTCGCGCTCCTCCGCACCGTCGAACTCGCTGAGGGGAACGAGGTCGACGTCGACCTCTCCTGTGCGGTCGCCGACGCCGTCGAGGACCTCGAAATGGAGTACCCGGCGGTGCAGGTCTCGGTCGCCTCGCCGGAGGCGCTCGTCGTGCGGGCGCACCCGGCGCTCCCGCGGAGTCTCGCGGAGTTACTCGACAACGCCGTCGTCCACGCCGACTGCGACGAACCGGAGGTGCACGTCGGCGTCTGGCAACTCGGCGAAGTCGTCGGGGTTACCGTCACCGACAACGGCCCCGGTATTCCCGATGCCGAGCGCGATGCCCTCCTTTCCGGGGCTGAGACGCCGCTTTCGCACACCAGCGGCGTCGGTCTCTGGCTCGTCCGCGCCATCGTCGACGCCTCCGGCGGGTCGCTCGACATCTCGAAGCCGAAGGCCCACGGGACCGTGGTCACCGTGTCGCTCCCGCGACCGGCCTGACGGCGGCGTCGCCGCGCGGCCAGCCGGTTTTTGATTCGCTCACCACATCACCGCCGACGACGGCTTTTTACACGTCCTACCCGTATCGCAGACGACTGATGAACGGGAACAACCCATATGCGGGCGCTCCCGGCGTGGCTGGGGCCGGCCAGCCGTCGGCCAACCGAGAACTGACCGTCGAGCAGATGGACGCACTCCGGCGGGCCGTCGCCGGCATCGTCTCGCGGACGGAGTCGTACCTCCCCGAGGGGTTCGCCGTCGGCTCGGAGCTCTCGACCGGGGCGAACGGACCGCTGGCGACCGTGGCTGTCCACCCGCCGGTCGGCCACCCCGTCAGCGCCGGCTTCTCGCCGGACGCCGACGACCTCGACGCCGGCCTCACCGACGAGGACCGCAACGAGGTCGCTCGCGGCCTCGCCGCCAGCGCGGCGTTTCAGGTGATGAGCGCCGTCGGTGACGACCTTACGCCCGCCGCTCGGTAATCCCGACAGCCCCCGTCGCCGTCGGGGTCCGAGTGGCGACTGACGCGCGGTCGCGGTCCACCGACTGATTCTTCGCCGCCGCTCGTTCCACCCTCCGTCTCGCTCTTGCGCCTCGTCTCAGAGTTCTCTCGTCACTTCAGAACGAGAACAATACACTTCACGGAGGCGGTCGAAGGAGAGGTATGGCTTCGATTTTCGACTACGCGGACGAGATTGGTCCGACGACGCTCATCATCGTCGGCTTCCTGCTGTTTGTCTTCCCGGAACCGGCGACGTCGGCCTTCGGCGCGGGGCTGATGCTGTTCGGCGCGGCGTACTGGTTCTGGGAGTGGAACCGCCCCTGAGCGCGAGACGAGCGAGCGAGTGACTCCGCTCAGACGCTCCCGCGACGGCGGTTTCGACCGGTGTCGTCGCGGACGCGAGACGTAACGCCGTCGAGCGGTGCGTCGGTCTCGGCGGACGCGCCCGACCCGCCGGCCGGACCGGTCACCGACCGTGGTGTCGCAACGAACAACCCGTAGGCGAGGACGGCCGCCGAGACGAGTCCGCTCGCGCCGACGACGAGCGAGAGGGGGAGCGGCGAGAGCGTGCCGACGACGGTTCCGGCGGCAAGTGGGAGCGGAAGTGTCGCGAGGATGGCGTCGTACCGCGTCGCTTCCGAGACGATGCTGTCGCTATGGGATGTTCGTGTGCGCATGATACCACTCGAAAACGAGTAGGAACGTCTGAATATTAGTTATTTCGCCGGACGGGACGGGCCCTGCGGGTCGCAGATGCAGTAAGTCAACGGGACGCCCAGGGCGAGATGAGTTGCCTACTTCCCCCAGAAGGGGTCGCGGCGGCGGTGCTTTTCGAGGTAGCCCGACAGCGCCTCCAGTTCGTCGGTGGGGATGTCGTCGCGGAGCTCCTGTTCGAGAATCTTCGCGTGCTTCTCGGGGAGTTCGATCCAGAGTTCGTCGCCCTCGTCTATCTGCCGGCCGACCGTCGGGCCGTCGATGGCGACGCTGACGCGCGACCCCGCGCGGGCGCTCGACACGTCCTCACCGTTCTCTTGGATACCCGAGAGCTGACCGACGCGGTTGGGCTCGCCGTCTTCCCACTTCACGACGTTCATGTTGTTCTTGATGGTCCCGGACATGATTTCGACGCCGACGACGGCGGGGTTGTTCTGCCGGAAGACGTGGTCCTGGAGGATGCGGAAGCGACACGGGCGGACGATTTTGTCGAGAATCGTCTCCTGTTGGGCGCGCTTCATCTCGTTGACGTGCTCTTCGTACTCCTCGACGAGCTGATAGATGACGTCGTCTTCGAACAGCTTCACGTCGTTCTTTTCGAGTTCGGCCTCCGCGTTCGAGAGCACGTCCACGTTGAAGCCGAGGATGACCTTGTGCTCGGGTTCGCGGGCGGTCGAGGCGACGGCCACGTCGCGCGGGGCGATGTCGCCGACCTCGGCGCGGAGGATGGGGACTTCGGCCTCCTGTAAGGCGTTCGCCATCGCTTCGAGGCTGCCGAGCGTGTCGGCCTTGACAACGACGCCCTCTTCCTCGGTCGTCACTTCGATGTCGGCGAGTTCGGCTTCGACCTCGCGGATGACCTCGTCGAGGTCGCGGTCGCCGACGACGCGGACCGGCGCGCCGGCCATCGCGTCTTCGAGGTCGGGCGCGGCGATTTTCACACCGGCCGCGGCGCGGACCTCGTCGACCTTGTCGAACCGTTTTTCAGTACGAATCTCGGCGTTCGGGCGGGGCTGGAGGAGCGCGCGGACCTCGGTGACGATGGGGTCGTTCGCGCCGCCGACGACGACGGTGTCGCCCGCGCGAATCGTCCCGTCGTAGAGGACTACGTCGAGGGTCGCGCCGAAGCCGCGTTCCTCCTTGACTTCGAGGACCGTCCCGGAGCCGGGGCCGGCCACGTCGATGGCCATCTCGTCTTTCATGTAGCGCTGGGAGAGGCCCATCAGGACGCCCAGCAGGTCCGGAATGCCCTCGCCGGTGAGCGCGGAGACGGGGACGACGCCGATGTTGGACTGGAAGTTCTGAACGCGCCAGTAGAAGTCCGAGGAAAAGCCCCGGTCGGAGAGTTCGCCGATAATCTCGTACAGTTTCTCGTCGAGTTTCGAGCGGGCGCGCTGGGACTGTTCCTCGTACGTTTTCTGGATGGGTTCCCCCTCTTGGGGGTTCCAGCCAGGCGTCGTGTCTATCTTGTTCGCGGCCACGATGAACGGCGTCCCCGTTCGTTTGAGGATGTCGATTGCCTCTTCGGTCTGTGGCTGGAAACTGTCGTTCACGTCGACCACGAGGATGGCGATGTCGGCGAGCGCCCCGCCGCGCGAGCGGAGGGTGCTGAAGGAGTGGTGGCCCGGCGTGTCGATGAACAACAGCCCCGGAAGGTCGAAGTCCTCGGGTTTGACCAGGCTGCCGGCCATCTGCGAGACAGTGTCTAAGGGGACCGCGGTCGCGCCGATGTGCTGGGTGATGGCACCGGCCTCACCCTCGCTGACGGCGGAGCCGCGAATCTTGTCGAGAAGACTCGTCTTCCCGTGGTCCACGTGGCCGAGAACGGCCACGATGGGTGTGCGAAGCGTATCGGATTGTGACGTCGAATCAGTGTCGGACATGGAGAATCGCCCCGGAGAAAGCTCTTACCGGAATCGAGTCGGTGACTCAAGTTAAGTCCATCGTCACGGCCGTGCGCACGAGTCCCACGATTTTGCCGTGTCGACTGTTCTCGCGGCCCGTAGTGGGATTCGGCTCGCTCGTCGGCCGCCCGTCAGACGTGCCCGTGCCGTTTATGTGAACCGACGAGGAAGGGGTGTGTATGGCCGACATACTCGCCGAGAACCTCTCCGGAAAGGCCGTCATGGGGTCCGACGGGACGGAACTCGGGATGCTGTACAACATCACGATGGATCTGAAGTCGGGCGAGCTTCACGACCTGCTCGTCCAGCCGAACGAACAGGTCGCCCCGAGCCGCGTGGCATTCGACCAGGACGACCGCGGTCGGTTCCGAGTCCCGGTGAATCGCGTGCAGGCGGTTAAGGATTACATCGTCGTCCAACGGTAGTTTCAGGATAGATTCTCAATGCGGATTCTCGACGCTTCTGCGTTCATCCACGAGTACCACACCGACGACGAGACGGCCTCGATTCCCCTCGTCAAGGAAGAACTCACCGGCGAGCACGCCTTCCGGTTCGACGCGCTCGAAGGCGCGGGCATGTACGTCCACATCCCCGGACAGGGGACCGTAGACAAGGTGCTTCGCGCCGCGGGTGAGACCGGCGACCGCGACGTGCTCTCGGAGACTGACACGCGCCTCATCGCCGCCGCGTTCGAACTCGACGCGACGCTCGTCACCGACGACTACGCGATGCAGAACGTCGCCGAGCGGCTCAACGTCGGCGTCGAAGTCATCGCCCAAGACGGCATCGCAGAACAGCGGAGCTGGAAGTTCCAGTGTCAGGGTTGCGGCCGCGAGTTCGACGAGAACAAAGAGCGCTGTCCCATCTGCGGGATGGAGCTGACGCGGAAGAATCCGGCGTAAGCCGGTCGACCCGGCCGACTCGACTCGGCTGTCCGACGTTCTTTTTCAGACCATGCCGGTCGCCTGCGCGTAGCTCACGAGGAACTGGACCGCGTTGTACAGCCCGTGGACCAGCGCGGCGACGAGCAGGTTTCCGCTTTTCTCGTAGACGAGCGCGAGGACGCTCCCGAGGAGGAACACCATTCCGAGCGAGACGAAGGCTCCCTCGCCGGAGAACGACCAGACGTGAACCGACGCGAACACCAGACTCGACAGGACGACCGCCGGCGCGGGACCCCAGAGTCGGCGGAGTTCACCGAAGGCGACGCCGCGGAAGATAAGCTCCTCCGCCGGGCCGACGAGGACGATGGTGACGACGGTGAGATACAGGAAGTACACCGGGTTCTCGCGGCCCTGTTGGGCGATGACGCTGTCGCCACTCTGGATGCCGAGCGCGGACATCAGCGCCGACGCGCCGAGGTAGACGCCCATCACGGCGACGAACCCGCCGACGATCCACAGGGCGTCGCGGGCGGTCGGTCGCTCGAACCGAATCAGATCCCAGTCGTCGCGGGCGGCGAGGTAGCCCGCGCCGACGACGCCGAAGCCGATGAACTGTCCGGCGCTCTGTATCGCGCCGATGAGTGCGGTGTCGCCCGGAACCACGCCGCGAGCGAGACCGCCGGCGAGCGAGCCGAACGTCGCGCCGACGATGAGCGAGAGGGCGACGACGATGATGATGCCACCGTACGCTTGGAGGTGGTCTGCGGGGCTCGCAGACGCGCGGGCGGTGTCGTGTGCCATTGCCCTCCCCTTCGGAACGGGGTCGGATAACCGATTCGGGTCGGTTCGTGGGGCGCGTTTCGTTACTCGACGACCAGCCGAGATTTCTCTTCGACCGCGTCCGCTTCCCCGAAGTCGCCGCCACCGAGCAGGCCGCGGGCGGCGCGCTTGCCCCACTCGACCGCCGGCTGGATGAACGTGTCCACGCTGGCGAGTTCGCCGTAGAGGACGCAGGCGGCCTCCATCGCGTAGAGCAGTTCACCGAGTCCGTACTCGTCCACGCGGTCGAGTTCGATGCGGACGTTCGGACAGCCGGCCGCGGCGAGGCTCGCTTCGGTCGCCTCGAACTCGGCGTCGAGCAGTTCGCCGAGCGACGAGCCACCGAGGTACGCGAGGCCGTCGAGGTCGGTCTCGGGGATGGCCACGTCCTCGCGCTCCGTGGCGCGGACGAGCGTCACGAGTTTGTCGCGCGGGCCGGCGCGGTACAGTTGAAGCTGGGAGTGCTGGTCGGTCGCGCCGAGCGCCCGCAGGGGCGTCTGGCCGAGACCGTCCTTTCCGAGCGACTCGGCCCACAGCTGGGCGAACCACTCGGAGAACGTTTCGAGCGATTCCGCGTAGGGCATCATCGCGTTCTGCCGCAGGCCGCGCTCGGCGAGGGCGTAGGAGACCGCGCCGTAGGCGTACGCGGGCGAGTCGAAAAGCGATTCCGACAGGCGCGCCTCCTGTGCGGTCGCGCCCTCCAGCACCGCCTCGATGTCGTGGCCGCAGAGGGCGGCGGCGGCGAGGCCGACCGTCGAGAGCACCGAAAAGCGGCCGGGGACGCCGTCCGGGACGGGGAGCGACGGGAGGTCGTGCTTGTCGGCGAGGTCGCGGAGGTTGCCCTCCTCGCCGGTCGTGACGAACGTCCGGTCGGCCCAGTCGACGCCCGCGTCGGCCATCGCCTCCTGCACGACGAGGAAGTTCGCCAGCGTCTCGGCGGTCGTGCCGGACCGCGAGACGACGTTGACGACGGTCGACGCGAGGTCAAGCGAGTCGAGGAGGCGGTCGACGGCCTCCGGGTCGACGTTGTCGAGGTAGTAGGCGTCCACGTCTCTTTCGAGGGCGTCGGTGAGGGTGGCCGCGCCGAGGGCGCTCCCGCCGATGCCGACGGTGACGACCGCCGAGGGGTCGTCGAACCGGCTCACCGCGTCGCGAATCGCCGCGGGGTCGGTACTGTTCGGGAGGTTCAGCGATTCGTAGCCGTGTTCGCCGGCCTCTCGGCCGCGTTCGATGCGGTCGTGGGCGGCCGCGACGCGGCCGTCGAGTCGTTCGAGCGCCTCGCGCGAGACGCCGTGGGTCGACGCCGTGTCGAGGACGTTCCCGAGGTCTACCTGCATACAGGATGCCGCGTCGCCCGGCGTCAAAACGACACCGGTCGCTTTAATCGCGGCCGCTCCCAAGGGCGACCGATGGCAGACGACTACGGCGGCGTCATCGGCGCGTTCCCGTACGCCTTCCGGCACAGCGAGTCGTGGCTGTTCAAGTGCTACGTGCTCGTCGGTGCCCTCGCGACGGGTGTCGTCTCGCTGTTCGTCGCCTTCGGACTCGTAGTTCTTATCGGCGCGACCGCCGGCGTCCCCGGTGGCTCGCTCACCCTCTCGCGGTCGTTCTACGTCCTCGTGGGGCTGTTCGTCGTCGCGCCGCTGGTCGCTCCCGTACTGTTTGTCGCCCGCCGACACCGCCGCACCGGCTCGGAACCGCGGTACGACCTGAGCCTCGCGCTCGCGGGCTTCGTGTTCATGCTGTCGGTGTACGTCGGGCTCGTCGCGTCGGTGCCGGCGGAGCTTCAGACGCCCGCAGAGCCGTTCGCGGTGGGTCCCGTGACCGTCTCGGCGCTCGTTCCCGTCGTCCAACTCCTCTACGACCTCCCTGCAATCTACGGGCTCGTCCCGCCGGTCGCGTGCGCGGTGGGCATCTACGCGATTCACCGACTGCTTCGGTAACCTCGTCGGGACTCACCGACTGCTTCGGTAACTGCCGTGGACTCGTGTTCTCCGACGCAGCCTCATCCGACTCGCGCCGCTAACTCGTCGCGGTAGCGGTAGACGACCGCTGAAGTGACGACGCCGACGCCGACGAGGAGCGCTACCGCCTCGTAGTTCGCCGCACCCGCGTTCTGTCCGGCAGCCGCCGCGAGGGCGAACGTCGGTAGGCGACCGACGGCGACGAGGACGACGAGCGTTCGGAGCCGCAGCGGCGAGACCCCGGCGAGCGCACAGAGCGCGTCGTCCGGAAACGCCGGCAGGAGAAACAGGACGAACAGGCCGGTGACGCCCCGGCGGTCGGCGAAGCCGTCGAACCGGGCGAGTGCGTCGTCGGCGACGAGGCGCTCGACCGCGGGCCGGCCGAAACGCCGGGCGAGCAGGAAGACGACGGCGCTTCCGGCGACCACGCCGACCATGCTGTAGGCCGTCCCGGCGGCCGTTCCGAACAGGTAGCCGCCGACGGCGGCGAGGGCCTGCCCGGGAATCGGCGCGAGAATCACCTGCAGGGTCTGGATACCGACGAACACCAACGGAGCGAACGGCCCGGTCGATTCGACGGCCGAGCGGACCCATGCCGGGTCTGCGAGGCGCGGGGCGAACACGGCGACGCCGACCGCGACGGCCGCGAAGGCGACCGCAATGGCCCCGACTCTGACGAGCGCCGCATTCCGCGCCGCAGACGAGTCGAACAGGCGACCGGTCACAGGAACGAAGCGGTCTTGAGCCGGGCGTTCAGCGCGTACTTTCGCAGGTACTGGCGGGCGGTCGTTCGCGTCCCACGCGCGACGGTTCGCCCGGCGCGGACTCCGTCCAAGATGGCGTCGGTCGTGACGCCGCCGCCCGCCTCGACCGAGACGGCCGTGTACGCCTGTCCGACCAGCGCGGGCCGGTGCGCGTCGCTCCCGCCCGTTCCCGGGAGTCCGTGCCGGCGGGCGTAGCGCCGCGCCTGCCCGTTTCTGAATCCGGTGAGCGTGTGCGCGTTGTACACCTCGACGGCGTCAACGTCCCGAATCGCCCGGCGGGACGCGCCGTGTCGAAACGTCTGAAACGGGTGCGGGACGACTGCGATCCCACCCGACTCGCGAACCGCCCGCGCCGTCTCGGAGAGCGGCCGCCCCGTCGCCGGCGGATCGTCGACGCCGAGCGCGAGGAGGTGGCCGTCGGCCGTCGAGACCTCGACGCCGGGGACGACCCGGACGCCGTACTCGTGGGCGATGTCGAACGCCCGCGGGAGCGATCCGACCGAGTCGTGGTCGGTGATGGCGACCGCGTCGAGGCCGACCGCCGCCGCGCGGGCCAGCACCGCTTCGACCGACATCTCGCAGTCGTAGGAGGCGTCGGTGTGGACGTGGAGGTCCACCGCGAGCGTCCGCGGTCCCCGCGAGCCCTGCGCCGGACCGCTCATATCACGCCGAATTCGAGCGCGAGACAGCCGGCGACCGTCAGGACGCCGGCGACGCCGACGAGGACGTGGCCCGCGTCGGTCTTGTACGCCTTGTAGTCGGAGGTCATGAGCGGACAGACCGCCACGATGGTCGCGCCCGCGACCCAGCCGTTCCACAGCGGGACGAACTGGAGGAGGAAGTAGTTCGCCAGCACGACGAGGTGCGTGTGGACGACCGTCGTCCCGTGGTAGTACGAGGTGCCGCCCTCGTCGCCGAAGCCCTCGCTGTTGTGGCGGATGAGTCGCAGGCCGCCGAAGGTGAGGACGACGAAGCCGACGACGGCGCTCACGACCGGATTGGGCGCGAGCGCGACGTGGTACAGGAGCGCCGCCGACACGAGGTACGCGAAGATGTCGATGAAGGAGTCTATCTGTCGGCCGAACGCCGAGGCGGTCCCGGTCTTGCGGGCGTAGTAGCCGTCGGCTTTGTCGAAGGCGAAGCCGGCGAGAACGGCCACGATGGCCCAGTTCGGCTCGCCCGACACGAACAGTATCGCGCCGACCCACGCCCAGAAGAGCGCGCCCAGACTCAACCAGTCCGCGGTCCCGAGCCGCGAAATCATGTTCTCCCCCGTCGATGAGCGCACGACCTCGCTCGCCCGCGCGTCGACCGCGTCCAGCCTCCCGCGAAGTGCTGACCTGAGTTCGTCCGTCATGCCTGTCTGTCCGACACACTCGGCCGATTGAGTATAAATTTAACCGCTATAGTATATATAAATCAAATATCTATATACTAACGTTCCCGAACGGAGCGCTCGGGACGGAACTGAGCGCTCTGTACCGCTATGAACGGGATTTGACGCGCCGGCGACGCCACGGCCCGGCCCGGTAGTACGCCCGGACCCGGGCGACTCGGAAGCCGACGCTCTCGAAGGTCCACTGCGAGGGTCGGTTGTCGCGGGCGACGAGCGCGTGCACCGTTTCGGCCCCGCGCTCGCCGGCGACGGCGACGGCCCGCGAGACGAGCGCGGTGGCGATACCGCGGTTCCGCGCCTCGGGTGCGACGAATACCCGGCGGACATAGCCGCCGGGGAAGGTTACGTCGGCCTCCAGCGGGTGAACGTGATACGTCAGGCCGGGGTCGCCGAGGAAGAGATAGCCGACGGGGTCGGTGTCCGCGACTTCACCGTTCTCACCGCCCTCGCCGTCTCTCTCGGCTCTCCCGGCGTCGAACGCGCACACCGCCGTCTCGTCGTCTCTGAGTTCGGAAAACGCGTCGTAGCGGGTTTCGAACTGCGTCGCCTCCGCGGGGTCGAGCGCACGAATCTCGACTCCCGCCGGAGGGTCGCGGTCGGCGTCCGCCGCCTCAGCGTCCGCGACGTACTCGTCCATCTGCGTCGCCGTGAGTCCGCGGGCCTTGAGCGCGTCGTAGACGCGGCGGGCCGTTTCGGTCCGGGTCAACCGCCAGAGCGCGGGCATCGTCAGTCGCGTCGAAGCGCCGCGAGAAAAGCCCACCGTCGCCGTGGGTACAGGTGGCACACGCGGTCGAAAGCGCCCGAAACGGGGAAAAGGCCCGGCGGCTTACACCGGGTGATGACCGAGACCGAGTCCGAGACCGAATCCGAGTCCGAGCGAACGGGAACGTTTCTCGTCACCGCCGCCGACGAGGAGTCGGCCGTCCTGAAGGACGTTCACTCCGGGCAGGTTCACGCGCTCTCGTCGAACCCCGGCGTCTCCGAGGACGAAGCCGTCCGCGGGACCGTCGCGCCCGACCCGCCGATGAACGTCTCGTGGCAGCTCGTGGAGGTCGACTCGCGCTGGACCGTCTCCGTCGAGCGCTCCACCGAGTCGCCGACGACGAACTCCCGCGACATCGCCGCGGACAACCCCGACGGCGAACTCGTCCGGGAGGAACGCGCCGGAACCGGCGAGATTCACGTCCTGTCGGTCCCTGACGACATGACCGAACAGGCCGTCGACGACATCCTCTCGGACCGCGAGGGGCTGCTCTCGCGGGCCGCCAGACTCGACGTGAATCGCGTCGAAATCCGCTCGCAGCCGGGCGTCGTCGCGGTCCGCTACATGCCCTGAGTCGGGTCTTTTCTGCTCTCCGGTCGCTCGTCTTCTCGCGCTCCCGCTTCCCCTTTTGCTACCGCTGTGTTCCGGTCGAGGAGACGGGACCGTCCGCGCTCTGGACGCACCACCCGCCGTGGACGCTTCCCTCGCGCTCGACGAACTCGACGGTCGTCTCCTCGCCGATTCCGGTCGCGTCCGCGGGGTCGAGCCCTTCCACGCGGAGCGTCAGCGTCAACGCGTCGCCGCAACAGCCCACGTCGAGGAACTCCTCCCACTCGTCGCCCGGCGCGGCGTCCTCGTGGACCCGCTGCAGGTAGGTCACGAAGTGGTCAGCTGGTCGCGGCCCCACGCGCTGAGTTCGTCGGGGAAGGAGACGACCACGCGGGTCGCCGTCTGGTCGGTCGCCATACCTCACGATTGTCGGCCAACGATTATGGGCCTGTCGCGGGTTCGCCGCGCGCCCGTCAGACCGTTTCACAGCCGAGACCGTCCGCGGATAAGAAACCTTATTCGGCACCGCTCAGGACCGCAACCCATGGTTGAGTTTACGGTACCGGAGGTAGACTACACCCGGTACACGAATCGCCAACTCGTGGCCGTCCCCCTCGCGGTCCTCGCGGTGGCCCTCTTGGTCATCGGAGGGTGGTACGTCGCGACTGGCGCGCCGGTGAACCCGGGCGTCGATTTCACCGGCGGGACCGAACTCCGTATCGCAACGGATGCCCCGCAAAGCGAGGTCGCCGCGGCCTTCGACAGTCAGCCCGAATCGATTCGTTCCGTCGCGGCCGACGGAACGTACGTCGTGACCTTCCAGTCCGGGAGCGCGACGTCGAGTGAACTCCAGACACAAGCCGAAGACGCCGGCTTCGAAGTCCGGTCTATCGACGCGGTGTCCGCTAACTTCGGCTCCGAGACGCAACTGCTCGCCCTCGGTGGCCTCGCGGTCGCCTTCGCGGGCATGAGTATCCTCGTGTTCGCCATGTTCCGCTCGTTCGTTCCCTCCATCGCGGTCGTCGTCTCGGCGTTCTCCGACATCGTCATCCCGGTGGCGCTGATGAACCTCCTCGGCATCGAGCTATCGCTGGGGACTGTCGCCGCCCTCCTGATGCTCATCGGGTACTCGGTGGACTCGGACATCCTCCTGAACAACCACGTCCTCCGACGGTCCGGTGACTTCTACGAGTCCACCGCGCGCGCCATGCGCACCGGTGTGACCATGACGCTCACATCCATCGCGGCGATGATCGTCATGACCATCACGGCGACGCTGTTCGGGATTCAACTGCTCGCCGCCATCGGTACGGTCCTCGTGTTCGGCCTCACCGCAGACCTGATGAACACCTACATGCTGAACGTGACCCTCCTCCGCTGGTACAAGTTCGAGGGGGTGGCCCGATGAGCGCGCTCCGCGACAACTGGCGGGTCATCTTCCTCGTCGTCGCCATCCTGCTTTCGACGTTCGCCCTCTTCTCGCCGACCATCGGGGGCCAGTCCCCAATCGGTGAGGACAACAGCGCGACGAACCTCAAGTTCGGCCTCCAACTCGACGGCGGGACGCGCATCCGCGCGCCGCTCGTCGGCGTCACGGCCGAGGACGTCGAGTTCGAAGGCGATTCCGAGCGCGTCGTCGAACGGCAGGTCGCCGCCCAGTTGGCGGGGGCTGACGCCGCAGACATCATCGCCCGAACGGGCGCTGAGTCAAGCACGGTCGAAGCGACCCTGGAGAACGTCACGGCCGACGACCTGAGCGCCGCGCTCGACGCCGCGGGCTACGCCCACGGCGAAGTCAGAGACGGCGTGACCGAGACGACACGCGCCGAGACGGTCCGCGTCCTCCAGTCGAAGATCAACGAGGCTGGTCTCTCCGGCGGGACGGTCCAACAGGTGACCACGGCGACGGGCGAACACTTCATCCTCGTCGAGGTCCCCAACCGCGACCAGTCTGACGTCGTCGACCTCGTCGGCGAGCGCGGGACGGTCCAAATCGACATCTACTACCCGACCTCGCAGAACGGCACCCGCGTGTACGAGACGCGCGAGGCCGTCCTGACGCAGGCCGACTTCACCTCCATCGGGACCGCACAGGAGTCCCAGACCGGGAGCGGGGCGTTCGTCCCCGTCTCCGTCCGCGACGACCCCGCACAGGAGTTCCAGACGGCGGTTCAGGATACCGGTCTCGCCCAACCCGGCGGGACGCGGTGTACCTACATGGCGGACGGTGGCAAGAACACGACCGAAGGCTGTCTCCTCCTCGTCGTCAACGGAGAGGTCGTCAACGCCTTCGGGATGAGCGGCGGGCTCGCCGACACCATGCGGTCCGGCGAGTGGGCCGGCGCGCCGAGCTTCCAGCTCCAGACCCGCAACACGTCCGAGGCGCAGGAAATCGCCATCAACCTCCGCGCCGGTGCGCTCCCGGCCAAGCTCGACCTCTCGGGCGAGGACAGCGGCACCTCGTCGTACATCTCCCCGAGCCAGGGTGAGAGCTTCAAGTTCGACTCGCTCATCACGGGTATCATCGCGGTCCTCGCGGTCGCCGGCGTCGTCTTCGTCCGCTACGGCAAACCGCAGGTCGCCCTGCCGATGATCGTCACCGGCCTCTCCGAGGTGTACGTCCTCCTCGGATTCGCCGCGGCCATCGGCTACCCGCTCGACCTCTCGGTCATCGCCGGCTTCATCGCCGTCATCGGGACGGGCGTGGACGACCTCATCATCATCGCCGACGAGGTGATGGCTGAGGGCACCGTGAAGTCGCGGAAAGTCTTCCAGTCGCGGTTCCGCCGGGCCTTCTGGGTCATCGGCGCGGCCGCCGCGACGACCATCATCGCCATGAGCCCGCTCGCCGTGCTCTCGCTCGGCGACCTACAGGGCTTCGCCATCTTCACCATCCTCGGCGTCATCGTCGGCGTCCTCGTCACCCGCCCGGCGTACGGTGACATCCTCCGACTCCTCCTGACCGAGGACCGCTGAGGTCGACCCGCTTTCGACCGACGCGTTCTTTCACTCGTTCGTCACGCGTCCAGCGCCGCGAGCCGACGACTCCGCCCGCAGGCCACCGTCGCGATTCTCGCAGCTGATACCGCTCCGACCGCTCGTCCGTTCTCCACGTCAGAATCGGGTGACTGCGACGGTTTCGGTCGTCCCCATCGAGATGTACTTGCCGACAGAATGATATAGACTGTCTATAAAATACTGACCGAACCGGCAACCGACCAACCGCCGCCCGTCGGTACTCACGGTGCACGCACTCCACTCATGGAAGACACGCCACTTCGACGCGACGACACGGACGCGACGACGACCCGGCCGGACGCTCCGCGACGCTCCGCCTCCGCGGACGACGAGGAGTTCGTCGCCATCGTCGCCCCGTACGAGGACGCACCAGACGAGTGCACCATCTTCCCCGCAGGACTCTCCGAAGACGAGTTGCTGACGACGTGGCTCTCCGCGCAGGAAGGCGGGTACGTCTCGCTCGCCGAGATGCGGTAGCCCGTCGCCGCGACTCGTCCTCGAACCACCCGACCCTCCACTTTTTCGAACGTCGGTCTCGCGACGCCTCAGAAATCCCCTAGCGACGACTGTTCGTGCGCGGCCATGAGGTCGGCACACGTCGACCACGACTTCCGCGCACAGTCCGGCAGAATGCCGTGTTCGCGGACGTACTCCCGAAGGAACTCGCGGGTCGTCCCGTCGCTCGGATAGCCGCTCCCCACCTCGCCGTACTCGTCAGCGATGGCCTCGACCCGGCGGTCGCGTTCGACCTTCGCCACGATGCTCGCCGCGCCGACGATGGCGTGTTCGTCGTCCGCGCGGTGCTGGGCGCGGACCTCGACCGAGACGCCCGCCTCGGCCAGCCCCTCGCGGACGCGGCGGCCGAATCTGGCCTCGTTCACGTCGCCCGCGTCGCAGACGAGTTCGTCGGCGTCGGCGGCGACGTCGGCGGCCGCCTCGACCTGCGCCCGGACGGTCAGCAGGTTCATGTCCGTCTCGGGGTCGTCGATTGTCTCGGGTTCGACGAACGCGACACCGACTTCCACGTCGTCTCGGTCGCGGAGTTTCGCGGCGAGTTCCTCGCGCCGCTCGGGAGTCAGTCGCTTCGAGTCGGCGATTCCGTCCGGGAGGGCGTCGGGGTCTCCTCGGACCGCCGCGGCGACCATCGGACCCAACACGGGCCCCTTTCCGGCTTCGTCGACGCCGATGTGCATACCTCGTCGGGTGTCGCGGGCGAGAATTAGAGATTGCGGTCCGCGACGACGCTCGCGGAGGTCCCCCGGGGCTCCGTTCAGTCCTTGAAGAACTCGTCGTCCTCGAACGGCTCGTCCTCGCCTTCGACCGCGATGACGTCGAGCGCGGTGACGACCGCGCCCGTGTCGAGGATGCCGGCGAGGCTCGGGTTCGTTCGGCCCTCGTCGCCCGAGATGAGTTCCTTGATGTAGAGACCGCCCTCGCCGTGGATTTCGACGGTCGCGTGGCGCGCGTCTTCGAGGTCGCCGGTGGCGTCGTAGACGTGGCGGGTGCGGGTGATGCTCGCGCGGCGGTGGTCGACGCGGTGGGGGGTGTACTGTTCGATGGTCGCGCCGGTGAGTTCGTCCAGCGCGGCCCCCAGTTCCTCGTCGGTCACGTCGTCGTCGAACTCGACGGCGGCGCGGTACTCCTTGCTCGCGTCGAGTTTCTTCACGCGCTCGACCATGTCGTAGGTGGCGAGCCGGAGCCCCTCGACCTCGATTTCGCCCTCGGCCATCGCGTTGATGTCACCTTCGAGCTGTTCGACGTCGATGGTGCGGCGACGCGGCTCCATGATTTCGACCACGAACGGTCGACCCGTCCCGAGCATGAGGGCGTCCACGTCCTCGCGGCCCGCGCCGTGAAACTTCGCGTCGACGCCGTCCATCACGTCGGTCACGACGGGAGCGACGAAGCCCTCGACGCTGTCCTCGTAGAGGTAGCCCGACCCGCCGCAGTAGTCGCAGGGCTCCTTGCCCTTGTAGCCCGACCCGTCGCACTCGCGGCAGGGCCACTCGGTCTGCGGGATGTCGCGCGCGAGTTTCCGGTAGCGCCCGTAGACGAACGCGGAGTTGAGCTGCGCCTCGACGGTGTCGGCCTCGATGTCGAGGAGGAACTGCACGTCCGGGCGGGTGAAGTCCACCTCGGTGCCGGTGAGTCGCCCCACGCGCTTTCCGACCTCGCGGTTGAACTCGGACTTGAACAGTTCGCCGGCGTCCTCGGGGAGCCCCGCGCCCTCGCGGAGCAGTAGCTCGTTTTCCTCGACGAGCGGCGGCGCACGGGTGCCGACTTGGTACGTCTCGACTTCCACGTCCTCGATGGCCTCGGCGCAGCGCTCGGCCCACTCGTCGAACTCGGCGCAGGCCCCCTCGCAGACCCAGCAGTCCTCGGTCTCGACGGCCTCGTAGGGCTCGTCGTCGTCGAGGGCGGCGGCGACCCGGAGCGACTTGCCCCGCTCGGCGTTCGTCAGCCCGAAACTGCGCTCGGCGAAGGCCCGGCCCAGACAGGCGTCGCAGACCGGCCCGCTCTCGGCGAGCGCTCGCGCGTCCTCAAGGATGCTCATGTTCGGTCTCTATCGGGGCGCGCGTAACTAGCTTACTTTGTTCGGCGGGCCGCCCACGGCACGGCACGTCGACATACCCCAGAGCTGAGACGTTTGTCAACACGACCCGAGTGGAGTGCTATCTCGGCTCCGAGAAATTTGATGTACGGCGGCGTGGTAGCCGCTTCAACACCTGGGTCTACGGTCGATATCTCGTGTCTATCAATACGCAAACGAATCGGACGCTCGCACTGTTCGCGACCATCGCGGTCCTCTGGGGAACCTCCTTCATGGCCATCGAGGTGGGCCTCGACGTCCTCCCGCCCGTGCTGTTCGCCGCCCTCCGGTACGACGTGGCCGGCGTCGTACTGTTCGTCTACGGCCTGCTCGCGGCGGAGGACTGGCGACCCCGCGGCCGCGACGAGTGGCTCGTCGTCCTCGTCGGCGGCACGCTGCTCATCGGCGCGCACTTCTCGCTCCTGTTCTCCGGCCAGCGGTACGTGACGAGCGGCGTCTCGGCCATCGTCATCAGCCTCGCGCCCGTCCTCACGCCGTTTTTCGCGTGGCCGATGCTCCCCGAGGAGCGCCTCGACGCGTTCGGGTTCTTCGGCGTCTTCCTCGGGTTGGCCGGGACGGTGGTCATCGCCCTCGCGTCCGGGTCGGTCGGCGGCCAACTGCTCGGCGTGGCCCTGCTGCTTCTCGCCGCCGCGGCGTGGGCGTTCGGCTCGGTGCTCGTCAAGCGGCTCCCCGGCAACCCGCCCGTCGTCCCGATGCAAGCGTGGATGATGCTCCTCGGCGCGGGCATGCTCCACGTCACGAGCCCCGTCCTCGGCGAGCCCGGCCTCGCGAGCGTGGCGTGGTCGCCGGTCGTCGTCGCCGCGCTGCTGTTCTTGGCCGTGCTGTGCAGCGCCGTCGGCTTCATCGCCTACTTCGTCCTGCTGGACCGCATCGGCGCGGTCGAAATCAGCCTCGTCAACTACGTCACGCCGGTCGTCGCCGCCGTCACCGGCTGGGCGTTCCTCGGCGAGCGCATCGGCCCCGCCACCGTCTCCGGCTTCGCGCTCATCCTCCTCGGATTCGCGTTCATGAAGCGCGACGCGCTCGGCCCGCTGGGTCGCCGTCTCGGCGTCCGCGTCGGCCTCGTCGCGCCCGAACCCGCGGCCGACCCGGACGTCCACCCGGCCGACGACTGAGCGGCGTCCCGTCGCCGACGCTGCAGGGCTACTCTCACAAGGCTGTCGCGGAACTCTCGCAGACTTGTCGCGTCCGGCGTCACGGCACGAACCTCGAACCGCCTCCGAGTAGAAAAAAGCTCGTCACGTCCGACGCCGGCGTCCGCGCCGGCCTCGGTCGTCGTCCTCAGTTGCTGGTCTCGTTGTCCGACGACGTGGTCGTCTCGTTCGTCGTCGTGACCGTCTCGTTGGCGGTTGTCGTCTCGGTGACCGTCTCGTTCGTCGCGGTCGCGTTCGTGGTCGTCGTCTCGTTGGTGGCCGTGGTGGTGGTCGTGGTCTCCTCGGCGGCCTCGTGAGTCGCGAGGACCTCCTCGGCACCCGCGCGACCGACCCAGACGACCTCGACCGTCGAGTCGCTCTCGGCAGACTCGATCTCGAGGAAGTTACCGACCGAGACGGGGTACTCCTGACCCTTCTCGCCGTCGGCGACCCACGTGGTGGTGCGCTCGTCGTCGACGGTGACGTAGACCTCGCTCGTCGCCTCGTCGGTGATCTTCTCGCCGCCCATGTGGACGACGCGGAGGACGCCGCCGTTCGTGCGGAAGGCGAGTTCGGGGGACGGAACCTCGGCCGGTTCGACGTCGGCCGTCGTCTCGCCCGTCGTGCCGTTGCCCGTCTCGTTGCCCGCGGTCGGCTGCGACCCGGAGTCACCGCCCATACAACCGGCGGTGGTGAGGAGGGCTCCTGTCGCGGCGGCGCTCTTCAGGAAGGTGCGTCGTTCCATACACGGTGATTTACAAGCTCGTATATATGTCTTGTAGTTTACAGTTTGGGGGTAGATAACTACTCCCACACCCGGTTTTCCAATTTTGTCTATCAGGTATTTACAATAAGCCAACCTGTCCGAGCGCCCACAGGGCGACGAGCGCCGTGGCCGCGCCGAGCGCGACGAGCAGGAGAGTGACGGCGGCCACCGCGGCCAAGAGGAAGCGCCGGTCGGCCGCCGCGCCAGCGGGGGAGGCGTCGTCGTACCGAGCCTCCAACAGGCGGACGTTCCGGGCGTTGGCCTTCCACGCCGCGTCGAACACGTCGCCGACGAGCGGGAGCGACCCGACGGTCGCGTCGAGGACGACGTTGCCGAGCATCCGCGCGAGCGTCGCCCGCGGCACGCCGAGCATCGCGGCCTCGACGAGGATGTACGCCGAGAGCGCCGAGGCCGTCGCGTCGCCGATGCCCGGGACGAGTCCCAGTATCGGGTCGAGACCGACGCGGTAGTTCGTCCCCGGCACCTCGAACGCCTCGTCGAGGTAGAAGCTCACCGCGCGGAGCCGAGCGAGGGTCTCCTCGTCCGCGAGGCCCGCCGACTCGAAATCGACGACTGCGTCGGGTTCAAGCGGTTCGTCGCCGTCGCCGTCACCGCCGCTCGCCGCCGCGGGCGTCGTCGGTGTGGAGGAGTCGTTCACACGCGTCGAGTCGCGCGGGCGGAACTTGAGGATAGCGTCGAGTGGAAAAAAGAACGCGACGCGCCGCCCCCACGGTTCGGGCGGGCGCGTCTCAGAGCTACGAAGCCGGACGCCGTCGTGTGACCATGCCGGAACCGGGAGCCGACGGCGGACTCCCTGAGTTGGAGTCGATGGCCGAGCTTAGAGCCCCACCTCAATCGCGCGCTCGACGACGCCCGCGCCGTAGCGCTCTTCCAACTCCTCGTGTTGGTCCGGACGGTGTTCGTACACGTCTTGGAACAGGCTGATGGGCGTCATCGCGGCCTGGTACGTCGCCTCGTCCCACATGCGGTCCTTGGCGATGTCGATTTCGGTACCGCCGATGCGGAGCGTCGCCGACTGGGTCATGGCGATCGCGCCGCGGCCGGCCTCCTTGGCCGCCTCGAACTCCTCCATGGAGTCGACGATATCGTCCATGCTCGGGACGTACGAGGTCAGACCGAGCAGTTCCTCGCGGAGTTCGTCCGCGGTGAGTTCCCGCGCGTCGCCGCCGACCCGGAGTTCGTAGCCGCCGTCGGTGGCTTCGAGCGAGAGGCGGTCGCCGTCGTACACCTCGACGCCGTCTTCGGACGCGAGTTCGACCTCCTCGCCGCCCGCGTCGAGGAGCCAACTGCCGGTCTTCGGCGGGAGCGGCGAGGTGTTTGCCTCGACGACCTGTCCGGGGGTGAGCGACCAGATGCCGAGCATCCCCTTCGCCTGATTCTCGGTCATGCGCTCGCGGTAGCCTTCGACGTCGCGGATGTCGTCGTAGGGGCCGTCGACGGCGATACAGCCGGCGGCGCTGGCCCCGCGGGAGGTGTTGTGTCGAAGCTCCGGCCACGCCGGGAGTTCGCCGGTGGGCGTCATGGCCCGCATGTCCTTCGTGTAGTCGACCTCGCCGTCGACGAGGAGGAACAGCCGTTCGAGGTTGTTCGTCGGCTTGCCCATCTCGTCACGGAGGTCGCCCATGGCGAGTTCGGCTTCACCGCTCTCGATGATGACCGACATGGCGAGGCTCCCCTCGTCGAGTCCGTGCTCGTTCTCGACGATGGTGAACCACTCGTCGGCCTTCTTCCAGTCGTCGATGCCGCCGACCTCGGGGATGACGAAGCCGTCGATGTGTTCGACCGCGCCGTTTTCCGGGTCGGTGATTTCGAGCATGTGCTGGAAGCCCTGATACCGGGTTTCGGGGCTGTCGCGGTGCCAGACCATCCGGGGGTGGATCTCGCCGGGGAACTCCGAGCCGTGTTCGGAGATGACTTCGATGATGTTCTCGGCTCCCTCGTCGCGCATCGACGGCGCGGTGGCGTCCTCGTTGTCGGGGACCCACACGTCGGGGGCCTGCATCCCGCGGAGGCCGGCCGCCCGTCGGAGCATTTTCGCGGAGTCGGCTTCGCCCTCGACGGCCGTCGGCGAGGTGAAGAACGTCCGCACGAACTGTCGGTCGTGTCTGCGCTCAGTCATCGTCGTTGCTCGTGATGGGGTCGGCCTGCTCCTCGCTGAACCCTTCCGACTCCTCGATGCGGCGGCGCGCCTCGGGGTCGAACTGCGTCTCGATGTCCTGATACCGCGAGACGAACGACAGCTCGTGGTGGCTCTCGGTCGGGTGGCCAAGGTAGCGCTGTTCGAGGTCGAACTGCCCTTCTTCGTCCTGTTCGGCGAGCTTCTTGAAGTCCTCGTAGACGGCGTGCGCGCCCGAGTGGAGGCCGAACAGCGTGATGAAGATGTACTTGTAGCCGAGGTCGCCCAGCTCCTGGAACGTCAGCGGGTCCTCCTCTTCGGACCACGCGAACGACGACGAGTAGTTGAACGCGAGCTTCAGGTCCGGGTGGGTCTCGTGAATCTCCTCCGCGTAGGCGACGGCGTCCTCGCGCGAGGGGTTCGGCATCTCGGGCCAGACGATGTCGACGCCGGCGTCGGCGTAGATACGGCCGCGTTCGACGTGTTCGTCCCAGTCACCGTTCGAGGAGCCGTAGGCGTCGGTACGGGCGATGACGACCGTGTCCTCCGACTGCTTGGCGTCGACGGCGGCCTCGAAGCGAGCCTTGGCCTTCTCGCGGGAGACGATTTGCTTGCCCGCGATGTGGCCGCAGCGCTTGGGCGTCGTCTGGTCCTCGATGTGGACGGCGGCGACGCCGGCCTTCTCGTACTCGCGGACGGCGCGGCGGACGTTGTGGATGCCGCCGTAGCCCGTGTCGCAGTCGGCGATGACCGGCAGATTCGTCGCCTCGACCATGCGCTTTGCGTTCTCGACCATCTCGGTCATCGTGACCATCTCCAAGTCGGGGAAGCCGAACTGCCCGAGGACCGTCGAGTAGCCGGACATGTAGGCGGCGTCGTGGCCCGTCATCTCGGCGAGGCGGGCGTCCAGCGCGTGGTACATGCCGGGGGCGAACACGAAGTCCTGCGTGTTCAGCATCTCCCGCAGTTCGCGGGCCTTCTGGTTGTCAACATCCTGTGCGAAGACGTCGCTGTCGAGTTCGGTCGGGTTCATTGGGTGTCGGTGGGCTGCATCGTTCGCTCGATACGGTTCAGTTGGGCGCGGAGCGCGGCGAGTTCGCGCCGAATCGTCGTCATCTCGTCGTCCCCACCCGGCTGTTGGATGAAGGGGACGAGCGGCGCGTCCATGTTCTCCTCGTTGTTGGGGTAGCGCCGCGCGGCAGGTGGACGAGTCGTCGTCGAGCGAGTGGTGGTCGGTGTGCGGGTCGTCGTGTCGGTTCGGGTCGTGTTGTCGCGGTTTGTCATCGGTTACGTCGGTGGGGTCGGCGGTCGGTAGCGGTCGGTTCGAGTCATGGTCGTCGAGCGGTCGGATGCGTGGTGTGCTGCGGATACTACCATCGGATGTCTCCTCACCCGGTTCGACTGCAGAGTAGTACTAATAGTTAATGATTGATAATGATAATATTAGTTAATGACTTAGTTCTGTACGAACGGATATTAGGCCCTAATTTGACACATGGTAACACACCTGCCCCGTCGCGCAGGGTCAGAGCGTTATCGGGTCCAGTCGGCGACCGGCCGTGTCACGCCGTGACGGGGCGTTCCGCGGACACTACGCTTAATCGCGTCCACGCCCGACGACGCACCAACGAATGGCATCCGCGATTGAGATACGCGACCTGACGAAGTCCTACGGCGACGTCCGCGCCCTCGACGGCGTCGACCTCGACGTTCCCGAGGGGTCGTTCTTCGGGCTGTTGGGGCCGAACGGGGCGGGGAAGACGACGTTCATCAACATCCTTGTCGGCCTCGTCCGCAAGACCGGCGGCGAGGCGAGCGTCTTCGGCTACGACGTGGAAGACGACTACCGCGAGGCCCGCGACCGCATCGGCCTCGCGCCCCAGGAGTTTAACGTGGACCGATTCTTCCCCATTCGGGAAGTGCTCGAACACAAGGCGGGCTACCACGGGATTCCGCACGACGAGGCCCGCGAGCGCGCCGACGACGTGCTCAAGCGCGTCGGCATCTACGACAAGCGCGACACCCGCTTCGACTGGCTCTCCGGCGGGATGAAACGACGGTTCATGCTCGCGCGGGCGCTCATCACCGACCCCGACCTGCTCATCCTCGACGAGCCGACCGCCGGGGTCGACGTGCAACTGCGCCACGAACTCTGGGAGACCATCGTCGACCTCAACGACAGCGGGACGACCATCCTGCTCACGACCCACTACATCGAAGAGGCCGAACGCCTCTGCGACGAGGTCGCCATCCTCGACTCCGGGTCCGTCATCGAGGTCGCCAGCCCCGAGGAACTGATGGACCGCGGCACCGACGACATCGTCGTCCAACTCCGCGACCCGCCGACTGCGGTGCCCGACTTCGCGGCCGACGACGACCGCGTCGAGGCCGTCGAACTGGACGGCACCCGCCTCGTCGTGACGGCACAGCAGGGCGGTCTCGTCGCCCCCGACGTGGTGCAGGCGCTCGACCGGCAGGGCCACGAAATCGTCGACCTCGAAATCTCCCGCACGTCGCTCGAAGAGGTGTTCGTCGAGATGACGAGACAGGGCGAGGGCCGCGCCACCGCGGAGGTCGAGCAATGAGCCTCACGAGCCTCGACGTGACCGGCTTTTACGCCCTGCTCCGTCGCGAAGTCCTCCGATTCGTTCGCCGCCCGCGCAACACGTTCGTCCCGCCGTTTATCACGAACGTGCTGTACTTCTCCGTGTTCGGCGTCATCCTCGGCGAGCGCATCAACGAAATCGCGGGCGTCCCGTACATCCTGTTTATCCTCCCCGGCCTCATCGTCCTCGGGGCCGTCTCGAACGCCTTCGAGAACGCGTCCTTCTCTATCTTCCACGGCCGCTGGAACCGCTACATCGAGGAGGCGCTGACCTCGCCGCTGTCGTACACCTCGATGGTCGGCGCGTACGTCCTCTCCAGTGCGACCCGCGGGGTGCTCGTCGGCGCGCTCGTCGCCCTCATCGGCGCGTTCTTCACGTCCGTCGGCGTCGCCCAACCGTTCTATCTCGTCGCGTTCGTGCTCGTCATCACCCTGTTGTTCGCGGGCCTCGGCGTGGTCGGCGGCCTCTGGGCCGACGACTTCGACGACCTGACGATGATGAACCAGTTCATCCTGCGCCCGCTGGTGTTCTTCGGCGGCGTCTTCTACTCGCTCAACGAGATTCCGGCGACCTTCCAGCAGGCGTCGCTCCTCAACCCGATGATATACATGGTCAACGGCGTCCGCTACGGCTTCCTCGGCGTCACCGAGGTGGACCCGAACCTCTCTCTCGGCGTGCTGACGGCGCTCACGCTCGGCGTCGTCAGTCTCAACGTCGTTCTCTTCCGGCGAGGCTACGGACTGACCGACTAAGGCCGGTCGACCGTCATCGACCGTCTCCGGTGACGACCCGCCGTAGTCGGCTCATCTCTCCCCGTTGCCTCGCGTTCTTGTCTGAACAACTGTCTTTTACGATGACAAGTATTTTCACAACCGCTCTAGAAGTCACGTCCGCAGTATGGTATCAAAACCCTCCTCCGCGGCGTCGACGCGGACCGTTTCGGTCCTCGCCCTCGTCGCGGCCGTCCTGGTTGGAGCATTCCTCGCCCCCGTCGTCTACGACGCGGCCGCGCCCACCCCCGACAGGGTCGCGGTTATCTCGGTCGACGGGACCATCACCTCCTACACAGCTGACCAGCTGGAAGAGGACCTCCACGAAGCGCGAGAGAACGAATCGATAAAGGCCGTCGTCCTGCAGGTCGACAGCCCCGGCGGCTCTGCCGCCGCCTCCGAGCGGATGTACTTGGCGGTCAACCGGACCGCCCAAGAGATGCCCGTCGTTTCGAGCGTCCAAGGAACGGGCGCGTCGGGCGCGTACTACACGATGCTTCCCTCGGAGAACATCTACGTGACGCCCTCGTCGGTCATCGGGAGCGTCGGCGTCCGCGGTTCGGCACCCTACGGCGGCTCGTCCAACGAGATCCGCACCGGTCCCGACAAGGCGTCGATGACCCTCGACCACCGCGAAGCGCAGATTGAGACGCTGAAGCACGCCTTCGTCGGCAGCGTCATGGACCACCGCGGCGACGAACTCTCGCTGTCGCGCGAGGAGGTCGCCTACGCGAAGGTCTACACCGGCGCTCGCGCCACGCAGAACGGCTACGCCGACGACATCGGTACGCTCCAGACGGCCATCGAGCGCGCCGCCTCCGAGGCCGGCCTCGAAGACTACGAGGTCGTCGAGAAGGAGCCCCCGACTCGTTCGGGAATCATCCTTCTCAGCTCGCAGAGCGGGAATTCGACGGTCGTCATCGAAGAGAGTCCCATCGGCTACGACGGCGTTCGCGCGCCGCAGTTCCTGATGGTGTACGGGCAAGTGCAGTACGAAGATGAGGTGATCGGTAATGTCTCAGCGTAACTTACTCGGCGGGACGGTCGTCTTCGCGGTCGCGCTCGGCCTCATCTTGGTCGGAGCCGCGGTGGCACCCTACGCCTTCCAACTCGGCGGTAGCGCCCCGGCAGACACGGAAAACGCCGCGAAGCAGGCGTTCGACGCGGACGAACTCGTCGCCACGCCCGGCCCCGAATCGGGCGACGTGACGATGGACTCCAACGCGGAGCCGAAGACCGTCCTCATCGACGTGGCCCACGAGAACAGCGTGAGCGAGTCCGACATCCAGCCGCTCGTCGACGCGCTCGTCGCCAACGGCCATCAGGTGAAGTACCTCACCCGCGAGGACGCCCAGCGGAACTTCAACGCCTCGCTCCGGAAAGCCGACGCCTTCGTCGTCGTCAACCCCGAACAGCCGTACACCGGCGACCAGCTCGCCGGCCTGCGTTCGTTCGAGGACGCTGGCGGCCGCGTCGCCCTCGTCGGCGACCCGCAGTCCGCGGGCACGACGAGCATCCTCGGTCTCATCACCGTCTCGGTGTCGTCCGGGACCACCGGCGGCGACGCCGGACTGACCTCCGACTACGGGGTCTCGTTCGGCTCCACGTCGCTGTACAACATGCACGACTACTACCTCAACTACGAGAACGTCTACGCCACGCCCGAGGGCGAAACCGCTCTGACCGAGGGCGTCGACGAGGTCGTGTTCCGCGACGCCGCGCCGCTTTCGGTCTCGGCCGACAGCGTCTCGCCGGCGCTCGTCTCCGGCGGCGAGACCCGCGTCGAGTCGATTCGCAAGACCGGTCCGTACACGGTCGCCGCCCAGAGCGAGACGGTTGTCGCCATCGGTGACGCCGACTTCCTCGCGCCCGAATCGGCCTACGAGGCCGACAACGAGGTGCTCGTCGGCAACCTCGCTGACTTCCTCGTCTCCGGCGACAAGGAAGCCGGTGCGCCCGCTCCGGCCACGCCCGAAGCCGGCGGCGCGCCCGGCTCGGCACCCGGACAGGGGACCGCCCCGACTCAGGCGTAACCGAACCGCATCGACTCGTATCGACGCGACCGGTCCACCTGTCTCAGCCATCGCGGGCGGCCGGTCGCCCGACGCCGACACCCAGCCATCACTCACGTGACCGAAGCCGGACTCCCGGCTTCGCTGTCCCGACTCGTTTCTTTCGTCGTACTTCGCCTCCCGTCGGTCGACGACTTCCTCAGGCGTCTTTGCCCCCGTCGGCGGTGACCCCGTCGGCGATGCGGTCCGCGTCGGCCTCATCAGCCGCGCGGCTTCGTTCGACCAGTCGCGCGAGGATATCCGCAGAGACGCCCGATACGTCACCGGCCTGAATGCCCCAGAGCGTCGCGTAGAGGCCGCCGAGTTCGACGAGTTCGTCGTGGGTTCCCGACTCGACGACTTCCCCCTCGTCGAGGACGACGATGGCGTCGGCCCGGCGGACTGTCGAGAGCCGGTGGGCGATGACGAGCGTCGTCCGGCCCGCCGAGAGGCGGTCGAGCGCGCGCTGGATGAGCAGTTCCGTCTCCGTGTCGACGGCGCTCGTCGCCTCGTCGAGGACGAGAATCCGCGGGTTTTGGAGCATCGCGCGGGCGATGGAGAGCCGCTGGCGTTGACCGCCCGAGAGCTTCACACCGCGCTCGCCGATGCGGGTGTCGTAGCCGTCGGGGAGCCGCGAGACGAACTCGTGGGCCTCGGCGGCGCTCGCGGCCGCGACCATCTCCGGCTCGCTCGCATCGAACGCCCCGTACAGGAGGTTCTCCCTGACCGTCCCGTCGAAGAGGTACACGTCCTGACTCACGTAGCCGATTGCTTCGCGCAGACTCCTGATTTCGACGTCGCGCACGTCGTGGCTGTCCACGCGGACCGCCCCGTCCGTGGGTTCGTAGAGCCTGAGGAGGAGCTTCGCGACGGTGGATTTCCCCGCGCCCGTGGGGCCGACGAGCGCGACGGTCTCTCCCGGTTCGGCCGTGAACGAGACGTCGCGGAGCACCTCGCGGCCGGTCGCGTAGGCGAACGACACGCGGTCGAACTCCACGCGGCCGGCGACTGCGTCAAGGGCTGCGGCGTCGGGCGCGTCGCGGACGACGGCTTCCCGGTCGGCCAGTCCGAAGATGCGCTCGCCCGAGGCGCGGGCGTTCTCGTAGGAGTTGACGATGCGCCCCGCACCCGACAGCGGGTCGATGAACCGCTGGGTCATGAACAGGAACGTGACGAACTCGCCAACCAGCAGGTCGCCCGTGAAGTGCGCGGGCGGGCCGAAGATGAGCCAGACGCCGCCGATGGCGAACGTGGCGGCGAACGCGACGCCCGCGAGGAGTTCCATCGACGGCTGGTAGAGGTAGTCGAGTCTGACGACCGCGAGGGCGCGCCGGTAGTAGTCCATGGAGGCGTCGGCGACGCGGTCGGTCTCGTAGTCCTCGGTCGCGGAGGCCTTGATGACCTCCATCCCCGAGACGTTGTTCTCGATGCGGGTGTTGAGCGCGCCGACGCTCTCACGGAGCGCGCGGTACAGCGGCCGAATCGTCCGCATGAACCAGACGGTGAAGACGGCGAGAAGCGGGACGGCCACAAGCGTGACGACCGCGAGTTGGGCATTCAGGTAGAATAGCACGCCGGCGATGCCGACGACGGCGACGACCAACTGGAGGCCGCCCGAGAGCGTGCTATCGAGGAACGTCCGGAGGTTGCGCACGTCGCCGTCGAGAATCGACAGCACCTGCCCGGTCTGTTTGTCGTCGAAGAAGGCCATGTCGAGGCGCTGGAGCGCGTCGTAGGTGTCCACGCGGACGGCGTGCTGGACGCGATTCGAGTAGACGGCGAGGCCGAGACCCTGCACCCACGAGAGCGCGACGCCGCCGACGAACGCCCCGATGACGAGCCAGAAGCTCAGCCAGAACTGCCCGGAGACGGTCGTCGGCAACCACGACGACGGGACCAACGGGAGTGCGTACGCCGTGTTTCGGAAGAACACCGCGTCGATGGCGACCCCGAGGACGAGCGCCGGCACGATGGCGACGAGCCGCCCGAGGACGCTCGCCAGTAGCCCGACGACGAACCACGCGAGGTTCTCGCGACCGTATTCGGCGAACAGGCGGACCATCGGGTCGCGCCCGGCTTTGAGGCTCACTTACCCGAGGTAAGCGTCCGGCGGATATGACATGCGCGGTCAGGGGGATTCCCGTCCACCGCGTGCGCCGCTTCGCTCAAATCTGCCCGCTTGCCCGCGCGAGTGAACAGCAATAAGGCCCCGACGCGCCGAGTCGGATTCATGCGCCAATTCATCGTCATCGGCCACGACGCGCCGACGACGCCCGACTTCTCGCTCGACGACATCGCGGGTGGGGCCGGCCGCCTCGACGTGCTCTGTCGCTGTGTGAACTCCGCGTTCTTCCTCTCGCACGACATCCGCGAGGACGTTCGGGTCCACCTCGTCCTCGGCGACGAGTACACCGTCCGCTTCGAGGGGTCGGAACTCCGCCGACTCAACCCCGACGAGCGCTCTACCGCCGCCCTGATTCGCAAGGCGCTGGAGAAGCGCGAGGAGGCAATCGGCCACATGCCGGCCGAGTCGTCGCCGGGAGTCTCCATCCGCCGGATGGGCTTCGAGACGACGCTGGAGGAGGCTGCCCGCGACGCGACCGTGGTCGAACTCCACGAGGACGGTGACCCCGTGGTTCAGGTCGAACCCCCAGAGAATCCGCTTTTCGTCCTCTCTGACCACCACGACTTCACCGACGAGGAAGCCGAGTTGCTGGCGGCCGCCGCCGACGAGCGGGTCCGCCTTGGCCCCGAGATTCTCCACGCCGACCACTCGATTACGGTCGCGCACAACTACCTCGATACCGCGGGATATTCGCGGTACTGAGTCGGGGTCGGCGGTGTGTCACGCGGTCTGACGGTGGCCCACAATCACAACTGTTAAACGCGACGGTGGCTTGCCTCAAAATGCGGGCCGGTGGGGTAGCTTGGTATCCTTCGGCCTTCGGGTGGCCGTAACCTCAGTTCGAATCTGAGCCGGCCCATATTCTCCCCACCTTTCACGACCCACGAGCGACAGCGAGTGGTCTGAAAGGTGTGGGAGATTTCACCCGGTGAAGATTCGAATCAGGGAACGAACGAAGTGAGTGACCGTGGTTCGAATCTGAGCCGGCCCATTTCTACCCCTTTCAACGCCAACGAGCACCGCGTAGCGTGTGCGAGTCTCCCCGAAACGGTTGTTTGGGCGACTGAAGATTCGAACGTCCGAGCGACAGCGAGGGAAGTTCGAATCCCAGTCACACCCCGCCGTCAAACCGAAAATCTTCAATAGTTTAGGACAACCTAAACCAACCGCTGGTTGGCGGTATCGACGGTCCACCACCGCCAGAGAACCGAAGCAATTATCCATTTTAGGTGGGCCTAAAAATTATGGAGCACGACGAGACGCCACGGAAGGGTCTGACGCGGCGCGACTACGTGAAGTATGGCGGCGCGGCGGTCGGCGGCGGCCTGCTCGCCGGCTGTACCGGGGGGAACGATTCGGAGTCTACGGACGCCGAGACCGAATCGACGACGCAGACCGCGACCGAGACAGCCACGGACACGGAGGCCGAGACGGCCGAGGACAGTTCGTACTCGGTGTCGATGTCGCCGGTCGGCACCGTCGAGTTCGACGAGCCGCCGCAGAGCATCTTCACGCGGCTGACCCACCACGCGGGGATGGCGTTCGCGCTCGGCCGCGGTGACGACGTGAATGCGGTCAACGGGCCGGCGTACTACGACACGACGTGGAAGCAGTTTACGGCGCGACTCCCGGGCGTCGAGGTCGACTGGGCGGATCTGTATCCCTCGTGGGAGACGAGCAAGGAGAAGCTCTACGAGCTCGACAGCGACGTGCATCTGGCCGATCCCGCGTGGGTCGTCCAGCTCGAACAGTGGGACATGGACGACATCGAGGAGGTCGACGACAACATCTCACCGTGGTTCGGGAACTCGTTGAGCGGTCGTCACGCGTCGCCGACCGACGAGTGGACCGGCGACTACGAGTATTACACGCTGTGGGAGCAGTTCGAGAAGGTCGCGCAGGTGCTCAAAGAAGCGGAGCGCTACGAGGCCCTCGCGGCCGTCCACGACGACCTGCTCGCCACCATCGAGGCGGGTCTGCCGCCGGAAGACGAGCGCCCGAGCGTGGTGCTTCTCACGGCGGCCGACATCGAAAAGCAGATCTGGGCGTACACGGTCGGCACCCCCGGATTTATGACCTCTCACATCCGACCGCTCGCACCCCGCGACGCGTTCGAAGGCTCTATCGAGTCCGGCTCGAACGTCGACTTCGAGGCGCTGTTGGAGGCCGACCCCGACGTCATCCTCTTCCTGAGCGGGATGCAGCCGAACGTCAGCATGAACGACCTCCGGGCAACGCTCGAAGACGACCCCGTCGCCGCGGAGATTTCGGCGGTCCAGAACGGCCGCGTCTACCCGCAGGGCGCGCGCTATCAGGGTCCGATTCTCAACCTGTTCCAACTGGAGATGAGCGCCAAGCAGTTCCATCCCGAGGAGTTCGGTGAGTGGCCGACCTCGGATGGCGGTCCGTACCCCGAAATCCCGGAGGAAGAACGGCTGTTCGACCGCCAGCACGTCGCCGACATCATCAACGGCGAGTTCTGAGCGGTCGCCCACGCCGCACCGACGGCCCCGCCAACCGGCCCCGCATTCTCCGTCGCCGAACGACACAAGAGATTTGTTCCGTCCTCGACTCCACCACATAGACAGATGACGGACCGACCCGCGTTCGACCGACGGGCGTTCCTCGCCGCGCTCGGGGGCGTTGGTCTCGGGTCGCTCGCCGGGTGTTCGGCCCTCGGCGGCGACTCAAGCGAGACCACGAGCACCGCCGCCCCGACCGCCAGCGTCGACGCCGACGTCGCCCGCGACCTCGCCGCGCGGTTCGCGCCGACGCTCTACTTCGACGCCGCCGAGACGTGGTTCCCGACGGATCCGCGGTCGTACGCGAGCGACCGGGACGGCGAGACGGTTGTCGACGGCTTCGACGCGCTCGACGGCTATCACGCGACACAGCGGGAGACCGGCGAGCGAGCGCCGGAGCCGACGGTGTTCTACAACGTGGTCCGATACGAGGACTCGTCGCTGACGGCCGTGCAGTACTGGTTCTACTCGGTGTTCGACCAGTTCACGACGAACTTCCACTGGCACGACTGGGAGGTGTTGCACGTCTTCGTCGACACGGCGGACGACGAGCCGGTCCCCCAACTCTACGTGGCGAGTTCGCACTCGCAGTCGGTGCCGAACAACGAGTTCCTCGACCCGGATCCCGAGCGCCCGCCACGGGTGCTGTCGGAACTCGGGTCGCACTCCAGCGCGCTCTCGCTCAACGACCGGGCCGACCGGTTCCAGCGGCTCCCGGCGGGCGGGACGTTCGCGGACATCACGAACCGGGCGTTCGACCGTATCGAGGACGTCGCGGAGATTCCCATCGCCTACGGCCTCCCCAGAGATGAGGGCGCGCGCCTGCCCTACGTCGTCCCGGAACTCGACGGCGCGCCGGTGTACGAAGACGAGCGGCTCCCGTCCGTCACGCGTGAATCCCTCGTCAGCGAGGCGCTCACGGTGCGGTCGTTCGACGCGCTGTCGTCGCCGCCGACGGACTTCCCTGCGCGCTCGACTGGGCTGGTGTTCGGGCCTGAGGCGACCGACGAGCGCGACACAGACGCGGACGCGGACGCAGACATCGAGTACGCGCTCGTCCCCGCGGGCGAGGTCGAACACATTACTGCGTTCACCGGGCCGCAACTGAGCTTCGAGTTCGTGGTCCCGACGTTCGCCGAAGACGCGATTGCGAGCCACCTCACGACGACGAGCGCGCCGTGGAGTCAGCCGCGCTACGCCGACCCCGCGGCGGACATCACCGACCCGACCCACCGGAGCGCCCTCGCCGAGCGGTACGATGTCGTCGACGAGCCCTCGGCGCTCAACACGCTTTTCGTCCGGGTGACGGAGGCCGTCACCGACGCGGACGCGCCGGACGGCGAGGGCGTGACGACCCGCGAGTCGGGCGTCGAGTCCGTGCTTCTCTTGGAGAGCGACCCCGAGGCCGCGCCGACGTTCGGCGGACTCGGCGTCCTGCAGGACGTGCCCGCGGGCGAGCACCGGCTCACGGTCAACGGCGCGGGGTCGGCACCCCACAGCGAGACGGTTCAGGTGGGTGACGTGGGGCCCGGTTCGGGGTCCACGTCGGAGACCGAATCGTCGTCTGGCGACGATGACAGCGACAGCGACACCCTCACCACGGCCGGGGTGGACGGCGAAATCCCGCTCGTGGCGCGGGAGTCGGCGACGAAAGTCGAGGTCGACGCCGACGGCACGGATCGCGACCTGACGGCGCTCGCGCTCGAAGACGACTTCGGCGGCCGACTGTACGACGCGCCGCTATCCGGGCCGGACGCCGTCTACGTCCACCGCGGCGGCGCGTACACCGTCGAAGTCCGCGACAGTGACGACGAACTCGGCGCGTTCCGCGTGAACCCCGACCCCGTGAACGAAGAGTCGGATTCGGACGGCGACGCCGCGCCCGACTCGATTCCGAGCGTCCGCATCGACGAACCCCGAACCGGGAAGGCGTCGCTCGCGACGTTTCTCGCGGATATTTCGGCGGAGACGGCCGCGGCGGTCGCGGCGGTCGACGAGGAAGACAGCGGTGACAGCGACGGCTCGGATGATTCGGGTACTTCGGACGACTCGTCGGGCACGGGTACCCCGGACGACTCGACCCAAACGTCGATGAGCAACGGACAGGAGAACGCGATTCGCGGGCTGGCGCAGGCGCTCGAATCGGTCGCCGAGGCCGCACGCCGGGCCGCGGAGCGCGCCGAGGCGGGCGACCGCGGACGGGCGGACGAGAGCCTCGTCACCGTCGCGTCCCGCCTCGAACGCGTGGCCGAACGGCTGGCCGAGGCCCGCGAGGACCTGCCGGGGTCGCTCTCGCGGGCGACCGACCGGCGACTCGAACAGGCGCGGCGTCGCTCCGAGCAGGCCCGCGCGGCCGACGCGCTCTGAGTCAGTAATTCGCGCGGCCGACGCTCTGAGTTGGAAGTGGATAGGTCGCGTAGCCGACCGGCCGCGAACGCGTCGCTCACCGGTCGAATATACGCAAAATGTGAGTTATCGTTCTGCCGCGAAACGCGGCGTACTAAATTAGTTTAAAGGCGCGTGAGGTTCGTCGCGCGCGGGCCCTTGGGGGCCTGCTCGATGTCGAACTCCACATCCGTGCCTTCTTCGAGGTCCGGGCCGCCGATGTCTTCCATGTGGAAGAACACGTCGTCGTCAGCATCGTCCGTCGAAATGAAACCGTAGCCGCCAGTGTCGTTGAAGAAATCAACGTTTCCTTTCGCCATTGCTTTTGAACACACACGCCCTTTGCGGATAAGACTTGTGAGGGTCGTGTTGTCACGGGGCTATTTTATTGAATATTTTTCTGAATCCTCGATCTTTGTAGACGAATGTTCTGTTGTGTCGGTTCTGCTCTCGTTCGCCTAGCGGTTCGTCGCCGATGGCGCGGTAATCTGTGGTATCGGCAGTTCTGCTCACCGAACCCGGCGGGTCGCGGCCGACGAGGCTTTACGCGTGGCCGGACGGTCTCCGACACCGTGGATGCTAACGACGTTCGTCGGAAGTGGGCGAATCGGTCGGGAGAGTTCTCGCCGGAGTACTACGCGTACTACGGGCCGAACGAGACGAGCGAGTCGATTCGGCGCGTCTTCGAGGCGCGTCTCGACCTCTCGGCGTCGATTCTCGAACTCGGTTGCGGTCCCGGTCGGCACCTCTCGCACCTCCGCGAACACGGCTTCGAGAACCTCCACGGCGTCGACATCAACCCCGACTGCTTCGAGGTGATGGCCGACGCCTACCCCGACCTCGCCGACTGTGGGACGTTCCGCGCCGCCGCCATCGAGGAGGTCGCCGAGGAGTTCTCCCCGGGCCAGTTCGACGCCATCTACTCCATCGAGACGCTCCAGCACATCCACCCCGACGACGCGTGGGTGTTCGAGGCGCTCGCCCGGAGCGCGAGCGACTACTTCGTCACCGTCGAAAACGAGGGTGACCAGTCGGTCCCGCCCGAGGACCGCGGCGTCAACGACGACGAGTACGACTTCCCCCTCTACTACCGCGATTGGGAGGCCGTGTTCGCGTCGTTCGGCTTCGAACAGGTCGCCTGCGAGCGCGGCGACCGCGACACGCTCCGCGTGTTCCGCCGGACCGACTGACCTCGTTTTCACTCAGAACCCGCCGTAGCGGAGGTACACCATGTCGGCGATGAGGACGAGTTGGAACACTCCCTGTACGCCGCCGAGCATGGCGTTCTGTTTTCCGATGGCCGAGATGACGCCGGGATCCGGGTCCTCGGAGGTCATCTCGAAGTACATCCGTATCTCGCCGGGCATCAGGAAGCCGAAGCCCTGTACCGAGAGAATCGTGACGACGACGAGCGCGACGACGATGGCCGGTGTGGTCATCTGAAAGTCGCCGATGGTGGTCGCGACCCACGCGAGCGACCCGACGGTGGCGACGGCGAAGACGACCTGCCAGCGCCGGTCGCGCCACGCGTTCAGTCGCCGTCCAAGCAGGAGGAGAACCGGAATCAGGTTCGCGGCGGTGAACAGCGCGAGCCACGGTTCGGCGTGGGGAAACACTCCGAGTCGCTGGGCGAGCGTGATGCCACCCGCGATGGTGACAAGCGCCATCGACGGGAGGAAAAACGCGGTCTTCGGCGTGAGGCGCTCGAACACCGCGGCGCTCTGTTCGTCCGTCAGGCCGCCGATGACCGGCCCGAGAATCGCCCCCATGAACAGGTCGGTGCCCGTCCAGAGCAACCCCGCCATGACGTGGACGAACGTGTGTTGCTGAAGCGACCCGAGCGTGACCGCGTACCCCAACGCGAGAACGGAGACTGCGACGATGCCGCCCGCGAACGCCGGATTCGCTCGTCGTGCCATACCCCCGATTGTCCCACCAACCGTTGCCCTGTGTTGGCTCATCACATCCGTGACGTGTACTATCGGTGATAAAACCGGCGACGATGTCGGCCTCGGCTGGATGGATGAGAAGATGGGGAGTAAAGTTATATTGACGGAGTGTAAAGGTATATTTACATGACAACGAAGAACAACGATGCGGTCGATTTCGTCCGGCTCGCGGTGGGGGGCGTGTTCGCCCCGCTCCTCGTCGTCGCTGGGGTCGTTCTCGCGTGGTATTCGTTCCCGGTTGAAGGCGGTATCCTCGCCGTCGCCGGCGGCATCGCGGGGTATTACAGCTACCGGCGCTATCGTGGACTGACGCGGGCAGACACGTTAGAAGACGAGCGCGCCCAGCGCGTGACCGAGAAGGCGGGACTCAACGCCCTGTGGATCGTCATCCTCGTCATGATTGCCGGGGTGTACTTCTACCCGCGGCTCGTCGTCGGCGGTCCACTCGAATCGTTCGCGTCGTCGTACGGCGGACTCGGCGGTATCTACCTCGCGGTCGGGTTCCTCGCGTACGCCGGCGGTCGCCTGTACTACAGCCACCGCGGGCCATGAGCGTCCAGAACGAACTCCGCGTCTACCGGGCGAAACACGAGTACACCCAGGCGGAACTCGCCGTCGCGACGGACGTCTCCCGACAGACGATAAACGCCATCGAGACGGGAAAGTACAACCCGAGCCTCGAACTGGCGCTGAAACTTGCCCGGCTGTTCGACGTCGCCGTCGAGGACCTCTTTTGGCTCGACGAGGCGAGCGATGGAGGTTCGAACTAACGCTATACCTCCGCCTGTCCGACCGCGTCGGCGGTCATCTCGAATATCGTCTCCTCGCACTCCGGACACGAGAACTCGACCGCGTCGTACGTCTGACAGCAGGTCTCGCGTTCGACGCGGTCGAACTGAAGGGGCGTCCGGCAGACTGCGCACCGTTCGAGGAGAACTCGAACGCTCTGGAGGATTTTCGCCTTCCGAGCCGGCTCGAACGAGGCGAAACCGTCGACCGTTCGTTCGAGCGCGACCGCCGATTTCGCGTCCGCGACCGCGGCGGTTACCGACGGCCAGCGGGTGACGTAGTTTCTCTTGGGGCCCATCAGCCCGGGCCTTTCGTCTCCGAAGGAGACCGACACGTTGTCGAACACCCGCCGAAAGACCGATTCGAGGGCTTCCCGGTCGTCGCCGACGGATGCCGCGGCTCGCTTCTCGCTGAATTCGGCGGTGAGTCGCACGTCGGTTCCGTCTTCGGTGTCGGTCACGATTCCGCTCGCCGCGAGTTCTGCCAACGGGTCGAACGCTTCGTCCGGCGCTTCCCCCTCGGTGGAGGTCGGTGCGGGCGGTTGCTTACCAAACGCGGCGAGTACCGATTCGGGGAGGTACCGCTTCGTGAGTTGGGGCGTCCCCGGAACGAGATAGCCGCGGTAGTAAATCGCCGCGCCGGAGGCGGCGAACATTGCAACACCGACTATCGGACTCACCAGTGAAACGACGACCGACGCGACCACCGCGATGGCGGCGTTCACGACCGTACAGGGGAAACAGCGGTTTTCACCGGTGTACTCGGGTCGTCGAAGGCCTTGCAGGTTCACCATATGTGGTCCCGTCCGGGAGGACGCCAATCACTTTACCTGCCGAAATATCTCACCCCGTGGGTCAGCTCACACCGTGGCACGCGGCACGCCGCGGGACTGTTCGCCCCGTCCGATATCCCAGTAGGCAAATTGACACGAAAACCCGACGCAGGTCGAGCCGCAATGTCGGACAACAACGACAATGCGGACGAATCGAACGGATTGAACCGTCGTCGCCTGCTGCAGACGCTCGGCGCGACAACCGGTAGTCTCACGCTCGGTCTCACGGGGACGGACCTCGTCGCCGCGACTAAAAGCGGTGGGAAGCTCCCGTTCAGTCACGACGAACTCAAGGGTGGTGCGAAACGGAAGGCGGTCGAACAGGCGGTTGCGGCTTTTGAGGACGCGACCGACCTGCAGTCGACGCTTTCGGACCGGGACCTCGAAATCGTACGAAGCGACGCGGACGCGAAGCGGACCGTTTACAACGACTCTCGCGGCACGGTCGTCCGGGTCGGCCTCCCCCTCGACGGTCTCCCGGGCGACATCCACGGGGCGGTGCTCTGGTCGGACGACGGCTCTCTCGATGTCGTTATCGACGGCTCCGCGAAGTCGGTCGTCGGTCAGTTCAAGAACGTCACGGTCGACGACCTCTCCGTGAAAAACGAAGGTTCACAGGGTATCGAAGTCATCGGTGCGGACCGACACGTCGTTCGGTTCTACGGTGAGTCGGCGTCGAAGGTCTCGACCGACAGCGTCTCTACGGACGGCGCGGTGCCGACGAGCGAGACGTTCGCCGTCGATGGGAGAGAACTCTCTCCGCAGTTCACGACGCAGTCGGTTTCGAGCGCGATCGAGTGCGCCCTTCGGTGTTCGGGCGGCGGGAGCGCCGTCCTCGGATGCGCGGCCGGCTGTGCCGCCTGTCCGACCGCGCCCGCGACGTGGGTTGCGCTCCTGTCCTGTCTCGCCTGTGCGGGGTGCGCCTGTAAAGTCGGGTGTTGTGTCGGCGACTGTATCGGAGACATCGAGTGTACGACGGCGCACTACTACTGCGTCGTCGGTGGCGTCGTCTCGCCCGGCCAGGCTGCCGCCGCGTGCTGTATCGATTACGGCTGTGGTTCCGCCGACTGTTCCCTGGTCTAACTCTCCGTTCGGTCCAGTTTTTGACAAAACTGCTCAGGCGATGCTCTCTACCTTCCGGTCTTCGAAGTTCGACTTATAGGCGGTTGTCGCCCACCGGTCGAACAAACAACAGTCGCGCGACGTTTCGAGGAGACCGCAGGCGAGATTCTGGTCGTTGTACGCCGTCACGAGGACCTTGTTCGGGGTCAAAAACAGTTCGTACGACGGCAGTTCCGATGCCACGAAAAAGCGACTCTTTTCGCCGAACATCGTGTCTCGACCCCTCCGAACACCCTCCGAGACACGGTTGGCGACGCTCGGCGTGACGAGCAACTCGATTTCGGAGTCACGCTCGATGAACCGCTGGATGAGGTCGCCGTACAGCGGGTTGTACACGGGCATGAATCCGTAGAGCCGGTCGACCTCGGTGAGCACCTCGAGGACGCGCTCCGCCGGGGCATACGGTTGCTCGGGAGTCCCGACGGTCATGGAATACTGGTCTGTCAGCCGGAGGAACGTCTCTGCCTGTACATCTCCGAACAGCTCCTCGTGAACCGACTGCGGTAGTTGGTCGAGCACCTTCGAGAGGTCGACCAGTTGATTGACGCGCGAGACTGACGAATCGAGGGCGGTCGCGAGAATTCGACCGCCGAAGGTGAGAGAGAACACCTGCTTCGCTCCGGACGTGATCCAGCCGCGGTCCTCAAGTTCGTTCAGCGTCCGTCGAAGGGTCGTTCGCGGGATATCCAACGCCGTCTGTAACTCGTCTGCGGGACGCGGCCGCTCGGCGAGTGAAAACAGGATGTTCAGTCGGTTCTCCGTCCCGAAGAGGTACTGGAGCTCCCCGATACACTCTTCCAAGCAACGCTCGGGCATGTTCGAGTCTCTATTACAGCCACCCATTATGTCACCTGATAACAACGACACCGTCGCGTGAACGAACTCCCGTCTCGGTGACGAGGCCAGAGACCGGGACACGTCGCGCAGTCACGCGATTACTCTCGCCTCCCACAGTTTTTCGCAGACGAACGCGTTCGGGCAGCGGTGATTCTCCCGTTCGGTGAGATAATTTACGTCGTTTCACGAGACGTACGTGACTAACTCATGTCAAACACATTGGAGATGTCCGCGGGCGCCTCTGCGACACACACAGTTCGATGTCTCCTGCGAGTCAACCGCGTTCCCGAGACGGTCGGGTATAACGTCACCTACGTCGCTATCGGCGTCGGGCTCGCGTCTCGGTGGCCCGTCGACTCCGGAACGACGGCCCTCGTTGTCCTCTTCGCGGCGATCATGCTATCGAAGATGCAGGCGTCGGTCGCCGACGCGCTCCACGACCGTGAACTCGACGCGGAGAATCCGTCGAAGTCCGTCATCTCGAACGCCGTCTCACAGCTCGGATGTGAAGTCACTCGGACGCTCCTCGTGACGGAGATCGTCGTCGCGCTCGCCCTCTGGGGCTGGCTGACACATGTCTCCGGGACGCTCCTGTTTCTCGCATGCGGTGCCGCCGTCACGGTCTTGGGCTACGTGTACTCCTACCCGCCGCGGCTCAAAGAGCGCGGCGTCGTCAACCACGTGACGACGACCGGCGTCGACGTGGGCGGAGTCATCTTGCCCGTCGTCGTTCTCTCGGGTTCCGCGCTCACTCCTTCGGTCTGGGCCACGCTCTTTGCCGTGTTTCTCTACGGCTTCGGGTATCACGTATTGCATCAGGCCGGCGACACCTACTACGACCGGGAGTTCGGCGTCACGACGTTCACCCAACGCCTCGGCGTCACGCGGAGCGTTCGGGTTGCGTCCGTGGCGACGATTCTCGCCGGCGTCGTACTGTGCGCTTACGGGGCTGCCCTCGGTGGGGCTGCCGCCCTTGCGGTCGGTGTCGGCTACGCGGTGCTCGCGGCACGAGTGGCAGGTCGGTCGGAGCGAGCGCAGTCCGACGCGGTGTCGCGGTGGTTCCACATCGGATGGGTCGCGACGTTCCTCAACGGCTCTCTCGCCGCCAGTCTGTTCCTGTGATATAATTTCGAATAACGCGGTTCGAAACCAAATGCCGAACTTTATCAATTCACAATCATTTTCTTGTGATATGTCTGATGATATTTCGGGCCGGGACGTTCGGGTAACGATGCAGAAGCGACACGATATTCTCGTCGCCCTGGCGACCGAGCCTCAGACGAAGCCCGAACTCGTCGAATCGGTCGGCCCGTCTCGTTCCACGGTCGACCGTGCAGTACACGCCCTCCAAGAGATCAGGTGCGTCACGCGGTGTGACGGTGATTACTGCCTTACTCCGGTCGGTCGCATCGCTCTCGCCGAGCACGAGCGCTACGTCGAGACGATGGACGGAATCGCTAGTGCGACCGACGTGTTGAACGCCCTCCCGAACGACGTTCGTATCGCTCCCGAATTCCTCAGTGGTGCCGACGTCCGGGTCGCGTCGGCGCACGCGCCCGAGTCGGCGCTGCAACCGAGTCTATCCCGACTGGACGCCCCCGGTCGTTTGGTCGGGTTCGCACCGGTCGTGCTTTCGCTTTACACCGACACGCTGACCGACCTCGTCACCGAACACGACATCGACGTCGAGATCGTGCTTCGGCGGGGAACGCTCGATTCGCTCCTCGAGTACTACCGCGACCGGTTCGACGACGCGGCGGTGGCCGGCCACTTCGAGTTCCACGTCTCGGACCGACCGGTTCCGTACGCGCTCTGGATCAAGGAACGCGAGGAGTCCCCCGTGGCCGGCATCACGGTCCACGAGCACGGCGGGGTCCGCGGTGTCCTGATGAATGATGAGCCGCGGGCGGTCGAGTGGGCCCGGGACACCTACGAACACTACCGCGAAGAGGCACGTCACGTCACGACGGAACTCCAGCCGTGACGCCGCCGAACAGTCCCCCGCCGGCCGCCGATGCGCCGCTTCCGCCAAGCCCGCCGGGCGTGCCGGTTCTCGGTCACACTCACCGGCTCCTCCGAACGAACCCGCTCGACTGGTTCACTGACCTCTCGGAGGCCTACGGCGACGTGGTTCGGGTTCGAATCGCCGGGCAGTCGGTCATCGCGCTCTCGAACCCCGACGATATCGAAAGGGTCCTCATCGAGCGCAACCAGCACTACCGGAAAGGGGGGTTCCAGAAACTCGTGACCCGCTCGCTCCTCGGAAACGGCCTCGTCCTCGCCGAGGGAGACGCGTGGCGTGCGCACCGTCACGACCTTGAGCCCGCGTTTTACCCCGACCGGCTCTCCGCGTACGCCCGGACCATCCGGTCGCACACCCGCTCGTTTCTCGACGGAATCACGACGGGCGACGTGATCGACCTCGAGTCGTCGATGAAACGACTGACGCTTCGAATCATCGCCGACGCGTTGTTCGGCGTCGATGTCGCCGACGACACGACCGAACTCGGGTCGGCGTTCGAGCGGATTCTCGACCACTTCGAGCGAATCAGCCGGACGTACGTCTATCTGCCCGAATGGATCCCGACGCCGGAGAACCTCGGATATCGACGGGCGCTGACGAGGCTCGAAGCAGTCGTCGACGAGATTCTCGACGCCCATCGGGACGGGAGCGTCGACCGGCGAACCGCCGTGACCGGGCTCCTCGAGAGTGATTCCGAATGGAGTCGGACGGAGTTGCGAGACGAAATCGTGACGCTACTGGTGGCGGGACACGAAACCACGGCTCTCGCGCTGACGTTCACGGGGTTTCTCCTCGGTAGTCACCCGGACATCGCCTCGCGAGCCGCGACCGCGGCCCGTCGTCTCGAGGGACCGAACTTCGTCGAAGCAGTCGCGGACTGCGACGTGTTAGACCGGGTTCTCAAGGAGTCGCTCCGGTTGTATCCGCCCGTCTACGGCATCTTCCGCGAACCAACGACGGACGACGTACTCGGCGGCTACCGGATACCGTCCGGATCGATTCTCGCGCTCAATCAGTGGGTCGTCCACCGCGACGACCGCTTTTTCCCCCGACCGACGGAGTTCCGTCCGGAGCGGTGGACGCCGGCGTTCGAACAGTCGCTCTCTCCGGGGGCGTATTTCCCCTTCGCGGCGGGACCACGGCGGTGTCTGGGTGACCGCTTTGCGAGCCTCGAAGCGAAGCTCGTCCTCGCGTCGCTCCTCCGACGGTTCGACATCGAACTGGTGTCCGAGGGGTCACTCGACGTCGTCCCGTCGCTGACGACACAGCCCAAAAATCCGGTTCGTGTTCGCTTGACTGAGGCGTGATCGGGTCGAAGTACCGTCCATCGTGGTGGCGCCCCAGCACGGGTGCACTTATCCCCTCCAGCCACCACCCTCCGACAATGACTGACGCCCTCTCGTTCGATATCACGAGCGTCGACGACGTCGCGGCCAACCGCGACGAGGTCGTCGCGGCGGTCGAAGCCCACGCGGGCACCATCGCGCGCGAACTCGCCATCCTCCAGGGCGGCGACTACGGCCAGGAGACGTTCAAGACGCGCCGCGGGACGTGGACGCTCAAGTACGAGGCGGGCGCGCTGCAGTACCTCCGGTTCAAGGGGAAGTCGGGCGGCGAGACGTACGTCGTCTCGACCAAACAGCCCCCGGAGCCGAAGGCGCTCGCGACGGCGATGCAGGACTACCCGGCGTTCGTGGAGGCGTACAACGAGCACGTCGAGTCGCTCGACGGCGTCCTCGACGACGTGCCGACGGAGTTCCCTGCGGTGACGACGACCGAGGAAATCGTGGCCCAGCGGGACCAACTCGTCTCGACCATCCGCGAGGTGGCCGACACCATGGCGGGCGAACTCAACCGCTTCGACGGCGAGTACGGCACCTTCACCCAGCGGGTCGGCGGCACGCGCTGGGAGCTGAAGTGGGACGGCCCGCGGGCGTCGTACCTGCGCGTCGGCGGCGAGGGCGGCATCTACCTGCTGTCGCAGTACGAACCGCCCGCCGCACCCGACGTGCGCGAACTCGCCGGCGACTTCGCCGGGTTCGTGGCGGCGTACAACGAGTACGTCGACGACCTCGAAGCCGACCTCGCGACCGTCTCGTTCGACGACGCGGGGTAGCGAGGTAGCGGTGTATCGGGGCACCGCGACGCTTTTGGAAACACCGCCGTCACGTGATGCCATGAGCGACGACGACCTCGCGTGGGAGACTACCGACACGCGCATCGACTACTCGTGTCCCGGCTTCGACATCCGCATGGACGACGTTCGGCTCCCCGACGGGACCGAGACGGACTTTCACTACGTCGACGAGCCGGCGGCGGTCGTCGTCCTCCCCTTCACGCCCGACGGCGACGTGGTCGTCATCGACGAGTGGCGACAGGCGGTCGGCCGGACGAACCGCGGGCTCCCCGCCGGCGGTACCGAACCGGACGACGACGACTACGCCGCGGCCGCCCGGCGCGAACTCGCCGAGGAGACCGGCCACGAGGCCGAGTCGGTCGAGCCACTCGTGACCGTCGAGCCGGCCAACGGCATCGCCAACTCGGTCCACCACTACTTCGTCGCGCGCGGGTGCGAGCCGAGCGCCGACCAGAACCTCGACTTCAACGAGAGCATTCGCCCGACGACGGTCGAGTACGACGACCTCAAGCGGGCCGTCCTGGCGGGCGAGGTCCGCGACGCGCGGACGGTCCTCGGCGTGCTCTACTACGAACTCGCCGGCGAGTAAGGAGCCGAGAGGGCCGTCGCTGGTTCCCCTTTTCGTCCTGCGTTTGCGTTCGCCTCCTGGGCCGCCGCTCAGGAGAGATGACGAATCAGCTCGTCGGTCACCTCCTCGCGCTCGTGGTGTACCCAATGCGACGCGTCGGGGAACGTCCGAAGCCGGCCGTCCTCGCAGTAGTCGATGCTCTGTTTCGCCATCGAGGGGACGAGTGCGATGTCGTCTTCGCCCCAGCAGACCAGCGTCGGTTGGGTGACGACCTCGCGGGGCGGGCTTTCCGACCGGAGGAACCCACGATACCAGTCTATTCGCGGCCCGATACCCGTGTGCCGCCAGGCGGCCCGATAGCGGTCGATAGTCTCTCGGTCGAACGTCCCCGGGTTGGACGTCTTTTCGAGGGCGGCGACCATCCTGCTCGCGTCGTTCCAACTGAGAATCCATTCGGGGAGCCTCGGCAACTGATAGAACCAGACGTACCAACTCCGGGCGATCTGCTCGGGGCTCGACCGCAGGGTCGTTCGGTACACCGCCGGGTGTGGGACGTTCAGAATCCCGAGTCGGTCGACCGCGGACGGTTGGCGGAGGGCGACGTTCCATGCGACGAACCCGCCGAAATCGTGGCCGATCAGGTGGGCAGACTCCCGTCCCTCGTCACGGATGAGGGCGCACACGTCCGCTGTCAGTTCTGACACTCGGTAGGAGTCGATTCCGTCGGGGGCCTCGCTCAGGTTACACCCTCGCTGGTCGGGGACGACCACTCGGAAGCCCGCCTCGACGAGCCGCGGAATCTGGGCGCGCCACCCGTACCAGAAGTCGGGATGGCCGTGCAGTAACACGACTAGTGGGTCGTCGGAGTCGCCTGCAGTAACGACGTGTAACCGGACGCCGTTAACGTGACGGGTGGTGGATTCGATGCCGGACGCGTCGATGAGCGAGCCGTCGGTGCTTGGGTGGGTGTCTGTGTCCGTCATTGCTGTTGGCTCGGAGTGATGATCGGGCGCTGTCTCTGTGCGGGACTCATGTGAGTTCGAACCGGTACCTAAGCGCAGGTGATAGACCGGGGTACGGCTACTGCCGTAGCCGTGAGGCTACTTTTATCACCATGTCTGGCGCGAACCGCACCCACCGTCCGCCGTCCCGCAACGTCCGACGCAAAAACGTTAGCAAACAAGTTCGTTGAACACGCGCTGTTCGACTTTTCGGAGGTGTTCACCGGCCGTCGAAGGAGTGATTCCGACTGCCTCCCCAACGTCCCGAAGTGACGCCTCTCGGGGAACGTCGTAGTATCCCAACTGAACTGCCGCCTCCAGTACCTCCTCTTGTCGGGGAGTCAACGTCCTGCTGAACGTCGACTTGTCGGGTTCGAAATCGCCCATTTCGAGTAGTTCGACCGAGACACTCGCTCTTTCGACACCGACTTCGAACAGTTCTCCGAACGCCTCGTCGGTTCCCAGACACGTCAGCTTGATACCTCCGTCATCGGTGAAGCGCATCGGAGTCTCGATTACCAGCGGAGATTCCCGTTGTAGTTCCAGCGTCCGCCGCGACGGCTCTGTCGGTTCGAAATTACTCACGGCCATCCAAGGGTCATCTCCCGAGACGAGGTAGTCAATGACGCGCGGGGCGCTCTCCATAATCTGTCTGTATCGCTCTTGACTGCCGCTCGCTTCGGCGAACAGCAACACGGTGCCGTCGGCGAGCAACTCGACGTGATGAATCGCTCGCCTCTCGACCGACGGCGCTTCCGTCAACCGCTTTCCGAGGGGATGGAACGCGTCCCGGCTCTCCGGTTTGACCAGCACCGTGAGATATCGCATACGCTGAGTTGAGCTGCGTCGCGGTAAAACGTAGCGACTGTCCGACATTTCTCGGTCGGCCGCGGGCCGCGCGTCAGCTCACCGAGTGGTCAGGCGACCGACTCACATTCGCGTTCGCCCCTCGAACCCCGCTCCGAGGCGAGAAGGATTTTGATGCCGGCGCTCTAAGAGGTCGCCTGTGGCTACTACGACGCGCCTCCCTGACCCCGTTCGGTCCTTCCTCGCGGCTATCGCCCTCGGCGGCGGCGGTCTCGCGGTGGGCACGATACTCGTCGTCATCACGCAAGTCCTGGCGTTGAGCGCGGGCGTCGAACTGACGCCCCTCGCGCTCGTCGTCATGTCGCTCGTCCTCTTACAGCTTTCGTTCCTTTCATAGTGGGAGGTAGCTGGCCTCGCGCTCGTCGTCATGTCGCTCGTCCTCTTACAGGGCATCGCCTTCGGCGGCGTCGCCCTCGTCTACACCAGATACCGCGGCCTCGACCGCTCGTACTTCGGCGTCTCCGTCCCGTCGCTCCGCGACATCGTCGCGGTCGTCCTCGGCTACGTGACGGCGCTCGTCGCGGCGTTCGTCGGCGCGTTCCTCGTTTCGACGTTCGGCGTCCAAGCGGGGTCGAACCAGGTGACCGAAATCGCCGCGCAGGACCCCGAGGTGCTGTTGCTCCTCATCCCGGCGTCGTTCCTCCTCATCGGCCCCGGCGAGGAACTGCTGTTCCGCGGGGTCGTCCAGAACCGCATCCGCGAGTCGTTCGGCCCGGTGCCGGGCATCGCCCTCGCCAGCGCCATCTTCGCGGCGATTCACTACGTCGCGCTCACCGGCGGCGCGGGCGGCCGCCTCGTCACTATCGGCATCCTGTTCTTCCCGAGCGTCGTCTTCGGCTCGGCGTACGAACTGACCGACAACATCGCCGTGCCGGCGCTCATCCACGGTGCGTACAACGCGACACTGTTCTCGCTCGCGTACCTCATATTCAAGTTCGCCGAGATGAACCCCGGCGAGATTCCGACCGGGCTGCTGTTCTGAGCGGCCGTCGATACCAGCCTTTTTCCTTCGCTATCCCTTCGAACAGACGTGTTCTTCTCCACACTCGTGTCGGCTGTCCAGGGGCTGGTTCCGGCGGCCGTCACGGTGGATATGCTCGTCGTCTTCGCGCTCATCCTCCTCTCTCTCGTCTTGTTCGCCACCGAGTGGCTCCCCATCGACGTGACCGCCATCGTCGTGATGGTCCTCCTGATGGTGCTGGAGCCGTGGACGCAAATCACCCCGCAGGAGGGACTCTCGGGCTTCGCCAGCCCGGCGACCATCACCGTGCTAGCGATGCTCATCCTGAGCACGGGCGTCAACCGAACCGGTATCGTCCAACTCATCGGCCGGAAGATGGCCAACTACGCCGGCAATAGCCAAACGAAGCAACTCGCCGCGACCATCGGCGTCACCGGCCCGGTGTCGGGATTCATCAACAACACGCCGGTCGTCGCCATCCTCGTTCCGGTCGTTGCGGACCTCGCGCACAAAGGCAAGACCTCGCCGTCGAAGCTCCTCATGCCGCTTTCGTTCGCCTCGATGCTCGGCGGCACCCTGACGGTCATCGGCACCTCGACGAACATCCTCGCCAGCGACATCGTGGCCCAACTCGGGCGAGAGTCACCCGGCCTCGGTCTCCACGCCTTTGGGATGTTCGAGTTCACCAAACTCGGCGTCATCGTCTTCGTGGTCGGCGCGGTCTACCTCATGACGGTCGGCGTTCGCCTGCTCCCCAAGCGGGTGCCCGCCGAGGACGACCTCGTCGAGGAGTACGCGCTCCAGGAGTACCTCGCCGACGTGGTCGTCCCCGCGGACTCGTCGCTCATCGGCCAGACCGTTCAGGAAGCTCTCGGGAACGACGACCTCGACATCGACGTGTTACAGCTCATCCGCTACGGCGAGCAGTTCTTGGAGCCGCTGGCCCGCAAAGAGATTCACGAGAACGACACGCTCCGGCTCCGCACCAACCGGGAGACGCTCGAACGAATCATGCGCTCGGAAGGGCTCACGTTCGTCGGCGGGCCCCGCTCGGAGAGCGAACTTCACCCGGGCGAAGAAGAGCCGGTCATGGTCGAGGTCGTCGTCCCCTCGGGCTCGTTCCTCGTCGGCGAGAGCCTCGCCAGTTCGACGTTCCGACAACGCTACGACGCGAACGTCCTCGCCTTCCGGACCCGCGGGAAGGTCGTCCGCGACCGGTTCGAGGACATCGACATCCGCGTCGGCGACACGCTGCTCGTGCAGGCACCGCCCGACAGCCTCACGCGACTCGTCCAAAACGAGGACTTCATCGTCGCCCACGAGTTCGACGACACCGACTACCGAACCGAAAAGACGCCGTTCGCCGTCGCCATCATCGCCGGCGTCGTCGCGCTCCCGGCGTTCAACGTCCTCCCAATCGTCGTCTCGGCGCTCGGCGGCGTCGTCGCGATGATTCTCACCGGCGTGCTCAAACCGAACGAACTGTACAAATCGGTCGAGTGGAACGTCATCTTCCTGCTCGCGGGCGTCATCCCGCTCGGCGTCGCGCTCCAACAGACGGGTGCGGCGGCGCTCCTCGGTGACGCCGTCGCCTCGACGGCGACGTTCCTCCCCGCAATCGGTGTCCTGTGGGTGTTCTACCTCGCGACCGGGTTGCTCACGAGCGTCATCTCGAACAACGCGAGCGTCGTGCTCATGATTCCGGTCGCCGCCAGCGCCGCCCAATCAATCGGGGCCAACGCGTTCTCGTTCGTCCTCGCCGTCACGTTCGCGGCCTCGACGGCCTTCATGACTCCCGTCGGCTACCAGACGAACCTGTTCGTCTACGGCCCCGGTGGCTACACGTTCTCGGACTTCCTCCGCGTCGGCGCGCCGCTGCAGTTGCTCCTGTCGGTCGTCACCGTGGCCGGCATCGCCTTCTTCTGGGGCGTCGGCGCGTAGGCGCGTCGCCCCCGCCGTGTGAGTCGGTCACCGCCGACTCAGTCGTCGCCGTCGAACTCATTGCCGTCGAATTCGTGGTCGTAGAACGCTGAGACGGTTCGCTCCGCCGAACTTCCCGGCGGCGAGCCCACGTAGACGCCGACTTTGTCGATGGCCGGGTGTATCGTCACGTCGGGGTCGCGCATGGTCGACACCGCGAGATACCGGAGCGGTTCGTCGCCGTCGTTGACGACGCAGTGCGCCCCTGACTCGTCGCTCGGGCAGGGGACGTAGTCGCCCTCTGCGAGGGCGTGGACCTCGCCGCCGAGGCGGACCTGCCCGCGCCCGGAAAGCACGTACAGCGCCTCCTCGTTCGCGGCGTGGTAGTGGTACGACCACGGCTGTGCGCCGGGCGGGAGTTCGTAGAGGCTACAGCCGAGGGCGTCGCTTCCGGCGGCCACGCTCAGTCGCTTCTGTTTGAACGTGCCTTCGACGCCGTCGCGGACCGTCCAGTCGATGTCTGACTCGTTGACAGGTTCCATATCGGCCGTTCGGCGAGTTGGCAGAAAAACGTTCGTCGGGGCCGCTCGGCCGTGCGCGCTGGGCGTCGGTCAGTTCGGGCGGTCGTCGCCGCGTCCGTCCGCCCGCATCGCTCGGTTGGGAGTCGAGGCCGCGGGCGTCGCCGTCTCGCGGCCCGGCACGCCGCCCGCCGCGCGCCCAGAGTCGAACTGCGAGACGAGCGACTTGAGCTGCTGTGCGCGCTCCGAGAGCGACGAGGACGACGCTGCAATCTGCTGGGTCGCGGCCGTCTGTTCTTCGGCCGCGGCGGAGACGTTCTGCGCCTCCGAGGCCGTCCGGTCGCTGAGGTTCGTTATCTCGTCCATCATCGTGACGACCTCTTGGGTCGACTGCGCCTGCTCGTCGGTGGCGCTGCTGATGGACTGGATGGAGTCGTTGCTGTCTTCGATTTTGTGGACGATTTCTTCGAGCACCTCGACCGTTTCGCCGACGGTCTCGCGGCTGGCTTCGACCTCGGCCTGCGTCTCGAAGGTGTCTTCGGCGACGCTCTCGGTCGATTGTTCGATGTCGCGGATGAGCGAGTCGACCTCTTGGGTCGCCTCGGCGGTCTCTTCGGCGAGCGTCTTCACCTCGCTGGCGACGACGGCGAACCCCTCACCGGCGTCGCCCGCGCCCGCCGCCTCGATTGAGGCGTTGAGCGCGAGGATGCTCGTCTTTTCGGCGATGTCGTCGATGAGGTCGACGACCTCGCTGATCTGCGTGACCGACTGCTGGAGTTCTTCGACTTCGGTGACGGTCTCGGTCGACCGCGACTCCAACTGCTCCATCTTCTCGATGGTCGAACCGGCGGCTTCCTGACTCTCCTTGGCGCGCCCGACGGTCTGTTGGGACTGCCGCGCGATCTCCTCGGAGGAGGAGGCAATCTCCTCGATGGTCGCAGAGAGGTTGCTCAGTTCGGACTCCGCGGCGTTGAGGTTCCGGTGTTGCGTCTCGTTGCCCGCCGAAATCTCCTCGATGCTGTTGGCCACGTCCGTGCTCGTCGTCTTCACGGCGTCCGCGCTCGCGGTGACTTCGGAACTCTCGTCGTCGACCTGATCGGCGAACGTCTGTATCTGGACGATGACCGAGTCGATGGCCTCCAACATCTCGTTGAAGCCCCGCCCGATGCGGCGCATCGCGTCGTTCTGGCTCTCGGCGTCGACACGGACGGTGAGGTCGCCGTCGGCGGCCGTCTGCATCGCGTCGCCGTAGTTCTCGGCCTGTCGTTCGAGGTCCGTCGTGAGCGCGTCGAGTTCGCGCCGCCGCTCTTCGGCGTCGTTGACGAGTTCCTTCATGTCCGCGACGATGGCGAGCGTCGCGGTGCCGCCGATTGCGAAGACGGCGACCGTGGCGGTCATCAGCGGCGAGGTCACGAGGTTGAATATCTCGGTGTAGATGCCGAGTTTCTCGAGCGTGAGGCTGACCATCCACAGAATCGCCAGCACGGAGGCGAACGCGTACGTCAGCCAGAACGACGCTTCCGCGTCGGTATCGCGGTAGTTGAGCCACGCCAGCACCGCCGCGCCCATGAACCCGAGGGTTCCGATAGCGTCGAACAGCGCGTCGATTATCACGAGGCGTCACCGCCTTTGATGACGTTTTTCCGGCGGACGTACGCGGCCGCGAAGAACGTGACTCCCGCGAGGCCGATGCCGACCGCGTGCTCGACGAAGTTGAGCACCGACCCGAGGAACAGCGCCTCGACGTTCGTGGCCACGATTCCGATCACGAGCAGGATGTACCCCGCGGCGAACAGCTTGGTCTCGTCTCTGTACTGCGTGATAACCGGTACCAGCCCGACGAGGGCGACGGCGAGCGCGGTTACTTCGAGTGGCGATAAGTCGGCTAACATCTATCCTCTCCGTTGAGCCAATCTCTTTGTAAACTGTTCGCCCAAAAAATCACGTTTGATACCCATGGTGTATATTTTCTAGAATATTTCAACGCATGCGACTATTTCCGGTCGTGCGTCTGTTTTTGGGCGCGCGGCCGACCCGCGAACGCAACCCTTACCGCCGCGCTCGGGAAACGCCACTCCATGCGCGACCACTTCGAACTCCGCGACGGGGACCTCGCCGGCCGTATCGGCCGCCTCTCGGTCCCGCGTGCGGGGGTCACCGTCGAGACGCCGGCCCTCCTGCCGGTCGTCAACCCGAACATCGACACGATTTCGCCCGCGCGGTTGGAGTCCGAGTTCGGCGCGGACATCCTCATCACCAACTCCTACATCATCAAGACGAACGAGCACCTCCGCGAGGAGGCGCTCGACGTGGGCCTCCACGAGATGCTCGACTTCCACGGGGCCATCATGACCGACTCGGGGTCGTTCCAACTCGCCGAGTACGGCGAAATCGACACGACGACCGAGGAGATTCTCCAGTTCCAGCGGGACATCGGCACCGACATCGCCACGCCGGTCGACATCCCGACGCCGCCGGACGTGGCCCGCGAGCAGGCCGAGACGGACCTCGAAATCACCAGGCAAGCCCTCGCCGACGCCGAGGCGGCCGACACGGGAGAGATGCTCGTCAACGCCCCCGTTCAGGGGTCGACCTACCCGGACCTCCGCGAGGAGGCCGGCCGCCACGCCGACGCGACCGACCTCGACGTGTTCCCCGTGGGCGCGGTTGTCCCGATGATGAACGCCTACCGCTACGACGACATGGTCGACGCCGTCGCGGCCGCCAAGCGCGGCCTCGGCGTCGACGCCCCGGTTCACCTGTTCGGTGCGGGCCACCCGATGATGCTCGCGCTCGCCGTCGCCCTCGGCTGTGACCTGTTCGATTCCGCCGCCTACGCCCTCTACGCCCGCGACGGCCGCTATCTCACGGTTCGCGGGACCGAACACCTCGAAGACCTCGAATACCTCCCGTGTACCTGTCCCATCTGCACGGAGTACTCGCCTGACGACCTGCGGGCCGCGGGGTCGAAAGAACAGGAGCAACTGCTCGCCGAACACAACCTCCACGTCACGTTCGCCGAACTCCGCCGCATCAAGCAGGCCATCCGCGACGGCGACCTCATGGAACTCGTCGAGGAGCGCGCCCGCTCGCACCCGGCGATGCTCGACGGCTACCGCGCGCTCCTCGACCACGTCGACCAGCTCGAACGCGAGGACCCCGCCTCGAAGGGCGCGTTCTTCTACGCCTCCAACGAGAGCGCCCACCGCCCCGAGGTCGCGCGCCACCACGCCCGGATGGACCGCTTGACCGCCGAGGGCCACGTCCTCCTCACCGAGGGCGGCATCCCCTCCGGCGACGACTTCGACGCGACGTGGCGGGTCGTCCCGCCGTTCGGCCCGTTCCCGCGGTCGCTCTCCGAGACGTACCCGCTCACCGCCGAAGTCCCCGAGCGACTCGACCGCGACGCCTACGAGCAGGCCGCCCGCGGCGTCTCGCGGCTGGTCGAAGAGAACCCCGACGCGGCGTTCACGCTGGCCCACGACGACTGGCCCGAGTCGGCGCTCGCTCACGTCCCCGAGTCGGTCGAGTTAGAGTCGCTGTCGACGGTCTCCGAGCGGTTGGCCGACGAGCGTGACGAAGCCGACGAGGACGACGACGGTTCGGCGTCGGCTGACGCGTAGACCAGTTCACTCGGTCGCGTCGGCGTCTGTCGGTCGATGCTCTTAGGTTCACCCGACGTATCAACGAACACGATGGAGGCTGTCCTCTGGTACGTGCTCACGGGAACCCGCGGCGGCGAAAACCGTGTGCGTATTCTCAAGACCGTAGAGGAACAGCCGCGAAACGCCAACCAACTGGCCGAGACGCTCGACCTCGACTACAAAACCGTCCGGCACCACCTCGACGTGCTCATGGACAACGACGTGGTCCAGCGGAGCGGCGACGACTACGGCGCGGTCTACCTCCCGTCGCCGCGGTGTCGCGCCAACTGGGAGACCGTCGAGACAATCGTCGAGCGGATGGACTGAGCATGCGAGTCACGGACGCGGTGATTATGGAAAGATTTGGGAAAGCGTATATCAGGATGACGGGGAAAGGAGAGAACGAATGAGTATCTGGGTGGACGTCGCGACGGTCTCCTCGGGCGTCAACGTCGTCGTGCTGCTCGCACTGTCGGCGGTGTGGGCCCGAAACTACCTGACCTTCAGGTCTAAACACGCCGTCGGACTCCTCGTGTTCGGGGTGTTCCTCCTCGCCGAGAACGCGCTGGCGTTCTACATGTACATCCTCGACCCGACGCTCTCGGGGTGGTTCAGCACCGACGTGCCCGTCATCGCGTGGCGACTGATGATGCTGTTACACGTCTTCGAGACGTTCGGACTCGTGTTCCTCGCGTGGATTACGTTCGACTGAAAACACGGTTTTTCCCGCTCCCGTCCGGTTTTTCTCGTTGCCGCCCGCTCAGTCGCGGTGTTTTCGCTCGTGAGTCGGGTGTTCGGAGATAAACACGCTCGTGTGGTCCGGCACGTCCTCGGTGACCCACGAGTTCGCACCGATACTCACGTGGTCGCCGACGGAGACCGCGCCGAGCACCTTGGTCCCCGCGCCGATGACGACGCTGTCGCCGATGTCCGGGTGTCGCTTGTACCCCTTCTTGAGCGAGTGTTCGTCGTCTTCGTCCTCCTCGAAGTGGAGCGCGCCGAGCGTCACGTCCTGATAGATGCGCGCCCACTCGCCGATGGTCGTCGTCTCGCCGATGACGACGCCGGTGCCGTGGTCGATGAAGAAGTAGTCGCCGATGGTCGCACCGGGGTGGATGTCGATACCCGACTCCATCTTCGCGTACTCGGCGAGTTCGCGGGCGTATTCGGGCGCGCCGGCCTCGTAGAAGGCGTGGGCGACGCGGTGGACGATAATCGCCTGCACGCCGGGGTACGACCGGATGATTTCGACGTAGCTCCGCGCGGCTGGGTCGCCCTTGTAGGCCGCCTCGACGTCCTTTTTCAGCATCTCGCGGATGTCGGGGAGGCGTCTGACCACCTCGTCCACGACGGGCGCGGGGTCCTCTTCGGCGTAGGGGTCGATACCGGAGTGACAGAGCGCGGCGAAGTTGGCGACGCCGTCGCGGAGGAGTTCCTCGTCGCCGATCCACGGCCCCGCGTTCCAACAGCGCGGGAACAGGAGGCGCTTGATGAGGTCGACGTCCTCTCGCAGGTGATTCCGCCGCGGGAACGAAAGCGACGTGTCCGTGGGGAAGGGGTCGTCGTCGGCGCGGTAGGACGCCGCGAGCCCGAGGTGCGCGTCGCCCGAGTAGGTGTAGGACATCCGATAGCGATAGTTGGTGGACGAGCGGTATTTAACCCCGTCTCATCGGGCCCGATTCGCCGCCTTCGAACCGCGACTTCCGAGCGCGAATCGATCTCACCAGTCGGCGCGCTCCCGACCGCCGGATAAGGCTTCTGGCCGCCGAAATCGGGCGACTGGGGGCACATCGGGGAGAGATTTGGGTGACAGTTCGGAAAATCTTCTTTTAAATATTCGTCCCCCTCTGAGACATGCGACGCACACTCGCAGTGTTGATGACACTCGTCGTGGTCGTCGGGGGCATCCCGGCGGCCGCAGCGGCACAACAGGAGACTGCGTCCGTCTCCTTCGAGAACCAAGCGACAGGCGGCACGACCGTGACGGTTGATTCCGTCACGCTCCCCGACGGCGGCTTCGTGACGATTCACGACGCCTCCGTCACGGACGGTAACGTCCTCGGGAGCGTCGTCGGTTCGTCGGCGTACCTTGACGCCGGTACCCACGAGAACGTGACCGTCCACCTCGACGAACCCGTCGGTGAGTCCGGCACGTTCGTCGCCATGCCCCACATGGACTCCGACGGCGACCGCGTCTACTCGTTCGTCGCGGCTAACGGCGAGGCGGACGGCCCGTACACGGCTGACGGCAGCGCCGTCGTCGACACCGCGATGGTCAACGCGAGCGCGACCGTCTCCATGTCCGACCAGCCCACGACCGGCGACTCGGTCGTGGTCGACCGCGTCGAACTCTCGCAGGGCGGCTTCGTGACGATTCACGACGCGTCCGTCACCGAGGGTGCGGTGTTCGAGAGCATCCGCGGCACCTCCGCGTACCTGCCCGCCGGCGTCCACGAGAACGTCCGCGTCGAACTGGACGCGCCCGTGACCGAGAACACGACGCTCGTCCCGATGGCGCACATGGACACCGACGGTGACGAGATGTACACCTTCCCCGAGTCGGAAGGCGAGACGGACGGCCCGTACACGGCTGACGGCAGCGCCGTCGTCGACACCGCGATGGCCATGCCCTCCGACACGGCGAGCGTGAACTACACCGCGAAGGCCACCGGCGGCTACTCCGTCGTCGTCGACTCGGCGTACCTGCCCGAGGGCGGCTTCGTGACGATTCACGACGGCACCGTCACCGACGGCGCGGTGTTCGAGAGCATCCGCGGCACCTCGATGTACCTCGAACCCGGCCTGCACCACGACGTGCGGGTCACACTCGACTCGCCGCTGAACGAGACGACCACCGTCGTCCCGATGGCGCACGTCGACTCTGACGGCGACGAGATGTACACCTTCCCCGAGTCCGAAGGCGAGGCCGACGGTCCGTACACGGCTGACGGCAGCGCCGTCGTCGACAGCGGCAACGCGACCGTCTCCGCCAGCGTCGACTACACGATGAAGTCCTCGGACGGCGCGACCGTCGTGGTCGACCGCGTCGAACTCTCCGAGGGCGGCTTCGTGACGATTCACGACCCGTCGCTGTCGGGCGGCGCGGTGTTCGATAGCGTGGTCGGCACCTCGATGTACCTGCCCGCCGGCGTCCACGAAGACGTGGCAGTCACCCTCGACGAGCCGATTCGCTCCTCGCAGGTGCTCACCCCCATGGCGCACATGGACACGAACGGCAACGAGGCCTACGACTTCGTGACCAGCGAGGGCGAGGCCGACGGTCCCTTCACGGCTGATGGCGGCGCGGTCGTCGCCAGCGCCCACACCTCGGTCAACGCGGTCGTGACCGCGATGGCCCAGTCCGGCGACGGCACGACCGTCACCGTCGACTCCGTCACGCTCCACAACGGCGGCTTCGTGACGGTCCACGACGCGACGGTCACCGAGGGTCAGGTCTTCGAGAGCGTCCGCGGCACCTCCGCGTACCTCGAACCCGGCACTCACGAGAACGTCGAAATCAGCCTCGACACGCCGCTTGAGGAGTCCGGCACTATCGTCCCGATGGCGCACATGGACACGAACGGCAACGAGGCCTACGACTTCGTGACCAGTGAGGGCGAACACGACGGACCCTACGTCGCCGCCGGCGGCGCGGTCGTCACGACCGCCGACTACACGGTCGAGGGCATGATGACGGACGAGTCGACCGAGACGATGACCGACGAACCCACGACCGAGATGACCGACGAGTCGATGGAGACGACGAGCGAGTCGTCCACCGACGCGCCCGGCTTCGGCCTCGTCGTGGCCCTCGTCGCACTCGTCGCGGCGGCGCTCGTCGCCGTCCGACGTCGGTAATCCCGCTGACGACGCACCGGTCCACAACCACACAGAGGCACCCTTTTTCGTACGCCGCGCGGGCCAGAAAAGCCACCCCCGCGCGGCACGCGCCCCGCTTTGGGGTTATTTTGCGCTGTCGAGCGTCACAGAGCGTGACGGGCAGTGGTGTCGAATCAAGCGGTGAGTCGAGCGTGTCACGTCTATCTATTTTCACCCTACTCGTAGCGAACTCTCCGACAGGATGCGTTTCCACAGTTTTCGGACAGTACAGCGGAGATTGCCCGGACACAACTCGTGGTTTCGATTCGACATAACGCTTTGATGCTTGAATACCACACCCAGTACAATGCCTGACCGGTCCTCCAACCCCGGCTCGCTCAAATCACGACTGTTGTTCTTCGTCGCTGGATTACTCGTCGCAGTTCTACTGTTTACGTTAGATGTCGGCGGGACGTGGAGTGCCCCCGCAGGTATCCTCGCCTTCGTCCTACTTGGTGAGGCTTACCTCTCGCTCACAGGTGAGCGACCGTCGGGTCGGTAAGCGCCCCTGAGTTCAGCACACCTCCACCAATCCACCAGTAACCGACTGCCTCAACAGATCCGACTATTTCGACTGTTTCATCCGCGCTGCGTAGTCCCACGTATGCAGCCGCTCGGGCCGAATCCGAATCACGACCTCGTCGCGGTCGGGCGAGAGTAAGCGCTCGGCCAGTTCCGAGTCGGTGTCGCCGAGATACCGCGTGATGAGTCGCCGCAGAACCGCCTTCTCCGCGTCGGGTTCGACGGTCGCGGTGCCCCGGCCGCGGACGCCCCGGTACGGCGGGTCGTTGGTCGAGATTTCGAACGCCACGTCGTCGTGGGCGCGGAGGAATCGCACCACATCGGCGTCGGCCGAAGTGGCACACCGGAGTTCGGTCGCCTCGGAGTCCCACTCGTACCACAGCGAGAGCATCCAGAGGTCGTCCGCCGGGGTGCGACACGAGAGTCGGACCGGGACGGTCGCGTCGGCGAGGAAGTCGTCGACGCGGTCGCGTGACCACGGGCCGGTGGGGTCGGAGGCGTTCATAGTGGCTGTTCGGGCGGGGCGGGCTAAATTCGGTAGGCTCGGTGGAAGTAGAGCGGCCGAACTGGTGGGTTCGGTCACCGGCGAGTTCGCTGTGCCACCAGACATAGAAGTGTCTGGACACAAGCACCCGTGATGACGGACACAGACCTCGGCACGGCGGTAATCGTCTACGACGACCCCGACGAGGGAACCGTCGAGAAACGCGTCGAAAACGAGAACATCGCCTACTTTCAGGACCACTGGATCGTGAAACTCGACGAGGACGCCGGCGGCAACGACGTCGTCCGCCGGATTCCGATTCAGCGAGTCCACTACGTCGAGCGCTCTGTCGAGGAGTTCGAGACGGAGGTCAAGACGCTCCGAAACCAGGTCGAGTCGTTCGCGAAGAACCTGCAATCGTCGCTCCTGGGCGGCGGTGACGACGCCGACGCGCGAACGGAAGAGCCCCAGCGCATCGAAGTCGAAGACGATCGGTCGAGCAAGTAATCCGGCTCGTCTCCGCTGTTTTTCGCGTGACTCGCCGTGTACGAAGACGCCCAGCGTCCCGCCCGGCTCGGCGCGCCCGCAGAAGACAAGTTAATTGGCTATCGGGGGCCGAAAGCGGGTATGACCGATTACTTCGAGGTTCACGCCCGCGACGGCGCCGCCCGAATCGGGGAGTTGCGGCTCTCCGAGGCGGTGACGACGCCGGCGGTCGTGGACGACGTGCTCGCGGACGCCGGCAGCCTCTGGGCGACCGAGCGCGAGTTCCCCGACGGCTCCGACGACGTGCTGACCGTGCTCCCCCACCGCTCGCTCCCCGCCGGGAGCGCCGACGAGGTGCGCGAGTCGTTCGCCGTCGACTACCCCGACGTTGACTTCCCCTCGGCCGCCGTCGTCACCGCCGACACGGCCGACGATTACGGTGCTGACGCCTACGTCCTCTCCGACGCGCAGGGCTTCGTCGGCCACGCGCGCGCTTTCCGCGACAACGTCATCGAGGCGAAGGAGAACCTGCCCGCCGACACGGCACTCATGCTCTCGGGCGTCGCCACGCCCCGGAACGTCTCGCTTCTCGTCTACGCGGGCGTCGACCTCGTCGACGAGACACTCGCCCGCGCCCGCGGCCTCGAAGGGTTCTACCTCACGAGCGACGGCGAGTACTTCCTCGAAGACCTCGACGAATTCCCCTGCGCCTGCGAGGCCTGCCGCAAACCAGCCTCGGAGTTCACTCGCGCCGACGCGGCCGACCACAACGCCAACGCCCTGCGCGCCGAACTCGCGCGGGTCCGCCGCCGCGTGCGCGACGGTCGGCTCCGGGACTACGTGGAGGGGCAGGCCCGCCACGACCAGTGGCTGACCGCCCTGTTCCGACGGTTCGACCAGCAGTACAGCTTCATGGAGGAACGGGTCCCCGTCATCCGCGACTCGGAACTCACCGCGGCCTCCGAGGAATCCATCGACCGCGTGGAGATTCAGCGGTTCGCCGACCGCGTGACCAAACGCTACCGGAACCGCTTCGACAACCCGCTCGTGCTCCTGCCGTGCTCGGCGAAAAAGCCCTACAGCGAGTCCCAGAGCCACCGGCAGTTCCAGGAGGCCGTCCAGTACCGCGCGCACATGGTGTCGATGACCTCGCCCATCGGTGTCGTCCCGCAGGAGCTCGAACTCACCTACCCCGCCCAGCACTACGACTCGGTCGTCACGGGCGACTGGTCGGAAGACGAGAAGTCGTTCGTCGCCGAGGTGCTCCGGCGCTACCTGGAGCGCAACGACTACCCGCGAATCATCGCGCACCTCCCGCCGGGCGCGTACACGGAAATCGTCGAGCGCGTCGCCGACGACTTGGACCTCGACGTGGAGTTCACCGTCTCGGAACACCCGACGACGACGGAGTCCATCGGGAACCTCATGCGGACGCTCGACGGCGAACCCAAGTTCACCCGCGAGGAGCGCGAGCACAACGTCGTGAAGGCGCTCGCCGACTACCAACTCGGCCCGGACGCGGGCGACGCGCTCTTTGCCGACGTGGAGTTGGAGATGACGAGTCGGTATCCCAAACTGCAGGTGTGGAACGACGCGGGCGTGCAGTTGGCGACGATGGTCCCGCAGTACGGCGTGCTCTCCTTTACGCTCGAAGGCGCGAAGGTGTGGCGCGACAGCGACGCACCGACGAAGACGGTCGAAATCGACGGCTTCGTCCCGCACGGGTCGGTCCTCGCGCCGGGCGTCGTCGACGCCGACGAGGACATTCGGCCGGGCGACGAGGTCGTCGTCGAGGGACCGAAGGCGTTCGCCATCGGTCGCGCGGAGATGGGCGGCCGCGAACTGGTCGAGTCCACGCGCGGTATCGGCGTCGAGATTCGGCACGTCGAAGAGCGGTGACGCGAACGCGGGTCTGGTGACGCGGCCCCGACTCGCCTCGGAAATCGCAGGACATCTCATCGTCACCGGTCGAAGTTACTTAATTTTGATATACTTATTGCCGTCGTTAACCGCCCCCGAAACGCCAGTAAATGGTACGTATAGTGTGTTTCCTGTCGAACTCGGAATGTCGGAATTATCACGTCGCTATAACTTTAAATAGTATCACGTCCCAACGTGGGCCATGATGGTAGAACGACACGAGGGAGAGCGGTTGGAGTTCGACGAACTCCCCGACGATGGGACGATAGACTGGACGATTACCCAGGCGCTGTTGTCGGCGAGTGACTCCACGTCACGGGCATTGGAGTCGCACTTGTTGCAGGCGCAGTACCACGGTGACGCCGGGGCCGATACGGCGGCGACGGCGCAACACATCGACGATGCAATCGACCGCCATGCGCGGATTATCGAGGACCTGCGCCTCGCACGCGACGCGCTCGAACATCGATAAAACCGAACCCGCCGCCCCTGTCGCCCCTCGCCGCGCGAACCCGACCGCACGCCCTCCCGTTGACATCCTCCCCGCCCTGAAGGGCGGGGTTTTAGCCTTGAATTTCGCATAAGCTGTTTATTTAACAGCGGCTGCGAACAACCATGTATGAAGTTGGCCGTCCCAACTGACTTCGATATCCTCGAGGCACTCTCGGATAGGAGGCGGAACACCGCCGTGAATCTCTCGTATATCCTCGATAAGAACCGTTCGTACATCAACACGCGACTGCCGATTTTGGCGGACTACGGCCTGTTGGCGCGAGTCGGGTCCGCGCCGAACTCCGGGCTGTACGAAATCACAGACAAAGGGCTGGTCATCATCGACAACCGCGACCAGTACCGGACAGACGGCGTCGACTTCGACGCCCTCGTCGAATCCGAACTCAGGGCGCGGACCGACGAGACGAACGCGTAACAGAGCAACGCGCCGCAACCGGAGGTCGGGACGGCTTTCGGAGGCACCCCGGCGCGCTGTTCTCGGTGATGAGTGGCGATGCTGTTCGACCCCGCCGCCCCACCGGCGTCGTGGTGTCGGAGTATGTCCGCACCGTGCTGTGACCGTCGCCGCCTTTTTGCCGCCTTGCCGCCCAGTGCGAGGCATGGATATCGAACCACTCTCGCTCGGCGTTCCGAAGCCTATCATCGACTCGCTTCCGGAGGCCGACGGCACGGCGGCACAGGACATGCAACGCGCCGTCGAGGGGCTCGAAACCCGACTGAACCGGGCCATCGACGGCGCGGAGACGGAATCGGAGGCCGCCGGCTACGTGGTCGACGCGCTCGAACGCCTCGAAGGCCACTACGAGCGCTACGACGAGTTCATCCCGGAACTCCGCGCGTGGGGGCAATCGCCCATCTACGCCATCGCGTGGCGGAACCTCCAAGCGGACCTCATCCTCCAAATCGAGGAGTACGACTGGCTGAAGCCGCACATCGACCGGGAACGAAACCTCCGATTGGTTGAAGACGGTATCAGATTCGGCAAGTAACCAACACACTAGATTTTCTGACTTGGTTGGTCGATTCTCGGCCCGAATAGCGCTTTGGCCGCCTTCAGAAATGCTAAAAGTTCGAATTTCTACTCTGCAGCTGTGCGACCCCACGTTCGCGGCCAGAACAGAGTCTACGACTTTACGAACCCTATGAATAAGACAGAGACTAGCCAATTGAGTTTCCAATTGATTTTTATCGAGAAGAAAATCACACGTCTGTACTCATTTGGATCCTAGCGTATTCTGCACTCTTGTCAATGAATTCTGCGAACGCGATTCCAAGATGCTCATACTATTGTCCATAATAAACAATTCTATCGCTTCAACCTCTACCATAATTCGAGCAGACGAAATTCAATTTCAGATACTCATTGATCTTCTAATACAAAATCTGTCAGTCCATCTGTTCTCGCGAGACAGGAGCATAAGGCTATCTTGTCTTTCGCCCGGAAAGCCCCATACATTAAGTGAACCCCCTGCGAGTTCAAAACAGTGCAACACGTTGGGAACGGGACGCGTTATCGCTCTCGTTCCTGCTCAGTCGCCACCACTTCACGAACTCCCTCGCAATCCATGTTCACACCCATCGGCTAATATGGCAGACCGTGACGATTCGGAGTCGGGAGACTCCGACACCGAGATACAGAACTCGCCGTCGTTATCTGACCTTGCGGACCGCGTGGAAGACGGGACGCCTGCCTCGGATAAATCGGGCGATAGCGCCTCGCCGGCGGGAGAAGAGGGATCGACGACCGACCAGACGCCCTCGAAGCTCTCCGAACTGGCGGACTCAATTCGGCGGAAACAGGGCTCGTCGGCGTCGGACGACAAGGCCTCCGAGTGGGATCTCATCGACGACCTCCCGGACGCCCCCTTCGACGAGGCGAACTTCGACGAGAAGGCGGAGGCGGTGTTCGACCTCGTTTCCGAGCAGTCGGCTCTGGTGAATCGCTGGACAGCGTTGGCTTCGACCGTTAGAACTAGGGAGTTGAAGCGGGAAACCGTCGATGATTCATGTCTAAGA
>NZ_LOEP01000049.1 GCF_001482285.1 Haloferax sp. Q22 | reverse complement strand
ACGTCGTAGACTCAGGGAGTCCGGTGTGCGGGGTAAGCTTGTGCACCGTGAGGGAGACAACCCAGAGCCAGGTTAAGGACCCAAAGTGTGGATTAAGTGTGATTGAAGATTGTCTCGAGCCCTAAACAGCCGGGAGGTGAGCTTAGAAGCAGCTACCCTCTAAGAATAGCGTAACAGCTTACCGGCCGAGGTTCGAGGCGTCGAAAATGATCGGGACTCAAATCCACCTCCGAGACCTGGCGGCGTGTCGTATGACACGATTCCGTAGGTTGGCATACTGCATGGGTGGAAGCACGGGTGAGAACTCGTGTGGACCGTGCAGCAACGAAAATCATGGTCTCAGTAGCAGCGAGAGTCGGGTGTGAACCCCGACGGCCTTACGCGCAAGGGTTCCTCGGCACTGTCAATCAGCCGAGGGTTAGTCGATCCTAAGTCTATCCGTAATTCGAAATAGATGAAAGGGAAACTGGTTAATATTCCAGTACCTTCTTGCACTAAACGTCGACGCTTTAGGAAACACCGAGCGGGGCCTTCGCCCCGTCGAATCACCGAAATTCGTGGAAGCCGTAACGGCACGAAGCGAACGAATGATGAGATAGAGAAATTCGGCCGTACCTAGAGCCCGTGAAAAGACAAGCAAGAAGCTCGTACCGAGATCCGACACAGGTGCGCTGGCAGAGCAAGCCAAGGCCTGTCGGGATCAACCGACGTTAGGGAATTCGGCAAGTTAGTCCCGTAAGTTCGCGATAAGGGATGCCTGCTCTTGACCGAGCAGGTCGCAGTGACTCGGACGCTCCGACTGTCTAGTAACAACATAGGTGACCGCAAATCCGCAAGGACTCGTACGGTCACTGAATCCTGCCCAGTGCGGGTATCTGAACACCTAGTACAATAGGACGAAGGACCCGTCAACGGCGGGGGTAACTATGACCCTCTTAAGGTAGCGTAGTACCTTGCCGCTTCAGTAGCGGCTTGCATGAATGGATCAACGAGAGCGTCACTGTCCCAACGTTGGGCCCGGTGAACAGTACGTTCCAGTGCGGAGTCTGGAGACCCCCAAGGGGAAGCGAAGACCCTATAGAGCTTTACTGCAGGCTGTCGCTGAGACGTGGTCGCTAATGTGCAGCATAGGTAGGAGCCATTACACAGGTACCCGCGCCAGCGGGCCACCGAGGCAACATTGAAATACTACCCGTTAGTGACTGCGACTCTCACTCCTGGCGGAGGACACCGGTAGCCGGGCAGTTTGACTGGGGCGGTACGCGCTCGAAAAGATATCGAGCGCGCCCAAAGATTTCCTCACGCGAGTCGGGAACTCGTGGAAGAGCGCAAGAGCAAACGGAAGTCTGACAGTGACATTCCCAACGAGTGTCGCTGACGCGAAAGCGTGGTCTAGCGAACCTACGAGGTTCATTCATGGGACCCGTAGATGACAGAAAAGCTACCTTAGGGATAACAGAGTCGTCACCCGCAAGAGCACATATCGACCGGGTGGCTTGCTACCTCGATGTCGGTTCCCTCCATCCTGCCTGTGCAGAAGCAGGCAAGGGTGAGGTTGTTCGCCTATTAAAGGAGGTCGTGAGCTGGGTTTAGACCGTCGTGAGACAGGTCGGCTGCTATCTATTGGGGGTGTTAAGGAACTTGACGTGAACGTTCGTATAGTACGAGAGGAACTACGAATGGGTGCCACTGGTGTACCGGTTGTCCGAGAGGGCAGATGCCGGGCAGCTACGCACCACGGGGTAAGAGCTGAACGCATCTAAGCTCGAAACCCACACGGAAAAGAAGTTCCACTGAGGACACTCGTAGAAGACGAGTTCGATAGACTCGGGGTGTACGCAACGAGGCAACGAGTTGTTAAGCCCGCGAGCACTAACAGTCCAAGCCACATTCATACGCACTGAGACCCGAGAACGGGTCCAGGCGCAAACTGGATTGCACGAACACATTGGTAAGACGGCCCGTCCGATATTGGTATGACAACGGTTCGATTCCGTTGGTCGGCATTAAGGCGGCCAGAGCGGTGAGGTTCCACCCGTACCCATCCCGAACACGGCAGTTAAGCTCACCTGCGTTCTGGTCAGTACTGGAGTGAGCGATCCTCTGGGAAATCCAGTTCGCCGCCCCCACTCATACAGAGCCCACTGGACTTCGGTCCAGTGGGCTTTTTTCATTTA
>NZ_LOEP01000048.1 GCF_001482285.1 Haloferax sp. Q22 | reverse complement strand
CACGACGCTATAGAGAGGAGGTGCATGGCCGCCGTCAGCTCGTACCGTGAGGCGTCCTGTTAAGTCAGGCAACGAGCGAGACCCGCACTTCTAATTGCCAGCAGCAGTTTCGACTGGCTGGGTACATTAGAAGGACTGCCGCTGCTAAAGCGGAGGAAGGAACGGGCAACGGTAGGTCAGTATGCCCCGAATGAGCTGGGCTACACGCGGGCTACAATGGTCGAGACAATGGGTTGCTATCTCGAAAGAGAACGCTAATCTCCTAAACTCGATCGTAGTTCGGATTGAGGGCTGAAACTCGCCCTCATGAAGCTGGATTCGGTAGTAATCGCATTTCAATAGAGTGCGGTGAATACGTCCCTGCTCCTTGCACACACCGCCCGTCAAAGCACCCGAGTGAGGTCCGGATGAGGCCACCACACGGTGGTCGAATCTGGGCTTCGCAAGGGGGCTTAAGTCGTAACAAGGTAGCCGTAGGGGAATCTGCGGCTGGATCACCTCCTAACGACCGAGACCACCCCGACGGGGTGGCTCACACGCGATCTTCCGAGTTCACCAATGACACCCGTTCGGACACCTTAGAACTACTAGGGCTAACACGGGCCCATAGCTCAGTGGTAGAGTGCCTCCTTTGCAAGGAGGATGCCCAGGGTTCGAATCCCTGTGGGTCCATGGTAAGCAGTACTCCACTCCGAAACGATCGTGCCCCTTAAGTGTGGCAAGACGTTTCGAATGAATGGATACTGACGACAGATGCACCATCCCGCGCAAGCGAGGTTGGGAAGGGTCGAAAATTCGCCTCGGGTCGTCACCGAGGGGATTTGATGAAACCGTGTGTACGTGCAATCCAGGCGTCCACTGGACCCGTTCTCCGGGTCACAGTGACTATATCAACTGGCTACTGTGCCAGCTGGTGGATAGCTCGGCTCGAGAGCCGATGACGGACGTGCCAAGCTGCGATAAGCCTCAGGGACCCGCATGGAGGGAAAGAACTGAGGATCTCCGAATGGGAATCCCCTCGCAATTGCCTTGCGCAATGGGGAACGTTCCGAATTGAAACATCTTAGTAGGAACAGGAAAAGAAAGCAATCCACGATGTCGTTAGTAACGGCGAGTGAACGCGATACAGTCCAAACCGAAGCCTTCGGGCAATGTGGTGTACGGACTACCCAACACGGACCTGGATCTTATGTGAAGTCTCCTGGAACGGAGCGTGATACAGGGTGAAAACCCCGTAACATAAGAACCAGATCCTGGGGTTGTTCCAGAATAGCGGGGGTTGGATATCCCTCGTGAATTTCGCAGGCATCAACTGCGAAGACTAAACACTCCTCGAGACCGATAGCGAACAAGTAGCGTGAGCGAACGCTGAAAAGCACCCCGAAAAGGGCGGTGCAATAGGGCTTGAAATCAGTTGGCGATAGAGCGACGTGGCATACAAGGTCACTCGACGAAAGAACTGGGAGCGATCCCGTAGTATGACTCAAGTGAAGCCGATGTTACGTCGTGCGTTTTGAAAAACGAACCATGGAGTGCATCTGACTGGCGAGTCTAAGGGGTGAACCCCCGGAGGCATAGGGAAACCGATACGGCCGCAGTCTTTGACCAGGGCCACCGTCTTCAAGGGCGGGGAGCCAACCGGATGCGACCCGAAACCAAGTGATCTACGCCGGAGCAGGGCGAAGCGTGGCGAAAGCTGCGTGGAGGCCCGTTAGAGTTGGTGTCCTACAATACCCTCTCGTGACTCTGGTGTAGGGGTGAAAGGCCCATCGAACTTGGCAACAGCTGGTTCCAACCGAAACATGTCGAAGCATGACCTCTGATGAGATAGT
>NZ_LOEP01000047.1 GCF_001482285.1 Haloferax sp. Q22 | reverse complement strand
ACTATAGTCGGAGCTGGTGAGATGTCCGGCGTTGAGTCCAATTAAACCGCAGGCTCCTCCGGTTGTAGTGCTCCCCCGCCAATTCCTTTAAGTTTCATCCTTGCGGACGTACTTCCCAGGCGGCTCGCTTCTCGGCTTCCCTACGGCACAACACAGGCTCGTAGCCTGTGTCACACCTAGCGAGCATCGTTTACAGCTAGGACTACCCGGGTATCTAATCCGGTTCGAGACCCTAGCTTTCGTCCCTCACCGTCGGATCCGTCTTCTCGAGGTGCTTTCGCCATCGGTGGTCCGTCCAGGATTACGGGATTTCACTCCTACCCCGGACGTACCCCTCGAGCCTTCCGGTCCCAAGCCACGTGGTTTTCACCGGACGCCCGCCAGTTGAGCTGGCGGATTTCCCGATGAACCTTCGTGGCCGGCTACGGACGCTTTAGGCCCAATAATATCGGTCATCACTTGAGCTGCCGGTATTACCGCGGCGGCTGGCACCGGTCTTGCCCAGCTCTTATTCCACGACCGCCTTACAGTCGTGAAAAGCGAGGACTATATGCCCTCGCACTTGGGGTCCCCTTATCGCACTTGCGTGCAGTGTAAAGGTTTCGCGCCTGCTGCGCCCCGTAGGGCCCGGAATCTTGTCTCAGATTCCGTCTCCGGGCTCTTGCTCTCACAACCCGTACCGATTATCGGCACGGTGGGCCGTTACCCCACCGTCTACCTAATCGGCCGCAGCCACATCCTACAGCGCCTGAGCGTTTCGGGGAGTCGGCATTCCAGCATGACTCCCGTATGAACTATTAGCCTCAGTTTCCCGAGGTTATCGTTCTCTGTAGGGTAGTTTGGCCACGTGTTACTGAGCTTTTCGCCACGAGTATGAACTCGTGCAACTAGCATGGCTAAATCGGACCCCAATAGCAATGACCTCCGGCAGGATCAACCGGAATGGGTCGCGACCATTTAAACCTGGTCGCGGGGTTTTGGCGGGTGAATGGCAGCGTAATGCTGTCAAATCACCGTTCAAAGGTCCGAGTTCGTATGACATCCGTTCGGATGTCACCGAACTACTAGGGCTAACATCAGATACCGTCTTGCGGCGTACCGCAGGGGCGGAATCCTCATTTCCTTCGGACCTGAACCGAGGCGATTCGAGGGTATAAACCCTTCGAACCCCGTTCGGTTCAGGGCCGGTGAGGCAGGACGCGTTGAATCGCCCTGCAATCGCGGTGTGTCGTTCGCATTCATCCAAAATGCCTTGGACCACTTAAGGCCGTCGTATCGTGGCGACCCCCGGGAAGGTGTGTCATCCCGGTG
>NZ_LOEP01000046.1 GCF_001482285.1 Haloferax sp. Q22 | reverse complement strand
GCCTCGTCGTCGCAATCACCAACTACGAACGTGGAGACAATCCGGGAAGTACCGTGATCACGGTGTGAGAACTCTTCTATGACACCCTCCGCCAAGCGAGCTACTGGGAGAAAATGGGCCAGCTCTGTTGTTGCTGTTCGTGTGTGCAATTGCGGTCGGCTTCATCGCAGGGTCGTACTGGCCGGTGGTCGATGGTCTCCCACAGAAACGCGAGCACGAGCTGTACTGGGTTCGAAAGCGCTTCACCATGTGTCTCTTTGCCGGCCTCGGGTGTTACGGCGTGTTTTCGCTCATGTTCGTCGTGACGGTCACAGACCTACTCCAGAATATGGTCGGCCTTGGCGCGGCGATTCTCGTGTGTACCTATCTGTATGCGTACTCCGCGGACCGACGCGGGGTGAGAAAGTAGGCCGTGTGCGTAGCCAAAGTCACGTGTCAAGACGCCATAGTGAAGTACCACAGGGACAAGCCCGAGGCACTCTGCGTTGATACATAGTGCGATCGCATACCCGCGTGTTTTCTGTAGACGTATTGCTTAGGGATGAACGAGGTCGACTGACCAAATCGGATATACTCATTCCCACTCTTTGTAGGAGTATAGCCATGGTTGACTCGGAAGACGACCCCAAAGAAATTCTCGCCCGCATGGAGCAACTTATTGAGGAAACGTCTTCAAAGCGAGAAGAGACGACGCCGCGTATCGAAAAGGCCAACCCAATTGCCCAGAAGCACAGAGATGCGGTTCAAAAGGGTGCGGAGAAACACTGCGATAAGTGACGCTGGTGGACCGTATGCTCGGGTGGCGATTGACCAAGGGGTGAATACTGTGTTGACGATTGATGATGACTTCGAACGATTTGATGTGTTTGATACTGAGGTGATTCTCTCACCCGACGAATTTAGTGAACTGAACCGGTTTCTTGGAAACTGATTCTCCTGTAATAAACCGTCTCTGACCACCTCGAAAATCAAACGCAAAACCCCCAGCCGAACCGCGAACCCCTCCGTCAGTCGAGATACGGCTCACAAACCCGCTCGACACCCTCCTCGAACGAGATCTCGGGCTCCCACCCTGTCGCCTCGTGTATCTTCGAGTAGTCCGCCTTCGTGTCGTGGACGGACACTTCGACGGAAGGAACCACCGACACGGAGTTGACTCGGCGCTCCAACACGACCGAAAGGTTCACCCTACTGGGTAAGGAATTCTTACGTAGACCCAACATGAGCACAGATGATCCCGAGGTGACCACGGTAACGTCGAAAGGACAGATCACGATTCCAAGCCGTCTCCGCAAGCAGTTCGGTCTCGAAAAGGGGACGAAACTGATGGTCGTTCCGACCGACTTTGGACTCGTACTGAAGAAAATCGAGTTGCCGTCAGTCACGGAGTTCCAGCGGCGTGTTGAAAAGCGTGCCAGCGAAGACGAACTCTCGATGGACGAGATCAACCAACTCGTACATGATGCCCGAACTGACGAATGAAGGCCGCCTCGATACGAACGTCCTGATACATAGTGCGAGCGCATACCCGCGTCTTCAGGCGCGGGTCAAGCGGACAATAGCGTACACAACCACCGACGGTAGTACGGCTGGATTTCCCACCGTGTGAAGTGGTTTTAAGACACACGCTACGTATAGTGTGTAGTACGGATGAAGACCACACGGCACGCAACGTACAACCTCAACTACCACATAGTGTGGATACCGAAGTCTCGCAGAACCGACGGTTCTGCGGACATCGCGGAACAGGGTTCCGCTCAGTACCGTCGGTCGGTACTCGTCGGTGACGTTGCAACCCGTGTGCGAGACATCCTCCACGAAATCGCTGACGAGAAGGGGTTGGAGATTATCGACCTCACTGTCCAACCCGACCACATCCACCTGTTCGTCAGTAGCCCGCCGAAGCACGCTCCGTCACTTCTCGCCAACTGGTTCAAAGGCATCAGTTCGCGGAAGTACAACCACCGACACGCCGACCACGATAGTGAGAAAATCAAGTGGGTGCGAGGCTACTACGCGGGGACAGCAGGACACGTTTCGAGTGAGACTGTCGAGAAGTACATCCAGCGTCACGAGGAGGACGAACAGTGACCGAACTCACCGAGACGCTGGAACTGAAGCTTGTGGAACCGAACACCCACAAGCATCTGAAACTCTGTGAGACGGAACAGGCGTACCAAGACGCCCTTGAATCCGCGTTCAACGCTAACTGCACCACACAGTCGGCGGCGAACGACGTGGTAGTCAACTACGACCTGAGCGGCTACGCCAAGAACGCGCTCAAGAAGTACGTCCCACAACTCTGTGGCGGAAGCTACGACGCCAAAGAGCTTCACGACGACCACCCCGTTCGGTTCACGAACGAAGGCCCGAAGCTCGACCACAAGCCACAGAACGCTATCGAGTGGTACGTCAAAATCCCGCACCACGACGACTACAACCTCTGGTTGCCCGCGCAACCGAATCCCGAACAGCGAGAGTGGTTGGAAGCGTTGCACGCAGGAGACGCAAAGATGGGCGAATGTCGGTTGTTCGACCGTGACGGCGAGTGGTACTTTCACATCGTCGCCACGCGGGACGTGGAGGAACGAGAGACCAGTTCGGCGGAAACGCCGATTGGGGTAGACATCGGGGAAGCCTCTTTGTTAACGGTGTGTCACCGTGACGAGCGCGGCTCCCCGACTGCACCCAACCTCTGGAACGACGAAGGCAAGCGAGTACGGCAACTCCGTGAGACGTACTTCACGGCGACTCGACGCCTTCAAAAACGCGGAAGCGAACGTATCGCTGAATCCTACGGCGACGAGTTGTGGCGACACATCGACCACATCCTTCACACGGTCACGTCGGAGGTCGTCTCCTACGCCGACCGATTCGAGAATCCCGTGTTGGTTCTGGAAGACTTGACGCACATCCGTGAGAACATGGACTACGGCGCGTTCATGAATCGACGGCCGTGGTGAATCGCCAGACGTAGCTTGATTTCACGGGTTCAGCGATTGCTTGATGTTGTGAACCGTACACATCAGGACGAGTTCGCG
>NZ_LOEP01000045.1 GCF_001482285.1 Haloferax sp. Q22 | reverse complement strand
CACACTCGTTGCCTCCTCATTCCTTCCGAAAAGTAACACCGATAAGCCGCCGCAGTCATGCGGTTCTTCGCTTAGCTAAAGACGGATGACGCGCCAAGTTGTAATTGAACGTCATGTCATAGACTTTTCGTTCCTCGAACAGTTCTTGCGTGAGTTTATGAAAGGTGACGTGTTCACCGTCGGTGAGTACACGGTGGCCTTTGAGGAACACCCCCGGCTGAGGAAGGTGTTCTGGAACGAACTCGTCGTATTCGTCGAACAGACCGCTGTCGTCGCTGGAACCACCAAAGGGGGATGGGAATCCGATCATACGATAGCGTACGGTGGGACCCGACCTATGGTTGTTCCCGGATATGTTCACGTAGAAACGGGGGTTCGGATCCACTGTGTCGCTCAACAGTTACCTAACTGGGTCGAACATATCGGTATCTTCTGGGCCCTCAGCGGTGATGATTGCGAGCGCTCCTTTCCGTGCGACCCGTGAGAGCGCGTGGTCGACCAGCTTGAAGTCACCCGGCACTGGGAACGACATCGTCGCGACACAGGCACTTCCCGGGAGGACAGGAGTCGTCTGAACGTAGCGCATCGGTTCGCTGGCAAGCGCACCCTGTTCCCAGACTTCGTCCCAGACGCTGCCGATCGGGTGGAAGCTCGAGAACAGATTCGGCCCTCCAACCCCGTAGAAAATGCGGGCAGTCTCGCCGGTCTTCACGTTCATCTCGGCGTAGTTGTCCGGCGTAATTGCGTACTTCTCACCGTTCATCAGGACGTACGTCGGGTCCTCCATCGCCATTCGTGTGAAGTCGAACTCGTGGTGGCCCTTCTGTCCCGTCTTCCCGTTCGTGTAGAGCTCGTGCTGTCCGAGGTAGAACTCGTGGTCTACCTCGGGAAGACCCTCTTCCGGTTCGACGAGGATGATACCGAACATCCCCGCGGAGATGTGGTAGTCGACGTTCGCGACGGCACAGTGGTAGACGAACGCTCCGGGATATGTCACCTTGAACCGGAGTTGTCTCTCCTCTCCCGGGGCGACGTTCGTCGCTTCTGCCCCGCCGCCGGGACCACGGCACGCATGGAAGTCGACGTTGTGAACCATCGAGTTGTCCTCGTGGTTGCGAATGATGAGGTCGACAGTGTCCCCTACGCGTGTTCGAATGAACGGGCCGGGGACTTGTCCGTTAAACGTCATGTACGTGAACGTGACGCCAGGTTCGACTTCGGCAACTTGCTCGAGTGTCTCCAGTTCCACCGATACTGTCTCCGGTGACGTTCGGGTGATCGGTGCAGGGATATCGCGGGGGTCAGCCGCGATACGATTGACATCTACGGGCTTTGCTGGCCCGAGTTCCGTGTCCATCTGGAGTTGGAGTGGACTTGCCTGTACGTTGTTGTCTGGTGGTGTGCCGACAGTACAACCGGCCAACGCCATCGTCCCACCAAGTCCTGCCGCTTGGAGTACCCGCCGTCGAGTCGTAGTGTACGTCATAAGTATCTCTCTCAGGCTAAACATAGCGAAGAGACAGTATATATCGATATTTTCTCTCTCACGGGTTGAGAACCGAGTTCTACGGTTATATCTCCCACACAACTACTGACGTACATGATATCTACCGAGACCTGTACGAATGTCAATCGGCGATGGTTCCTAAAGGCAGCGGCAGTGGCCACTGTCGGGGGGGCGTCGATTGGTCCGATGCCTCCAGCTGCTGCACAACAGGAACTCGACCTCACGGGCTGGTTCAGTGACGTCTCGAATTACGATGGTATCACGGACGAACGCGGGAAAACACGAGTGACAGTAGAAGTCGGTGCGGAGGGGAACGGCGGTGGCTTCGCCTTCGGTCCACCGGCAGTCCGAATCGACCAGGGGGCGACAGTTGTCTGGGAGTGGACGGGAGACGGTGGAAGCCACAACGTCGTCGCAGAGGACGGCACTTACGGGAGCGAAATGGTCACGACCACGGGTGCGACGTTCGAACACACGTTCGCTACCGAGGGTGTGTCTCTCTATGCGTGTACTCCGCACAAGGCGATGGGAATGAAGGGTGCAGTGCTCGTCGGTGACGTCGAAGTGTCTGTGGCGACACCGAAACCGACTCCAACCCCTGAACCGGACTACGAATACGTCCCTCGGGAACCGGATTACGAAGGTTGGTTCGACGACGTCGATAACTTCGACGGAACTGTCGACATGCGTGGACACGAAGAGGTTCGTATTCAGGTCGGAGCGAACGGGAACGGCGGGGGCTTTGCACTCTCTCCACCGGCTGTTACTATTGATCCGGGTACTCGCGTCATCTGGGAGTGGGTAGGTGACGACGGTCCCCACGGATTCGCGGCTAGCGATAGAGAATACACCAGTCCGTCACAATCCACCGGGAGGTGGGGTCTGGTCTTCGACGGCGTTGGTATCAGTAAATACGCCTGTGAACCCCACATCACTAACGGGATGAAAGGGGCAATTGTCGTCGGTGACGTCTTCGAAGGCGTCTACGAGGTAACGACTAGCCAACTCGCAGTGTTCGGAAGTCTCGGTGCCGCATTCCTCTCGCCACTCGCGTTCGGTGTGTTCCTATGGGCACGTGACCGTCACGACGAGTAACCATACTCGGCCAGTGACATACGGTATTCTACGAACATATTTCAGATCTCGTTCAACAAGAACGAGCCTCACCCGATATTCTCAGAGATGGCCCGAGCGGAACACACAATCGTTCTGAAAGGCTGTGTTGAATCGCCATACGGCGTAGGTTTTCACTGTTTCACGGCACGCTTGATGTTGTAAACGACACACATCAGGGCAATCTCACGG
>NZ_LOEP01000044.1 GCF_001482285.1 Haloferax sp. Q22 | reverse complement strand
GTCTGCGGCTCGTCGTTGCAATCACCAACTTCGAACGAGGAAACGATCCGGGCTGTGAGAAGCTATGAGATGGATTCTATGACACGCTCATTGGTGTTCGGTTAAGCTCAAACCGACGGTTCTGAGGGGTTTGAGAATCGGTCGATTCCACCGCGTACGCCCGACTCAGGCAGCCTTGAACCATACAGAATATTACTGTGGGTATTAACCGAACACGGATGCTGGCGGTACTATGAACCGACTGAGACGACTGCGGCCCTCCTCGAAACTCTCGACGACCTGCGGGGTGCCCATGAGTAACGATACTGAGACGGTGGCCGGTGACCGCGACCCTGAGGAGGCACGGAAGATGGTACGTGAACGCTACGGCACTATCGCTACGCATGGACAGGACTGCTGTGGCGACATCGGTATTGATGTCACCGATGAAGGAGGGTGCTGTGACGGAAATGAAGACGCGACCGGGAGCGAACGCCTCGGGTACAATACGGACGATATCGCATCGGTCGCCGACGGCGCAGATCTCGGTCTCGGATGTGGCAACCCGAAGGCGTTCGCCGAGATGGCGCCCGGCGAGACAGTGCTCGACCTCGGCTCCGGTGCGGGCTTCGACTGCTTCCTCGCCGCACAGGAGGTCGGCCCGGACGGAGCCGTCATCGGTGTCGACATGACACCAGAGATGGTCTCGAAAGCGAGGGAGAACGTCGCGAAGAACGACCCCGACAACGTCGAATTTCGCCTCGGCGAAATCAGCCATCTTCCCGTTGCCGACGCGACCGTCGACGTCGTCATCTCGAACTGTGTCGTCAACCTCGCTCCCGAGAAGCAACGCGTGTTCGACGACGCCTACCGCGTTCTCAAGCCCGGCGGGCGCGTCGCCATCTCAGACGTCGTCCAAACCGCGCCGTTCCCCGACGATGTCAAGATGGACCCGGACTCGCTAACTGGCTGTGTCGCCGGTGCATCAACCGTTGCAGGTGTTGAAGCGATGCTCGACAGTGCCGGCTTCGAAGCAATCGAGATAGCGCCCAAGGATGAGAGCACCGAGTTCATCAGTGATTGGGACGCCGATCGCGATCTCGGTGAGTATCTCGTCTCTGCCACTATCGAAGCCCGGAAGCCTCCACAAAACCCCTAAATTACCGAAAATCACTGACAGGCTTGTCCAGAAGAGAATTTTGCGATTGGAGGGACGAACGAATCCTCTTATTACGTCTACGCTACGGTTCGTCCGGATAGAACTCGTCGAACAGCGCCTTGACGCGTTGCTCTATGTCGTCACGAATCTCGCGGACAGTGTCAAGGTCTTGCCCGTGCGGATCGTCTAACGCCCAGTCTCGAACGTCGACGTTCTCGGCGTCCAGTTCTAGCGTCGAACAGCCCATTGTGGCGACGACATCGCACGATTCGAGCTCGTCAGTCGAGACCTCCCGAGGCGTTCGGTCAGAGAGGTCGATGTCTCGTTCTTGCATGACCGTGATCACTTCCTCGTGGACGCGTTCAGCGGGGTGTGTACCGCCGGTGAGAATCTCGAGATTATCCCCTAATTCTCGGAGATCACGTTCTCGCTCGGCGAACGCAGCTGACATCTGGCTTCGCCCCGCATTCTGTACACACACAAATCCAAACTTCGCCGGTGACGCTGTATTCATAGATAAACTCATCTTTTATACCATTTTAAGTGCTCCTATGAGGATTATTTTCCAATATATACCTCTCTTTAGCCATCATGTCGAACGCTGGTTATTACCGACTGCTGACGGCTAACTCGAAAATATCGTCCGACCGATCGACGGGAGTTAGTTCATCAACGGGCCGTGTTGGTCGCTCCTGTTTACAATCGTAGCTCCCGCGATCCATCCAGGGCGATGAGGACAGCATTGGCGCGCGCTGTCGCACGATATTTTCGCCACTTCCCCTCTTTTCGGCGAGTGATCAGTCCAGCATCGGTGAGCTGTGACAGGGCGTGACTGATCGCGCTGTCGCTAACATCGAGCAGCGGCGCAAATTCGCAGACGCAGAGTTCCTCGCCAGCGACGTGGAGGATACGAACAATCTTGTACCGGGTCTCGTTCGCGAGCGCCGATAGCAACCCGACATCTTGGTCCAGCGCTGGCCCACCCGCGGCCGCATCAATTTCTTCGAGTTCCGCCAGACGCTGGGAGACCTCCTCATCACCACACCCACCCCGTTCGTCGGCAAGATACCGCTGTAGTCGCTCAGTCGATGACATACACATCGATTGAGCAGATAGTGGATTAAGCATTGTGGAGCGGCTCGCGAACTGCGTGTAGTCCACTGACGATCAATCATTTTAGGATTCTATAATATGGCATCAGAAATACTCTGGAAGCAATCCTCTATTTTGACGTGTTACCACATCCTAAACGCTGCATATGTTCTGAATCACGCGTTGGCTACGTCCGTTCTGATCCGAAGAGCTTATGAGTATGATTGAATAATTGTTCAATTGAATGCGAGGCAAAGTCGTCCACCCCATCATCGATGGTAGCCGCATTGTCGGCCAAACAATTGAGCGAACAATCCATTTTCATCAATGACTGAACTCACCCTGTACGAGGAGGCGATGTGTTGCTCCACCGGCGTCTGTGGTCCTGACCCCAACGAAGAACTCGTTGAACTCAGTGCCGTCCTCGACCAACTCGAATCGGAATTTGAGGACATCGACGTCTCGCGAGCGAACATGCAGCACAACATCGACCAGTTCCTCGAAACGCAGCACATCTACGATCTGGTCGAAGAACACGGCCCCTCGGTCCTGCCGATCACCGTCGTCGACGACGAGATCGTCGCCAAGTCCGAGTACCTCTCGTACGACGAACTCGCGGCAGCACTCGAAACCACCACCCAGACACAAGAGGCCTAGCGCATGAGCACAACGCCCACCGACGCGCGAGCGATCGTCGAACCGACAAGTGATGAGACCGAATTCGTCTTCTTCAGCGGCAAAGGCGGCGTCGGCAAGAGCACCGTGAGTTGCGCGACGGCGACCTGGCTCGCGGACAACGACTACGAGACGCTGCTGGTGACGACCGACCCTGCGCCGAACCTCTCGGACATCTTCGGGCAGGAGATCGGCCACGATGTCACCACAATCGACGACATTGAGAACCTCTCGGCCATCGAGATCGACCCGGACACGGCGGCCGAGGAGTATCGACAAGAGACGATCGAACCGATGCGACAGTTGCTCGACGACGAGCAACTCGAAACCGTCGAGGAACAACTCAACAGCCCGTGTGTCGAAGAGATCGCCGCCTTCGACAACTTCGTTGACTTCATGGACAGCCCCGGGTACGATGTGGTCGTCTTCGACACGGCGCCGACCGGTCACACGATCCGATTGATGGAGCTCCCCTCCGACTGGAACGCTGAATTGGAGAAAGGCGGCTCGACCTGCATCGGGCCGGCAGCCTCGATGGAGGAGCGCAAACAGGACTACGAGCGTGCCATCGACACGTTCCAAGACGACGAGCGGACTTCATTCGCGTTCGTCGGCAAGCCCGAGGTCTCTTCGATTGACGAGATCGAGCGCAGTGCAAGCGACCTCGGCGAGCTTGGGATCGAGTCCCAACTGCTGATCATCAACGGGTATCTCCCCGAGTCGGTGTGTGAGGATCCGTTCTTTGAGGGGAAGCGAGAAGACGAGCAGGCTGTTATCGAGCGCGCACGGACGGAGTTCGGTGCCGACGCGATGGCGACGTACCCACTCCAACCGGGCGAAATCGCAGGGCTTGAGCTACTCGCAGATGTCGGTGGCGTCCTGTACGACGGCGACGAGGCGACCGTCGATGTCGGGACGGCGACTGACGTAGACGCTGAAACCGCGGTCGACTTCGAGTCGATGGCTGACGCTGAGGCGGTCGTCGACCAGCTTCAACCGGGCGACGAGACGCGGTATCTCTTCTTCACCGGGAAGGGCGGCGTCGGCAAGAGTACGATCGCCTCGACGGCGGCGACGAAGCTCGCCGAAGCTGGCCACGAAACGCTCGTCGTCACAACTGACCCGGCCGCCCATCTTGAGGACATCTTCGGCGAACCGATCGGCCACGACCCAACATCGGTCAGCCAGGCGAACCTCGATGCGGCGCGGATTGACCAAGAGAAAGCGCTCGAGGAGTACCGCACGCAGGTCCTCGACCACGTCACCGAGATGTACGAGGACAAGGAGGACATCCAGATCGACGTGGACGCGGCGATCGCGAACGTCGAAGAGGAACTGGAATCGCCGTGTGCCGAAGAGATGGCCGCCCTCGAGAAGTTCGTGAGCTACTTCGACGAGGACGGCTACGACGTCGTTGTCTTCGACACCGCCCCCACAGGACACACGCTCCGACTGCTCGAACTCCCCTCCGACTGGAAGGGCTTCATGGACCTCGGGTCGCTGACGAAGGGCGCCGCGCCTGCAAAAGGCGACCAGTACGACGAGGTCATCGAGACGATGAAGGACCCTAAACAGAGTACGTTCGCGTTCGTGATGTACCCCGAGTACACCCCGATGATGGAAGCCTACCGGGCCGCTGCAGATCTCGAAGATCAAGTCGGAATCGAAACCTCATTGGTGGTCGCAAACTACCTGCTCCCCGAGGAATACGGCGACAACGCCTTCTTCGAGAATCGCCGCGCCCAACAGGCGGAGTACCTCGGTGAGATCAGCGATCGGTTCGACGTGCCGATGATGCTCGCTCCGCTGCGCCAAGACGAGCCGGTCGGACTGGACGAACTACGCTCGTTCGGTGAAGAGATCACCGGGCTGGACGACATCACCGAGGAGACTGAGGCGGAGGTGACGGCGTCGTGAGCGAAGCCGTGTCGGAAACGACAGCCGTCGAGGAGTCACTTCAGGCATTCATCGAGACGCTCCGCGACTCAGCGACCTATCAACAGTTCGTGGACGCGAACGAACAACTCGAGGCCGACGAGGAGGCAAAGTCCCTACTCGAAGCGTACCAAGAAAAACAGCAGGAGTTGCAGGCGGACGAGTTCGATTCGTCGATCATGAGCGAATTACAGGAGCTACAATCCGAGGTCTCGAACAACGATACCATCCAACAGCACCGAGCAGCACAAGAGGAACTCGTTGCCCTCCTTGAGGAGACGAACGACGTCATCAGCGAACAAATCAGGCAGGAGTTCGCGCAGTCTCTTGGGGGCGGATGCTGTTGAGCGCCTCTGACGATGAAGTTCTGACCGTCGCTGAAGCGCTCGGTGAAGACCTTGATGTGGCACAATCGGAGGTAACGGCTGACGAGTTCGAGTCGCTGCTGATCGAGTGCAACGAAGCGATCAACGACGGGATTGGTCTCGAGTACGGTGAGGTCTGCGGCGCTGGAAGCGACTGCTGCTAACACCAGTTTTGGTGTTTTCTCAGTATTTCTATATGGCTTCGACCTCTGCGTCCCGGCGTGCTATTTTCAGACAAATCGCACAACGAGCGCACGTTGAGTGGCCAACCATTGGTGTTCGGTTAAGCTCAAACCGACGGTTCTGAGGGGTTTGAGAATCGGTCGATTCCACCGCGTACGCCCGACTCAGGCAGCCTTGAACCATACAGAATATTACTGTGGGTATTAACCGAACACGGATGGTGGCCAACATATGATTCGACACCGATCTATGATCGCACCTCACTTGCCGGATTACGCTCGGACGTTCAGATCGTCTCAGAAACCTGGTTTACGCATCTCGACCATGATTCGGTTGAGCAGTTCGTCCTCGTACTTCCATTGGCCTACTTCAGCTTCGAGGCTCACGATTGCTATACACGCTCGACACGCTACGAGATGGACTCCCTCTTTCGGGTGTTCGTCCTGAAGGAGCTCCACGGGTTGGAGCACGAGACAGCACTGTACGAGTACCTAGAGAACCGTCCTGTACTCTGTGATCGACTGGGTTTCGAGACGATCCCAGAGCAGTCAACACTATGGCGGAGCTGGCATAAGCGGTTCACCCCTGACCTCCGAGAGACTGTCGAAACGGCGGCTCGAACGATCCTCATCAAAGCCCAGAATGCAGGTGTAGGGATTCCGCGTGAACCGGAACGAAAGCTTCGGCACCACGGTGACGAGTCTGGTGAGTTACAACCAGCCGATCAAACCACGTTGGAGCAGGCAGAGAAGATCACCGACCACGTCAGCCGCATCGTGTTCCCGGCGTTTTCGCTGGACCGTGGGGACGGCTGTGAGATAGACGAGAACGCCTACTGGGACCTACAGACGTATCTCGGGTTGCGCGAGCGGCTGGCTGCGAACGAAGGAGCCCGCAGTTTCATTCATGAGTCAACGCGGGATCGGACACCACTCGGACATGCTCATCGCGACCACATTCGAAATCTCTCTATCCAACAGATTCGCGAGATGTACCGACAGGCGGTCCGACAGCTCATCAACGAACTCGCAGAGACGGAGGAGTTCTACCGAGCCGGAATCGTCGCCATTGACATCACCGAAGCCGACCCCTTCACAGGCGACCGCACCGGCCACGAGGACGAGATCATCGGTACGAAAGAACAGACCGACGAGTACGCGTACCAGTGGGCGACCATCCAGTTAGTCGGCAACGCTGTCCCGCTGGTTCTTGATGCCCGCCCGGTACGAAAAGGCGAGTCACGATTGGAAATCGTTGAGGACTTGCTGGATTCGGCTGAAGAGCTCGTTCACGTTGATAATGTCCTGATGGACCGGGAGTTCGATAGCCAGCACGTTCTGGAGATGATTAGCGGACGTGGGCTCTCTTACGTCGTTCCGAAGCGGATGCAGACGAGCGAGAAAGCCCAGGCAAAGCGGTTGCTCCAACGGGAACAGGACCGGTACGAGACCGACCGGAAGCTCCACCTCGACAAGAACGAGTGGCACGAGACGACGCTAATCTACCGCTGGAAAGAGAATTCCGAGCACGACGACCACCGGCAATACTCGGTGTTCATGACGAATTGCGGGAGTGGGCACCTTACTGAGTACGGGTATCGGTGGGAAATCGAGAGCGGCTACAGATCGATAAAGCGGTTCATGGCGGCGACGACGTCGAAGGATTTCGGGCTACGGTTCTTCTACTTCGCATTCGCCTGCCTGTTGTACTCGATCTGGCGAGCCGTCGATCTGCTCGTGCAGGTTGAGTTGACTGGTGAGTACGAACATTCGCCGATCGTAACAGCCGACAATACGCTCACGCTGCTAAAGAAGGAGACCGGAATCGGATAGGGAGATACTCTGTCCGGGGCAATACGGATTCCTGAGTGGCAACGCTATCGGGGATCTTGGAAATTCACCGGCCTAGTTGGTAGTACGACACGAGAAGACTATCGAGAGTAGATCCGAAGCAGCTTCGCCTCGGAAATTCGCTCGAAATCACGCATCACAGCACCGCTAAACCCGGTGTAGTCTCAACTTCCCCAGTGCAAGCAGAAGTTGCGACCGGTACTCACAATGCATACGATCTGCCTCTTCGAAAACGTGGCGTGATGACTGACCTAGCCGAGGTCCGTCTGCTTAAATCGTCTATAGCCTACGTAGGCCGTCCCACCAGCGAATATGAGGACGATAAAAACGCTATACACGACGAGAGGGAGTGTCATATCTGACGAGATACTCCCGGTTGCAGTCTGCAGTGCTTGAAGCACCCGGCGAAGAGCAACAATCGGATTGATACCATCTATGTACTGGAACCAAACCGGGCCGATTTCATTCGAGGTGTAGGCGCTTTGTGGTGTGGTGAACTGACCAGTGAAGACGAGCCCAATCAACGGTCTGACGACGGCTCCCCAGAGACCATTGTCAGTACTAAAGAGTAGATATGCCCCAAGAATTACTGCTAACGCGCGATAACGCGACGAGACCATCGCCGAAACACCAACAACGAATGTCGTCCAGACGGCTCCAACGAGCAGAATCCATCCAGCTCCGACGAAGAACGACATCAAATGCGGATTGCCTAAGCGCACCAGAACGATCACTTCTGTGAGACAGAGTACGGCGGTAATCGCTCCGGTAACAATTCCTACTCTAGCGAATAGCTTTCCGACCACAAGATCACGACGAGTCCCAGAGGGTGTCATAGAAGAGTTCTCACACCGTGATCACGGTACTTCCCGGATTGTCTCCACGTTCGTAGTTGGTGATTGCGACGACGAGG
>NZ_LOEP01000043.1 GCF_001482285.1 Haloferax sp. Q22 | reverse complement strand
CGAAGGATCATCTTGCAGGGTCGCTGAGCTCATTCCACCTCAGCATTCACCCTGCTCTTTGGTGTGCTAATCGTTCTATGACACCCTCCCCGTTGCGTACAATTCTGAAAAGGAGATGATCGCGTCGTCAGTCGTCATACGTCCGTCACTACCCAAAGACCGGGCGACGATTCTTCCGGCTTCTTGGAGAGCAACCTTACGAGAATCGAAGACCGAGTCCACCTCGTAGGATGAGTCCTCTACTAATTCTCTAACCGTCTGTGGAGTCGCAATACGCCCCAATAATCTGTAACCCAGTGAACGATGCGCTGCATCACCGTGACTAAAGATTGCGTCAAGGTCGCTAGGGGGAACGTCTGGAAAGCCATCGTCCGGTTCTGTCCCCTCTACAATTGCATGGAGTATCGATGTACACCAGACAACTTTCTTGTTAGATGACGGTTCTTCGCCGTTCAAGTTGCGGAGTTCTTTATCCAGCTCACGGGCGATGGCTGGAACGGCTGTAGTAGCCAACTCAGGGTATGCTTTCGCCATCCGCTTCAGCTCTTTGAGAACCTGATACTGGTTGTATGGATTGTTTTCGTCTTCCAGGGCAAACGCTACGTCGTCTACCCAAGACTCAACGAGTCGTCGAGATAGTGGATCTATTTTACTGACGATACCGATCGCCCGGAGTCGATAGTCGTCGCTACGGAGGGCTTTCCCGATAGCCTCTACTTTGTCCTCATCCATCCATGGAGAGTATCAGATCATTTCCCTAGATACCACAGGTCTCAACACAATGCGTTGTCTTGTCACACGTTCACCCAATAAATGTTGTGTGGAATACTCTAACAAACCGAAAGGTTTGTCGGGGTCTACAACGCCAAGAGACATGCACAATCGGTTACATCAAGTTAGAGTGAGTGGCGAACGAACACCTATTCGTCAATCATCTCGCGGAGACGTATCGTGCGTTCGTTCAGCGTCTCCAGCGCTTGGGAATGGCTCTCAACCTCAGACTCTAATGCCGATGTCTTGTCTTCCAAACCTGAAAGCCGGGACACCGCCTCATCGAGGTCCTCAACAACCATTGATAGCTGGTCCCCATCGTCGTTGTCCTGCTCGTCTGCGAGGTCGTCGACGCGGTCGTGCAGATGACTGAGCGCCGTCGACAAGTCCGACACCTTGTGCCGTAGGTCAGCCACATCCTCCTCGGAGACGCCCACTCGGACTTCGGTCCGGTCGTCGAGGTCGCCGGCGACCCGCTCGCCCTCCTCGGTCAGCGCATACACGTTCGCAGGAATCGGAGCGCCGACGTCCTCCTCACCCACCTTCTCAATCAGTCCCATCTCCGCCAGCGACCGCGCCTGTTTGCCGAGATTCGAGGTTGTCATCTCACCTATCTCACTCTTGATATTAGATGTATTTCCCCGCCCACCACGCTCGTCGAGAGCCGACAGAATTTCCCGCTGAGTTTCGTTCAACTGCTCCATATCCAACACGAAACACGCCACCTACAAAATCATATTCCCTATGGAACGCCTTACGGAACAAGCGGCGCGAGGAAACAATGGCCTATGCGAACCAAACCACGCCAAGCGGCGACCGGAGGGGCAGGCAGGCCGAGCGTACGAGGACGACCAGAGAGCGAGCGACGACGAGAGGCGACACCAGTCATATCACAAAACAGAGAAGACACCCGACAGAGCGACGATAAAGACACCAGGGGGAACGTCACGAACCCCCCGGCGGTGACGCGGTCAGCGTCACCATGACACCGGGCACGGCGACGAGACTGGGACGTCGCAATGGGGGGAGAAACAGCAGCCACGGCAGAAGCGACCACGTCGAAAACGACACACGACCGCGGCGGCGAACAGAACGACGGCCAGGGCAACGCCGACGACGACGACCGAAAAGTGAGCGAAACGCGACCAGAACTCTGAGCCCGCGAACAGCGGCCAATGGCGAGCACGTGACGAGCGACGACGACGGTGACGGGGGCGACCGTGATAGAGAACCCCGTCGACGACGATTTACAAAACGAACCAGCGGCCGACACCCAGCGACGGTGACGACGTCGAGAGCTAACGTGGCGCCACAGAATGAGTGTGGACTGTGGTTCCGACGGCGGAACCCCAAGAGAAACGAGAGCGAAACAGCGGTCCAGATGTTGGAGGCAATGACCGTGGGGACACCGGCCTGCAAATGCGAGGACGAGTATCCGGTGGTGGTGAGCGAGCAGCGACGAGAACTGGCCTCACAGCGCCGTCAGTCATCTTCCGAGACGTGAACGATTGGGGGCCTGCCAGCAATGCAAACGTACCTGAGTGCGACTGTGGGCGATGGCGAGTGAACTCCCAGCCTATCGACGCCGATATCTCGAGTTCGATGACGATACCGATGCCGGAGAGGCGAAGACGGGGACTGCAGAAGCGACGCCCCAATTGGACATATACGTTCACATATACGCCCACATATACGTTGACGGTGAACGCGAAACGTGAGACGAGACGAGACGAGACGAGACGTGGAACCCCAGCTGTGCGTGTCGACCACCAAGACTACTGGTGACGATGGCTGGTGAATCCCCGCTCCGAGGGAGCGAGCGGGTATCCCAAGCGAGCGACTGAGCGCGGTGCGGTGTTTCTGACGACGGGGTCAGGCCTCCATGTGCTGCTTGTCGAACTGGTGGGTGTCCGTGTGAGCGATGCCCGCGTGGTGTCGATCCTGTCGATGCCCGTCTGGTGTCCGTATAGGCAACGCCCGCTTGGTGTCCAGTCTGTCGATAGCTGGCTCAGCGCCCCACGTGCGGTGCTGTTGCGTGCGGCAGTCGCTTGGGGCCCGCCTCAATTCGTGCCAGTCTGTCAGGTCCGGTCAGGCGCTGTTGCGCTATCTCAGCATATTTGTCGAGTACAAGAGACATACAACGCATATACGAATTCATATATGGATCTCTTGAAGTTCTCAGCCGCTGGGAGTTTACTGAGTTCGTGCTGAATACAGCGCTCGTGACTTTGCACCGCCAGTTAGACTCTCGGAGTTCACACAACCCGCTCGCACAGTCTTTCTCGTTCAGCAAGCTTGCGCGTACTACGAGCGCGGTGGCTGGAACTCACGACTCATCACGTTCTTCCCACTCCGGACGTGGTGTTGGGGACGGGAGCTCAGCAACAGCAGCTCGGAGTTCTTCCTCCGTTGTCCATGGGAAACACCGATCGTGTAATTCGAATTTTCGGAACTTGTTGAGATGCACCCAACTGTACGCTGCTGGGTCCTCTCCCGTGTCTGTCCGGTTGCTGAGCACCTCCCAGACTTCGTCTTCAGCGATGTTGATGCCAGTGTCTTGTGCACGCTCGAGGAGCGACTTGATTTTTGACGCTGCTTCATCCTCCGTCAAGTCATCCGTAAATGCAATCTCAAGCGCAGCCTGAATGACGTGGTGTTTCGACTCAAGGTGCGCATCAGTGACCCACGAGTAGTCGCGTGGGTACACGTACGATTTCTCGAAATACGGTGGGTCATCGATCTCGCCTAATTCCGGCGCTTCCCCACCGCTTTCCTTCTCGAAGACACCGACGATATAGTCGCTGTACGTCGCCAACAGGGAGAACATGATATCGAACGTATTGAGGCGGTCAGTCGGCAGTTCGATGAGATCCCCCATTATGAACGGATACGCACCGAGTTGCCTCGTGAGTTCGTTCTGCACGGCACGGAGCTGGCGGATGTAGGGATCGCGATAGCTGCCAAGGATAAAGTACGATGTCCGCTGGCTCCAGAGATACGGCAATTCACGCCGGGTGAAGCGCCAAATCTCTCGCTTCTCTGCTGGTTCAAGTTCGAGGCCCCCAACAGCCTCGTGTACCACCGTCATAATGTCCGCAGCATCTGGCGGTGGGCTTGGATCGCTCATTATCTGTCGGTTCAGACCACAACACTATATCTCTTCTGAACCACTTTGGTTTATTCAATAAATACCAACTTGGGTGATCCGAACTGTTATAGCGCCGCTGCTCGTAGAGACACGTATGAGCGAGAGTCACAGCGGAACAGCCGATGCGGGTCCATTCGCGGAACAGCAACGGCTGTTCAAGCTACTGTCCCAAGATACGCGCCACCTCATCATCCAGGAACTGCTGGGCCATCCCGCCCATCTCATGTCGCTCGCCGAACTCGAGTACATGACTGGGAAGAGTCAGGCGGCCATCAAAGACCAGCTGGAGACGCTGATCGACGCCGGACTCCTCGCACGCTATACATACGAACCGAGCGAGGAGAAACGCGATCTCCCCTCGCAGTTCTACGGTTTCACAGCGCGTGGTGTCGAAGTCCTCTACGACTACAAGTATCTCCGTGGGCTTCCGGTCGCTCGAGCCCTCTACGAGAACACCCGTAAGACCGAGAAAGTTGAACGCCACGAATCGGCACCGCGACCGGAACTTCCAGTGGCGGTTTCGGAGGCACTCGAGTTTGACGAACCTGATCTCGATGCCGTCGACGGTAGTACGAACCAATAGCCTCCCTGTCAGTTGTTGACAATGTGATCTACTTTAGTCAGTCTGACCGACCTAGACACTGTGGAATCCTTGCCGGACATTGTTCGTTTGTCAGTGCTCCGACTTCGGCGTTTCTTGACGTTGGATTCATCTGGAGTGACGGGCTTCACTCGAAGCTCTCCGAAGCCGTACTTCGAGTGGTTCTCGACGCGCGGCCGCTGTTCCGGACTACCTTTGCGCTCTTTGGTGTCGCCATAGTGTTCAACTTGCTCGTTGTCTATCTGCTTCCCTCCCAGCTTGACCCTGAGGCGATTCACGCGCAGACCACTGACTCCGACCACAGACACGGTGGTCAGTGTACCGTCTCTGGGCGGTTGCCCACAACTGCCGACGACAGCCGATCGAGTAGTTATACCCATGACTAGTCGACCCCTCAGAGGGGTCGACTGGGCGTGCTAAGGACGGTCGGTTCGATCGTCGCCTGTCGTGGATTGCTACAGTGTTTGGCTGGCTGTGCCTCCGGCCACGCTACTGACCGACAACCGCGTCTGTGGCCGGAGCCTGGTCGTCGTGGCTCGGATCGTGGTCGTCTCTGCCGTCACCCGTGGCCGCATAGCCATCCTTCCCGCTGGCTGACTGGGACTCAGACCCAGCCGTTGCGTCCGTCACGGGCCGTTCACCGGGCAACTCGGTGCCCTGATGCAACACCACTCGCGTTTCGTGGTAGGTCAACCCGTCAGTCCGCCGCTTCCGTTTCGTTTTCCCGAGTTTCCCGCGGGCTAACTCGATCATGGCATCGATGGTCCGGCGAGCCAACTCTTGGGAGTACTTCTTCGACACCCCGGCCTCTTCTTGGCGAATCCAATCTGCGAGGTCTGGGGCGGTCATGTAGGTTCGAACATTCGCCCCACCGTTCGACCACAGTTTGTAGCGACCCGGATTATCCCGCTCACGCCATGCCTTGGCCGCGAGTTCGTCGGGCTTGCGGTTGGTTGTCGATGCGAGCATTTCATCGTCGAACCGGGCGAGTCGTTGTAAGGGCAGCAAATCAGCCGTCGAGTGAACCACGGCACCCCCACGGTCTAAGGGGTCTTCCTCACCGGGCAGCCGAAAATACTCGTTGTCGTCGTCTTTGGTAATCTGCTCGAGTTGGTGGCCATGGACGTCAATCCGATCAGGATCGACATTGGCGGCCAGCAAGTGCCCGCCCTTCTCGAGACTCCGCGATTGCAACTCAACAACCTGCTCGCGGGTTGCCTCGGTTTTCCGTGACAACGCCTCTAACCGAGCAGAGACCTCACGGTCGATCGTCTCAGCAACCTCGGCACATCGGGCTTCGGCCGTTTGTCGGGCCTCGCGTTCGGCTTCCAGTTCTGTTTCGAGCTCGTCGACCTTGCAGTCAAGCGACTCGATTCGGTGCTGTTGGGCTGCCACGGTCTGTTCGAGTTCTTCGATACGATCACAAAGGGTCTCAAGGGAGGGCATGGTGTTGGGGGTGGAGTCGGAATTGGAGGTGGAATCGGGAGTGGTGTCTGTGTCTGTGTCGGCCGGACAAGTGGGGGGACAATCCGTCATTGGGAGCCCACCACCTGTGGCGGTGCCGTCGCTTGGGACTGCGGGACAACCGCGAGAACACCCACCAACGAGTCCACCAGCTGGGATACCAAGAACGTACTTCTACTTCTAGACGATGCGTGCGCTCGGACGTGGGATTCAAGACCCACGGGAATCGACTTGAACATGGCTTTCGTACCTAGATTACGGAAGTCCACGCGGGCCTGCTGTCCTACCAGCGAGGTCCGCTTCTGAAGAACCCACCTGGGGGCGGTGGGGCTGTGAGTTGCTTCCGTATGGAGCGTGTCATAGAAAGCCTCCCAAGGGAGGCCGCAGGGTTTGGAAACTGTGTCCACCAGCTCCAACGCCCTGCAAGACGTAGCTTCGG
>NZ_LOEP01000042.1 GCF_001482285.1 Haloferax sp. Q22 | reverse complement strand
CTCGTCGTCGCAATCACCAACTACGAACGTGGAGACAATCCGGGAAGTACCGTGATCACGGTGTGAGAACTCTTCTATGACACCCTCACACCTTCTGTATGTTGTGCGCTGATTCTGTCAGATTCTACATATCCAATCAGGCTAACCTAACCTGACCTGACTTGATTCCTTTCGTCACCACCGAACGTCTCGACTTCTAACTTGAAACTCCGTCAGACGCTCGTCATCGACCCCTCCTCGTCCCTCGTTTTTACTTTCACCTTGCTGTTAACGAGGGTTTATGAGGGTATAGGCGGAACGACTGGGTATGGCAGAAGACGACCTCGAAAGTCTCCCCGGCGTCGGCCCGGCGACAGCCGACAAACTCACCGACACCGGCTACGACAGCTATCAGTCCATCGCAGTCGCCAGCCCCGGCGAGCTATCGAACAAGGCCGACATCGGCTCCAGCACGGCCTCGGACATCATCAACGCGGCCCGCGACGCGGCCGACGTGGGCGGCTTCGAGACCGGTTCGATGGTCCTCGAACGACGCCAGCAGATCGGCAAGCTGAGCTGGCAGATCGACGAAGTGGACGAACTCCTCGGTGGCGGCCTCGAAACGCAGTCCATCACCGAGGTGTACGGCGAGTTCGGTGCCGGGAAGTCCCAGATCACGCACCAACTGGCCGTCAACGTCCAGCTCCCGCCCGAACAGGGTGGTCTCGGCGGCGGGTGTATCTTCATCGACTCCGAAGACACGTTCCGTCCCGAGCGTATCGACGACATGGTCCGCGGCCTCGAAGACGAGGCGCTCGAAGCGACGCTCGAAGACCGCGAAATCGAAGGCTCCGTCGACGACGAAGAGACCATGCAGGCACTCGTCGACGACGTCCTCGACAAGATTCACGTCGCCAAGGCGTTCAACTCCAACCACCAGATTCTCCTCGCCGAGAAGGCCAAGGAACTCGCCGGCGAGCACGAGGACACCGAGTGGCCGGTCCGCCTCCTCTGTGTGGACTCGCTCACCGCCCACTTCCGCGCCGAGTACGTCGGCCGCGGCGAACTCGCAGAACGCCAGCAGAAGCTCAACAAGCACCTCCACGACCTGATGCGCATCGGCGACCTGTTCAACACGGGCATCCTCGTCACCAACCAGGTCGCGTCGAACCCCGACTCCTACTTCGGCGACCCGACCCAGCCCATCGGTGGCAACATCCTCGGCCACACCTCGACGTTCCGCATCTACCTCCGCAAGTCCAAGGGCGACAAGCGTATCGTCCGTCTCGTTGACGCGCCGAACCTCGCCGACGGCGAGGCCATCATGCGCGTGCAGGACGCCGGTCTCAAGCCCGAGTAAGCCAGCGCTCGGCCGCTCGGCCGATTTCACACGACTCCAGTACCCCCGTTCCCCCACACCTCCGTCGCACCCCACATCCTCCCCTTCCCTCGTCGCTCCGAGCGGCCGCGCCGTCGCTTGGTTCTCATAATGTTGGAAATAGCTTGCAATACTATCCCGTCGGCGGCCCACCGTTTAGGTAGGTGAACTCCATGACGAACCGAATCGTAGTTGTTGGCGGTGGCACGGGTGGGACGGTGGTTTCGAACCGTCTCGCCGAGGAACTCGCGTCGGAGATAGACGACGGCGACGTGGAGGTGTCGCTGGTCTCCGACGACACGAAACATGTCTACAAGCCGGTGTTCTTGTACGTCCCGTTCGGAGTCGCGGAGCCGGAAGACGGCGTCCGCGACCTGCGGGACCTCGTCGACGAGCGGGTGAATATCGTCACTAACCGCGTCCGCCGGGTCGACACCGACGAAAAGCGCCTCTACTGTCAGGACGGCGACGAGGTGCTCGACTACGACACGCTCGTCCTCGCGACCGGCGCGAAGCTCGACCCCGACGCGGTTCCCGGCTTCCGGGAGGGCGCACACCACTTCTACAGCGCCGAGGGGGCCGAACGGCTCCGCGACGCGCTCGCGGAGTTCGACGGCGGTCGCCTCGTGTTGAGCGTCGTCGGGACGCCCCACATGTGCCCGGCCGCGCCGCTCGAATTCACGTTCATCGTGGACGACTGGCTCCGGAGCCGGGGTCTGCGCGAGGACACTGACCTCGTCTACACGTACCCGATGGCACGGAGCCACGGGAAGCCCGAGGTCGCCGAGTGGGCCGACCCGATTCTGGCCGAGCGGGGGGTCCGCGTCGAGACCGACTTCGTCGTCGACGCCATCGACCCGGACGGACGGGTCGTCTCGGCGAAGAACGGCGCGGAAGTAGACTACGACCTGCTCGTCGGCATCCCGCCGCACCGCGGGGATGAACTCATCATTGACTCCGGCCTCGGCGACGCCGGCTGGGTCGACGTCGACCAGCGGACCCTCCGCGCGACCGCCGCCGAGGACGTGTACGCCATCGGCGACACGGCGGCGCTGCCCATCCCGAAAGCCGGGAGCGCGGCGCACTTCCAGGCGTTCACGGTCGCGGAGCGAATCGCCGCGGCAGTCCGGGGTCGCACGCCGACGAAGCGGTACGACGGCAAGACCGTCTGTTTCGTCGAGACCGGCCTCGACGAGGCGTCGTTCGTCTCGTTCGACTACGAGACGCCCGCGACGATGCGCCAGCCGTCGAAGCCCATCCACTGGGCCAAACACGCCTACAACGAATCGTACTGGCTGACCGCCAGGGGGATGCTCTGAGGTGAGACCAATGCAGGACCACGAATCAACCACGACGACCGAACAGCCGGTGCCCGACGAACTCGTGCGGGCCATCGAGAACAACCCCGAGGAGGTCGCCCTCCTCGTCGAACGACTCGGTCTCGTCAACGACCTCATCGACGTGCTCGAACTCGGCGTCGACGCGCTCGACGACGAGATGGTCCGGTCGCTCGCCCGGACCGGCACCTCGCTCGCCGAGGTCGCCGACGACGCTTCGGACCCCGACACCGTCGCCGGGATGAAGCGCCTGCTTCGCGCCGTCGGCGACGCGGAGGAGGCGGAGGCGGCGCCCGTGGGCGCGGTCGGTCTCCTGCGCGCCACCCGTGACCCCGAGGTTAAGGCGGGACTCGGCTACCTCGTCGCGCTGGCGGCGGCGCTCGGCGCGGGGACGGAAGCAAAATAGCCTGACTCGCGCTCGGTTCGACGGGTCGACGGTTCGACGGGTTGTCGCGGGCGCTGCCGGCCGAATCCGGCTCAGTCGTCGCCGTCTTCGGTCTTCGTCTGCTCGATTTCTATCTCGCCGTCGTGAATCTTCGCGCCGTCCTGTGCGACCTGTCGCGCGAGGACGGCGCACTTGATGCGCATCGGCGAGATGTCGACGCCGAGCATCTCGGTGATGTCGTCGGTGTCCATCGCTTCCAGTTCCGAGAGCGTCGTGCCCGGCAGTCGCTGGGTGAGCATGCTCGCGGACGCCTGACTGATGGCACAGCCATCGCCGGAGAACGCGACGCGCTCTATGGTCTCGCCGTCGTCGGCGAGCTGCACGTCCATCGTAATCGTATCGCCGCAGGAGGGGTTCTCCCCGGTGTGGGTGAACGTCGGCGATTCCAGCCGACCGTGGTTCCGGGGGTTCTTGTAGTGGTCCATTATCTGCTGACGATACATGTCTGAGCCAATGCCCATTGGTGTTCGTCGGGGCTACGCCCGAGCGCCGTAAAAGGATTCCGGGGCCGGCGAATCGGCCGAATTCACCGCTTACGTCGCGTCGGCCGCCGACGCGTCTTCGGTCGCCACCGCGTCGTACTTCGTCCACTTCTTTTCGACGTCGCGGTTCGCCACGACGACGGTGTCGCCCTCGTCATTCTCGAAGCGCGTCTTGCGGAGTTCGATGGAGCTGACCGTCCCCGTCACCGGGTCCGATTTCACCCGGTCGCCGGGGTTGAAATCGGGGTCCCGAAGCAGGTAGACGCCCGCCACCGTGTCGGCTATCATGTTCGACAGCGCGTAGGAGACGCCCAGCGCGATGAAGCCGGTCGCGGTACCGAGACTCGCGGCAATCTCGGTCATCCCGACGATGTTCAACAGCGCGAGCGCCGCGCCGAACCAGAGGAACACGCCCGCGACGGCGACGCCGAGCTCGACCACGAGGTCCTGTTCTTCGGGGTATAGTCCGTCGAGCACGCCCCGGACGACGAGCAGTATCAGCCTGATGCCGACGTAGGCGAGCGCGAGGAAGACGACCGCGGTGAGCACCTTCGGCGCAGCGTCCTGCACCGCGGTCCCGAACTCCGCGACGGTCTCCCGGAGCGTCTCGACGAGAAAACTGGTCAGCGACTGAAGCATACGCTCCGACGACGTGTCAGCGGAACAAATGTATTGGGGGCGGGATAGTCGCGAAAACGGGAACGCGGCCGTATTCAGGCGAACAGTTCGCGGGCGGTGTCGATAGCGTCGATTAGCGCGTCGACTTCCTCCCGCGTGTTGTAGATGTAGAACGACGCTCGCGTCGAGGCCGCCGCGCCGAGTTTGTCGTGGAGCGGCTGGGTACAGTGGTCACCGGCACGGATGGCGACGCCCTGCTCGTTGAGGATACTGGAGAGGTCGTGGGCGTGGACGCTGTCGAGGTTGAACGCGACGAGGCCGCCGCGGTCGTCGCCCGGCGGGCCGTAAATCTCGATGTCGTCGAACTCCGTGAGACGGTCGTAGGCGTACGCCGCGAGCAGTTCCTCGTGGGCTTGGACGTTCTCCATCCCGATGTCGTCGAGGTAGTCGACGGCCGCGGCGAAGCCGACGCCCTGCGCGATGGGCGGCGTGCCGGCCTCGAACTTCCACGGGAGGTCTTCCCACGTGGAGTCCTCGTAAGTGACGCTCCGAATCATCTCGCCGCCGTAGAGGTACGGCTGCATCTCCTCGAGGATGTCGCGCTTGCCGTAGAGCGCGCCGATGCCGGTCGGGCCGCACATCTTGTGGCCCGAGAAGGCGAAGAAGTCGGCGTCGATGGCCTCCACGTCGACGGGGCGGGTCGGGACCGACTGCGCGCCGTCGACGAAGGCGTAGGCTCCGACCTCGTGGGCCATGTCTGCGAGTTCGGCGACCGGGTTGACGGTTCCGAGGGTGTTCGAGACGTGGACGACCGAGACCATCTTCGTGGAGTCGTCGATGAGTTCCTTCGCGTGCTCCATGTCGAGGCGGCCGTCGTCGTTGACGCGGATGTAGCGCACTTCAGCGCCGGTCTTCTTGGCGATCTGCTGCCACGTGACCAGCGAGGCGTGGTGTTCCATCTCGGTCATGACGACCGAGTCGCCCGGCCCGAGTTCGTTGAGGCCCCACGCGTAGGCGACGAGGTTCATCGACTCGGTGGTGTTCTTCGTGAAGACGACCTCCTCGCGGCCGCCGGACGCGCCGATGAACTCCGCGACGCGGTCGTGGGCGTTCTCGTAGGCGACCGAGGCCTCCTGACTCAGGTGGTGGATGCCGCGGTGGACGTTCGAGTTGTAGCCGTGGTAGTAGTCGACGATGGCGTCGACGACCTGCTCCGGCGTGTGACTCGTCGCGGCGTTGTCGAGGTAGACGAGCGGCGTGTCGTCGTCGTCGTGCTCACCCGGCGTCGAGATGTCGCCGCCGACCTTCCGCTGGAGGATGGGGAAATCCGCGCGGATGGCGTCGACGTCGACGGGGTACGACTCCTGCACTCTCATTGGGTATGGGTTACCCCCGTAGGCACAACACGTCTTCGGTCCGCACGCGGTGCTGCAACCTATTTTGGTTTCGTCAGCCGGCAACAGTGGCCGGTGGCGGTGACGCGACAGCGACCGCGACGGCGACGAGACGACAGCGACCGCGACGCGACGGGGACGTGTCGGCTCCCCACCCAAACGAATCAAGTAGCTCACGTCCGTTTACCAGCTAATGTCGAACGCCACCTCTTCCTCGCTTGCGTTTTCGAGCCTCGACGCGCTCCCGACGCAGCTCGCGATTCTGGACGAGGACGGCGTCATCGTCTACACGAATCGCGCGTGGCGGGAGTTCGGCAACGAAAACGGCTACCAGGGCGACAGCAGCTCGGTCGGCATGAACTACCTCGGCGTCTGCGACCTCAGCACCACCGACGACGCGACGATGGCCAGCGAGGGTATCCGCGCCGTCATCGACGGCGAGCGAGACGAGTTCTCCTTCGAGTACCCCTGCGAAACGCCCGACGAGCGCCTCTGGTTCACGATGCGCGCGACTCGCTTCACCGACGACGGCGAGACGTACGTCCAGATCGCGCACCTCGACATCACCGACCGGAAGCGCGCGGAACTGGAGGCCGAAGAGAAGGCCGAACGCCTCCAGAACCTCGCGCGGATGCTCTCGCACGACCTCCGCAACCCGCTTTCGGTCGCCGTGGGCTACGTCGAATCGCTCCTCGACGAGGCGGTCGACGCCGACGGACTCGAACAGGTCGCGGGCGCGCTCGACCGGATGGACGACATCATCACCGACGCCCTGGTGTTGGCCCGTCACGACACGGTCGAGGAACTCTCGACCGTCGACCTCGAAACGCGCGCGGCGGCCGCGTGGGAGCACGTCGAGACCGGCTCGGCCGAGCTCGTCGTCGCCGATTCGTTCGAGTTCCGGGCGGACCCGAACCTACTGGGACACGTGTTCGAGAACCTGTTTCGGAATTCGGTGGAGCACGGCGCGAGCGACGACGGCCTGACCGTCACGGTCGGTGTGCTCGGCGGCGACGGCGACGCTCCGGGGTTCTACGTCGAGGACGACGGCGTCGGCATCCCCGCGGAGACGCGCGACGAGGTGTTCGAGGCCGGCTACTCCACGGGCGAGGAGGGGACGGGTCTCGGTCTGTCAATCGTCGCGCAGGCCGTTCACGCACACAACTGGGACATCGCCGCCACCGAATCCGGGGACGGCGGCGCTCGCTTCGAGGTGACGGGCGTCGAGCGGTCGGCGTAGTGGCCAGAGGTCCGGAAAAATAGCTTTCGACGGCGGCTCAGCGGAGCCAGAGCAGTTGCGCGTGGAGCGTGCCGCCGACTTCGAGGACGGTCTCTTCGTCCACGAGGCCGGCGTCGATGGCCACCGAGACGGACTCCTCGCCGACGATGTTGGCGACGGTCGCGCGGGTGAGGCTGTCCACAACGGCGTCTTCGTCGGCGGTCTCGGCCTCGTCGCCGCCGTAGAAGTCCTCCGTCACGTCCAGCGAGACGCCGTCGTCGGTGTAGGTCTCGCCGATGCAGTCGGGGTCGCAGACCGAGACGAGGAGCCCCTCGGGGGTCTCCCGCTCGCGGAGGAGCATCCTAGTACTCCTCGACGAGCTCCGCTTCGGCCTGCTCGCGGAGGTCGTCGGCCTGCTGCTGGGCCTGTTCTGCTTCCTCGTCGCGGCCGAGTTCCTCGAGCGCGCGCGCCTTCTCCTCGTGGACGCCGGGCGTTCGCATTCCGAGGCGAATTGCGTTGTCGAAGGCGTTGACGGCGTCCTCGTTGAGGCCGCGCTCGTGGAGGAAGAAGCCGCGGTTGTACCACGCCTGCGGGAAGCGCGGGTCGAGTTCGACAGCGCGCTCCGCGTGGTCGAGCGCGTCGGCCGTCTGGCCGGCCTCCCACAGCGCGTACGCGAGATTGGTGTGGGCCGTCGCGGCGTGCTCGCTGTCGTCGTCGAGTTTGAGCGCCTCTCGGTAGGAGCCGATGGCCTCGTCCCACTCTTCGAGTTGGCCGTGCGCCGCGCCCTTGTTGACCCACGCCTCCTGGGCGATGTCCTCGTCGTCGCCGGCGAACCGAGCGACGCGCTCGAACGCCCCCGTGGCCTCCTCGAAGCGGTTTATCTGCATGTACGAGAGCGCCACGTCGAGCAGTTTCTCGATGTCGACGTCCTCGGGGTCGATGTTCCGCTGGTCGAGGATGTCGGTCAGGACACGCGAGTCGACCGGGTCGACCTTCGTCGGGTCCACCGAGAGTTCGGGCGGGTCGAGCGAGAAGTCGGAGTAGTCCTCGTCGAACCCCTGCCCCTCTGAGAAGCGGTGGGGTCGCTTGCCGTCGTCGGTCATATAGCCGCGCTTGGGCGTCACGGCGGTTAAACGCTGCGTCAGCGGGACGACACCGACCGCTTTTTAGCCTCCCGCGGGCGAGCGTCTGCGAATGTCCGCGCCCCCGACGACGGTCGTGTCGTTCGTCCGGCACGCCCACTCCCCGTACGTTCCCGACGCCGAGCGAACCCGCGGGCTCTCTCGCCGTGGCCGCCGCGACGCCGCGCGCGTCACCGCCCGCCTGGCCGACCTCGCGGACGTGGTCGCTACCAGCCCCCACGAGCGCGCCCGCGCCACGGTCGAGGGCGTCGCCGACGCGGCGGACGCCCCGCTCATCGTCGACGAAGACCTCAGAGAGCGCGAACTCGCGGGGTCGCACGTCGACGACTTCGAACAGGCCGTCGAACACCTCTGGGCGAACCCGAACGCGTCGCATCCCGGCGGCGAGTCCCACGCCGAGGCGCAGGCCCGCGGCGTCGCCGCCGTGGACCGACTCGTCGAGGCCTACCCCGACCGCCACGTCGTCGTCGGCACCCACGGCACGCTCATGGCGCTCGTGTTCAACGCGTACGACCCGCGCTACGGCCACGAGTTCTGGTCGGGCCTGACGATGCCCGACGTGTACGAGGTGACGTTCGTGGACGGCGAGGCGTTCAGCATCGCCCGGACGTGGACGCCCGATGAGGACGACCGCGCGGGCGACGCCAACCGCGACCCGGCGGAACGTTAACGTCCGATTCGAGTCAACTAGCTGCCATGCGTTGCTTTCTCGCCGTCGACCTCCCAGACTCGCTCGCGGCGGGCGTCGCCGCGGTACAGGACCGGCTTTCGGACGCTGACGGGCTTCGATTCACGGACCCCGAGGGCGCGCACGTCACTCTGAAGTTCCTCGGTGAGGTGTCGCCGGACCGCGTCGCCGAGGTGGAAGACGCGGTCGAGTCGGCCGTCGACGATGCGGGGGTCGGCCCCTTCGACGCCTCAGTCGGCGGACTCGGCGTCTTCCCTTCGCTGGACTACATTCGAGTCGTCTGGGTCGGCGTCGACGACGGCGCGGCCGAGTTGACGCGACTACACGAAGCTATCGAGCGCGAGACGACGGCAATCGGCTTCGACCCCGAAGAACACGACTTCACGCCGCACGTCACGCTCGCCCGCATGGACGACGCCCGCGGGAAGGACCTCGTGCGGCGCGCCGTCGAGGGCGAGTCGCCGACGGTCGGGTCGTTTCGAGTGCGCGAGGTTCGGCTGAAGAAGAGCGAACTCGGTCTCGACGGCCCCGAGTACGAGACGGTGACGCGGTTCTCGCTGTGAGGCGCGTCAGTCGTCGGTCGGTCGCCGCCCGCGACGGCGGTCAACGATACGCCGGAGTTCGCCCCGAATCACCTCGCGTTTGAACAGCAGGAAGCCCGCGAAGATGAGCGCGAAACCGGCGACGGTTGCGCGCGTCGGCACGCGCCCGAGGACGGTCCAGTCGGCGAGGGCGGCGAAAAGCGGGATGACGTACTCGAGCAGGCTCACCTCGATCGGGCCGACCCGGTCGAGGAGCCAGAAGTACAGCAGGAAGCCGCCCGCGCCGGCGACGACCGCGAGGTAGCCGGTGGCGACGAGCGTCGTCTGGGTCCACGCCGCGTCGGCGGCGGACTCCCACGGCAGGGCGACGCTCGTGACGTGGAGCGTCACCGCGCCGACGAGCATCATCCACGCCTGCACGGAGAGCAGCGACATCTCCGTCTCGCTGTCGTGGGTCAGTACCGCGCCGAGGGCGAAGGCGATGGCTGACCCGAACACGAGCACCGCGCCGACGAGATTCGACGACAGTAGATTTCCGGGGTCCGGGTTGGCGATGACGACGAGGCCGAGAAAGCCGAGGACGAGCCCGACGATTCGGTGCGCCGAGAGTCGCTCGTGGGTAGCCGTCAGGCGGGTGAGCGTCGGCGTTGCGAGCGGGATGATGCCGAGGAGGACCGAGGCCACGGAGCCGGGGACGTACACCTGCCCCGAAAACAGGAGGGCGTGGTGCGCGCCGATGCTGAACGCGCCGCCGGCGAGAATCGGCCGCCACTCGTCGCGGACGGCGGGAATGACCCGGTCGCCGCGGGCGACGGCGACGGCGAACAACAGGAGCGCGGCCACGTCGAAGCGGACCGCGCCGAGGAACGCCGGCGGGACGGTCCGGAGGGCGATGTCGGTGGCGAGGAAGGCGCTCCCCCAGACGGCGGAGAGCGCGAGGAAGGCGACGGCGGTTCTGGCCCGACTCATTCGCCTCGGCTTTCGCGCCGACGGTACTGAATGAGTCGGTTCGGTCGCCCGTCCGCGCCGTCGCCCCCGGGAGAACACCGGGTTCTCGCCGATTCGGGCGTGCGGACGCCCCTCACACGCCTGAAACGCGAAGGAACAAGATTTTATGCGGAGGATGGAAAGTACAGCCCACTATGGGTAAGAAGTCGAAGTCTAAGAAGAAGCGTCTGGCGAAGCTCGAGCGCCAGAACAGTCGTGTCCCCGCGTGGGTCATGCTCAAGACGGACATGGAAGTCACGCGAAACCCCAAGCGTCGCAACTGGCGGCGAAGCAACACGGACGAGTAAGCAATGAGCGCAAACGACTTCGAGGAGCGCGTCGTCACCGTCCCGCTCCGAGACGTGCAGGCGGTTCCGGCACACGAACGCGCGGGCCGCTCGATGACGCTCATCCGCGAGCACCTCGCGAAGCACTTCAAGGTCGACGCCGAGAACGTGCGTCTCGACACGCAGATCAACGAGGACATCTGGGCGCACGGTCGGCAGAGCCCGCCGAGCAAGTTCCGCGTCCGCGCCGCGCGTTTCGACGAGGACGGCGAGTCGGTCGTCGAAGCCGAACCGGCCGAGTAAACGGTGCTTCGCGCCTCCTTCGCCGGTTCGTCCTACATCGGCGTCTTCGCTCGCGCGACCGACGACGCGCTGTTGGTCCGCCCGGACGCCGAGGACTCGCTCGCCGAGCAGATGGCCGAAGAACTCGACGTGCCGCTGGTCAAGACGACCGTCGGCGGGTCGGGCACGGTCGGTGCGTTAGCGACGGGTAACGAGAACGGACTTCTCGTGTCGAGCCGCGCGACGTCCCGCGAGAAGGAGGCCCTCACCGACGCCGTGGACCTCCCGGTCTACGAGCTTCCCGGTCGCATCAACGCCGCCGGCAACGTCGTTCTCGCGAACGACTACGGCGCGTACGTCCACGCGGACCTCTCCGACGAGGCCGTCTCGGCCGTCGAGGAGGCCCTCGAGGTCCCCGTCGAACGCGGCGACCTCGCCGACGTTCGAACCGTCGGGATGGCGGCCGTCGCCAACAACCGCGGCGTCCTCTGCCATCCGAAGTCGCGCGAACCCGAACTCGAAGCGCTCGAAGCGCTCCTCGACGTTCGCGCCGACATCGGCACCATCAACTACGGTGGACCGCTCGTCGGCTCCGGTCTCGTTGCCAACGAGGAAGGGTACATCGTCGGCGAGGACACGACCGGCCCCGAACTGGGTCGCATCGAAGACGCCCTCGACTACATCGACTGAGGGCCTCGCGTCCCCCCGTTTCTCGCTTCAGTTTCGCTCCGAGTAGGAAGACCTTTCCCGCTCGCCACCCGACCGACGTGCATGAGCCAGTTCATTATCGCGGGCAGCTTCACGAGCCGTGGCGTCGTCCACGAGTTCACGAAGACTGTGGAAGCACCGAACGAGAACGTCGCACAGGAACGCGCCTTTTCGCTCATCGGGAGCGAGCACGGAATCAAGCGCACGAAGGTCGAGCTCAACGAGGTGTCCGCAGCATGATGGGTGGCGGTCAGCAGCAACTTCAGCAGCTCTCCCAGGAACTGCAGGCCCTCGACGAGGAAATCGAATCCCTCGAAGGCGAGGTTTCGGACCTGAACGACGAGAAAGACGAGATCGACGAGGCTGTCGAGGCCATCGAGACGCTCGAGACGGGCTCGACGGTGCAGGTCCCCCTCGGCGGCGACGCGTATCTCCGCGCCGAAGTCCAGGACATCGACGAGATCGTTGTCTCTCTCGGCGCGAGCTACGCCGCCGAACAGGAACAGAGCACGGCCATCGAGACCCTGCGACGCAAGCAGGACGCGCTCGACGAGGAAATCGCGAGCATCCGCGGCCAGATCGAAGAGCTCGAAGAGGAGAGCGACGAGATCGAAGAGCAGGCGATGCAGGCCCAACAGCAGATGCAGCAACAGCAGATGCAGCAGATGCAGCAGATGCAGGGCGAGGGCGGCGACGGCGACGACGAGTAAGGTAACCCCCACCTCCTACTATTCAGATGTTCGACGGACTGAAGAAGAAACTCAACCGCTTCCGTAACGACGTTGAAGAGACCGCCGAAGAGAAGGCCGAAGCGGCGGCCGACGAGGCCGAGACCGAGGCCGACGCGGAAGCGGAATCAGCACCAGCAGACGCGGCGGTCGAACCCGAGGCGTCCGAACCTTCCGACGCCGACTCCGTCGGCGACGCGGACGCTGATTCCGAAGCCGACGCGGTCGACGACGTTCCTGCGGACGCCGAGCCGGCGACCGACGCGGACACCGCGCCCGAACAGGCCGCGGCGACCGCGGAGGGAGAACCCGAACCCGAACCGGCGACGGCGGCGGTTGACGAGCAGATGGCCGACGAGCCGGCGGCCGATGCGGACGAACCCGAGCCCGCGCCCGACGAGGCAGAGCCGCGCGAGTCGCTCGCCTCCGACGCCGCGAAAGCGGCGCTGGCGGAGGAAGACGACGACTCGTCCGGGCCGGGCCGACTCCGCCGCGCCGCCGCGTTCGCCACGGGGAAAGTCGTCATCGAGGAAGAAGACCTCGAAGACCCCCTCTGGGAACTTGAGATGGCGCTCCTCCAGAGCGACGTCGAGATGCAGGTCGCAGAGGAGATTCTCGAGACCATCCGCGAGAAGCTCATCGGCGAGACGCGAAAGCAGGTCCAGAGTACGGGACAACTCGTCTCCGAGGCGCTCCACGACGCGCTCTACGAGGTCATCAGCGTCGGGCAGTTCGACTTCGACCAGCGCATCGCCGAGGCCGACAAGCCGGTCACGCTCATCTTCACCGGCATCAACGGCGTCGGGAAGACGACGACCATCGCCAAACTCGCGAAGTACTTCGAGAAGCAGGGCTACTCGACGGTGCTCGCCAACGGCGACACCTACCGCGCCGGCGCGAACGAGCAGATCCGCGAGCACGCGGAGGCGCTCGGCAAGAAGCTCATCGCCCACGAGCAGGGCGGTGACCCGGCGGCCGTCATCTACGACGGCGTCGAGTACGCCGAGGCACACGACATCGACATCGTCCTCGGCGATACGGCGGGTCGGCTCCACACTTCCAACGACCTGATGGCGCAGTTGGAGAAGATAGACCGCGTCGTCGGCCCGGACCTCACCCTCTTCGTGGACGAGGCCGTCGCCGGACAGGACGCGGTCGAACGCGCCCGACAGTTCAACGACGCGGCCGCCATCGACGGCGCGATTCTGACGAAGGCCGACGCCGACTCCAACGGCGGCGCGGCCATCTCAATCGCGTACGTGACGGGCAAGCCAATCCTGTTCCTCGGCGTGGGACAGGGCTACGACCACATCGAGAAGTTCGACCCCGAACAGATGGTCGAGCGCCTGCTCGGCGAAGACGAGTAATCGTAGTCGGTCCGTCGTTCCGTTCTTTCGGACGCCTCACTCCAGTACGAGCACGACTCCGAGCAGCAGCATCGTCCCCGCGCCGACGTAGTTCAGCGCGCTCGCGACCCGCGTCTCCGCGAGCCTCGACCCGAGTCGGTTCGCGCCGAGCGCGACGACCGAGAGGTACAGCGCCGTGAGGACGGCGTAGGTCGCGCCCAGACTCGCCATCCGTATCCCGGTTCCCGCGCCCTGTCCGGCGAAGCCGGGGAGGAACGCGAGGAAGAACAGCGCGACTTTCGGGTTGAGCGCGTTGACGAGGACACCCCGACGAAAACTCCCCCCGGCGTCGGTCTCGACCGTGGGGTCGAACTCGTCGTTCCGGAGGGCGGTGACGCCGAGGTACACGAGGTACGCCGCACCGACGTACTTGAGCGCCGCGGCGGCCTCGGGGACGGTTCGAAAGAGCGCCGCCGCGCCGACCGTCGCGAGGAGCGTGTGAAAGAGGACGCCCGTGGCGATGCCGAACGCCGACTGGACGCCCGACCCGCGACCGTCGAGGCCGCGGGCGAGGACGTACATCGTGTCGGGGCCGGGCGCGAGGATGAGCGCGACCGCCGCCCCGCAGAACGCGAGATAGGTCGCGGCATCGAGGCCGAACGCGAGCGTCGTCATCGCCCGAGCCTACGATTCGTCGCGGGAAGTAGCTCAGGGGTTCGCGCCGGGGTTCGACGCCGAGTCCGGACTGGGCCCCGATTCGGGACTCGGAACCACCTGATTGCGGAGCGTCGGCGTTTCGCCGTCCGGCGCAGACGCCAGTCGCTCGACGTTCTCCGCGAGGATGTCGGCGACCCGCGTCCAGTAGTGCGGCGTGTGACCGGAGACGTGCGGGGTGATGTAGACGTTCTCGAAGCCCCAAAGCGGGTGGTCTTCGGGTAATGGCTCCGGGTCGGTCACGTCGAGCGCGGCGGCGCGAAGTCGGTTGCTTCGGAGGTGCGAGACGAGGGCGTCGGTGTCGACGATGCCGCCGCGCGCGACGTTGACGAGGACGGCGTGTTCGGGGAGCGCGCTCAGCGCCCGCCGGTCGATGAGGTCGCGCGTCTCGTCGGTCAGCGGGCACGCGACCACGAGGAAGTCGGTGCGGACGAGCGCCGATTCGAGGTCGTCGAAGCCGACCACCTCGTCGGTCGGGCCTCCCTTCTCCGGCGTGTAGCGGACGCCGATGGTCTCGACGCCGAACGCGTCGAGTCGCTCGACGACCGCCTGTCCGATGGCACCGAGGCCGACCACGGTGGCCGTCGAGCCGTGCAACTCGCCGTACGACTGGAAGTGTCGCCACTCGCGGCGTCGCTGGCGGCGGATTCCCTCGTCGAGTCGGCGGGTAATCATGAGCAGGGAGCCGAGGACGTGTTCGGCGATGTTGGGGCCGTGGACACCGGAGGCGTTGGTGACGAGGACGCCGCGCTCGCGGAGTGCTTCCAGCGGGAGATGGTCGTAGCCGGCGGCCGCGCCGGCGAACAGTCGGAGGTCGTCGGCGGCGTCGAGCACGTCCTCGGGGAGCGACGTGCCGGTGATGACGGTCGCGTCGCGGGCGGCGTCGAGCGTCTCGGCGGTCGTCTTCGGGTGGCGGACGGTCGCGTCGGGCAGGCGCTCGCGGAGGGCGTCGGCGTACTCAGACGCCGGGATACCGTGCGTGGGGCGGTCGAGGACGAGAATCGCGGTCATCGAGTGCGCTGTCGGGGGCCGAACCGATAGGTGTTGGCCCCGAACGCGACGGATAAAGCCTTTACCGACGCGACGGCGTAGGAAGGGACAATGGTACTCGACAATCTCGGGAGTTCCCTCCGCGGCAGTCTGGATAAACTGCGTGGGAAGTCCCGCCTCGACGAGGACGACGTTCAGGAGATCGTCAAGGAGATTCAGCGCTCCTTGCTCTCCGCCGACGTCGACGTCAGCCTCGTCATGGACCTCTCGGACTCTATCAAGACCCGCGCGCTGGAAGAAGAGCCGCCGGGCGGCACGAGCGCGCGCGACCACGTCCTGAAAATCGTCTACGAGGAACTCGTCGAACTCATCGGCGAGTCGACGGAGATTCCGCTCGAATCGCAGACGATCATGCTCGCCGGCCTGCAGGGGTCGGGGAAGACGACCACCTCCGCCAAGATGGCGTGGTGGTTCTCGAAGAAGGGACTTCGCCCCGCGGTCATCCAGACCGACACCTTCCGCCCCGGCGCGTACGACCAGGCGAAGCAGATGTGTGAGCGCGCCGAGGTCGACTTCTACGGTGACCCCGACTGCGACGACCCGGTCCAAATCGCCCGCGAGGGCCTCGAAGCGACCGAGGACGCCGACGTGCACATCGTCGACACGGCCGGTCGCCACGCGCTCGAAGACGACCTCATCGACGAAATCGAGGAGATAGAGGGCGTCGTCCAGCCTGACCTGAACCTACTCGTCCTCGACGCGGCAATCGGGCAAGGGGCGAAAGAACAGGCTCAGCAGTTCGACGAATCCATCGGCATCGGCGGCGTCGTCATCACCAAGCTCGACGGGACGGCGAAGGGTGGCGGCGCGCTGACCGCCGTCAACGAGACCGACTCGTCTATCGCCTTCCTCGGCATGGGCGAGACGGTTCAGGACATCGAACGCTTCGAACCGAACGGCTTCATCTCTCGTCTGCTCGGGATGGGCGACCTGAAACAGCTCTCCGAGCGCGTCGAACGCGCCATGTCCGAGACCCAGGCCGAAGACGAGGACTGGGACCCCGAGGAGATGATGAAGGGGAACTTCACCCTCAAGGACATGCAAAAGCAGATGGAGGCGATGGACAAGATGGGCCCGCTCGACCAGGTGCTCGACATGATTCCGGGCTTCGGCGGCGGCATCAAAGACCAGCTTCCGGACGACGCGATGGACGTGACGAAAGACCGGATGCGCGCGTTCGAGGTCATCATGGACTCGATGACCGAAGAGGAACTGGAGAACCCGCGAAAGGTCGGCGCGTCCCGCGTCAAGCGCATCGCACAGGGGTCGGGACAAGACGAGGAGACGATACAGGAACTGCTCGAACAGCACCGCATGATGGAACAGACCATCAAGCAGTTCCAGAACATGGGCGACGGCGACATGCAGCGGATGATGAAGAAGCTCCAGAACCAGGGCGGCGGCGGTGGCGGCATGGGCGGTCTCGGCGGCATGGGGCCGTTCTAACCCCGCATTCCATTCGATTCTCGGTTCTCTGCGGTTCTGATTCCACGATTCCGCGACCGCGCGGTTCTCGCGGCTCGCCGGGATACCGCCGACTTTTAACGCTCCGGGCCGTCGCACCCCACAATGACCGTGCGAGACGTGGCGGTCGAGGCCTACAAGGAAGCCTTGCCCGCGCTCGCGGCCAGCCTCGTCGGCGGTCTCATCGCCGGTGTCGTCCTCGGCGGGATGCGGGCCGAACTCCGGGCCGTGCCGGGGCTTCTCGTGCTCGTCCCCGCGCTCTTGGCGACCCGCGGCAACGTCTACGGCTCGCTCGGCGCTCGCATCGCCACCGCGCTCCACCAGGGGCTCATCGAACCCCGCGTCACCGGCGGCGACGAGCGACTCCGGGCCGCCGCGACGGCCGCGCTCGCCAACGGCGTGCTCACGAGCACGTTCGCCGCCGTCGTGGCGTACTTCCTCCTCACGTTTCTCGGCAGTCGGGTCGCGCCGCTCCCGATTCTCGTCGGCGTCGCCATTATCGCCGGCCTGCTCTCTGGCATCGTCCTGACCGTCGTCGTCGTCAGCGTCGTCTTCGCGGGCTACCGCCGCGGCCGCAACCCGGACACTATCGTCGGGCCGGTCGTGACGACCACCGGCGACGTGTTCGGCATCCTCTTTTTACTCATCGCCGTCAGAACCGTCCTCGCCGTCGCGGGGGTGTTCTGAGTGCCGACGGAGTGGACCGTCCGCGCCATCACGCGGGCGATGCTCCCGGTGCTGCTCGTGCTCACGCTCGTCGAACTCGGGAGCGGCCTCGTTCTCGGGAGTTTCGAGGCGCAACTGCTCCGCTACCCGTCGATGCTCGTGCTCGTCCCCGTCACCATCGGGACCGCGGGGAACCTCGGGAGCGTCCTCGCGGCGCGACTGTCCACATCGTTCCACCTCGGGACGCTCTCGTTTTCGCCCCGCGACGACGAACTCGCGGGCAACGCCGTCGCCACGGTCGCCCTCGCGGTGACGGTCTTCCCCGTCATCGGCGCGGGCGCGTGGGTCGCCACCCTCCTCGTCTCCGGTGACACGTCGCTGGGCCTGCAGAAGGTCGTCCTCATCGCGTTGTCCAGCGGGATTTCGCTGGCCGTCCTCGCGGTCGCCGTGACGTTCTCGGCGACCTACGTCGCCTATCGGTTCGGCCTCGACCCCGACGACGTGGTCATCCCCGTCGTCACCAACGTCTGCGACGTGCTGGGCGTCGTCGTCCTGTTCGGGGTGGCGCAGGTGCTCGTCTGACCCGACGTTCGAACCGTCTCTCGTCTCCCGCCTCGCGCCGACCGACGCCGATTAGTTCGCTCGGCACCGACCGTCGGTCGTGCAGCCGTCGGCCGTCCTCCCGGTGCTGTTCGAGGTGCTCCCGCGAGTCGCGCGCATCGCCGCCTACATCGCCGTGGGCGTCTTCGCCGCGAACCTCGTCGTCGCCTTCGGCCTCGTCGAGCGCATCGCCGGCCTCTCGCGGTATCTGACGAGTCCAGCGAACCTCCCGGACGAGGTGGGGACGGCCATCGTCACCACCGCCGCCTCGACGACGGCGGGCTACGGGATGCTCGCGGAGTTCCGCGAGTCGGGCGTCCTCGACGACCGAGCGACCCTCGTCGCCGTTACCATCAACACGTTCTTCGGCTTCGTCCAGCACATCTTCACGTTCTACTGGCCGGTGCTCATCCCCATCCTCGGCCGCGAGGTCGGCTTCATGTACGTCGGCGCGCGGGCGGCCATCGCGCTCGCAATCACCGCGACCGGCGTCGTCGCCGGCGCGGTGCTCCTCTCGGACCGAAACACGACGCCGGTCGCGGTCGCCGAGACCGACGGCTCGGGCGGCGCGGTCGATGCGGTCGATTCGGATGACGACGCGGGCGACTCCAGCGACGCGGCCGACACCGACGACTCACTCCGCGAAATGGTCGAAGACGCGGCCCAGAGCACGTGGAAGAAACTGCGGCGCATCGTCCCGCGACTCGCCGTCGTCTACGTGGCTGTCACGCTCCTCCTGCGGACGACCGACCTCGAGTCGTTCGCGGCGCTCGCCAGTCCGCTGACGAACCTCGTCGGCCTGCCGGGCGCGGCCGTCCCCGTCGTCGTCGCCTTCGCGTTCGACACGACGACCGGTGCGGCGACCATCGCACCGGCCATCGGCGAGACGTTCACGCCGAAACAGGCCGTGGCGACGATGCTCATCGGCGGCATCATCTCCTTTGCCGTCTCGACGTTCAAGCGGTCGATCCCCTTCCAGTACGGCATCTGGGGCCCCGAGTTTGGCTCGAAGGTCATCGCCGTCAACACGGGGCTAAAAATCGTCTTCATCGCCGTCGCGGTGGCGCTGCTGGTCACCTGAGTAGACGAGAAAACGCCGTCTCAGTCTCGGTTTCGGCTCCCTTTAGCGGTCGTTCGGGTCGACCGGTCGCCCGTCTTCGGTCGGCGGCGCGATGTAGTCGATGACCTCGTCGACGGAGGGATCGCGGACGGTCACGTGGACCTCGATGTCGCCGAGTTCGTCGGGGTTGCCGACGGAGAAGTTGACGACGCCCTTGAACGCGGCCTGTTTTTTCAGCGCGAACGAAAAGCCGTCGTCGTCGCGGCGCTTCGCGAACTCGCGGCGGGCGGTGTCGAGGATGGCCTGCTCGTGGAGGCGCTCGGAGAAGCGCTCCAGTTCGTGAGTCTCCCCGACGAGCGTTCCGGGTTCGTGGTCGAGTTCGACGCCGGGGAAGATGTTCTCGACGGCGTCGCCGACGCGGTCGGTGACCTCAGTGTCGCGGACGGGGACCTCGATGCGAACGTCGACGCTGTAAATCATGCTCACGCGTCGGCCTCCGCGACCGCCTCGGGCCCCTCTTCGAACAGTTTCGTGATAGTCTCGCGGTATTCCGCCAGCGTGCCGGTGTTCTGAATGACCACGTCGGCGCGGTCCATCGCGTCGCCCATCCCGAAGTCGAGTTCGCGGCGCTCGCGCTTTTTGAGCGCCTCCACGTCGGTGTCGCTGTCGTCGCGGTCGCGGTCGAGCAGGCGCTCGGCGCGCGTCTCGAACGGCGCTTCGACGCTCACGAGGACGAACTCGTCGCCGAACGCCTCCCGAAAGCGGTCGAGTTCGACGCCCGACCGGAGGCCGTCGACGAGCACCACGTCGTTCGATTCGAGGTAGTCTTCGACCATCGGCAGGGACCGCGCGGCGATGGCGGCGTCGCCCTCCTCCTCGCGGAGCGCGGTCGCTATCTTCCCGTGGTCCGTCGCGGGGTCGAGGCCGCGCTTGCGACACTCCTCGCGGATGACATCGCCCATCGTCACGACGGGCACGCCCGCTTCGCGGGCCACCTCGGCGAGTTCGCCCTTGCCGCTTCCCGGCAGGCCGACCGTCCCGATGACTCTCATAGCCGGTGTTACCGCGTTGGCGCTGTTAAAGCCTCCCTTCACGTCGCTTCGGGTGGCGGGTTTCGCCGCTCTCTCGTCGCCGACATGTCTCACTTTTTCACCCCGCTGCTTTTCGCCTCGCCCCGCGTACTACGCGTATGTCTCAGCGTTCGTTCGTCGTCCGCGCCATCTGGTTCGTCTTCGTCGGATGGTGGGCGACGCCCGCCGTCGTCAACGTCGCGTGGTTCCTGAACGCGACCGTCATCGGCATCCCGCTCGGCGTCGCGCTCATCAATCTCGTGCCGACGGTGCTCTCGTTGAAGGAGCCGAAATCGCGGCTCGAACCCGACTCGTCTCGGGGCCAGCGGTCAATCATCGTCCGCGCCGTCTACTTCGTGTTCGTCGGCTGGTGGCTGAGCTGGGTCTGGGCGAACGTGGCGGTGCTGTTCACGCTCACCATCGTCGGCCTCCCCGTCGGCATCTGGATGCTCAACCGGCTCCCGGCGGTCACGTCGCTGTATCGGTTCGACGGGTAGAACCCGATTCGTTTTTCTTGCAGGGCCGGTTTGTGGGCATCGAGGGCGCGTAGCTCAGTCGGACAGAGCGTCGGACTTCTAATCCGATGGTCGCGGGTTCGAATCCCGTCGCGCTCGCTCGGCCGAAGGCCTCGCTCGCGCGACGGACATCGCAAACGCTTCGCGTTTGCTCAATCCCGTCGCGCTCTTTCGGTTGTGGTAAGTCGGCGAGCGACAGCGAGGCGTGTCGGAACGCCACGCGCGGGATTCGAATCAAGGAGCAACTTGTTGCGACTGGGGTTCGAATCCCGTCGCGCTC
>NZ_LOEP01000041.1 GCF_001482285.1 Haloferax sp. Q22 | reverse complement strand
CTCGTCGTCGCAATCACCAACTACGAACGTGGAGACAATCCGGGAAGTACCGTGATCACGGTGTGAGAACTCTTCTATGACACCCTCCTGGATAGTAACCGACACCGACGAACTGAAAGTGACCATCCACGAGTGCAATGCTTACGCTGTCGAAAACCCGGTCTACGGTCCAACACGACGGTTCCGTGACGCGAAGCGGCAGGTCGTCGACGTGCGCCCTGTCGACGACGTCGACGATAACAATGACCAAGAGCAGAAGGCCGGCAACGACTCCGGCTCAGAAGTCCATCTCATGACTGACGGCGGGACGGCGACACGTCAGACAGCTCTCGACAAGACCAATGAGTCGCCGTTCCCGGTGAAGATTGAGTGGCGCAAGGCGATTCGGAAGCGGTTCGAGGACTACCTGTTCGACCGTTGGGCCGCTGACGCTATCGACGATGCAACCTACCTCGCGGTGGATGAATACAAGACGCTCGTCGACGTGAGCGGCCGCGAGGTCGCCACAGAACTGCGCGATGAACTCTCGCGAGCTCTGACCTGCGATGAGTTTGAGATTGGCAAAGGGACTGAACTGCGCTCGATAACTCGGGTGCGTGGCGAACTCAACGATGCGCTCGATGACAGCGAAGACCCGCCACGCAAGCGACTGATGACAGGCGAACTATAGCTAAGTCGTAGAGTACGGGCTTCGGTCGACAGACGGCCATCCAGCAACCTGAAACGTCTCGATGGCTCTGTTGAATCCCTCAGGCGCTGATAGTTTGCTGAGGCCGTGCTGAATGCAGAGGTTCTATCGGTCGTTCTGTTTCCCTTCACGATAGCCAAATACTCCTGCCTCAGCCGTCGTCCTCAGGATTCGGTATATCCCAACGAGAACCCTGACCATGAGAATCCCACCACCAACCCAGATGAGAACCCGTGAGAGTTCAATTCCTCCGAGGAGGAGGGTCTCGGGAGTAATCACCCCGAGAAGAAAGAGGGCCAAACCAATCCAGAACGCTTCGTTCCGCTGGGAGAGTTCTGTGAGGGTATCTGCCATATCGCTGAGTAAGTTGTTGTGGAAATTAAACTCCCCCCCATGACCGACTCGCGCTCTCTATTCAGCACGCTCGCAGAATCCTCACCAACAGCTGTCAGAAGCGTCGTGACCGATACAGAGGATGAGTTCAGCAGAGAACTCATTCGGGATTGACCCAAAGAATTTACACATTCACGATTGATGGATATCATGGCTCGCCGCTTCAGTAGCGCCCTCTTATTGACTGTATTCGGAGCTGCAGGTGGGCTCATTTCAGTGGTTGCCGTGACTCAAATTGGGGACAGCCCACCTGAACGACTCGCAATCGGTCTTGCACTCATCCTCAGCGGTGTGTTACTACTGCTGGGTCTCGTGCGGGTGTACGGACACGAGACGGGTGCCAAGCGGACGGCGACTTTACCTGCAAAAATCCTTCTCGTCATTGGTCTCTGTACTGCCATCGGTGGCATCGCTGTGTTCGAGCCATGGCGCGCTGACGTTTCTCAGGGGTTTCGAATGATTATCACTGGCATATGGGTTTTCGTCGGAAGTGGCCTCACTGTCGCCGGAAGACACTGGGAACACCAACAAGAATCGCGATATCCACTTGCTGTTTTACTGACCGGCCAACTACTGAGTCTGTTCTACGTGGTGTTCGAATCGGTAGACAGTGTCCTCCCACCAATTCCTACCCCTGCCTTGCTTCTGCTCGGGACGATTGCTGGTATCCCGGTTCTCTGGGTGCTGTACCACCAACCAGCAACTGACACCCGATGAATGTGCCTCAGTAATAGACAGCCACATTGTCTCGAATGAATTGGCTCAAGTGGCTCTGGACGACGATTCCAATCGACTTGCGCCCTCTGTTCAGTTCGGTCGAGATGAGCTACCTGAAATCGGACAGGGGGTCAATTGCCCTCTCGTTGCTGTTGTAGTGTTGCTTTTGCGCGTGCGACGTAAGAATTTGCAGACCAACTCCGGGCGTCGCTCATCTTCTCGAGTGACTGCTCCGCAGAATCGGGAGAGAGCACGTCGTTCCGCACGAGGGCAGTGAGTAGGATTGGCGTCGTCACGAGACGAGTGTCAACGAGTGATGCATGGACCAGTGCGAGTCGGTTGAACTCGTCGCAGAGGAGTTGGCTCGCGTCCACTTCGTTCGCCAACGTGACTGCCGCATTCTCGCCATCGTCCAGTGGAAACGTTTCGTCCAATTCGACAGGACGGACATCGAACGCGTTCTTACGGTCAAGCACAGCTTGTGCTGCCTCTCCAGAGGCATCGTCGTAAGATGCTGTTTCAGCCAATTCTTCGAGAACTTGCTTGGGGAGCAGGAGTTCGTGTGACTCAAGAAGCAAATCGAGTGGGTTTGTCGTGGCGTCTGCTACGGTTCCCAAACTAACGAGGGCAGACGTATCAGCGACGATGCGCACCATCTATGTGTCGGCCAACTCTTCTGCCACGTCGTCAACGAATGCCTCGCTCAACTGCTGTTTCAGGAGACGAAAATTTGCGGCCTCCTCGTGACCGACGAGAGACTTTAATTCCTCGAAGGTAATGGCGTCGTCGTAGTACGCTTCTGCGACCTCCTGCTTCACTTCGTCAGAGTGCGCTGCGTCCCGAAGATACTCGCGGAGGGCTGAGATGAGAATGTCCGTCCGGTCTGTCTCGAACACCGCTGCAAGGGTGTCAGCCCGATCCACCAGCCCTCTCGGTGCTCGGAACTGCACTCGCTTCTTCTCCGATTCGGAACTCATGTGTGTACATTGTGAGTGCGGTGGTAAAACACTTGTCTCGCACAGTCGTCTGACCGTGTTCAATTCACCAAACCACTTTGACCGACTTGCGCCCTGTATTCAGCACGACCATAGAGATCTCACCGAACGCTGTCAGGAGAGGTGTGCAACACTCAGAGGGTGAGTCTTTCAGTCGTCTCTTCGCTTGTCCTTGATTCCGGGTGTGAAGTCGAACAGGTTGGGGTCGATCCCTTCGTGGTAAGAGCGGAGGGCCAACTTCGTCCCGAGATAGCTTGCTGCGACCATGAAAAGGAATGCGACCGGCACCCAGAATGCAATGAATCCGAGGGAGACCATTCGTGTGTTCGTTTGAACGGGTTAGATTAGTTTCTTTGGTGGGACTCCCAATTTGCAAGACATGCGCGCTATATTCAGCACGCGACAACTGTCAGGTTCGGAGAGTTTCAACAGAGCCGTTGCGGCCACGAGATGACGCACGGCGACGAGGATGACGACCATCAGGTGTGTACCGACTGCTATGTCGCCGGATGCGACGGCATCACCAAGCGCTGCGACCACGTCATCGTGACGACGCTCGGTGAGTTCTAACCGAGCGCTTGACACCTCTTTTTCGACCCTACTATTTCCAGTGAAGTAGCACACCATATACGCTCACATATATGCTCGTTTCTGTCGCACACACCCCCATCTTTTTGTATATATGATTCCATATATGAATCTGTATATGCCCAAACAGAATACAGCGAACAGGGCGCTCCGAGCGGCCCTCTTCATGGACAAAGGAGGAGTCACGAAAACTACCAGCACAGCACACCTCGGGGAAGCGCTCGCCCGGGAGTACGGGCTTAACGTCCTACTCATCGATCTCGCAGGAAAGCAGGGCGACCTCTCTAAGCAGTTCGGCATCCACGATGAGGTTCGTGCCGCCGAAGACGATGCGTGGCCGAATATCTCGACTGTGTTCGCTGAGGAGTGGTCGACTATCGCCGAGAAGGTCCCCGACGCTGTTGAGGACATGATTTGGGAGACTGGCGAAAACGTCGACCTCATCCCCGCCCACGAGGGACTGGACAGCGTCGACGACGACCTCGCGAGCGTCAACGTCGAGGACCGCTACACGCGCCTTGACGAGTTCCTGACGAACTACGTCGACCCTCTCGGCTACGACGTTGTCCTGCTCGACCTCCCCGGATTGACCAACAATGTCACGCTGAATGGACTGTTCGCGACGGGCCGCGTCATCGCCCCGCTCACGATGGGCGAGTTCGAGGAGCGACAGCTCGATCAACTCGTCGCAGACATTGACGAGATTGTCGCTGGTTTCGACGTTGACCTCGAACTGGCGATGGTCCTCCCGAGTATGTACGACAAGCGTGCGAACGTCGACACCGAAATGCTCGCCCGACTCCGCGAGCAGTATCCCGACCGTATCGCCCCGAGTCCCATCACCGACTCACAGGGCGTTCCGAACGCACAAGCCGAAGGCCGCACCGTCTTCGCCGTCCCGAACGACGAACTCCTCGCGACGGCCAAACGAGTGAAAGACGCCTACACCGACGCTGCGACGGCACTTCTCCAGCGCGTCGACGGCGAGACAGCGACGACCTCCACGGAGACTAACTAACCATGTCCGACGACGCCGACCTCGAAGAACTCAAAGCACAGACTCAGAAAGGCAGTCGCGTCTCAGCACAGACCAAGCAGGACGATGGCGACCTCACCGACGCGCTCGTCGACGCGCTCGAGGCCGTCGAAAACGGGGACGTCCACCCGAACGTCTCTGTTCGTGACGGTCACACCGCTGCACTCCTGCACGCGCTCGAAAATAACCCCGAAGCGATGCACGACACCGTCGACTCACTCCGCGACTACCTAGGCGGTGACGCTGATGGAGAGGTCGACAAGAGCGTTCTTATCCGCCTGCTCCTGCGTGCCGGTCTGCGTGCCGGTGCGCCCGACACACGTGAATCCCTCGCTGACGCTATCGCTGAACGCGCCAGTAATGAGGTGTGAAATAGAACGGCTGGTGCTCTGCGAACTGGACTGACAATCTGTTTTCGGCTCTTGTTCGGTAATTGAAGTTAGGACGACCTCAAACGGGACGGCAATCGTCTTGAACGCACAATCGACGACACCCGGAAACGAGATCAGGTGAAAATGCATGACCGACGGCAACGGCGGTTTTGAAAAACTGGCTGAAGTGTAGAACAGCTGAGGGCAACGGTCCTTTAAGTCACTCTTGCACCAATACGGAGCGTGTCATAGAATCCATCTCATAGCTTCTCACAGCCCGGATCGTTTCCTCGTTCGAAGTTGGTGATTGCAACGACGAGCCGCAGACA
>NZ_LOEP01000040.1 GCF_001482285.1 Haloferax sp. Q22 | reverse complement strand
CATTGGTCTTTAGCTAAGCCTCAGCAGTCGGTTGGATGGTGGTAGCGAGCTGTTCTCGAAGGATCGGTCGTTGCTTGTGGATCTTCTGAGCGTCTTCGATCAGTCGCTCTAGCAGTGGCGGCGGCGAGTAGGCGAGATAGTCCCTCAGTTCGCGGAGGATGAGCTGGGCGTGCGACCGGAAGGTCGCCGCCCAGCGTTCCGGCGGGAACACGATCCCATCATCAGCGTGCTCTCTGACCAGACCAAGCAAATCACGACTCACGATCAAGGATAACAGCGCTGCGTACAGCAGAATCTCTACGATGTGCTTCTTCGTCGTGTCGAACTCGTCCAGTTCGTACTGTGTCTTGAGTTCTCGGAACAGCAACTCTACCTCCCATCGACATCGGTAGATCATCGCTAGATCGGCCGGGAGAAACTCCTCCCGAGAGAGGTTCGTGATGTACAGATGGTAGTCGTCGGCGTCCTCGTTGCGGACGCCGACGACACGGAACCGTTTCGTATCTCGTGACTGCGTACCCGCGTACTCTCTCCGGTCGAACTCAACCTCGACTTCGACGTCGATGTACTTGCGGGAGAGGTCGTCCACGACGTCGAAGATTTTCTCACCTTCCAAGGGAATGGCGCGGCCGCGCCATTCCCGTAATTCCTCCGTCACAACCGGGTTTGCGCTCTTTTTCAGTCGACTCACGAAGTAGCCGTCGTTCTCGTCGATCAGCGCGAACCGCCGATACTTGAAGTAGGCGAGATCGAAAATCGCTAGCCGTCCTTCTAGCCACGATCCTGTGTTGAACAACGTGCTGTCGTGCGTTTTCTCGTCCGTGATGCTGAAGTGTTCGACCGTCTGGTCGGTGACGTTGTGGAGCAGGTGGAGCTTCGCTCCAGCCTGCTCCTCGTGACGTGCTTTGTACTCTTCGGAGAGCAGCTCGTGCAACCGCAGGACGGTTCCATCAGCAATCATCACATCTCGAAAGCGGTCGAACTCATCAGAGACGGTGTGAGGGACAGCGACCTCGTCGAACCCGTATTCGACGAGGTCGCGGAGGTACTCTGCGAGCGTCGGAGTCAACCGCTGATAGAAGCCTCCCGGAGAGAGCGATTCATCAGCAGTGGAGTTGTAGGTGCGTCTGAAGGCCGCAAGCGTTCGGCTTTCGCCTGCGGCGAAGCCGAACGCGAACGACCAGACGAGTGGTGGGATCTGAAGCTTCCCTTCGCGCTCGACCACGCCGACAGCATCGGCGTGGTCTTCGAGCGCTTCAGAAGGAAGGAGGTTAGTGAGGCGACGTTCAACATCGTGTGAGGAGGCTTCGTTGTACACACTCGTTGCCTCCTCATTCCTTCCGAAAAGTAACACCGATAAGCCGCCGCAGTCATGCGGTTCTTCGCTTAGCTAAAGACGGATG
>NZ_LOEP01000004.1 GCF_001482285.1 Haloferax sp. Q22 | reverse complement strand
TGGCGACGCCGAGCGCGTAGCCGACGGCCAGCGGGAGCGCCAGCGTCGCGGTCCGGGCGACCGAGGGACCGGCGACGAGCGACGCGACGACGCCGCCGAGGGCGACCGGTGCCATCGCGTACAGCGACCCGGTGACGACGCCGCTGGCGTTCGAGCGGCCGGCGAAGACGGCTCCGGCGGCGGCGAGGAGCGCGACGCCCGCGCCGGCGACGACGACGGGTCTGTCGCGGGCGAAGACGACGACGAGTGGGACGGTCGCCGAGGCGACGAGCGCGAACGCGAGTTCGGCGGTCGTCCGCGTGTCCGAGGGGTCGCGGTGGGCGACGAACGCGCGGAAGCTCCCGGCGGCGACCCACGCGAACGCGGCGAACAGCGCCGTCGAGAGAGGCGCGGCCCGACGGAGGTACGAGGCGATTGCCCGGCCCGTGTCGAGCGCCGACTGACCCAGTTGCGTGGCGAGGCGGACGGTCGTCTCGGGGTCGAGCGCGAGCGCGACCAGTCCGACGAAACCGGCGAGCGCGAGCGGCGACAGCGACGCGAGAAGGGCGCGGCGGCGCATACGAAGTGGACTCTCGGACACGGGGACGAATATGTTTCGCCGGGCGACGCGCGCCGGGAGTCGCGGCGCGTCTGCGCCGGCCGGCATAAACGGCCTTTTGTACGCGCACGCCCGACACGTCGATATGCACTGTCGGCGGTGTGGAAACCCGTTAGAGAAGCCGGGAGACTACTGTCTCACCTGCAACACCGCCAACTGCGACGCCGTCGTGGCCGTCTTCGAGGCCGACCGCGCGACGCTGACGTTCCTCGACGAGGAGGACGTGCTCGGCGAGACGACGGTCACGACGATTCCCGAGTCGGACGACGAGACGAAGGTCGTCCAACTCCGCAACTTCGCCGGCCTCGTCGCCGACGAGATTCGGCGCAAGCGCCCCGAGACCGTGTACGCCGCGGGCGAGCGCGGCCCGCTCCGCGAGACGCGCGCCCAACTCCACCACGAGTTCTACCGCGTCTCCGACGACAATCCGGTCCAGCGCGTCCTCGACACCCGCGGCGAGCGGACGCTGGAGGTCGTCGACATCCCGCCCGCCGAGAAGTTGGGCGGGAGCCACAGCACGCTCATCGGGGGGCGACGGGGCCGCCGAGCAATCGGCGTCGTCGCCGGCCACCCGCACGTCAAGAAGGTCATTCCCGGTCCCATCGACGCCGGGGGGACCGGGTCGCGGACGGGGCTCCGGGCGAAGGTCACCCGCGCCGACGACAACGGCAACGTCAGACTCCTCCTACGAGACGGGTCGAGCGTCCAAGAGAACCGAATCGTCACGACGGCGATGAACCGTGAGACGGGCGAGCGCGTCCGCGACGACCTGAACGAGGCGCTGCGAGAAGACGAGTTACAAGACACGTAGCGGCGGAAAACACGCCGAGTCGGAATCGGAATCGGAATCGGAATCGAATGGCTGACTCAGGCCGACTCGGCGGTCCCCTCCGAAACCGTCTCGATGTGAATCGGCTCGGCCTCGGCCGCTGCGTCTTCCCGTTGCGTTTCGTACCACGCGACCGTCTCGGCGATGGCGTCTCGCAGCGGCGTCGGTTCGACGGCGTCCCCGAACGTCTCGCGGAACTTCGCGTCGCGAACGACGTACGGTTCCTCGAAGGCGTAGCGCATCTCGGAGAGCTCCTTCAGCGGCGCACTCAGGTAGCCGCCGATGGTCAGCGCGAGCCCCGTCGCGGCGATGATGTGCGGAAAGCCCGGGTCGATGTCGGCGGCCTCGTAGACGAGGTCGACGAAGCGGCGCGTCGAGACCGTCTCGGAGTTCGGGACGTGCCAGACCTCGCCGAGGGCCTCGTCGCGCTCGCCGAGGAGGACGAGCGCCCGCGCGAAGTCGGGGACGTAGGTGTAGGTGTGGGCGAGTCGCGGGTCGCCGAACACCTTCGCGCGCTTGCCGGCGACGGCGGCTCCGAACACCTGCTCGCCGACGGCCGATTCGCGGACGCGCGGGCCGAAGAAGTCGCTGGCGCGGCCGATGGTGGCCTCGATGCGGCCCGCCTCGTGGGCGTCGAGGACGATGTCGGCGCACTCGGCTCTGGTCTGTCCCTTCGGGCCGGTGGCGGCGTACGGGAGGTCCTCGGTGAGGCGGACCTGCACCGGGCCGTACATGTAGAGGTTCTCGGCGACGACGAGGCGCGCGCCGGCGGCTTCGACGCCCGCGACGATGCCGCGGGTGAGGTCGGGGAACAGTTCGGGCCACTCGTCGTACGGCGGTTGCGCGCAGTGGTAGACGACATCCGCATCCGCGAGCGCCGCGACGGCGCGGTCGGGGTAGAGCACGTCGGCGAGGCGGCTCTCGACGCCCTCAGGGAGGAAGTCTGGTTCGTGGCGCGTCACCGCGGCCACGTCCGCCCCGCGTTCCCTGAGCTGTTCCATCACCGCGAGTCCGACCGGGCCGGCACCGACCACCACGTGTTGTGTCATGGCCTCCCGTACGCACGCCGGCGACAAAGCGGTGTCTAGGCCCGTCACATGCCGAGACGACTCGTAGGGTTTATCCATACCGGCGAGGTAGTTCGCGGTACTATGGCCGACAAGAAGGCTCGATCCGTCGGTAGTTCCGGGCGCTTCGGCGCGCGGTACGGCCGCGTCGCTCGACGCCGTGTCAAGGAAATCGAAGCAGAGATGCGCAACTCCAAAGTCGACGGCGACGACGTCACCCGCGTCGGAACCGGCATCTGGAAGAACGAAGAGACCGGTGAGGTCTTCACCGGCGGTACCTACCGCCCGCAGACCCCCGCAGGCAAGCAGGTCCGCCGCTCCATCCGCGCCGCGCTCACCGGCGAGGACGAATAACTCCCAAGTAGCCTCGACTCTTCACATCTCACAATGAGCTACAAGTGTTCCCGGTGCAAGCGCGATGTCGAACTGGACGAGTTCGGTGGCGTCCGCTGTCCGTACTGCGGGCACCGCGTCCTGCTGAAGGAGCGGTCCCCCAACGTCAAAGAAGTCGCCGTCGAGTAGCGTGCGTCCAGCGCACAGCGCTTCGCTCGAATTCGACTATTCTGACGAGCGACGCGCACGCGTCGTCGAGCGGAGCGTCGCCGTCGAGGAAGGCGAGATAGACGACGCCCGGTCCGGTGCCCGCGTCGGCCGCGAGGGGCGGACCGTCGTCGTCACCGTCGAGGCCGACGACCTCGTCGCGCTCCGCGCGGGCGTGAACTCGTGGATACGCCTCGTCGAGACCGCAGAGCGCGTCGCGGACGCCGGCGAGCCACTGTCCGGATCCGCGTAGGAGACCGCGGGTGTTTTAGGGCCGGCGTCCCGTCGGTTCGGGTATGCAGGGAAGTCTGCCGCCGGAAGCCCAAGAGAAGCTCGAAGAACTGCAGAACCTTCAGGAGACCGCCCAGAACGTCTCCGAGCAGAAGCAGTCCTCCGAGACCGCGCTCAACGAAGCACAGACGGCGCTCACCACGCTCGAGGAAATCGACGCTGACTCCAAGATGTACCGCGAGGTCGGCGAACTCCTCATCGAGACCGACTACGAAGCGGCCAAGGACGACCTCGAAGAGAAGGTCGAGAGCCTCGAAGTGCGCGTCGAACAGCTCACGAAGCAGGAGACGCGCGTGCAGGAGAAGTTCGAGAGCCTGCAGGAAGAGCTCCAGCAGATGCTCCAGGGCGGCGCGGGCGGCGCGGGTCCGATGGGCCCCGGCGGCGCGTAAATGCCACAGCCGACGGACGAAGAAGTGGTCCAGACCGCCGCGGAAGCGGCTGAGGGCCTCATCTTCGCCCGCTTCAAGCAGTCTCGCGTCAAGGACTTCGACGTCACCGTGACGTTCGAAGACGGCGTCCTCGACGTTGACGTGTACGTCAACGCGCCCGACGATGCCGACGACGCGGAAGCCGTCGCCGAGGAGGCGGCGCTGACGGCGCAGGAGGCCGTGGACGAACTGTTCGCGGCCGCCGACGAAGAGTAAGGGACGTTCTCGCGGGCACCCCCCGCACTCGGTTTCTCCCGGTGAGCGGCGGCGCTGTACCGGTCGAAGGCGGGCCGAATGTGAGTGATTCGGGCGGTGATTTTTGGATTCCGCAAGTATCACTGCGCCTAGGGATTGTGCCATACGACACAATTAAACAGGACAGTGGTGTATGTTACCTCATGTCAATCAGAAGGACGCCAAGAGGGACGACCGCACTGGACCGGTTGCGAGAGCGATACAGCGAGGCCGACCTCACCTGTTCGAAGTGTGGCTTCACCGACAGCGACGGTGAGTGGTCCGCCAAGACAACCGGGTCGAGCGTGTTCTACCGGCGGGTCTGTCCGAGTTGCGGCGCTATCGAGACGCGAACGCTCTCGCTGAAGTAGTGCGACGGGAAGGTTGCTCGTCGCTCGAATCGAATCGTGAGTGGCGACGCCGGACCCGTCGGTAAACGGGGTGCGGGAGACGAGGGTGGTGCGGGCGACGTGTCGCCAGCGTCACCTACGGGAGGAAGAACACGAGCAGACTGACGGCCATCGCCGCGAGGATGAGCGCGAGCGCGAGCGCCCCGCCCATCGAGACGACGACGTTGGCGTGGCTGGCGAGCGTCTCGGTGCGGTCGTTGCCGAAAATCGTCACCTCGGCGCGCTCGGTCGCCATGCCGGCGACGACGGGTTCGGCGTCCGCGAGCGCCTCGTCGACGAGGCGGTCGATGGTCTCGTGGAGTTCGTCGGGGTCGATGGCCGCGCCGACCTGGTTTTCCGCCTCGACGGTGTTGACGATGTGCGTGTCGGTCGTCATCACCTCGGCGACGTCGGCTTTCGCGTTCGGCCCGGTCGTGAGTCCCTCGACGATGCGGTCGCGCAGCCCCGGTTCCATGTTGTTCCCGTCGATGAGGACGTACGCGGTCGTCTGGTCGCCGACGCTCGTCGCGGCCACGCGGATGCCCAGCGGCCCGATGCCCTCCCGGGGCGTCCAGTCGGTCGGGTCGAACGCCGTCCCCAGCGAGAGCGAGTCGTGCGACGACGCCGAGAGTTCCTCGCCCGCGAGTCCGGCGGCGGTAATCATGTCGAACGACCGCTTGCTCCCCGGGGTGACGTGGCCGAGGTCGGCCCCTTGGAGCCCGTTGTTGCAGTTGTGGGCGTCGACGAGGAGTACATCCCGCAGGCCCGTGGTTCGGGCCTCGGCGGACGCCGAGAGGCCGACCGCGTACTCCACGTCGTCGGCGAACTGCGGGGCGTACGTCGACACGAGGAGCGCGTCGTCGCCGAAGCGCTGGCCGAGCATCTTCGCGTCGCCGGACTGCACGCGAACGCTTTCTGTCACGTCCGGGCTGTACTCGATGCGCTCGTAGGCGTCGTCGGCCGCGTCGAGGACCACGTCGACCTCGCGCTCGGTCACGAGGTTGAAGTCGTGGCCGGCGGTCGCGTGTGGCGGGAACGCAAGGCCCTCGGCGCGTCGGGCGACGCGTTCGGGGAAGTTGCCGCCGCCGATTTCGCCCATCGGCCCGGGATGAATCATCGGCAGGACGAACCGGGCTTTCTCGGTGCCGTCCTCGCGCTCGAACGAGAGCACGGTGACGGGGACGATGGCCTCCTGGCCGAGCTGTTCGAAGAAGTCCTCCAGCTCGCGGGTCCCCTCGGCGATGTGGCCGATGAAGCCGCGGATGAAGTCGAGGACGGACACGCCGAGGCTCCGCCGCCACGGGCGGTCGACGATGCGGAGGAAGACGTAGACGCCGAGCGCGTACATCACGCAGGTGATAGCGAGGAGTTGGAAGTGACTCAGCGCGATGGCCGACAGCTCCGGCGGGGCCCGGTCGGGGCGGGCGAGATAGGGCATCAGATAGGCGTCGAGGATGGGGCCACCTACCTCGAAGAATCTGAGCGTCCCGCTGTAGACAAACAGGAGCACGGCGGACGTGAGCGTCTGGATGCTCGCCGGGACCGCCGCGATGAGCAGCGACGACCGTGAGACGGCCATCACGATGAGCAGGCGGAAGGCGAACACCGACGCGAGGGCGACCACGAGCGCGTCGAAGATGAACGTCTGGCCGAGGCCCGTGAAGACGGAGACGATGGCGGCTCCGGTGAGGAACGTGACGATAATCACCTCGCCGGCGAGTGCGAGGAGCGACGAGCGGTTGTGCGTCAGCTTCCCGCCGACGAACCGGTCGACGCCGGTGGTCCCGAACGCCGCGACGACAGTTGGAATCCCGATGAAGAAGATGCCTTCCCAAGCGTCTCTGCCGAGGAAGAAGATGCCCCGCCACGAGCCGGCGAGGTCCCCGGAGTCGAACGCCCCGATACCCGCCATCGCGGCGACGAGCAGGGCGAACCCGAGACTCGTGTACCAGCTGGGCGCGCGGAAGATGAACCGCGAGAGCCCAGCGAGGTCGCTCTGGGTGGAGGTCATTTCCCGAACAGACAGAACGGAGGCCGGTAAATGTCTCGGCTTGCTTCCGAGGAACGACCGTGAGAGACCGCGTCGTGTCGCCGGGATGCGATTTTCCGCCGCGGCGACGGAGAGAAAAAGGGGTGTCGCCGTGGCGAACGCGGTCGCGGTTGCGGTCGAAGGCGACCGACTGCTCGCAGTTGTCGAGTACCGCTCGTAGTCGTCGATTACCGCTCGCAGATGTCGATGAAGTTCTCGAAGACTTCCTCGCCCTCGGCGGTGTGGGCGACCTCGGGGTGCCACTGGACGCCGTAGAGGTCGCGGTCGGCGTCGCTCATGGCCTCGATGGTACACACGTCGCTCGTGGCGGTGTGGGTGAAGCCCTCGGGGACCTCCTTGACCTCGTCGGCGTGGCTGGCCCAGACGCGGGACTCGGGGGCGAGCGAGCCGATGAGCGGGTCGTTCTCGTCGAGGATTTCCACGTCCACGTCGGCGTAGCCGCCGTAGTCGCCGGAGCCGACGCGACCGTCGAGTTCTTCGGCGAGAATCTGCATGCCGAGACAGATGCCCAAGACGGGCACGTCGAGGTCGAGGTAGTCGGGACTGCGGCCGATGCGTTCCATGTCGGGGCCGCCGGAGAGGACGATGCCGTCCGCGTCGATGTCCGCGGGGTCGGTGTCGTTGTCGACGAGTTCGGTGTCGACGCCGAGGTCGCGGAGCGCGCGCCGTTCGAGGTGGGTGAACTGCCCGTGGTTGTCGATGACGACGATGCGGGTCATGTCCCGGATTGGACCACCGTGCCTAAAAGTCAATCGAAGAGTGGTCGAGATACGCGTATCCGTGCATCATATTGGCACGTCGGGGACGGTTGGGCCGCGGGCGGTCGCTTCGGTGGTTGGGTGGGTTCGTCGCCGCTTGTCACCTCGTCCGCTCCCACGACTCACTCGTCGCCGGCGCGGTCCCGCGCCGTCTGAAACCCGAGTTCGTCGAGTTCCTTCGTCCGGCGACCCTCCCGCTCGGCGATGGCCTCGACGTCAGGCGAGGCGTCGTCGTCGATGCGGGCGAACGACTTGTGGACCTTCGTGTGACACCACCGGCACAGCGCGACCGTGATTTCGTGGGAGGGTTCGTCGCCGTCGCCGTCACCATCACCGCCGCGGCCGCCGTACGAGAGATGGTGTTCTTCGAGCAGTGGGCGAGCGGTCGAATCGTGGGCCATGCGGACCTCTTCGAGGCCGCAGCGGATGCACTCGCGGCCGTTCGTCGTCGACGCGTAGTGCGGGCAGTCGCGGAAGTCACAGCCCTCCGCGGCCGCGACGCACTCGTAGTCCGCTCGGGCGCGCTCGCGGGCGAACGCCGGGTCGCGGTCGGCGTACTCGCGGGCGAGGCGACACGCGCCGTCGCTCGTGAGGTGGTCGCAGCGACCGGCGTGGTCGTAAGGGTCGTCGACTCCCACGGGCGTGCCTGTCGGCGTCCGCTCCATGGAGCGCGTTCGGGGCGGGGCGGGCCTAAACGTTGCTCTCGACGGGAGACGGCCCGCTCACTCGGCGGTGGATTCATCACGCCCGCCGTCGAAGCCGGGGCGTGAGACTCGTTCACCGACAGAACGGAGCCCAATCGACGCTCGCGTCGAACGTCGAGACGGCCGATTCGTTTCTCTCGCAGGCGCGCGGGCTGATGTTCCGCGGCTCCGTGCCGGACGACTACGCCCTCGTGTTCCGGTTCGACGACGCCGACCGCCACAGCCTCCACATGGTGTTCGTCCCGTTCGACATCGACGCGCTCTGGCTCGTCGGCGACGAGGTGACGAAGAAAAAGCGGCTGTCGGCGTGGACGGGCATCGGCTTCGGCATGGCCGACACCATCATCGAACTCCCCGCGGGCGCGGCAGACGACGTAGACCCCGGCGACTTGGTCGAACTCTCGCAGTGAGGGTCAGCGAAACCGACCGGCTGCGACGCCGACACCGCTGACGATCCCCGCGCCGCCAAGTGAACGCGCTTCCAACGACGGCCCCGCCGAGACACCAATTTCTGTCGGAACCATCTCTTTTATACACTCGACGACATATGTGTTCAACTACTATGTCGGGACCTACCACACCGACGGAGGATAGAGTAAGTCGTCGTGAGACGGCTGGCTGTGAAATTCGACGGTTCTAACCTACAAGGACACGATTCTACCGTGAACGAACGATTCGGGAAGACCCCCGAGCTACGCACTTCTGACTCAGTACAGCTCTTAGACACCACGCTCCGCGACGGCGAGCAGGCCCCCGGCGTCTCGCTGACGCCGGCCCAGAAAGCCGACATCGCCCAGGCGCTCGACCGCGCGGAGGTCGATTACATCGAAGCCGGGAGCGCCTGCACCGGCCCCGGCGAGCGCGAGACGATAAAGCGCGTCACGTCGCTCGGCCTCGACGCGACGGTGACGAGTTTCGCCCGCGGCGTCAAGAACGACGTCGACCTCGCGCTCGACTGCGACGTGGACGGCATCACGCTCGTCGTGCCGGCGAGCGACCGACACGTCGAGTCGAAAGTCGGGACGACCCGTGAGGACGTCGTCGAGACCACCGACGAACTCGTCGCCTACGCCAAGGACCACGGCCTCTGGGTCGAGGTCATCGGCGAGGACGGCTCGCGGGCCGCCCCGGAGTTCCTCGAATCGCTCGCCCGCGCCAGCCACGACGCGGGTGCCGACCGCTTCTGTTTCGCCGACACGGTCGGCCACACGAGCCCCGAGCACACCTACGAAGTCGTCTCCCGGCTCGCCGAACTGGGCCCGACCTCGACGCACACCCACGACGACCTCGGCCTCGCGATGGCGAACGTCCACGCCAGCCTCGCCGCGGGCGCGGACCTCGTCCACACCACGGTCAACGGCATCGGCGAGCGCGCCGGCAACGTCGCGCTCGAAGAGGTCGCTATCGCGCTCGACCACTGCTACGACGTGGAGTCGGTGAAGCTCGACGAACTGTACGCACTCGCCCAGAAGGTCGCACAGGCCACGGGCGTCGCACTCCCGCCGAACAAGGCGGTCGTCGGCCAGAACGCGTTCACTCACGAGAGCGGCATCCACACCGATGGGACGCTCAAGGACGACGCGATGTACGAGCCGTACCCGCCGGAGACGGTCGGCCGCGAGCGCCGCCTCGTCCTCGGAAAGCACGCCGGCCGCGCCGGCGTCAAGGCCGCCCTCGACGAACACGGCGTCGACGCCACCGACGAGGAAGTCGCGGCCGTCGTCGAGCGCGTGAAGGAACTCGGCGACCGCGGCAAGCGCGTCACCGACGCCGACCTCCTCGCGTTCGCAGAAGACGTACAGGGCCGCGAGCGCGCCCGACAAGTCGAACTGCTCGACCTTACGGCCGCCTCCGGTGGCGGCACCCCGACCGCGAGCGTCCGCCTCCGCGTCGAGGGCGAGGAACGCGTCGCCTCGGGCACCGGGTCCGGTCCGGTCGACGCCGCGGTGAAAGCCGTCCGCGAGGCGCTCGGCCCCGACGCCGACGCCCAACTCGACGAGTACCACGTCGACGCCATCACCGGCGGCACCGACGCGGTCGTGACCGTCGAAGTGACGATGTCGCTCGGCGACCGAAGCGTCACCGTCGCGGCGTCGCACGCCGACATCACGCGGGCGAGCGTCCAGGCGATGGTGAACGCGCTCGACCGACTGCTCGCGCCGAATCACACGTCGCCGACGCCCGCGTCGGCCGACGACTGAGAAAACGACCCTGTCGCGTCCGCGTTCGCTCCCTTTCTCGCGGACGGCCGATTTCGCTCTGAGACCGCAGTCTCTCCGAGTTACTGCGTGTCTTTGGCGACGAGGTAGGTCCAGCCGCCCCGGCGCTCGAACCCGATAGCGGCGTCGCCGAGTTCCGTCTCCGCGAAGTCGGCGACGCGACCGGTCCGGACCGTCGTCACGTCGATGCGTCGCGTCCCGTCCCGTTCGCTCGTGTCCGCGCTTGCTACGTTCGCACTCATACTTGCGCTGACGCGGGCAGGGGATATGTATCGAATCCTAGGAGAGTGAAAGTGAAATCGAGGGACAGCACGACCCCGTGCGAAGTCCTCACGTATCACCTGTGACGGCGGCACTCACTTCACCCGTCAACTCGGTTAGTCGGGACCGGGGAGGACGAGAACGATGGTGACGACCACGACGAACGCTGCGCCGAAGTAGCCGGCAACCCGGTAACTCTCGATGAGCAAGAGCAAAAACAGGAGGGAGATGATGACGTCGAGTTTGTATTTGTGTGTGGAGTCCATACGGCCCCCATTCGTGTCTGATTAGTAACTATTTTGGTTGGCAAAGTGTGAGCCGTCGGGCGTATCAGAACCGATTTACAAGCCAGTCTGGACTATCGAAACGATGGTTGCATTCACGGAGCGCGAGCGGGCGGGTGTGTACAAGTCGATATACGCGCGGCGGGACATCCGACGGTTCGGCGACGACCCGGTGTCCGAGGAGACGCTGACACGACTGCTCGACGCCGCGCATCACGCCCCGAGCGTCGGCTTCTCGCAACCGTGGGACTTCGTGGTCGTCGAGGACGACGAGACGAAGACGGCCGTCGCGTCAATCGCGGAGCGAGCGATTGCGGCGGCCCGTGAGGGCTACCGGGAGCCCCGAAAATCGGAGTTCGGTCGGTTGAAGTTGGAGGGAATCACCGACGCGCCGGTGAACATCTGCGTCACGTGCGACCCAACGCGGGACGCGCCGCACGTCCTCGGACGCAACACGATGCAGGCGATGGACGCCTACTCGACGTGTCTCGCCGTGCAGAACCTCTGGCTGGCCGCGCGGGCCGAGGGGATCGGCGTCGGCTGGGTGTCGTTTCTCTACCCGCACGAGGTCCGCGAGGTGCTGGGCATTCCGCACCATGTCGAGCCGATTGCGTATCTCTGCGTCGGCTATCCCGAAGACGGCTTCCCTGAGGAGCCGGTGCTACAGCGAGACGGGTGGCGCGAGCGCATCGACACGAGCGAACTCGTTCACTGGGGACGGTGGGAGTCAGGGTCGGTTTGAAGAACAACGTTTGAACTCGGGAAGGCGTTCGTCCCGCGCCTCCGAACCCCACGGGCATCGTCAGCTATCGACGAAAATCGCTCCGAGACGGTGCAGAGAACAATAGCACGGTATAGCCGACGACTCCTCCGACGAGCAGCGCCACGACTGCGCCAGCCGGCCCCCCGAGCGAAAAGCCTTGGAGGGCGACGACACCGAATAGTACCACGCCGAGTGCGTTGAGCCGCTGTTCGAGTGAGTGTTCCATGCCCGGGTTCGTGGTGGAACTCTAACAATTCTACCGGTCAGAAATCTGGCAGAGTGGGGTTGGGTGACGAAATGTAACCCTAGGCCGTCGCAGGCACAGCCACGGAGTCGCGGCGCGACGAGACGCGCCGCTCAAAGTGTTGTGGCCGCGAGAAGCGCCGAGGGTGAGATTTGAACTCACGTGTCCGAATGGACAGTAGATTTCGAATCTACCGCCTTGGCCGGGCTAGGCTACCTCGGCTTCCATCGTTGTCTCTCTCGCGGATAGTTTAATCCGTTTCGATTTCCGAGGGCCGCGGCGAGGAGTCACACGGACGCAGTCGGCGAGTCTGTGGCCCAACTGCGTCCGGGCGGGACGGGCGGAGTCGACGACCGGCGAGCGACCGACTAGAGCGCCACCGACCAATGGGAATAAGTCGCACGCAGACCCGGGAGGTGTATGGACATCGACACGGCCAGCGAGACGTGCACCGAGGTGCTCGACGCCATCTCGGAGGCCGTCATCGCCGACCGAGCCTTCCTCGAAACCGTCCTGACGGGCGTCCTCGCCCGCGGTCACGTCCTCCTCGAAGACGTCCCGGGAACCGGAAAGACCCTCACCGCGCGGAGCGTCGCCACCGCGCTCGGGCTGTCGTTTTCCCGCGTGCAGTTCACCCCGGACCTGCTTCCCGCCGACGTGACCGGGACGAACATCTACGACGAACGCGAGCGGACCTTCGAATTCTCTCCGGGGCCCATCTTCGCGAACGTCGTCCTCGCCGACGAAATCAACCGCGCGCCGCCGAAGACGCAGGCCGCCCTCCTCGAAGCGATGGAAGAGGGGCAGGTGACCGTCGACGGCGAGACCCACCAGCTTCCGAAACCGTTCTTCGTCATCGCCACGCAGAACCCCGTCGAGCAGGAGGGGACGTTCACTCTCCCCGAGGCGCAGGTCGACCGATTCGTCGTGAAGTCGGCCATCGGCTACCCCGACCTCGACGGCGAGGTCGAACTCCTCCACCGGCGCGCCGGCCGGAGCGAACAGAGCCCGAGCGTCGAGCGCGTCCTCGACCGCGACACGGTCGCCGCCATCCGCCGCGCGCCCGAGTCGGTCCGCGTCGAGGACGACCTGCTCGAATACATGGCGAAGCTCGCGCGAGAGACGCGCACTGACCGCCGGGTCCGAATCGGCGTCTCGCCCCGCGGAACCCAGCGGCTGTTCGAGGCGACCCGCGCCCGCGCCGTCATCGAGGGCCGCGAGTTCGTCACGCCCGACGACGTGAAACGCGTCTCGCAGTCCGTGCTCGCCCACCGCCTCGTCTTGACGCCGGACGCGCGGGTCGAAGACGTGCGGAAATCGGACGTCGTCGACGACGTGCTCGGCCGGGTGACCGTGCCGACGCTGGAGTAGTCGGGAGCCGTGAGGTGGGAGACGGGAGATGCGAGGCGGGCGCGCCGCTCAGCGCGTGACGACCGTCACGAGCGCGACCACCCCGACCAACAGTAAGACGACGGCCGTAATGGGTTGGCCGCCGGCGGCCGCCCGGTCCGCGCCGTAGACGACGGCCGCGCCGACCGCGAGCACGACGAGCGTCGCCGCCGCGTGGACGAGTTCGAGCCGGAGCGTGTCGGTCTCGCGGCCGAGGTGTTCGCCGACTGACCGCGCGTTCTCCGCGAGGTCCCACGCGAGTATCGACCCGAGCGCGGTGAGGAGGAGCGCCTCCGTTCCAGCCCCGCTCGCGCCCGCGAAGAGGAGCGAGAGGAAGAACAGCCCGCCCGCGGCGTCGACGATGCGACGCGAGCCCCGGAACAGTCCGGCGGCGAGCGCGACCGTCGCGACGAGACCGCCGACCGCCGCGGTCGACGTGGTGAACCCGAGCGTGAACGTCGTGAGCCCGGCGACCGACAGCGCCATCGCGGTCCCCGTCCGGGTCGGCTTGCGGGTGATTTCGCTCACCGCGACCACCCCGCTTCGGCCCGCGCGAGCGCGACGCCGAGCGGTTCGTCACCCCAGTCGAGGACGCGGACACCGCTCCGCCGGAGTTCGCGGAGCCGCAGGTCGCGCTCGATGCGCGCGAGTCGCGCCCCGACGGTCGATGTCGTCGTCGGGTCCGGGGAGACGACCGTCACGGCATGGCCGTAGGCCTCCAACCGGCGAGCGACCGAGACGCCGTAATCGTCTACGAGCGGCGAGCAGAAGATGACCTGCGCGTCGCTGGCGAGCCGACGCCGGAGTCGGCGGACGGCCACGGAGGGGAAGAAGGCCCCGTCTGGCGGCGTCGGCGCGAACGCCGGGTGGGTCGCGAACAGTCGTCGGGCGCGGGCGCGGTGGTCGGCGCCCGACGAGGGGGCGAGCCAGCACTCGTCGGGGCCGAACGCCGCGACGCCGACGCTGTCGCCGCTGTCGAGGAGCGCCGAGAAGGCGACGCTCGCGGCGTCCACGGAGCGCTCGACCGCGGTCTCCGCCTCGACGTCGGGGGCGACGTGCGCCTCCGGGCGGGTGTCGACGACGAGGACGACGGACGCCGCGCGCTCTTCTCTGAACTCCACGGTGGCGAGTTCGCCCGTTCGGGCGCGACGGTTCCAGTCGATGCGTCGAATCGGGTCGCCGTGGCGGTACTCGCGGATGGAGGCGAACTCCAGTCCCGACCCCGGCACGTCGGTCTCGACGCGGCCGGCGTACTTCGAGGTGAGGCCCCGAAGCGGCAGGTCGGCGGTCGCGGCGAGTTCGGGTTCACACCGGAGCGTCGTCTCGGCGCTGACCGTCTCGCGGGACTCGACGGCCCCGCTCGGGTCGCGGACGACGACGACCGTCTCGTCCCACGCGTGCTCGCCGCGGACGGCGGTGACGGTGTAGGTCGCGGTCGCGGTCGCCCCCGGTCGGAGCGCCGTCCCCAGTCGGGCGGGGCCGTCGGCGACGCCGAGTGCCGGCGGGACGCCGTCGACGATCCGGAGGTCGAACAGCGTCCGCGACCCCTCGTTTGTGACCCGAAGCGTGACTTCGACCTCGTCGTCGGGGTCGGGGGTCGCGTCCGAGAGGTCGCGCTCGACGCGAAGCGACACCTCGGGAATCGACGCGACCCGGACGTAGCCGAGCACGACGACGCCGAGGCCGGCCGCGAGGAGCAGCGACGGCTCGCGGGTGAACACGCCCGCGCCGGCCGCGACGAGGACGAGGCCGTCGAGGCCGGTCCAGCGTTCGGTGTCGAACCCGCGGCTCATCGGCGCTCACCCGCGGGACCGTCGCCGGTGCCGATTCGCTCTATCGCGGTGACGGTTCGCTCGGCGCGGTCGGTGAGCGACGACTGTCCCGACAGGAAGAGTCGGACGCGCTGGCGGAGCGGAAGCGAGACGGACGCGCCGAGAAAGCGCGCGGCGACCGGGTCGTCGGTCCAGCCGCCGGTGTCGAGGAGCGCGGCCGCTTCCTCGGGGTCGCGACCGTCGCGGGCGACGAGTGCCTGTGTCGCCCGCGCTTCGAGTCGGTCGACAACCCGCTTGCGGGCGGCCCAGCGAGTGCGCCGACCCGCCGCCGACACGAGGTCGTCGTCGAAGTCGGAGCCGGGTATCGGGACCGCGACTCTCGCCTCCGGGTCGCCGGTGACCGTGGTGTTCATCGGGGTTTCGCGGCGGTGCTGGACGTACCGAAGCCCCTGGAGCGCCGCGAGTGCCGCGACGAGACCGAGGAAGATATCCGTCAGTTCGAGGCCGAGCGAGACGCCGGCGACGACCGCGAAGCCCGCGGCCGTGGCGACGACGCCGACGAGCAAGAACAGCCGACGCGCGAGCGTCATCGGTCGTCCTCCGGTGCGTCGGCGTAGGTGGCTTCGATGTTCCTGAGCGCGTCGACTGCCCGGCGCTCGCGTTCCGGCGTCGCCTCGAAGCCGCCGTAGCGGACTTCCTCGAACAGCGTCGTCAGGTCGCCCACGTCGTCGCGGTCCATGCCCGCATCGACGGCCGAATCCGCGAACTCGGCGGGCGTCGCGGCGCGACGGTTCGGCACGTCGAGGAGCGCCGTCATCTCTCCCCACGCGCGGAACACTTCGTTTTCCACGTCGGCGTCACCGTCTTCGATGCGCTGGGCCGCGGCCCCGGCGGCCCGGCCGACGGCGGCGACGTTCGGTCCCTCCTCCTCGGCAGCCGGGTCGATTTCGTCGTCGGCCGCGGGCGAGTCGCCGGTCCCGGTGACGAGCAGGAAGACCGCGACGACGAGCGCGACCCCCAACAGGAGGCCGAACAGGAGCGTCGGCGGCGAGACGGCCTGTGCCGCACCGCCGTCGCCAAGGCTGCCGCCGCCGCCGGCGGGAAGAAACGACACGTTGCGCGCGGCAGCCGCGGCGCGAGACGAAAACGAGAACTCGCGGCGACAGGCGGTGAGGAGCGCGAACAGGAGGACGACCGGCGGGCCGACCGCCACGAAAATGGCGAGCGGCGGGAGCAGCGATCCGGTCTCTCGGTAGGCGTACGCGCCGAGGAGGACGAAGACGAGGGCGACCCCGGCGAGGATTCCGGGTGAGAGTAACCACGGGAGACACGGCGTCGGAATACTGAGACTGCCGGACGAATCACCGATCGGTCGGACGCCGGTCTCGTCTGTGTCACCAGCAACTGCGCCGCCGGTCTCACCGCCACCGAAACCGACTGGACCTCCGCTACTGACGACGGTCGAATCGATGGTGGCGGCGACGACCGAGAGGGCGACGACCGCGAGGAGGGCGAGTGCGAGTGCGCGGAGGGCGGAACGGTCCACGATGGTAGGTAACAGTATCCGGGGTAAAGACATTTCGAGGGACGAAGCGGTCGTCGGTGGGGCGAACGACGTTCGACCGACCGGACCAAGCGAGATTCCTGCTGGCTGCCCCGAAGATGACGCGGTCAGACAGGCCATCAGAACAGACCACCCGTGCAAGTGAACCAGCCGCGGGTACGGCGGACGAACGCCGGGGGTCACACCCACACACCACACTTGCAAGTGAATTGGTGGTGGGAAGGAGAGGCGGGGGAGACACACAGACACCACCGTTGCACGTGAAGCGTGGTGACGCCGAGAGGGGGTGCCATCGGCGGGCACTCGGAGAGAGCACGGGTGCAAGTGAACCTCGGTCGCGACTCGAACGTCGTCACCCACCACCGTTGCAGGTGATTTCTCCCGAGCTGGACCGTTTACGGGCCGTTCACGACAGAAACGTTTGACTACAAACTGCACCGCGGGCACCGAGACATGTCAACGGTTTAGTTGAACTCGCGCTCTGTTGTTCTACTAGCTACTCTCGTATCCTCCTATTCACTTGCAAAAGTGGTGTGTGTCTGTTCAAACTAGTTCACACGAACCATGATATGTGGTACCGTGACTTGATTAGAAGGCGACGATTCCGACCCGAACACGCCGCTCATTCCCCGACGACACCACCGCCGCAATTCACATGAATCAGATGAAATCGGGGTTTTAAATAAGGGGACGCTACAACGGACCGACGCTAATGCGCCGGTTCGAGCGAAAACAAAACGTCTTCACCAACAAGGACGCCCTCGGGGAGTCCTACAAGCCCGAGCGCATCGAGGAGCGCGACGACGAGATTTCGGAGTACATGGACGCGCTCCAACCGGTCGTCGACGGCTGGGAACCGAACAACGTCTTCCTGTACGGAAACACCGGCGTGGGGAAGACCGCGGTCACCGAGTTCCTCCTCGAGATGCTCCTCGAAGACGTCTCGCAGTACGACGACGTGGACCTCAGCGTCATCTCTATCAACTGCAAGACGCTCAACTCCTCGTACCAAGTTGCGGTCGAACTCGTCAACGAGCTTCGGCCGCCGGGTGCGGAGATTAGCTCGACCGGCTACCCCCAACAGACCGTCTTCAAAAAACTGTTTCAGGAGTTGGACGACGTGGGTGGGACGGTTCTCATCGTCCTCGACGAGGTGGACTCCATCGGCGACCGCGACGAACTCCTCTACGAACTCCCGCGGGCGCGCTCGAACGGCAAACTCGAAGACGCCAAGGTCGGCCTCATCGGCATCTCGAACGACTTCAAGTTCCACGACCAACTCGACCCGCGCGTACAAGACACACTCTGCGAGCGCGAACTCCACTTCCCGCCGTACCAAGCGCCCGAACTGCAGAACATCCTCGAATCGCGCGCTGAGGTCGCCATCGCAGAGGACGCCTGCGAGGAGGGCGTGCTCAACCTCTGTGCGGCGCTCGCCGCTCGCGACAGCGGGAGCGCGAGACAGGCGCTCGACCTCCTCCGACTGGCCGGCGAACACGCCGAGAACAAAGACGACGAGCGAATCACGCTCGACCACGTCGACATCGCCCGGCAGAAACTCGAACAGGAGCGCGTCGTCGAGGGGATGCGCGAACTCACAGAGAACGGTCATTTCGCGCTCCTCGCGGTCGTCTCGAAGGCCGCCCACGACGAGACGCCGTGTCGGATGCGCGACCTCTATCAGGAGTACCTCCGGCTGTGCAACTCCGCCGGTATCGACCCGCTCGCCCAGCGGTCGGTCCACAACCACCTCTCGGACCTCCGGATGCTCGGCATCCTGTCGGCGGAAGAGAACCGCACCGGCTCGCGCGGGAACTACTACAGCTACGCGCTCGACGTCCCCTTCGCCAGCGCGATGGAAGCGCTCTCGGACGTGCTCTCGCTCGACTCCGTCCTCGACGAGATTCGAAAGACCGCGACGCAGGCCGAAGCGGCCTGACGCCTACCGCACGCCACGGCCTTTCGCCCGCGTCCGCTTTCTGCGACGTGCTGTTCTGCGGCGTGGTTCCCTGAGCCTGAGGTGGTTTCTTGGTGTGGCAGAGAGATGTGGACACCATGACGAATTTCTCGCCACGACTCTCTACGGGAATCTCCGGGCTCGATGCAGTGCTGGACGGTGGGCTGGTCCCGAATCGGACCTACATGGTCCGTGGAGTCTCAGGTGCGGGGAAAACTATCGTCGGCTACCACTTCCTGACCGTGGGAATGGAAAACGATGAGAACGTGCTGTTCGTCTCGTTCGAGGAGTCGGCCGCTGACCTCCGGGCGAACGCCGAGACGCTCGGGTTCGATCTCTCCGCGGTGCCGACTCTCGACATGAGCCCGTCGCCCGAGGCGTTCTTCGACGACGGGGCCTACACGATGCTGTCGCCCAGCGAGGTCGAGGGGCAGTCGATGGCGACCGAGCTGCGGACCGCAATCGAGGAACACGACCCCGACAGAATCGTCATCGACCCGCTGAGCCAACTCGGTCGGCTCTCGTCGGACAGATACCAGTTCCGTCGGCTCGTCTCGTCGCTCCTGAGCTACCTCAAGCAGTCGGGGGCGACGACGGTGGTTACGAGCCAGCCGTCGAGCGACGACACCGACGAGACGCTCGCGTACCTCTGTGACGGGTCGCTGTCGCTCCTGCGGTCCGAGGAGGGACGGTCGGTTCGCGTCGAGAAGTTCCGCGGGTCGGACTCCCAGACGGGGCCGCACGCCATGCGAATCGACGGCGACCACGGCATACGCGTCTTCCCGCGCCTCGTTCCCGGGTCGCACCACCGCGAGTTCGCCATCGAACCGCTCTCGTCCGGCATCGACGACCTCGACACCCTGCTCGGCGGCGGCATCGAGCGCGGGAGCATCACGCTCATCAGCGGCCCGAGCGGCGTCGGGAAATCGACCACCGGAGCCGCGTTCGCGCGGGCGACCGCCGACCGCGGCGAGCGCGCCGCGGTCTACCTCTTCGAAGAGAGCAAATCGAGCTTCCGGCACCGCTCCAAGTCCATCGGCATCCCGATAGACGACCTCGTCGAGTCGGGGAACCTCCGACTCGACGAGGTGGAACCACTCTCGCTTTCGACCGACGAATTCGCCCACCGAGTCCGCGCCGAGGTCGAGGCGAACGGCACGGAGTTCGTGATGATAGACGGCACGGCCGGCTACCAACTCAGCCTCACCGACGAGCGAAGCGACATCCGCCGCGAACTCCACGCGCTGGCGCGGTACCTCAAGAACATGGGCGTTACCGTCGTGCTGACCGAGGAGGTACAGCAGGTCACCGGTGCGTTCCACGCCTCCGACAACCACGTGAGCTACCTCGCGGACAACATCCTGTTCATCCGGTACATCGAGGTGCGCGGCGAGATTCGCAAGGCCATCGGCGTCCTGAAAAAGCGGTTCGGCTCCTTCGAGCCGACGCTCCGGTCGTTCAAAATCGGGAGCGACGGCATCGTCGTCGGCGAACCGCTGGACGAACTCCGAGGCATCCTCACGGGGACGCCGACGTGGAACGAGGATGAGTGACCGTGAGCGAAGACGCGTCGCGGAACGACACACGTTCCGCCGGAGACGCGTCCGGGGACGAACGGATACTCCTCGCGGTCCGCGGCGCTCGCGACCGCGAGCTACTGGCTGAACTCCTCGACGCGTACGAGGTCATCGTCTGGGAACGCGGCCGCGAAAGCGGAGGCGAAGGCGGAGACGGAGACGAAGGTGCAGGCGAAGGCCCGCTCCCGGAGTTCGACCTCTGTATCGTCGACATGGCGACGTACTCGGTCGTCGCCGACGCGCTCGCCGAGCGCAAAGCCGACGCCGACGACCGGTTCGTACCGGTGTTGTTGACGGTCGCCCAAGACGAACAGGCCGTCGCCGCGCGACGACTCGAAGACGTTCCGGACGACGTGCTCGCGGTGCCCGCGCCGAAGGCGGTCATCCGGTCGCGGGTCGAATCGCTCCTCCAGACCCGGCGGCAGTCGCTCCAACTCGCGCTGTACCGCAGCGCGATGGACAGCGCGACCGTCGGCATCACCATCACCGAGGCCGACGGCGACCAACCGCTCACCTACGTCAACGATGCCTTCGAGGAGATGACCGGCTACGACCGCTCGGAGGCACTCGGTCGGAACTGCCGGTTCCTGCAGGGCGAAGAGACCGACTCGGAGCCGGTCGAGCTACTCCACGAGGCGATCGAAGCAGGGGAGAACGCCGCCGTCAGCCTCACCAACTACCGGAAGGACGGGACGCCGTTCTGGAACGAACTGAAGATATCGCCGGTGTACGAGGACGGCGACCTCACCCACTTCGTCGGGTTCCAGACCGACGCGACCGTCCGCCACGCGCTCAAGAACCAACTCGTCCACGAGACCCAAACGCTCAAACAGCTCTTCGAGACGAGTCCGGTTGGCATCGCGGTCCTCAACGAGGACGGGGTTATCGTGCGCGCCAACGAGGCGGCCCAGGAGGTACTCGGTCTCCAACGGTCGGTCGTGCTCGGACAGCCGTACGACGCACCCGAGTGGGACCTCGTCGACGGACGTGGAGAGCCGCTCGACCGCGATGACCTCCCCTTCGACCGCGTGAGAGAGACCGGCGAGACGGTCACGAACTTCGAACACGGTATCGGCGTCCCCGAGGAACGGCGGTGGCTCGTCGTCAACGTCGCCCCCCTGGACGGCAGTGATGGAGAGCGCGTCGGTTCGATTGCCGCCATCGAGGACGTGACAGCACAGAAGCAACAGGAGCGCGAGCGCGAGCGACTGCTCGACCTGTTCGACCAAAGCCAGAAGATCGCCTCAGTCGGCGCGTGGGAGGTCGACACCCACACCAATTCGGTGCTGTTCACGAGCGGGCTCGCGGAGCTTCTCGGCGTCGACTCGGGGGCGACGTTCGAACTCGCGGAAGCGTTTTCGTTCTACCATCCGGACGACGAGCCCACGGTCCGCGCGGCGTTCGAGCGCCTCGTCACGACCGGCGAAGAGCAGTCCGTCGAGTGCCGCCTGGAGACGATGGGCGGCGAGATGCGCTGGGTGAACGTTCGCGGCGTCGCGACGCAGGAGAGCGAACCCATCTACCGGGGGACCGTCCAAGACATCACCGAGCGAAAGGCCCGGTCGAGAGAGCTGGAACGCTACGAGCGAATCGTTGAGACGACCTCGGACCCGATTTACACGCTGGACGACAACCTCCGGTTCGTCCTCGCGAACAGCGCGACCGCCGACCTGCTGGGCCGCGACCCCGACGATCTCGTCGGCGAACACGTCTCGACTGTGTTCGGCGAACGCCACTCGCAAGCGCTCTTGGAGGCCATCGCGTCGCTTCTCGCGGGCGATAGCGCCGAAGAGACCATCGAGACGGTCGTCACCGACCGAAACGGTACCGAGCGGCAGTTTCAGACGACTATCGCGGCGAAGTCCTCCGAAGACGAGTTCGACGGTATCGTCTGTGTCGGCCGCGACGTGACCGAGCTCCAAGAGCGCGAACGGCGGCTGTCCGTCCTCGACCGCGTCGTCCGACACAACCTCCGGAACAAGATGAACATCGCGCAGGCGCATGCGACGATGGTGCTCGAACGCACCGACGACGACGGCGTGCGCGAGTCGGCGGCGGCCATCGAACGGGCGACGAGCGAACTGCTCTCGCTCGCCGAGACGGCCCGGAAGTTCAGCTCCGCGCTCGACCCCGATGTGACAGAGCGGGTGCAACCCCAGAACATCGCCGACTGCGTTCGCAACGTCGTCGAGGGCGCGCGCCTCAGCTACCCCGAGGCGGCTATCACCGTCGACGCGCCGGACGTCGCGAACGCGCAAGCCCACACGACGTTCGAACTCGCGGTGAACGAACTCGTCGACAACGCCGTCGTCTACGGCGGCGACGGCGTCGAAGTCGAGCTCTCGGTCTTCGAGGACGACGCCGCAGACCAGGTCGTCCTCCGCGTCACGGACAACGGGCCGGGAATTCCCCGGCTCGAACGCAAATCCATCATGACGGGACGAGAATCGCCCCTCCAACACACGAACGGCCTCGGACTCTGGTTCGTCCGCTGGGCGGTGACGAACAGCAACGGCTCGATGGATATCATTGACAACGAACCAAGCGGGACGGTCATCGAGCTGCGATTGCCGAACGTCTGAGTCGGCGGCTCCGCGCGGCCGGCTCAGATGACGGCGGCGCCGAACACGGAGACGGACGACCCGACCGCCGTCGCCCCGAGCATCACGCCGAGTCCGAACCCGAGAATCCGGGCCATCGCCCGGCGAGCGTCACGTTCTGTCCACCCCGTGCCGGTGTCGAGGTGGGTCTGCATCGATTCGATACCGCGGCCGAGCGCGACCGCCCCGGACCAGCCGAGGAGGCCGAACCCGAACGCGAGCGAGCCGAGCGCGAACGTCGTTTCGACGCTCCCCGCGAAGTCACCGACGACCAGCGTGGCGGCCAGCCAGACGGCGGCGACGAACGCGCCCGCGAGGGCCGCGGTGCCGACGAGGCGAACGCGAACCGCCGCCCGTTCGCGTATGGGGGGCGCGTCTGCGTCTGCGTCCGCGTCCGTCGGCTCCGGTGGCGCTGACACGGTCGATTAATCGACCGCTTCGCGCATCCGCGGGTCGAGCGCGTCGCGCATGCCGTCCCCGAGGAGGTTGAACCCCAGCACGGTGAGCGCGAGGAAGAACCCGGGGAAGAACGACCACCACCAGACGCCCGTGAGCAGGCCCTGACTCACACCGTTCGAGAGCATGAGCCCCCACGAGGGCGTGCCGGCCTCGGCACCGAAGCCGAGGAACGACAGCGCCGCGAGGTCGATGATCGCCAGCCCGAAGTTGAGCGTGCTCTGGACCGTGATAGGCGCGAGGCAGTTCGGCAGGACGTGCCGAATCAGCACGCGCGGGTCGGCCGCGCCGAGCGCGACCGTCGCGTCGATGTACTCGTTTTCGAGCACGGTCAGCGCGGCCCCGCGGACGACGCGGGCGAACCGCGGCGTGTAGACGAGCGTCAGCGCGGCGACCGCCCGCCACAGCCCGAGGTCGTCGGGGAAGATTGCGACGAGCGCCAGCGCGAGCAGGAGCGACGGGAACGCGAGCAGTACGTCCATCGTCCGCATGATGACGTTGTCGGTCACGTCGCCGTAGTAGGCCGCGACGATGCCGAGGCCGACGCCGAGGACGGTCGAGGCGGCCACCGTGACGGTGCCGAACAGCATCGCGTACCACGCGCCGTAGGCCACCCGCGGCAGGAGACTCCGGGCCTGTCCGTCGGTGCCGAACGGGAAGTCGAGACTCGGCGCGGCGCGGTTCGGGTTCGTCCCGAGTTGCGACTGCGTGATGACCTCGAGGTCCAAGAACAGCCGCGCGTACAGCGCGATGACCACCATCGCGACGATGATGGCGATACCGGCGAGCGCGAGGCGGTTCGACAGCAGTCGGGAGACGAACGGCGACGCAGTGAGGCGGTCGATGAGCCCGCGCTGGTCGACGTCCGCCGCCGTCTCGTTCGTGGTCGTGGTTTCCGTGCTCATCTTTTTGTAATTGACATAACCCGCTCAAAGGGGCATGTTCGGAACTTAGGTTCCTGTCTAACTATTACGTATCGTTGGTGTCTAGACACTTGGCACCTTCCAGCAGTAGTCCCTTCCATGTGAACCCCCTCTCGTCCTTTAATTCTGTTAGCCATTCGTGCTGTTCTTCGCTTACTTGTAGACGCACATCTTTTGGCATACATCTTTGTTGATTTTCGTGCACTTTATGTGCTTTGTTTTTGTAAGAATAACTGTGTCTTCCACGGTCACAAAAACACTGCAAGCCTCGCTCGCACCCCCGACAGGACACAAAGAGCAGCGGCTTCAGCGTACCGTGGCGACGTATCGCTGTGCCCTCTCCGAAGCATTCGAGAGTGGTGCAAACACGCAGACGGCAGTCAATGATGTAGTCACACCGTACACGCTCACCTCCTATGCGAAAGACGCGCTCAAGAGCTACGTCCCAAAACTCCGCCGGACGTACAACGCTTCGGAGTTGGGTGATGATCACCCTGTTCGATTCACAAACCGGGGGTTCCGGATCGACCACTCTGAAGATCGTAAACACGAGTTTTGCTGGCGTGTCCCCCAGGCTGGACGTAACAATGCCTTCTGGATCCCGCTTCGTATCAACCCTGCTCAGGAATCGCTCTGGGCTGACTTGCTTGATGGCCAAGTGTCCGTCGGGGAGTTCCGTCTGCAAGAACACCGTTCCAACTGGGTACTTCATGTCGCCGTTAAGTACGAGGTTATAGAGCCAGAGGTATCGGACGAATCGACGCCGGTCGGCTTCGACATCGGAGAGTCCAAACTCTTGACGGGCTGTGCCTGTCAGAATGGTACTCCAACTCAACCGTATATTTACGATGGCGGGCGGGCTCGACAGCTCCGCAAAGAGATGTTCACAACCCTCCGCCGTCTGCAAAAGCGAGATGCCGAGTGGCGCATTCAAGAGCGGTTTGACCACTACCAGAACTCGCTCACGGATATCGTCGAGAAAGCGTCTCGACAAGCTGTCGAGTACGCTCAAGGATTCGAGAATCCAGTTATTGTTCTCGAAGATCTCTCGTATATTCGCGAGCATCTGAACTACGGCAAGTGGATAAATCGCCGCCTCCATAACTGGGCGTTCGCGCGTCTCAGTGGACGTATCGAGGACAAGGCCCTCGACGCCGGAATTCCGGTCCGATTCGTGAACCCGGCGTTTACGTCCAAGACATGTCACGCTTGTGGCCACATCGGCTCGCGAAGTTCGCAGGCTGCATTCCAGTGCCAGAATCCAGAGTGCTGGGTGACGGAGTACCAAGCAGACATCAACGCGGCGGCTAACATTGCTAGCCGCCTCAACCCGTGGGGAGAGAGGTGTACACTGAAACCGCACGCCGATGACTCGCCACGGGATGGGAGTGCTTGTGACAGCACCACAGGACACCACGAGCAGAGTCGGAAACTCCGGCAGACGACGCTCGCGACGTTTCAGTCCTGAAACCTCTCTCAACGTGAGATTTCCCTTGTAGGGAGTCCCGCCCTCAAAACGGAAAGGTCGACTACACAAGACGTTCTGCGTCTTGTGAACGGCCTCTGGGGCGGGAGAGGATGTCACTGTTCGATCCTCGGGTCAAGGATGGAGTAGGTGATGTCGACGCCGAGGTTGACAAGCGTGAACAGGAACGCGAAGGTCAGGACCGTCCCCTGGACGATGGGGTAGTCGCCGACCTTGATGGCCTCGACCAGAAGCGTCCCGATGCCGCCGATGGCGAACACCGTCTCCGTGAGTACTGCGCCGCCGAGCAGGCCACCGAACTGGATGCCGATGACCGTGATGACGGGAATCATCGCGTTGCGGAAGCCGTGTTTCAGGACCGTAATCTTCGAGCCTTGGCCCTTCGCGCGGGCGGTTCGCATGTAGTCCTGCCGGATGACCTCCAGCATCGACGAGCGCATCATCCGAGAGATAAGCGCCATCGAGTAGACGCCGATGACCGACGCCGGGAGAATCATGTGTCGAACCGCGGAGACGAACATCTCCCAGTTGCCCGCGATGAGGGCGTCGACCGTGACGAGCCCCGTCACCCGGATAGCCTCGACGTTGTACAGCACCGAGATGCGGCCGCTCGTCGGGAGCCACCCGAGCACCTGCGCGAACAGCAAGATGAGAAGCGGGCCGCTCCAGAAGATGGGCACGCTGATGCCGGCTAGCGCGCCGATGCGGGTCAGGTGGTCCGTGATGCTGTCCTGCTTGACGGCGCTCAGGATGCCGAGCGGGATGCCCAGCGAGATACCGATGAGCTGGCCGTAGATGGCGAGTTCGAGCGTGACCGGCAGCTTGTTGGCGAGCACCTCGCGGACCGCGGTGTTCCGCTGGATGATGAAGGACTCACCGAACTGGAACTGCGCGGCGTCGAGGAGGAACCGCCCGTACTGCACCCATATGGGGTCGTTCAGGCCGAGACTCTCTTCGACCTGTCGGACGAACTCCTCGCTGGCGCGCTCGCCCGCGATGGTGAGCGCCGGGTCGCCCGGCGAGAGGTGCAGGATGGAGAAGACGAGCGACGCCACTCCCACCAACACGGGGACGAGCAACAGCAGCCGCTTGAGTACGAATCGTGTGGAAATCATGAAATCGAAAACGCGGTCAGTGCCTCAGTTCAGGCTGACCAGGTTGAGGTACGGACCGCTGATGGCGGCGATCTGGAACCCGCTGACGCGGTTGGAGACGCCGCGAAGCTCGTCCGCGTAGTCGAGATAGACCCACGGGGCCTCGTCGTGTGCGATCTGGTTCGCCTCGTTGTACAGCGACTCGCGCTCGGCCTCGTCGTAGGTGCTCTGGCCCTGTTCGACGAGGTCCATGTAGTCGCGGTTCGCCCACGCCGAGCGGTTACTGGTGTTGTAGCCTTCGGCGTCGAAGCTGACCCAGTCCTGTCCCTCCGTGAGTTCGCCTTCCTCTACCTGCGGGTGCAGGAGGACGTACATGAAGTTGTCCGGGTCGGCGTTGTCGGTGTACCAGCCGAGGAAACACGCGTCGTGGCGGCCCTGGGCGGTGTATTCGAGGAACGGCCCGAACGACTGCTGGTTGATGTCGACTTCGATGCCGACCTCGCCGAGGTTGGACGCGACGGTCTCGGCGGTCTGAATCGGCGACGGGTTGTAGCCGCGGGGGTTCTGGAACGTCGCCAGTTCGAACGAGAAGCCGTCACCGTAACCGGCCTCTTCGAGGAGGCGCTGGGCCTCCTCGGGGTCGTACGGGTACGGGTCGATGTCGTCGTTGTGACCGAGGACGTTCGGCGGAAGCGGCTGGCTCGCCTGCGTCGCGAAGCCCGAGTAGATCTCGTTGACGATGGCTTCGGTGTTGATGGCGTGGCTGACGGCCTGCCGGACGCGGCGGTCGCGGAACTCCTCGCGGCTCGCCATGTTGAACGCCATGTAGCCGATGTTGATACCCTCGGTGCGGACGAGGTTCGCGTTGCTGGCGTTTTCGACCTGGACGGACGACTGCGCGCCGAGTCCGTCGATGATGTCGAGTTCGCCCGACGCGAGCGACTGGGCGCGCGTCGAGTTCTGGCCGATGGTGACGAAGACGACCTCGTCCACGTTCGGCCCCTCGCCCCAGTATTCGGAGTTGGCTTCGAGGCGGATGAGCTCGTTCGCGTCGTCGAGGTTGCTCAGTTGGAACGGGCCCGTACCGACGGGGTTCGAACTGAGTTCCGTGCCGTACTCCTCGATTGCGGCGAGGGAGTGCACCGACGCCGCGAACATCGCCAGGTTACGCAGGAACGGCGCGTACGACTGGGTCAGCTGAATCGTCATCGAGTAGTCGCCGTCGACCTGAATCTCGTCGATCCACGAGCCGAGGGTGAACGGCCCGTACGCCGAGACGTAGTCGTCGCCGGCGTAGTACTCGTAGTCGCTGTCGACGAAGCGGCGATACGTCGCCACGAAGTCCTCCGCCGTGAACTCCTCGCCGTTGTGGAACATCACGCCCTCGCGGAGCGTGATGGAGGCCGACTGGCCCTCAAGGGAGTACTCGGTGGCGAGTCCCTGCGTCAGCGTGGACTGGCCCGGCTCGAAGTTGATGAGCGTGTCGTAGATCTGTTCGGTCACCTTCGCGACCTCGCCGCTCGTGCTGTTCTGGAAGTCGAGCGTCGGCGAGTGGCTGCCGCGACCGTAGCGGAGGGTCGACGTCGAACCGTCGTCTTCGGTCTCCGTCTGGGTCTGGTCAGTCTCGCCGTCACCGGTCGTCTCGCCCGACGTGGTGGTCGTGTCTTCGCCGCCACCGCCGGAACAACCTGCGAGTCCGGCCGTCGCCGCAGCGGTCCCTGCGGCCGTCAGGAACCGACGCCGCGAAAGTCCATTGCCATCTTGTGACATACGTGTACCTATCAATCGCCCCCTATAAAAATAACGAAGCGCTGAGCGCAGGAACGAGAGACGCCGTCGACCTATCCCGGTAAAAATACGAGACAATCAAAAAACGTCGGATCGGTGACGAGAGGCCCTATAGCCCCTGACGAGCCGCCTATTCGTCGATGAGATGACACGCTGCGGGGTGCGTCTGCTCGCCCAGCTTGGGGGCGTCGCGCTCGCAGACGCTCTCGAACCGCTCGCGGAGTAGCTCGTCCGCGGCGTCCCAGTCGTCGGCGACGACGCGTTCGAGCGCGCGGTCGACGACGCCCCGGAGTTCGGGCGACAGCGTGTGCGACAGGTGGGATTCGCGGAGTTCGTCCACGACGGCGTTTGCATCGGCGGTGCCGCCGTCGGTGCTCACCGTCGCTTCGGCGCTCGGGTCGCCCGCGTCCAGCGCCGCGTCGCGGGCGGTCTCGACGTCCAGCGACTCGCGTTCGACGCGCTGGCGGAGGTCCATCACCTCGCGGTAGGCCGCCTGCTCGATGTCGAGATCGTCCGGGGGGATGACCTGCGGACACCGCGTCCGGAAGTGACAGCCCGACGGCGGGTTGATGGGGCTCGGCACGTCGCCTTCGAGGATGATGCGGTCGTCGGTCTCGGCGGCCGGGTCGGGCTCCGGAATCGCCGACAGCAACGCCTGCGTGTAGGGGTGTCTCGGGTCGTCGAACAGCTCGTCGGTCGCTGCGACCTCCACGATTTCGCCGAGGTACATCACGGCGACGCGATCGGAGATGTGGCGAACCACGGAGAGGTCGTGGGCGATAAAGAGGTACGTCAGCCCGAAGCGCTCCTGGAGGTCTTCGAGCAGATTGAGAATCTGCGCCTGCACGGACACGTCGAGCGCCGAAACGGGTTCGTCGGCGACGATGAAGTCCGGGTCGACCGCGAGCGCGCGGGCGATGCCGACGCGCTGGCGCTGGCCGCCCGAGAGTTCGTGCGGGTAGCGGTCGTACTGGCCGACTTCGAGGCCGACCGCGTCGAGCAGTTGGTGGACGCGGCGACGGCGGCGCTCGCTGGTGGAGTCGCCCGGCGTGACGCGGACCGTGACGCCCGAGACGACGTCACCCTCGCGCTCGACTTCGACCTCGGCGCGGAGGCGCTCTTCGACGGCCACGTCGACCTCGCCGTCGGCGACCGTGACCGACACGGTGGCGGTGGCGACGCCGTTCGAGGAGCCGACGATGGCGTCGATTTCGTCGCTCGCGGTGACCGAGACGCGCTCGGCGTCGATGCCGGTCACGGTGACGTCGGCCTCGCCGCGCACGTCGGGGTCGGACACGGGCAGGTCGTGCACGTCGAGCGGCTCGCGGATGGTCTGGCCGACCGTCATCCGCGGGTCGAGCGACGACAGCGGGTCCTGGAAGATCATCTGCATGTCGCGGCGCATCGCGCGGAGTTCGTCGCTGTCGAGCCCCGAGAGGTCCGTCCCCGAGAAGACGACGCGTCCACCGGTCGGCGGCGTCAGATGCAAGAGGCTCCGCCCGGCCGTGGACTTCCCACAGCCCGACTCGCCGACCAGTCCGAGCGTCTCGCCCTCGTAGACGGTGAAGTCGATGCCGTCGACCGCCTTCACGCTCCGGTCGTCCGCCCCGAGGAAGCGGTCGAGGAGGCCGTCGGCCTGCTCGTAGTACTTCTGCATGCCCTCGACTTCGAGCAGCGGCGTGTCGGAGGGCTCGGTGCCCGCCGAGGCCTCGATGGCGTCGCCGCCGTACTCGTCGGTGTCGAAGTCGTCGAGGACGCACTTCGAGCGGTGGTCCACCGCGTCGCCGCCGTGTTGCTTGTACGGTATCTCGCCCGCGGTACACTCCGGTTGGGCCCACGGACATCGGGGCGCGAAGTGGCACCCTTCGGGCATGTCGATGAGGTCCGGCACGTTGCCCTCGATGGGCGTCAGGCGCTCTTTTTCCTCGCTCGGGAGCGATTCGAGGAGCGTGTACGTGTAGGGGTGTGAGGGGTTGTGGAAGATCTCCTCGACCGGCCCCTCCTCGACGATTTCGCCGGCGTACATGACCGCGACCCGGTCGCACGTCTCGGCGACGACGCCGAGGTCGTGGGTGATCATGAGCACCGACATGCCGAGGTCCGCCTGCAGGTCGTCGATGAGGTCGAGAATCTGCGCCTGAATGGTCACGTCGAGCGCGGTCGTCGGCTCGTCGGCGACGAGCACGCGTGGCTGGCAGGCGAGCGCGATAGCGATGAGGACGCGCTGGCGCATCCCGCCGGAGAACTCGTGGGGGTACTCGTCGACCCGCGCGCCGGGTTCGGGGATGCCGACCGATTCGAGCACCTCGATGGTCCGCTCGACGATTTCGTCGTCGATGTCGCGGCTGATGCGGGGGAGCAGTTCGCGGACCGCGTTGAACCACGAGTCCTTGCGGCGGCCGCCGTACTGGTGGAGTCGCAGGCTCTCTGCGACCTGCTCGCCCACCGTCAGCGAGGGGTTCAGCGAGGTCATCGGGTCCTGGAAAATCATCCCGAGTTCGCGCCCGCGGACGGCCCGCAGCGCCTCCTCGGGGGCGTCGACCAGATTGACCACGTCGCCGTCGACGAAGGCGGGGTTGTTGTACTCCTCGCGGAACTCGTCTGCGAGCCGGGCGCTTTCGAGTTCGACCGACCCCGAGACGATTTCCCCCGGGTCGTCGACGAGGCCCATCGCCGAGAGCGCCGTCACACTCTTTCCGGACCCGGACTCACCGACCAGCCCGACCGTCTCGCCCTCGCCGACCGTGAGGTCGAGGCCGTCGACGGCCTTGACGCGACCCCGGCCGGTCGAGAACTGGGTTCGAAGGTCCGAAAGAGAGAGTAGATTCCTCATTGAATGAGAAAGACCAGCATGGAGTGAAATACCTTTTCAATTTTTGCCAATTGATAGATAACGGTCATAATGGTCATTGGCCTGCGGTCGCCCGCGTGACGCGCGAAAGCGGGCGACGGCGGCGGGAGAAGCCAAAGTTTAGGTAGCGGACTCCGACACCATGCCGCATGGAAGAACATCCGCTCTCGGACGAGTCGGGCACGTGGGAGACGGTGGTCGAAGAGTGCGAGGCGCTCGCCGACGACTATCGGGAGCGAGACTGGACCGTCGTCGTCGCCCTCCCGGGTGACGTGGTCCCGGTCCCCGGGACGGGCGACGAAGTGGTCGAACACGTCGGCCTCGACGTGGTCGTCGGCGACGACGTGTACCCCGACCTCGAAGCCGCCGTCGAGGGCGCGACGTTCGACGAGTACGAGGCGTTCCGCGCGGTCACCGGCGGCCTCGTCTACCTCGCGCTCGTCGTCCGCGCCACCGACGACGAAGTCGCTGTCTGTCTCCCCTTGTACTACCGTCTCGCGGAGTCCGAACGCATGTTCTCGCTGCTCGACGCCGGCGAGACGATGCGCACGAAGGTCCACCCGCTCGACCCCGACAAGGGCGTCGAGTTCGTCCACGAGGACCCCGACCCGCTGCTGCCGCCGGACTGGGACGCCGACCTCTCGGACGAGTTCGCGTAATCGTCGCGTCGCCGACGGTCGAAGACGCTTTTTGGCGCACTGGAATTCGGCGCTGTCAGGCCTGTGGCGCGATATTCTGATTCACCCGGAACAGGTTCTCCGGGTCGTACCGGCGTTTCAGTTCGACCAACCGGTCGTAGTTGTCTCCGAAGGCGGCGCGAACGCGCTCGTTCCCCTCGCGGCTGAGGAAGTTCACGTAGACGCCGTCGGTGAGGTGGGGCGCTATCGCCGCGAAGAACGCCCGCGTCCACGCGATGTGTTCGTCGTCCTCGTCGGCGTCCGCCCACCGCGTGAAGATGTTGAACGAGTAGCTTGCGTCGCGGTGGGGGTACGCGGACGCGTCCGAGTCGGGGCGCGAAATCGCGCCTCCCAGATGCTCGATGACGATGGACGTGTACGGCGACGTCACCGCGTTCGCGTACTCGACGAGCGTCTCGATGGCCTCGTCGGAGAGCCCGGCCTCGCCGACGAACTGTGACTTCCAATAGTTCCGGTACCCCGGCGGGTACACGTCGTCGAAGAGTCCCTGAAACGCCGTGTACCGGCGCGGCTCGACGAGGTCGACAAGCGGCTCCCGAAACTCCCGGAGCGGCCGAATCGCCGGTTCGCCGTCCTCGGTGGGGCCCGCGTAGCACAGGTAGGCGGTGACGATTCGCTCGCCGCGGATGTCCGCCGGGACGAACGACGCGGACGGCGCGGTCCTGACCGAGGCGTAACAGCAGAGTTCTTCGGGGGCCGAGGCCGTGAACTCCCGGTGGAATCGCAAGAGGTCGCCGGCGGCCTCGAACGGATAGACCAGCACCCCCGCGAGGACCATCGGCCCGACCACGTGAAGGGCGAACTCGAAGGCGGTCACGACTCCGAAGTTACCGCCACCACCACGGAGTCCCCAGAAGAGGTCCGCGTGTTCGTCGTCGCTCGCGTGACGGACCTCGCCGTCGGCCGTGACGACTTCGACCGCCCGGAGGTTGTCGATGGCGAGCCCGTACGAACGGCTGAGCCATCCCCACCCGCCGCCGAGGGTCAACCCGGCGACCCCCGTCGTCGAAACGATGCCACTCGGCGTGGCGAGACCGTGGGCCTGGGTCGCGCGGTCGAACTCCCCGACGGTGACGCCGGGTTCGACTCGAGCAGTCTTGGTCTCCACATCCACCTCGACCGCCGTCAGCAACGAGCAGTCAATCAGTAGTCCGTCGTCACAGACGCCGTTCCCGGCGACGTTGTGGCCGCCGCCCTGCACCGCGAGTGGCAGTCCGTGCCGACGGGCGAACTCGACGGCGACGACGACGTCGTTCGTGTCCGCCGGCCGGACGACGACTGCGGGGTAGCGGTCGACCATCGCGTTCCAGACCGTACGCGCCGCTCGGTAGTCGCCGTCTGCTGGACCGAGTGCATCGCCGTGGAGACGAGCGTCGAGGTCGCGGATGGTGGTGTCGTCCACCGTTGGGTTATGGAAGTTACAAGGCTAAAACCCCGCCCTTCAGGGCGGGGATACAGCCGACAACTCCTACACAATCCACCCTCGATGGCACAACCAGATATTCCACGCCTCAGTCGTTACTTTTAAAACTCTATTTTTCATAAGTACTTATGAAGACAGTCCGATGCTGGAAACAACCCGCACCTATCGAGCGAAAATCGTCAACCACTCACAGGTGAGTGACGACCTCGATGACTGCGGACACTCAGCATCCAAACTGTGGAACGTCGCCCGCTACCACGCCCAACAAGAATGGGATAACACTGGCGAGATTCCGTCCGAAGCCGACCTCAAGCGCGAATTAAAAGACCACGAACGATACAGTGACCTCCATTCTCAGTCAAGTCAGCGCGTTCTTGAAGAACTCGCTGAGTCGTTCAACGGTTGGTTCAAAAAGCACAAGAACGGCGACACTGACGCGAATCCACCCGGCTACCGAAAGCGAGGCGACAAGCATCCGCGCTCAACCGTGACGTGGAAGCAGAACGGCATCAAGCACGATTCCAAGCACAACCAACTCCGTCTGAGCAAAGGCTTCAACCTGAAGAACCATCGCTCGGACTTCATCCTCGCAGAGTACGAGACACGCCCCGACGTGACCGTGGAGAACATCCAGCAAGTGCGGGCCGTGTGGAACGGCGACTGTTGGGAACTTCACCTCGTCTGCAAAGTCGAGATTCCTGTCGAGGACGCACCCGGCGACAACACCGCTGGAATCGACCTCGGCATCAAGAACTACCTCGCTATCGCCTACGACGACGGTGACGCTGAGTTGTATCCGGGGAACGTTCTCAAACAGGACAAGCACTACTTCACCCGTGACGAGTACGATACTGAGGGCGAGAACGGCCCGTCGCGCCGTGGGCTTCGTTCCCGGCAGAAACTCTCGCGTCGGAAAGACCACTTCCTGCACGCCCTCGCCAAGCACACCGTTGAGCAGTGCATCGACCACGAGGTTGGTCGCATCGCCATCGGTGACTTGAGCAAGATTCGTGAAGACGAAAATGGTGATGCTCGAAACTGGGGCAAGCGTGGAAACAAGAAACTCCACGGATGGGAGTTCGACCGCTTCACGACCTTGCTCGAATACAAGGCAGAGGAACACGGCATCCTCGTTGACCGAACGAGCGAACGAGACACGTCGAAGACGTGTTCGTGCTGTGGTCGGAAGCGTGATGCGAACCGTGTGGAGCGTGGGTTGTACGTCTGTGGGTCGTGCGGTGCGGCGATGAACGCAGACGTGAATGGTGCGGTGAATATTCGCAGAAAGATAACTCAGAGTCCTCCTACGGGGGATATGAGTAACGGTCGTTTGGCACGGCCAGCAGTCCACCTGTTCAACCAAACCTCGGGGCGTTTCGCACCGAGCGAACAGGTTGGTTGCAAACCCTAATATCCCAACGCTCGGGAATCCTCGCCCTTCAGGGCGGGGAGGATGTCAACTCGGTCCATACCGTGTTTACAGACGTTGTCCGTGGGAATATGCGTTCCTCAGAGAAACGGGAGTTGGTTCAAGACGTGCTGACAAGTGGTGAGGTCCGCGTCGCCCGCTCGCCCTCGGTCTCGGTCAGTTCGGGTTCAGTGCCGCTGTGCTCTCGGAGGAGCGCGTTCAGTTCGGACGGGCTGAACGTGAGCGCCTCGCAGACGATACACGCCTCGGGGGCCGTCGGCGACGCGGTCGCGTGGACGACGCCGCAGTGCTGGCACACGTGCAGGTGGTTTCTGTCTCCCATGTGCACGTTCACAGAGGCGCTCGGACCACGTCATGATGCTTCCTGCAGAATCTACAGGGGCTGTGTGGCTTTCACCTCGTGAGCACGGCGCATCTGCGCTCCGACGTAATCCCGCGTCACGAGGAGTCCGACGCCTGCTAGCGCCGTGCCCGCGCTCCCGTCACAACGCGAACAGCTATGGATATAGCGTGCTACTGTGTACCATGGGTGGGGCGCTCGACGATATCAGGTACCTCGCGGACTCGCAGCACCGTCCGGTGGTGATTCGGATGCTCGCCGATGGCCGGTGCTCCAGAGCGGCGCTTCGGGATGCGACCGGTGCCTCGTCGGCCACTATCGGCCGAATCGTACGGGCGTTCGAGGAGCGTGGCTGGCTCGTACGAGACGGGTCTCACTACTCGCTGACGGCGCTCGGGAGGTTCGTCGCAGCGTCGTTCTCGCGATTCCACGGCGACATGGCGGTCGCACACGAACTGAACGAACTCCTCCCGTACGTGCCGCTCGACGAGATCGGTATCGGCGTCGAGCAACTGGCCGACGCGACCGTCACCCGCGCAACACAGTACAACCCGTTCGCCGTGGTCTCTCGCGTGCGGGAACTCGAACGAATCTCCGAGGAGGCGCGCAGCCTCACCGACTTCTTTCCCGACCCCTGCATCGAGGGCCGATACAAATCCATCGTCCACGGCACACAGACGTTCGAAGCGGTGTTCGCCCCGGTCGTCTTCGAGTCCGCGCTGGCCTCGGACTTCGCGGACGAGTTCGAGGCAATCGTCGCCTCGGACCGGACTGACGTCTACGTGTACGACGGCGAGATTTCCCATCCCGTGATGGTCCACGACGGGGTCGGGTGTCTCGTCGTGCGGAACGACGTCGACGTCTCGATTGGCATGATCGAGACGGACGACGACGTGTTCCTCGAGTGGGTGACGGACGTGTTCGAGAGCTATCGGGCCGACGCGACCCTGTTGACCGCTGAATACCTCACGGCACCGCTAGAAGACGTGCTCGCCCAAGTCTGCGGCTGAGCGCACCGACCGCTCGCGACCAGCGGTCTCGGCTGTCCCGCAGCGAATCGCGAGTCACAGTCGAGGATTTCACCTAGTGAGCACCGCTCAGCAGGAATCATGACAACTGTTCGCACCGAATAGACCGGTCGAAGCACCATGGAAATCGTCTTCGCCACGTTCGAATCCGAACTCGACCACGACGCAATCGAGGAGACCATGCGCCAGCGGGCACAAAAGTTCCGGGAGGTGCCCGGACTCGTACAGAAGTACTTCGTGCACGACCGAGAGAACGACCGGTACGGCGCGTGTTTCATCTTCGATTCGGCGCAGTCCCGCGACGCGTACTTCGAATCGGACCTCAGCGCCGGCGTCGGAGCGGCCTACGCGGTGACGGGCGAGCCAGCGGTCACAAAAGCCCACCTCCTGTTCCCACTCCGCGAGGCCGACGGGCTGCCAGACCCCGCGTGACTCGACTGTGAGAGGCGACTCAACACAGAAAGTGGCGTTGCGAGCCCACCCGCCCACCGAACTCGAATCCACCGTGGCTGCCGTCGGTTCGAATAGCTCTCGTGTACTCGCGAAGCGGAGTTCTCGGTGCGCGTTGTCGTGTCGAAGCCGTCCGAATCAAACACCAAACTCAATACGGTCCGAGTTTCCGGACAGAGAGTAGTTCACGAAGTCCTTCTGTATCGAAGTCAGCGTCCGAGACCACCAGTTCTTTGCCTTCCGATCTAGCTGTCGCCGCAATCATGAGGTCACGTGGTGACATCGGGTCGCCTGATTCGAGAAGGCGGTTCTGCATCCGGGCTGCTTCAAATGCGACCTCTTCGGAGAAGTCGAGCGCGGTGACTCGTCCGAAGTTCTCACGCGCTCCGACGAGATCTGTCTCACCTGCGGTAAACACCTCTCCAGCGAGCACTTCGTAGACGCAAATACTGGAGGTGACTATGACCGGTTGTTCATCGACGAACTCGACGACTTCCCCGATACCATCGAGGTAATCGATGATAACCGATGAATCGAGAAAGGTCACTTCTCGTAGCTCTCTCGAGAACGCTTGATCGCCTCGCGCGCCTGTTCGGCTTTGTCAGTTCCCTTCCACGCACCAGCCTTCATCCCCGACCCTTCGTTCGCCAATCGGTCGAGAAACTCATCCCAACTCTCATCTTCACGCTTCAGCCTCGCCAGTTTCTCTTTTGTCTCGTCAGAGACGCGAATTGACGTGCTCATGCGCATACATTGCGTATGCAATCGGAAGTAGTTTGAGGACCTTGGTCTCGATGGACTACGAACTCCGAGTTCAAGGCTGCTAAGTCCGTCAATTTCAGGGAGGACCACATCAGTTACACCCACACTCTCGACGCCGCACGACGCCCAGAACAAAACCTTCCCAACGGACACTCGACTTTTCGCGTCTATTCCTCGCGTTCCTCGTGCTCGCCGTCCGCCTCGCTGACCGAAATCTCCGTCTCCTGTCCCCGCTCGGCCTCCCGCCGTAGCTCCTCGGCCCGGAGTTCGGCACGCGTGTAGGCGTCGTACACCGCGTAGAGCCACACGGCGGGCGCGAGGAGGAAGCCGATGAAGACCATCACCGAGACGGAGGCGACGATGAAGCCGACCGCGAAGACGAGGCCGCGTTCGAGCTCGCGGTTGTACAGCTGTCCGAGACCGGGGAAAATCGCGGACAGCACCGCCGCGACGAAGGGGTTGCCACCTTCGAACAGGTCGTCGAGCGCCGAGTCGACCGACGACTTCGGCGGGTCGCGCTGGCGGACCCCGCATTCGGGGCAGATTTCTGCGCGCGCGTTAATGACCGCGCCGCAGTCGCGGCAGAACGCCTCGTCCGGGCCGCGCTCACGAGTCGAGTCGTCCGTAGAGGGCGATGACATACCTGTCTTCTGTCGGCCGAGGACGTTAGTCCTGCGGCGGTCGGGCGTCAGGACGACCCGCCGTCACGTCGGGAGGGTCCCTTACGGAGACCACCGCTCACACACAGTACAGAAACGGCTTCATGAGCGCGACGCGGTCGCCGTCGTCGAGTCGCGTGTCGAAGCCGTCGAGGTTCTCGTTGAACACGCCGTTGACGAGGACGCGGGCGTAGGGCTGCGTCTGCTCTCCTTCGGGGTTCTTCCGCCACGTGCCCGGCGGTCGCTCCACCCGCGCCCACCCCCGCGTCGTCGCGTCCGCCTCGCGCTCTGCGATGACGAGGTCGCGCACGTTGTAGGCTTCGAAGAACGCGTCGAGGAACGCCCGGAGCGTCTCACCCTCGAAGGTGAACTCCATCTGATGGGTGCCCGCGGCCGTCCTGACATGTCCGGTCAGTTTGACCTCGACTGTCGTCTCTGGCGAGTCCGCCGTCTCCGACGCCGCGTCTGTCGCGTCCTCTGTCGCATCCGCCGCACCCGTCGCGTCCGGCGCTTTCCGCTCGGCTGTCCCTGTCTCCATACGTCCCATTACGCGCCGAATCCGAATGAGCGAGGTCCCGAACACGTTCGACCGCAAGCGAAAACCGGATTCCCGGGGAAAACTGTTGCCTGGCTCACAACTAATCTGCTCGCGCCACGACACGAAGGTGCCATGCGAATCGTTCCAACTCGCCTGTACGGTGCGGTCGTCCACAGCTCGGTGTTCCTCGGCGCGTCGACCATCGCCGAGGTGTTCGTCGCGTCCGCGCTCGCCGGAATCACGCCGAACGCCGCCCTCGTCGTCGGCTTCCTCATCACCATCGGCATCTACAACTTCGACAAGCTCGCCGACCTCGACGCCGACGCGGAGAACTACGCGGAACGGACCGCCTTCGTGGCGTCTCACCCGCGGCTGTACGCCGCCTGCTCGGTGGCCGTCGTCGCCGTCGCGCTCTGGCTCGCCGTCCGGTACGGCGGCGTCTACGCCCTCGGGCTGACGCTGTTTCCGGGCGTCGTCGCCGCGTTCTACACCGTCCCGCTCGTCCCGTTCTCGTCTGTCGACCGGCTCAAAGACGTGTTCCTCGTCAACACCGCGACGGTGTCGCTCGCGTGGGCGGTGCCCGTGGCGTTCATCCCGCTCTCGGTCGCCGCGACCGCACCCGACTACGCCGCCGGCGCGGCCGTCGCGGCGGGCTGGTTCTTCCTCCGCTCGGCCATCTCGGTCGAAGTCCACAACGTCCGCGACGTGACGGGCGACGCCCGGAACGGCGTCGAGACCCTGCCGACGGTCGTCGGCGTCCGCCGCACGCAACTGAGCCTCTACGGGTTAGAACTCGTCTCGCTCGGACTCGTCTCGGGTGCGGCGTGGGTCGGCGTCGTCCCCGCGTGGGCTCCGGTCGCGCTCCTTCCTTCGGTCGCCTATTCGACGTGGATTACCCACGCGCTCACCGGGTCCTCCCGGTCGGTCGAGCGACTCTGTACGCTCCGCGACGGCGAGGGCGTGCTGATGGCCGTCGGCGTCGCGGTCGTCGCCGCGGCTGTCGGAACCGGCGGGGCGCTCGCGTGACGCGTCAACCGCTGATACAACGCCGCTGAGACGAGTTCGGAGGCGGCATCGGGGTGAAACTCCCCGCTCAGATTCTCGAATACGTTTTTGTCACCTGGTGAATGACTATTCAGTTAGTGTTCCCGAGCATCGAGTGGGTCCCCTTCGAACAGTTGGTGTTCGGAAGCGACGTCAGCGCACGCCTGCTGATACAGCCGGTCTCACTCATCGTCGTCGTCGTCGGCCTGATGGTTATCACCGGCGTCGTAAGCGGCTACGTCGCCCTGTTCGCGTGGCGACGGCGCTCGACGCCCGGCGCGACCGGGCTCATCGTGTTCGGCCTCGCCAGCGGCTGGTGGTCGGCGGGCTACCTGTTGGAACTCCTCGTCGCGGACCTGACGCTCAAACTCGTCCTTGCGAACCTCCAGTGGGCCGGCGTCCTCGTGGCCCCCATCGCTTGGTTCCTCTTCGCGTTCGCCTACGCCGGTCGGGACCGATTCACCGCGTCGGGGTCGCTTCTCGTCCTCTCGTTTCTCCCCGTGGTCGGCTTCGTCGCCGTCTGGACCAACCCCGCACACCACCTGATGTGGAGTTCGGTCACCGTCGTCCCCGCCATCGGTCGGACGATTACCGTCCTCCAGACCGAGTGGGGACCGCTGTACTGGGTCCTGTTGGGATACAGCTACCTGCTGTGGCTCGCCGGGGCGATCGTCGTCTTCCGGACGGCGCTGGACATGCCGACGATCTACCGCCTCCAGGCCGCGATCCTCATCGTCGGGGCGCTGATGCCCGTGCTCGGAAACGCCGCGACGACGCTGCTCGAACTGTACGGCCCGGCCATCGACATGACTCCCGCGGCGTTCGCGTTCGCCGGCCTCGCGTGTACCGTCGCCGTCAGTCGGTTCGAACTCCTCGAAGCCCGACCGATCCCTCGGTGGGTCGCCCGCGAACGCGTGGTCGAGACGATGACCGACGCGGTCATCGTCACCGACACGAAGTGGCGCGTCACCGACGTGAACCAAGCGGCCGCGCGGATTCTCGGCGACACCGCCGCCGAGCTCAAAGGCAACCCCGTCAGCGACGTTATCGAGGCGTTCTCGCCCGACCAGCGGGACACGGACCACCTCACGGTCAGACTCGGGTCGGGACAGCGCTACTTCGAACTCCGGACGAGCGCCTTTACTGACCACCACGGCCGCGATATCGGCCACGCGCTCGTCTTCCGCGACGTGACCGACCGCCGGCTGAACCTCCAGCAACTCGAGGTGATGAACCGCGTCCTTCGACACAACCTCCGGACCGAGGCGAACCTCCTCGAAGGCTACGCGAACCTCGTCTTGGACGACATCGACGCCGGCGAACTCGACGACGCGCGGGACCACGCCCAGACCCTCCACGACCACGCGTCGACGCTCGTCAACATCAGCCAAAAGGCGCGCAAACTCGGCGCGACCCGCGAGGGCGACGACGACATCCGTCTCCTCCCCGTAGCCGTTCAGATACGGGCCGCCGCGGACACCGTCCGCACCGAGTTCCCCTGTGGGAATATCCGACTCCACGAGCTTCCCGCCCACGACTTCGTCTGTGCGCCCACGCTCGAACCCATCGTCCGCGAACTCGTCGAAAACGGCGTCCAACACAACCCAGCGGCGACGCCGGTCGTCACGGTGACCGCGAGCCACGAGACCGACGAACTCGTGATTCGCGTCGAAGACGACGGCCCCGGCATCAACGCGAGCGAACTCGCCGCCATCGACGCCCACGGCGAGACGCAACTCAGACACGCCAGCGGCCTCGGTCTCTGGCTGGTCAAGTGGGGCGTCGACCAACTCGGCGGTACCGTCGCCTTCCATCCCCGCGAGGAGGGCGGGACCGAAGTGGTGCTTCGGCTTCCGGCGTTGCGGGAGGAGTAGAGGGATTCAGCTATCCGGTGAGATAGTAGGGAGGATCGACAATAATTTCTAAAAAGTACAGTACTACGCCTCCTCGATTAATTTGTAGATATCCGCTCGGTATGTTGCTTCGATATCTTCGTAGTACGCGTGAAGATATGCATCGATCCCACTACTGTTCGTAAAGCTACCAGTCCGGTCGCCTCGGAGATATTTCACGAGTTGCCGGTTCAGGTTTTGTTCGACACGCCAATATGTGGTGAACCGGTGCCGACCGAAATGACTTGTAATCGGCCGATGCGCGTCCGTTTCTGCATACTTCGGATGGAAGTTTTTCTTCCAGACCTTGTTCACACCTTTTACAGTCATCTGGGTGTGGCTCTTTTTCGACAGAAACAACCACGGCTCACCGTTCTTGGGCCGTGCGTATAGATAGCGGTCCAGAAGCGACCGTATTTCTGTATCTAACGGGAGGAGACGCGGTCTAACCGATTTATTCCCGTCCCGCTCATCCCGCGACGGGATGTACACGAGATTTGTCCTCGTGCCTAATGCTTCATGCGACCCCAGCGTTGGATATGCTTCATTTGTAAGCGACGCTGTTAGGCTGATGTCTTCGAGACGGAGGTTCGAAACTTCACCAGCGCGCAGGCCAAGCTTCAACTGAAGCATGATGAGTGCCCTCGCCCGGAGATTGGTTACCGAGGCAACCATATCCCGGAGCTCTGCAATCGTGACCTTTCGATGCTCCTTAGTCTTCTTGACACGCAACGAAACCCGTTTCTTGGCTAGCTCGAATGGGTTGTAGCCGTCTTTATGTGGGAATACGGGGTCGTCCTGCCAGTACTGATATGCCCGGTTGAGCTTGCGCAGTTTTTCTTTAACCGTTCGTGCCGTGTTTCCGCGGCCACCCTCTTTTTTTGGTGTACGCTGTATCTCAATGTAGGCCTCGACGTGTTCGAGCGCAGGACAAGCTGGGTGTCGTCCCATCTCACACATATGTGAGCGCCACTCGTCGAAGACATACGCAAAGTGTCCTCGAGTTGCTGATGAGAGATCCCGTGCGTTTAGCACTTCCTCAAAGAACACCTCGAATGGGTCGACAGTCGTCTTGTTGAACGTTGGTTCAAGCGCGGCAAGTGGGTCGGTAGACTGACCGAATTCCTCTGCTAACATCTCACGGGGGGTTTGCGGCTGTTCAGTCACGCGGAATCGCCTCCCTCGTTCCGTGGGCGAACAGTCTCCCATTTCTTAATTTTCACATCCCAAATGTCACCAGCTGCGCCACCGGCGACAACAGCAAGCATTACTGGAGAATACCGATGTGGGTGGTTGGTATGCCACAACAACCAATCGTAGAAGCGCTTGATACGAACCCAGTAATTGTACGCGGTTGCAGCTGACTTATCATCCAAAAGACGTCGACACCAACGCTCAACATGTGTTGGCGTCGCAAGAGCATGATGACGCTGCAATTCGTCCATATGTTCGAGCCAATGTGATCCAGCCCGATCGACTGCCTCGTTGTACCGTGAACCAGAGCCACGTCCGTACTCGTATTCCTCACAGAATTCGGACCACGTATCTTGACCCTGGTACGTCGGCTGATGCCGTGACAGCCGGTGAATCTCAGGAACGTCGCCAATACGAGCGTATATCCCAACGCGATCTATCGCTTCTCTTGATTTCGTTCGTCTCATACGTAATCGCCGGCCGAATACAGCCGGCACCCTTGTCGGCTGTTATAAAATTACAGTACGATGCTCCGTTGATTATAAATATCAATTCTAAGTCTTTCAATTAGGCCTGTAAGTAGTAGAATACATCGGTTCCGTTGAAATGTGGGCCGTCAGTATCATAGATGATATCTCTGCGCCAAATTTATAGCTAGCTATCGAGAAAAACAAGCGATAGTCTCCGACTCCTACCCAATCGGTGACAGTTCGATGGCAGCCACCACTCGAACGCGGTGAAAGCCCGTCTACCCAAGAAGTATGACTCGCCCATTCGCTCGGGTCCGAAGAGCAGCAGCACACGCTCGCTCTTCTGGCCATACGCACGCTGTACCGACGGTTAGACATCTCGCTCGACATGGACTGATTGGAGTCGTCTTGCTCAGTCTCATTGCTGTCGAACCGGCACTCGCCCAAGAGAGTGTCATCTGTCAAACAGACCGAATCCCGACGATGATCTCTGGATTCTTCCAACTCACGACGACGGTTGGACTCATCGGCCTCGTCGTCGTCTGGCAGGGGAACTCGCTGTCTGAGATTTTCACGCTCAGCCCAGACCAACGAGAGAAGATCAAGCGACACAAGCGAACCGCACTCAAATCGACGCTCACGCTCGTCTTACTCGGCCCGCTCTACACCGTCGCTGGAAGTACGATGGGCCTCCCGCTTGCGACGTGTATCGACCTCGTCCCCATCTAGCGGTCGCGTGAGGTCTCACACTCCGAGCGGTTCTACAGCTTCGCTCCGCCGTGTGACCTGCGTCCTCGCCGCCGTGGCGCTCGTCGCTCTGGTTGGCGTTGGAGCAGCAGCACCCGGAAACGCGTCGCAACCGGCCCCCCACACAAATGCGACGCGCTGGTCGGACGACGCGGACGCCTGTCTCACAGCAGACGGCTACCGCGAGCAGTACGGACGCGACCCGCAACCAGCCGAATTGCTGGCAACGTGTACGGACTTCACGTACGAGACACCGCCCAACGTGACGGCGGCGAACGACCGTCTTCGGCAGTCGATGACGCCGGGTGACGAAACCACGTCGCTCGGCCCATCGTCGGCCACGGTTGGCTCCGATGGCCAACTTCGAGACGTTCGAGTGTCGCTGCTGACGGTGTCGCCGTCGACGCTCGTCCACGAGACCGCGACGACGACGCGATTCGTTCGACCGACAGGGACCGTCCATGGCTATGTCGATTATCGAGTCGACACCACACCGGTCACGACCGGCAACACGACCGTCTCGTGGCGACTGCGTTCACACCGTGTCGAATCAGTCTCGTTTGCCACCGACCGAGGTGTCATCGCAACCGACTCGAACACACAACAGCCGACGTTCACCTATCAGCAGGTCCCGACGGGGCGAACGCAGTTCCGACTCACGGCAACCGTCACCGCCGCGTTCGAACGGACGGTCACAGTCACCGCAAACGGCACGCGCGAGACGACGACCGAACTCGTCACGGCGAACGTCACCGTCAGCCAGACGCAGGCTGTCGTCGTCACACGGCCAAGTGCAGACACGGCTGTCCTCGCGCACCACGACGACACCCGCCAAGTCATCCTCTCGAATCTGACGCCATGGAGTCGCTATGCACTCGCAGGGACACCCGACCATGCAGTCCAGAACATCTGGCGGTTCTATACCGCCGCAGAGCCAGCGTGGCAGACGCTCGACAAGGCAACTGCGACGACAACTGCGGTGGTTCGACCGACAGCACGACCGCTCGTCGTCCATGCCGTTCCAACGCGCCCGCGTCCGGAGCCGGACCGGCCGTGGGGGCCGCTACAGATCGAAGACCGAACGGGAACCCAGCACGCGCGCCCCCAGTTCGACGACTCGAATCTCACGAGTACACCGACGGCGTACCAGCACGTCGACAGGCTCCGCCTCCGACAGCCGGCGGCCTCGTCGATTACGCTCACCGGGCTCGTTGCCGGACCACCGACGACACGTTCGCTCCCAGCAACGCCACAACGCGCTCGGAACGCAACGCTCACACTCACGACCGTGTCGCGCTCGCTGACGGACGCGACGCTTCGCGTCACCCTCACCGACGACACGACGGGCGCACCGCTGTCGACCGGGGCACCCGGAACGAACCACACCGGTGGCGTGGTCACCGTCGCTGGGACGCCGGTGTCACTCAACGAAACCGGCCAAGCGACGGTCGTCGTTTCTGAACCCGGCAGCTACCGGGCGACGTACCGGCCGGCGACGTGGCGACCGGGACAGCCTGCCTACGTCGCGACCGAAGCGACTGCCACCTGGCACCCGCTCACGACGACCCACGGCCTGACCGACGCGTTCTGGGAACTTCTCAAACTCCTGCTCGCCGTTGGGGCCGTGGTGTACGCACTACACCAACTTGGCCGACTCAGTACTCCAAACCCATGATACGACGCAGTACACGATCCGTTTCACAGTTGCATCGACCACGACCTCGAACCCGGAGGCGACATGGCTGACTCGACGCTGTCCGAACTCGGTAGTAAGTGGTTCGCCGACATCCTCGCCGCCATCACCGGCTGGTTTCAGCGCGGTATCACCGACGGCTACGAGCAGTTGAGCGCGGCCGCCTTCGGAACGCCAACCCCAGAGACGGGGAGCGTCCTCGGCATCGGCGTCCCGACGAACGAACCGTGGCAGTCACTCCACGAGACGCTCGTCGCTGGTGAAACCACCTTCCTTGCACTGTTGCTGCTCGTGATGGCCGTCCAAGCGAGGAACACGATTCGCGTCTTCAATCTCGGAAATCCGTTGATTGCGAGAGCGACATCGCGGTCTGCTTGGACGGGCGGTGTCCTCATCGTCTGCTGGTATTGGATTGCCGCAGCGTCGCTCACGCTCGTCGATGCGGTCACGCTTCTGTTGTTGCCGCCGGTGACGAGTGTCGGCACGCTCCTGTCCGACCTGCTGGTCGTGACGATTACGAACCCGATTCTCGCGTTCGGACTCGGGGCGCTCGGGGCGCTCGGCATGTGGGGCCTCCAAGCGCTCTTTGTCGTTCGCGACCTGCTGTTGTTTGGCTACATTTTCGCGATGCCGTTCGGACTCGCAGTCACGTACGCCAATCTCCCTGTCGTCTCGCGACTCACGGCGTCGCTGTGCCGGCGGTTCATCCCGCTTTTGATTGTCCCACTTCCGATTGCCCTGCTGTTTGGTGCATACGACCTCGTGCTCGCGCCGCTCGTTACGTTCGACCTCGTGCCAGGGAGTGCGTTCGCCCGCTACCTCCTTGCGACCTCGCTCCCGCTCGTGTCGGTCTACATCGCATGGCGACTCTTTCGTGACGTCATCCCACGAACGACGCGGGCAGTCCAGCGGACCGGGCGACTCACAGCCACCGCTGGCACGGTTGTCGCTGCGGGTGCCGTCAGCGGGCCTGCTGGTGCCGCCTCGGTCGCGAAACTCGGTGCGCGGTCTGCGGCGGTCAACGCGGTTGAAACCACACTCGAACCCTCCGCTCCCCCAGAAACGGCAACGCAACACGACCACGTCGCCGCCGATGCGAACGGCCAGCGCGGCGTCCCCACGTATCGCCGAACTGAGAACGACCCTGGCTACTACTGAATGTCACAAGAGACACCTGCTGAACGACGACTGTTGAAAACGCTCGGTGAAGCGGTTCGCATCCCGATTCTGAACATCGAGGAAGGCGACCTCTACCCGCTCGTTGGCTTCCCAATCGTGGGGGTCTTCATCGCTGGACTGACCGGTATCGATTCACTCCTCTGGCCGCTCGGCCTTGGGGGACTGTGTTGCGGCCTCCTTACCGTCTACGCGACGCCGTCACACCGAACGACGACCGCCTGGCTCGGCGACCTCGTCCACTACTATCTCGGCCGGCCGTCACTCACGACGGCGTACGCCGACACCGACGCGACCGGGCGTGACGCACAGACGCTTGGCGATTACAACCCCTTCGTCCCCGCCGAGGAGACACAAGACCTCACCAACATCGCCGCGGCGTGGCCTGGTGCAGGCGCACTCGAACGGAGTGATGGGACGATGGTCGGGATGGTCGAACTCAACCCGTCGAACATGGATTTCGCGATGTCCGGTGACTGGGCCCAACGACAGCACGTCGCCGAGACGTTCGCGAACAACGAACTCGACTTTCCGCTCGTCCTCCACGCGACGACGCGACCGTTCCCCGTCGACCGACTCATCGACCGCATCGATGACCGACTCACCGACGAAGACGTGGCCGAAAGCCCGGCGTTCGAGCGACTCCTCTCCGAGTATCGCGACACGCGGCCCGAAGAGATGGCTGGGACACAGGAAATCTGCTACTACCTCGGCGTCGAAGTCGACCCGTTCGAGGTCTACAGCGATCTCAACGAAGAGGAGACACCGCTGCAGCGACTGACCGCGCTGCCGCTCGTGGGGGTGTTGTTGACGCCGTTCGTGACGCGGCGTGAGAAACTCACCGAGGCGGAGGTCCGCGCTCGCCTGTTCGACGCCGTCGACACACGCTGTCGGACGCTCGAAACGGAACTCATCGGGAAACAACGCGGCTGGGCAGCCCGCCGGCTCTCGACGACCGAGCAGTTCCTGCTTTCGGTTGAATTCTGGAACGGAGCCGTCCACGAGTACGGCGACCCGGAGGCGAGTCTCCGAACGGCACCAGCGCTCGGACACAGCCAACGGGAGGATGCCGATGGTTGAGCAGCTGCTGCTCCAATCGGCGCTCGCGTCACCACCGGAACCAGTTCTGTGGGCCGTCCTTGGGAGTGGGCTTGCGTTTCTCGCTGGCGTCGCGCTCACCGTCGGCTGGCGACGCCTGACCCACACGACCGAGGCGTTCGACCCGACTGCCGTCTTCGATGAGTCGGTGTTGGAGCAGGCGGCCGCCGACCGCTCGATTCTGGAGGCAATCGATACTGCACACGCATCGATGGCCGCGCCCGCTGCAATCGAGTGGGACACCCGCGCCGCACGTGTCGGCGACCAATGGACGACGACGCTGTATCTGGCGTCCTACCCGGACTATCCCAAAGACGGCTATCTGAACGAGCTGTTCAATCTCACCGATATCGAGTTCGACTGCACGGTTCGCTTACAGCCGAAAAACCAAGCTCGCGCTCGCGACCAACTGCAGACGCTCGCCGATAACCTCCAAGTCGACGCGAAGCTCGAACAGACCGTCCGTGGCTCGTATCTCCAGACGCGGGCTGACGAAGCAACGGCGACCTACACCGCCGTCGAAGAGGGCCAACACGTCTTCTCGCAGGCGATGTTTCTGACCGTTCGTGGTGACACCCGCAGCGAACTCCGCGAGGCGGTTCGAACCGTCAAGCGACGCCTTCGCGACCACCCCGCAAATCTCACGCCGAAGACGGCGACGTGTGCACAGGACCGCGGGCTCCAAGCAGCCGCTCCCCTCGGTCCGAACCCGTTCGACGAAGACGTGGTTGCCCTCGGCGGGGCCGTGGGGGCGTTGCTTGCGTCACCACACAATCCAACGATTCTCGAACCCGACGGTGTCGAAGTCGGGATTCACCGACACAACGACAGCCCGGTCGTTATCGATGCGTTCGCCCGCGAAAACGGGTATGCGATGTTCACCGTCGGCGACCCCGGCTCCGGAAAGTCGTTCGGCGCAAAGCAGAACTTCATCCGCTCGATTGCGAACTCGAAAGACCGCATCGGCATCATTCTCGAACCGCTCAACAACTGGGCCGGTGTCGCCGAAGCCCTCAACGCCCACCGGATTACGGTTGGTGGGAAGATGGGACTCAACCCACTCGAAATCAAGCCGACTCCGCCGCGCGTCCAGCGAACACTCGGCGACGACGCCAGTCCGTTCAACGAGAAAATCGATAGCGTGCTGAGCTTCCTGACCAACTTCTTTTCGCTCCGTGGCATCCACCTCGGTGACCACCGCACGACGCTCGAACTGGCCATCACCGAAGCGTATCACGAACAGGGGATCACAGACGACGTGGCGACCCACGACAACGAGAGCCCGACGATGCGTGACGTTCTCGACGTGCTGACGACGATGTCCGAGACGCCCGACGACTTCGTCATTCGCAGCTCTGTCGAGACGGCGAAGCTCGAAGCCGACGCGGCGTGGCTCATCGACCAGCTGCGGCCCTTCGCGGCCGGCGGGCGATACGAGAATCTCGGCCGGGAGACCGAGTTCGAGATTCGCGACGAGAAGCTCATCTATCTCGACCTCGGCCAACAGGAAGGCACCGTCGGCGGCAGTACGAGCCTGCTCATGCAGTTGCTCATCGCCGCCGTCTACGAGCGGGCCAAAGAGACCGACAACGAGGTCGTCTTCGTCATCGATGAAGCCCGCTACATCATGCAGGACACAGAGAGCCTGTCGTTCCTCGAGACGGTGTTCCGCCACCATCGTCACCACGACCTCTCGATTCGCCTCGTCACCCAGACCGTCGACGAATTCTTCCAACATCCGGAGTCGGAAGCGATTCTCGACCAATGTGCTATCAAGCAGTTCCACCATCTCGACGGGATGGACGAGACGTGGGCGAACGAGTTCGGGCTCAACTACGCACAGATGCGATTCGTCCAAGACGCCGTCCCCGGGTCTGACCGACTGGGGTACTCACAGGCGCTCGTCGGCCTCGATGGCGAGTGGCGCGGGATTGAGGTGCGGGCGATGCCCGACGAGACCGAGGTCATCGATTACGACCCCAGCGTACACGACCGTTCGGACCGTCCCCTCGCGGACGACTAACGCGGCTCTGTTGGTCTTGTTGAAACCCTCAATCGGTGATCGGTTTCAGCAATCCCGCTGAATACAGAGCGCAAGTCGGTTACCAGTTCCGTACTCGATCTCACCAGACACAGAGGTTAATGAATTGACGCTTGCTTGGCTTGAAATTTCATTTAACGCACAATTATTCTATCAGACACCACAGTAAATAAAAGTAATCAGCGAGAGCGTCTACACTTTCCCTTGAGTTCGATTCGGACAGTTAGGGCAGTTGAACTTATAGTAGGTCGTCGATCTAATCAGCCCACTATCTTTTTTTATTTGTAGATGCCCCCCATTTCTCGCACAGTCAACGTGGAACTTTGTTCCACAGTTACTGCATTTCTCTTCAACACCTGTATCCCCACAGTAGTAACAGCTTGATCTTAACAGCCCCATGGTACATTAGACCATGATATTTGTTGACACTTATTTGTTACTGTATTTGTATTTTCTATTGTCACTAACTTCCCTAACCTGGGAGCAAGATCTGATCGGAGGTATTCTAGTGAATGGCCTCTGAGCCCTCCATTGAACTGAAAACACCCCCTTCTAACCGGTGGTTCTGATAAATCCAGGAGAAGTAAATAGACTCCCATGCTGCATACACCCGCTACATCCAGCACGCCGTGTGTATCTACTGCCACGGATTTCGCAGGGCCACGAAAACATAAACCACCTGCCGGCCATGTCGTCGTATGGCTCCCCAGGCACGGACGATTGCGGTCGTCCTCCTCGTTTTCATCGCCGGCTGTACCGGTGCCGGTGGCCCCGCCCCCGACACAGGAACAACGGCGTCACCGACAGCAACGTCCACGGCAACGACGACGGCGACGACACAGTCGACCCAAACTGTCGCGTCGGTCAACGGGACGCTCGAAGTCCATTTCATCAACGTCGGCCAGTCTGTCAGTACGCTCCTTGTCGCCCCCAATGGAGAGACGATGCTCATCGACACCGGTGATTTCCGAGACGATGGTGAACACGTGCTTTCGTACCTCCAAGCACACGAGATCGACCGCATCGACTATCTCGTGACCTCACATTCTGATGCGGACCACATCGGTGGGAACGCGGCCATTATCAACTACTTCGAAACGCAGGCTGACGGCATCGGTGCGGTGTACGACCCCGGCATCACCTCCACCTCCCAGACGTACGAGGCGTATCTCGACGCCATCGAACAACACGACGTGCCGCTGTACCGCACGCAGGCCGGCGACGAAATCCAGCTGGGAGACGTGAACTCCCAAGTTCTGTCGCCACCCGAGGGCTACCTGGCAAACGAAGACCGCAACGAGAACAGTATCGTCCTCATGACCCAGTTCGGGTCGACGCGCTTCCTGTTTACCGGGGACGCCGAACACGAAGCCGAAGAGTATCTCGTGGACACGTACGGCTCACAGCTGCACGCGACGGTGCTCAAAACGGGCCACCACGGCTCGGCCGGAAGTACGACGGCCCCGTTCCTCGAAGCGGTCCAGCCGAAGGTCGCCGTCGTCTCGAGCGCGTACGACTCCCAATACGGCCACCCGAACGAAGAGACGCTGTCCCGGCTGGCAGCGCAGTCCGTGCCGACGTACTGGACGGCAACCCACGGCACGATTGTCTTCGAAAGCGATGGCCAGCACGTCACCGTGGGCACCCAACGAGATGCACCGACTGACCCGACACAACTCCGCGAGGGGACGGCGATTGAACCGGGGACGACCGGGGAGGTGACCGCCCGGACGACCATCACGACCAACGGAACGGCCGCGACGCTCACGCCGGTCGCAACTGACGGCGGGACCGAAACCGAGACCCCGGCCGCATCGCTCGCAGTCGCGGACGTCCACGCCGACGCCGCGGGAGACGACACGGACAACCTGAACGACGAGTACATCGTCTTCGAGAACACCGGGAGTGACGCCCTCGATATCTCCGGCTGGACAGTTGCCGATGCCGCAGGCCGGACCTACACCTTCCCGTCGGACACGACACTCGCCGCAGGCGAGACCCTCACCCTCCACACCGGAACGGGGACCGATACGTCCACAGACTACTACTGGGGCTCCGGCTCGGCCATCTGGAACAACGGCGGTGACACCATCACCGTGACCGATAATACCGGTGCGGTCGTACTCGAAGAGACGTACGCATGATTCCAGACGGGACATACACGGCGACAGTCGACCGATTCGAGGACGACCACGCGGTGTTGCTCGTCGAAGCCGACGGTCGGGATATCGACCAACTCGTCGTCGACCGCGACGAACTGCCGTGGCGAGCGAGAACCCAAAACGCGGTCTTGACGATTACCGTCGCTGACGGCGCATACGACGGTGGCCAGTACGAACCCGACGAGACCGAGGCGCGAACCGAGGCCGCTCAGTCACGCTTCGACCGACTCTCGCGCCGCCCGCCGGCCGCTTCCGATTCGGACGACGACACCTGAGCAGACCGGAGCCGACTGTCGCCGCCGGTTCTCACGCCAGTTCGGTGAGTTCGACATACCGCGCTCTGAGCGTTGGGACCGACACGTCCGCGAGTGCGGCGAGTTCGGTCTGTGTCGGGGCGACATCGAGTTCCGTTCCCGCGAGATAGAGACACGCTGCGGCGACGCCAGCCGGATTCCGCCCGTTTGTAATCCCGCCCTCGTCGGCACTTGTCGCGAGTTCGTACGCCCGTGACTGCACCCGCGTCGAGAGGCCGCTGTCCGACCCGAGCCGAGTGACGTACGTCCGCGCGGTGACGACCTGCGCATCGATTCCTAACTCGCTGTTGAGTGCTCGATAGCCCGTCTGCACCTGGGCACACGAACAGCGCGCGACGCTCGCGATTTCATCACGTGGGCGCGGCAGGCCACGCCGCCGACACGTCGCATACAGGCACCCCGCGGCAATCATCTCGACTGAGCGCCCTCGAATCAGGTCCGCGTCTTGGGCACGCCGGTAGAGCTGACTCGCCTCTTCGATGAGATTCCACGGGAGATCGAGGGCGCTCCCCATTCGGCTAATCTCACCGAGCGCCGTCGCGAGGTTCCGCTCCGCTTTCGACTCGAAGCGTGCCCGCCGATGCTCGCGCCGAAGCCGGTAGAGTTGCCGTCGTTTCTTACTCGACACCGTCCGCCCGTTCGCATCACGGTTGTAGCCGATTTCCGCTGAAACGCCTCTGTCGTGTCGCGCCGGGGTGATCTGGCCACCCGTTCGGGGAACTGAGTGGGGGTCCTCGTCGAACACACGCGGCCCATGCGTGTGGTCGAAATAGTACTGGTCGACGATGAGGCCGCACCCCTCGCAGGCTGTTTCACCGCTGTCCGTCGTGAGTCGCCCGTCACATTCGGGACATTCGCTGGCGTCGATGGATTTTCCGCACGATTCGTCGAAGGTTCGGTCGTAGATTTCTCTCAGAGACATTGTTGTCGGTCGTGAGGTGGCTGCTTCGCCACCCCGCACCCCTCAGGGGGGAATAAAATTGGCAGGCGGTGCGCCTCGGATTGTAGCGTGTCGTCGTCGCGGCGATCGCGACCTACACCGGTTGGTTCGGACAGCCCTGCTCGAACCCGGATGGCTCGTTCCGTTCGTCTCCGCAGTTCACACAGCGCCAGACGCGCCGCCGGCCCTGGTCGAACTGCGCGAGTGTTTCGAGCGACGGTGTTCCGTCGTCGTCCCACTCGGTGACGACGAGAATCTCGTGTCCGGTCGGTGTGCGCTCAGCGATGCCGCTGTCGTGTTTGGTATGATTCGTTGCCATTGGAACTACGAGGGAAGTTCCCCCGCACCCCTCAGGGGGAGATAACACTCACCGCGATTGCTCGAACGCACTCGTCTCTCGTCGCGACTCCGCCACACACCGTGCGAAGCGCCCGTCCGGCTGAGGCAGGATGCGCGTCCGGAGTTCGAACAACACCCGTCTCAGGTGCTTGCACTCGACACCGCGTTTCTGGTGGTCCGGGCAGCTACACGTCCCTGCCGCGATATCGACCTCGTAGGTGTTCCCGCTCGACGACTCGACGTCGTAGCGCGGGCCGACGGTCCCGAACCGGACCGTCATCGCTTCGATGAGTGCTTTCCATGTCCGCGAGTCTTCGACTGCGTAGCCGCCGTCGCTCACGAGCGGGCGGCCGGGTGTCGAACGACACGGTTCGCGGAACTCGTCGCGCCGGTTTCGCTCGTGACCGCAGTTCCGACAGCGCCAAAACCGCGTTCGATAGCCGTCGCCGTCGGAGAGTTCGAGAGCGTAGTCAGTTGGCTCGCTTCCCGGCAGCCACTCGGTCACACGGACGAGGTCGTGACCGCGGTGGGTCGATGTCGCTACGGACCGTCTGGTGGGTGGTCGTTTCGGAGTCATTGGAACGGCGAACGCTCGTGGTGAGCCCCCGCACCCTGTGTGGGGGCGATAAACTCTCTCGGCGATTGCTCACAGGCAGCGAGTCAGCGACGTCTCGGTCGTCGCTGAACGAGAGGCGACTGTCGCGCAATCGCAAGCGAGCTAGGGACGACCAGCCGAGTCACCAACCGCCCCAAGTATCGACACCGTCACCGACCGAATCCGGTTGAGACGTTCGAGAACCGACGCGGCGTCCTCGCCCGCCCAGGCAGCGAGGTAGAACGCTGAGTTACTGACATCCAACCCGAACTGTCGACCGACGAGATACGCGACTGCTTCTGCTTCGACTTCGCGCAGCGACCGCTCTGGCAGGCTCGTCCGGTCTGCATGCAACAGCCCATGAGCGAACTCGTGGACGAGCGTCGTCGCCATATCCGCCTCGTTCGGCCGCTGTCTGACTGCGACGCTCGGTCGGTGTCCCTGCGGGAACTCACACACGCCGCGCGCAGCGCCGTGGGTCCACTCACTCGGAGACACGAGCGACACGTCCACCCCGAGTGACTCCGCCGCGGCACAGAGCATGGGAACGAGGTCGCTCGCGTCACCGTGTGTGGCGGTCTCCAACGACGGCAGCGGCTCGCCCGTCGTCTGTGACACATCAAACACGGGAACCGGCTTGAACGAACGCAGTTGACTCGACCACTCCGAGTATGGCACACCGTCGCTCTCGCAGTCGTCGTCGTGGGTGGACTTCGGTTCGCCACAAGCCGGACACACTTTGGCCGTGATCGGAGCCCAGATCCAAATCGCCGACTCACCTTCCGAGACCTGTCTGTCGAACTCGGTTTGCCACGTCCGGTAGCCTGCGACGTGCGTCGCGTCCGGACATTGCAACGAAATGAGCAGGCTGTTCCGCGCTGAGTAGTCGTGAAACCGGCTCTGGACGTCAAGCCACCGCTGGAACGCCTCGCTTGCGTGTGCGGTGGTCATCTCGGCAAGGAGGTCTTCTAACCATTCCTCGACGGCAAGTTGCATCTCGTCGGCACGGGTGGGTGCGTCGCTGAACGTCGCTGTCTGCATGGCTGTGTCTGGCTGTGACATTTCGAATCAGCAGGGCGAGGTGCCGCCCCGCACCCGAAGGGGGCCGATAAAATAGTACAGTTAGCCGAGACAGGCGTGGAACGTGGGTCAGGCGAAATATCCGAGGAGATCTAATCTTCCTTCGTCTGTATACGTGCCACGATTGAGAATCCACGGTCGCTCAGTAGTCCGTCGGCTGCGAGGTGACTCACAACCCCAAGAAAGAACCCAAGCGAACAGACTGCAATGAGGACAAACTCTCCCTCGGTGAGCGTGCCATCACCGCCAACGAGTAAGCACACAGCTGTCGCGACACACATCGCGGCGACAATACCGGTCGAAAGACGGTGCGTGATCGTCCGATGTGGTGGCCGAAGCAGCGGAAACAATGTCCGTATCCCTTCCCACGATCCCCACGCAGCAGAAGCGACAAAAAACCCACTCACGAAGGCACCAGCGCCACGCGCATTAGTGTCGACGAGCGCTACTGCAATAGGGTGTCGGTAGCGGAGGCCGATCACCGTTACAAGAACAGCTATGAACACCGGTAGGTAGCGTTTTCCACACCGGTATGGGATCGAAGACGGATGGTCAAGATCTGGAAAGAGCGCACCAACAAGGGTTACTGGAAATACTGCGGCGGTGAGCGCAACCACACCAAGGTCCCACAGCCCAACCAGATACGCGAGTGTCGTTCCAACGACGAGCACCACGTGAGCGACGGACCCATATCTGAGATGGCGTTCGTATCCTGGCATTAGCTACTCCGGTGGTGACGCCACGGTGTGCATTGGCGCTGTGCAACTCTCGTCGAGAGACAATCACTCATCGAAATCGAAGAGTGGCTCTTCATCCGAGGTTTCGGGCGTCGTAGTGTCGAAGTCAGCCGTCGACGACGGTGGATCTCCTCCAAGCTTGGCGAGTGTTTTTTCGATGGCTCGCTTTGTGCCGCTACTAGCTGCTTGTTCGTGCGCGGACCGGAGGAGGCCACAGAGCGTCTGTCGCCGTTGTCGCCGGTAGACGAGAGCGATACCCAACGTACCGACAGCAGCGACTGTCGCACCGATCCCACCAGCTTGAACAGGTGAGATTGGCGGTGTCACAGCGTACCCCGCATCCGATCGATCCACAACGGGTACGACAGGCGTTGTTTCAGACGCGACACGCTGGGTCTGGGTAAACTGGGTTTGTGCGGAGACTGTTGCGAGCGTCTCTCCTGCAGGGAGTACTGCTTTCGGGTACACACGGAACGAGATTGTAACACGTTCCCCAGGCTCCATTCGGTCCAACTCGAACGCAGTAGGTCGACTCCGATTTTGTCGCAGGACCTGTGCACCTCCCGTCGTCTCGTTCGTCGAGATACTCGATGGGTCAATGAACGACGTATCCTCGGTGTTGATCGTGATGGCAGTATTGTTTATTGGACCGGTTTTGTCGGTCGGTGAAACGATAACCGTTACGACGACAGCGTGTTCGCTCGTCTCACTCGTTCCCACGAAGGTAGTGTCGACAGTCAGTGGCACGGCAGGACTACTCGAACCAACAGCCGCAACGGGTGCGGTGAGTGCAGCAACGAGTACAAGCGCCGCAACGGAGAGGACCCAAATAGGCGTTCGAGTCATCGGTCTTCACCCCACTTGGGGAGGTCGGCATTGTCGACCTGACTCTGCAGCGACACCGGATGATCTTCTGGCAGCAGTTCAGGATACGCGTAGCAGTCCGCGAGGTCGATGCGCTCTCCCCAGAGACTGGGCCGGCCACGGTGGAGCGAATCTCGGAGTTGGCCATGGTCGAAGTTATCGAGTGCAAGTTCACCATGAACTGCGAGGAGACCGATACGGTGGTCGTCAGTACACAGAACCGTCTCTGGTTGTTTGTCGAATTCGTCGCTTGCAATCGTCTTGGGCGACGTCCCAGACGGAGCATCCTCCCAGATCAACTCCCGAGCGGGCTCCGTACAGAACACGACTGGGCGGCTCTGGCTTGGTGCACGTGACTTCGCACGCGTTTCGAGACAAGCCCCGAGGACGCCGTCCTCGTAATCGTAGAGTGTCTCCTGGAGACGGTTCACAACCACCTCGCGGTCGAGAACACCGTCTTCGATGAGTTCCGTGATTCCCGGATTGTTCTCGAATCGTGATTCGCTCAGCTCAGCCCCTGATGCGACTGGCAGGGTAACGAACCGTCCAAGCGGAGAACTCTGGATGGCCTCCGTGTGACGGTCAAGAGAATGCTTCGATGCCCGCTTTCGCTGCTGGCTCGTGTTGAGTTTGCTTTCGGCGTGTTCTTTCGCAGCGACGAGTTCGCTTCGCGTTGATTCGAGTGCTTCATTTGCAGCGTCTCGCTCATTCTCGACCGATTCAGCGAGTTGCGCGATCTGGTCACGCTCATCGAGTGCATTCCGAAGTTCCGTGAGCGTCGACCGAAGTTGCTCAATCGTCTCTTTGGTAGAGGTGTACGTCTCTCGCTCTGTGAGCCGGCCAGTAAGGCCCATACTGTCGAGTTCAGACGAGAGCGCCTGAATACGGTTCGTGAGCATTGGCTCAATTGTCTGCAGGAACTGAGCTTTGGGATCTGCCGTCGACGTGAACGACGGGTCTGCCTTCTGGATCTGGCTATCGTGGCGCTCGACGAACTCGTGTACAAGCGTGTCGAAGCGGTGGCTCCGAAGTGACGATTTCACTTCTGTAAGGACGGCAGACATGAAGATTGCGCGTTGGACAGTATCTCCATCTAGCGACGCATGGAACGAGTACGTCCGACGGTCCTGGAACTCGCTCAGTTCGTCTTTGATCCCGTCGATTCGCGACGCCCGCGGTGAAAGGTTACTGGCGACTTGCTCAGCACGCTTGAATGCGGTCACCATCACTTCGGGCGCGACACGACCCTCATCGTCAGCCCCGCGAGCATCATGATCCGCAGCGACAAGATCACCACTTCGAATGAGTGACTCCGCATCAAGCGCGATGTCGAGCTGTTCGAGTGCCGCTTCGATGTCACGTTGCTCGTCAGTAATCCGTGCAACGTCTTGGGTGGCAGTTTGGTACTGCTTTTTCACCTCCAAGAGTTCTCGAACACGCTCGTTGGGGACCTCGAAGCTGGCACCTCGAACCTCGTAGAACGTATTCGTGAGGTACTTTACCTCGTTTTCGAGGTCCTCGAATGGGTCTTGGTTTTTCCGCATCCACTCGACGACGAGTCGGGCAGTCGTGCGGCCAACTCCTTTGCGGTACGTACGGTCTTCAGCTTCGTCTTGATTGTAGCGGAGCAAGAACACCCCAGAGAAGGGGTTCTCATCGATGGAATATGCCGACCGGCGGTTGTTCGTTCGATCTTGAGACGACAGCAGCGGAATTCGTAGTGGGTAGTCGACGTCATCGTACCCAGTAATCGCCCGGAGTTCGTCAAGGAGTGCGAGTGAGTTCGCTGGGAACCGCCAATGGATGTCGGGTGCATCCCCCCCACCGTCGAAGTCTGACGTCGTCGCAAGGCTACAGACCGCCCAGTGTTCGAACCCGGGTTGGAGCGTATTCTCGAGTTCGTTGAGAATGTTATGGAGGAGCCCGGTGATGAGCGGCATGACGCCAGAACCAGTTCCACCACCTGCTCCAACGAGCTGGAAGATGTTCACGCCTTTTGGCCCGTCAACGTCGGGGTCGTTTTGGAACTGTTCGACAAACTCAACAATCGTCCGACGAATCTGATCGTGGTAACTCCCGACCCGCTCTGGATTATCGAAGTGGTACCGTCCGATGCGTCGAATGCGGCCACTCCCATGGGCTCCTGAGATGATGTCCGTTGGTTTGAGGTAGTGCCGCTGTTTCTTATCATGTTCGTGGAAGCGCCGCTCTGGCGTTCGTAAGGTGACCGTTTCGGCATCATCGGGAAGGTCGCCAAACTTTCCGGACCCCGAATTGATTGCAACCATCTTCACTCGGTCTTCGATTCCTTCTCGCTTGGCGAGCGCGAGAACTGCTTTTCCTTTTTCAATTCCGCCGTCCCCTTCACACACGATGAGCGTCGGCGTTTCAGTAAGTGCCGCATCATCGTTGTGCTCCGGCATCGTGACTGCATTCGTTTCGGTCATGGTGGGTTAGTGGACGATGTGATCCAACAGACCCAATCCGTCTGTCTTCACCATCCTCACCCACAACAACGCAGCACATGTATCAATAAGTTGGCAATTTTCATGCAGTAGAATGAGTCTCGACTGCTGGAACAGTTTCTACTCGTAGAAACAGGCCGTGAGAAGAGCAACGACCGCTAGAACGGCGAAGATGGCATGAACCCCGGATTCTTCGAGATCGCTGTACCCACGTCATCAGGGCCAGTACCGCCTGCACCAGGGAGAAGTGACGTAAACTGCGACCACGACAGGACCCATGCCGACGGATTCTCGTCAGTAAGCATCTCTGGGCTGGCAAGGTACACCATGTAGGTACCTTCGATTTCGAACCGCTCGCGGATTTGTACTGGAAGTGCCGCAGGTGCACGAATCTTCGGCCACTCACTCATCGGCTCTTCGACGACGTTCCGGTCTGCGTACGTATACCCTTCCTTGTATGCTGGTGCTTGAGAAACGAACACAAAGCCAGAATCCACATCGTAATTCCAGTGAACTGCGACACCGTCTTCGAACCCGACAAGATATTCTTGCGCCATCGACGGAAAGCGGAGCTTCCGATTGCTCAGAACTTCGCGTGGTTCCTGCAAGGGCCACGGCTTATCAAATTCATCTGCGCTCTGTTTTCGAGACACGGTCATTCAGCTAGTCGACACGTTCGCCACAATAGAATATAGCTTTGGGAGCAAGTTTCGTATCAATCAAATGATTTGAAACCCATCAAGAATAGTTGCTCGGACGAGAGTTGGAGTTTGTGCTCACAATAGACACATCACGCTGGGTCAAGTGGATTCGGTCGTCTGTAACATCGCCACACCGTGCGTACGAAGTACGATGGGCAACGCAGACCCCCACCCGAACTGCACTCGAGAACCAACTTGACGATGCGTATGAACGTGTTGTGTCTGAGAGCGGACGTATAGAGTGGGTGGCAAAAAATCGGTTCGTCCCAAACGAACGATTCTCCATAACTAACGAGAATGAAGTTCGTGTCGAGCGTTGGTTACACGGATCTATTCAGTCGCTATTCGTTGCGCTCGTCGTCTTCGCTCCCTTTTTGCTGACTACTGTTTGGTCGCTTCCGGGCTACCTCGCCGCACTTGTGCTTCTTGAAGGCAAACATAATACGGACGCACCAGTCAGCGTCTGTACCGAGATTGTATTCGAAAATAAGAGTGGGTTCGTCTCAGTAATGGGCTTGTTAGCGCTTGCAACCGTAATCAATCACCTGCTCAGTATTACCGACTACTGGCCTGTACTCGTATTCTGTGCCGTTGCAGTCGGTATCCAGTTAATGTTATTCTATTTGAGTGACGAGCTCCCGTTTGTTCGTCCGGATCTCGCAAAACGACCAATGGCGATTCCGTACTCAATGGCAATAACATCGTTTGGAACCACGCTACTGTTTTTTCCAGCGGTCCTTGCAGCAACGTATGTCGCGCGGCTTGGGGCGGTTCTGAGTACGTACGCAGTCGGTGAGACCAGCCGTGGGACAGCCTCGATACTTTCGGACCTCACGGGCGGACAAACAGCAGCACCTGAGACACTCTCTCCAGCAGTCGTCCGAGAAGCAGTCTTTCAGATTGCGACCCCGCTATTCACGCTCGTTTTTCTGTGTGCACTCGTCATGTTCGGACTCTGGGTTTGGGACTGCAGATATACTACGAGCGTCCTGCACGACTACCGGCTCACCCCATTTGAGTCAGCCACACAGCGATTCGGGACGTTTGTCGGGTTTGTTATATTCTCGGGCGTCATCTATGCAGTAACGGCTGTTGCGATCTCGATTCTTCTTTTCGGTATTACGGGGACGTACTATCTCCCGTCGTCAACCCTCCAACCACTTCTTGTGATACTGCCGGCTGAACTCACGACGTCAGTACACGGGTTTCTCACGAGCATGTACGAGACGCTTGATCACGCGTTTGCGGCGTTCCCTGGGTCAGCACGTCTCGGGAGTCTCATATTCCTTAGTGGATTGCTTTGGCCGTTCGTGTTCGTCGCGGTTGGGACAGTTACAGAGATTCTTGGGCGACCGTATCGGGCGCTCCGCGTACTCGCGCGGTCAACACCACTTACGGACGACGCTGGCCAGTCGTTGGTTCCGCCCGACGTTCAAGTTCGTCGGATCAGCTGTGACGGCTATCCAGATATTCGTCCGTTGTCGCTACTATTCGGTGTGCGAAACTACATCATCGTGAGCGATATCGTGGTTTCAGAATGTTCTCGCGATGAGTTACAGGCATTGTTGCAGCATGAACTGTATCACATCCGAGAGCGACGGCTTGGCTACGCGACGGTGATGCTGTCGTCATTCCTCGGTGGAGCGAACGCGTTACCTGCGTTCTTCGACTACCGAAAAAGCGAGCGAAACGCGGATGCCGCAGCTGCAGCGGTTGTTGGCGCAAAAACAGTACGGCATGCAATCCGACGAATGTACAGCCTTCGGGCACGTACGACGCCGAATACGATTGGACTTCAACATCCAGGAATCATCGGGTCTGAGAGTTTCTCGATGAGATACCAACGTCTCACTTCGGATGCAGCCAGTCGGGTTGCATTGCTTCGTGCACACGCCCAAATGTTTGTAGCAGCCCCGTACAAGCTGTACTTTGGATCTATCTTGGTCGACACAGCACACATGGACAAAGACGAGCGACTGGCTGCACTCTTCGAGGAGTGAACGACTACTCCTCAAGAACGGTCTAGTCACGACGACGAACTTCACAGATCCGTTCGTGGTTTGATGGATGGACCGCACCAGCGAAGTGACCGTGAAACACGGTGAACGCACGTTCAGCCACACCCTGCGCCGTTTCGGTGAGCGCGGTTGTCTGTAATGTTGGAAGGAACGTCAGAACAGACCCCTCCAATACTGTGGTCTCATTTTTGAAAAACCGTTGTAGGAGTCCAACCATCACGTCGGCCCCGCGGTTGGTGCCCGTGGCGTCGTTTAGGCGTCGGACAGCATACTCATCCGCGGTGAACTCTCGGGCATGGAAGTCATAAATGCTGTACACGACGTTCTTCCCCATGAGTGCGAATGCAGGTAGAAATGCAAACATAAACTGTAGTTTTGCGCCTCGATGCTCGAAGTGGCTCTCTTCATGGGCGATGAGAGCGGCAATTTCGAGATCATCGAGATGTTCCAACGCACCTGTCGAAAGGACGATTGCATGGTCAAATGGGTCCCAATATGCACCTGCATAGAACCGCTCTTCCGGCAGGACCCACACCGGAACGGTGGGTTCAAACGGGATGGCGTATGGCTCTAAATCAGGGTGTCTATCGCACCGCGTCCGAATCTCTCGAACGAGGAGTGCTAACTGACTAAGTTGGTAGCACGAACCCATCAGTAAGTATCCAAATGGAAGCGCGAGGCTGCCCCCAAGCAACCAAACAACGAGTGAGACGCCCTGTCCGAGAAGTGACCAACTGACATAGGCCACGAGTCATCCGTCTTTAGCTAAGCGAAGAACCGCATGACTGCGGCGGCTTATCGGTGTTACTTTTCGGAAGGAATGAGGAGGCAACGAGTGTG
>NZ_LOEP01000039.1 GCF_001482285.1 Haloferax sp. Q22 | reverse complement strand
ACTCGTCCTGATGTGTACGGTTCACAACATCAAGCAATCGCTGAACCCGTGAAATCAAGCTACGTCTGGCGATTCACCACGGCCGATTCGTTAGAAAGCGACGAGTTAGTTGTTGTCGAAGAAGAAAGGGACGAGTTGGTCGTATTTGTCGGTGATGACTGTGTTGCGTTCGAGTCGTTCTGCGTATGGACCACACCCTGGCCGGCACCGTTGCTCGTGAGGTTCGTCGACTGCACAGAATCCGCCGGAGCCGCGGATACGACAGTCGGTGAGACGAAACCGACGACCCCCCGGAAAGAACAATTGCTGCGAGTATGAGCGAAACGGTACCCTGCCAGAACGTTTTACACCCGCGGGTCATGGTTGACCAAATACATTTTGGCCGACATAAATGTCAGGGTGTGCCCACATACTGCACACAAACGACCTCCGAGAACGACGGAGCGTACCGCAAGGAGGTACACGGTCCGCACGACCTCGACTACACGAAAAAGCGGGCGACTGAATTGGAGCAGCGAGCGGGGGAGACACATCAGCGGCCAATGCCCCGCCGTATCACCGTTTTCAGTTCCCGAATTCGCTCGATAGGATACCGGGGAGGTCGGTCAGCCAACTGACAACCGCGCAGACGACCATCACGCCGACTGCAGCCATGTATCCCCACACCGTGACCGTGTCGAGTACGAAGTCGATAGCGACGAAACCCGAGAGAATGACGGCACCGCTGACCGCCGCCGCGACGATGACGACCAGCGCCCCGTACGCCCGTACCGGATTGTTCACCATACGTGAACCAGTTGGTTCGTCTACATAAACGTGAAGGCCGCGTTTGGTCGTGCCGGAACGACAGCGGTCGGTCGGCGACGGCGCGTGCGCATCGAACTCACCGGAACAAAGCGCGTGCTCACGGTCGAATACGGGGCTAAGAAGGTGGCCAGAGGCCTCAGTAGTGGTGGTGGGTCTGTGGAAGGAACACCGAGGCTCAACTATCCTGACCAGATAGATCTCTATTAGGTTTCCCTAAATACGTATCGGAGGATCGGCATGTCAGCCGCTCACGCTGTCACAAGCGCCCGATTCCGTCCTTCTTCCGCGGCGATACACCGCCGAAACCGGAGTGCTGTGGTCCGGTCGAACATCGCCGAGTGAGTGTCGAAGACCGCGCAAACCGCGGGTTTTCGCGTCCGCGTTCGGGACCCGAACGCCGCAGGAGTCGGGAAGACGGGGGCAACGCGGTCCGTATCGACCGAGGTATTTTTCATTGACACGTTCGATGGCGTAGGTATGGTCCCCCAGTCACCGACGGGCATCGAACCGATTCCGAGCATCGAAGGCCGCCCCGTGTACACCGCCTCAGGGAACCGGTTGGGCGAGGCCGTCGACCTCTGTGTCGACCTCGACGCCGACCGCGTGACCGCACTTCTCGTCTCGGTCGAAGACCCGCCTGAGGGAATGGAAGTCGGCCCGCGGGGGATTCGGGTCCCGTTCAGGTCCGTTCGGGGGATGGCCGACATCATCGTCCTGACGGGCGACCCCGGTATCGAAGCCGTCGACTGATTCGAACACCGGTTTTCACCGTCCACGCGGCCAACGAGCACATATGTTGATATACTCTGCACGACGACCGTATAGCGGGCGGTCGTGTTGGTCAGGATGTGGACAGCACGATTGCCCAGCCACGGGGCCCGTCCCGCCTGCACGCCTCTGACAGTCGGTTGGGCCCCAACCGTTCAGGCCGCGAGTCGCGAGGTCCGCGACCCGCACTGACGGTCGAAAGACGCGAAAACTGTTGTAGATACGTTGATACGAGTGGGTCGAGTAGGCGACGTATGAGCCTCTACGAGTCGATTCACGAGTTCGTCGGTGAGCACGAGACGCTCCGGTCGGTCAGCCACTACGAGGAGATGACGGTGCTTCTGACCGAGACGCGACTCGTGCAGATCCGACACGACGGCGAGCAGGCGACCCCGGAGGAAGTCCGGGAGGTGCGGACGATACAGCTCAACCGCCCCGTCTTCGCCGGCTGTTCGGTCGAACTCGAGTCGGACCGGACCGTCGTCGGCTTCCACGACAGCGCCGGCGAGACGGTTCGGCTGGTCACGCTCCCCGTCCGCGACTTCGAGTTCGCGGCGACGTTCTCGGCCGTCGTCGGCGATGCGGAGGCCGGCGCGCCCTTCATCGAGCGGTAATCAGATCAGCCGACTGGGTCGGCGACGAAAGTGAACCCGGACGCTCTCGATGTCGTGACAATCTATTTACGTGATAACAACGAACGGTCGAGCGACGTGGAACGCCCCGCTCGCTGTGCTTACAAGCACGTCTTCGACGCCGCCGACGAGACGGGTGCCGACGAATCGCCATCGGTGTGGCGGTGTCCGCACCCCGCGAGCGGTGCGGCCGACCGCTGTCTCTTTCACCGTCCGGTGGGCGAAACGCGGCCCGCGGCCGTCACCGAGGCGCTCCGCGAGACGGTTATCGACCCCGAACGGCCGTCGGCGTTCGTCGGCGGGTCGTTCGAACGCATCGACCTCGCAGGGCTGACGCTCGCCGACGACGCGTCGCTTGATTTCCGCGGCGCGATGGTGAAAGGAGATATCGACCTGCGCGACGCGGCGCTCGGCGGCGCGCTCCGACTCGACCGCGTCTCGGTCGGCGGCGCGGTGTGCATGCAGCGACTCGACGCGCCCGCGACGGTCGTCTGTCGCAACCTTCAGGTCGGGGACCAATGGGTGCTCTGCGGGGCGCGCTTCGGCGAGCGCTTCGATGCGACCGGCTTCAGCGCGGGGGCGGTCGTGGCGACCGAGACACGCTTCGAGGGCGGGGCGACGTTCCGGAAGGGCGTCGTCGACGACGGCGTGTCGCTCGCGAAGGCTCATTTCGGCGGGCCAGCGTGGTTCTCTCACACCCGAGTGGGTGGTCGCCTCGACCTCGGGAACGTCGCGTGCGACCGTCGGCTCTCCCTCGCGCACTGCCGCGTCCGCGGGAGTATCGTCGCCGCGTCGGCGACCGTCGGCGACGGCCTCTCGCTCGAACACCTGACGGTCGACGGCGAAGTCGACGCGACCCGACTCACGGTGAGCGGCGGCATCGACGCGACGAGCGCCGGCTTCGGCGGTCGGATAGACTGCACGGGGCTCACCGCCCGCGACGGGACCGTTGACTTCACGCACAGCGCGTTCGACGGCCCGGTCTCCTTCGACAACGCGACCGTCGAGGGACGGGCGCTCCGCTTCCGAAGCGCGCGGTTCGAGTCGGGGGCGGCGTCGTTCGTCCGCGCGACCGTGACCGGCGGCCTCGACCTCTCCGACGCGGTCTGTGCCGCCGACTCGCCAGTTCGAGTGGTCGAAACCACGGTCGGCGGGAGCGTCGTCTGTGACCACGCGCGCTTCGGCGACGAAGTGTTCTGTTCGGACGTCCGCGTCGCGCGCGACGTGGACTTCTCCGACTGCACCGTCGAGTCGCTCGTCTTCGGGGTGGAAATCGAGGGTCGACTGGACTTCGCGTACACGCACGTGACGGACGTTGCGGCCTTCGGCGACACCGTCGTCCGCGGGCCCGCTCGGTTCACCAGCGCGCGGTTCGACGCGGACCCCACGCTCACCGAAGCGACCCTCGACGACACGGTTGCGGCCTACGACATGTCCGTCGAGCACGCCGGCGGGCAGTAGCAGCTCGGCGGACAGTGACGGTGCGCCGGCGGGTCGTGGCGGGGCGCCGGTTCGGACGCCGGCGGCGGTACGAACCCCGAACCCGGCGAACATTATATGTCGCGCCGGAGAGTGGTCTGAGGCATGTCGAGTGACGGGCAGAACACCCTCATCGCCCTCTACCGGCGGTACGTCGACGCCGACCCCGACGAGACGACCGTCTATGTGGGCTTCGCGCTGTTCTTTACGGCTATCGGACTGCTCGCCGTCGCGCTCGCGGCGGTGGTGTGGAGCGGCGGCATCCCGCCCGAGAACATCTTCAAGTACGAACTCCGTGAGGTCGCGGGCGTCACCGGCGCGCTCGGGATACCCCTCCTCTTGGTGTCTGTCGTGGTCCTGCTTCCCTCCCAGTACCGGTTCCCGACGGTCCTCGCGGGCGCGGGGCTCCTCGTCTGTGCGGTCGCCGTCGTCCAGTTCGTCGGCGCGTACCCCCACAACTGGAACGTCTCCGCGAGCGCCGACCAGAGCGGCCGCATCGTCGGCATCTACTCGCTCGGCGCGGTGGCGGTCGTCGCCGCGAGCGGCACGTCGCTCGTCGGCTTCCAACTCGCCCGCGCGAGGACGAGCGGCCCCGCCGCGACTGGGGACAACGCGGCGTCCGAGGCGGCCGACGAGGAAGACGAGGAAGCCGTCTCCGCGCAGGTCCGCCGCGACATGGACGAGGCGATGTCGAACACCGAACTGTCGTGGGGCGGCGTCCGCAAGACCGAGACCACCCGCCTGAAGCTCGATACCTCCGCCGTCGACGACGTGGACCGGGCGAGCTTCGAGAACGCCAAGGTGACCGAGACGCGCGGTGGGGGCGTCGACGACGCGGTCGCCGGGCTACAGGGGCTCCGCGGCGGGAAGAAGGACACAGCGGTCGGCGACAGCACGGACGACCAGGCCACCGCGCTGGCCGAGCTTCGGAAGCAACAGCAGGCAGAGGCCGAACGCGAGGACTCGGACGGCGTGGTGGACCGGATTCGCGGACTGTTCTCCTGAGTCGTCGCGGGACGCCGGGCTATCGGTTCGGCGTTGGATTCATCGGCGGAAGTGAATGTCAAAAGCGCATACAGATTTATGCGACAGCCCTACGACGCGTGAGGTATGGCGAAAGGCCTTGACGTAGGTACCATGAACATCCTGTCCGCGAGCCAGGATGGGAGTGAGACCGTATTTGTCCAGCAGCGAAACTCGTTCGTCGAAATCGACTACAGCGACATGGCGGAGCAGATGCTCTCGCGGAGCGACGTGCTCCACATCCGCAAGGACGACAAGGTGTACGTCGTCGGCGACGACGCACTCAACTTCGCGAACATCTTCGGCAAGGAGACGCGCCGGCCGATGCAACACGGCATCCTCTCCAGCGAGGAGTCCTCCGCGATTCCGATGATCAAGCTCATCATCGAGCAGGTCGTCGGCTCGCCCTCCCGGCCGAACGAGCGCCTGTTCTATTCGAGTCCGGCGGACCCAATCGACTCGGACCTCTCGACGCTGTATCACGACAAGACGCTCGAATCGATGCTCGGCGATATGGGCTACGACCCCGAACCCATCAACGAGGGGATGGCAGTCATCTACAGCGAACTCGCCGACAACAACTTCACCGGTCTCGGCGTCTCCTTCGGTGCGGGCATGACGAACATCTGCTTGGCGTACTACGCGGTGCCGGTCATGCAGTTCTCCATCGCCCGCGGCGGCGACTGGATCGACCAGCAGACCGCCCAAGCCACCGGCACGGCCGTCGACAAGGTCACGTCTATCAAGGAAGACGACTTCCAACTCGACTTCCGCACGGACGTCGGCGGCGTCGAGGGTGCGCTCTCGATTTACTACGAGAACCTCCTCGACTACGTCATCGAGAACATCGAGCGCGAGGTCGACGAGGAGGACATCGAAGAGGGCCTCGACGTGCCCGTCGTCGTCACCGGCGGTACCTCCAGTCCCGACGGCTTCGAGGAGCTGTTCGAACACCACCTCGAAGACTCGACGATTCCGTTCTCCGTCAACGAGGTCCGGAGCATCGACCGCCCGCTGTACAGCGTCGCCCGCGGGTCGCTCGTCGCCGCCCGCTCCGAAGAGGAGTCCGACGGGAGCGCCTCCGAGCCCGAACCGGAACCCGAAGCAGAAGCCGCGCCGGAATCAAACTGAGCGTCGACCCGAACTGACGCACCCGACCGGACAGTACGTCACGACCAAGGTCGACGCGCCGCCGGGAGCGCGCGAACGAGCGCGTTACTCGTCGCCCTCGTCCCCGCGGTCGCCGTCCTCCCCGTTTTTGCGCTGGTAGTCGCTGGACTCGCGGTCAGCGGTGTCGCTGTCACCCGTCTCGTCGGCCTCGACGGCTCCGGACTCGGCGACGCCTTCAGTCGCGTCGCTCTCGCTGTTGTCGGCGTCAGCTTCGTCGCTCTCGGGTTCGGACTCGTCGTCGCCGTCAGCGGACTCGCTGTCGCCGCCAGCGGACTCGTCGTCGCCGCCTTCGTCTTCAGCCACCACGCCCCCGTCGCGCTCGCGCGCCTCGCGGACCACCCGTTCGTGAAAGCGGGCTATCGCGTCGTCCCACGACTCTCGGTCCGGCGCGTCGCGCTCGTGGACCGTCTCGACGCCGACGAAGCCGCAGCGCTCGCAGTAGCGCGCCGCGCGGCCGTCGAGCGAGAGCGTCGAGAGGGGCTGTGAACACCGCGGACAGGTCATGCAGTTTGCCGGTGGTTCTCGCCCGGGTCGTATAGAACTACCCCGTCGGCAGCGGCGGGGCCGGAGAACCACGGGTGACAGTCCGCTAACAGAAGATTCACCACTGATGGCGTGTCACAGAGAGACGATGAAGGTCCTTTGCTTCGGAGTGGGACAAGCGGGTGGGAACGTCCTCGACGCCCTCCTTCGGTACGAACAGCGCACGAACGCCGACTACGTCGTCGACGCGGTGGCGTACAACACCGCGTCGGCGGACCTCCGCGGCCTCGACCTCGTACCCGAGGAGAACCGCATCCTCTTCGGCGCGGACGAGGTGAGCGGCCACGGCGTCGGCGCGGACAACAAACTCGCCGCGGAACTCGCCGAGCGCGACAGCCGACAGCTCCTTCGCGGCACCGACGGGTCGCCGACCTCCACGGCCGACGCGTTTCTCATCTTCGCCGGCCTCGGCGGCGGCACAGGAAGCGGTGCGGCTCCCGTGCTCGCGAAGCACCTCCAGCGCATCTACGAACAGCCCATCTACGGCGTCGGCATCCTCCCCGCCGCCGACGAGGGCGCGCTCTACTCGCGCAACGCCGCGCGGTCGCTCAAGACGTTCGTGGACGTGACCGACCACGTGTTCGCGTTCGACAACGGGGCGTGGGCGAAAAGCGGCGAGGACGTCGCGGCGGCCCACGACACGATGAACGAAGAACTCGTGCGACGGCTCGGTATCCTCTTCGCCTCGGGCGAGGTGAGCGAGTCGGGGACCGTCGGCGAGAGCGTCGTCGACTCCTCGGAGGTCATCAACACCCTCCGCGGCGGCGGCATCTCGACTATCGGCTACGCGGCGAGCGAACTCCCCGAGAACGACGACAGTGGCGGTTTCAGCATCAAAGGACTGCTGGGCGGGGGGTCGTCGTCAGTGGACGAGCTCGACTCCATCAACCGCATCACGACCCAGACGCGGAAGGCGGTGCTCGGTCGGCTCACCCTCCCGTGCGATGTCGGCTCTGCGTCCCGGGGACTGGTCGTCGTCAGCGGCCCGCCCGAGTGGCTCAACCGGAAGGCCATCGAGCGAAGTCGGACGTGGGTCGAAGAACAGACCGGGAGCATGGAGGTCCGCGGCGGCGACTACCCGCTCCCCGAGTCGAACCACGTCGGCGTGCTCGTCCTCCTCGGCGACGTGTCGCGGAGTGACCGCGTGTCCGAAATCCAGTCGACCGCCGTCGAGGCCGAGCGGGACCGCCGCGACCGTGAGACCGGCGACGACGGCGGCGACGGCGGCGACGACGCGGAGGCAGTCGTCGACGAGCGACTCGATACGTTGTTTTAACCCGGTCGCGTCGCAGACCGCTGCCGGAGCAAGGGCACGGTCGGCGACGCTTCATTCCGGAGAAAGTGTCAAATACGCTCTCGGTGAACAGCTAGGTGCGTGTCTGAGACAAGCATAGCGGCGACGCCGCGCATCCTCGCGTACGGCCCGCAACCCGCGGGTTCGGCGATGGCGCAGTCCGACGTGGACGTGGAGTTCGTGGAGTCGAACCAAGAGTTGTTCGAACAGTTGACCGCGGCACCGGCCCATCTCGTCATCTGCCTCCACGCCCCGCCGATGTTCGACGGCGTCGAGGCGGTCAAGGGTATCCGGCGGTTCGACGCGACGGTCCCGGTGGTGCTAGCGTCGCGAATCCAGAATACAATGCTCAACCTCCAAGCGGTACAGTCGCAGGTCACCTGGAGCGTGAACCTCGCGGGCGAGGGTCCCATCGAGGAGGCGCTGTCAGACCTCGTCAGCGACGCGAGAGAGTGGTTAGAACGGCAAGCGGAGTAGTCACCGGCACGACCCAGCCGGGACTTGTCAGTCGTCGGTCGACGGGAAGTCGAACGGGACTAGCGTCTGCTCCTCCTCGTCGGCCGCGTCGGCGGCCGAGAGCGAGACCCGTCTGAGTTCGTTCTGTACGGCCCACAACCGCTCGAAGAGTCGGTCAAACTCGTCGTCTGCGTCGTCCGGGAGGTCGCGAGCGTACTCCCACAGGAGTTCCTCGGCGCGGTCGACGTGGGCCGTCGCCCGGTCGAGTGCGTCGCTGGGCCGTCGTGCCGATGTGTGTTCCGCCATAACAGGAGAGACGATACCGAGAAGCATAGTCGTTTCATTAGCTGTAACAGGTATAACATCGTTATAACTATCCGGAGAGATTATTCTTCAGATTGACAATCAGAATCATTTATATATTCGAAGCGACTGTGTCCAATCGGATGCAGCACCGTACAGAGTAACCCCTCGGACGCATCCACTTGACCGAACTCATCCCCCCTTCCCCCCTTCCCCTTAGGTTCGGTCACCCCCTTCGTGGGGCGTAACTAACTGTTCTCGGGAGCCGCAGCCGTCGGACGAGGAGCGCGGCCGACCGAACCGCCGACAGTCGGTGTGTACAAGGCGCTCCACGTCTTACGGACGAGTAGGCTCTGGAGACCGTCGCATGAATCAGAATCTCTGGTACGCCGGCGTCCTCATCGCGGTGCTCGGCGTCACCCTCGCCGCGGTTCCGACGGGTAGTTTTAGTTCGGTCTCCGGACAGCGGCCGGTCGACGTCTCCGTCGTCGACGACGATCGGGCCCTCGTCGCGCTCGAACCGACCGGCGAAGTCGTGACGAGCCCCAGCCGCGGCAACGCCGTGGCGGTCGGGTCAATCGTGAACAACCTCGACACCGACGTGACCGTCGAGTACAGCGCCCGCTTGGACACGAACGCCCTCTCGCTCGCGCAGTCGGGCGGCTCTCCGACGCTCAGCCGGGGCGGCGAACACCAAGTGACGGCTTACTGCCGGCGACCGAACACGGGCAGCGGCGTGGCGACACTCATCGTCGAAGTCGATTCCGCACAGGCGGACGGCGTCTCTATCTCCGATGCGACGCTCGAAGCGCGAGTTGAGTACGATTGCACGAGCGGGAACGGTGGTGGCAATCCCGGCAATGGCGGTGGCGACGATGGCGGCGACGGAGACGGCGGAGATAACGGCGATGGCGACGATGGCGGCGACGGCACCCCCGCGGGGCCGTCGGACGGCGTCGCGTACGTCGACACCGACGAGGACATCGCCTACGACGACGGCGAGCGCGTCCTGACCGAACAGGAGGTCGCGACGTTCGACGATGACGATGCGGTGCTCGTCGTCGGGACCGACAACGGAACCATCGACAACGGGTGGCGCGCTATCGATATCTCGGCCAAGCGCGTCGTCGTCAGGCACACGACGTTCACGAGCGGTGACTCGGTCGATATCGAGGCTGAGACGAGCATCGAGTTCACCGATGTCACCGTCGTCTCCGACTGGGGAGCGGCGACCCTCTCAGGCGAGTCGATAACGCTCCGTCAGTCGACGATAGACGCGAAAAACGGGAAGATAGAACTCGCGGCCGACGGCGGGACGCTCGACGTGCGCGAGAGCGCGGTCCGAGGGAAGAACGACAAGGTCGAGCTGACTGGAGAGACGATTCAGGCCGGTAGTGCGACCATCCGGAACACGAACGACGAAATCGAACTCGCGGCCGACGACGGCCCCGTGAACGTCACGGGAGCGACGCTCGATAACCAGAACGGCAAGGTCACCGTCTCCGGCGAGTCGGTTCAGGCCCGCGGCGCGGCCATCAGCACGCGAAACGGGAAAATCGAACTCGCGGCCGACGACGGTTCGGTGGACATCCGCGACGCGAGCCTCCAGAACCAGAACCGCGACATCGAGGTGGGCGGGGAGACGGTGTCGGCGCGGAACGCCTCGATTACGGTCGTCAACGGACGGATTTCGCTCGACGCCGACGACGGCCTCCTCGACATCGAGGACGCGACGGTCCACGGGGAGAAACAGATTGACCTCACTGGCGAGCGCGTCGGTGCCGCGGGCGCGTCTATCGAGACGAAGAACGCTCAAATCGACCTCCAGTCGGGGGCCGGTGACGTGACGCTCGACGGCGCGACGGTCGAGACGAAGAACGCGCAGATTACCGTCGAATCCGCGGGCGAACTCCACGCGAACGAGAGCGTCTTCGAGACGACGAACGCGGACGTGTCGCTTTCGGCCGACGGCGACGTGTTCCTCCGCGACGCCGACCTGCGCACCACGAACGCCGAACTCACCGTCGGACTCGGCGACGCGTCGGCGACGCTCTCGGTCGACGGCCTCGAAGTCGAAGACCGAGACGACACCCTCGACTACGACCCCGGTGGCGCGGGAGTGACCGGAACGCCGAGCGCCGGACAGGTTCGCGGGTAGTCGAAGTCGGGAGCGCGGACGTTGCAGACTATCGGCGTCCAGCGCACTCACAGATACTTGCGTCTGAACTGCTCGACGAGCGAGACGTTCCGGCCCGTCGAGCGCAGCCGAATCGGGCCGAGACCGAGTGCGACGACGCTCACGAGGAGCGTCACGAACGCCAACACGGCGTCGATAGCCGCGATTGCGAGGAGCGGATGAACCTCGTGTAAGCCGAGGATGACTGTCTGCGGGAGCACGGGAACGTACAGCTGTTCGCGTATTTCGCGGTCGTACGCGCCGGTCTGGTCCGGTGCTTGGATGGTGAGCGTCGTGTTTCGCGAGCCCTTTCCGGGGACCACGAACACGGACTGACCGAAGGAGACACCCGGGTCACGGGATTCGAGGACAGTAATAATCGGGACGTAGCCGTTGTTCGTCAGCGTGTAGTCGATGGCCGTCGTCTCGCCGACGCCGACGACGAGTGGGTTCTCGTTCGGCGACTCGGAGCTCACGATGGTCAGTTCCGTCGGCCCCGACCCGAGGACCATACTCAGCGTCGCGGGCGTGACGACGATGACGACGAGCAGGAAGAGAACGACGCCGCTCGTGTAGTAGTCCGGGCGGCGACGGCTGTGCGAACTCTGTTTTCGGCCGCCACCGGAGCCGTCGAACACGAGACTCAGCGCGATGAGAATCCCGCCGATGGCGACGAGGAACATCGGCGATGGCTCCCCGTCGGCGGCGCTCTCGAACCCCGGCAGGCTCCCGATGAGGTCGAACGCGCCGGTCGCAAGCCCGTTTACCGCCCCCACGACGGCACCGAGTTTCGGGATGACGACGACGTTCCCGTTCACCTGCAGCGCCTCGGCGACGATTTGCGAGCGCTTGACCGGCGGCTCGACGCTCTCTTGGTCGGTAAAGGGGTTGGCGTCGCCGCGCGTGATGTACCCCTCTTGGGTCCACCTGACCACCCGGTGGGTCGTCAGCCCGCCGCCGTGGAGTTCGCGCGCGTTGAACACGACCACGTCGCCGGACTCGGGGTCTTCGAGCAGGACCGAGGGGACCGCGATGAAGCCGTCGCCGGGCTCCATCGTCGGTGCCATGCTCCCCGTCTCGACGTAGCCGAGGAGCACCGGCTGGCCGAGCGCCTGCCCGAACAGGAGCGCGACGGCGGCGATGACGAGGAGTCCGAGCACCGCATATTCGAGGACGTCGCTGAGTTTCACGGCGTGTGTGGAACACTACGTGTGAACCCGTAATTACCTATCGCCGTCTCGTCCGCCCGTTCGGGGCGTAGAGACCGGGCGCTCGGGAGCCGGTGGAATCCGTCACGTGTCACGACGCTGGGCTCTCACGTACGCTGTGTTAGTATGTCGTGTTCAATTGTGCCATGATTCGAAAATCGTGTTACCAAGAATCATGCAAAGAGACACCACGAACGTCGAATTCGAACGAAAATCGACAGACTGCGAGCTGATTTCGCGGTCTTAAACTCTCGCTTGAGCGCCGAATATGCGCCCCGAAAGGTGGGCTTGAACGGGGGTCGTCGGGGAGAAAGCCGGGCTTGTCGAACGGAACGGCGACCGAGGACTCGTTCAAGCACCGGAATACAAAGTGGGTAGGCTCTGTTGGGAGAGACAACGACGCAGTCACCTGTGTCAGGGAGAACACAACCATGGCAATCAACAGACGCAACATCTTGATCGGACTCGGAGCGCTCGTCGGCGGCGGCGGCGCACTCGTGGGAACGGGCGCCTTTACGACCGTGAGCGCGGCGCGTGAAGTGAGCGTGGACACGGCAGGCGACGCGAACGCCTACCTCACCATTGAAGGCGACGACAACTACGTCAGCAACGACAACAGCGACACGCTGACCATCAACCTCGGTGGCGCGGACGACTCCGGAACCGACCGTGGCTTCAACCAGAACGCGGTCACGACGCTCTCCGATGTCGTCACCATCACGAACAATTCGGCCGACTGGACCGGGGCGACGGTCGGCGTGTCGACTGACGCACCAAGCAACAGTCCGACAGCGTCCGGAAGCGCATCGTTCGTCTTCGGCGACGGGAGCGGCAACGCAGTCGCCGTCGTGACGTTCTACGTGGGCGACGCCAGCACCGACGCGATCGGCTCCGGCAGCACGGTCGACCTGAGTAGCGGCAACTCCGCGGCGCTCGACGTCGAAATCGACACGACGGACTCGACACTGAACAACGCGGGCTCTATCGACGCCGAGCCGTCGCTGACCATCGTCGCGACCGAGCAGTCGTCGTGAAGAGCTTCGAATCAGCCACGATGACCCACTCGACAACCGACACACACCGGTCGCAGAGTACGACAGAATGAAACGACGCACCGTTATCACCGCGATTGGAACGCTCGCAGTCGGAACCGGAACGGTCCTCGGGACGGGCGCGACCGAAGTGCTCTCGTCGAACGAAGACGGGAGTTTCCGCGTCGTTTCACCGGGGGCAGACATCTCCATTACGGTTCCGGACAACCCGGGGAGCGACGTTACGACGTTCCCCGACGCGGGGACGAGCGACGGGAACATCGACTTCGAGGCCCTCGAACCGGACGAACTTCCCAAAGTCCACGTCATCGACCGGTCGAGCACGCTCACCGGCGATATGGTCGAGATTCAGGTCGCCGTTGAAGCGGACCAGAACAAGAACCTCGGGAATATCCTAGACATCACGAACAACAACGCTGACGACGACTACTACGTCGGCTTCGAGTTCACCACGCTCGGCACGGCTGTCACCGACGGCGGCATCACGAAACAAGAGGCGTACACCGCCTTCCAGTTCAAACACGGCGACTCAACGAAGCAGACCGTCTCAACTGACACGTCGTCGATCGATTCCACCGAACCGGCGAACTACGTCATGGTCTCTTCGGGCACCGGGACCGAATCTGTCGAACTCGCCGTAGATACGACGGCGAGTAGCATCGAAGACGCCCTCTCACCTGGTGACTTCGGGAACAACGGCGAGAGTATCACGCTCATCGACGAAGTGACCGCGGTCGCGACACAGGACGACCCGAGCGCGTAGCGCTCCGGGAGAACGCGATACAGCAACCCCATGCCCACACGCCGCCAGACCCTCTTCGTTCTCAGCAATTTCTTCATTATCGGCGGTGTCCTCGGCGTGAGCGCCACGACGACGACCCAGTCCACGTCTGGGGCGAGTTTTCGTATCGTCGCACCGGATTACCTCTCTCTCACGGCGGCGAACGATCCGCCGATTCACGTCGAGACGGACTCGTCCGGCTACGTGACGCGGCTCACCCCCGGCGGCGACGAGAACGGCGTCAACAAGCGCGCAATCACTCGTTTCGAGGATATCGTCCACCTCACCAACGTCAGCGAGGTCGACATCGACGGCGTCTACTTCGAGTTCGACGTCACGAGCGACTCGCTTTCGGACTCGACGCTCGAAGACGTGGAGGCGGCGCTGCAGGTCACGGCGGGCGACGAGGCGCTATCTCCGGGGACGTCGGGCGACGATTTGCTCGACGTGAGCCCGGCGGTATCGGGGTCAGAGGGCGTTCTCGGACCGGGTGAGTCGATCCCGTTCGGCCTCCAGATTAACCTCATTCCGTGGACGGGACCGGGTACGCTGGAGGACCTTCCGGACCCCGACACGTACAGCGCCACGCTGCGGATTCACGTCGAGCGAGAGTCGCCGGACTCCGGCGGCTAACCGGGCAGGAGCCGTCGGTGCGCTGGGCGAGACGGTATCTGTGTAGTCGCTGACAGCAGAGGAACTATGTACAGCGGGGCAGTATCGACGGTCGATAGATGAGTTCCAGCGGTGCCGGCGGGTTGCTCGGCCGCGCGTCAGCCTCGGATGCCGACGACGGCGGCGAGGGCGACGACGCGCTAACGCGCGACGAGATCTTCGACCTGATGAGCAACCACCGCCGTCGATACACCCTCCACTACTGCAAGCGAACCGACGGCACGGTCGAGCTCTCGGACCTCGCAGAGCAGGTCGCGGCGTGGGAACAGGACAAGGAGATTCCGGACCTGACCTCCGCCGAGCGAAAGACCGTCTACACGTCGCTCCAGCAGACGCACCTGCCGCGGCTCGAACAGGCCGGCGTCCTCCGCTACGACCGGGGCGAAGTCGAACTCACAGAGCGCATGGAGCGCCTCGACATCTACATGGACATCGTCCCCGAGAACTCGGTTCCGTGGGGGGTGTACTACCTCGGTCTCTCGGTCCTTTCGGGTCTCATCGTGGCGGCTCTGTGGGCCGACGTGCTCCCGACGGGGACGGTTCCGCTTCTCGCCTACCCGACCGTTATCGTCGCGGCGTTCGGCCTCTCGGCGGCGTACCACACGGTGACGAATCGTCGCTACCAGTTCGAAAACCTCGAACGGCCGCCGTAGGACGGTCACGTTCGAAGGGGCGGCTCAGAGATTGAGCCACGCGTGCGTGTTGGTCTCGTCGAGCGAGTAGTAGTAGATCTCGCTGCTGTCGATGACGGCGTACGTCTCGATTTCGGGGTCGAAGATGACACGCCGGTTCGTGTCGATGGCCACGTCGACGAGGTCTTCGAGGGTGAGAATCGAGATGTACGGCTTGTTCGCGTCCGTCGGGAACTCGCCCCGGGAGATCCACTCCTCGTGACGACTGTGCGAGATTTTCGTGCGGAGTTCCTCGGGGTCGCTTCGGTACTCGGTGCGGATGACGAGGCCCGCGAGTCCGAACAGCACCAGCGCGGCCGCGGCGAGTCCGCCGTACTCGACGGGGGTCGACGGTTGCGTCACGCTCCGCGCGACGGTCGTCGAGTGCCGCCGGTCGTCGGCCAGCGACCGTTCGAGGTAGTAGGCCCGCCCGGAGAACACGAGCGGCGTGCTCGCTTCGAGCGTCCCGCTGTACGACCCTGTCTGGTACGTCACCGTGAGGTTGAGACTCGTCCTGAACTGACCGACGCCGCCGGTCTCGGTCCGCTTTTGCTGGAGATCGCGGTCGAGCGCGGAGACGTTGAGTACGGGCGCGTTGACGGCGGTCCCGTTGGTGACGGTCGTCCGGTCGTCCACGAGGACAGTCTCGTTCTCGTAGAACGACGAGCCGTCTCGGACGCCGACGGTGCGAAGGACCAATCGCTGTGTGACGTTGACCGATTGATTCGCTGGTACGTCGGTGTGGACGCGGAACGACACGTCGGGCGAAATCGTCATGAAGTAGACAGAGCGGTTCTCCAGCGTCGACCCACGCTCGTAGAGCGTCGTGTCCTGGGTGACGACCGCCCGCGTGTCGACGCCGGTCTCGACCGATTGCACGTTCGTCTCTTCGGTCACCGTCTGGATCGTCGGCGTGAGAAAGACGTAGCCGGCGGCGACTAGACACGCGACGCCCGCGATGGCGAACACGGCGACCAGCACCCGAGCCTGCTGCGTGACGAAGAGCTCGAGGCGGTCGTCAAATCCCATTGTCGAGAGGGGGACGTGGCACTCGCGGGACGTACATACGGGCAGATAGTTCGAGACGCAAGAAAACTTTTGTCCTAGCGACCGATAGGTTCCGCGAGGCAGTACAGTACATGGTCTCCGACCCCGTCGACAACGACCCAGCGGACGAGACTCCGTCGTCGTTCGAAGCCTGGCTGGACCAGCGAATGAGCGAGACCGGTAAATCGCGCGACCAGTTGTGCCAGGAGTTGCTCGCGTCGCACTGGCAACTCAACGAAATCACGGAACTTCTGGGTCGCGACAGCCCCGCCTCGGACGAGAGATCCAGCGAGGCGAAGCGCGCAACGCGCTCCAGAGATGATACGGAGAACAAGCCCGTGAGCGACGACGAACTAGCCGAGGTCCTCGAACTCATCGAGGGGCTCGAAGCGGAGGTTGAGACGGAAGCACAGCGGCGCGCGCACCTCGAACAGTCGGTTCAGGCGCTCACGACGCGACTGGACGTGGTCGATGCCGAACTCGACGAGGTAGAAGCCGCACTCGACGAGGTCGAGGACCTGCCGGCCGAACTCAGCGAGGTCGAATCGACGCTCCGCGAGCGACACCGGACGCTCGACACGCGGTTCGACGACGAGTTCGAGAACCTCCAGACGATTCTCGAGCACCTCGTCGAGACCGACGACCGCATCGAGACGAAGCTCACGGAGTTCGAGACGCAGTACGGGGCCGAGATACGCGAGATACGCGCCGAGCGCGAGCAGCTTCGCCGGGTGAAACAGGCCGCAAAGGAGGTCGATACCCACGAGGGTGACTGCGAACACTGCGGGGAGACCATCGACCTCGCGCTGCTCACCAGCCCGGAGTGTCCGAACTGTCAGCGCCCGCTGCACGGCGTCGAAAAAGAGACCAAGTGGCTCGTGCTCACCGACTACACCGTGACAGTCGCGAGTAGCGACGGGGGCACGCGGCGCGCACCGAGAGCGAACGCGCGACCCGACGGCGCGAGCGACCGCGACACCGAACCGGGCCCTGCTGGCTCCGGCGACCAAACGCCCGAACCGAAGCGCGGCGCGTCGGGAACGACCGACCGCTCGGTGAGCCAGAGTCTGGCGGCAGTCAACGAGATAATCGACTCGTTCGAGTCGGTCTCGACCGGCGACGACGAGACCGGTGACGACGGGACCGGCGAGACGGCGGACGCCACGGGTGCTATCGACCCGGACGCGGCGATAGACGCCGACGAGAACACGTTCGAGTGGAACGAAGACGACGTCCGGTGAGGCGCGACGCCCGTCTCAGCCGAGCGATAGCGACCCGTCGGACTCGAACTCTATCGTCGCGTCGAACAGGGACTTGAAGGTCCGGAGCGTCTGGTCGTCGTGTCGCGCCGGGTCGACGTGGTAGTGGGCGCGGGCACCAGCCGACGAGATGCGATTCGTGAGGATGTGGAGGAACCGGAAGACGCGCTGGTTGTTGTTCACCGCGGTGATGAGGTTCGAAAGCGAATGCACACAGAGCGTCGATTGAGCCGACGACTCGCCCCACTCGTTCAGCGACTTCGTGATGAGGAGTCCGATGCGACGGAGGTCCGTCGCCTTCGTGACGGTCTTGATAGTTATCGGTAGGTCAGCGGCGTCGATTGTCCCGGAGGCGTCGTACGACTGGATGCTGATGAGCGTCTGGTTCTCGACGCTCCCGACGCGGTAGTTGTTGAGGATGTTGAGCTGCTCTTCGGGCGTCGTCTCGACGGACACGAGAAGCTGATTTGCGGCTCCCGAGTCGCCGGTCATGAGCTGCGTACAGAGGTTGTACTCCGCTGCGGTCTCCGCCGGCCCGACGATGAGGATGTTAGACTGCTCGGCCGTGGTGAATCGCCAGACGTAGCTTGATTTCACGGGTTCAGCGATTGCTTGATGTTGTGAACCGTACACATCAGGACGAGTTCGC
>NZ_LOEP01000038.1 GCF_001482285.1 Haloferax sp. Q22 | reverse complement strand
AAGGATCATCTTGCAGGGTCGCTGAGCTCATTCCACCTCAGCATTCACCCTGCTCTTTGGTGTGCTAATCGTTCTATGACACCCTCCATGGCACCAATATAACAGTTAATTCGCCAAACAGTTATCAGACACAACAGCGAAGAATCACGACAGTACATGGACGGGGCCGAGGGGGAATCACCGACGATACGCGTGCTCTACGTCGACGACGACGAGGGGCTGTTGGCGCTGACGAAGCGGTTTCTCGAATCGACGGACGACGGTATCGAGGTCGAGACGACCGACTCGCCGCGGCGGGGGCTGGCGCTCCTCGAGAGGGAGTCGTTCGACGCGGTCGTCTCCGACTACCAGATGCCCGAGATGTCTGGTCTCGAACTCCTATCGGTGCTCCGCGACGAGCGCGGCTCCGACATTCCCTTCGTCATCTTCACCGGGCGGAGCCGCGAGGAGGTTGCCATCGAGGCGCTGAATCTCGGCGCGGACAGCTACCTCCAGAAGGGTGGCGACCCGACGGCGCAGTACGGTGTCCTCCGGCAGACACTCGTCAGAATCACGGAACACAGGCGCGCGGAGCAGCGGCTCCGGGAGCGCGAGGCGCATCTCCGCGTCACCCTCGACTCCATCGCGGAGGGCGTCGTCGCCACCGACGCCAGTGGGACGGTCACCCAGCTGAACCGAACGGCCGAGGAGATAACCGGCTACGACGCCGACGCCGCCGTGGGCGAGCCGCTTTCCGACGTGTTCCACCTCGTCGACGCGGAGACCGGCGAACGAATTGACCCGATGCAGCGCGTCGCCGAGGCGGGCGGGCCGGTCGAACTCGGCGCGAGAACGAAACTCGTCACGAGCGACGGCGACGAGCGGTACATCGAAGACAGCATGTCGCCCATCAGGACCGACGACGGGGAGGTCGAAGGCGTCGTCGTCGTGTTCCGCGACGTGACCGAGGCGTACCGCGAACGGGAACGGCGAGAGCGCCAACGCCGGGCGCTCATCGACCTCGCGACCGACGAGACGGTCATCGCGGGGTCGTTCGAAGACGCCCTCCCGCGCATCACCGAGACGATGGCGACGGTGTTGAGCGTCGAGCGGGCGAGTATCTGGCTGTTCGACGACGCCGAGACGCTCCGCTGTGTCGACCAGTACGACCAGGTGTCGGGCGAGCACACGGCCGGGGCGACGCTAACTGCGTCAAACTACCCGTCGTACTTCGAGGCGCTGGCGGGGAATCGGTCGCTCGGCGTCGACGACGTTCAGACCGACCCCGCGACCGCCGAACTACGGAACGGCTACCTCGAACCGAAGGGCATCGCGTCGATGCTCGACGCGACAGTCAGGTCGGGCGGCGAAGTCGTCGGCGTCGTCTGTCACGAACACGTCGGCGAGCCGCGGCAGTGGCAGACCGACGAACTGCGGTTCGCCGCGGAGGTCGCCGACAACGTGGTCATCGCGCTCATGCGGGCGACCGACGTCGACGCGCTCCCGGCGACCGCCGAGGAGGACGAGGCGGGGGAGGCGAACGCAGACGAGAGCGCTGACGAAAACGAGGAGTGAACCGACCGACGCCCGGTCGACCCGCCCGAGTCGGCCGACGCCGGGTCTACTTTTCGTCCGTTCGGAACCCCATCCGGTCAGTTCTCGTGACCGAATTCGAATATCGAACCCCCGATTCGGTTCGGGGGTTGAAAAACGTCGATTCCACGGAGAATCCGGCGAAATCGGCGCATCACCGTGAAATCTAAAATGCCCGTAGCTCCAAAGAACGTGTATGTCGAACAGCAGCCGATTCGTCGTCGCGACGCACGTGCTGACAAACTTGGCGGTGCGGAGCGACGAACGGCTGTCTTCCGACCGTCTCGCGTGGAGCGTCAACACGAACCCGGTGGTCATCCGTCAGCTTCTGTGTTCGCTCCGGAAGGCGGACCTCGTCGATTCCAAGCGCGGCCCGACCGGCGGTTTCACGCTGGCCCGCGAGCCGGACGCCATCACGCTTCGCGATATCTACGAGGCGGTGGAGGACGCCGAGCCGTTCTGCTTCCACACGAACGAACCGAACGACGAGTGCACCGTCGGCGAACACATCCAGCCGGTCCTCGGCGAACTGCTCGAACCGGCGATTCAGGCGATGCTCGACGAACTCGACTCGGTCACCGTCGCGGAAGTCCACGAGGAGATTTTCGAGACGGCAGAGGGCGACCCGCTCGAAGTGTAGAAAGCGCGCTCAGGCCGTCGACTGGATCGTCTCGGCCTCGGCCGACTCTTCGTGCTCGGCGTCGAGCCACTCGGTGGCCCACTCCTGAATCTCGTCGAACACCGGGCACAGCGAGACGCCCTTATCGGTCAGCGAGTAGTACGTCGCGACCGGTGCGTCCTCTTCCATCCGGCGGTTGACGAAGCCGTGTTCCTGCAGGTCGTCGAGGACGCGAGAGAGCGTCCGCGAACTCGCGCCGGTCGAGCGCTTCAGTTCGTTGAACCGCTTTTCACCGTCTTGGAGGTCGTGGAGGACGATGAGACGCCACTGTGACCCGATTTGTTTCAGCGAGTTGATGATGGGACAGGGGGCGTCGTCGAGGTTCATATCCGTGGCCATACACCCACCTCGGTTCCGACCCTCTTTAGCGGTTCGGTCAGTTTACCTGCTTTCGAAACGTTACCTGATTCGTCTGCGGACCGAGCGACTGGCCGACCAACCGACGACCACCAATCATCGACCGACTGCCCCGCTTGACCGACTGCCCGCTCAGGCGAGCAGCCGCGAGAGGAGGAGGAACACGCGCTTGAGGTTCTTCGAGAGGCTCGACTGGTTCTCCGAGAAGAGTATCACCTCATCGTCTAGCGCGTGAATCTGCAGGCACCGGCCTCGGTCGGACAGGTCCTTGAGTTCGACTCCTCGGACCGAGTCGAGCGGGACGATGAGGTAGCGGTACTCTTCGTCTTGGATGTCGGCATTACAGTGGTCGCCGTAGACGTGGATGCTCCGCTCTGTGACCGCGAGTTCGTAGCCGATGTAGCTCATTCCGGCGATTTCGGCTCCGGCGCGGCCGCCCTTGACCTTGCCTTTCAGGTGCGAGGCGTCAAGGAGGATTCCGTCAACCATACCGCCCGGTTCCCGGCGGGCGTTCGTAAGTATTCGCGCCCAGTTCTCCGAATTGATTCTGTGGGCGAACGAAAAGGAGTAAACCCGAGTCAGCGGCTGGCCTTCGGTCGAGCAGTCATCTGACGACGGGAGTCGGTGTCGCCCGAGCCATCGGGTTCGATAATCGAGTACGACGAGACGAGGTGGTTAACGATGTAGTCGACCGTCGAAGGGTCGTACGTCCAAAAGCCAGTGAAGCCGAACCCCGGTTCGGTCTCCTCGGCGACGAGCGCGCACTTGTAGTCGCCGACGCCGTTGCCGTCGTAGGCGACGAACCAGGAGCGCCGAATCTCATCGGAGCGCGCGAGGTGCAGTTGGAACTGGTCGGCCTGCGGGACCTCGCCGTTCGGGTAGATGTACGCGTGGACCGAGAGGTCGTTGCGGCCGCCGAGACGGCGGTACGTTTCAAGTTGGGGACGGAGGTTCCCGCCGGACTGAAAGCCGGAATGGAGTTCGCCCGCGCCGACGCGCCACGCGCGGTCCTCGATTTCGCGGGTGGCGTTGAGCATCTGCTGACGGTCATAGGAGGTAAACAGCGTCTCGTCGAGGTGGTCGAGAATCGGCGCGTACGAGTCGCGTTCGAACCCCGGTTCGACGTCCTCGGGGCGCGTGAGGAGGTCGTCGACCGAAACCGCCGTGTGGAACTTGTCGCCGGTACCCAGCACCGCGTAGTTCGAAGGGCCCTCGTCGGAACTCGCAGACTCCACCGAGACGTTTCGATCCGCAAGGTGCTCGGCGAGTCGCTCGACGACGCCGGGGGTCGGATTGAACACCGTCAGTGTTCGCTCCGAGGCGGCGACGCCGGAGATAAGTTCGCTGAGAGACATTACCGGGGAAACGCTACACCGGGTTATTATTCTTTGCAATAATATGGTGCCCGATTCCCGGCGATTCAGTACGCGAAACCGAGTGACACCCGACGAGTAAAGGAGTCGCTACCGGAGCTGTGCGGATTCCTAACTATCCCCCGCGAGCGTGTACATTCGGTATGATTTCCGACGCCCCTCACACCCGCCCGTCCGCAGAAGTCGACGACGAACCCGGGACGGACGCCAGTTCGTGGTTCACCGCGGAGGTTCCCGATATCGTCGCCGGGCTCGAATCCTCGCAGTCCATCGGACCGCTCACCGCCGCGGCCGCCCGCGAACTCATCGCGGTCGGACGCGCGAGAGACGCACTCGCGCTCGTCCTCGGCGAAGTCGACGGGTCGTGGCGACGGTAGGACGGCGAGAGCCCGCGAGAAGGCGACGCGGCGAACGAACCGACATCGGCGGTCGGCGGACTACTCCTCACGCGAATTCGTGTCTCTGACGTACAGTTCCACCAGCGAATCGAGCAGGTGCGGCGCCAGTCGGAACCGAACGTCCACGCTGTTCTGCTCGCGGTCGTACGCGAGCTGTTGGACGTCTATCGCGGTCAGAATCGTGCGCATCGCGTCGACGACGTAGTTGCTCGACCCCGCCTCGACGCGGAGGCTGTCGCCGAGGTGAATCGAGAGGCCGTCGACGACCGTCTCGTAACACGTCTTGCTCGGCGCGTTGACTCGCTGCGTTCGCTCGACGAGCCCGAGGCTCGAAAGTGTCTCGAGACGGCGGTAGATGGTCGATTCGGAGACGTTGCAGTTCTCCGCGAGCTCCTCCGCAGTCATCGGCGCGCGGTTGCACGCCAACAACACGTCCCGCGAGACCTCGTCACCGAGCGCGTCGAGGAGGTCGTCGTCCGACGACTCGGGAGGAATGTCGGTCTCGTCCGTCGCCGGGGGAGCGTCGCTCTCGTCGGTCAGCGGGCCCGGAGGATCGTCTGCGGCCGAAAGAACGTCGTCCACGAGGTCGCGTCGGGTCATCGCGTGTTACCTGACGCGGGCAGGTAATATGTAATCGGTGCCTACAGTCGAGATAATATTCACGTATCGCCGAACGTTCGCGAACGCCTGAAAATAGCGGGTGGGACGCCGAAATCGAACGGCGACGGCGGATTAACGGGGGCGAAACGCGGGGAGACGGCGGGGGAGCCCACCGCGTCGTGTCACCGCGCCGCTCACTCGACGGTGACGCACTTGGCGAGGTTGCGCGGCTTGTCGATGGGCCGTTCGAGCAGGTCCGCGGCGTGGTACGCGACGAGCTGGAGCTGGACGTTGGCGAGGACGCCGGCGATGTCGGGGTGCGTGTCCGGAATCCGAAGCACGTGGTCGGCGAACTCGGTCACCTCGCCCGAGCGGTCGCTCGTGATGGCGACGACGGGCGCACCGCGGGCCTGGACCTCCTTGACGTTGCTCAGCGTCGCCTCGTCGTCGTGGCCGGTGAAGATGGCGAACACCGGCGACATCGGGGTGACGAGCGCCAGCGGTCCGTGTTTGAGTTCCGAGGCGGCGAACCCCTCGGCGTGTTCGTAGGATATCTCCTTGAACTTCAGCGCGCCTTCGAGGGCGACGGGGTGGGCGACCCCGCGGCCGATGAAGAAGTACGCGTCGCTGCCCTCGTACTCGATGGCAATCTCGCGGGCCATCGAGGTGTCGAGCACCTCCTGTACGTCGCCCGGGAGCCGCGAGAGGGCCTCCATCAGGTCGCGCGCGGCGGGCGACTTCGCACCGGTCACGTCCTCGACGATGCGCTCCGTGAGGAGCGTCAGCGCCGTCACCTGCGACGAGAACGTCTTGGTGGCCGCGACGCCGATTTCGGGACCCGCGCGGATGAGCAGTTCGTCGTCGCACTCGCGGGTTATCGACGAGCCGACGACGTTCGTGACCGCGAGGGTCCGCGCGCCGGCGGCGCGGGCGCGGCGCACGGCGTCGAGGGTGTCGGCGGTCTCGCCGGACTGGCTGACCGCGATAACGAGCGTGTCGGGCGTCACCGGCGGCTTGATGACCGAGTACTCGCCGGCCATGAACGCGTAGGCGGGAATGCCACGAGAGTTGAGCAGGGACGCCGCGTACATCCCGGCGTGGTGCGAGGTGCCCATCGCGAGGAGGTGGACCTGCTTCACGTCGGCGAACGACTCCGGCGGGAACTCCTCAAGTTCGACGCCGCCGGCGTGGGTGTTCAGGCGGCCCTGGGTGGTCCGCCGGAGCGCGCCGGGCTGCTCGTGAATCTCCTTGTACATGTAGTGCTCGTAGCCACCCTTCGTCGCCGTCTCGGGGTCCCACTCGACGTGTTCGACGGGACGGTCGACCGCGCGACCGGCCGAGTCCGTGATTTCGTAGCCGTCCGAGCGGGTGACGACGAAGTCGCCGTCGTGGAGGTAGACGACGCGCGCCGTGTGCTGGATGAACGCGGGCACGTCGCTGGCGAGGTAGTACTCGCCGTCGCCGACGCCGAGGACCAGCGGCGACCCGGAGCGGGTCGCGAAGATGGCCTCCTCGTCGCCGATGATGGCTGCGATGGCGTAGCTCCCCGAGAGGCTGCCGACCGCGGCGCGGAAGGCCTCCTCGGGGGTCGCGCCGTCGCGGAGGTTCTCCTCGATGAGGTGCGGGATGACTTCGGTGTCGGTCTCGCTGCTGAAGACGTGTCCGCGGGATTCGAGGTCGCTGCGGAGCGACTGGAAGTTCGAGATGATGCCGTTGTGGACGACGGCGATGCGGCCCGACTCATCGGTGTGGGGGTGGGCGTTGCCGTCGGTGACGCCGCCGTGGGTCGCCCAGCGGGTGTGGCCGATGCCGTAGTCGCCGGCGATGGGGTTCTGCTCGACCGCCGCGACGAGTTCGGAGACCTCGCCGACGCGCTTCGTCAGCGAGATGCCCGAGCCGTTTTTCACGGCGATGCCGGCTGAGTCGTAGCCGCGGTACTCCAGCCGCTGGAGTCCGTCGACGAGCGAGTCAACGGAGTTGTCCGCGCCGATGCAGGCGGTGATTCCGCACATCAGTGGGTCACCTCCACGCGCTCGCGAACGTCGCCGTGTAAGACCGTGCCGGGGCCGACGACGGCCTCCGCGCCGACGCGACTACCCGCTGTGAGCGTCACGTTCGCGCCGACCTCGGCGCGGTCGCCGATGATGCTGCCGAGACGGCGGTCGGTGTAGAGCCGGCCTTCAAGGATGACGTCCGCCCGGCCGCCGGGGGAGACGACGCCGTCGCCGACGGTCGCGCCGGGGCCGACGACGGAGTCACGGAGGACGACGCCCGCCCCGACGCGCGCGTCGGTCGAGAGGATGGAGCGCTCGATGACGCTGTTCGCGCCGACCGATACGTTGTCTTGGAGGCACGAGCCGGCGCTGATGACCGCGCCCGGCCCCACGTCGCAGTCCTCGCCGACGACGACGTGGTCGCCGACGAGCGCGCGCTCGTGAATCCGCGCCGACTCGGCGACCGCGGAGTCGTGTCTGCGCGCGAGGAGCGTCTCCGTCACGGAGAGGAGTCCCCACGGGTGCGAGGGGTCGAGCCAGCCACCGTTGACGAGGACGGACGTGACGTTCCCGTCGAGGTAGTGAATCACGTCGGGAAGCCGCGTCTCACCGTCGTGCGGCGGGATGTGCCGGAGCGCCTCGAAGACGGCGTCGTCGAAGACGTAGACGCCCGCGTTGACGAGATAGCCCTCGCTGTCGACGGCGTGTTCGTCGATGTCGGCGATGCGGCCGTTGTCCTCGACGATGACGCCGTACTCCTCGGGCGTGTCGGATTCGGCGACCGCGACCGTCGCCACGGAGTCGGTCGTCGAGAAGCGTTCGAGCACCGTCGAGACGATGTCGGCGTCGACGACGTTGTCGCCGTTGCAGACGACGAAGGGACCGGAGACGAGACCCTCGGCGAGGAGGAGCGCGTGGCCGCTGCCGAGACGCGAGTCCTGGTGGACGAACTCGATGTCCACGTCCGAGTAGGTCGCAGAGAGATGCGACTGGATGCGGTCGGCGCGGTGGCCCACGACGACGACGGCATGCTCGATACCTGATTCGAACAGCGCGTCGAGGACGTACTCGATGACCGGCCGGTTGGCGACCGGGAGCATCGGCTTCGGTTGGAAGGTGGTGAGCGGGCGGAGCCGTCGCCCCTCGCCGGCCGCGAGGACGACCGCCTCGGTGATACGGTCGTTCATTCGCGCCCTCCCGCGAGCGACGGACGTTCAGAACGTGGCCGTGACGGTGAGTGAGTCATAGAGGGAACAGGGACGGCGACGGGGATTGTTATACAGAGGGTTCCCCGAACCGGTCGCGCGTTAGGGTCGCGTGTGAGACTGTTGCAAACGGCGAAAGCCAGCTTAAATCGGAAGGGAAGCGGGTTCGGACGCTCCTAATCGGGGCGGGCGTTCTCCCGGCGGTGTCGTGGCGTGCCGAAGCCGCCACGTCGGTTGCACGGTCTGCGAATCACACCCGCGAGTCGAGAACGGGAACGGGAGCGTGAGAGTCAGAAGCGAAGTGGGAGGGAGAGAGCGTCCGAGAGAACGACGTCGACGGGCGAGCGGCGAGCAAGGCCGCCGCTGTCAGAAAGCAGACCGAAGTAAAATCCGAGTTGTTCGTTGATATCGTTCGCGACGCGGGCGCGTGGGGGCCGACTCAGAGGTCGAGGCGGTCCTTGTACGACTCCATCGCGGTGATGGCCATGAGCGTCGCGGTGCTCAGCACGGCCCAGCCGGCGGCCGGAATCTGTTCGAGACCGGGGACGCCGAGCAGGCCGGCGGAGACGGTCGCGGCCACGCCGGCTGCGATAGCGAGGTTCCGTTTCGGCGACGCGGCGAGCGACGCCGACTGCTCGTCGTCGGTCTCGGTGCTGACGACGTCGCCGTCGAGGTACTGATCGAGCTGCTTCGCGGTGTCGAGAAGCGTGATGTCACCGCGGTTCTTCTCGAAGTCGACGATGCCCGCCGAGTCCATCTTCGGGAGGTGACATTGGTACAGACCGATGTACACGCGCTTTCGCTGGCTCGACGATAGCGCCTTGATCTCGATGCCGTTTTCCTTCGCGGCGATGAACTCGGCCATGTCGCCGAGCTTCGCCTCGCCGTCGTTCTCCTTGAGGTACCGGAGCGCGTCGCGCCGGCGCTGGTTCTTCAGAATCTCGAAGACGATGTCCTTCGAGAGCGCTTCGATTTCGGGTTGTTGCTGCTGCTCGGCAAGCGCGTGAGACCCACCAGTCGTCTCCGCGATTTGTTCGTTCGCCGTCTGGTCAACAACGTCGGTGTCTGCTTGTAATGAATCGGTAACCATTGTTCCTTCCTCCCCCACTGTGTGGTCGGGTGCTACCGAATACCGTGGTCAGTCGAGAGGGGAGACCACGGGACTTTGCACAGACCACAACCTTTGGATGCGCCCCGAGGGTGTCATAGAACGATTAGCACACCAAAGAGCAGGGTGAATGCTGAGGTGGAATGAGCTCAGCGACCCTGCAAGATGATCCTTCG
>NZ_LOEP01000037.1 GCF_001482285.1 Haloferax sp. Q22 | reverse complement strand
ACACACTCGTTGCCTCCTCATTCCTTCCGAAAAGTAACACCGATAAGCCGCCGCAGTCATGCGGTTCTTCGCTTAGCTAAAGACGGATGCAGTTCCTCGTCGGGGACCCGCTGGCGTTCACGGCCGCAGGGCTTCGATACGTCGCTCTCGGGGCGCTGTTCGGCGTCCTCACGTCGCTGTTCGCCGGCGTGTACCCCGCGTGGAAATCCGCGAATAAGCGGCCCGTGGAGGCGTTAGAATGACGCGAACGTGGGGCGAGAGGCGGTGAGCCTGCGCCACCGAATCGCCGGGCGGTTCCCGCGACTCGTCATCGCCCGACGGAACATCTCGCGGGCGAAGGTCCGGTCGATACTCGCGGCGGCCTCGATACTCATCGGCGTCGTCGCAATCGGCGCAATCGGCGCGGGCGGTGCGGCGTTCAAGCAGAGCCAACTGCAGAGCATCCAAGCCCAAGGCGCGACGAGCGTCTACGTCTCGCCGGGGGCCGACATGGAAGCGTCGCACTTCGACAGAGAGGACGTCAAAGCGATAGACGAGACGGTCGGGGCGGCCACAATCGTGGCGACGGAACCCGGAAGCATGGAGCTGATAACGAGCGACGGCACCCGCGAGGGGGTGTCGGTCACCTACATCGACGACCCCCGACAGTTACACGAGGTAGAACGGGGCGGAATCCCCGACAACTGGCGACAGAGCGTCGTCGTCTCCCACGGGTTCGCGGCCGACCGCGGCGTCGAACTCGGCGAGCGCCTCAAACTCGTCTCCGAGACGGAGACGGCGGCCGGAACCGTCGAGACAGAACACACCTACCGCGTCGTCGCCGTGCTGGCCGAGAGTCAGTCGTTCGGAGGGGGCGGACTGTTCCTCCCCATCGAGGAGACCGGGGACCGACAGTACAGCCGTGTCGAAGTGATGACGGAGTCGACCGACAGGGCCGAAGCCGTCGCCGAAGCGCTCCGCGACCGCTTCAACGACCGGAAAGACAGGCTGTTGGTGTTCGAACTCACCTCGCTCGTCCGCCTGCTCAAGACGCTCGTGAACGGAATCAACGCGTTCCTCGCGGGCCTCGGCTCCATCTCGCTTCTCGTCGCCGGCGTCTCGATTGCGAACACGATGCTGATGGCCGTCATCAAGCGCCGCGAAGAGATCGGCGTCCTGCGGGCGGTCGGCTACGGCAAGGTCGATATCGTCCGGATTCTCCTCGTCGAGGCGGTACTCCTTGGCGCGCTCGGCTCGGCGGTCGGTCTCGCCATCGCCGTCGCCGTGGCGATGGTGGCGAACGCGCTGTTCCTCGGTGACCCCTTCGCCTTCACGCAGTCGGCGCTCCTGTACTTGGCCGGGGCGGTCGCGTTCGGTATCCTGACCAGCCTGCTCGCCGGCGCGTACCCCGCGTGGCGGGCGGCAAATGAGCGGCCTATCGACGCGCTCCGGGGCTGAGTGGGCGGAATCGCTCTCCGGCCGTCATCCCTCGAATCGAAGGTGTTTGGCATATTCCAACCGAGAGCCCATTACCCTCGATAGGGAATGAACCGATACTCAATGGATACGAAACACGTCGACTGGCGTTCGATGCGGGACGAGTCGGCACCGACGGCGGAGTCCGAGGTCCGACGGTCCGGCGAGGAGCGCGACGAAGACGAAGCCGAGTCGTCCGAGGCGTCGGTCGCAGAGCGGACCGACCTCGTCTACGACGAACAACACGGCGAGTGGGTCGACCCCGAGACGGGCGAAATCCTCCGCGAGGACGAAATCGACCGCGGCCCGGAGTGGCGCGCGTTCGACGCCGCGGAGCGCGACCAGAAGTCCCGCGTCGGGTCGCCGACGACGAACATGATGCACGACAAGGGGCTGTCGACCAACATCGGCTGGCAGAACAAAGACGCCTACGGCAACTCCCTGTCGTCGGGACAGCGCCAGAAGATGCAGCGGCTCCGCACGTGGAACGAGCGGTTCCGCACCCGCGACTCCAAAGAGCGTAATCTCAAGCAAGCGCTCGGCGAGGTCGAGCGGATGGGCTCGGCGCTCGGGCTTCCGGACACCGTCCGCGAGACCGCCTCGGTCATCTACCGCCGCGCGCTCAACGACGACCTGCTCCCCGGCCGCTCCATCGAGGGCGTCGCCACGGCCGCCATCTACGCCGCGGCCCGGCAGGCCGGCGTTCCGCGCTCGCTCGACGAGGTCCGGCGTGTCTCCCGCGTCGACAAGATGGAACTCACCCGGACGTACCGCTACGTCTCCCGCGAACTGGGACTCGACATGAAGCCGGCCGACCCCACACAGTACCTCCCGCGATTTGTCTCCGAACTCGACGTGACCGACGACGTGGAACGCCGCGCTCGATCGCTTCTCGACAACGCGAAGCGGCAGGGCATCCACAGCGGCAAGAGCCCGGTCGGACTCGCGGCGGCGGCCATCTACGCCGGCGCGCTCCTCGCCGACGAGGAGCTGACGCAGTCCGAGGTGAGCGAGGTGACCGACATCAGCGAAGTGACCATCAGGAACCGCTACCGCGAACTCCTCGAAGCGACGCAGAAGTCGGGCGAGAGAGCCGTCGGGACGATCGCCTAACTCGGAACTCCGGCGCTAAAAGCCGCTTTTCTCTTCGGCTCGGTTCGTTTTCAGCTAGTGCGTTCGGACTGTTCAGTCCGTTCGGACCGTTCGGTTCGACCGCGAGGACGCGGTAGCGCTCTCGAACGCGTCAGCGATTGCACGTACACGGTGAGCGAGTCGCACCGCCGCGTCCCGGCAGAGCACCGCGAACGCGTTCGACGAGTTCGCACGCAGTCTCGCGGAGGACAGCGGCGTTCGATTCGGACCGTCGCTCTCGGAAGTCGAAGTAGAGCGCTGTCGGCAGGAGAAGCGAGGCGTACACGCCGCTGACGGCGACGGCAATCTGTAGCGGGTGGTCGGCGGGGACGACTGCCCAGCCGACCGTGATGAGCGCCCACAGCGCGATTCCCTGTCGGACGGTCGGACGCCATTGGTTCGCAGGCGTCGGCTGCGCCTGCGCGTCTGGGCCGCCGTGGGCGGCGGCGTCGCCGCTCGATTCGAACACCGGGCGGTCGGCTCGGGGGGACTCGGTTCGGGTGTCGTCACGTGGAGAAGAGGCGTGACGGAGCGTTCGTTCGGACATATGGTGGTATCGACGGCTACGGCTCCGAACCTAATGTGACCCTGTTTGGAATATACCAACGCCGAGGAACGAAAGCCGCGGTCGGTCTCGACGGGTCAGTTGACGCCCGCGCCGTCGACCGGTTCCGCGAACGCGACGGTCTGTTTCACGTCGGTGACTTCGACCTCGACGCGGTCGCCGGGCTCCGTGCCGGGGACGATGATGACGAAGCCGCGTTCGACCTTCGCGATGCCGTCGCCCTGGTCGCCGAGCGTGTCGATGATGACGGCTCGGACGTCGCCTTCCGCGACGGGCGGTTGTCGCGGCTGTGAACGCGCCTCGTGGGAATCCGACGCCGGAGCCTCCGGTTCCCGCTCGTCGCCCGAACTGATGCCGCGGCCGTCGGTCGTCTTCGCTGCCGTCGGTTCGGCCGAAGCCTCGGTCGTCGACGCGGTGCCCGGACTCGTCAACAGCGCGACGCGGTACAGTTCCTCCGTCGAAATCGACCCGCTTTCGACGAGTTCGCTCGGAATCGACACCACGTAACGGTCACCGTCTCGCTCGACCGAAGTCTCGAAAAGGAGCCGAAGAGAATCTGAGATATCAGTCACTTCCCCCTACTTCGCGTCAAACCAAATAAAAGGTGGTGAAAATACCGCACTCGTTTCGGCCGACGACGACCAATGGAACCGACCGAGACCCGCTTGTCCACGACCGCAGGCGTGCCCGAAAACACATGACAACCGGACACAATTTTTAGCTATGGCACGCGACACGCTCGTTTCGTGGCAGACGTTCGCGCTGTTCGTCTTGTTTCCGCCGGCGGCGCTCATCGCCCTCGTGTTCTTTCCCCTGACGCTGCTCGTCTTCGGGTGGCTGTACTACCGCGGCAAGCACGAGGCGATGCTGGAGTCCGACGAGCGAACGACGGCGGGGCCGAACGACCTCGGTCCGTGAGACGCCGTCGCTGCGGGCCCGAACTCAGTCGGCGCACTCGTCGAGGTCGGTGAGGGCGTCGATTCCTTCGTGGGTCAGTTCGAGCGACTCCGTCGCCACGGCGGCCGCGTCGGCGACGAGGTGCGGCCCGGTCCACCTGACCGGCGTCGCCGCCCGGCAGACCCACCCGCGAACCGGCTCGCCGGTCGCGTCGAGCAGGCAGATGCAAATGTCCTGTGGGGTCGCCTCGCCGTCGACCCACGCCCGGAACCACGCCCACAGCGACTGGTCGTCGGTGACACCCCGACGGAGTTCGAGCGGCGGCGAACTGGCTTCTCGGCGGGACGGTGAGGGTGGCCGCGGTCGCGGACCCGGTCGCTTCCGCACACGGCGGCCGCGACGGCCGTAGCGGTCGCGGCGGTCGGTCTCGGACGGCGGCGAGTCGGACCGCGACTCGTCTCCGTTCGCGGACTCGACCGCCACCGAGAGCCCGCGAACTTCGGAGAACCCCAGCTTCGGGAGCGCGTCGCATCGGACCCGAAACCGGTGTGCGCCGTAGGGGTCGGACTCGGCCGCGGTCACGTCTCGTCGGACTCCTCATCGCCGGCGCGACTCACCTTCAGTCGCGATTCGTCGATGCCCTGCGGCAGTCCCTCACCGACCGGGAAGTCGAGGTCCGGGAGCGCTGGGGTGGAACCGCCGTCGTTCTCACTCTCGTCGTCCTCGTCGTCACCGGTTTCGACCGCGATTCGTGCGAATCCCTCGTGGACGACGACGAGGCGCTCGACGGCGACTTCGGAGGCCATCGCGTCCAACCGGGGCGCGTCGTACTTCGAGGGCCACGCCTCGCGGAAGACCCAGCGAGCGGCGGGGTTGCCCGTCGCGTCCAACAGCACGACTGCGGCGTCGCGCCGGGCTTCGGCCATCTCGCCCTGTTCGACGAGCGTCCGCCACTCGGACAGTTCGAGCGACCGGTCGGTCACACCAACTTCGAGCACGAGCGGCCCGTACTCGTTCAGACCGGGGAGTTTCCGCGGCGTCGGCGGGTCGGCCCCCTCGCGGTACTCGACGACCGCCGAGGTCGCCGACGGGAGGTCACAGCGGCTGAAGCCGGCGGTCACGAGTCCACCAATTTCGAGGATGAACCGTAGCTGTCTGTACGGGTCTGTCCGAGTGGCCATCGTCAGCGACCTCCGAGGAAAACGAGCGCCGACGACCAGGGTGCGGCGGTCCGCGAGGTATTGGTACGTGAAAACATATCAATCGAGACTCGCAGTGGCGGCTAATGAACGTGTACCCTACGTGCGAAAGCGCGCGGAATGGGTCGATAAGGAAAAACGGTCATAGCGGAACGGGTCCGACGAACCGGTGGAGTTTCGTCACGCGTCTCGGCAGGCCAACCAGAACGCCCTCAACGGGGATTCGCGGGGTATCGGCGGCGAGCAGGTAGCCGTAACGACTAGCATCGTCACGCCGAGAGGTCGATACCCCGGAGCCGACGGGCGTTGACCGCGACGATAATCGTCGACAGAGACATGAACACAGCGCCGACCGCCGGCGACAGGAGGATACCGACCGGCGCGAGAACGCCCGCGGCGAGCGGGAGTGCGAACACGTTGTAGCCGGTCGCCCAGACGAGGTTCTCCTGCATCTTTCGATAGCTCGCCTTCGAGAGCTTGACGAGCCGAACCACGTCTACGGGGTCGTTGTCAACGAGGATGATGTCGCCCGATTCGATGGCGACGTCGGTGCCGGAGCCGATGGCGATGCCGACATCCGCCCTCGCGAGCGCCGGCGCGTCGTTGACGCCGTCGCCGACCATCGCGACCCGCTTCCCCTCGGACTGGAGCCGCGCTATTTTGGTGTCTTTCTCCTCGGGCAGGACCTCCGCGAAATACTGGTCGATGCCGAGTTCCGCAGAGACGGCGCGCGCGACGTCCTCGGAGTCGCCGGTCAGCATCGCGACCTCGATTCCCATCGCGTGCAGCGCCTCGATGGCCCGCCGGCTCTCCTCGCGGATGACGTCGGCGAGCGCGAACGCCGCGACGACCTCCGACTCGTCCCGAATCAGATAGATGACGGTCTGGGCGTTCGAGCCGGCCTCGTCGGCGAACGACGCGATTTCGTCGGGATACTCGATACCGAGTCGGTCTATCAGGTTGGGGCCGCCGAGGTGAACCGTCTCGCCCTCGACGGTCGCCCGGACGCCGAGTCCGCGGAGGTTCTCGAACTCCGACACCGTGGCCTGTCGAACGCCGCGGTCGGTGGCGGCGTTCCGAATCGCGCGAGCGATCATGTGCTCCGAGTCGCCCTCGACGCCCGCGGCGACCTCGAACGCCCGCGTCTCGTCCCACTCGCCCGCGGTCTCGACGCCGACGACTCCCTGTTCGCCCTTCGTGAGCGTGCCCGTCTTGTCGAAGACGACGGTATCGAGGTTCCGCGCCTCCTCCATGGCGATGCGGTCGCGGATGAGCATCCCGTTTCGGGCGGCCGTCGAGGTGTTGATTGCGACCACGAGCGGGACGGCCAGACCGAGCGCGTGCGGACACGCGATGACGAGGACTGTCACGACGCGTTCGAGGACGCCAACGCTGAACCCGACCGCGAGAACCCACGCGACGGCCGTGACTCCCGCGGCGGCGAGCGCGGCGTAGAACAGCCAGCCGGCCGCGCGGTCCGCGAGGAGTTGCGTGCGGGATTTGGACTGCTGGGCGTCCTCGACCAGACGCATGATTCCCGCCAGCGCCGTCTCGTCTCCCGTCTTCGTGACCCTCACGCGGAGGCTCCCGTCCTGATTGACCGTGCCGGCGATGACCTCCGAACCGGCGTCCTTGTCGACGGGGCGGGACTCGCCCGTGATCATCGACTCGTCGACCGACGACTCGCCTTCGGCGACCTCGCCGTCAGCGGGAACCGACGCGCCGGGCCGGACGAGCACGACGTCGCCCTCCGACAGTGCAGAGACGGGAACCTCCTCAGTATCCCCGCTCTCGGTGACGCGCTCGGCGGTGTCGGGCATGAGTTTGGCCAGTTCGTCGAGCGCCCCGGAAGCCTGCCGGACCGACCGCATCTCCATCCAGTGACCGAGGAGCATGATGTCGATAAGCGTGACCAGTTCCCAGAAAAACGGCGTCGTCCCCTCGATGAACAGGCTCGCAATCGAGTAGCCGAACGCGACGGTGATCGCCAGCGAAATGAGCATCATCATCCCCGGTTCGCGGTTCGCCAGTTCGGTCCGAGCCATCGAGAGGAACGGCACACCGCCGTAGGCGAAGACGACGATAGAGAGGACGGGCGTAATCCAAACGCTTCCGGGGAACGTCGGCGCGGTGTAGCCGAAGGTACCTTGGACGAACTCGCTGAAGTAGACGACCGGCAACGACAGCGCGAGCGACACCCAGAACCGCCGCCGAAACATCTGCTCGTGGCCCGAATGGTCGGTGTGGGCCTGGCGATGGTGGTGTGACGAAGCGTCGTGGTCGTGGTCGTGGTCTGGATGGGTGCTCATGGGTTGGTGGGTGGTGCCGTCCCCGCATCTTGTCCGGAGCCTGAAACAGCGCGGCGCGGTCAGGCGAAGGGGATTAGGGGGAGAGCGGTGAGGGAGTCGTCGACGGTATACGGTTCTCGAACCGTCTAGGTTCACGCAGACGCGGGAAGCGCATCGTATCACGCGACTTCGGCTCTCTGTTCGCGGTCAGCGGGCTATCCCCGGACGGTGACAGCCGCCGACGTACACGGAAACGTACGCTCCCCGGCCTTATGCGGATTTTCCCTTCGAAACATCGGCTCTGAGGCGGCCGATATCTTGGAATCGAAACGCCGTGGGTCGTTCCGATCCCCACCGGACGCACGCAGAAGTGGACGCAACAACCACAACTGGTACACCGGTGTCGCACCAATCACCGTGCATGAACGAGCATCACGGGAAACCGAGGTGGGGTGGATGAATCGGCGACGAGCCGACGCGGTCGTCGGCGCGCTCGTCGCTGGCACCGTTCTCATCGGCGGAGCGCTCAGTTGGCAGGCGTACCAGCGACAGCAGGCGTTCGAGCAGATGGGGTCGATGATGGACATGGGAACGTCGATGGGGGCCGTTCACGGAACGAACCCGCTGTGGTACGTCCTCGGGACAGTCCTCGCCGCGACCGTCATCGGTGGCGGGTATCTCGCGGTTCGAGACGCGATAGACGGTGCGGACGCGAGCGAGCGCGTTCAGGGCCAGACGCCAAATCCGACCGACCGTGAACGGTCCGAACCGCCGGCGGAAGTCGGTCAGTCGGAGGAGACGAGTCCCTCGGCGTCACACCCGCGGACTCGCGTGTTGGACTTCCTCCCGGAGGACGAGCGTCGGGTGCTCGAACCGGTTCTCACCTCGCCCGGGATCACGCAGATAGAACTCCGGGACCGCTCGGACTTCTCGAAGAGCAAGGTGAGCCAGACGGTGAGCGCCCTCGAAAAACGCGGGTTGCTGTACCGCGAGCGCCAGGGACGAACGTATCGAATCTATCCGAGTGACGAGTTACAGCAGAACCAAGCGCCGTAGCCGACTGCCGTGGCGTCTCCTCGCTCGCGGGTTGCCCGAACCGGTGGGTGAGAGTACGCGGAAAGGCCCGACACCGGCGAATTCGGCGCTGATGAACGGTCCCGTTTCTGAAAAACGATTAGAACCCCGTATAAACGTTCTTGGACGTTCTCAGAGCTGTGTTCACACCCAGTCCGATAACTCCGGAGCGGTCCTACGACCAACCGAGGAGAAACACAATGACCAACGTCAAACTCGGCCGCTGGCTGCTCGCGGCGCTCGCAATCGTCGGACTCGCGGTCGCCGCGCCCGCGGTCAGCACACACGGCGACGAAACGGCTGTCGACGACGCGGCCCCGACCGGTGGAACCGCCGCCGAGTGGGCGGCGTGGATGGAGTCGCAGATGACCGAACACATGGGGCCGGGGAGCGTCGAATGGATGGAGTCGCACATGGGCGTGACCGTCGACGAGATGGCCCGAGACATGGCTGACGGCGACCACGACGGCGGGATGTACGGACAGGGCGTCGGAATGTACGGGCAGAGCGGTGGGATGTACGGACAGAGCGGCGGAATGTACGGGCAGGGCCACTGCTGACGGACCTGTCCGGATGAATCGCCTCGATAGAACACCGCAACCTACCGATTCGAACCAATGACACAACGTGACACCTACCTCGGACGTACTGCTCGCCGACTCGCGATGCTTGCGGTCCCGCTACTGGTCGCGGCGACCGGTACGGCCGCCGCCATGGGCGGCGGATACGGCGGCGGCATGATGAGCGGTGGCTGGGGGCTCTTCGGCGGCGGGATGGGCCTCTGGGGACTCCTCTGGATGGGGCTACTGCTCGCGGTTCCGCTGTACCTCGTCTTCGCCCTCGGGAAGCGGCGGGAGACCGATCCCGACGAACGGCCGCTGTCGGTCCTCCGAACCCGCTACGCGCGGGGCGAACTCTCGGACGACGAGTTCGAACGGCGGCGCGAACAGTTGGAGCGCTCCGAATAGCTCGTTCGACGGCCTACCGCGACACCGTCGTCTCTGCCCGAATGTCGCGGGACGAGCGACCGATCTCGACGACGTAGTCACCCGCGTCGACGGTCCACCCCTCGGAGTCGTCGTATCTGCGGAACGCGTGCTCGGACAGCGAGAGTTCGACCGTCTCGGTCGCGCCCGCGGCGACTTCGACGGCCGCGTAGCCGGCGAGTTCTCGCGTCGGGCGCTCGACGCCCGCGACGGCCGGCGGGCGGACGTACGCCTGCACGACTTCTCTCCCGTCGCGGTCGGACGCGTTCGTCACCGCGACCGCGACCACGTCGTCGCCGCGCACCTCCGCGTCGCCGTACTCGAAGGTCGCATACGAGAGGCCGTGTCCGAAGGGGTAGGTCGGTTCGTCGTCCGCGTCGGCGGCGTCGAAGTGCCGGTAGCCGACGAAGACGCCCTCGTCGTACTGCGCCTCGTCGGCGACGCCCGGGAATCGCTCATCAGACGCCGTGGGGTACGACTCCTCGGGCGCGAACGTGACCGGGAGGCGACCCGAGGGGTCGGCGTCGCCGTAGAGGATCGACGCGAGCGCGTCACCGTCTGCCTGTCCGGGGTACCACGACTCGACGACGGCGTCGACCGAGTCGCGCCACGGCAGTTCGACCGGGCCGCCGGACTGGACGACGACGACTGTCCGGTCGGCGGCGTCGGCGACGGCCTCGACGAGTTCGTCCTGTTCGCCGGGGAGGCGGAGCGTCTCGCGGTCCGCGCCCTCCGTGGTCGCGTCCCTGACGACGACGACCGCGACATCGGCCTCGCGGGCGCAGTCGGCTGCCGCGTCGATGTCGGGCGTCTTTCCGCCAGGGAAGTCGTCGGCGCCACCCGCGGCGTCCGCGCTCTCGTCGTCAAAGAACGAAGGCGTGACGACGCGCTCGACGCCGGGTTCGAACGCGACCGTGCCGTCGGTGCGGGCGCGGATTCCCGCGAGCGCCGATACCTCGCGTGCGGGGGTGACTTCGGAGGAGCCGCCGCCGCCGAGCATCGCCTCCGAGACGCCGGGGCCGACGAGCGCGACGTCGGCGTCGTCAGAGAGCGGGAGCGCCCCGTCGTCGTTCTTCAAGAGGACGGTGCCGCGGGCGGCGAGCGTCTCGGCGAGGTCGCGGTGTTCGGGCGTATCGAGCGCGCCGCCGCCGCCCCAGTCGCCGTCGAGGAGGCCGATTCGGGCCATCTGCCCGAGGATTCGCGCGACCATGTCGTCGAGGCGGTCGGCCGGGACCGCGCCTGACTCGACCGCGGATTTCAGTTCGGTCGCGAACCTGGGCATCGTCGTCTCGCCGGCCGGAATGCTCTCGTCGTCGCCCTCCTCCAGCATCTCGGCGTCGGGGTCGAGCCCGAACGCCTCGTGGAGCGCTTCGAGCGAGATGCCCGGCATTTCGAGGTCGAGGCCGGCGGTGGCCGCACCGACGGCGCTCGCGGTGCCGAACCAGTCGGAGACGACGTAGCCGTCGAAGCCCCACTCGTCTTTCAGCACCTCGGTGACGAGCCGCCGGTGGTCGCTCATGTGGGTTCCGTTGACGCGGTTGTACGCGGTCATGACCGACCCCGCGCCCGCCTCGACCGCCGCCTCGAAACCGGGGAGATAGAGCTCTCGGAGCGCCCGTTCGCCGACTTCGGCGCTGACGACGAGTCGCTTCGTCTCCTGGTTGTTAGCGACGTAGTGCTTCGGCGTGGCGAGTACGTCTTCGGACTGGAGGCCCGCCACGACCGCGGCGGCGAAGTCGGCCGTCACGACCGGGTCCTCGGCGAAGTACTCGAAGTTACGCCCGCAGTTGGGGACGCGAATGAGGTTCAGCCCGGGGCCGAGGACCGCGTGCTGGCCGCTGGCTTTGGCCTCGCGGGCCATCGCGACGCCCTGTCGCCGCGCGAGTTCGGGGTCGAACGTCGCCGCCACGGCAATTGAGGCCGGAAAGGCGGTCGACGAGCGGCCGGGGATGCGAATCCCGAGCGGGCCGTCGGCGAGGCGAAGTTCGGGGATGTCGAGTCGGGGGACGCCGGGCACGTAGCCGGTCGCCGTCCTTTCGGGGTCGGCCGCCCCGCGCACGAGCGAGCACTTCTCGTCGAGGGAGAGCGAGTCGACCAAGTCGGAGACATCGGGGTCCGAGAAAGCCATAGAACTGGCTACGAGTTTCGTCAGTAGCTCGAATAGTGTTGTGATGCCAGCAGAGCAGGACCCTTGTCGGGGAGTCGGTGGTCAGAGGGGCGAATGTCGACGAGGCAACGGGTTTTTGAACTCGTCAACTTAGAAATGAAGTATGGTTTACGAGACTGGAAACCCGACTGTCGACGACGCGGTGCGGCGAGTGCTCGGCGGCGAGGAACTCGACCGGACCGACGGGGTAGCACTCATCGCGCAGCCGGTCGAGGCGCTCGCATCGGGGGCCGACTACGTCCGTTCCGTCCGCTCCGACGGGACCGTCGACGCCTGTTCCATCGTCAACGCGAAAGCCGGAAACTGCGCCGAGGACTGCGGGTTCTGCGCGCAGTCGGCGCATTTCGACACCGGCGTAGAGACACACGGCTTTCTCGGGCCGGAGGCGGTGTTAGAGGCCGCCCGGCGCGCCGAGCGCGACGGCGCACAGCGGTTCGGCATCGTCGTCGCCGAGAAAGGCGTCTCGAAGGAGCGCCGGCCCGACGAGTGGGCGGAGGTGCTGGCGGCGATTCGACTCGTCCGCGACGAGACGAACGTCGAAATCGACGCCTCGCTCGGACTGCTCACCGAGGAGGAGGCGCGAATACTCGCCGACGAGGGCGTGAACCACTACAACCACAACATCGAGACCTCGCCGCGGTACTTCGACGAGGTGGTCGGAACCCACGACTTCGAGGACCGACTGGTGACGCTCCGACGGGCGAAAGACGCGGGGATGGACCTCTGTGCCGGCGTCATCCTCGGGATGGGTGAGACGCCGGCGGACCGCGTCGACGCCGCTATCGAACTCCAGAAAATCGGCGTCGAGTCGCTCCCGGTGAACGTGCTCAACCCCGTCCCCGGCACGCCGCTCGGCGACGCCGACCACGCCGACATCACGACGACGGAACTCGTCAAGACCGTCGCAGTCTATCGACTGCTCCACCCCGACGCGCGCGTCCGACTGACCGGCGGGCGGGAAGTGAACCTCGCGCCCGACGAGCAACACCTCCCGTTCGAGGCCGGTGCGGACGGCATCCTCACCGGCGACTACCTGACGACCGACGGGCAGTCGCCGGGGACCGACATCGAGGTCGTCGAGCGGGCGGGCCTCGAACCGAACCGCGCGGTCAACGACTTCGACGTGGACGCGGTCAAGCGTCGGGAAGCGAGAGACGACTGAGGTCGGCCGAATCGGAGGGCGACAGAGTCGACGACGGGGACCGCGACCGGACCGTCGCCCGCTATGAACGGCTACGTGATACTATTGTGAACACAAAAGTTCAATTTAGTTATATGTTCAAAAGAATTAAATTTAGAGCCGATAACCGGCCGGTGTCGAATGACACGAAACACGCGACGCAGGTTCGTCAAGACCGTCGGTGCCGCCGGAATCGCGGGGCTGGCAGGATGCACGGGTGGACAGGACGGAGGGCAGTCACCGGACGAGGGCACGGGAGGCGACTCGGCCGAGACGACGACGGCCGGTGAGACAACCGGGTCGTCCGGGACGGAAACGACGACCATCAAGTTCTGGCACGCGATGGGCGGGGACATCGGCAAACTCATCGACTCGCTGGCGAGCGAGTTCGAACAGCAGGCGGACGGCATCCGGGTCGAAGCGACCCAGAAGGGGAGTTACCGCGAGACGCTGAACGCCACGACGTCAGCGGTACAGGCCGGGAACCCACCCGCCATCGCGCAGATTTTCGAAATCGGGACGCAACTCGCCATCGACAGCGGCGTCTTCGCGCCAGTCGAGGACATCATCCCGGAAGACCGGGTGAACTTCGACAACTACCTCGACTCCGTGCTGAACTACTACCGCATCGACGGCACGCTCCACTCGATGCCGTTCAACTCCTCGAACGCCATCTTCTACTACAACAAAGACGCCTTCGAGAGCGCCGGCCTCGACCCCGAGGCCCCACCGACGACCTTCCAAGGCGTGTTGGACGCCTCGACGGAACTCACGGACGCGGGCGCAGTCGACACGGGAACGACGTGGCCGAACCACTCGTGGTTCGTCGAACAGTGGCTCGCAGAGCAGAACCAGACGCTCGTGAACAACGAGAACGGTCGGACCGGTCGCGCGACCGAGGCCCACTTCGAGAGTGAGGCCTCGAAGACCGTCTTCGACTGGTGGGCGAACCTCTACGGAGAGGGGCAGTACCTCAACCCCGGCATCGAAGCGTGGTCAGAGGCCCAACAGGCGTTTCTCACCCAGAAGACGGGGCTCCTCGGCTACTCCACGTCGAGCATCGCTCCCATGACCGAGGGCGCGCGGAACAACGGCTTCGAACTGGGGACGATGCGACTCCCGACGCCCGGCGGACAGCGACAGGGCGTCGTCATCGGCGGGGCGTCGCTGTGGACCCCGAAAAGCCTCGATTCTGCCAAGCAGGACGCCGCCGGGGAGTTCCTCGCGTGGCTCACGGAACCCGCCCAGCAGAAGCGCTGGCACACCAACACGGGCTACTTCCCCGTCCGCGAGGAGGCGATTACCCAACTCGAAGACGAGGGATTCTACGACGAGAACCCGAACTTCCGCACGGCCATCGACCAGCTCCGCGAGACGGAGGACTCGCCGGCGACCCGCGGCGCGCTCATGGGGACGTTCACGAAAGCCCGAACCATCGTCGAGGAGGGCTACGTCAGCATGATTCAGAACGACGACCGGAGCGTCGACGACGTGCTCGGCGACATCGACGCACAGGTCGAAGACGCCCTCGCGGGCTACAACCAGAAGGTGAACTGAGCGGCGAAGCGACGCCTCGCCCGCGCGAAACCGCGTCCCGACACCGCCCGTCAACACTCATCACACACCACTCACAATGAGCGATTTCACCAAACCGTACCGTTCGACGACGCAGGCCGGCCTGCTTCTGGTCCCGACGCTGGTCGTTCTCGTGGCCTTCCTGTACTACCCGGCCGTCGAGACGTTCCGGCTCAGTTTCTTCCAGACGCTCCTCTTGGGAACCGGCCGGCAGTTCGTCGGCATCGACAACTACGTCGCGCTCGCAACGTCCGCCGAATACCGACAGAGCCTCTTCGTCTCCGTGCTCTTCGCCGCCGCCGTCGTCGTCGGCACGCTCGTCGTCTCGCTTTTCATCTCGTACCTGCTGTTCGAGGTCCGCGCGGGCGCGTCCGGCTACCTGCTCGCGGCCATCTGGCCGTACGCGCTCCCGACGGCGGTCGCGGCGACCATCCTCCTGTTCATGCTTCACCCGACGCTGGGCATCGTCACGCACTACCTCGAGGCCCTGACGGGGCTCACTCTCGACTGGTTCACGAGCGGTCCGCTCGCGTTCGGGGTCCTCGTGGCCGTCGCGGTCTGGAAGCAACTCGGCTACAACATCATCTTCCTCGTGGCCGCGCTGAACAACGTCCCCGAGACGCTGACCGAGTCGGCGCGACTCGACGGCGTCGGCCGACTGCGGATGCTCGTCCGGGTCTACCTTCCGCTCATCTCGCCGACGCTGACGTTCCTCGTCGTCATGAACACCATCTACGCCTTCTTCGGGGCGTTCCCGCTCGTTGACCTCATGACGAGCGGCGGCCCGAACAACGCGACGAATCTGCTCATCTTCAAACTCTACCGCGACGCCTTCTCGTTCAACAGCCTCGGGTTGGCCTCCGCGGAGTCGACGGTGCTGTTCGGCATCGTGTCGCTTTTGATGTACGTCCAACTCCGGTTCTCCGACCGGCACGCGCACTACGGGGCCTGACATGGCGACGAACACAGACACGGCGACCGAGCCAGCACCGTCGCGTCGGCTTCGAACCCGGTTCGAACGCGCCTTCGGCGGCGACCTGCTCGTCCACGTCGCGCTCGCGGGCGCTATCGCGCTGGTCGCGCTCCCGCTCGTCCTCGCGGTCGTCATGAGCACGCAGTCCACAACGGAGGTGTACGAGGTGACGAACCTCGGACTCGGAAGCGCCGGACTGTCGAACTACGAGACCGCGCTCACGGAGTACAACCTCACGCGGTACATGATCAACTCGGCGGTCATGTCGGTCGTCATCGTCGTGGGCAAGGTCTCGCTGTCGCTTCTCGCCGCGCTCGCGCTCGTCTACTACCGCTTCCCGTTCGAGCGCGCCGTCTTCACGTTCATCCTGCTGACGCTCTTGGTCCCGGTCCCGGTCCGCATCGTGCCGCTGTTCCAACTCATGGCCGACCTCGGATGGGCGAACTCGCTTCTGTCCATCACCGGCCCGTACATCGCCAGCGCGACGGCGGTGTTTCTCTTCCGCCAGCATTTCATGTCGATTCCGGAGTCGCTTGTGGAGAACGCTCGCCTCGACGGCGTCGGCCCGCTTTCGTTCCTCGTCCGCGTGCTGATACCCATGTCGAGGGGGATGATAGCCGGCGTCTCCGTCATCACGTTCATCTACGCGTGGAACCAGTATCTCTGGCCCCTCATCGTCGTCAGCGACCAGTCCAAGCAGGTGGTGCAGGTCGGTATCAAATTCCTCCAAGGCGCGAGCCAGTCCGGCCTCACCCAATGGGGGCTCATCATGGCCGGAGCCGTCATCGCGCTCCTCCCGCCGCTCGCCGTCCTCGTCACGTTGCACCGCCCGCTCCTCGAAACGTTCGCAATACAACAGAAGTAATCCATGACACACCTCAGACTCGACTCCCTCACGAAGCACTTCGGCGACGTGAAGGCCGTCAACGGCATCGACCTCGCGGTCGAAGACGGCGAGTTTCTCGTCTTCGTCGGCCCGTCGGGGTGCGGCAAGTCGACGACGCTCCGAATGCTCGCCGGGCTCGAATCGATCACCGACGGCACGCTCTCTATCGGCGGCACCGTCGTCAACGACCACCCGCCCGACGAGCGCGACGTGGCGATGGTGTTCCAGAACTACGCGCTGTACCCGCACATGACGGCCGCGGAGAACATGACGTTCGGCCTCGACTCGGGGCTCTTCGACCGGTCGAACCACGACGAAGGGGTCGCGGAAGTCGCCGAGACGCTCGGCATCACCGACCTCCTCGACCGCAAGCCAAAGGAACTCTCCGGCGGCGAGCGCCAGCGGGTCGCAATCGGCCGCGCACTACTGCGCGAACCCGAGGTGTTCCTCCTCGACGAACCGCTTTCGAACCTCGACGCGAAGCTGCGAGTGGAGATGCGGACCGAACTGCTCGAACTCCACCGAACGCTCCGAACGACCACCGTCTACGTCACCCACGACCAGACCGAGGCGATGACGCTCGGCGACCGCGTCGCCGTCCTCAACGGCGGCCGAATCGAACAGGTCGACCCGCCGCAACGCCTCTACGACTACCCGGAGACCCGGTTCGTCGCCGAGTTCATCGGAACGCCGGCGATGAACGTCCTGCCCGTCGAAATCCGTGACCGAGGGGACGCCCTCGTCGTGGAGCGCGAGGGGTTCGAACTCGCGCTCCCGGACGCTGACGGATCCGACATACCCACCGGTGACGCTGGCGGCTCCAGCGGCACGTTCGGCGTCCGACCCGAGGACGTCTCCATCGTCTCGGGGCGCGCCCGCGACGCACCGACTATCGAAGCTGCGGTCAACGTGACCGAGCCGTTGGGCGACGCGCTACTCGTCCACTGCACGCTCGGCGGGGCCGAACTCAAAGTGAAGGCCGAACCCCGGAGCGCGGTCGAGCCGGGCGAAACGGTGGCACTCGCGTTCGACGAGGAACGCCTCCACCTGTTCGACGACGACGGGAACGCGGTCTATCACTCGTCTCACCCACCGAGCGACGACCGCGGCGACTCGGACCCGCACGAGCCAGTCGAAGCCACCGGGTCGCAGTAGGGCCCAGCGCGCGCCCGTGCTACCGCTCGCCGAACAACGCCGGCGACGAGTTGAGGCCCGCCCGCTCCTCGTCGGTGAGTTCTTCGAGGACGCTCGTCCCGGAACCCGGCTTCGAGTCCCACGACCAGTCCTCGTGGAGGCGGAGACGGCCGTCTTCCAGTTGTTCGATTCGGTCCGTCGAGTGGCCGGTCGCGGTCGTCCCGTCTTCGGTGACGTGGGAATACCGGAAGTCGAGCGTGTCGCCGAGGTGGAGGCCGACGAGGTGGCCCAGCCTGACGGTTCCGCCGCGGTACGTCGCGTGAATCAGGTCGTCGGACTGGTCGAACCAAAAGTAAGTGTCGTCGCCGACGTCGCCGCCCTCGGCGTTGGCGACCGACTTGAAGACTCGTCCGTCGAGCGACGGTGCGTGAGATTCGGGCATAGTCCGTGTGCGAAGCCGACCGTTATGAGTGGTCCGCCGCCGACGCGCCGAAGTGCCCGGTTGTCCCCCGGGCGACCGCCCGTCCCGGCCTGTTACACCACCACCAATCAGTAGCTACTCCGGTCTCCCGAACCGGAGTCAGAGCCGTTTTTGACTGCGTCAGTCGCCTTTTCGATGCCTTTCTTGGCCTTCTCTTCGCTCACCTTCGTTCGCTTTCCGACCTGTTTGGCGACTTCGTCTTCGTGGCCCTCTACGAGTCCGAGCAACCGTCGAAGCTTGCTCATCACGCCCATGGCGTCGGCGATAGCGACTCCTCGGACGAAAAGGTGGTGGCCGTCGAACGAACACGGAGGACTCCGAGAGCACACCGCCCCAATAGTAAATATTCATACATGCATTTGAATCTGGTACTTCTCGAAGTGCTATCTCACTCTCGATTCGTGGTTCGAGAGCACAAGGTACGACCGAGAGGACCGAATAGGCCGTTAGTTCGGCGTTCACGGATTGCTTTCAGTGGCAAGCGGTACGGTGCGGAACAGCATTGATTGGTACCAAAATCTCGAGCCGAAAGGTGGTTTGAGTTGAATAAAGTAATCTTCGCCGTTTCAGCGTTCGAACCCTTACTTCTCGGGTATCGTCGAAGGCGAGGCGGGAGATAGCGTCCCAGATCCAAATTATTACTGTTTTCTGATGAATTAGTCAATAGGTAATTTATCCGGAATAAGATTGCGCCGGCTGTAATCGAGACCGTGCAATCACGTCGTCCGAACCTACACTCAGATCGGTGACACGATACAAGAATATATTACAGACGTACGAGCGTAATTTGTTGATTCGCAGTAATAATACAGCGGAGAGAGCAGCTGCAACTATTGTGAGTATATAATGTTCGGCATTTCCGAACGGTTGCAGGAGAGTCGGCAGCGTCGAGTGACGCGGGTCGATCCCACCCGAGTCATGCGAGTGCGAGTTCCAGTTCGAACTCGCTGACGATGTCTTTGACCGTATGCGCGAGTTCGGCCTTCCGGTCCTCGCCGGTCACCGAGTGAGCTGGTCCTGTGACGCTGAACCCACCGATAACGTCGCCCGAGCGGCGCGTCGCGGCGACGCCGATGGCGTAGAGTTCGTTGAAGTTCTCGGCGCGGTTGACGGCGTAGCCCTGGTCGCGGACGCGCTCTAATTCCTCGAACAGCGCCTCGCGGTCGGTCGTGGTGTTTTCCGTCTCCTGCGGGAGGCCCCACCGGTCGATTATCTGTTCGATGCGCGGCTCCGGGAGTTCCGCGAGAATCGCCTTTCCGACGGCGGTGTTGTGCAAGAACAGTCTGTTGCCGAGTTGCTCGTGGGACCACCCCATCTTACTCCCCGACGCGGTGTGCAGGAAGACGGCCTTCCCGCCCATCTCGACGGTGAAAATCGACCGAAGGCGAGTCTCTTCGAACAGACGCTCCGTGAACTGTCGCGCAAGGACGAACGCCGGCTCCCGCGTCCGGACTTGGTTCCCCAATCGGAGCAGTTCCGGACCGATGAAGTAGAAATCGCCCTCCTTGATGACGAACTGTTCCTGCTTGAGCGTCGCGAGGTGGCCGTGAATCGTGCTCTTGGGCTTGTCCATCCGCTCGGCGATTTCGGAGACTCGCGCGCCGTCTATCGCTTCGAGTTGCTTCAGAATCTCTATCGAGGTGGCGGTCGTCCGGAGCGTCTTGGGCGAGTTATCCGTTGGCATACCCCAATATTTTCGCCCGGGTATTTAAAATTCAGGATAGTCGAACGGCTGGTCGACCCCGCGGCGCAGCGTGGCGGCGGCGGTATGGGTGAGCGCGTTCACCCCTCGACTTCGACCCAGCCGCCGCGCTCGCCGGACTCGTAGGCTGCATCGAGGACGCGCAGCAGTTGCACGGCGTCGTCGACCGTCGCGGGCACGTCGCCGGTCTCGTAGCCCGCGAAGTAGTCCTCGAAGTAGTCCTGCACGAAGTCGCCCCACGCCGGGAACCGGTCGTAGGTGAACTCGAACTCGACGGTCCGCTTCGGCGCGGCGGTCCAGTCGGGGTGCTCCGAGGTGATGTCCAGCGGGACCGTGGGTTCGTGCTGCAGCGAGTCGTGGTGCAGCGGCGTCAACGCCTGTCCCTCGGTGCCGTAGAGCCCGAGGTGCGTGTCCTTGCCGCGGTCGCTCAGGTAGTAGCCGGTGTGGTACGTGCCGAGCGTCCCGCTTTCGGTCTCGAACTGGAGGACGGCCCCGGCTTCCACGTCCGTCTCGACCGCGTCGTGGAACCGGGCGTTCACCCGCGCGATGGGGTCGTCGAGAATCCACGGCATCACGTCGACCCAGTGCGGGCCAATCCATTGGAGCGCGCCGCCGCGACTCGTCTCCCGGTCGTAGAGGTAGTGGTCGGTGTCCCGGTAGGAGAGCTGGCTGGCGTTGAAGCGGCCGTCGAGCGTCCACACGTCGCCGAAGAAGCCTTCCGAGACTCGGTCGCGGAGCGCCATCGCGACGGGGTTGCGCCGGTAGTACATCGTCGGCGAGACGGTCACGCCGAGTTCGTTGGCTCGGTCGGCGATGTCTTCGAGGTCGGCGGCGGTCCGAGCGATGGGTTTCTCGCTGACGACGTGAACGCCGTTCTCGACGGCGCTCTCGATGATTGCCGGCGTCTCGTCGCTCCGGTAGGTTATCCACGCCACGTCGATGTCGGCGTCGGAGACGAGTTCGTGGGGGTCCTCGTAGACCGCCGCGCCGCCGACGAGGTCCGCCATGTCCTGTCCCTCGGTCGTGATTTCGTCTGGCCGATCGTCCATCGCCGCGATGTTCGCCACGTCGACCCGGCGTCCGGGTTCGCAGACCGCGGTAATCGTCGCATCCAACTCGCTTGCGACGGCGAAATAGGGGTCCCGGTGGTGGTGGTCGATACCGATGTATCCGATGTTCGCACCCATACACGTACTTCACAGAAAATAATTTAAAAATGTGTGGGTTCGAGCAAAATAATCGCCTGCGGACGGTGCGTCGGCCCCCCGCAGTCAGCGTTGTGGCGTCTCGACTCGCCGAGACCACGACCGAAGCCACGGCCGGGTCCCGCCGTTGGGGACGTTCAGGTCGTGGCTGTTGACCGGGAGGTCCGGATAGCCGCCGACCTGCTCCTGACTGTCGACGAGGTAGCTCGCGCCGCTTTCGACGTTTTCGAGGATGCGTTCGTCGGTCGCCGTCCGGTCGGCCGGGCGCGCGCCGACGTTGGCGAGGTTGTGTTCGAGCGTCCGGTCGGACGGCATCGCCGACAGACCGTCGGGCCACAGCGGCCGCTCGTCGACGACGGTCACGTTCTCGTCGACCATCGCCACGTCGCCGTCGGTGCGGTTGTCTTCGAGGTACGCCACGGCGGTGTCCACGTCGTCCTCGGTGAAGACGTTCGCCTTGTCCGAGTTGGGCCGGAGATAGGCGTTGCCGACGATGCTCGCCTCGGTGTCGGGGTCAAGCCAGGTGCCGTCTTCGAAGTCGTACATCACGTTGTTGACGACGACGCTCTCGGTTCCCTCCTTGAGTCTGGGATGGCGGTCGGTGTTGAACGCCCAGACGTTCCCCAGCATGGCGACGTTCTTCGCGTCGTTGCCGATGAGCGAGCCGTAGCCGTGTTCGCCCTTCGGGTGGACCGAGTCGTCGAGCGCCTCGGCGACGAGGCAGTTCGAGACGGTCGTCTCTGCGGTCTCGTAGCCGACCGAGAGGCACTCGTCGACGCTCCACGAGGCCGAGACGTGGTCGATGACGTTGTTCTCCGTCTCGTCGGCCGTGTTGACCGTGTCGAGCGCCCAGTCCTCGGTCGGCTCCTCGATGCCCGCGTCGCCGAGTCGCACCCGGACGTGCTGGAGGACGCAGTCGCTCGCCCCGATATTCACGCGACCCTTGACGAACGTGACGCCCGGTGAGGGTGCGGTCTGGCCCGCGATGTAGCACCTGTCGTACGGAATCGGGAGGTCGCGCACGCCGAGGTCGATCGTTCCGCTGGTCTCGAAGACGACCAATCGCTCGCCGTCGACGGTGACCGCCTTTTCGAGTTGGCGGCGCGTCGGCTCGGTTATCACGATGATCGGTGTGTCGTCGTCAAGCCACGGCGCGGCCTCGGCGAACCCGTCACTCGGTCCGAAGTGCGACGCGCTGTCCGGACCGGCGTGGGCCGGAACCTTGCTGTTCGACGGGTTTGGCGTGCTGAACGTGGAGACCGCGCCCCGCGCGGTGTCTCCGTCGGCCGTGTCTGCCACCGCGCGCACCTCGTAGTAGCGACGCCGCGTCAGGTCGTCGGCGTCGACGCTGAACGCTCCCGGCGAGGTGAGTTCCGTCGGGTCCGTGGTCTTCCACGATTCGGTGGGAACCTCCCGGTACTCGAAGTAACAGTCCGCGGAATCGGCACCGCCGAGGTCACCGAGTTCGCCGGTGAGCGTCGCGGACCCGGGGCCGGCGTCGGTTACGTCGTCGGTCGAGACGAGCGGGACGCCCGCCGTACTCTCCACGCTTCCCGCGACTTCGACGTCGCCGATGTCTCGGTTCCGGTCGAGGTCGACGCCAGAAAGGCTCTGGAACGTCGCCGTCGCGAGCGTCCCCGAGAGGTGGCTGGTGACCGCCAGTCCGACGTAGACGCTGTCGTCCAGCGAGATGTCGGCGGCGTCGAGCGTGTTAATCGACGTCCACGTCTCTCCGTCCGCGGAGTGGTACGTCTCTATCGTGTCACCGCTTCGCTTGAGACGGAGCCAGTCAGCCAGTGTGCCGCCGACGCTGTTCGTCTCGGCACCGTCTTCGGGCCGGTACTGCATCGACGCCTCGCCGTTGGGCCGGCGACGGACCATGACGTTCTTCGAGTCGGGGTCGAGCGACTCGCGGACCATCGGGCCCGTCTTCGTCCAGCTTTCGATGTTGTCGATGCCGGTGTTCTGGACGGCGACGTCGAAGTCGCCGCTCAGTTCCGTGTAGTAGTAGTGGAACGCGTCGGCAGTACCCCAGATGTCATCGCCGCCGCCCTGCATCGAGATCACGGTCGCGGCCGCGGCGCTGCCACCGAAGAGGCCAGTCGTCGCCGCACCGATACTTCCTGCTCCGAGCACGCGGAGGAACGTCCGTCTATCGGGTCTCATGAGTGCATCACTCGAACAAAGAACATATTCAACGATTGTTATAATTTATGGCAGCCTGAATCTGGCACCGACAGAGTATATAAAGTTCGAGAGGAACGAACGGTTGACGCCGCGGCTGGTTCGAAATAACGAGATGTGATATGATATATTACACCCATATGTTTGTAATACATGTGCCATATCTTATAAAGTTCGGTATATTCGAATGGAGATGTCCGGTCACGTACGTCGTCGATGACCGTTCTCTCGGACACCGTCGAATCGGCGGCTCGCGGGCGCAGGCGACGGTCAGGCGCGCGAATCGTTCACGGCGGAAAGCGAAGCCATGCAAAAGGTTATTACACTCCGACCAGCAGATTGGTGCAACGAGTCAGCACATGCAAGAGCTAGGTATCATCATGAACGGCGTGACCGGCCGGATGGGAACGAATCAGCATCTCATCCGCTCTATCGTCGCGCTACGCGAGGAGGGCGGTGTGGAACTCCCCAACGGGGAGCGAGTCATGCCGGACCCGATTCTTGTCGGCCGCAACGAGCGCAAACTCCGCGAACTGAGCGAGGAACACGGTATCGACCGCTGGACCGTCGACCCCGACCTCGAGACGTGTCTCGACGGCGACGACGAGGTGTACTTCGACTCGCAGATAACCCCCCGCCGCCCGGACAGCGTCATGAAGGCCATCGACGCCGGAAAGCACGTCTACTGCGAAAAGCCGCTGGCGAGCGACCTCAGCGCCGCGCTCGACGTGGCCGGGATGGCCGAAGAGAGCGACGTGAAACACGGCATCGTCCAGGACAAGCTCTGGCTGCCGGGGCTGTTGAAGCTCCAGAGACTCATCGAACAGGACTTCTTCGGCGACATCCTCTCGGTGCGCGTCGAGTTCGGTTACTGGGTGTTCACCGGCCACGGACAAGAGGCGCAGCGCCCCTCGTGGAACTACCGCGCGGAGGACGGCGGCGGCATCGTCGACGACATGTTCTCCCACTGGAGCTACGTGCTGGAGAACCTGTTCGGCGAGGTGGAGTCCGTCCGCTGTCTCCAGAAGACCCACATCGACGAGCGAATCGACGAGGACGGCGAGCCGTACGAGGCGACCGCGGACGACGCCGCCTACGCCATCATGGAGCTGGAAGACGACATCGTCGCCCAGCTCAACTCCTCGTGGACCGTCCGCGTCAACCGCGACGACCTCCTCGAGATCAAGGTCGATGGAACTGACGGCAGCGCGGTCGCCGGCCTGCGCGACTGCAAGACGCAGGGCCACGCGAACACGCCGAAACCGGAGTGGAACCCGGACACGCCGAAGGAACACGACTTCTACGAGGACTGGACGGGCGTCCCGAACAATCAGGTGTTCGAGAACGCGTTCAAGCTCCAGTGGGAGAAGTTCATCCGCCACGTCGTCGCCGACGAGCCGTTCCCGTGGGACTTCACCGCCGGGGCGCGCGGCGTCCAACTCACCGAGGCGAGCTATCGGTCCTCCGAGGAGGGCCGTCGCGTCGTTCTCGACGACCTCAGCGTGTAGAACGGCCCACGAACAGTTTTATGTCGAACTCGGCCGTCGAGTTTCGCATGCACACAGATGACGGCGAGAACCACGTAGACTGGCTCTCAGTCCCGGAAGACGTTATCCTCGAAGCGTGCGGTAACCCCCCGCTCCCCGAGTTAGGTATCCTCGAACAGGTCTGGGAGACGAATCCGATTCCGACGGCCGAGGTTCCGGAGGCGGCCGCGGAGGCCGTCGCCGCGCTGTCGTTCGCGGACGTTCCCGACGGCGGCGAGGTCGCACTCGGCGTGGGGAGCCGCGGTATCGCGAACATACCCGACATCGTCGCGGGCGTCGTCGACGCCGTCTCCGAGGCGGGCTACGAGCCGTTCGTCTTCCCCGCGATGGGGAGCCACGGCGGCGCGACCGGCGAGGGGCAGCGGGAGATGCTGAACGAACTCGGCATCACCGAGGAGCGAATCGGCTGCGAGATTCGGTCCAGCATGGAGGTCGTGGAGGTCGGGCGCACGCCGGACCGCGACGTGCCCGTCGTCGCCGACGCCAACGCGGCGGCTGCGGACGCCATCATCCCCGTCAACCGCGTCAAGCCCCACACCGACTTCGACGGCGAGGTCGAAAGCGGGCTGTCGAAGATGCTCGTCATCGGCATGGGCAAACAGCGCGGCGCGCAAATCGCCCACAAGTGGGCGGTCGACTGGTCGTTCCGGCGGATGATTCCCGAGATAACCGAGCAACTCTTGGACTCGCTTCCCATCGTCGGCGGCGTCGCAATCGTGGAAGACCAACACGACGACACCACGCTCATCGAGGGCGTTCCCCCGTCGGGCTTCCTCGACCGCGAGCGCGAACTGCTCGAAACCGCGTACGAACTGATGCCGAAGCTCCCGTTCGAGGAACTCGATTTGGTCGTGTTCGACCGACAGGGCAAGGAGATTAGCGGGCAGGGGATGGACACGAACGTCATCGGTCGCCGGCCGTTTTCCATCAACGAGCCCGCACCCGAGAAGCCGAACATCAAGCGCATCTACACCCACGGGCTAACCGAAAAGGCCCACGGCAACGCGATGGGCGTCGGGTCGGCGGACGTGATTCACGAGGACATCGTCGCCGAGTTGGACGCGCAGACGACGCTCATCAACGCGCTCACCGCGAGCACCATCCGCGGCGTGAAGCTCCCGCCCGTCGTCGAGACCGACCGCGCGGGCGTGGTCGCCGCGCTGTCGACCATCGGCGTCGTCGACCCCGACACGGTCCGGGTCGTCCGCGCGGCCGACACCATGCATCTCCACCGGCTGTACGCCTCGCCGGCGCTCGTCGAGGAGGCCCGCGACCGCGACGACCTCCGCGTGGTCGAAGAGCCCTCGCCGATAGCGTTCGAAGACGGCCAGTTCGCCGCGCCGTCGCTCCGGGACTGAAGCGCGCAGAAGCGTCTTTTTCGGAAAAACGAGTGCGTCGGGCGTCGCCTACCGCTCGACCGTCTCTGGCTGTACCGAGACGACGGCCTCGGCCATGTCGCCGTAGTTGCCCGCGAGGAGCACCGAGGACTCGCCGTCGCTCTCGTCACGAACGTGAGCGAACGGTTCGCCGTCGTCGGGGGCGACGCAGCCCCCGATTCGGAGGTTCTCGACGCCGTCTGCCTCGACTGCTGGCCCCTCGTCGGCCTCGGCTTCGAACCCGTCGAGGACGACGGTCGAACTCGCTTCCGCGGTCAGCGGAGTCCCGCTTCCGTCGGGGACCGTCACGCGAACGTCTCGGAACGAGACGCTGCCGAGCGACTTACAGAAGACGCCGTGTCGTTGGTCGTACCCCTTCGCCATCGCGGGCGAGAGGTCCGAGGCGTCGAACGGGCGGGTCGCGTCGATGTCCACGTCGGTAAAGGAGATGCCCTCGAACCGCTGTTCGGGGAGGCCGGCGAGGAACGCCGCCGACTCGACTTCCTCGGCGGTGATGTGGTGGAAGTCGACGTTGCGGACGTTCGGCGTCGCCTCGGTGACGGGCTTGGGGTCGCTGTCGATGTCCGTCTGGTAGTAGCCGTTGATGACGAACGGGCAGGCGACGCGGCGCATGATGATGGTGTCGAACCGGAGGTCCTCGACCGTCCCGCCGCGGCCGCGCTTAGACTTGATGCGGATGCCGCGGTCGGTGTCGGTGAAGGTGCAGTTCGTGACGGTGACGTGCCGCACGTCGCCGGCCGTCTCGCTCCCGATGACGACGCCGCCGTGGCCGTGTTCGACCGTACAGTTGGTCACGACGACGTTTTCGGTCGGGCGGCCGACCTCGCGGCCCTGTTCGTCCTTGCCGGACTTCAGGCAGATGGCGTCGTCGCCGGCGTCGATGTGGGTGTCGCTGACCCTGACAAAGCGCGAGGAGTCGATGTCGATACCGTCGCCGTTCGGGGCGTCCGGCGGGTTCTGAATCGACACGTCGTGAATCGTCACGTCGTCGGAGTAGACCACGTGTGTGTTCCAGAACGGGGAGTTCCGAAGCGTCACGCCGGAGACGGTCACGTTCTCACAGCCGTCTATCTGGAGCAGCGGCGGGCGCACCGTGAACGTGCTCACCTCGTCCTGCTGGTTGCCGCGTCGAATCTCCTCGAGTCGCTCGGTGAGTTCGGAGGGGTACTGCTCGGGCGGTAACGACACGAACTCCCACCAGTAGGAGCCGCCGCCGTCGATGACGCCCTCGCCGGTGATGGTGACGTTCGAGGCGTCGGCCACGTGGAGACACGGGTGGAAGCCGTCTTGGTCCCACCCCTCCCAGCGGCTCTCGACCGTCGGGAACTCGGTGAAGTCTTGGACGAACCGGAGTTCCGCCCCGTTTGCCAGTCTGAACGTCGTGTCGTCGCCGACGCGGAGCGGGGCGCTTCGGTACGTCCCCGGCGGGAGATACACCTCGCCGCCCTCGCCGGCGCAGTCGTCGAGCGCCGCCTGAATCGCCGCCGTGTCGAGCGAATCGTCGTCTTCGATACCGTAGTCGCGCACGTTCCGCTGTTCGAGAGTCACGCCTCAAGCATCCGCGAGCGCGTTGATAAACGTTGTGCCGGGGTACCACGAGGCATCGGTATCGGCGACGCGAGGCGAGAGACGGAAGCGGAGTCGGGGGTAGCGCGTCGGCTCAGAGTCGGTCGCGCAGGAAGGGCCACGCGCCGGCCTCGAAGAAGCGGTGGCCACCGTCGCCGACGAAGAGGCTGCACTTCCCCTCAGCATCCGCGGCGCGGTACCGCCCGCGGATTCGGTCGAACGCCCGTCTCGTCCCGGCTATCGGGAAGATGGGGTCGGATTCGCCCGCAACGATGCGGAGCGACCGCGGAGCGACGAGGCCGGCGATATCCCACACTTCGCCGAGGCGTCGGAGACCGGGAACGTAGTTGCACAGACAGTGGTCGATGGGAACGATGGAGTCCTCGAACGGACAGACCGACGCGCAGGCGACGACGTGCCCGATTCGGTCGTCGAGCGCGCCCGCGAGGAGCGCGACGGTTCCGCCGCCGGAGTGGCCGCAGACGGCTAGTCGGTCGGCATCGAGCGCGGAGTGCCCCTCGGCGAAGTCGACCAAGTGGCGCACGTCCCACACGCGCTCGCCGACGAGCGACCGGCCGAGAAGCTGGGCGCGTTTCTGCCAGTACGTACACGGGTTGACAGCATCGGACTCGTCCGACTCGTCGGCCGCGTCGGGACGCAGTTCGCCGAAGGCGCGCATGTCTGGGGCGACGACGGCGAAGCCCCGCCGGGCCGCCTGTCGAGCGATGTCCCGCCGGTCGTCGTCGATGTGGCGGCTGGCCGCCTCGGCCTCGGCGACGCCGGCGGCGAGGTCTTTGCCGTGTTCGGTGTGGCCGTGAAGCGCGACGACGACCGGATACGGCGGGTCCACCGAGTCGGGGAGAAGCAGGTAGAACGGGACGCGGAACCCCCGTTCGGTGCGGACGCTCCACGTCTGTCGCTCGTAACTCCGGTGTTGAACCGTCGCTTCCGGACGCTCCCGTCGATTTGGGTCGATGCCCTCGACGGCGCGGTCACGCATCGCCGGAAATCCGAGCACGTCGCGTAGTTCGTCGCGGAACGACTCCTGCCACGCCTCGAACTCGGGTCCTCTCTCACCCGCGTACGCGACCGAGCGGTCGGTCGCTCGGAGGATGCCGTCGAACCAGTCGTCGTAGTCGAAGCCAGTCATTCGGTGTCGTTCCGACGAACGCGGTGGGTTCACAAGTGCGTGTCGGCGTCGCGGACCGGGAGAATTGTTCCCCGTGGGCGAACAGAGTTGGCTGTGAAGAAAACAGGACGCAGAACCCACCACTCATCCATTTTCGGTCGTTTTCGATGGAGAACGAACCGGTCTGAAATCGGGAAAAGGAGCATTACGGTTGTAGCGTCGTCACGGCGGGTTGCGGTCCGTTTCTGATCCGACTTCACCCAGTAGAGAACCTAGATACGACGATTTTGGGATTCCCGGCGATGACTGGGACGCCGCTCAGCGAGGATACTCAGTCGGATTCGCATGTTGAGTTCCCCATACGCGAACAAAAGAAGACAACTAAATTACAGATTGGGCGCGTGAATCGGGAGACTGCGGCAAGATAGCGGCGGAGATGACACCGTGATATGAAGAACGACGATGATCCGAGTCGGCAGAGACGACGGGAGAAAACAGAGAGCCGAGAGCGTTCAGTCGAGGGCGTCACTCAGGTAGCCGCACCGCCAGAAGACGACGCCGACGGTCGCGAGGAGCACGCCGGCGAGGGCGAAGTCCATCATGAGGACGACGTACGACGCGGTCCCGCGCTCGATGCCCGTCATCGCGAGAAGGCCGAGGACGACGATGAGCAGCGTAAACGAGAGCACGCTCGTCCACAGCATCTTCTTTCGGCAGATCCAACATTTGAAGTACGACTGTTCTGAGGTTCCCATTACCGGCGATTTCGCAAAACGGGATAATAGTCCTTTGGGGGACCGCCCCGCGCGTCGCGAGGGACACGAGCGCGGCCGCGCAATCAAATAATTGTCAGTAGATAATTACCATTATCGATGGGTATATATAGGATAGTCATAATGGATACTGTGTGATGGATTCGCAAAGCAGCGCTGAGTCCGACAAGTGGATCAGCGATGACGAGTGGGAAGACGTATCACCACAGACACGCCGTCGTCTGCTTCGAAACGCGTTCGGTGCCACGGCCGGCGCCGCCGCGCTGGCCGGTTGTAGTAGTGGTGGTAACGAAGACACGCCGACGCCGCTCGAGAACGAGGGTGGTGGCGGCGGGAGCACAACGACCGAGGGCGATTCGACCGGCCAGTCGTCGGGTCGAACGCTCGACCACATCATCTCGCTCGCGCCGACGAACGCTCGATTCAACCCCTACGGTAACGCCGCGAACTTCTCGTTCCGGTGGTACTGGGCGATGTTCGACCAGTTGGCCGTCCACGACAAGGTGTCGAACAAGACGAAGGGGATGGTCATCGAAGACTGGGAGTACGCCGACAACGGACAGGTCGCGTGGAACGTCCGCGACAGCTACACGTGGCACAACGGCGACGACCTAACCGCGGAGGACGTGGCGACCCAGCTCAAAATCGGCAAGCTGATGCAGACCGTCCACAAGGGCTACGGCGCGCAACCGCTGTACGAGAACGTGGAGACGACCGGGAAGTACGAACTCACGTTCGACCTAGTCGAGCCAGACATCAGCCGGGAGATATTCGAGTTCGGTCATATGAAGCGCCGCGCGTGGCTCTGGGCGCACCGGGACATCTGGGGGAAGTACGCCGAGATGTTCGACGACGCCACCACCGACTCGGAACGGACCTCTGCCCAGCAGGAGATGATGCAGGCGGTTCAAAAGAACGTCTGGGACAACGCGAACGTCCCGGGGAACTCCGTCTGGGAGTTCGTCAGTGGAGAGGAGAACGTCGCGCACTTCGAACCCTACGACGACTACGTCAGCCCCTTCAGCGACGCCGAGTGGTCGAGCGGCGAAATCACGGGCGACATGATAGACTACAGCCTCGACTGGCACCGCTACCCGAACCAGCAACAGCGGACCAAGGCGATGCAGGAAGGCGTCATCGACGTGAGCTACCCGCCGGAGTCGCAGTCAGCCCGTGACCGACTCAAGGAGAACGGGTGGGGGCCGGCCGACAGCCTCTCCGAGGACCAGATCACGCCGCAGATGCGCAGCGGGGCGATGGGCGTCCTGCTCAACTGTCAGAGCGACATCACCGGCGACCCGCGCGTCCGGAAGGCGATTCACCACATCGTCCCCCGGAAGCCGCTCGTCGAGTGGGTTCCGGACTACGGCACCTACTGGGTCGAAGACCGCATTCCGTCCGGTATCGGGCAGGACAAGGAAGTGCCATGGTTCGGCGGGAACTCGAACTGGCCGAGCGGCGACCTCGCGAAGCTCGAGCGGTACGCCCACACCGAAGACGACGTGGACGAACAGCGGGCGACCGAACTCCTCGAGGCCGCCGGCTTCTCGAAGTCGGGCAACCGCTGGAAGGACCCGAACGGCGAGAACGTCACCCTCCGGTTCTACACGGCCACGTCCGACGAGGAGCCGATGGCCCTGCGGTTCGCGCAGATCGCGAAGTCCTACCTGGACAGTTTCGGTCTCCAGACGGAAGTGACCGCACAGGAGTCGACGATCCGCGCCGGCAAGACCATGGAATCCGGCGACTGGGAGCTGCTGTTCGACAACTGGGGCGGCGCGAAATCCGGCCCGCCGTTCCTCGGTTTCTCGAACTCCTTCAGAGTCCAAGAGTCGCTGTCCGGACAGCCGCTTCCGAGCAACGACAGCTGGGCGATGGACCGCGTCGTCGAGGTGCCATACCCCATCGGCGACCCGACCGGCGATCTCCAGGAAGTCGACGTCATCGACAAGCTCAACGAGCTCCGGACGCAGATGTCCGACGAAGAGCGCAGACAGAAGGTCGCGGAAGTCTCGTGGATATTCAACCAGTCGCTCCCGATGATGCTCATCAACGAGGAGGGCGGCACGGGTGGCTACTGGCTGAATCACGACAACTGGGCGACGAAGCCGCCAAACAACAACCTGAACCCGGCGTACCGCTACGAAATCGTCGAGATCGGTCAGTACTCCTACTGCCAGTACATGGCCAAGATGGGAACCGAATACTTCCACCCGGCGGAGGGAGGCCAGTAACCGAACCGGGCGCCGCCACCTGAACGAGAACCCGTCGTCTCACCGAGTCAGTCAGAACGTATCAGCCATGCGGTGAACTCCTCGTCCGGGGGCGCAACGCGCCGCCTCCGGACGCGACGACGGCGAGGTCGGTTCGGTCGAGTGCGGACGAAAGTAGCCCTATTAATAATAATTAAGTACCCACATGAGAGGTAAGAACTAGCAAGGATGGTCGAGAAAAATTACTACGTGCGTCGGATAGCGCAGGCCCTGATAACGGTCTGGGCGGCGATCACGTTCTCGTTCGTGACGGTTCGGCTCATACCGGGCGGACCGATGGACTACATCGCCGCGCAGATCAGACAGCGGTCCGGAGGGGCGGTTTCGTCGACCCGCCTCAACCAGATGGTCGAGATGTACTCGAACGTCAACCCGGACAAGCCGATGCTGCAGGCGTACGTCGAATACATCGTATCGGTTGCGCAACTAGACTTCGGGCGGTCTATCTTCTACGCGGACCCGGTCTGGAGCGTTCTCGGACCGGCCATCCCGTGGACGATGTTCGTCTCGCTTTTCGCCCTCGTTATCGGCACCATCATGGTGTTCCTCATCGGCGGCTTCCTCGCCGTCCACGAGGGCGACACTTGGGACGTTGTCGGGAGTTACTTCGTCATCTTCTCCGACGCCGTCCCGTACTACATCGTCGGCCTCGTGCTGCTGTTCACGCTCGGATTCGGCACCGAGTTCTTCCCCAACGGAGGGCGGTACGACAACGCGCTCACGCCCGGGTTCAACATCGAATTCATGGCCAGCGTGCTGCGACACGCGGCGCTGCCCATCATGTCGTTCGCGCTGACCTCGTGGGGCGGCCTCGAGTTCCGCGCGCACTGTACCCGCATCATCGGTGAGGACTACGTCGACGTGGCGGAACTCAGGGGACTGCCCGACAGCCGGATTCAACTGCGGTACATCGGCTGGAACTCGATGCTGCCGATGTACACCGGCCTCATGGCAGGCCTCGCCAGCCTGTTCGGCGGCTCGGTCATCATGGAGCAGATATTCCGATACCGCGGCATGGGCTTTTACTTCTACGAGGCCACGATGGCGCGGGACTACACGACGGTCATGGCGGCGGTCATCCTCTTTACCATCGTCACCGTCGTCGGCCTGCTCATCGCCGACTTCACCTACGGCTTCATCGACCCCCGCGCCGGTCACACCCAGCGTGAGTCCTACTCGCGGTCGTACCGCGAAACCCTCCAGCGGTTCGTCAACCGCCTGCGGGGCGGCGGCGCGGACAAGACCGAGACCATCGACGACCGCATCGAGGGCAACCGCATCTCGGCCAGCGGTGCGATGAGCTTCGACGTCGATAGCTCCGACTTCTCGCGCGGGGAGTACATCAAAGAGCGAATCGACCAGAGCCTCCTGACCCCGTTCCGCATCATCTGGACCTCCCCGCGGGCGCGGGTCGGCGCGATAATCCTCAGCATCTTCGGGTTCCTCGGGCTGTTCGGGCCGTACATCGTCCCCGAGGTCAGACCGATGCAGGGACCGATTCTCCTGCAACCGCTAGAGAACATGCGCTACCCGCTCGGCACCGACGACATCGGCCGCGACCTCCTCGCACAGCAGGTGCTCGCGACCCGTCCGATGCTCGTCATGATGCTGTCGGGGGCCCTCGTCACGCTCGGGCTCGCCATCTTCTTCGGCGTCACGTCCGGCTACCTCGGCGGCGTCATCGACAAGGTGCTCATGACGGTGACCGACGTGATGATGAACATCCCCGGCCTGGCGCTCGTCATCGTCCTCGCGGTGATTCTCGAACCGAAGAGTCCGGTGTTCGTTGGATTCGTGCTGGCCATCGACAACTGGCCACGCTTGGCCCGACAGCTCCGCTCGCAGGTGCTCACCATCCGCGGTGAGTCCCACGTCGAGGCCTCGCGCGTGCTGGGACTACCCACGTCGAGCATCCTCTCGAAGAACGTCATGTCCCGGCTCATGCCGATGCTGACGATGGGGACCGTCGGCTCCATGCGGAACATCCTGATGGAGTCCGTCGGCCTGTACTTCATCGGCGTGCTGCCGTTCACGACGAGCAACTGGGGCGTCGTCCTCAACATCGCCCGCAACGGCGGCGCGCTGTCCGGCATGGACCGCTTCCACTGGCTGCTCGCGCCGATACTGTTCATCGTCACGATGACGTACGGCCTCCAGCTGTTCGCGCAGGGGACGGACCGACTGTTCAACCCCCGTCTCCGCGCCCGGCACGCGGCGACCGTCTCGACCGACGACATGGAAGGCGGTCGCGGCGGCTCGGAAGGCGGCGACGGTGCCGCATCGGCCGCGGACTAACCAACCGGACCAGCCGGTCCGTTTCGCGTCGCTGTTTTTTCGATTATCTCGACCCGAGAGCGGCCGCGTCACGCTGTCTCAGGGAAAAGGTTAACACACGCGCTATCGACCTACGAAACGGACTTCAACCATGAAAGTGGAGAAAGAAGGAAATACGACGCGGTACCTGCTCGGCCTCGTGATACTCGTGATCCTGCTCATCGGGGTGTACTACGGATTCACCATGATGTGATCAGAACAGCCGGTACGCCCAGATCAGTACCCGGAACGCGACGGCGACGAACACCAGCAATCCACCGATTATTCCGAACATTCCCGCCCAGACGCCGGTCTGAAGGGCGGCACCGAAGAGAATCAACAGCGCTCCGAGGAGAATCACCGTCGAGGTGATACCGCCGATTTTGGAGCGAACTGTCCACAGTACGTTCTGTCGCGTTTGCGCTTGCGCCATGTCAGCACGGACATCGCGGACGGACTTATAGCTTGCCGGTATCGGCAGCCGAACCGTCCGAAGGCCCCGATATCGGCGCTCCTCGACTGCGTCGGCGGAAAGTATTAAGTAGTATTGAACGTGATAGATTCCTACTACGGTCACATGTTGACGATAGGCACGCGTGACGGGTGGGGTCGCTCGCCCGCCGTACGAACCGACGAGAGGGACTGACCATGGCGACACAACACACCAAACAGAAGATGCCAGACGAGCCGACGGCCGAGCACAACGTCTTAGAGATAACGAACGCGAGCGTCGCGTTCGCGATGGAACGCGGGGACGCGCGAGTCCTCGACGACGTGTCGATAAACGTCCGGCGGGGAGAAGTCCTCGGCGTCGTCGGTGAGTCGGGTTCCGGCAAGTCGATGCTGGCGGACTCCATGCTCGACGCCATCGACTCGCCGGGGACGCTCACCGGCGACGTGGTGTTCAACCCGCCGGAGGGCGGCGAGCCAATCAAGGTCAACGACCTGAGCAAAGAGGAGCTTCGCCGGTTCCGCTGGGAGCGCGTCTCGATGGTGGTCCAAGGGGCGCTCGACTCGTTCAATCCGATGCTCAGCATCGGCGACCATTTCGTCGAGACGCTCCGCGCGCACGACTACGACATCCAAGAGGGGATGGAGCGCGCCCGACAGCTCATCTCCGACGTGCACCTCGAACCCGACCGCGTCCTCGACGCGTACCCCCACGAGCTGTCCGGCGGGATGAAACAGCGCGCGCTCATCGCGCTGAGCCTCATCCTCGACCCCGACGTGCTCGTGATGGACGAGCCGACCGCCGCGCTCGACCTCCTGATGCAGCAGTCGATTCTGAAGCTCCTCTCGGAGCTGAAAACCGAGTACGACCTCACCATCGTCATCGTGACGCACGACCTGAGCCACGTCGCGCGCATCTCCGACCGCCTCGCGGTGATGTACGCCTTCGAACTGCTCGAACTCGGCCCGGTCGAGGACATCGTCATGAACCCCGCACACCCATACACGCGGGAGCTGCTCAACTCGATACCCGACATCGACGCCGACCTCGACGAGATGGCGTCCATCGAGGGGACGAGTCCCGACCCGCTGAACGTCCCGAAGGGCTGTTCGTACCACACGCGGTGCCCGCTCGCCGACGAGCAGTGCCGGGCGACGAACCCTGACCTCATCGAGGTGTCCGAGGACCACGGGGCCGCGTGCTTCTACACCGACGAAGCCCGCGAGACGATTCCCCTCAAGAAGGAGGTCTCGAAATGAGCGACGACCCCCTGCTCCGCGTCGACGACCTGAGCGTCCACTTCGGCGGCAACGAGGGCATTCTCGACCGCTTCCTCGGCGACGACAAGGGCGTCGTCCGCGCCGTCGACAACGTCTCGCTCGACATCGGCGAGAACGACGTGGTCGCGCTCGTCGGCGAGTCCGGCTGCGGCAAGACGACGCTCGGAAAGGCCATGATCGGCCTCCAGCGTCCCACCTCGGGGACGGTCCGCTTCCGCGGGCAGGACATCTGGAAGTCCAACCTCGAACCCGGCGATATCCCGTACAAGGAGATTCGGAAGTCGCTCCAGATGGTCCACCAGGACGCCGGTAACTCGCTTGACCCCAACCGGACGATATTCAAGAACCTCAACCCGGCGCTGAAGAAGTGGCGGCCGGAGCTCAACCTCGTCGAGCGCCGGGAGCTCGTCCACCAGATGCTCGACACGGTCGGACTCACGCCCGCGGACGACTACGCCTCGCGGTACCCCCACCAACTGAGCGGCGGGGAGGCCCAGCGGACCGTCATCGTCCGGTCGATGCTCCTCGAACCGGACCTCATCCTCGCCGACGAGGCCGTGAGCGCCCTCGACGTGTCGCTTCGGGTGAACCTGATGGACCTGCTCCTCGAACTGCAGGAGATGTTCAGCACCTCGTTCGTCTTCATCTCGCACAACATGGCGAACGCCCGGTACCTCGCCGGTCGCGCCGACGGCCGCATCGCCGTCATGTACCTCGGCCGCATCGTCGAAATCGGCCCGGCGGACGAGATTATCAAGAACCCCCAGCACCCGTACACCAAGAGCCTCCTGTGGGCGACCTCCGGCCTCTCGGAGATAAACGACCCCATCGAGACGCCGCCGGTCAGGAAAATCGACATCCCGGACCCGGAGAACCCGCCGAGCGGCTGTCGATTCCACACCCGCTGTCCCGAGGCGCGAGAGTACTGCACGTCGAACACGCCGGACCTCTCCGGTATGAGCGGCCCGTCGGACCGCCACGAGGCGGCCTGCTTCGACGCGCACGACAGAATCGACTACCGGAACAGCGAGCCGCTCACCGACGACCTCGATATCGGCGTCGCCGACGACGCGGAACAACCGGCCGACTGAAAGAAAAGCCTCGATTCGAACTATCGTTCGGACGCCGTCGCCAACACCGGACCCGGTACCGGCACCGATGCCTGTTTTCGCTCCCGTACCGGCGTCCGCTTTTACTCCGTACTGATTCCCTGTTCGCTCCCGAGTTCACTCCGCGTCGCCCGCGGGCCCGACGTCAGTCGGGAAGCCGTCGGGGACCGACGGCGGGCGCTCGCACTGCGCCGAGAGCTGGACGTACGCGCCCTCCTCGGCGGATTCGCGGATGCCGTCCATCGCTTCGAGGACGTGGAATCCGAGGTCGCCGCTGGTCCGGTGGTCCCAGTCGGCGTCGAGCGAGTACGCGAGGTCGACGAGGCCGAGGCCGCGCTGTTGGCCGGGGTGGTCGCGCTCGACGGGAACCTCGCGCCACTCGCCGTCGTCGTCGTCGCTGAGGTGGACGCGAGGCGTCCCGTCGAACCGGTTGGGGTTGGTGACGCTCAGCGTCCCCTCGGTGCCGTAAATCTCGAATCCCGGCAGTTCGGACCCCCATACGTCGAAACTCGTCAGGAGCGTCCCCGTCGCGCCGTTTTCGAAAGTCACGACGGCTGTCTCGTGGGTCGGCACCGACACCGGAATCCGCTCGCCGCGGCGCGGCTCGCTCGTTATCTCGCGCTCTTCGAACGGCGTGTTCGCGGTGCCGGCGACCGACTGAATCGGACCGAGGAGCGTCACGAGCGACGTGAGATAGTACGGCCCCATGTCGAAAAGCGGGCCGCCGCCTTCAGCGTAGAAGCCGTCGGGGTCCGGGTGCCAGTGTTCGTGGCCGTGGTTCGACCAGAACGCCGTCGCGCCGACGGGGTCGCCGATGCGGCCCTCGTCGATGAGGTCGCGACAGGTCTGGATGCCGGTGCCGAGGACGGTGTCGGGCGCGACGCCGACGGTCAGTCCGCGCTCGGCGGCAGTCTCCAGAATCGCCTCACCTTCGGCCTTCGTCGCCGCGAGCGGCTTTTCGGTGTAGGCGTGTTTGCCCGCCTGAAGGGCGGCGGACACGAGGTCACCGTGGGTTCCCGCCGGCGTGAGCACGACCGCCACGTCGATTTCGGGGTCCGCGAGCAGGTCCTCAGTCGGGAGAACGTGGGGGACGCCGTACTCGTCCGCCTTCGACTCCGCGCGGTCCGTGTCGAGGTCGGCGCAGGCGACGATGTCGAGGGCGTCGAAGCGGTTCCCCGCCTCGAAGTACACGTCGCTGATGGCTCCACAACCGATGATACCGAGAGTCACACTCTCCATACCGGGGCGACGCGGGAGAGACTGAAATAGCTGTTGACGGGCGAAGGCGGAGAGAAGTCGTCGGGCGAGTCAGCACGCTCAGTCGTCCGCGTCGCGGAGGTCGCCGACAGACGACACCGACACCCACTCGCCGCGACTGTCCGAGCGCTCGGCGGCGAAGACGATGTCTACTCCCTTTCTCGCCTCGTCCGGCGGCACCATCGGCGGTCGGCCCTCCGAGACGGCCTCGACGAAGTCGCGTATCTGGGCGACGTGCGGGCCGTCGGGGCGTGGGTCGGGGAGTTCGACGGGTTGTTTCTCCCCGTTCACTTCGAACAGTTCGACGCCCGTCTCGGTGACACGAAGCGTTCCCTCCGTCCCGTTGAATTCGAGGCTGATGGCCTGTTGGGGCCGCGTCGCCGTCGTCGCCGACACCTGCCCGAGCGCGCCGTCCTCGAACCGGAGCGAGAGCGCGGCCGTATCGGGAGCTTCGATATCGTGATACAGCGCGTCGCCGGTGCCGGCAACCCGTGACACGTCGCCGGCGACCCACTGGAGCAGGTCGATACCGTGGAGCGCCTGCGTGAACAGGACGCCGCCGTCGAGGTTCGCGCTCCCGTGCCACGACGAGTCGTCGTAGTACGACCGGTCGCGGTGCCACTTCACCCGCACGTCGGCGAACACGAGTCGTCCGAGCCGACCGTCGCCGACCACCTCGCGGGCGAACTGCATCGTGGGAAACAGCCGCCGCTGAAGGATGCAAGCGAGGGTGACGCCGGCGTCGCGGCAGGCGACGACCATATCGTCGACGCGGCCGGGCGTGATTTCCAGCGGTTTCTCGCAGAGCACGTCGATGCCCGCCGCCGCGGCGTCAACGACGATGTCGCGGTGGGCCCCATTGGGCGTGCAGACGCAGACAGCGTCGAGGGCTGCGTCGGCGAACAGGTCGGCGTGGGAAGTGTACGACGGACAGCCGTGCGTCTCGCCGAACGACTGGGCGGTCTCCGGGGTGTGGTCCGCACAGCCAACGAGTTCGGCACCGTCGATGTCCGCGAGCGCTTCGGCGTGGGACCGGCCCATACTCGCACAGCCGACGATACCGACCCGAATCGGCGTCTCGGTCATCGGCGCTCACCGTCGGGCGAAGGGGAAGTGGCGACTGTAGGCGTCATCGACTCGAACGACAGCGGGTGGCGTGATAAGCGTTTACCAGCGTGTCGGACGGTTGTACGGCGTGGAGCGGCTCACTCGGGTGAGAAGCTCTCGGTGAGCGTCCGCCCGACCAGCCCGGCGGCGACGAACGCGAGGACGCTGGTGCAGACGAACGCCGTGGCGTAGTCGAACCGGGTGGCGAGCACGCCGACGAGAAGCGGTCCGAGAACGCCGCCGAGACCGCGGGCGGTCGAGCGAAGTCCCATCAGTTCGGACTCGCGGTCGACCGGGGCCACGTCGGCGACGAAGGCGATGGTCCCCACGGTGAGCATCGAGAACGTGACCGCGTGGACGACGAAGGCGGTGCTGCTGATACCGATGCGGGCGAGCTGCCCGTCGGGGACGAGCGCGAGCACGACGACGAGCGCCTGCACGCCGCTGCCGGCGAGGCCGCCCACGATGAGCTTCTTCCGGCCGATGCTGTCGCTCAGGCGGCCGAAGCCGTACATCGAGACGACTCGGACCGCGGGACTGACCGCGAGCACGGCGCCCATGACGACGTTCGAGAGCCCCACGTCGGCGACGAGGAACACCGGGACGACCGAGATGAAGCCCTTCTCGGTCATGTTCCGGAGGACGATACCGACGTACAGCCAGCCGAGTCCGGTCCGCTCGAACAGTTCCCGCCGCGCGCCGCCGGGGAGGAGTCGCCCGCGGACTTCCCCCAGGAGTCGACCCGTGGTCAGCGTCTCTTCGGACGGCGGCGTCGGGTCGGCGATGCGGAGCGTGAGGAGCGTCGCCACGAGGCCGAGGCCGACGACGACGAGATAGAGGTCGGTCGGCACGAGCAGGCCGACGAGATAGCCGACGAACAGCCGACCGCTGATGGCTCCGGTAGAGCGGGCGCTGCTGTAGAAACCGATGGAGCGCCCGCGCTCCGACTCGCCGCCCGACTCGCTCACGATGGTGAGAATCACCGACTGGAAGCCGGCGGTGAACACCGCGAAGAGGCCCCGACAGACGATTTGGAGCGGGACCGACGCTGTCACGGTCAGCGGGACGATAGCGAGCGTCGAGAGAAACGCGGTGCCGATGAGTATCGCGCGCCGCCGCCCCGTGATGTCGGCGATTGCGCCCCAGACCGGGGCGAACACGAACAGTCCGAAGGAGAACGCCGCGTACGCGAGGGTCACCTCGAATGGCGACCCCTGTTCTCCGATGTAGAGCGCCATCGCCGTCCCGAAGAGCGACCCGCACGCGACGCGGGAGACGCCGATGAGCGCGAGTGCGCTTCGCTGCCCTCGACTCGCTGGTCGAGCCTGCTGATTGACTACCACTACGACTCGGTGTGACACTACCACCCAATAAAGATTGGCGAGGCGGAAGGCGACACGTTCACCTCACTGACACGTCCGAATTGCCGGAACGGGCTCAGGTCGACGGACCGGCGCGGGCGATGGCGAACTCCGTGAGTCCGTGTTGCTCGGCGCACGTCCGGTCGCCGTCGGCGACGGCGAGAAGGAGCGATTCGAGGTCGTCCGCGTCCGCCTCGCGGGCATCGAGGTCGATGTCACCGGGGACGGCCGCTAGGGTGTCTGCGTCGCCGGAGAGCTTCACCACCGGAACGATGGGATGGCCGGCGGGCGTCCCCTGTCCCGTGACGTGGAGGACGAGATGCGCGCCCGCGGCGGCGAGGCCGGTCGCGGCCTCTTCGACACGGGAGGGCGCATCCAGTAGTGTTACCCCGCCCTCACCCGCGGCGTCCCCATCGCCGACCCGCTCGCCGTACGCCGCGACACCCGCGACCGGTGCGTCGCCGATGAATCCCGTGGCGGCCTCAAAGCCTTGGGCCGCCGCCTCCGTTCCGACGCGCGTCGCTCTCGCGGGGCGGTCCGCCGCGTCGAGCAGTCGGTCAGCGGCCGCGTCGCCGACGAGTGCCCGTGTCTCGTCGGGGTGTGCGGCGAACCGTTCGTTTCCGGCGACGACGACCCGCCCGCCGGCCGCCGCGACTCGCTCGACCAACTCGGCGACGAGCGGGTGCGCGTGCCGTCTGGTCGAGTCCGCGAGGTCGTCGACGACGACGCCGACCGTGAGGTCGCTGAGGGTCGCCGCCGGTTCGTCGGCTGTTGCGGTCGACTCGTCCACCTCCGCTGGCTCCTGCGCGGCCGCCGACTCGCGGAGGTCGGCAACGGCGGCCACGCCGCGGTCGGCGCAGGCGTCGGTCCCGCCCGCATCCTGTATCGTGAGTTCGCGGACCGGAAGCCCGCACTCGTCAACCGCCGCGGCGACGACGTCGCTCCGGACCGTCTCACAGCCGAGTCCGACGACGACCGTCCCTGCGACGTTGGGATTACCGGCGAGGCCGACGAGTGTCCGCTCGGTCTGTTCGGCGTCCGCGCCCAGTTGCCCACAGCCGTGGTCGTGGGGCGCGGCCACCGCGCCCGGCGAGCGGGCGGCTATCTCCTCGGCGACGACGTGCGAGCAGATGACCGACGGGAGGACAAGCACCCGATTGCGGATTCCGAGGCGGCCGTCGGGTCGGCGGTAGCCCGCGAACGAGTCGCGGCCGATTCGGTTGGAGAGGCGGTTCTCGGTCATCGCTCCGCCTCCGTCGCCGCCACGTCGCCGCGGCCGCGAGTGCTCTCGCAGTTGTGCGTGTGGACCCACTCGCCGGCCGCGACCGCCTCCGTGGCCCGCCCGATGACCTCGCCGTACTTCTGGACCGTCTCGCCGGCCGACAGGGGTTCGAGGGCGAACTTGTGACCGAACGGAACGTCGTCGGTGAGGGTCATTGCGTGGTTCCCGTTGTGGATCTCGCGCCCGGCCTCGAGGTCTTCGAGCGCCGTCGCCACGCTGTCGCCGTCGGCCAGCACGAGGGCGGCACCACCGAGGACGCGACCCTTCATGTGCTCCGCACCTCCGCGAGTTCGCGCGGGTGGACCTCCGTGATGGCGAACTCCTCCATCCGGCGCGTCTCGGCCCCGGTGCGCTTCCCGTCGGCGACGGCGAGCACCTCGTCGAAGACGCGCTCACCCGCCTCGGAGATGGTCGCGTCGCCCTCGACCACCGCCCCGGCGTTCACGTCCATGTTCGCCCGCATGCGCTCCCACGTCCGAGGATTGCCCGTGACCTTCACCACGGGCGCGACGGGGTTGCCGGTGGTACTCCCGCGACCGGTGGTGAAGACGATAATCTGCGCCCCGCCGGCGACCTTGCCGACGACGCTCTCCACGTCGTAGCCCGGCGTGTCCATCAGGACGAGGCCGCCGCCGACCGGCAGCCGCTCGGCGTAGTCGACGATGCCGCGAACGGGGGTCGTCCCACCCTTGGAGATGGCTCCGAGGCTCTTTTCCTCGATAGTCGTGAGCCCGCCCTCCTGATTGCCGGGCGAGGGCTGTGCACCCCGGAGGTCGACGCCCATCAGGTCGGCCGTCGCCTCGCGTCGTTCGACGCGGTCGAGCAGTCGGCGGCGGGTCTCCTCGTCGGCGCACCGCTCCGCGAGAACATGTTCTGCGCCGATGAACTCCGGTGTCTCACTGAACGAGGCGGTTCCCCCGGCCGCGACGAGACGGTCGCAGGCGTCGCCGACGGCGGGGTTGGCGGCGATGCCCGAGGTGGCGTCGCTCCCGCCGCACTCGACGCCGACGACGAGTTCGCTCGCGTCGGCCGACTCGTGACGGGCGTTCGCGGCCGCCTCGTTCAACGAGTCGAGGGCGGTGCGTCCACGCTGGAGGGCCGCGGCCGTCCCGCCGACCTCACGGACCGACAGCGTCTCCACCGGCTTGCCGTCTCGGGCGATTCGGTCCGCGATCTCGTCGGCGTCGATGTCCTCGGTTCCGAACTCGACGACGAGCGCCGCGCCGACGTTCGGGTTTCGCCCAACGCCGACCAGCACCCGCTCTGTCTGTTCCCGCGACTCGTCCGGTTGGCTCGCGCCCATCTGGTGCGGCGTCGCGCGCGCCCACGCCCCCGCCTCGGCCGCGATGCCGCGGGCGACGCAGGACGACGCGACCGAGGTCGGAAGGACGGCGACGTGGTTTCTGACCCCGATGCGGCCGCTCTCCCGGCGGTAGCCGGTGAACTCTCGTCTCATACCACGCGATTCGGTAGCGCCCGACAAAGTGGTTTCGTCGGGTGCGGGCGGAACGCTCTTGCGGGCGGGTCGAGTGAGTGTGTCGTATGCGAACCTACGAAGTCAGCCGCATCGACGCGGGCAGAGCGGTCCCGCTGACCGGCGCGGTCGACGGGACGGTGTGGGAGCGGGCGAACGTCGCCCGACTGGACGAGTACGCGTGGGGCGACGAGCCCGGTCCGGAGACGACGGTCAGGGCGCTGTTCGACGCGGAGGCGCTCTACCTGCAGTTCCACGTCGAGGACGACGAGATAACCGCCGACGTGACGGAGCTGAACGGGCCGACGTTCGAGGACAGTTCGGTCGAACTGTTCGCCACGCCGGCCCCGCCCGAGGACGGCTCGCCGGGGCGGTACTTCAACTTCGAGGCGAACTGCTGCGGCACGTTCAAACTCGCGTGGCAGGAGCCGAACTGGCGCGAGCGCGACATCGGCCGCGATCTCGTCGCGCCGACCGACGCGGCGGCCGTCGAGGCCGAGACATCAGTGCCCAGCCCGACGAAGACCGCCTCCCCCGACGACGACTCGTGGTGGCTCGCGGCGCGGCTCCCGGTCTCCACGCTCCGGTCGCTGACCGGCCTCCCGCTCGAACTCGACTCCGGGGCGGTCTGGCGCGGGAACTTCTACCGGAGCGGGCTGCCCGACGCGCAGAAGGGGACGTGGAACCGAATCGAACTGCCGGAGCCGACGTACCACTCGCCGTCGTTCTTCGGGCGTATCGAGTTCGAGTGAGTGGTCGCCTCGGACGGTTGCCCCGGACGGTCGTACCGAGCAGGTCGTGGTGGCACCGAAACGGCTTTTCACACGGGTCGAGAACGGCAGTCCATGCAACAGCCGTCCGCGTTAGTCATCGGAGAGACGACCTTCTCGTTCCACGATTTCGAGGAGATGCGACCGCACATCGAGTCCGCCATCGGCGACGCCGCCGCGGTGACCGCGACGACCGACAGGAACGCCCTCGCCGACCTCACGGGCTACGACCTCGTCGTGGACTACCTGACGGACGCCACCCTGAACCCCGAGCAGTTGGACGGCCTCCTCGGATTCGTCCGAGACGGCGGAGCCTATCTCGGTCTCCACTGCGCCGCCGACCTCATCAACGTCCACGACGGCGACGGCGGCCTCGACAAGCGCGACGAACCGTTTCCCGACCTCCGCGACCTGCTCGGCGGTCACTTCCTCACTCACCCCGAGCAGTCGACGTTCGGCGTCGAAATCGTCTCCGACCACGCCGTGACCGACGGTGTCGACGACTTCGAGGTGTTCGACGAGCCGTATCAGGTCGACGTGGACGACGACGTGACCGTGCTCGCGCGCATGGCTCATCCCGACCTCACCGACGACTACCCGGTTGCGTGGGTCCGCGAGTACGGCGCGGGGCGGGTCTGTTACGCGTCGCTCGGACACACCGCGGAGGCTTTCGAGAACGACGACTACCGGCGACTGCTCCGCAACGCCGTCGGCTGGCTGGTCCGCGACTGAGCGGGTCGGCCGCGGCGTCGCCGCCGGCGGCGTGTGAACGTTTATCCCGGTCGGTTCCGAACGTCGGTACATGAATCTTCGAGCCGCCGACCTGACCGTGTTCGTGTTCGTCCTCGGCGTCATGCTCTCGGGAATGTGGCTGGCCCAGCAGTTCGGCATGGAGTGGTCGCCGACGCTGTTCGCCATCGTCGCCGTCGTCGCGGCCGTCTGGACGGTGTACTACCGCTTCAGCGTGGAGCCGCGAATCAACACGAGTAGAGGAGACGACGACGGCCGACAAGAGGCCGGCGTCGGCGACGGCGCACAAGAGTGACCGACTGACCGCATCAGCCGGTGTCGGCGACCGACACTCCGGTTCGTCCCGCCGCGCTATCGCTCGCTGAAGTACGGGATAATCTCGTTTTCGTAGTGCCGCATCGTCTCCTCGTAGTCGCCGACCGGGATGAGAACGAGGTTATCGACGCCCGCGTCGCGGAACGCCTCGATTCGCTCGATAGCGCGCTCGGGGTCACCGGAGACGCAGATGTCGTCAACAGCCTCGTCGGGGATACGCTCGGCCGCCGCCGACAGTTGCCGTTCCTGTTCCTCGTCGAACGCCATCTGCCACATGATGGGCGTCGACTCCGCGATGTCCTCGTAGCCCATGTCGGCGAGGAGCGGCGGTCGGAGCGCGAGATTCACGCGGTTTCGCTCGATGCCGGCCGCGCGCGCCTCGTCGCCGTCGTCGTAGACCGTCGTCGGAACCATGACGGCGCGGTCGATGGACTCGGGGTCGCGGCCGCGGTCCGCGGCCACGTCGAGGACTTTCCGCAGGTCGGCCGCGTACTCGTCGGGCGAGTAAATCCACGGGAACCAGCCGTCCGCGACCGCGCCCGTCAGGCCGCGCATGCTCTCGCCGTAGCCGCCTATCCAGAGCGGCGGGCGCGGGTCTTGCGCGGGTTTCAGTCCCATGTGCGCGTCGTCGAGGTCGAAGTAGTCGCCCGCGAAGGAAAACGGCTCGTCCGCCGTCGAGTTCCACAGCCCGTCGATGACGGCGACGCACTCTCTGAACCGGGTGTACGGATCGTCCCAGTCGATATCCGAAATCGGCGCGAAGTTGAACGCCTCGCCGGCCCCGATGCCGAGACCGGCACGACCGTCCGTCATCCGGTCCAACGTGGCCGTGACGTGCGCGAGTTCGGTCGGGTGCCGGCGCACCGAGTCGGCGACGCCGGGCATGAGAGTCACCTCATCGGTGCGCTGGGCAATCGCCCCGAGGACGGAGAACGCCTCCCACGGCGGGTCGACCAGATACTCCTCGGAGTCGGTCGGATGAAACAGATGGTCCGGGACGGTGACGGTGTCGAACCCGGCCGTCCCGGCTCGGACCGCTCGCTGGATGGTTTCCTCGACGTTTCCGTAGCTGACAACTTGACAGCCGAAGCTCAAACCGCGGCTATTGGCGCTCGACATCGCGTGTACCGACTGGATGGCGGGATAAATAGCTGACCCCGGAGGCGGGGAGCGACGTGTTCGTTGGGGGTTCGAAACGCCGGCTTACGCCTGCAGGACCGACGCGTCGAGGTCGTAGTCGGTGAAGTATTCGCGCTCTAGTTCGACGAGTTTCGCGAACAGCTCTTGGGCCTCGTCGCGCGAGACGGTGACGAGCGGTTCGTTGAGGAACGCCTGAAACGCGAGGTCGAGGTCGCCCTCGAAGCCCGCGCGCACGAGCGTCTCCTGATTCGTGACGTGGGTTTCGACCATGCTCTCGACCTCGTCGGGCAGGCCGCCCGCACAGAGGGGCGTCACGTCGTCGCCGGAGAGGAGCGCGTTCGTCTCCACGACTGCGCCCTCGGGAAGGCCGTCGACCTGCCCCTCGTTGGGGTAGTTGAGGTGCGTGACGAACGTCCCCTCGCCGGAGAGCGCCCGCATGATGTCGACCGCCTCCTCGCCGGACTCGTGGAACTCGAACTCCGTGTCGCCTTCGAGGTACTGTTCCATCTCGTCTGGACCCTCGTCGTCGGAGACACGGGCCGAACTCGGCGTGAGTCGGATGCCGTAGCGCTGGATTTCCTCGGGTTCGTCGATGCTCAGATACCACGGGACGAACTCCACGAGGTGACGGTCGCCCGCCGCGCCGAGGACGCCGAAGCGGTCGTAGAGGTCGAGGGCCACCTCCTCGTTGTTCACCCAGTAGGATTCGCCGTCGAGGTCGCCCGGTTCGCGGTCGAAAAGCGGCTTCCGCCGGTCGAGTTCCTCGTCGAGGTACTGGAACACGTCGCGGTCGCGCCACCGCGCTTCGTCGACCCACGTGAAGTGGTTGACCCCCTTGACGTTGACCCGGACCTCGTCGCGGGCGATGTCCTCGGCCTCGTCGATGTAGCGCTCCGCCATCTCGGCGAACAGCTTCTGGGTCTTGAACACCTCGTGGCAGAGCCCGATGGCCTTGATATCCGGGAACTCCTCGTAGAGCGTCCGTGTACAGACCGTCATGGGGTTGGTGTAGTTGATGACCCACGCGTCCGGGCAGCGCTCGCGGACCGTCGCAGCGATTTCGCGGTACTGCGGAATCGCGCGCAGGGCCCGAATCGCCCCGCCGGGGCCGACGGTGTCGGCGACCGTCTGGTAGATGCCGTACTCCTGGGGCACGTCGATGTCGTGGACGAACGTCTCACCGGGCGGGTCCTGAATCGAACAGATGACGAAGTCGGCCCCGTCGAGGGCCTTGTCCATGCTCCGGGTCGCCTCGAACGACCAGTCGCCGACCGCCTCCTCGCGGTCCATCACGCGGTTTCCGAGGAGGGCGTTCTTCGACGCCATCTCGTAGTTCACGTCGTACAGCGTGACGCTCCCCGCGAGGTCCGGACACTGCGCGAGGTCGTTGATGAGCGTGTGGGCCCACCCCTGACTCCCGCCGCCGATGTAGCCGATGTCGATAGTTCGGGACGAACCCGACGGTACAGGCTCCGCTTGCTCCGACAGCTGATACATGTGATAACACGTGACGATTCGTGGTCGCAAATAGCTGTCGTTTCGGGGGGGTCCGGTCGCTCCGTCACTCGGTCAGGATAGTGACTGGCCCGTCGAAGTTGAGGACGACGCGCTGTGCGGTGTCGCCGAACAGCGCCTTCCCGGTCGGCGAGCGCTGTCGGCCGGCGACGTAGACGTGGTCACAGCCGCGCTCGTCGGCGACGCGAATCACCTCGTCGGCGAACTCGCCCTCCTCGGCGACGACGGTGACGGCGTCGTACTCGACGGTTCCGTCTACCGATTCGAACGCCTCGTCGGCGGCTTGCGACGCGAAGCGGGAGGCGACTTCCCGCGCCGAGTTCGACTCCAGCGGCGTGTTGGCGGCGTCGCTCATCGCCTGCAACGTCTCCGCGTTCTCGACGATTTCGTCCTCGGTGATTCGCGTGAGGAGCACGAGCGGCGTGTCCGTGCCGGCCGCAATCTGTCCCGCCTCGGTCAGGAGACGCTCGTTGGAGTCCGTACTGTCGACTACCACTAGGGATGACTGCATACCGGTGCCACGGTGCTTTAACGCATAAAACTATCCCGCGAGTCGGAACAAAGCGAGGTCGGTTCGCCGGTGCAATGAGTCGAGAAGCGAGTCAGCGACCCGCGCTCAGCGGTCGGCTCGGAACCGTTCGACCGCGTCTTCGTCGATTTCGACGCCCAGACCGGGGGCCTGCGGCACGTCCACTTCGCCGCCGGTCGGGTCGAACGGGGTCTGCAGAATCTCGTCGCGGAGCGGGTTCTCGCTCCGGTCGAACTCGACCATCATCGGGTCCGGGACGTTCCGCGTGTGCGGGTAGTCCGAGACAGACGCCGCGAACTGGACCGCCGCAGCGAGGCCGACCGCGCTGTTCCAGATGTGCGGCCGGACCGCCACGTTCTCCGTGCTCGCGAGGTCGGCGATGCGGCTCGCCTCCGAGAGCCCGCCGCACCGACCGAGATTGGGCTGGACCACGTCGACCGTCCGGTCGTCCACGAGGCGCTTGAACTCGAAGCGGCCGTAGTGCGCCTCGCCGGCCGCGAGGGGCACGTCAACGCCGCGTTTGACCTCGCGGTAGCCCGAGAGGTTCTCCGGGGGGACGGGCTCTTCCATCCACGTGATGTCGAACTCCTCGATGGCCTTCGCGGTTCGAATCGCCTGTCGTGGCCGGTAGTTCCCGTTGATGTCGACCATCAGCCGCGCGTCGTCGCCGAGGAGTTGGCGGGCGGTCCGAACCCGCTCCACGTCGGAGTCCGTGCCGTTGCCGATTTTTATCTTGGCCGCGGAGAACCCCTCATCGACGGCGTCACGAATCGGCTCTGCGATGTCGCGGTTCGCCTCGGTGAAGTACATCGTCGAGGCATAGGCGGTGAGCGTCTCGCGAGGCGTCCCGCCGAGGAGTCGGTGGACGGGCTTGCCGGTCGCCTTGCCGACGAGGTCCCACAGGGCCACGTCGATGCCGCTGAGGGCGCTCTGGACGAAGACGCTCCCGCCGAAGTGGTACGGGTCTGTGTACGACTCCTCGGCGAGGCGTCGCACGTCGAAGGGGTCCATGCCGACCACGTCGTCGCGGAAGAACTCGTCGACGACGGGCGCGACGACGCTCCCCGGCGCGAACGCCTCGCCCCAGCCGACGTCGCCGGTGTCGGTATCGACGCGGATGAGCGTCGTCGCCCTGTCGTGGCCGAACCCGCGCGCGTCGCCGAGGCCCTCCCCGTCGGGGAGGCGGTGCGATATCGGGATGACTTCGATGTCGGTTACGTGCATGAAAAGTGTACCACGGAGCGACGCATTATAGCTTGTGCAGACGGCGAACGCGGCGAGACGGGCGGGGCGGGGGCGACGAAGCAGACGAGGCGCGTGCGAATCGCCGACTCAGTCCTCGTCGTAGTGGAACTCGGTCCACGGCCCCTCCTCGAAGGGGTAATCGTCGAGCACGTCGAGGTTCACCTCGACGCCAAGTCCCGGCTCGTCAGACAGCGAGAGGACGCCGTCCTCGACGGCGGGTTGGCCCTCGATGATGTCGAACGCGAGGTCGAAGGGGTACATTCCGGGGTCGGTCTCGGCGTCGAGGAGTGGGTCGTCCTCGAAGACCGGGTATTCGAGGAGCGAAACCTCGGGCGCGGCCGCGACGAGATGCGCGTTGGCGAGCAGGCCGACCCACGTGCCGAAGTTGTGCGGGACGAACTCCACGTCGCGGCCGACGCAGGACTCGACCGCGGGACGACAGCCGGTGTAGCCGCAGTGGTGGCGAACGTCGCCCTGCAGGAAGTCGACCGCGCCCGTCTCGCCGAGCGCGACGAGTCCCTCGGGCGTCGGTTCGCTCTCGCCGCCGGCCAGCGGCGCGCCCGTCTCCGCGAGTTCGACGTAGCCCGCGTGGTCGTCAGGCGAGACCGGCTCTTCGACCCAGTAGCAGTCCCGTTCGGCGGCGAAGGTGACGAGGTCCTCGACCGTCTCGCGGTCGTAGCCGTCCCGAATCTTCCACCACGTGTGCACGTCGAGCATCACCTCCATGTCGCCCGCGACATCGGCGAGGAGTTCGATGGTGCGGCGGTCCCCGTCGGGGCCGATTCCCGGTCGGTATTTGTAGCCGAAGAAGCCGAGGTCGCGGATGGTCGCCGCCTGTTCGGCGTAGCCCTCGGGTTCCATGTACATCCCGGCGCTGGCGTACAGCGGCATCTCCGTCGTCGGGTCGGTGCCGTACTCGTCGGCGAGGAGTTCGTAGATGGGCGCGCCGACCACCTTCCCGCGGATGTCGTACAGCGCCACGTCGAGCGCCGAGATGGCCTCGTGGCGGAGTCGGTCGGGGAGGTCGGTGTCGCGGAGTATCGCGTGCGCGTCTTCGACTTCCTCGATGGTCTCGCCTTCGAGCGCGTCGGCGACTGCGCCGTTTACCACGTCCGCGAAGGTCCCCTGGGAGTCGCCCTCGAAATACTCCCGCATCGCGGAACTGCTCGCGCCGGCGGTGGCGATGCCACGGGTGCCGCCGGCCGATTCGACGACGACGAGCACCACGTCGCGTTTGAGCAGGCGACGGGTGCCACCGTGGAAGGACCGGTCCTGCGGCGGTTCGATGGGTGACGAGAGAGCGTATCCGCTGACAGTCGCGATTCGCATACCTGTACAGACTCGGCCATCACGATAAAACTCCGCCTCGCAACCGGGGACGGCACGGGGAGACGAGAGCGGAGACAACCGGGAGAAAGAGCGGCGCGCTACTGGAAGACGTCGGACGCGAACGGGTAGAGTTCGTCGAGAGCGACGCGCTCGTTCCGCCGGCCCGACTCGTAGGCCGCCATGGTGATGAGGACCGCCTTGAGGCCGTCGCGGGCGGTCGCCGGCGGCGTCTCGCCGGTCTCGATGGCATCGAGGAACGCGGTGCCCTTGCTCAGCCAGCGCTCGTAGCCGTCGTAGGGGTGGTGTTCGGTCCCCTCGTCGTCGATGACGTAGCCGGTCCGGTCGTCCCACTCGTGGCCTTCGAGGTATATCGCCCCCTCGTCGTCCCAGATGTGGACGTGCTCGCGAGTCCGCGCGACGACTCCCGTGTCGGAGACGTTCGCCACCGCGCCCTCCGCGAACTCGATGATGATAGAGGACTGGCGGTCGAACACCTGCTCGTCGTCGTGGAAGTCAACGTAGGCGTTGACGTGGGTCGGGGTGAGGCCGGTCGTCCAGAGGATGGCGTCGATGACGTGCGTGCCGACGTTCAGGAGATGGCCGCCGCCGCTCAACTCGGGGTTCATCCGCCAGTCGTCTTCCTTCTCGTAGTAGGACTGCCAGTCGTGGGTCACCTCGCCGGTGATAAAGCGCGGGACGCGGTCGCCGTCGGCCCACTCGTCGTGGGCGCGCTTGTAGGCCGGGTTGAAGTGTCGCTGGTAGCCGACCATCACGGTTTGGTCGCTCGCCTCGGCGCGGGTCGTGAGTTCGTAGGCCTCCTCGGCGTCGGTCGCGAGCGGCTTCTCGCAGAGGACGTGGAGGCCGCGGTCCAACACGGCAGAGGTCTGTTCGTAGTGGAGGCCGTTGGGCGTCGCGACCGCGACGGCGTCTATCGGGGCCGAATCGAGGAACGCCTCGAACGACCGGTAGCGATGCGTCTCGGGAACGTCGAAGGAGTCGCCGACTTCGGCGAGGCCGTCTGGGTCCACGTCGGAGATGGCGACGAGTTCCGACCGGGGAAGTTCGACGAACTGTTGACAGAGCCGACGACCGAGGCTTCCGAGGCCGACGACTCCGACGGCGATTGGAGACGAGTCTGTCTGACGCGGCATGAGTTCGACTACAGAGATAGGGCAGATAACTGTTTTGACGGTCCTCGGGCGTTCGGCGTCTCTCGCGACCCCCCTGTCCGAAGATTTTATGCGCGAGTGTCCGGTGGTTCGGGTATGCCACTCGCAGAGAGCGGTGTGCGCGAGCACCTGCGCGGCGTCGCCGCCGGGCTCCTCACCCCGTTCGACGACGACCTCGACATCGAACACGACGAACTGGCAGCGAACGCGACGACGCTCTACGACGAGGGAATCCGCACGTTCCTCGCGTCGGCGAACATCAGCGAGTACCACTCGCTGACCCAGCAGGAGCGAATCGCGGTGACGGAGACGGCGGTCGACGCGCTCCCGTCCGACGTGTGCGTCCTCGCCGGCGTCGGCGGGAGCACGGCGGGCGCGCGGGAACTCATCGACGCCTACGACCACATCGGCGTCGACGGGATGATGATAATGCCACCCGACCACACCTACGTCCACGAGCGCGGCCTGCTTCGCTACTACGAGAAGCTCGCCGAGGCCTCGACGGCTCCGCTGGTGCCGTACGTGAAGGGCTTCGACCCCTCAATCGGCTACCTCCGCGACCTCGCGGGACTCGACGGCGTGGTCGGCATCAAGTACGCCATCGAAGACGCCGTGAAACTCGGCGCTGCCGCCAGCACCACCGGCGACGACGTGGTCTGGGTGGACGGCCTCGCGGAGCCCTTCGCCGTCTCGTTCTGGAACGAGGGTATCGAGGGGTTCTCAGCCGGTGTGAGTAACTTCCGGCCGGAAGTCGGTCTCGCACTATTTGACGCGCTCACCGAGGAGAACTGGGAGCGCGCTCGCGAGCTTCGGAACATCTGTCTGCCCTACCAGAACTTCCGCGACCAGACCGGGCAGAACAACAGCCTCGGCGGCGCTATCAGCGTCCCAGCGGTGAAAAAGGGACTCGAACTGGCCGGCCTGCGTGGCGGGGCAGTCCGCGAGCCGATTCGCTCGCTGTCGGCCGCCGACGAGCGCCGGGCGGAAGAGCTGTACGACCAGCTCGATGACGACATCGAGCGCCTCATCGACTGAACGCGGACGACGGAAGACGCCGACGACCGACAGCGGCGAGAGCGACGGCCATGGACGAGACCGAGTCGCAGAGCGGTGTCGGCGCGGAGAGTGACGACTGAACGGAGCGGTTCGACAGCGACGTGGCCGCCCTGCTCGCCTCGGCCCGGACGACCGGACCCCAGTAACTCGCGCGACCCAAATATTCATCACCCGAGGCGCGGGGTATGTTGGCATGCGCGAGTTCGAAGCGACCGCCGAGGCGACTCGGCCGCCGACGTGGGCGCACAAACAGCGAGCACTCTTCGACCTGACGGGCGACGCAGTCGACCGGTTTGTCGCCGACTACACCGGCCCCGACGGGGAACCGTTCTGGCCGCCGGACGACCACGTGGGCGTCGACGGATTCGACGACGTGGTCGAGGGGTTCTACAACTGGCCGCTCGTGTACGCGATGGGCGGCGACGAACGCCTGCTCGACCACGCCCGCCGCGTGTACGAGGCCGCGCTCGAACGCGGTGCGGAGACGGAGACGCCGTTCGGCCACCCGATGGTCGTCGACGAGTTCGAACAGTGCCGCGACTGGTTCCACCTCGGGGAGGGCAACCTCTACACGTACAACATGGGCCTCGCCGCGCCCGACGACGACGCGGTCGTCGACCGGGCGAGGAAGTTCGCGGAGCTCTACACCGCCGACTCGGAGACGGGGAACTACGACGCCGAAAAGCGCGTGGTTCGCGGGCCGATGAACGGGAGCATGGGCCCGGAGTTCTGCGACTTCTCGGCCTACGAACACCACCCATACGGCGCGGACTACCGCTGGGCCAGACACGGCCTCCCGTGGCGGGACCTCGAGTTCGACGAGGCCGCGGATCTCCTCGACCCGGCGAACGAAGAGCGCCTGTTCGAGGTGCTGAACGAGCGCTGCGCGAAGGGCGACATCCCGCTGAACCTCAACATCACGAGCCTGATGACGAACGCCTACCTCCACACGGGAGACGACCGCTACCGCGAGTGGGTCACCGACTACCTCGACGCGTGGCGCGAGCGGACGGCCGAAAACGGCGGCATCATCCCCGACAACGTCGGGCACTCCGGCGAAATCGGTGAGTACACAGACGGGTCGTGGTACGGCGGCTACTACGGCTGGTCGTGGGGCGGGTGGCACTACATCGGCATCGGACCGACCGTCGCCGCGGAGAACGCGGTCCTACTCGAAGGCGACAGAGAGTATCTCGACTTCCCGCGGTCGCAACTCGACATCCTCATCGAGAACGGCATCGAAGTCGCCGAGGACGACGTACACAGCACCCTCTACATCCCACACAAGTACGGCGGCGAGGGCGACTACCACTACGACGCCTCGGGCGTCCTCACCGAAGACGATGGGGAGGTGCTGTGGAGGGACGGCTGGTACGAGTTCCAGCCGCACACGGACGACCCCTACGCGGTCCACCTCTGGTACATGTCGATGCGCGACAAGGACCGAAATCGGGTGCGTCAGCTCCGCGACTGGGGGAAACAGGACTGGCGGCGGATCGATCCGCGGGCGAAGACGAAACATGGTGACGGCCACGAGTACGCGTGGCTCGCCTACCTCGACGGGGAGTTCCCGGACTACCCGGACCGAATCCTCGAAGCGACGCGCGAGCACGTCGACGAGCGACTGCGCCTGTTCGACGCCGAAGGGAACGAGCCGACGACCGTGGACGAGGACTACCTCAGAGACCGGAACCCCGCGTTCCACAAGGCGCTACTCCAACTCACGATGGGTGCGCCACAGCCAGTCTACTACGGCGGCCTCGTGATGGCCCAAGTGCGGCACTTCGACGCCCGAAGAGAGCGGCCGGGGCTCCCGACCGGCGTCGCCGCGCTCGTGGAGTCGGTGACGAGTGGCGGAATCGAACTAACACTCGTCAACACCGGAGCAAGGGAGGAAGAGGTCGTCGTCCAAGCCGGCGCGTACGGCGAACACCGATTTACCGCGGTCGAGGCCGACGGGGCGGAGCGCGGCGTCAACGAGAGCGGAGCAGACACCGATACGGCTGACGACGAAGGCACGGACGCGCTCCGGATTCGGCTCCCGGCCGGAAGCCGAATGTCGATTCAGGCCGGACTCGACCGCTTCGTCGACGACCCGAGTTACGACCACCCGTGGTCGGAGACGGAGTCGTAAGCGGGACACCGGCCGCGCCGCTCGGGATTCGGAAGACGCGTACGAGGATTCGAAAACGGGAGATTCGTTCCCGTCACGGGAACGTCAGCATTCGTCGTGTGGAATCTCACTATTCGAAAGAGCGACTGAGAAGTCTCGAGGTCGGTGATTTGCTGTCGAGTCGCCCCTGATAGGAAACGTTGTGTCGATTTCCGTTCCCCTATCGGGAATTGTTTGTCAGGAACTATCATTCTGGACCGAGATGAGGGCTGTAAGAGAGTGACCCGGGAAGGATATTACACCTATATGCGTGTAACGGAAATGCTCCCTAATACCGAGTCGACTTCTCGTAGTTCGTCGATGGTGACAGCGGACATTCCATATTCGTCGCCGAGAACCGTTCTCCTTGCGCATCACAGATTGTTCCCAATAGAGGAACACTTTTTGGGACGAATGAGGACCGCAATCACACTTGGTGAGAGAATTTATCAACGGGGGCGAACACTATGGCGCATGCCGACACGAGTCACCGTCTGGAACGAGAACGTCCACGAACGAGAAGAGCCAGAGGTCGCAGAGCGGTATCCGAAGGGAATCCACGGCACCATCGCGGAGCACTTGGAGGGACCGGACCGCGAGGTTCGAACGGCGACGCTACAGGAACCCGAACACGGGCTAGACGAGGAGACGCTCGACGCGACGGACGTGTTGGTCTGGTGGTCGCACTGCGCCAACGACGAGGTGACAGACGCCGTCGCGGAGCGCGTCGTCGACCGCGTCCACGAAGGGATGGGATTCATCCCGCTGCACTCGGGGAAGAACTCGAAGCCGTTCACACGGCTGATGGGCACGACGTGCAACATCAAATACCGCCACGGCGGCGAACGCGAACGCGTGTGGGTCGCGGACCCCGGCCATCCCATCGCCGACGGCCTCGACGAACAGTTCGTCATCCCGGCGACGGAGACCTACGGTGAGCCCTACGACATCCCAGAACCCGACAGAACCGTCTTCATCTCGTGGTTCGAAGGCGGCGACGTGTTCCGCTCGGGGATCTGCTATCGCCGCGGCCGCGGGCGAATCTTCGCCTTTCGACCGGGCCACGAGGAGTACCCCATCTTCCACCAAGACGAGGTCAAGCGAGTCATCGACAACGCCGTCGAGTGGGCGACGCCGACCGAGGGCGCGTCGGCGCGGTGGGGGAAGACCGACCCGCTCGAATCCGTCGACGAGTGAGCGGAGCGGCACGTGCCGCGGCAGAGACCGTTCCCCTGTGGAGAACAAATGAGACGGCCGTCACCGAACGGTTCGCAATCTCGTCGCTGTGAGAAGCGAGGTGGTGTTCGAACCCGAATCGGGCGTCAAAAACCTCTTAATATCAGTTTTGAATGTATGTTTTAAATTTGTTATTTCAGTGTAGATATCACGAGGAAGCTACGGCGTACTCGCGGTGGGATTCCACCGTGAGGCGACGGCGCGCACCACCCACCCGCCGACTCGCCCGCAGCCCAGACCGAACAGGGAGGCGAGACAGAGAACGGCTCCGGCGGCGAGTGCGAAGAACGCGACTCTGGACAGCGGCCACGCCGCCGTCGTTCCCGCCGTCACCGCGAATATGACCAGTTCTAGAACGCCGCCAAGAAAGCCGGCGCGAAGTCCGGCGGCGTCCGGGTCCGTCGAGCGGACTGCGGCGACAGCCCCCGCAATGAACGCGCCGAATATCATCATGCCGGCACCGACGGTCGACTCCGATTCTGGGAGCCAGTTGACAACCGTGATGACGGGGAGCGAGACAACCACACCGATGAGCGCGGCATTCCATGCTGGGGAGAAGGGCCTGAAGCGGGGAGTCGAGACCATCGTCTCGTATGTAAGATGGCTAAGAGTTCATATAGCTTGGCAGGGGTGGATCTCGAGGGAAGGAGTTTCGAATCCGATTCCGAGTCGCTCGTGTGTCGATTCGTAGACAGCGAGCCTACCGAGTCAACGGACCCAGACTATATCGTCTGAAATAGTATATGAAACCGATTTCTAAATTTTTCTTATATGTTTTAGTGACGTTGTTACCCCCGACGGAAGAGATACTACCATCCCCGGAGAACGTGTTCTATGGCAGACAGTACAGAAGTCGACGAGCTGGTTGTCACGGAGCTTTCCGACACGAACTCGACGGCGCTCGAAGCCGGCCGCACGGAGTCGGTTGACCTAAGCGACGTGTCGGTCACGCGAGCGACGCTGGAGCCGGAGTGGGGAACCGACAGCGACCGCGGGAGTGCGGAGCCAGACTACTGCCAGAACGCCCACGACATCTACGTCGTCTCCGGGACGCTCGGCCTCGAACTGGACGACGGGACGCAGACGAAGATTACCGCCGGCTGTGCCGCGACTATCCCGCCGGGACACCGCGGCTGGACAGTCGGAGACAAGCGACTCGTCTATCTGGAGTTCGACCCGAGCGAATAACCGTGACTACCATACCGTCGGTCCGCGTAGCGTTCCGACGAGATGTCCCGATTCGTGGCGGCCGCGTGCCAGCTAGACTCGCGAGACGACAAGGCGGCGAACGTGGAGCGGGCGCTCGGCCTCCTCGACGAGGCCGCGGCCGACGGCGCTGACTTCGTGGCGTTCCCGGAGATGACGACCTTCATCGGCCCGGAAGAGCGGTTCGCCGAGGTCGCGGAGTCGCTGGACGGACCGACGATACAACGGTTCTCCGAGAAGGCCCGCAAACACGACATCTTCGTCCATACGGGCAGTTTCTTCGAGCGGATTCCGAACAGCGACCGGGTGTACAACACGTCGGCACTCATCGGCCCGGGCGGTGAAGTGCTCGACACCTACCGGAAGGTTCACCTGTTCGACATCGAACTCGACGGGAGCGTCGAACACAGGGAATCGGACTACGTCGCATCCGGCGACCGGACGGTGACGGTCGACACCGATCTCGCGACGTTCGGCCTCTCCATCTGCTACGACCTCCGGTTCCCGGGGCTCTACCGGACGATGGCGCAGTCCGGCGCGAACGTCCTTCTCGTCCCGTCGGCGTTCACGATGCACACCGGAAAAGACCACTGGGAGCCGCTGCTTCGCGCCCGCGCAATCGAGAATCAGGCGTACGTCATCGCGCCCGGCCAGATCGGCGACAAGCCGTCGTGGGTCGAGACCTACGGCCGCACGCTCGTCGTCGACCCGTGGGGGAACGTGATTTCGAAGGCGCGGGACCGCGAGGAGGTCGTCACGGCGACCATCGACCTGTCCCACCTTGACGATATCCGCCGCGACATGCAGACGCTCCAGCACGCGCGACCGGACGTGTACGAGCGGTCGGAGAAGTGAGGACGCGGACTGGCGCGATTAGCTCCCGCCGAGCACGCGCTTGAACAGCGTGAACGTGAGCAGGGTGAAGAACAGCCCGTTCAACATCCCCTGACTCGCCGCGAGCACGCGGGCCGCCGGGCCGAGCGGGTTGATGTCGCCGTAGCCGACCGTGCTGAAGCTGATGTAGCTGTAGTAGACGTTGTCGAAGAGCACCTCCATCGTCGTCTTGTCGACCGCGGCTGGGTCGAAGGCGCTCCCCGCCTGCGTCAGGAACGGCCCGCCGAGGGCGTAACACAGTCCGAACAGCGCCGGGAGGAGGAACGTGAACGCCGCGATTCGCGGGAGCCGGTTCCCGTAGCCGCAGGTGACCTGCATGAGCATGTTCAGCCCCACGCTGGCGACCTTCTTGCCGTGGGCCCACGTGTTCAGCGAGTACTCGTTGAGGATGATGTCGAAGTTCTTCTGGCGGTTGTAGTAGTAGCGCTTGAACTCGAACTCGCGGCTCGCGGGGGTGTCGCCGACGGCGTTGGCGCTGTCCTGCGCCTTCCGGTAGGTTTCCTCGATGATGTCGGGCGTCAGTTCGACGGCGAACTGGCCGGTCGCGCCGTTGCCGACGAAGTCGTGGATGGTCCAGTCGTTGCGTTCGAGATAGCCGTGGTGGTCGCTGAAGTCGAAGCGGTCGAACTCGGTGAGACAAAAGCGGAAGTGGTCCAGAAGTTGGTGTTCGTTGCCGTCGCCCTCCAGCGTCAGGTCGCCGATGGTCGCGCGGGTGAGGTCGTACGGCGTCGGCTCGCCGGAGCCCTGCGATATCGTGCCGCCGGAAAGCGTCGCGTCGGTGAAGTCGAGGTAGGTGTCGCGGTCGCCGACCAGCACGCGGAAGCGTGCCGTTTCGAAATCCGACTGCCGGAAGTCCGCCCGGTCGTGGAACGTCGTCTCCCAGAAGGACGCGCTCGTGAAGTTCGCGGCCTCGAACTCCGCGCCGGCCTCGAAGGTCGCCTCGTTGAACGAGGCGTTCGCTTCGAGATGTTGCAGTTCGCCCTCGAAGAACGTCCCGCGGAAGGACGCGAGACCGTGGAACGTGGCGGTCTTGAAGCTCACGTCCTCTTCGAATCGCGCCTCGCCGAACCGGGCGGTAGACTCGAACTCGACCGCCTCGAACGAGGCGTCACAGCCGAACGTCGCCTCCTCGGCGACGACGGCGTCGCGGAACTCACTCTCGTCGAAGTTCGCTTGCCCGCCGAACGACGAAAGAGAGAGGTCGAACGCGCCGTCGACGCGGAGGCGATAGCAGTCGGTGCGGGCGGTGAACGTCGCGCGGTCGAAGTTGACCGCGCCCTTGAACACGGCGTCCTTGAAGTCCGAATAGCGGAATCGCGCGAGTTTGTAGTCCGCTTCGCCCTCGAACGTCGCGCCCTCGAACGTCACGTCGTCGTGGGTCGTCCGACTCCCGCCGTTGAACTCGACGCCGCGGAACTCGGCCAACTGCATGAACCGGGCGTCGGCGAAGCTCGCGTCGTCATCGAACCGCGCCTCGTCGAAGTCGGCCATCTCGTCGAAGCGGACGCCGTCGAACCGCGCGTCTCCCTCGAACTCGACGTGTTCGAAGTCCGAACCCGCGGAGAACCGCGCCCCCTCGAACGTCACGTAGTCGAAGATGGCCTGTCTGAAACTCGCGTCGTCGCGGAACGTCGCGTTCGCGAAGGTGATGTTGTCGTCGAGGACGTGGCTGCTCCCGCTGGTCTCGACGTTGCGGAAGCGTGCCGTGCCGTGGAACGTCGCGTCTGCGAAACTGGTGTCGCCCTGGAACACCGTCTCGTCGCAGCGGACCTCGCCGCGGAAGGTCGCCCCGGAGAAGCGAACGTCCTGTTCGAACGTCGCCTCGTTGGTCGTCACCGCGCCGGTCACGGTGACCTCCCGGGCGTCCACGTCGCCGGTGACGACCGCCTCGTCAAGTTTGAGGCGGTCGACCGTCGCCTCGCGGAGAATCAACCCCTGGTCGAGGCGGCCGTGGGTGAGGTCTAACCCCTCGATGTCGGCGTGCTGGAAGTTGAGAACGTGGTTCGTCGCGCCGTTGATGTCCTGATAGGTGAGCGAGAGATGTGGGAGGTCCGCGCCGACGTACTCGTTGACGCGGGTGTCGGGCGACTGGAGGTTCGCCCGGAGTTCGCCGACGATGTCGTCGCCGGTCACGTCGAGCGAGGCGCGCTCGTCGCGGCTCATGTGGAACACGCAGAACTCGCTTTCGGGGTGGGCTTCGTGCGGGCACTCCCACGTCGTCTGGAGGTGGGCGTCGGTCTGGACCGACGGGTCGAACGTGTACCGGCACGATGAGGAGGACATCAACGCCGGCGTGGACTCATTTCTCGACATGGCTGGGGAGGGGTGGACGGGTGTGCCGGGGACAGCGGGTGTGGCGGATACGGTTGCGGGTGCGGACCCGGCGGGTGCGTTCGGTCGTCGGGGCGACGTTCGAACGCGCGGACAGTCGTATGTGCAACATTGTCTGGTGTTTTGATATATATCTTCGGACCGTCGTCGGCGTCAGTCGAATATCTCGCGGCGCTCGGACGCCGAGAGTTCGGCGTGAATCGCGTTGGGCGAGCAGTGTTCGCACTCGCGGGCGGGATTGGTGCTCTGTTCAAAGGTCCAAAGCGGCCAGCCGAAGAGGAAGAAGGCCTCCATCTGGTGGCGCTCGATGATGGCCTCGGCGGGCTTGCCGCAGTTCGGACACCACTCGTCGCCGTTGGCCGGCTCTTGGAACGTCACCTTCCGGCGGCCGAACCCGGCGTTCGAGTAGGCCTCGCTTCTGGACATCTCGACGAGGTCCTCCGCTGGATATGGGTCAGCGTCGACCGCGTTGTCGAAGCCGGTGTCGGTCTCGACGCTCGACGCGAGGTACGGCCCGACGTTGACGGTGTTGTCGTAGCCGACGAAGTGAATCGAGACCGCCGCACCCCGGCCCTCGACTCGTACCTCGTGACCGTGACCGACGAGGTAGAGTTCCACGTCGGAGTTGACCTTCGTGAGGTCGATGTCGTGGGCCATGCCGACCGCGTAGACGCCGGTGTCGGGGTCGGTCGCGCTCCCCGACTGCTTCCAGCCGAAGGTGGACACGTCGTAGTCGTCGGGGGCGGCGACGGGCGTCGCCTCGCCCGCGTAGACGTTCTCCGCGCCGGGTGCCGAGACCGCTCCGTCGGCGGCATCGGCCGCGATGAACACGTCTTCGGCGTCGCCGAGGAGCACGTCGCCGTCGACCGACTGGACGTAGCCGTCTTCGAGGCTGCCGCGAATCTCGGTCTCGACGGCCGCGTCGCCAGCCGTCCCGTCGCCGACGGCCGCGTCGTCGGTCACCGGCGCGTGGGTGAAGACGTACTCGGCATTCTGCACGGTGAGGTCGCCGGCGACGCTCGCGCCGCCGACAAACACGTCCGCGGGGTCGTGGAGTTCGACCGGAGGTCGTTCGGAGCCGTTGAGCGTCACGTCGCCGTCGTAGGTGGTGGCGTTTCGGGTCATCGTTGGGTCTGTCGTTCGGGTGTCATCGCTGGGCCTCTCGTTTGGGGGTCATCGTCGTCTCGGTGTACAGCGCGAGGTCGTACTCCGGATAGGTGTGGTACGTCTCGTAGCCGCCGTCGCCGACGCGGATGGTGGTCCACGCGTCCGGGTCGAACCGGTAGGCGACGGTCGCGTCGTCCGGGCCGGGGAAGTCGCCGAGTGGCCGACCCTCGACGACCGTTCGGGCGTCGAGTCGGTCGCTCTCGAAGCTGAACTCGCGCTCCGCCCCGACGGAAAGCGGCGTCTCGTGCGTCCGTTCGTGCGGCAGCGGCTTGCACGAACACAGCTCGTGGAAGTTGAGCGCCGGCAGGCCAATGTAGTGGGACTCGCCGATGACGGTGAGAACCGCCGGCTCGCCCGCGAGCGTCGCCGGGGCGACCGTCTTCACGTCGACGGTCGTCAGGTCCGGCACGTCGGCGCTGTAGCCGAAGTACAGTTCCGTTGGTGTCTCGACCGGCGGAGACGGGTCGGAGCCGGCGGGCGGTTCGGTGGTGGAAGGTTGTTGGGAGGGCATGGGAGATCAGGTGTCGACGAGGATGTCGTAGTTCGGGTGGAAGATGGAGTTCTGGCGGACGCCGCGGTAGTGCGGGACCGTGTGCCACTCGGCAGAGTCGTAGTGCTCCTCGCGGGCGCGGACGTACCGCGTCGCGCCGTCGCCGGTGAGCCGGGGGCGGTCGCCGGGCGCGAGCACGTAGAACTGCTCGACGCGCTCGGTCTCGCCGTCGTCGTCGAGGTCCTCGCGAACCCAGTACGAAAGCTCTTGGGTGAAGCCCGCTGCCCCGACGGTGTTGACGAACGCCTTGTGGTGTTCGGGGTAGGCGTCGGGCGAGTAGCCCCACGTCACCGCGACGCCGTCCTCGGAGAGGTGGGTCCGGACGGAGCGGTAGAACTCGGTCGAGTAGAGCGTGAGCAGGTCGTCGTCGGTCGCGCCGGGGACGTCGAGCAACACGAGGTCGTACGTCTCGTTCGTCTCCTGAAGGTAGCGGTAGCCATCGGCGACCGTCGTGTTCAGCCGGTCGTACTCGTAGGCGTCGTCGTGCCAGCGGCGGAAGAACGGGTCCGTCTTCGCGTCGCGCATGAACTCGCCATCGAGGTCGACGTGGTCGACGGTGACGCCATACTCCCGCAGGTGGTTGATGGCGATCCAGTCGCCGCCGCCGACGACGAGCACCTTGGTCTCGGGACCGGGTTCGACCAGCGACATCGGCACGTCGACCAGCCCCTCATGGTAGCTGTCGGCCCAACTCTCGCAGAGTTGGACGGCCGCGCCGAGGCGGAGACACTGCTCTGTCCGCCCGTCGAAGTGCGGATTCGGGCCGGTACCGGTCCACGTGCGATTGTACCGGATGACGTGCTGGTAAGCGGTCGTTTCCTGCGAGGTGACCGTCGCGCGCATCGCGCCCGGCGGGTACTCGTTTTCGATCTGCTGTTCGAGGTAGAGTTGCGACAGACGCTCGTCCGCGACATCGTGCTTGGCGACGACGCCCGCGTAGGTCGCCGTCAAAAGGAGGCAGACCACGAGAAGCGTCTTCGAGACCCGAGCGGCCGAGAGCGATCGGTCGGTTCGGGTGCTGTCGGTCGCGTTCCCGCCGGGTGCGGCGCTGGCGGACGAGGTGGGTCTTGCGGACGAGGTGACGCCGCTGAAGGGCCACCACGACCACTCGCCGAAATGAGCGACGAAGACGAGCGCGGCGACTCCATTGAGGAGCGCCAACACGAATATCGTCGGGATGAGGCCGATACCCGGGTAGAGGACGCGGGCGTAGACGACGGCACCGGCGAGGCCGCCGACGTAGTCCATCGCGAGGATGACAGACAGCCCGCTTCGGCGACCCTCGGTCCGCTCGACGGTCCAGAGGGTACCGACGGCGGCCACGACGAAATCGTGGATTCGCGTGCCGGCGGTTCGGAGCCACGAGGGCGTCGCCGATTCGTCGTCGTCGAGTTCGTCGAACATGCGGGTCAAAAGCGGGAGTTCGAACCCGGAGAGGAACCCGACGACGACGACGGGGAGGCGGGCGACGGTCCAGATGACCTCCGCGGGCACCGCCTGCGGGATGCGGACGCTGTTGAGGCCGACGATGAGCAGGAAGCCCGCGGGCGCGGCGGCCGCGAGAAGCACCTCGGTGCGGAAGAAGTTCCCGCCGAGGTTCGCGCCGTCGAGGTCGTCTGAGAGCGCCGCGCCGATGCCGAGGCTGAAGAAGTACAGCCCGACCGTGATGACGTACTGGGTGACCGTCCCGCCGTACATCACCGTCAGCAGTTCGGAGTAGACGAACTCGTAGGCGAAGCTACAGAACGACACCACGAAGGTGAGCGTCAGGAGCGTCGCCGTGTCGGTTCGTGTGTCAGACATCGATGGAGGGCGAGTCGGTCGCGGCGTGTGCGACAACGACGCCGCGGTCGCCGTCGTGGTTCGTCCCGCTCAGATGCGCGGGGAGACTTTCCACTCTTCCTCGATGGAGTACCCCGCGTCACCGATGCCGTCGGTGACTTCGAGGTCGTAACACTCCCAGCGGAAGTCGTGGTTCACGTCGTCGCCGACGATGTGCGCGCCGACGCGGTACCAGCCGTCTCGACCGAGTTGGCTCCCGTCCGACATGTCGTACTCGGCGGTGCCGCTCGGGTCCTGTATCTCGCGGTCCCACGGGACCGGGCCGGCCTCGGGCGCGTCGTCTCGCATCGCCGCGGTCGACCCGAGGTAGGCGATGCCGAGCGCGGCGACGCCGACGGGGAACCGGTTCACCTTGCCGGCGTTGTCCTCGTACCAATCGTCGGCGTAGTCGCCGCCGTGGTACCACGCGTGGCCGTGGACCGTCCGCGGGGCGGAGGCGTAGCCACCCGTGCCGCGGCCGGTCGCACCGCGGCCGCCACCGCCGCCGCTCTTGCCTTTCGCGCTCGCAACCCCGACGGGGCTGAGCGCGGCCAGCGACTGCGGGTCGAACCCTGACAGCGACGACTGGTCGGCGGCTTCGTAGCGGGACATCACCCACGTCTGGTCGGCGAGGTCGACGACGAGCGAGCCGTCGGAGATCTCGAAGTCGGAGACGACGCTCGACTTTCGCGGGGGAGGGGAGTTCGAACCGAGACAGCCGGCGAGTCCGCCAGCGGCCCCGAGACCGGTCAGTTGGAGGAACGTGCGGCGCTTCATGGGGACTCTCGTCTCTGTCAATCAGAAAACTAGGATAACAGTCTTGTGGTTCGATACGTCTCGTAAGAGAGAATGTCGCGTCTGCCGACTGGTTTACGGGCGGACCATCGCGAATGCAGCCCTGACGATCCCGATGACGACCCTATCGAGCGAGTGCGTCGCCGCGCCGAACGAGACGAAGAAGACGACCATGACGAGGAACTCGACGATCGGGAACGCGCCGAACGGGAATACGCCGACACCGAGGTCCACGACGAGTCGGATGAACGCGATGCCCGCGTCGACGGCGCGGTCGAACGTGAGAACGGCGATGGAGCCGCCGACAACGGATATGACGGCGTACACGAGAAGCCGCGGGGTGGTGGGGACCGCCCGCCCCAACTCTACGCGGACGGGTCGGCCGGCGTCCCCGGCGACGACCCCGAGCGCCGCGAGTTGTCGACGAAGTTGGTCGAGCGTCGTCACGACGAAGATGAACCACAAGAACGCCGCGAGTCCGAAGCCGACCGCCGACGCCGAGATCCCGGGAACGACACTCGTCAGGGTTTCGACGATAGTCGGGGTCGCGCGCTCGACAAACAGGTAGAAGACGACGAATCCGAGCGCCGCATCCACGGGCCCGTACGCCGGGAAGGGCTCGTGTTTGCGAGCGCGGTCGGGACCGATGTTCGCGTGCGCGTTCATACGTGAGAAGACGTGCCGTGAGCGCATCAATCGGTGACTCGATTACCACGGCGCGGGAGCCAGCCCCTGGAGGGTCGTCGGCGACCCAGACCGCGGCCCGAGGGCGGGGCGACCACGAGAGAGAACGCCCGACTGCGGACGGGTCGTGGCCGGTCAAACACCTCGCACTACGACAACCCCAACGGTTCGCTACGCGGCGAGCGGGATGACGATGACGAGGAGTTTCGCGTAGACGACCATGAACAGGAGCGCGAAGGGGTAGGTGTTGCCGTAGCCCGCCGCGACCTCGTCTGCGCCGGTGGCGTCGACGGCGGCCGCGAGCCCCTTCGTGTCGGTGTGCCCGCCGGTGATACCGCCGGCGGCGCTAATCCAGTCCATCCCCCAGACGTACCGCGTGAGCGCGAGGCCCGCGAGGATGGCGACGAAGCTCGTGAGCGCCGAGGCCGCCACGATTTGGAGGCCGTACTCGGCGATGGTCGCGAGGAAGCCGCCACCGGCGCCGATGCCGACGACCGCGAGGAACATCGCGAGCGTGAACGCCCGAATCTCCGAGAGGATGGTCGTGTCCATGCGCGTCGGTACGGGACCGACCCGGCCGAAGTAGCCGAAGACGAGCGCGGCGACGAGGACGCCGCCAGTTGTCCCGAGCGAGGGCGTGCCGAACGGCCCCATCGGAATCGGAATCGACCCGACAACCGCGCCAGCGACGATGACGAGCGCGTAGCCCATCACGCTGAACGTCACCTCTGAGACGGAGGACTCCGACGCCGCGTCGTCGGCGGTCCCGCCGATAGCCTCGTCGAAACGGCGTTTTTCGTCGTCGAGGTTCAGTCGGGCGATGACGGGGTACAACTGCTGGAACACGACGATGACGAGGACGCCGACGACGTAGCCGACGGAGTGGCCGATTTGGTAGTCCTGCCGGGCGGCCGCGGGGAGGGCCTCGATGGCCGACCCCAGTCCGGGACTGCTCGTCAGCGCGCCCGAGAACGACCCCATGATGAGCGGCGTGGACGCGTTGGGGAAGACGAACTGCGTCCAGACGTAGGTGAGCGCCAGCGCGACGGTTGGCATCAGCACCGCGACGGCGACGAAGTTGAGCCCGTACGCCTTGACGGTCCCCTCGATTTCGTGGTCCGCGATGAGGCCGACCGCGGCGACGAACAGCGCCAGCGTGAGGCCGCTGTACGCGTCGGGGACGGTGAAGCCGAAGTGGCCGAGCACCAACCCCGCGAAGAGCGGGCCCGCGACGCCGAACTTGACGCCGCGGATACTGATTTTGCCGAGACCCATCCCGACGAGCACCGCGAGAAACAGGACGAACAGCCCGTTTCCGACGAGCGACTCGATTACCGCCACGGGCGCTCACCCCCGGTCCCGAGACGGTGCACGCAGGCCGTCGGGCCGGCTCCGACCGAACGGCGTGAACGATGATGACAAAGTTGTCTTCTAGATGACATACAGGTGGAGGTTTGCGGCTGCGATGGATAAGGCTTGATTCGGTTCCCACGAGGTGGTGATGTGCAGAATCGGTAGACAGTACCGCCAAATACGCTGTATTTAGCGGGATATTATTTGGGGTCACACCGGGAGTAGTGCGGTCCGAACGGTCCGCAATTAATTATCATGGATATGAAACGACTCCCGGTGTTCGCTCGTAAAGCGGTTCATATCCAGATGTTCGGGGAGGTCGTTCCGCCCGTCGTGTTTCGTGAGCGAACCGGGTTCGAACGCGGGGTTGCGCTTTTCGACCGTCTCCAACGGCACCTTGGTCGTGACGGCAAAGTGCTCGACCGGGGAGACGAACCCCCAGAGCGCGCCCGCCGTGTTGAGGACGACGAGAATCGGCGTCCACGGGACCGCGAGGAGCGTGAGTTTCGACTCCGACCAGTAACTTGCCACGCCAGCGCCCGTCACGACGAACAGCGTGGCGAACTCGAGAAGGGAGCCGATTCGATAGACCATCAGGTCGGGGAGCGCGCCGGGGACGAGGAACGTGATGAGGGTTATCAGCGGAATGAGCGGCGAAAAGCCCCACGCGACGAGGCGGAACTGTAGGAACATCTGATAGTGTAGCGGCAGCAGGTCCGAGTCCTGTCGCGTTCCGGAGAACCACCGTCGACGCTGTTTGAGCATCGTCATGACCGACGGCGGGGCCTGATTGCGGAACTTGCAGTTCAGCACGTTGAAATCGAGGCCAGTATCGGCGGCCGCGCGCCACGCGAAGTCCGTATCCTCGGTGATGGTCTTCGAGTCCCACGTGATTCGATTTTCGAGACTCGTTCGAATCGCGATGCCGCCGCCCCACGCGTACAGCGGGAAGCTGAACCGGCCGAACGCCCGCTGTTCGCGTTGGTAACCGATACGGAACACCTCCGAGAGGTACGTCACCCACGAACCGGTATACACCGGAAGTTCGGTTATCTGGACGATGTCACCCTCCGGCAACCCCTCGAAGTTCGCCATCAACGTGTCCTCGTCGAGGTAGAGGACGAACTCCTTGTCGCAGGGGACCTCGCGGCGCGCCCATTCGAGCGCGCGGCCCTTGTGAGATGCCGTGCACGTGAACTCCTCGGGAACGGCGTGAACCGTCGCACCGTCGACCGAAATCGGTTTTTCCGCGATGACCCGAACGTCGTCGAGACCGTCGGGGACCGCGTTGACCGTCGATTGGACGATGTTGGCAGCGTCGATGGTGATGATGCGCACTTGGATGTCGTCGTAGCCGTAGGCGACGTCGTCGGCGGGGACGGTCTGTCGCCACGCGAGGACGAGCACCTCGACGAACCAGGTGAACACCGAGGCCGAATACAGCACGAAGACGGTCCAGACGAGCATCAGAAGGACGAACACCGCCAACTCGGACTGGACCTCGAACATGTAGATTGAACATATATTCTCAAAGCAATGAATATATGGAGTTCGGAATCGACCGACTCGCAACCGAGTCGAAACCGTCCAATCGGGTCGACGCCCGCCAACCAACTACGTCAGGGGGACCCATCCTTCAGACAGTTATAAGCCCTTAATTATTAGCGGTTACACACACCGGTAGAGTCAACCAATATCGGACTAGTGAGTACGCATGCACGCACAACACGACAGGTCGCGTTCGGCGACCGCCCCGACCGAGTCGATTCTCGTCCGCGGCGACGACCGAGCATCGCTGTCGGGCGCGGAGTTACTCGACTTCCCCGTCGAGGACCGAACGGTGACGGTCGCGTGCGCGTCGGGGACGCGGCACACCGCGACGTGGACCGGGGTTCCGGTCTTCGACCTTTTCGCTGACGTCGGCCTCGACGACGAGACGACGCACCTCGTCGTCAAGAGCGACGACGGTTATCGCGTCTGTATCGACGTGTACGACGCCCTCGACGCCGTGCTCGCCTACGCCCGCGACGGGACGCCGATAGGCGAGGAGTACGACTACGAGACGCGCTTTATCGCGCCCGAAATCGACGGGTCGCGGACGGTGAAAGGCGTCCGCGCCGTCGAGGCATGCGTGCTCGACCCGTCTACCGACCCCGAATCGCTCGAAGACATCTCCAAGAAACCCTGACCAGATGATGCGAAAGAGACGGGATCGGCCGCCCCGAACGGACGCGGCGGAGAACACCAGCGGGTCCGCCAGTGGGTCGAGCAGGCGGGCGTTTCTCGCGTCCGTCGGCGGGGCCACGGCGGCCGGCCTCGCGGCGACAGCGGGCTGCCTCGGCCGAGCGGGGGCGACGCCGACCGTGTCGATTCTCGCCGCCGGGAGCCTCCAGCGGGCGCTCACCGCCGAGTTCGAAGCGCCGGAGGGAACCCGCGTCGAGGTCGAGGCACACGGCTCCGCGCGCGTGGCTCGGATGGTCGCCGACGACCAACGCGACCCCGACATCGTCGCCCTCGCGGACCCGACGCTGTTCGACGCGCCGCTTTCGGTCCCGTGGTACGCGACGTTCGCCAACAACGCGCTCGTCGTCGCGTACAACCCCCAGACCGACGGCGGCGAGCGAGTCGCCGACGCCGCGTCGTGGCCCGACTCCCTCCTCGACGACGACGTCAGTCTCGGCCGAACCGACCCCGACCTCGACCCGCTGGGCTACCGGACGCGGTTCGCGCTCGTGCTCGCCGCCGACTACTACGACCGACCGGCGCTCGCCAACGACCTGCTCCGCCGCGACCAGATATATCCCGAGACGCAACTGCTCGCGCAGTTCGACGCCGGCGGCGTCGATGCAGCGTTCGTCTACCGGAGCATGGCCGTCGAGCGTGACTACCCGTACCTCGAACTCCCGGCGGAAATTAACCTGAGCGACCCCGAACACGCGTCGGCGTACGCGTCGGTCTCCTACACGCTCCCGGAGGGCGTCACCGTCCGCGGCGGCCCCATCCGGTATGCTGCGACGCGACGAACCGACACGATGGCGGCGAAATCGGTGTTCGAGGCGCTTGTCGGGACCGCCGGCGAGTTCCTCGAACCCTCCGGGTTCACCGTGCGCGAGAGCCAACCACACTACTTCGGAGATGTCCCACCGAGAGCCTAACCGCCGCGAGAGCGGCGTCACGCGACTCCTACCCGAGACGTGGCGAGGTCTGACGCTGCTTCTCGCCGGGATGCTCCTCGTCTACTACCTGCTTCCTATCGGCGCGCTCGTCTTCGCGCAGTCGCCGGCGTCGCTGGTCGGCGACGTGACGAGCGAGGTCGTCCTGACCGCCGCCACCAACTCCGTCGTCGCGGCGACGCTGAGCACGCTGGTCGCCGTCGCCTTCGGCGTCCCCTTGGCTTACTGGCTCTCGCGCACGTCGTTCCGCGGCCGCGACGTGATCCTGGCGATGGTCATGCTCCCGCTCGTGCTCCCGCCGGTCGTCAGCGGGATGTTACTGCTCAAGCTGGTCGGCCCCGCGGGCCTCGGCCAACTGACAAGCGTTCCGCTCACGCGCTCGCTGGTCGGCGTCGTCCTCGCGCAGACCTACGTCGCCTCGCCGTTTCTGGTCGTGACCGCGAAGACGGCCTTCGACGGCGTGGACAGGCAACTCGAAGCGGCGGCCCGCTCGCTCGGTGAGGACCGCGTCGGGAGCGTCCGACGCGTGACGCTCCCGCTGGCGAAGCAGGGCATCCTCGCCGGCGTGACCCTGACGTTCGCGCGGGCGATGGGCGAGTTCGGCGCGACGCTCATGCTGGCGTACTACCCGCGGACGCTCCCGGTACAAATCTGGGTGTCGTACCTCTCGACCGGCCTCGACGCCGCGTTCCCGGTCGCGCTCGTCCTCGTGGGCATCGCCGTCGGAGCGATTCTGTTGGTCCACGCGCTGGGGACGAACCCGTGGGAGTAAGCGGACAGGAGCGCAAGAGTCGTCAGGAGACGGTAACTTGACATCTTCCCCGCGCTGAAGCGCGAGGATTCCCCACCGCAGTTGGGATATTGTGGTTTACGACGTGACCTGTTCTCTCGGAGCGGGTCGATTTGCGGGAGGGCGGCGAACGTGACAAGGAGCCCCGCGGTCAGAGCGGGAATGAGCCAGAGGGCAAGCAGCTTCGGCATCGTCCCGTTGGGCTCGCCACCCGCCCCCCCAGTTCGTGACGAGCGCAGCGGGGAGCGATGGAGCGGCAAGCAAGCTCACGATACCGGACAGCACGACGAAGCCCGCAGCCGCGAGGAACCGGTGAATTGTCTTTATACTGGAACGTACGGCCTGCGTAGAGGTGAACAGGCGGGTTGGAAAGTCCGTCGACCTCTCATCATCGCGACAGACCGGCGGTCGTCCGAGCGACCTGAGGGAATTCACTGCCGTCGCCCGTGACGTGCTCACCCACGAAAGCCGAGCAGCCGAAGGCCGTTCAGTGAGACGATGACCGTCGAGCCCTCGTGGCCGACGACTGCGAGCGGGAGCGGGATGCCTCGGAGGAGGATCGCACCGACCATGAGTGCAATCGCTCCGAAGGCGATTGCGAGGTTGATGGTGAGCGTCCGGCGAGTCCTGCGTCCGAGACCGAGTACGTAGGGAATTTTGCTGAGGTCGTCGCCCATCAGCACCACGTCGGCGGTGTCGAGCGCGACGTCGGTTCCCGCGCCGCCCATCGCGATGCCGAGGGTCGCCGTGGCGAGCGCCGGCGCGTCGTTGACGCCGTCGCCGACCATCGCCACGTTCTCGAATCGCCCGACCAAGTCCTCGATGGTCGCCACTTTCTCCTCCGGGAGCAGTTCGGCCTGTACCTCGTCAATGCCGACTTCGTCGGCGATGCGCTGTGCGACGCGCTCGTTGTCGCCCGTCAGCATGACGATGTGCTCCACGCCGAGCGAGCGGAGATCGTCGATCATCTCGGCCGCGCCGGGGCGAACGGTGTCGGTGAAGGCGAGCCACCCCGACACGCTGACGTCGCCGTGGCGCTCTCGGGCGACGAGGACGCTCGTTTTCCCCTCCGCCTCTAACGTCTGGAGACGGTCGAGGCCCGGGTCGAGACCGTCGATCGCCGCGTCGCCGAGGGCGGTCTCGAAATAACTGCGGTTCCCGATGTGCGTCGTCGTGCCGTCGACGTCCGCTTTGACCCCTTTCCCGGCGACCGACTGGAACCGCTCCGCGTCGGGGACGTCGAGTGACCGAGCATCTGCCGCCCGCACCGTCGCACGGGCGAGGTGGTGCTCCGAGCGGGCCTGCACCGCGGCCACGACAGAGAGGAGTTCGTCCTCGGTTAGCGTCTCCTCTGCCGTGCCGTCACGGACGAACACGTCGGTCAACTGCGTGTCGCCCTGCGTGAGCGTCCCGGTCTTGTCGAAGGCGACCGCATCGATGCGCGCGGCGGTCTCGACGTGCTCGCCGCCCTTGAACAGGACGCCCTGTCTGCCTCCGGAGGCGATAGCTGAGAGGACTGCCGCGGGCGTCGAGATGATGACCGCACACGGCGAGGCGGCGACCATGAGCGTCATCGCGCGGTAGAACGTCCCGGTAAACTCGCTCCCGAGCGCGACCGGAACGGCGATAGCGGCAATCGTGAGCCCGAACACGCCGAGGACGTACGGTTGTTCGAGGCGGTCGATGAGCCGCTGTGTCGGGGCCTTCTCGCTTTGGGCGCGTTCGACCATGTGGATGAGGCGGCTGATCGCCGATTCGTGTGCCTGCCGCGTGACTTCGATTTCGAGGCTTCCACTCTCGTTTATCGTGCCGCCGAACACCTCGTCACCGGGTACCTTGGGTACGGGAACTGATTCGCCGGTGAGCGAGGCTTGGTCCACCGTTCCCTCGCCGGACGTGACGATGCCGTCGAGCGGGATTCTGTCGCCGGGACGGACGACGAACACGTCGCCGACGGCGACCTCCTCGATGGGAACCGTAACCTCCTCACCATCGCGGAGGACCTGCGCCTCGTCCGGCCGCATCTCGACGAGGGACTTGATCGCCCGTCGCGAGCGGCCGATCGCGTAGTGCTGGAGCGTGTTCGACAGCGAAAACAGGAAGAGGAGCATCGCGCCCTCGAACGGTGAGCCGATAGAGAGCGCCCCGAGCGCGGCGACGATCATCAACAGGTCGATGTCGACAGCGCCGTGACGAATCGTCTCTATCGCCCCCTTGAGTCCGTACCAGCCACCGAAGGCGTACGCGACGCCGTAGCCGGTCCACATGAGGAGTGACGGTCCGCCGAGCCATCCCGTCGCCAGGCCGGTCACCATGCCGACCAGCGTCAGCCCGACGAACACGGCCTCCCGCCTGAGGTCCGATCGGGTGGTCGCCTCGTCGGGTGCCGTGTCGGGGTCGTCCCGAATCGAGACGTTGCGGTCGCGAACCGCTTCTCGAAGCTGTTCCTCCGAGGTGACGCTCTCGTCGTAGGCGATTCGAACGCTCCCCGTTCGGAACGAGACGTCGACGTCGTGGACGCCCGGCGTGTCTCGGAGGTGTCGTGCGAGGGCTCGTGCTCCCGCTTCGCCGCGACCGCCTCGTCGTTCGATCTGGACGGCACACGTCGAGAGCGGGGACGGTTCAGTAACGGTCACGCGGTCTCTCCATATACTGCATTCTGATTCTGTATTGTCGGTCTGTCATCGTGTCCCTGTCTGAGTGCAGACGAAATGGGCACCCACTATCGACCGCCCTCGCGTCCGTCTGGTCCGAATGGTTCAACTGACGATCGTCACCGGAATCCGCGCTCGGCGGGTAACCGTCTCGGCAACGCTCCCGAGGAGCGCACGATCGATTCCCGAGCGGCCGTGGCTACCCATGACGATCTGATCGATGTCGTGGTCGTCGGCGTATTCCAAGATTGCTCGTGCCGGTTTGCCGACCTCCGTGACGGTAACGAGTTCAGTATTCCGGTCCGCCGCGAGATCTGTGGCCGTCGTGTGGATTTCGGTTGCGACTTCTTTCGCATTCTCGTGCCAGTCTTCGGCGACTGGTAAGCCGCCAGCCTCCACGTCGATAACCGAGTCGAGCGGATTAATCACGTACATCGATGTGATGGACGCGTCCGGAAAGGTCTCAGTGGCATATGCGAGCGCGCGCTCTGAAAGCGGAGAGCCATCGAAGGCGACGAGAACGTTGACCGGCATGAGGAAACACTTCGTGGTGAGTAGAGATGAACGTACTGCCGCGCGAGTGGTGCTGTCGTTCATCTGGAAACTCGGCCATGCTTCTAGAAGCTGTGCAAGGCGAATGAGTGTTTGTACAGCGTCTACGGAGGGTAGGTACGTCAGTAGCGGTGATGTACCTTAGGCGTCTCTATCGCGGGCAGAGCATTCAAACGGAGTCTCCCCGTACATCGAGTATATCGGTGAGAGAGCTATCGTAGAAGCCAACGACAGTCAAGCGGAGTACGCCACAATCCCAGAGACTATCGACATCCTCAGATATGTCGCAGAGAGTTTGAGTCTCTCTTTCAGCCGGTGGGACGAGCCATACGTGACCGGACCGAGTCTCTATTTTATTATCGTCGCTGACATCGATTTCGGAAGATACACCGATCCACTGGGAGACAACACGTGGCCCGTCAAACAGTGCCGGTCAGTCGGCATCACATCCAATGAGTTCATCGACGCAGCCCGCAACGTGGCATTCAGCTGCGATGGGGCAGTCGTTATTGCCGCGGATAGGACGATCCAAGAACAGATGGTTCGCGTTCGGACTCCAAATGCTACTGAAGTGGTCGAAGAGCCACCCCTCGCTTATGCCGATTGGATGGGAACCAAACATCTCAGTGCGTTAGAAGTGTCCCTCCGAGAAGAGGTGCTTGCCAGTGTAACGCTGAGCGAAGAGAACGGCCGTGTGACCGTCTTTCGGAGTGGAGAATACACTGATCGCGAACGTGAGGAACTTGGAGGACGCTGGCGGACCACACATTGAGGTTGCGCGTCGGAACCCCACCACCGCGCGAGAGACCGAATCGGCACCCACCTTCTTTACGGAGCGTTCCGTGGTCGCGAATAGAGGACTCGATGACATCGAACCAGGGCGGACACACACCGCTTTCTCCTCGGGCGACGCGAGCGTTCGAGCACCTTCGGCCCCTCGTCGCCGACCGCGACGCGGGCATGCCCGTGACCGATGCGCGCCGCCGGGTTCGCTCGGCGGGCGAAGACCCCGAAGCCGTCGACGAACTCCTGAACAAGGGGTATCTCTACGAAGTCGAAGGCGACGTGTACGTGACGTGAGGGCCGTCGTACTGGACTGGAGTGCGCGAGTGCGGGGCGTCGTGAAAAACGGAGTAAGACGGCCTCACCGCGATGCCGATGGTTTACTGACCCGGTGGCGATGTTGGCCGAGTGACCTGGTTACCGACGCCAGAGACGACGTTCGTCTGGTACTCCCAGTCGCCACCGAACGCGGGCGGGCGGTCACCCGTGTACCGCGGGTCCGTCTCGTGGACGATGTTGTAGTTGTAGTTCCCGTTGTCGTCGTAGCCGCGACAGTTAATCTGGTTTCTGACCCAGCCGGTGTCTAGGAACGGGTCGTTCGCGTACGTTCCCCGGTACTGCACCTTGTAATCACAGATGGTGAGACGGTCCTGATCGAGTTCATCGATACTAGAGACCGTACCGTAAACCCGACCGTCGCCGAGGTCCCAGTACCAGTCTTCCTGCGGATACGCTCCCGAACCGTACTCGCCCTCGTACGCCAAGACCGACTTGTACGCGCCGGTAACGACCTCCCCCTCGTCAGGAATACCGTTGCCGTCTTCGTCGTCGAACCGGCTTTTCGCGGTCGAACTCGCGTTACCCACGCCGGAGAACGCGACGAGACTCACAAGTCCTGCCGCGCTCCGAAGGACGCCTCGTCGAGTTCGTGGTTTGGTTGTCACTTCTGAACACCTCGACTACTAGACAATGTCGAGGTGTAAATAGATATTTGTCTGTCATATCTAAACACTATCAGAACCTGCTGAGAGCCCCGTTTCAAAGGTAATTATGTGATTTTGAATTTCAATCCCAGCCCAATATTCATTTGTTTGTCATTTCTAACCGGACCGACAAGTCGCTATCTGGAGGGTCGGCGCGTGTGGCAGCGATTCGGTCGCTCTGAAAACCGACTGTCGCTCGAGGGTGAGCGAGCCACGAGACACTTACACCGCGGGCGAGACGTGCGGCGTGCATCATGAAGAAGGTCCTCGCACGAATCGGAATCGGCAACGCAACCGTCGATACCGTCCTCCCCTCCGACACCGTCCGTCCCGGCGAGACGGTCGTCGCAGAAGTGCGCATCGAAGGCGGTTCGACGGAGCAGGAAATCGGGAAAATTCGGTTCGAACTGGAGACCCGCTACCGGACCGAAGAGGGCTACCGAGAGGTCGACATCGCACAGTACACTCTCGCGGAGAGCCTCACTATCCAACCGGACGAACGGGAGACGCGAGAGGTCTCGCTCGACATCCCTCACGGAACGCCCGTCACGCTCGGCAACGTCGACGTGTGGGTCGAAACCGAACTCGACATCGAGTTGGCTGTCGACCCCGAAGACAAAGACTACCTGAACGTCCGGCCGACGCCGCGGCTGCAAGCCGTCTTTGACGCGCTCGACGATCTCGGTTTCTCGCTGCACAGCGCCGAGTGCGAGGCCGACCCCCACGGCGTTTTCACCTCGACTCGGCGCTTCGTACAGGAGTTCGAGTTCCGACCCACGTCGGGGCCGTTCGCCGGCGAGTTGGACGAACTCGAAGTCGTGCCCCGGCCGGGTGAAGACGCGCTCGAACTGCACATCGAAGTCGACCGTCGCGGCGGCGTACTGAGCGAGCTTAGCGACTTGGACGAGCGAACGGTCCAGACGACGGTTCGGACCACCGACGCGAGCGAGGTGCGCGACGAACTGAAATCGCTGATTCGCGCGAACGCCTGACGACGGAACGCGGGGTGACTCACCCCAATCGCCTTCCGGCTACCCAACGCTTTTGCGTCGATTCGGCGTATCCCCGCGGGCATGACGACACCCGACGACATCGACCTGGGCTTCGTGCCGTTCGGCGAGACGGGCCTCCAGACGAGCGAACTCCAGTTCGGAACGTGGCGGTTCGGCAAGGAGACCGAACAGGGCAACGTCGAAATCGACGAGGAGCGCGCGCACGAACTGCTCGACGCCTACGAGGCGGCCGGCGGGCGCTTCATCGACACCGCAGACATCTACGGCGGCGGCGCGAGCGAGCGCTGGATCGGCGACTGGCTCGAAGACCGAGACCGAGAGCGGTTCACCATCGCGTCCAAGATATACTGGCAGATTCGCGACGGCGACCCGAACAGCCGCGGGACGAACCGGAAGAACATCCGGCACCGCATCGACGCCCTGCTCGACCGCCTCGACACCGACTACGTGGACGTGCTCTACATCCACCGCTGGGACGACGAGACGCCCACGCGCGAGATGATGAAGACGCTCAACGGCCTCGTCGAAGACGGGAAGGTCCACTACCTCGGTGCATCGACCCTCCGGCCGAACGCGTGGAAGGTGGCGAAGGCGAACGAAATCGCCCGCGCCGAGGGCTGGGAGCCGTTCACCGTCGCCCAGCCGCGGTACAACCTCGTCGACCGCGAAATCGAGGGAGACTACCTCGAAATGACCCGCTCGTACGGCATCGCGGTCTGCCCGTGGAGCCCGCTCGGGCAGGGCTTCCTCACCGGGAAGTACACCCGCGAGGACGGCCTCACCGGCGAGTCCCGCGCCGCGGAGTCCAGCCGGTTCGAGGAGTCGTATCTGACGGCGGAGAACTTCGACGTGCACGACGAACTCGACGCGGTCGCCGAGGAAGTCGACGCGACGCCCGCTCAGACGGCGCTCGCGTGGCTCATGCACCGCGATGGCGTCACGGCCCCCATCGTCGGCGCGCGCACGGTGGAACAACTGACCGAAAACCTCGAAGCCGCCGCTATCGACCTCACGGACGAGCAGGTCGACCGCCTGACCGAAGCGAAGCCCGACCCCTACGCGGGGCTCTAACTCGGGGCTGGCTGGGTAGTCACACGCCCTCGCGAATCGTCTTGTAGAGGTGCGCGAGCGTCTTCATCCCCGCCGCGTTCCGTTCGAGACTGTAGAAGGGGTGGAGTTCGGGATTGAACTTCGCCTTGTACCGGTTGATGCGGCGGTTGTTCGCGCCGACGAGGTCGTAGGTCGTCCGCCCGCGGTCAATCGCGTCGCGCATGATGCGCCAGTCGAGCAGGTCGTTGACGGCGAGGTCCGTCTCCACGTCGGTCCGCACGCCACCCTGCCACCGCGACACCGTCTCCTTGTAGTCGATGACGAGGATGCCTCCGACGAACTCGCCGTCGGTTCGGAGGACGTAGGGTCGTATCTGCCCCTCGGGGAGGGTGGTGTAGAGGTCCGTGACGAACGCCGGGGTCGACCGGTACGAGATACCCTGTGATTCGTAGCGCGAGGCGACCTGTTCGACGATTTGCTCGATTGCTTCGGGACCGCCCTCCTCGATGGAGTACGCGTCGTCGGGCGCGTTCCGGATGTTCGACCGGGCGTCGCTACTGAAGCTCATGAGCACGTCGTCGACGCCGGGCGAGAGGTCGACGTGATAGGTGTACTGCGGCGTTATCGCGTAGTCGTTCCACGAGAAAGCTCTGAGGTCGTCGTACCGACCGTCGAGGCGGATGTGGGTGTAGCGCGGTCGAATCTCGTCGCGGACCCATTCGAGGCAGGCGTCGATGAACTCGTGGTGTCGGCCCTCGCGCTTTCGCTGTTTCATGTGGTCCATGTTCAAGAGGACCGGACCGAGGTACGCGACGCGAAGCTCCGGCGGCGGCGAGAACACCGTCGCTATCGGCCCCTTGTCGATGCGGAACAGCGGAAACAAGCCGACGACTTCCTCGCCTTTTCGTCCGACGAGCGGAACCAACTCCGCGCCGGCGTGTGCCGCCTGAATCTCCAGCGCGTCGTACTGATGGAACGCGTTGCCGTGCGGTGACTGTTCGACGAACGCACGCGTCCCAACTGTGGACGTCATCTCCAGTCGCCCGCCGAACCTCGATACTCATGAGTAAGGTGCCTGAACTGTCGCGTCCGACCCCTTTGTTATGCACCCGTTAGGAGGGTTATTCCGGCCGATTCGAACGGATGACAACTGCGTTCCGGCTGGCGTTAGGAATAACTAAACAGAACATTTAGATGACATGAAAATAGAGAGTTCGGGTGTTCACGGAGCGGGGGAGGTGAGACGAGAGTCATCAGAACCGACAGTACCCGCCGTCGCGGGGACTACCCTCGCGTTTGTAAGACCCGGTCGAAGCCATCGTTTTACGCCGAGAGACCGATATCCGACTATGACTGGCCTCTCCGAACGCGCCGCGTTGCTCGTGACGAGCGAACCGCTCATGGCGCACCTCGCGACCAGCGTCGACGACCGCCCTCACGTCGCTCCCGTCTGGTTCGATTACGCGGACGACCGCGGGGTAATCGAGGTGCTCACCACGGGCCGGAAACTCGCCAACATTCGCGAGAATCCGCGCGTCGCGCTCTCCGTCCAGAAGGACGAGAAGGGACAGGCGCAATGGAAGGTGACGATTCTCGGGACGGCAACCGTCGTCACCGACGACGATGAGGCCGTTCGAGATGCCACGCGGCGAATCAACCGGAAGTACGGGGCCGAAGAATCCGCGTGGCCTGAAAACGAACTCGTCCGAATCTCGGTGGGGACCGCGACGGTCAGCGAGTACTGAAGTCGTCCAGTCGGCCGACGGCGCGTCAGTCGGACGACGGCGCGTCGGTTCGGCCGTCGTCGAACCGCCGAATCTCCCGCGAGAGCCGACCGAGGTCGAACCCGGCATCCGTGAGCCGGGCGGTGACGAGCGCCGCCGCCGTCGACACCACGAACGCCCCGCCGAAGGAGGTGAGATACAGCGGGTCGGCGGCGGGAAGCAGGCCGCCGACGACCGGAATCGACGTGATGATGCCGCGGAGGTCGGGGAAGAACGCGAGGCCAACGGCGAGCCCGGTGAGACTGCTCGCGAGCGCACCGAGACCGGTGATTCGAGTCGAGTACAGCCCGTAGACGAGGGGGAAGGCGACCGCCGCGCCGAGCAGGTCGGCGAAGAAGAACAGCCGGAGGACGCTCTGGGCACGGAGACTGACGTAAATCGCGGCGACCGCGACGGCAATTGTGAGCGCCCGCGACCCGAGCGCGAGGCGGCGGTCGCTCGGCTCCGCGAGCAGGCGGGCGAGGTCCGCAGTCACGAGGCTCGAAAGCGCGTTGAACAACGTGTCGATGGAACTCATCACGAGCAGGAGCGCGAGGAGAACCGCCGCGAGGACGAGCCACTCGGGGAACGCCTCGCCGAGGAGGACGAAGAAGGCGGCGTCGGCGTTGTAACCCGCGCTCGCGGGATCGGTGACGACGGCGGCGTTGCCGACCGCGACGACGCCGAAGAAAGCGGTGACGAACACGATGGCACCGTTGGCGAGCGCCGCGGTCCGGAAGCTCCGCCCGACCGTCTCCGACGAGTCGGCCGCGTAGATACGTTGCCACCACGTCTGGTTGATGAGTTCCGCGCCGAGGATGGCGAACGCGAGCGCGAGACCGAACTGCAGGCCGGCGACCGCGCCGAGATCGAGGAGCGCGGGGTTCGTCGCCGTGATACCGTCGATGGCGGCGGTGGGACCACCGAGCGCGACGAGCGCGCCGACGAACGCGAGCAGCAAGAGCGGGATGACGATGACTGCTTGGACCGCGTCGGTTGCGATGCTAGCACGGAGGCCGCCGTAGCTCGTGTAGAGGAGGACGAAGCCACCGACGAGGAGCGCGGTCTGCCACTGCGGGACGCCGGCGACGAGCGCGAGCGCGCCGGCAATGCCGGTCAGTTCGGCGGCGAGGAAGATGAACATGTAGAGTGCGCTCACGAGGAGGACGAAGGCGTACATCGCGGTCCCGTAGCGGGCGTGAGCGTACTCGGTCAGGGAGTGGCCTTCGGGGATGAGTTCCCGAATTCGCGGGCCGAGGCGGGCGTAGACGAGCATCGGGACTGCCTCGCCGACCGCGTAGCCGACGACGGCCGCGATACCGAAGCTCGCGCCCGCTTCGGGGGCCGAAAAGAGCACCCAAACGCCCATGACGGACGCGACGAGCGTCGCGGTCGTTCGCCGGCTCCCTGCGGAGCCGCGGGCGCTGATGAGGTCCTCGACGGAGCCGACGCGACCGCGGGAGAACCACACGCCGACGCCGGTAAACGCGACGAGCGTCGCGACGGTCAGCCCGAGCGCGACGGTCGAACTCACCATCGGCCGTCACCTGGTTGGGAAGCGCCGCCGTCGCCCGACTGTGAGGACGCGGGCGAGGTCGCAGTCGCGGTCGAATCGCCGGACGGAGCCAGTTCGTACGCCTCGTCGAAGAACGCAACCTCCAGTTCGACCGTGCGGCGGAACAGCTGTTCGAGCCGCCGTTGTCGGCGCGGCGAAGCGGCCGCGCCCTCGCGGTCGAGTTCGGCCCGCAGCCACTCGACGAACGCCTCGAAGTCGTCGACTGCGTGGAGGTCAACCCACTCAGAGAGGTAGAACCGCGAAGGCGATTCGTCGGGGTTGGTATGGCCGTCGGCCGCATCGGTCGCCCACGACAGGTAGACCCACTCGGCGGGAACGAGGACCGCCAGCGTCTCGGCGTACCCGCCCTGCCCCGCGGCGCGTTCGAGGAGGTCGATAAAGGCGCGCGTCGCTGGCGTGGTCTTCGGCTCCGAGTAGACCGACTCGGGCACGTCGAGCGCGTCGAACGCCCGCAGGAAGTAGTCGTCCTCGTCGTCGGTGAGAACGCCGAGGAACGAGACGAGTTCCGACTTCGACTCCATGGTCGGCGCGGTGCCGACAGCGTGGCCGAAGACGCCGACGAGCGTCTCCACGAAGGCGTAATCCTGTACGAGGTACTGCCTGAACACGTCGTCTGCGAGTTCGTCTGCGGCGAGTTCTCGCGTCAGTCGATGAGCGGTCGCGTCGTCCCACGAATCGCCCGCGCGCTCACGGAGCCAGTCGGTGAATCGCGGGTCAGACCGCGACGCGGCGAACTCGTCGTACGTCTCGGAGGTCGATGGGCCCGTGTCGGGCGAGTCTAACGAACCGGATGAGTCTGACGAACCGGGCGAACCAGTCGAGTTGGATGAGTCGGCGTCGGTCATAGGGGCCACTCCTCTCGCCGCCAGGCGGCGTCCCAAAACAGGTACTCGTACTGCGCCGACGTGCGGAACAGGTCGCGGTAGCGTTCGCGGTCCGACTCGGTCGCGCTCGCGGCCACGTCGTCCATGAGCGCCTTACACCAGTCGGTGAGTTCGGTGAACTCGTCGCCGGCGTACATCTCGACCCACGCGGCGTACTGTTCGTGGTCCGGAGTCCCCGCGTCGGCGAGTCGGCGTCCCGTCTCGTTGAACCCCCACATACAGGGAAGCAGGGCGGCGACGATGTCGCCGAACGAGCCGAGCGTCGCGGTGCGAACGAGGAAATCAGTATAGGCGCGGGTCGTCGGCGACGGCGTCGTGGCTTCGAGTTCGTCGGGGTCGATGCCGAACTCGGCGGCGTAGCTCCGGTGGAGATCCATCTCCTCGTTGACGGTCGATTCGAGGAGGCTCGCGAACGTCCCCATGGAATCGAGCGTCGGGGCCTTCGCGGCACCGAGCGCGAAGAGGCGACTGTACTCGACGAGGTAGACGTAGTCCTGCCGTACCCAGTAGCGGAACGGCTCCTCGTCGAGGCTCCCCTCCCCGAGTCGGACGACCATCGGATGGTCGAGGATGGCCGACCAGAACTCGTCGGCCTCGTCGTGAATCGTGTCTGTGAACGCCATGGAGAGTAATTGAAGAAGACGCTGAAAAGAATTATGATGAGGTAATATTCATTGGTTATCTCATGTGGAGCACGTCCCGACTGTTGTCCGACCGCCGGTCTCAAGTTGTCCAGTAAGCCGGCCGCCCGATCAGTGGTGGGTTAGCCGTCCAGTTGTCCAGTTGTCCGGTGATTAACGCGTGTGAACGACCCCGGTAGTTTAAGTCGAGCGAGTGTCAACGAATCCACAAGATGTCGCACGTGAACGCCATCGGGTCCATCGAGATTCAGAACGTCGTCGCTTCGACGGAGGTTCCGGTCGAACTCGACCTCGAACGACTCTCGCTCGATATGGACGGGACGGACTACGACCCCGAGAACTTCCCCGGACTCGTCTATCGAACCCGAGACCCGAAGTCGGCGTGTCTCGTCTTCCGGTCTGGAAAAATCGTCTGTACCGGCGCGGACAGCGTCGACGACGTGAGCACGGCCATCGAAACACTGTTCGACGAGTTCACCGACCTCGGCGTACCCGTTCCCGAGGACGCGGATATCACCGTGCAGAACATCGTTTCGAGCGCCGACCTCGGCGGGGCGCTCAACCTGAACGCGCTGGCCATCGGGCTCGGTCTCGAAGCCGTCGAGTACGAACCCGAGCAGTTCCCCGGACTCGTCTACCGCCTCGACGAACCGAGCGTCGTCGTCCTCATGTTCGGAAGCGGGAAAATCGTGATTACGGGGGCGAAGCGGACTACCGACGCCGAAGCGGCGCTTGAGACGGTCGACGAGGACGTTCGCGAGCTCGGACTGCTCGGGTGAGCACTCGGTGGGTATTCGACGGGTACTCGGTGGCCGTTGAGACACCGGGTGGCGTACTGACGTGTTGGCAAAGCTGGGAAGGCGGTGAACTGGAGGTCGGTCGACGGTACCGGTGCTGACAGTGATTGTTTTCGGGTTGTTGTCTGTCGGCTCCCGCTTCTCGTCTGTCCCGTCTCCTTTAGTGTCTGATTCGTTGCTTGTTGTTGTGTTGTTGTGTTGTTGTGTTGTTGTGTTGAGTAGTAGAACTAGTAGTCTAGCTACTAGTGTCAGTTCGATACGTCAGTGAAGAAAACGCCATCGCGTCGTTGGATGCGTGTCGAGGTGTCGTGGCTGTTCTTCGAAATAGGTGTTGTTCATGATTCGCCCGTCTGCGTTCGGGAGCACACACACACCCCCCTCGCGTTTGTAACGGCTACGCCAGACCCTAGGCGGATTCGACACACCCCCCTCGCGTTTGTAAATCTAGGGGCAAAATCAACCGGCAACACCCCGCTCGCCGACCCACCCCCACACCGATTCGCGTTACATTCGCGAGGGTGGTGTGTCTGCACCGCCGCTCGCGTCACTCGACGTTACAAACGCGACGGTACTCCCCCGCTCGATTACAAACGCGAGGGTGGTCTCTCGGAGGTCGAGTTACAAACGCGAGTGTACCCCCACCGGCCACGTCTTCCTCGTGGCCGTCTCGCACGTTACAAACGCGAGGGTGGTGTCTGACAGCCTTACTTGCGCGATACTACTCGTTGATCGTCGAATCCAAAACCGGGACTGAAATCCCGCTCAAACGGCCGTATTTGTCGCTGTTACAAACGCGAGTCCACCCCTTCACCTTTATTACGGGTGAGTATGAATAGCGAACTCACATGACATCGGACGAGAGCGAGGGTGGGACTCGCGACCCGCTGTTTCGCTACGACCAGCCTATCTTCGCGAACGAGGATATCCTCAAAATCTCTCATCTCCCGGGTCCCGACAAGATCGTCGGTCGCGACGAGCACATGTCGAAAGTCGCACAGGCGCTCAACCCCGCCATCTTCGGACGCGAACCGACCCACCTGTTCATCTTCGGTAAGACGGGGTCGGGTAAGACGCTCACCGCCCGACTCGTGAGCGAACGACTCCAGCACGAGGCGGTCCGCGAAGACGTCGACGTTCGAATCGCCGTCATTGACTGCGGCGAACAGCACACCGAGGCGTCGGTCATCAAAACGCTCGCCTCGCAGGTCAACGACCCGTCGAAAAGCGGAATGACGATTCCCGAGCGCGGCCTGTCGACCGGCGACTACTACAACCGCCTGTGGCAGGTGCTCGACACCTGTTCCGACGTGACCATCGTCATCCTCGACGAGATAGACATGCTCCGCGACGACGAGGTGCTTCGAAAGCTCTCGCGCGCGGGCGAGAATCAAAAGATCGTGGACTCGCGTATCGGCATCATTGGCATCTCGAACAAAATCGACTACCCCGAGGAACTCACGGAGCGCGTCAAATCGAGCTTCGCCCACGACGAACTCGTCTTCCCGTCGTACGACGCGAATCAGCTCCGCGAAATCCTCGAAAACCGGAAGGACGCGTTCAAACCCGGCGTCCTCACCGACGACGTGATTCCCCTCGCCAGCGCGCTCGCCGCCCAGGAACACGGCGACGCCCGGAAGGCCATCGACATCCTTCGGAACGCCGGTCGCATCGCGCGCAACGAGAGCGCCGAGACCGTCACCGACGACCACGTGCGGGCGGCGAAAGAAAAGAGCGAGGCCGACCGCTTCAGCGAACTCCTCGAAGGGACCGCCACGCAGTCGAAGGCCGTCCTCTACTCGCTCGTCCTCCAGACCGGCGGCCGAAAGACCGCCGAGATTACGACGAACAAGATCTACCGACAGTATCTCACCGTCGCCGACGACCTCGACATGGACCAACTCTCCGAGCGCCGCGTGCAGGAACTCCTGCAGGAACTCGACTTCCTCAACGTCATCCAGTCGGAAGTCCGGGGCCGCGGCCGCGGGCAGGGCGTCCACGGGACTCACCGCCTGCTCGAAGACCCGGACATCGTCAAGCGGGTGCTTCTCCGGGACAGCCGTATCTCCACGCTCGAATAGCGACACGCGACGCGCGACACGCGACGCGCGACACGTAACACACGACACACGACGTTCGCACGAATCCTTCGACGCCTGCGCCCGCGTCGGAAAAAAGCTACCGCACGAACCATTATCCCGCGTCCGTCGCTGTCGATAGACGACCGAAACCATGGACGAGGAATTACGCTCGTTGCTCACGCGTCTCGTCGAAGTCGAGACTGAGAACCCGCCGGGAGACGAGGCGGCGGCGGCGAAGTTCGTGTACGACTGGCTCGAATCCCGAGGCGTCTCAGCGACGCTCGTCGAGGAACCGTATCCCGACCGACCGCAGGTCGCGGCGCGCGTCGGCGACGGCGAGCCCTCGGTCGTCCTCAACGGCCATCTCGACGTGGTCCCGGCGGGCGACCGTGACAAGTGGACGCACCCGCCGTACGAACCGACCGTCAGAGACGGCAGACTGTACGGCCGCGGGAGTGCGGACATGAAGTGCGGCGTCGCCCTCGCGATGCTCGCGACGGTCGAGTTCGCCGACGCGCTCGATGCTGGGGCCCTCGACGGCTCGCTCGTGTTCCACGCCGCGGTCGGCGAAGAGACGGCCGAACCGGGAACGAAGACGCTCCTCGAACGCGGTTACGACGGTGAGTACGGCGTCGTGCTCGAACCGACGGCGCTGCGGACCGCGACGAGCGCGAAGGGGCTCGGATGGTACGAGATTTCCGTCGGCGGCGACCCGTCGCACGCGAGCCGGCCCGACGAGGGGGACAACGCGATTGGGAACGCCCGTCCCGTTCTCGACGCACTCGAAGCGTACGACGAGGAGATTCGAGCGCGCTCCGACTCGCTCGTCGGTCACCCGACCGCGACGGTCACGCGGTTCGAGGCGGGGACGAAGGAGAACGTCGTCCCGGAGAGCGCGACGATAACGGTCGACCGGCGGTTCGTTCCCGCGGAGTCCGTCGAGGAAGTCGACGCCGAAATCGACGCGCTACTCTCCGACGTCGCGGCCGAACACGACCTGCGCGTCGAGTGGACGCGAACGCGGGTCTACGAGTCCGCGGCGGTTCCGACCGACAGCGACATCGCGACGCGCTTTCGGGACGCGGCCGCCGAGCACGCGGATATCGACCCCGAGCCGTGGGGAATCCGGGCGGCGACCGACGTTCGGAACCTCGTCAACGACGCCGGGATGGACGCAATCACGTGGGGTCCGGGGTCGATGGCGCAGGCCCACGCCTACGACGAGTACATCGAACTGTCGGAGGTCGAAGCGGGGTACGACATCCTCCGTACGGCGCTCCGCGGGCTGTTCGAAGACGGCGGGAACTGAGCACTCGACCGTCGGGCGAACGGCCCGAAAAAAGCGGCAGACGGTGACTCCGGTTATTCGACGAGTTCTTCGAATCGCTCGACTGCGGCGCTCGCGACCGCCATGTCTTCGGACACCTCGCCGCCGCTGACGCCGACAGTTCCGACGATTTCGCCGTCGACTTCGAGCGGATAGCCGCCGCCGAAGACGACGAGTCGGTTCTCGTCGGTCGTCTGGAGACCCCAGAGCGATTCGCCGGGGGTGGTCGGTTCGGCGAGTTCGTGCGTGGGCGTCTGGAGCGCGGCCGCCGTGTACGCCTTGTTCCGGGAGATGTCGACGCTCGCGAGCCACGCGTCGTCCATTCGGTGCTGTGCGATGAGGTTACCCTCCGGGTTCGCGACCGTAATCACCATTCGCAGTCCCATCGATTCAGCTTCCGCTTCCGCCGCTTCGATGAGTACTTTCGCCGTCTCGAGATTGATTGCATCGGACATATCGCTTCGTCGCAACCGGTATCGACGACCCTACTTATACGTGCGCCGCGGGCCCCGACCGACCGGACGATTTCGCTTCTTTCCCTCGATTTCGGGCGTCTGAATGACCCTCGAACGGCTCAGTCGAGAGAACAACAAACGTACGAATATTTACAAATTGTGTCGGCCTTCGGCGGGGCCGTATCGGGAGGGCGTTCGGCTCGGGGCGAACAGCCCCTGCGCAGTCAGTCGTACAGCGGGTACTCGTCGGTCAGTTCGTCGACCTTCTGGTCGACGAACCCCTTGACCGACTCGTCGTGCGGCGCGTCGACGACTTCATAGATGAGGTCGGCGACGGTCCGGCAGGCCTCCTCGTCGAAACCGCGGGTTGTCAACGCGGGCGTGCCGGCGCGAATCCCGCTCGGGTTGAACGCCGAGCGACTCTCGCCGGGGACCGTGTTGGCGTTGAGGACGATACCGACCTCTTCGAGGGCCGCTTCCACGTCCTTGCCGGTCGTGTCCGGGTGCGACGGCCGGAGGTCCACGAGCACCAAGTGGGTGTCCGTGCCTCCGGAGACGAGTTCGAGGCCGCGCTCCTGTAGCCGCTCGCCGAGGGCGGCGGCGTTATCGACGACCTGCGACGCGTACTCCTCGAACTCGGGAGTCAGCGCCTCGCCGAAGCCGACGGCCTTGCCGGCGACGTTGTGCAGTATCGGCCCGCCTTGGAGGCCGGGGAAGACCGCGGAATCGACGTCGTCGGCGTGTTCTTCGTCGCACATGATGATGCCGCCGCGACCCGACCGAATCGTCTTGTGGGTCGAACCGGTGACGAAGTCCGCGGTGCCGACGGGAGACGAGTGTTCGCCCGCGGCGACGAGGCCCGTGATGTGGGCGATGTCGGCGAGGTGGTACGCATCGACCGCCTCGGCCGCGGCCTGTACGCGCTCCCAGTCGACCTCCCGGGGATACGCGGAGTACCCCGAGATGACGATGTCCGGGTCGAACTCCTCGGCCTTCTCGGCGAGTTGCTCGTAGTCGACGTAGCCGGTCTCGGCGTCGACCTCGTACTGTTCGACCTCGTACGTCTTCCCCGCGACGTTCACCGGATGTCCGTGGCTCAGGTGGCCGCCGTGGGTCAAATCGAGCGAGAGAATCTTGTCGCCGGGTTCGAGCACGGTGAGGAACACACCCATGTTCGCCTGCGACCCCGAATGCGGTTGGACGTTGACGTGGTCGGCGCCCCAGAGTTCCTTGGCGCGGTCGATGGCGAGTTGTTCGACCTCGTCGGCGTGCTCACAGCCGCCGTAGTACCGGCTTCCCGGGTAGCCCTCGGCGTAGTTGTTCGTCAGCTCCGAGCTTTGGGCCTCCATGACCGCCTCGCTGACGTGGTTCTCGCTCGCGATCATGGCGAGCGTGTCGTTCTGCCGCCGGCGTTCGCCCGTCAACGCGTCGGCGACGGCCGGGTCGGTCTCTCGAACGGTGTCGTAAGGCATCGTGAGTGCATCTCGACTCTGCGGTATAACGCTTCGCCGACCCCCCGAGACGAGGGCGGAACGACGCACCAGAACCACAACGTGACAGGACACGTATGTTCTGTGTTCGGGTCGATATGCGTGGTGAGTGTCTCTTGGATATCTCCGAAAGATAATCCGAACTGGGTTCGCTAACGGCCAAAATCGGCATATTATCTGTTCAGCTTCCGCCAAGATGAGCGCCGACCGGCGATAGCTCTATATTCGAACTTCGTCACGTTTCTCACATACCGTGCTAAGAACTATCACAGACTACGGAAAGTCCCGGAACCGAGGGGACACGCGCGTGCCGTCACTGCGCACCGTGGGGCCGACCGACGAGGTGTCTCGCCGATGAGTGAGGCCGAGTCCCTCCCGGTGCAGTACAGTGACATCGAGCGCGCGCGCGAGCGACTCGAAAACGAGCGCGTCGTCAAGCGGACGCCGATAGAGCGGAGCACCTCGCTCGGCGACCTCGTCGGCGCGGACGTGTACCTGAAGATGGAACACCTCCAGTGGACGGGATCGTTCAAGACGCGGGGTGCGTACAACAAGATTCGACAGGATACCGACCGCGGAATCGACGAGTTCGTGGCCGCGAGCGCCGGCAACCACGCGCAGGGCGTCGCGCTCGCTGCGACCGAGTGCGGGGCCGACTCCACGGTCGTGATGCCGGAGAACGCCCCGCAGACGAAAATCGACGCGACGCGCGACTACGGCGCGTCGGTCGAGCTCGTCGGCGAGGACTTCCAGGAGACGATGGCGTACGCCCAGTCGCTCGCCGAAGGGTCGGACGCCGAGTTCGTCCACGCGTACGACGACTGCGACATCGTCGCCGGGCAGGGAACGCTCGGCGTCGAGATGTACCGCGACCTCCCCGAGGTGGACACCGTGGTCGTCCCCATCGGTGGTGGCGGCCTCATCTCGGGTATCGCCACCGCCATCAAGCACCACGACCCCGACATTCGCGTCGTCGGCGTGCAGGCCGAGGGCGCGGAGACGGTCCACGAGAGTCTCGACAAGGGCGTGCCCGTAACGCTCGACGACACGAACACCATCGCCGACGGCATCGCCACCGGCGGCATCTCCGAGTTGACGCTCCGAACCATCGAGGAACACGTCGACGAGGTCGTCACGGTCTCGGACGGGGAAATCGCGGAGGCCATCCTCCTCTTGCTCGAACGCGCCAAGCAGGTCGTAGAGGGGGCCGGTGCCGCCTCCGTCGCCGCCATACTGAGCGACGACCTCGACGTCGAGGGCGAGACCGTCATGCCGCTTCTCTGCGGGGGAAATCTGGACATGACGATGCTCCAGACGGTGCTCGTTCACGCGCTGACCAACCGTCGCCAGACGCTCCGTCTCCGGGTCCGCATCCGAGACGAACCCGGCGAGATGGCGCGACTTTCGCGACTCATCGCAGACCGCGACGCGAACATTCACGACGTTCGCCACGTCCGCGCCGTCGACGCCCTCGATGTCGGCGAGGCCCATCTCTTGTTCCGAATCGAGACGAAAGGGGCCGAACACGCGGCGGCCGTCGTGGACACGATAGAGGACGCGGGCTATGCGGTTGACGACGTTTCGGCCTGACGATAGCCCCGCGTCGTCCGTCGCACTCGGTCTCTTCCCGCCGCTTGCCTACAAAAATAATATTTTTGTCACGTTGTGCGAGTCCAGACGGAACACAGCTTGAACGACGGGCGTACCGACGCGCTCCCAGCGAACCGAATTATCGACACAGACGAAGCGTCCGCTACGTCTCTCCGGCCGACTGCCTGATGCGCGCCACGACGTCCTCCCGACTCACGTCCGGGTCGTCGTCGGTCGTGAGTCGGCCCATCACGAATTCGAGCAGGTCGAGGTCTTGGAGCAGGTCGAGCGCGTCCATGCGTTCGAGGTCGAGCGCCTTGCCGAACTCGTAGACGGTCTTGGCGTCGTTGGCGGCATCGGCGAGTTGGCCGATTGTGACGGACTCGGGGAGGCCGATACCGTCGGCGAGCGCCTCGGGCGAGCCGTCGCCATCCGTCGCGGGCGTCGGTGGTCGCTCGACGCCCGTCGGTTCGCCGGCAAGCGACGTTTCGTACGACGAGGGCTCGTGGACGCCTTGGTCGATCATGTACCTGCGGACCGTCTCGTCGGTCACGTCCATCTCGAAGGCGTCGGCCATCCGCTCGAACGTGTCGTACCGCGCGTACACGGCTTCGAGGTACGTCGTGTCTTCGAACGCCGGCACGTTCGGATTCCGAACGGCTTCGGGTAGTTCGGTATCAGCATCGGCATCGTCGTCGGCTGTCTCGGTTGAACTCGTCGTTGGCGCCTCGGTCGCGACCGTGACGACGACCGCCGGGTCGCCGTCGAGCGTGATGTCCGCGGCGTCGACGGCGACGTGCTCGCGGTCGCTCGGTAGGACGTCGTCGACACCGAGCGTGAGCCCAATCGACCCGTTGGATTCGAACGAAGCCCCTTGGATTCGAACGGGAGCGTCGCCGTCGGCGTCCGACGAGAGCGTGAACTTGACGTCCGCGGACGCGCCCGACTCCGTGACCGCCACGGACGACTCGCGGACGCTCGCGGCGTCCATCCGCTCGCACTCTTCGAGGAATTCGCCCAGTCGCCGAAGTGATGTGCCCACGCTCATTGTCCGTTCCGACGGACGCGCCGGGACTCCCTGAAAAGCGGTGTGGAATACTGAGTCAGTTTATATAGCCCCTCAGAATATGCGGCGAAAATTATAAACAAGGATCTGATGTTCAAACTACTATATCGTGCTCACGAGAAACGCTTCTGTCGCGAACGTCGAAACGACTTCGCGACCTTCAACCGAACCGGCAGTCTGGTTTGCCCGGTGTCGAATCTCTGTATCCACGAGGTGAAGACACGATGAGTCTAATAACCGTTGCCGACATCGCGCACGATGACCTCGCGCTGACGCCGACGATTCAGTCGGAGGCCGCGAGCGAGATAGACGTTATCTCTCAATCCGCGACCGACCCCGAGACCGGCCTGTTCTTCTTCGTCGTGGAGTGCGCAGACGTTTCGGCGTTCGAAGCGGCGCTGGAGGTCGACCACACGGTCAGCGACTGGCAGCTCGTCTCCGAGCGGGAGGAGTCCGCGGTGTATCGCATCGGACACACGCCGGATACGATCCTCCTCTCGCCTATCATCACGGAACTCGGCGGGCTCATGCTCGACGCGTGTAGCAACGACACGGCGGGCTGGCGGGTCCGGATCCAACTCTCGGACCGCGAGGCGCTCTCGGAACTGTGGGAGTACTGCGAGTCGAACGATATCTCCTTCGAGCTGAACCGGATGTTCCGACAGGACGGCTGGATGAACGGCGAGCCGAGCAAGCTGACCGACGCCCAGCGCGATGCGCTCGTCGCCGCCTACGAACACGGCTACTTCGAGGAGCCCCGAGAGGCGGCGCTAGACGACCTTTCGGAGGTTCTCGACATCTCGCCGACGGCCGTCAGCGGACGCATCAGGCGGGGGACCGCGGAGCTGGTCGAGTCGATTCTCCTCGACGAGTGACCGGGTGACACCCCGAAAAAAGTCGGGAGTTAGACCACGAGGACGTAGTCGTCCCGCGGTTCGTAGATTTCGCCGCTCATCCGCAGGTCGCGGACGGCATCGAGCGTTTCCCCGATGGCGACGCCGTTGTCTGCGAGCGCCGCGGCGAGTCGTCCGAGTTCGACGCCATCCGGGTGGTTATCGCCGAGTTCGGTGAGCGCCGTTTTCACGTCGCCGCTCCCGACGTCGGCGTCGAACGCGACGCGCTCCCACTCGACGTCGTGGCCGGTGACGTTCGCGTGTCGCCGATACAGTTCGACGGCGTCGTTCGGCTCCGTGACGGAGACGTGGAGGTCGCACGCCGGGCAGGTGACGACGCCGGCGCGTGGTTTTTCGGCTAGTTTGGCATCCTCGTTGTCAGGCATTGTAAGCGTCCTGTGCGAGGCGGTGCAGTTTGTGGACGGTGTGTTCGTTCGGACCGAGCTGTGCCTGCCCGAGCGCGCCGGACGTGAGTCCCTCGTACTGCCGTTCGACGAGCTCGAAGTCCTCCTCCTGGAGCTGTCGGCTCGTCTGAACGAACTTCTCTTCTTCTTCCGACAGGTCGGAGTCGCGGAAGTAGTAGTCCGCGATGAGTTGGAAGCGCCCCTCGTCGATGGGGTCGATGATGTACGTGCCGTAGCCGTCGGCGGTGCCGTACATGTTGACCGTGAAGTTCGGCCAGAAGTAGTAGAACTTGGCCTCGTGTTCGGGGTGGATGCGCATCTCGTCGTCGACGTCCTCTTTGTGCTTGTAGTGAAGCACCCAGTGGTAGTCGTTGACTTCGAGTTCGGAGTCCATGAGTTCGAGCCCCTGCACCCAGTCTTGATGGTTCGCCTGACAGTGGTCGCACTCCGAGTAGTTCCCGCTGAACGTCTTCCAGTTGCACTCGACTTCGGAGACGTAGCGCCGGGCGTGCTCGTACTCGCCGAGCGGCAGGTCCTCGAGTTCCGTCTTCATCGACCCGGCCTGTTCGGCCAGCGAGAGGCTCGGTTCGTCCTCGAAGTTGACGAACACGAGCGGCCCGATGGCGTCCGTGTTGACCTCCATGAGTCCGTTCTCTTCGGGGTCGAGTTCGCTGACGGCGTCGTCGTCGAGGTCCGGGTTCAGGCTCGCCTCCTCGAAGCTCTTGGGGGTGCTCTGGAGCGTCCCGTCGAGTTCGTACGCCCAGAGGTGGTACGGGCAGGTGATTCGATTGAGGGTTCCGGTGTCGGTCATCGGCGTATCGTCGAGCATCTTCGACCCGCGGTGGGCACAGACGTTGTAGAACGCCCGCACGTCGCCCTCGCCGTCGCGGGTGACGATAATCTGCTTGTCACCGATGGTTCGCGTGAAGTAGTCGCCCGCGTCCGGGATGTGGGTCTCGTGGCCCGCGTAGACCCAGTACTGACCGAACACTTTCTCCTTTTCCATCTCGTGGACTTCCGGGTCGGTGAAGTACCTCGCCGGTAGCGCGTTCGTTTCAGCGGTGATATCAGCACTTACTGCACCGACTTCGTCACGATTGTTGTTCCACCGTGTCATGGGAAGAAGAAACACACATTTGTGGAAAAGGGTTCGTCGGGAATAGTTGAGCCGTATAAGTGGTGGTGGATATCCGTGAGCCGTCGGCGTTCGACCGCCAGCGCTGCTCTCGGCGGGCCGGGCGTCGTTCCTCTGAAAAAGGGGCTCCGTGATACAGGTCAAGAGTGAAGGGGGGACGTTCCGAACCGCCGGACACAATGAGTGTCCGCGACGACCGATACGATGTCGCCGTCGTCGGGGTCGGCGGGATGGGAAGCGCGACCGCGTACCACCTCGCCGACCGCGGCCTCGACGTCGTCGGTCTCGAACGCTACGACATCCCCCACTCGCAGGGGTCGTCTCACGGCATCACCCGCATCATCCGCCGTGCGTACTACGAACACCCCTCGTACGTCCCGCTCATCGAACGCGCGTACGACCTCTGGGACGACCTCGCCGAGGAGACCGGCCGCGAGGTCATCCACCGAACCGGCTCCATTGACGCCGGACCAGAGGACAACGACGTGTTCGCGGGTTCGAAACGCTCCTGTGAGGAACACGACATCCCGCACGAGGTGCTGACCGGCGCGGAGGTCAACGAGCGGTTCCCCGGCTACGAACTCCCCGAGGAGTACCGCGCGGTCTATCAGGAAGACGGTGGGTTCATCGTCCCCGAGCAGGCGATTATCGCGCACACCGAAGCGGCGCAGGCCCGGGGTGCCGAGATTCGCGCCCGCGAACGGGTCGAAGACTGGGCGGAGACGAACGACGGCGGGGTGCGCGTCCGCACCGACCGAGGTGTGTACGTCGCGGACGCGCTCGTGCTCGCCGCGGGCGCGTGGAACTACAAGCTTGCCTCGGCGCTTGACGGCCTCGCAGTCCCCGAGCGACAGGCGCTCGCGTGGTTCCAACCGGAGTCACCGGCGACGTTCGCGCCCGAGGAATTCCCCGTCTGGAACCTCAGCGTCCCCGAGGGTCGGTTCTACGGGTTCCCGGTCCACGACGTGCCGGGATTCAAACTCGGCAAATACCATCACCGCGACGAGGAGGTCGACCCCGACGACTTCGACCGCGAGCCGAACCGCGCTGACGAGGCGATACTCCGGGACGTCACGGAGAAGTACTTCCCGGAGGCCGCGGGGCCGACGATGTCGCTCGCGACGTGCATGTTCACGAACTCGCCGGACGAACACTTCATCCTCGACACGTTGCCAGACCACCCGCAGGTCGCCGTCGGAGCCGGCTTTTCGGGACACGGCTTCAAGTTCGCCAGCGTCATCGGCGAAATCCTCGCCGACCTCGTCGTCGACGGCGAGAGCGACCTGCCGCTCGACATGTTCTCGCTCGACCGGTTCGAGTGACGACGGGCGGTCGCGATTGCCGCTCGTCAACTGATTTGACGATATAATTTTCGGAACTGTTCCTCTTTTGCGTATAAATGCCACTATTATCGAAGCCGACTTGTTATTATGTGTAACACCATTGGGTTGGTTGAATCGTGAGGGGTGTGGACCTGTATCACGGCCAGGGCGGACGCGTCGAAGCCGACGCGGGCCGTCTCTCGACGGTGACACTGGGTGGCCCCAAAGCGGGGATAGCGATATGAACGAACACGAATTCAGGCGGCGGTTATCAACGGAGGCTGTATCGAATGACGAATAGCAACGATTCGACCGACCGGTCGACGAGCGACTTACAGGCGGACGTGTTCTACCCCGAGACGGAGCGCGAACCCGGCGACGGAAACATCCAGCGGTGGGGGCTCGACATCCATCCCGTCGTCTTCCCGGCTGCGCTCTTGGTAATCGGCGTCTTCGTCGCGGCGACGCTCATTCTCGGCGAGCAGGCGGCGAGCGTCTACTCGGCCGTCAGGGGCTTTTTTGAGGGCAACTTCGGATGGTTCTTCCTCCTGTCGGTGAACCTCTTTATCGTGGTCTTGGCGTACTTCGCGCTGAGTAAGTACGGAAAGATAACGCTCGGCGGTGTCGAGGCCGAAAAGGAGTTCAGCGACTTCTCGTGGATGGCGATGCTGTTCAGCGCGGGCATGGGTATCGGGCTCATGTTCTACAGCGTCTCGGAGCCGCTGTACTACTTCACCAACGTTCCCGGCTTCTTCGACGCCGAGGCCGGGTCCGGCGCTGCGGGCATCGCCGCGATGACGCAGACGTTCTTCCATTGGGGATTCCACCCGTGGGCCATCTACGGTCTCGTGGGACTGGGGCTCGCGTTCTTCTCGTTCAACAGGGGGCTCCCGCTCACCTTCCGGTCGATTTTCTGGCCGCTCCTCGGCGAGCGAATCTACGGCTGGCCGGGCCATCTCATCGACCTCGTGTCGGTGTTCGCGACGCTGTTCGGCCTCGCCACGTCGCTCGGCCTCGGCGTCGCGCAGATAAACACGGGCCTGTCGTATATCCTCGGCGAGAGCATGCTCGGCGTCCTGAGCGTTCCGAACAACACGGGGATGCAGATTGGGCTCATCGCCGTGATTACTCTCATCGCCACCGCCTCCGTCGCGGCCGGCCTCGAAGACGGCATCCGGCGTCTGAGCACGCTGAACGTCTTTTTGATGTTCGTCCTGTTGGCGTTCGTGCTCGTCGCCGGCGCGACGATGAGCATCTTCGGCGCGTGGGTGCAGGGTCTCGGGAACTACTTCAGCGACTTCCTCTCGCTGGCGTTCTTCACCGGGACGCTCGGCGACGGCGCGTCAACCGTCAACGGCTGGACGGTGTTCTACTGGGCGTGGTGGATTGCTTGGTCACCGTTCGTCGGCATGTTCGTCGCGCGCATCTCGAAGGGGCGGACGGTCCGCGAGTTCGTCTTCGGCGTGTTCGTCCTGCCGTCGCTGTTCTCGACGGTCTGGCTCTCGGCGTTCGGCGGGAGCGCGCTGTTCAACTCGCTTCAGGGTAACGGCGCGGTCCTCGCGACCTACGGCGAGGCCGGACAGACGGTCGCGATGTTCGCGCTCCTCGAACAGTTCCCGTTCAGCGCTATCACGGGACTGCTCGCCGTGACGCTCGTGGTGACGTTCTTCGTGACCTCCTCCGACTCGGGGTCGCTCGTCGTCGACCACCTCACGTCGGGTGGCAAGCACAACGTACCGCGGACCCAACGCATCTTCTGGGCGGTCGTCGAGGGTCTCGTCGCGGCACTTCTCCTCTACGGCGGCGGCCTCGGCGCGCTCCAGACCGCGGCCATCGCGACGGGATTCCCGTTCGCCGTCGTCCTCGTCGTCATGTGCTACACGGTCTATCTCGGTCTCGACAAGGAGTACGAACTCCTGCAGTCCGAGGAGTTCGCCGAGCGAATCGAGAACTTGGCGGACGAGGACATCGACATCGACGTCGGTCGCTCTCGGACGTCGGTCGTGACCAACGTCCAAGAGAACCCCAGCACGACGGACGACTAACGACGGGGTCACCGAACGATGACTCGATGCTCTCGATGAACGCGCTCGCTGTCGTTTCGGCGGCGTTCGCGGTTTTCCTTTTCCTCGTTGCGCTGTTCGCGATGACGGTCGGTGAGCTACAGGGCGCGGGTCTCGCGTTCCTGAGCGCCAGCCTCGTCATCTACCTCAGAGAGAAGTACCTCGCCGGCGAGTGACGTTCGTCGGCGACGCTCCCCGTCCCGTTGGCAAACGCTGCTCGTCGGCGCTCTCTCCTCGTGCAAACGACGTTCGTCCCGTGGCGAGACCCGGCTCTCACCACCCCCCGGTACGTATACACCTCAGATAGTGGACCCGGAGAGATATCCGGGGGCCGCGGTCACTACTGTTTGGTATATGAACACATGGTCTACGTTTCCCGAACGCGCCGGAACGGTCGTTGTCGGGGCCGGCTGTGTCGGTTGTAGCGCGGCGTATCACCTCGCCGAGTCGGGTCGCGAAGACGTCGTCGTCCTCGACCGGGGGCCGCTGTTCGAGACGGGAGGTTCGACCTCTCACGCCCCCGGACTCGTGTTCCAGACGGCCGGGAACAAGCTGATGACGGAGATGGCGTCGTACACGCGCGACCTCTACGACGGGTTCGGCGACTTCCGGACGTGCGGTGGCATCGAAGTCGCCTACTCCGAAGCGCGCTGGGACTTCCTCAAACGCAAGCGCGAGTGGGGACAGTCGTACGGTATCGACGAGGGTGAACTTCTCACGCCCGAAGAGGTCGAAGCGCGCGTCCCGCAGATAAACGCCGACGTCATCTACGGCGGGTACTACGTCCCGTCGGACGGGAAGGCTGACGCCGTCAGCGCCGCCGAATCGATGGCGGAGCAAGCCCGCGAGGCAGGCGTCGAGTTCTACGGCCACACCGAGGTCACGGATATCGACGTCTCCGACGGCAGTATCGACGCGGTCGACACCGAACACGGTCGAATCGAGGCCGACGAGGTGCTCGTCGCCACGAACATCTGGGGGCCGCTGTTCGGCGAGATGGTCGGCACGGACATCCCGCTTGTGCCCTGCGCGCACCAGTATCTCGTCTCCGACGAACTGGACGAACTCGAAGGCGCAGAGCGCGAAATCGAACAGCCGCTGCTTCGGCACCAGGACCACTCGCTGTACTACCGACAGCACGGCGAGCGCTACGGTATCGGCTCGTACAACCACGAGTCGCTCCTCGTCGACCCGGCGGATATCTACGGTCCCGACAAGCTCGACGACCTCGGACTCGAATACCCGTCGCTTCGGGAGTTCACCGAGGAGCACTTCTACGAGAACACCCACCCGGACCACGACCGGTCGGCGTTCGACGCCGCAAGCGAACTCGTCCCTGGCTTCGAGGACTGCGAGTGGACTTCCGCCATCAACGGCATGTTCTCGTTCACGCCCGACGGCATGCCCATCCTCGGACCGGACGAGGACACGGACGGTCTCTGGTGGGCGCTCGCCGTCTGGGTCACGCAGTCCGGCGGCGCGGGCGACATCGTTGCCAGCTGGATGGAAGACGGAACGCCGCGGCTCGACGGATCCCGAGTCAACGCTTCCGGCGCGCACGTCTCTCGGTTCCAGTCGCACACGGGGAGCCGTGAGTACACCTACGGGCGCGGCGCACAGCAGTACCGCGAGGTGTACCAACTCATCCACCCGCGCGAACAGCCGGACGGACAGCGCGCCCTCCGCCGGAGTCCGTTTTACGACCGGCAGGCCGAACTCGGCGCGGAGTTCTACGACAGCGACGGCTGGGAGGTCCCGCAGTGGTACGAGTCCAACGAGACGCTCCTCGAAACGTACGACGTTCCGGACCGCCCCGACTGGCTCTCGCAGAACTGGTCGAAGGTCCAGGGCGCGGAACACCAGCACCTCCGCGAGAAGGTCGGCATGGTCGATATGACGACCTTCACGCCCATCGAAGTGACGGGGCCGGGCGCGCTGGAGTTCCTGCAGGGGCTCCTGACGAACGATATGGACGTCACGCCGGGCCGGATGCGCTACTCGGCGATGCTCAACGAAGACGGCGGCGTGCTCGCCGACCTGACGGTCGCCCGCCTCGGCGACGACCGGTTCGTGCTGTTCACCGGGGGCGGAAGCTCGGCGACGCTCCACTCGCGCTGGGTTGAGGAGCACGCGCCCGACGACGGCTCCGTCGACGTGACCGCACACGTCTCCAGTCGGACCGGAATCGGCGTCTTCGGACCCGACTCCCGGAAGGTGCTTGAGAACCTCGTCGAGGCCGACCTCTCGAACGACGAGTTCCCGTTCTACTCCGCACAGGAGACCTACCTCGGCAGCATCCCCGTGACCATGCTCCGACTCTCGTACGCCGGCGAACTCGGCTGGGAAATCTACGCCCCGACCGAGTACGGGAGCCAGCTCTGGGACGCCATCCGGGAGGCCGGCGAGGAGTACGACATCGCGCCCGTCGGTTGGGCCGCGCTCGACTCGACGAGCATGGAGAAGGGATTCCGTCTCTGGGGAACGGACCTCACGCCCGAACACAACCCGTACGAGGCCGGAATCGGCTTCGCGGTCGACCTCGACACCGACTTCGTCGGGAAGGCGGCGCTCGTGGAGGACAAAAACGACGACAGCCCGAGCGACCGAATCGTCCCGATAACGCTCGACGAGGAGGAAGCCGTCGTCGACGCGGGCCACCCGGTGTTCGCCGACGGCGAGGTCGTCGGCTACTGCTGTCGGGCGGACTACGGCTACACTATCGACGCCGGCATCGCGTACGCGTACCTCCCCGAGCAGTACGCCAGTTCGGGGCAGGACGTCGAAATTCGGTACGAGGGCGACGCCTACCCCGCGACGGTCCGGTCGGGGCCGCTTTTCGACCCTGACCGCGACAAGATGATTCGGTGAGCGCCGATTCGCGGCGCGTCACCGCCTCTGCCTCAGTTTATCGGCGGTGTCGAACCGCAGTCGCTGATAGTCTGACGAGGCCGTGCTGAACTCTGGACGAACGTATTGGGAGTCAGGACTGTCTGATGAATAACTACCCTACCGCTGTCACTCGTCTTCGACGGCCTTCAGGTCGAGCCGCGGAGCAAACGACTCGTACGTCTCGTCGCTCGAAACGATCGTGTCGCCATCTGATTCGACGAGATGGAGCGCGTCGAAGGGCGTGAACCCGTGGTCTTCGACGTAGGTTGCGGCCGTGAGGACCGTATCAACGTCGCCCCGAACTTCTAACAGTGCGGCCACGTTCGTGATGACCCGTTCCGTGTCCCGCTCTTCTCGGTACGCGACCATGAGGAGTTCGATGAGCGTGAACTGCGACGTCCACAGTTCGTCCCGATGGTCTCGGTAGAACGTCTCTGCGGCATCGCCGAGCCAGTCTTCGTCCTTGATGAGTGCCAGCAGGAAATCCGTCTCCGCGTACATTCAGCGGCCGGCCTCGTCTATCGCCGCGTTCCGCGCTCCGTGGCGGAGTTCTTCGGCCGTCTTCTCGACGTCCGCGAACTCGGTGCGGAGCGCATCGAGCGGGTCATCCTCGATTGGAATCAGCTTGATACCGTCGTGCAGTTGGACGATGTGGTAGTGTTCGCCGTACCGCTCTCTGATCTCTTTGGGGAGCGTGAGGCGTCCGCGACCGTCCAGCGTCGCTTCGGACATACGCTCACTACGGTGGGTATACTGAAGTAATTTCCCCACATCTCGATCACTACCCACGCGGAGCGGACCGTCTCGGTCGGTGCGCTCCCGCTGTCGTGTCGCTCGTGTTCTGTCCGGTGCTAAGAGGTTTGACGGAGACGGATTATTCGAATTATTCGGAGCGTTCCTCGTCGACGCCGCGCTGTTCGAGGACGCGTTCGACGATTTCTTCGGGGTGTTCGGTGGCCACGTCGAGCGCGGCGTTGTGGAGTTCGCTCTTCGTGACGCCCTTGAGCCCGTGGTCGCGGGTCAGGTCCCGCTCCACGTCGTAGGTGATGATGTCGTCGAACTCGTCGGCGACCGCTTCGAGCACGTAGAGCGCCTTGTGGACGGTCTCATCGAACTCGAACGCGGGGCGCTCTCGGGGGTTGACCTCCTCGACAGGCTCCGGTTCTGTCCCTCCTTCCGATTCGACCGCGTCGTCGGTGCCGGCGTCTTCGGACGCTGGTTCGGGTTCCGGTTCGGGGTCCGCCGCGGACTCCCCACTCCCCATCGCGGCGTCGAGGTCGCCGAAGGGGTCTTCGCTCATCGGGCCACCTCGCCCTCTTCGACGATTTGCGCGAGTTCATCGTAGCACGCCAACTGGTCGCAGGTGCTGTCGTAGTCCCGAAGCGGCATGTGCTCGCGAATCGACGCGTCGATGGCCGAGCGGTGTCGAATTCCCGGCTTCGGCAGGTCGTCGTCCCACTCGCCGTTGTCGATGGCCTCGAACACCTCCGGGTCGGTGTACGCGAAGTTCGGGAGCTTCGACGCGATGTTCGGCTTCGAAACGAGCGCCTCCACGAGCCGTCTCGTCGGGCGGTCGTGGTCGATTCGGTCCCGGAGGTCGGTCGGCACGACCGCGAGGATTTCGAGGTCGAAGTGTTCGCGCGCGGGCGTGATGAGTCGCTTGACGGTCTTTTCGAGTCCCGAGAGCGCCCCTGACTCGGGTCGCATCGGCAAGACGAGGTTCTGCGTGGCGTACAGCGCGTTGTCGTTGAGCTTCCCGCGCGCCGCGGGGCAGTCCACGACGACGTAGTCGTAGTCGTCGCCGAGAAGCGGGTCGATGACGCGCTGTTTGAGCCGCGCCGACCCCATCATCACGCCGCCGAGGTCCGACTCGACCTGCTCGATGCGGTCGTTCGACGGGAGGAGGTCGATTTCGAACTCGGTCTCCAAGATGAGCTCCCGCGGCTCCAACTCGGCGTCGTCGAGGAGCACGTCGCCGAGATGCGCTTCCGAGTAGAACTCCTCGCCGAACCCGAGACCCGTCGTGGTGTGTCCGTTCGGGTCGAGGTCCACGAGCAGTACGTCGCTTCCCCGGTGTGCGAGCTCGCGGGCGAGGTTGATGGAGGTCGTCGACTTGCCGATACCGCCTTTGAGGAGACAGACGCTGACTGCACGTGACATGATGGGGATATCCGTGATAGCGAGATTCTCGGCACAGTTGAAATAATTATGGTTACTCTGGCCCTTTGGACTGCTCAAACAATCCAAATAATTCAAATAATTCAAATTGGGGTTGTCTCTCCTCGATTCGCGCTCTTCCCTCGATTGGCGGCCCGAATTGTCGCCGGCAGTAGCTATTTGGACCCGTTGTGTGCAGGTACGTTCGTGATAGATTGGTTGCCCGACCGAGGGCTGCGCGCCCCGGAGCTCTCCTCGCAGACGGTGACGCTCGTCGTCGCCGCCGCCCTGCTCCTCGCAGTCGTCGGGCTCCACCCCGTCTCCGTCCTTCCGGTCCGGTCGCAGTACGCGCTTTCGGTTTTCGTCGTCGCGCTCCTACTTTGGTTGACCAAACCGGTCCCGTACGCGATTTCGAGTCTGGCCTGTGTCTCCCTGTTGTACGCTCTCGGCGTCGTGGACTCCTTCGAGGCCGCGGTCAGCGGCTTCACCTCCTCGCTCGTCTACTTCCTCCTCGTGTTGTTACTTCTCGGCAACGCGGTCCGGTCGGTGGGGTTGGATACCCGGTTAGCGAACCGACTGCTGTCCCCGGACAGCACCCCTCGTGGAGCGTTTCGCTCCATCGCCCGGAACGTGCTCGTACTGGCGCTGTTCATGCCGTCCGCGATGGCCCGTGCGGTCGCGTTCATCCCCATCGTCGAGGAGGTGACCGAGGAGTTCGACCTCCCGTCGGGAAGCGGGTTCGAGCGCGCGTCGTTCCTCCTCTTGGGTCACATCAACCCCATCGCGTCGATGGCGCTCATGACCGGCGGCGGGATGGCGCTCGTCACGTCGGGCATCCTCGCGACGAGCGTCCGACCGCTCTCGTGGGTCGAGTGGGCCGTCTTGATGATTCCGCCGACAGTGGTTCTCTACGCGCTCGCCGCCGCGGCCGCTGGTCTCTTCAACGCCGTCGATGCCGACTCGACTGTTGACCCCGGGAAGCCGGGGATTGCGGACGCGCCCTCCGACGGCGAGTTGACTCGCGAGCAGAGATTCGTCGCGGTGGTGATGGCCGGGACCGTCCTCGCGTGGGTCGTCGGCTCGTTCGTCGGTCTTCCCGAGATTTTCCCGGCAGTCGTCGCGGTCACCGTCCTCGCGCTCCCGGGAGTCGACGTTATCGACACCGACGACGTCAAGGGACTCAGCTGGGGCGTCCTCTTTCTCATCGGCGCGACGCTATCGATTCTGGACGCCTTGGAAGCGACCCAAACCATCGCGCTCGTCGTCGACCTCCTCGCGCAGTTCGTCCCGTTCGGGGCGTTCAGTCACTGGCAACTCGTCGGATTGCTCCTCGGGTTCGCGGTCGCCGTTCGCGTGCTCTTTTCGACCGGGTCGGCCGCCATCGTGGTGATTCTCCCCATCGTGCTGCGGTTCGCGGAGACGTTCGGCGTGACGCGGCTCTATCTCGGACTCGCCGTCCTCCTGGTGGTGGGGTCGACCACGATTCTCCCGTTCAACACGACCGCCGTGCTCGTCTCGCTCGACCGCGGACCGCTGACGAATCGGGACGTGACGCTGTTCGGGTTCGTGACGATGGGCCTGTCGCTCGTCGTCGTGACTCTCTCGTGGCTCTTCTACTGGCCGCTCGTCGCCTGACTCGGCGGCCGGCCCAGTGCCCCGTCCGCGTGAACTCGGCCCGGTATCGCCGCCCGTTGCGGCAACCACCTGGCTATTTATAGGTGAACGGTATCTGGCCGGTACGGGTGAGTTCGTATCTTACGTGTTGAGTTTACGACGGCTCCGACCGGCGTCATGTCGAAGATAGATCGCCGCCTGCGAGACGCCCGGAGCATCGAGTTGGACAACGCGTTTTACGTCGAGGACGGGACGTGGATCGAGTCGCTCACCATCGCCTCGAACGGCCCCTTCGACGTGGAGTCCCTCCTCGCCGATATCTCGGGTGTGACCGTCTTCTACGACGAGGAGATCCCGACCGCCTCGACCGACGTGCAGATACGCCGAGTGACGATTCTCGCCAACGAGTCGTACCCGTTCATCCTCGGACTGGTGCTCAGACAGGAGACGATTCCGAACCGCATCGTCCTCCAAGACGGCGTCTTCGAGGTCGTCGCCACCGCACAGGATTGGGACCACTTCAGGGAACTCGCCGACGAGATTCAGGAGACGCTCGGGGAGTTCGAACTCCGCTCCGTGACGCAGGACGAGGCCCCCGGTGAACCGCTCGACAGCGGCCGATTAAAGGAGGTGTTAATCTCCAAGCTGACCGACGACCAACTCGCGGTTCTCGAGACGGCGTTCAACCACGGCTACTTCCACATTCCGCGGGAGACCTCTGAGACCGAACTCGCGGAGGAACTGGGTATCGCTCAGTCCACGCTGAGCGAACGACTCCGGACCGCGGAGCGAAATCTGCTCGAACTCATCTACGGCCCGCGACAGGAGTAGCTCACACCTTGCTGGAGAATGTTGCCGATTTTCACCGGACCAGTATATAAAGTGCGATAGATATCGGGGCGTATCGGGAACAGCACCATGGAAGATACTCCATAACAAGCGGTCGCAATGTCGGAGAAAAATCGTGATAGTTCGGGTGTCGAACGTGGAACTGGCCTTACGCGACGCGACTACGTGGCGGCGACTGCGACCGCCCTCGGCGTGACCGGACTCGCGGGGTGTACCGGTGGCGGCGGCAACGGGAGCGGCGGGAGCGACGGCGGGTCGAGTCTCACCCCCGAGGTTCCGTCCGGAACCCCGGAGACGGTCGAGACGAAGTACTGGCGCGAGTGGGAGACCATCGACGCCGACGAACCGCCGCTCGACTACAGCGCGACCGCCGGCGCGGTGTTGGACCCCGTCCCGCTCGAATTTTCGAGCGAGGACGACCCGTGGATGCGGGAACACGCGCTCATGGTCCAGCGCGGGCTTGACGCCCTCGGCGTCGGGACGCAACTCAACGACCGACCGCTGAACCAACTGTACGCCCAGAGCTGGGACACGAAGGGACTCGAAGCGATCATCTCGATGAGTACCCACGGTCCGGACCCGCAACGCGGGCTAGACCCGAACCCGCTTTTGATGCGGCGGACCGAGACGAGTCTCTCGAACTACGACAACTACTACCACCCTGACCTGCAGGAGGTGCTGACGGAACAGAGTCGGGCGACCAACCGCGCCGAGCGCGAGGAGCTCGTCGCCGAGGCCCAGCGCATCTTCAGCGAGGACGTGGGCGCGCTCATCACGCTGTTCCCCGATATCATCACCGCGGTCAACACGGAGCGCTGGAGCGGCTACGTCCAGACGCCGGGCAACGGCCCGACGAAGGACTCGTTCGTCTGGTCGGAGGTGAACCTCCAACCCCAGACCGACGACCGGACCTACATCAAGGGCGTGACCACCTCGATGAACTCGCTGAACCTCCCGTGGGCCGCCGGCGGCGCGGAGGCGAAGCGACTGACGTTCATCTACGACGGCCTCTTCGACGCCACGCCGGACCTCGAAGTCGTTCCCGCGCTGGCGACCGGCGGCGGGTTCGTCGACGACACCACTGTCGAACTCACCCTCCGCGAGGGCGTCGAGTGGCACGACGGCGAGCCGTTCACCGCGGAGGACGTGAAGTTCACCGTCGAACTGTACAAGGAACACTCCTCGACCAGTCAGACGCCGTTCTACGAGCCGGTCGAGTCAGTCGAGGTGCTCGGCGACCACGAGGTTCGGTTCAATCTGAAGGGCCCCGACGCGGCGTTCATGACCCAGCGCGTCGTTCGCAGCGTCATCATTCCCAAGCACAAGTGGGAGGACGTGGAGAACCCGTCCCAACACAACCCCGAGTCGCCCGTCGGCACGGGGCCGTTCACGTACGAGAACTGGGAGCAGGGCACTCGCTTCGAGGTGTCGAAAAACGAGGGCCACTGGATGTTCGACGACGACTGGCGGGCCGACGCGCTCGGCGACCAGGCCACGACCGGTGAGGGCGTCGACCGCGTCATCTGGATAAACGTCGGCAACATCGACTCCATGATCGGCTCGCTGCAGGGCGGCGAAATCGACGCCATCGGCACGACGCTCTCGAACTCGCAGGCCGACCGCGCCGCGAGCACCGCCGGCGTCGAGAAGATGACCTCGGGCAACTTCGCGCCGCTCGACACGAAGCTGATGTTCTCCTGTCCGCTCGTTCGCGACAAGGAGTTCCGCGTCGCTCTCGCCAAGTCGGTCGACACCGAGGGCTTCGCCACCGACGTGTTACAGGACCGCGCGACCGTCCCGAGCGGGGAGAACCCGATTTCGGACCTCACGCCGTGGCACACGTCGGATACCACCCACTACGAGTTCGATATCGACGGAGCGAAATCGAACCTCGAACAGGCCGGCTACACGTGGGACGACGACGGAAACCTCCGGTTCCCCAACGGGGACGCGTGGGCCGCCTTCGTCGAGCGCATCCAGCCCGGAAACATGCACCAACGCCGCGACGAACTCGGACAGGCGGACTTCTCGTGAGGTAACAGCATGTCGAACACTACCCATTCGCGCCGTCGGGGTGCCCGACCATGAGTGAGTTCCAGCGCTTCCTCGCGAAGCGACTCGCCATCTCCATCCTGCTCACCCTCGTGGCCGTCTCGGTCATCTTCGTCGTCCTGCGGCTGCTTCCGGGAAGTCCGTTCGAGTCGCTCGTCACCGCGGGCAATCTGAGCCAGCAGCAAATCACCGAGATTCGGGCGATGTACGGCCTCGACCAGCCGATGTGGCGGCAGTACCTCAGCTACCTCCAGAGCATCCTGCTGTTCCAGTTCGGCTACTCCATCCTGCGGAGTCAGCCCGTCTGGGGAGTGTTGGCTCCGCGGCTCGTCAACACGCTCATCCTGCTCGTCCCCGCGTTAGTGACGACGGCGGTCCTGAGTTCCCTCCTCGGGATGTACGTCGGCTGGAACCGGGGGAGTAAACTGGAGAAGCTCAGCATCATCGCCACGACGTTCCTCCGGTCGACGCCGGTGTTCATCACGGGCATCCTGTTCGTCATCATCTTCGCGTACAACCTCGAACTGGTGCCCGCCTTCGGGATGCGCTCTATCAGCGCCTCGCCGGAGGGCTACGTCGAGACGTTCGCCTCGCTCGACTTCCTGCACCACTACATCCTTCCGTTTACGGTGTCGGTGCTGTACTACAGCGGCGATTTCCTGCTGTTGGCGCGCAACGGCGTCGTCGAAAAGCGGGGCTCTGAGTTCCTCAAGCTTCACCGCGCAAAGGGGCTCTCGGAGATGCAGCAGCTCGCGCGGGCGGGTCGGAACTCCATGCTGCCGATTTTGACCTACTTCGCGCTGCGTCTCGGGATGATCTTCCAGGGGCTCATCCTGCTCGAAGTCGTCTTCGGCTGGCCCGGCATCGGCCGCGAACTCGTGCTCGCCATCCAACAGCAGGACTACCCGCTGGTGCAGGCGGCCGTGTTCATCATGGCGCTCGCGGTCATCGTGGCGAACCTCGTCGCCGACGTGCTGTACGCCTACTTCGACCCGACCGTCTCGACCAGCGGAGGTGGTGCCGCGTGAGCACCGAGACGAAGCCCGAAGCCGAACTCAAAAAGCGCGTCGAGGGGGTCGCGGAGACGCTCCGCAACCAGTTCACGTTCCTGCGGCGCGACCGTCTCGCGTTCGCCGGCGTCGTCATCGTCGCCGCGTTCGTCTTCCTCGGTCTCCTCGGGCCCGCGCTCGCCCCGCACGACCCCATCGAGCACACCGTCCGCGACGACACGGGTTCGATGCTGCGGCTGTCCGAACCGACCGGTGCGGCCCCGTTCGGGACGACCGCCTACGGCAAGGACGTCCTGAGCCAGTTCCTCGCCGGCGCGCAACCGACGTTCATCGTCGGACTGTTCGGCGGCATCGGGACCGGCGCGCTCGGCTTTCTCGTGGGGCTCGTCAGCGGGTACTACGGCGGCTGGGTCGACGAGGTCCTCATGCGTCTCACGGACCTTACGTTCTCCCTGCCGTTCACGCCGATGGCGCTGTTGCTCCTGACGTTCGTGACGCCGAGCGTCTGGCTCATGACGGGCATCATCGTCGCGTTCCTCTGGAAGATGCCCGCGCGCGTCGTCCGCTCCGAGGTTCTCTCGGTCAGAGAGCGCACCTTCGTGAAGTCGGCGCGCGCTAGCGGCGCGAGCGACCTGCGGACGATGCTCTACCATGTCGCGCCGAACGTGCTCCCCATCGGCTTTCTCTACACGGCCTACGGCATCGCGTGGGCCATCGCCGCGCAGGCCAGCCTGGCGTTCCTCGGGTTCGGCGACCCGACCGTCACGAGTTGGGGCCGGATGCTCCGACAGGTGTTCGAATCGGGCAACATGCGTGTCGCTTGGTGGTGGGTGCTCCCACCCGCACTCGGCATCGCGGCCATCACCACCTCGGTGTTCCTCATCGGCCGCGCCTACGAAGAAGTCATCAACCCGGAGATCCAGACCGAACAATGAGCCTCCTCGACATCACAGACCTCACGGTCACGTACTCGACCGACAGCGGAACCGTCCACGCCGTCAACGACGTGTCGTTCAGCATCGACGAGGGCGTCAACTACGGCCTCGCCGGCGAATCCGGCTCGGGGAAATCGACGCTCGCCGAGGCGGTTCTCGGTCTCCTCCCGAGCAACGGCTCCGTCGAATCCGGCAGTATCGAATTCCAGGGCCGCGACCTGACCGGTCTCAGCGAACGCGAGCGTCGCGACGTGCTCTGGGAGGATATCGCCTATATCCCCCAGAGCGCGATGGACTCGCTCGACCCGGTGATGTCCACCGGCGCGCAGATTCGGCAGGCGATTCAGACCCATCGGAACGTCACCGACGACAAGGCTCGCGCGCGAGTCCGAGAACTGTTCGAAATCGTCGGGCTCGACCCCGACCGCATCGACGACTACCCCCACGAGTTCTCCGGAGGGATGCGCCAGCGCGTGACCATCGCGATGGCGCTCGCGCTCGAACCGGACCTCATCATCGCCGACGAGCCGACCACGGGTCTCGACGTCATCGTCCAGGACAAGATTATCGACAAGATTCTGGAGATACAGGACCGGATGGACAGCTCGCTGCTGCTCATCACCCACGAAATCGGCGTCATCGCCGAGACGTGCGACGAGCTTTCGATTCTCTACGGCGGGAAAGCCATGGAGCAGGGGAGCGTCGACAACGTCCTCGTGAACCCCACGAATCCGTACACGATGGGGCTGAAGAACTCCTTCCCGGAGATTGAGGAGGGCGACCAGGACCCCGTCTCGATTCCGGGGTCGCCGCCGAACCTGAGCGAGTCACCCAGTGCCTGTGTCTTCAAGGACCGGTGTCCGTTCGCCACCGAAGAGTGCGAGGCGTCTCATCCGGACCTCGTCGACCTGCCGAACCGCAACCACCGCTCGGCGTGCCACCACGTCACCAAAGCCGCCCAGATGCGGCGTGACGCCACTGACCCGGAGACGTGGGGCATCCCCGATAGTCACGACGAATCGGACCGCGGCGAGGTGCTTCTCGAAACCGACGGCCTCGAAAAGTACTACGAGCAGAGCCAGCCGCTCTTGGAGCAACTCAGGGGGAACGACCCGAACTATGTTCGGGCCGTCGACGGCGTTTCCCTGCGCGTCCGGCGGTCCGAAATCCTCGGCATCGCCGGCGAGTCCGGCTGTGGGAAGTCGACGCTCGGCGAGACCATCGCGCTCCTGAAACAGCCGACCGGCGGCGAGTTCGTCTTCGACGGCGAGCCCTACGAGCACTACGCGGACGGGAACATGCGCGAGTTCCGCCGGAAGGTCCAGATAATCTTCCAGGACCCCTTCGACTCGCTCAATCCGAGACAGACGGTTCGGCAGTTGGTCGGCGAACCGCTCACTATCCACGACTACCGGACCGAGGAGCGCGAACGGGCAATCATCGAGACGCTGGAGAAAGTCGGGCTCACGCCAGCGCGGAAGTTCCTTGACCAGTACCCACACCAGCTATCGGGGGGCCAACGCCAGCGCGTCGCGGTGGCCAAGGCGCTCGTTCTCGACCCCGACTTCCTCATCTGCGACGAGCCGGCGTCGATGCTCGACGTGTCGCTGAAGGTGAACCTGCTGAATCTCCTTCGGGAACTCGCCGACACAGAGGACATCGGCATCGTCTACATCTCTCACGACCTCGCCAGTCTGGTGCAGGTGTCGGACCGACTCGCGATTATGTATCTCGGGCGGGTCATCGAGGAGGGCGATGTCGAGTCCATCGCGGCCGAGCCGAAACACCCGTACACCACCTCGCTCCTCGCGGCCGCCCCCGAGAAGGACCCGACGGTCGACCGCGACCGCGTTCTGCTCGACGGCGAGCCACCGGACCCGGTCGACCTCCCGTCGGGGTGCGTCTTCGCCCCGCGGTGCCCGAAGGCCGAAGACGAGTGCCGGGAGAGCGAACCCGGACTCGATACCGTCCGAAGCGGCGAGCACCGCGCCGCGTGCTACTTCCCGGACGGGGAGACCCCCGCCGCAGACGACCTCGCCGACGACCGCTCCGGCACATACGGGGACCCTGAGTTCTCGTCGCCGGCTAGTGGTGATTCGGCGAGCGACTGACGCCGCCCTTCGACTCTCCTCGCTTCGTCTCTTTGACGACCTCCCGGTAGCGCCGCGTCCCGATTCAGGTCCGAGGTTCGCCCCGGCGCATCAAAATTGTATAAAATAAAAAATTCTGCCGAAGGAAATATCCAAACAGTTTTCAAATCATTGGGTGTGTACCCCCGAAAAATGGTCTGTACTGGAATCACAAACTCCAAATAGGGGATATTTGACCACAAAAATTAGAAAATATGTGTTTCTTGTCCATTCAGAACGGTTGAAAGCCCGAACTATGTACTATATGCGTACTTTAGTGGTTAAATAGCCGTCTTCGACCGAAGATAATATTGTCGTATATTTGGATTTCTATCTCTGGTTTGAACTGCTATCGACCGAAACTTCCCTTACGCCAACTCCGAGATATCGAACACCGGCTTGCACGTCCCTCCTTCGATGAACGTCTCGAAAGCCTCGTCGGCTTCGAGCAGTGAGAACCGGGTGTCGACGAACGTCTCGCAGTCCACGTCGCCGTCGCGAATCAGGCGGAAGGAGCGCTCGAAGTCCTCGTACATCGAGGCGTACGAACACTGCAGGTCGATTTCGGCCCGGACGAGCGGGGAGTAGGGCATCGAGGTCTCACCGGTCTGCCCGACGAGGACGATTTGGCCGCCCTTGCGGACCTCGTCGACAGCCGTCGTGAGCCCCGAGGGGTGGCCGGTCGTGTCGAACACCACGTCGTAGCCGACGCCGCCGGTGTGGCGCTCGCGGCGCGCCTCGGTGTCGTCGTCGGCGACGTTGACGGTCTCAAAGCCGAGTTCCTCCGCGAGCGGGAGCCGATAGTCGGCGTCCTGTCCCACGCCGGAGACGACGACGGTGCCGCCCTGTGCGGCCGCGACCTGGGCCGTGAGCAGACCGATTGGACCGGGCCCCTCGACCAGCACGCGGTCGCCCGCGCCGACGCGAGAGTTCTCGATGACGGCGCGTGCGGCGATGCTCGTCGGTTCCGCGACCGCGGCGTGTCGCTGTTCCACGTCGTCCGGAATCGGGTGCAGGGCGCGCTCCGGGACGGCGATGAACCGCTCGTAAGCGCCGTCGTGGTCGACGCCGGTGATGACCGCATCTTGGCAGACGTTCTCCTCGCCGATGCGACACTGATAACACTCGCCGCAGCCCCGAATCGGGCGTTCGACCACGCGGTCGCCGACGCCGAACTCCGTCACGCCGTCGCCGACTTCGACCACGCGCCCGGCGTACTCGTGGCCGATGACGGTCGGGAGCTCCATCCGCTCGAAGGCGGATTCGAACTCGTAGATACCCGCGTCACTCCCGCAGAGGCCGGCGTAGTCGACCTCTACGAGCACTTCTCCCGTGCCCGGCTCCGGTTTCTGTCGCTCGACGAACTCCATAGCGCCGGAGCTACGCTCCACTTTGGCAAGTCCTCGCATGAGAGCACATGTGGCACGGGCTGGTAAAAACGTATTGCATGCGGCACTCCCATCGCTCGTTCCGCAACTATCATGTCGGCACCGTGCGGACTGGAATCATGGTCGCATATGAGCACACGCCAGTCTCCGTCAGCGACAAGCGCGTAGTCGTCGTCGGCGGGACAAGCGGCATCGGACAGGCAATCGCTCTCGGATTCGCGAGCGAGGGCGCGGACGTACTCGCAACCAGCCGACGCCAGTCGGCAGTCGACGAGACGGCCGACGCAATCGAGGAACTGGGAGCGAACGCGGCCCGGGAGACGTGCGACGTGACCGACCCGGCCTCGCTCGAACGCGTTCGCGAGCGTGCCGTCGAGGAGTTCGGCGGCGTCGACGTGGTCGTCGCCTCGCAGGGCGCAATCTCCCGCGACTCGGTCCGTGGCATCGACGACGACGCGTGGAACCACGTCACCGACATCGCGCTCGGGGGCGTCCGCCGGGTGACGCAGGAACTTGCCCCGGCCGTCGCCGACGGCGGGTCGATTATCAACATCTCCTCGTTGGCCGCGCGGCTCTCGATGGCGAACCTCCCCGCCTACTCGGCGGCGAAGGGCGGCGTCGAGGCGTTCACCCGCGCGTCCGCGAAGGAACTCGCGCCCGAGATACGCGTCAACGCCATCGCGCCGGGATTCGTCATCACGCCACAGAACGCCGACACCTACGCCGAGGGGACCGAAAAGCGCGAGCGAATCGACGAACGAACGCCGCTCGGTCGGGTCGCGGAGCGAGAGGAGATCGTCGGCGCGGCGGTCTTCCTCGCGAGCGACGCGTCTTCGTTCGTGACCGGTGAAGTCATCACCGTCGACGGCGGGTTCGCGGACAGCGCCTTCTGACGGCCCCCTCCGTATCTTCCTCGCGCGTCGTCATCCCATCGCCGGCCGAGAGGGTTCTCTGGAACACCCGTGCTGTCTTCGACGCGCGGTCACCGCCGGCTCCGAAGGGTGACCCGATAGTTGTTCTGTAATGGAGAACAGAGGCTGAGTCGCGGAATCACACTCGGTCTCGCGTCACGACTCCCCTCGACGCTCTCTAGTCCGGTCGCTTTCGCCGGCGTCCGCCTTTCTAGATTACAAGCGTACCTGTGTAATCTCGACCGCGACCGTCCAGCGTCAAGCGCTTGAGTTGTGCACGTTCCCGTTCGATATCGATGCCCCACTGTTCTGTAATAGAGAAATTTTGGATTCGGTCGAGCCCAGGCCGACGATAAGTCGAATGTCCACGATACGCACGCAAAGAGGAATTATCCCTCCTGTCTCTGGCAGACGTGTCTCTTCGGGGAGGCCAACAGACCCGGTGGTGACACGTCCGAAACGGCTGAAATCGTGAACGTCGAACGTTCCGTCTCTCTGCGCTCGCGTTCTGACAATGAGAATGCCTCTGTCGGATGCCAGCACGACGGTTCCGAGCCCTCGGTGGTCACGTCGCGGCCGCCGGTCGGCAGGTGGCTCCCTATCGCTCGGATACTATCTCCTCTCGAACTCGCTCACGTCCCGCGATTCCGCGCCGTTCCCGCCAGTTGGCGTCCACGTCGGGACGTACTTTTATAACAATCGATGGTAATTGGGATACTGAATGCAGTACCACCAGTTAGAGGTGTCGGGAGAGCGCCGTCTCACGGTGAGTCGCGACTCCACGACCTACGACCTCACGACCGCTGACGCCGACCTTCGGACGTTCGGCGACTTGGCTCGCGTTGCGAGTATCGCCCGCATTCCAATCGACCGACTCGCCGCCGAACTCACAGAAGCCGCCGACGTGATCGACGAGGCGTTCGTCGACCAGCACGCGACCGTTCCGGTCGACGCCGAGGAAGTCTGGGCCGCCGGCGTCACCTACCAGATCAGCGAGCAGGCGCGCGAGGAAGAGAGTTCCATGCCGGACATGTACTACGACGTCTACGACGCCGACCGGCCGGAAATATTCTTCAAAGCCACGCCTTCTCGGACCGTCGAACCGGGCGATGCCATCGGCGTCAGAGACGATTCCGAGTGGGACGTCCCCGAACCGGAACTCGGTATCGTCCTGCGGCGCGGCGAAATCGTCGGCTACACGGTCGGCAACGACGTGAGTAGTCGGTCGATAGAGGGCGAAAACCCGCTGTACCTGCCGCAGGCGAAGGTTTACGACCGCTGTTGTTCGCTCGGCCCGTGCGTGGTCACGCCGGAGGACATCGGCGACCCCCACGAGTTGGAGATGAGCATGACCATCGAACGCGACGGCGAGGTCGTCTACGACGACGCCACCAACACCAGCGAGATGGTCCGTAGCTGTGAGGAACTCGTCTCGTACTTCACACGCCACAACACGGTGCCCGAACTTGCGGTCATCCTCACGGGCACCTCGCTCGTCCCCGAACAGCCGTTCGACCTCCAAGAAGGCGACCGCGTCGACATCACCGTCGAGGGCATCGGCACTCTCTCGAACGGCGTCACCACCGTATGACCTCCACACCCACCGACATCACAGACGAGTTCACGCGCCGCGACTGGCAGGGCGACGACGTGACGGGCACCGTCAGGCTCGCCATGATCGGCCTCGGCTGGTGGACCCGCGACGAGGCGATTCCCGCGGTCGAGGAGTCCGAGTTCTGCGAGACGACGGTCGTCGTCAGTAGCTCGAAGGAGAAAGCCGAGGGCGCGAGGGAGTTGGCCGAGTCGATAACCCACGGGCTCACCTACGACGAGTTCCACGAGGGCGTCGCCGCCGACGCCTACGACGCGGTGTACGTCGTCACGCCGAACGGGTTACATCTCCCGTACGTCGAGACCGCCGCCGAGTTGGGGAAGGCGGTCCTCTGCGAGAAACCGCTCGAAGCGTCGGTTGAGCGGGCCGAGAAGCTCGTCGCCGCCTGCGACCGAGCTGACGTGCCCCTGATGGTCGCCTATCGGATGCAGACCGAGCCGGCCGTCCGGCGCGCCCGCGAACTCGTCGAGGCCGCCGTCATCGGCGACCCGGTGTTCGTCCACGGCCACATGTCCCAGCGCCTGCTTGACGAGGTCGTCCCCGACCCAGACCAATGGCGGCTCGACCCCGAACTCTCCGGCGGCGCGACCGTCATGGACATCGGGCTCTACCCGCTGAACACCGCCCGGTTCGTCCTCGACGCCGACCCCGTCCGCGTCAGGGCGCGCGCCCGCGTCGACGACGAGTCGTTCGAGGCCGTCGGCGACGAACACGTCAGCTTCGGCGTCGACTTCGACGACGGCACGCTCGCGGTCTGCACCGCCAGCCAGTCGGCCTACCAGTCGAGCCACCTCCGAGTGACCGGCACGGAGGGGGAACTCGAAATCGAGCCCGCGTTCTACAACCGCCAGCAACGCGGCTTCCGGCTGTCGTGGGGCACTCAATCCGTCGAGTACGACTTCGAGCAGGTGAACCAGATGACCGAGGAGTTCGACTACTTCGCGTCCCGTCTTCTGACGGAGACCGAGCCCGCGCCCGACGGCGACCACGCACTCGTGGATATGCGCGCGATGGACGCGATTTACGCCGCGGCGGAGCGCGGCACCGACGTCCCGGTCGACTCCGCCTCCGCCTCCGACGAGGCGTAAGCCCCGATTCGACGCGTTTTCGCCCGGAGTTTTATTATCGGGGTCGCCGCACCTCCCCGCATGCAGTTTGGTATCCTCGGCACCGCAGGTATCGGCATCGAATCGGTGATTCCGGCCATTCAGGCGAGCGACCACACGGCGGCGGCCATCGCGTCCCGCGACGAGACGCGGGCGAGCGCAGTCGCCGACGAGGTCGGCATTCCCACCGCGTACGGTAGTTACGAGGCGCTGTTGGCTGACGACTCCCTCGACGCGGTCTACATCCCGCTTCCCAATAGCCTCCACGCCGACTGGGTCCGGGCGGCCGCCGACCACGGTCTGCACGTGCTCTGCGAGAAGCCGCTGACCGCCAGCGCCGACGAGACGGCCGCCGTCTTCGACTACTGCGAGGACGCGGGCGTCACGCTGATGGAGGGGTTCATGTATCGCTTCCACCCGCGGACCGAGCGGGCCGCCGAACTCGTCGCGTCGGAACTCGGCGAAGTCGTCTCGGTCACCTCGAACTTCTCGTTCCGTCTGCCCGACGGGGCGGAGAACATCCGCATCGAACCCGAACTCGCGGGCGGGAGCGTCATGGACGTCGGCTGTTACGCCATCAGCGCGGCGCGGCTCTTCCTCGGGACGCCCGACCGGGTGTACGCGACCACGACCGACACGCGCGACTGCGGCGTCGACACGCGGATGTCGGGCGTCTTGGAGTACGACTCCGGCGCGACCGCCAGCGTCGAATCGTCGTTCGATACGCCCGAGACGCAGTACTACCGCGTCCAGACCACCGACGGCTGGCTGGAGGCGAAGACCGCGTTCAACATCGAACCGACGGCGTCTGCCGAACTCACCTACGCCACGGACGGCCGGGTCGTCACGGAGACGTTCGACCCGATAGACAACTACCGCAGCGAGGTCGAGGCGTTCGCCCGCGCCGTCGAGACCGGCGAGACGCCGCGAATCGACCGCGAGGAGTCCGTCGACCTCATGCGGACCATCGACGCGGTTTACGAGAGCGCCGACACCGGGCGCACGGTCGAGTTGGACTGACGGCCCGCGGCCGCTGTCCGTTTCGGCTCAGTCCAGCCGAACGTCAGAGCGAAACTCGGGGCGACCGGACGCCGCCACGTCGAGGCGGAACAGCGCACCCGCGTCCTCGTCCTCGTCTGCTCCGCCGTCCGGGTCGCCGCCGGCGGTCGTCACATAGAGCGAATCGAGGTCGGGTCCGCCGAACGCGACGCTCGTCACTTTCTCCGTCGGCACGTCGAATCGTTCGAGTTCGGTCCCGTCGGCGTCGTACTTGACCACACAGCCCCCCTCCCAGCGGGCGGACCAGATGTCGCCCGCCGAATCGACCGTCATACCGTCCGGTAATCCGGGCGTCGCCGGCGATTCGACGAACCGTTCACGGTCCGAGACGGCTCCCGTCTCTTCGTCGTAGGCGTACCGATAGATGGTGTGTGCCTCCGTTTCCGTGAAGTAGAATCGCTCGCGGTCGCGGGTGAAACCCATCCCGTTCGGGATGCCGACGCCGGTCTCGACCGTCGTCACCGTCCCGTCGGTGTCGAGACGGAACAGCCGCCCGTCCCCGGATTCCGCCGGCATCGTCCCGCAGAACACCTGTCCGGCGGGGTCGGCGATAACGTCGTTGAACCGAGTCGGCGAGTCGACGATTCGCGTGATGTCCCCGAGTTCGCCGTCGACGACGCGCCCCACGCGGCCGCGGTCCATGAACGCCAAGAGCGACCCGTCGCGTTGAATCGTCACGCCGGCGAGAACCGACGTTTCGATGGGACAGTCGTGCGCCCCTGTCTCGGGGTCGTAGCGGTGGAGCCGCCCGCTTTCGATGTCTACCCAGTACAGCCGCTTTTCGTCGGGGTGCCAGACCGGCCCCTCGCCGAGTCGGCACGACGTGTCGACCACTCGCGTGACAGTCATGGCCGTTCGTTCGCAACCGACCGCAAAATACGCTTCCCCGTTTTCGGGGGTCGCCGCCGCTCCCGTCGCCGCCTTCAGAAGTGCGATATCTTGTCTCGTCGGTAGAGGTCGAGCGACAGCACCGTGTTCGGCGACCGCTGGCGGACCGCGTAGGCGATGGCGTCGGCGACCTCTATCGCCTCCGTCACCTCACCCTCGTCGAACGACTCCGCCTGCGTCTCGCCGCTCTCGGAGCCGAACTCGGTCCTGACCTCGGTCGGGTTGACGCAGGTCACGCCGACGTTCTCCTCGCCGATGGACCCCTGCAGGCTCGACGCGAACCCGCGGACCCACCACTTCGTCGCGGCGTACACAGGGTTGTGGGGTCGCGGGTGGTTCCCGGACATGCTCCCGAGGAAGACGATATTGCCCTCCGACTCCACGAGGTGCGGAATCGCCTCTCTGGCCGTGTAGAACATCCCGTCGACGTTGACGCCGGTCATCAGTCGGTACTCCTCGTCGGTGAGCTCCGCGACCGGTTTGTCGACGCCGAGGCCGGCGTTGCAGACGACGATGTCGAGCGAGCCGAACCGCTCGACGGTTGCGTCGACGAGCGCCCGGACCGCGTCGGGGTCGGTCACGTCCGTCGGCACGACGCTCACGGCGGCGTCCGTCGCCGCGCGAATTTCGTCCGCGAGCGATTCCAGTCGCTCGACTCTGCGGGCGGCGAGACACACGTCCGCGCCGTCCTCGGCGAGCACGCGCGCCGTCGCCGCGCCGATTCCCGAACTCGCTCCCGTGACGAGCGCCGTCCGCCCGTCGAGCGGGTTTTCCAAAGCGGTTGGTCGGTCGACCATACGCCGTGATTGTGACCCTGTCCCATACGTGTTTTCCCCGTGGCAATCCGGCGACGGACGCTTGGAACACGTTTAATAGACTTCCGTCGATTGTCATGGTATGGCACGTATTGCGGTCACCGGAGCGGCTGGCAACGTCGGGAGAGTCACGGTCGAGACGCTGGGCTCGGACCACGACGTGACGCCCATCACGCACCGAGAACGCGAGGGACTCGATAGCGTCATTCTCGACGTGCGCGACGAAGACGCGCTGACTGAGGCGTTCGAGGGCCACGATATCGTCGTTCACCTCGCGGCCAACCCGAACCCCGACGCGGCGTGGGACAGCGTCTACGAGGTCAACATCGGCGGCACGTACAACGTCTACGAGGCGGCGCTGGCGGCCGACGTCGACCGACTCGTCTTCGCCAGCACGAACCACGTCCACCAGATGTACAACATTGCCGACCCGGCCCGTCCGGAGACGCTGGCCGCCGACGCCGAGGCGGTCGGCGTGTCGGACCCGGCGCGTCCCGACTCGTACTACGGCGTGAGCAAGGTGTTCGGCGAGGCGCTGGGCAACTACTACGCGGACCGACACGGACTGGAAGTACTCAACCTCCGCATCGGGTGGCTCCTGACGGCCGAAGAGGTCCGCGAGAAGATGGACGAGGAAGAAGACGTCGCGCGCTACGTCCGAGCGATGTGGCTTAGCCCCGACGACTGCGCACAGGGGATGCGTCGGGCCGTCGAGGCTCCGCTTCCCGACTCGCCGCTCGCGGTTAACCTCGTCTCCGCGAACGACGACCGGTATCTCTCGCTCACGGAGACGATGCGCGCCATCGGCTACCGCCCGCGAGACAACTCGGCGACTGTCGTGGAGTGAGCGGCGACCGAGGCGCGACGTGAGCGGGAAATCAACCCGTCGCGAGGTACGCCGCGGCTGACGACGTCCCTCCCCGCTTGCCGGTTGGTTCGGTCGTCGAACGCGGTTTGGAATTATTTTTCAGAACATATACTATGAAATATTTTTGAAACGCATTGATTCAACCCTTCCGTTTTTATATCATCATCAGTCATCCACAACCTATATATGAGGGAAGATAACATGGATACAACATGGCTGAGCATGGCTGTAGCGATGAAAGTGTGAACCGTCGAAAGTACCTGAAGGCCCTGTCCGTGGGTGCCGCTGCCGGCCTCGCTGGATGTACCGGAGGTGGCGGCTCCGACACCGAGACCACCGAGGGTGGGAGCGACTCCGGCGGTTCCGGCGGCGACACCGAGACCGGTGGGGACAGTTCAGGCAGCACGTGGGACTCGCAGCTCGAAGTCCTTCACGGCTGGGCCGGCGGCGACGGCGAGGCGGCGGTCACCGCGCTCATCGAGGCCTTCGAGGAGGAGCACCCCGAGATGGATACGAACTTCCAGGCGGTCGGGGCGAGCGCGAACGTGAACCTCAACGCGACGATTCTCCGACGGCTCGCGAACAACAACCCGATGAGTTCGTTCGCCAACTGGCCGGGGAAGAACCTCGAACGGTACTCGGGCGCGCTGATGGACCTCGAAGCCGACGTGTGGGACGCCGAAGGGTTCAAAGACACCATGCAGGCCCGCGCGGTCGAACTGTGTAAGTTCAACGACAAGATGCCGGCGGTCCCGCTCGGGTCCCACCGGATGAACAACCTGTTTTACAACACCGCCGTCTTCGAGGAGGCCGGCATCGACGCGTCGAGCCTCGACAGCGTCGACGCGCTCCTCGACGCGCTCGAAACCATCGACCAGAACACGGACGTGACGCCGATGGCGCAGGCGATGGTCGCGCCGTGGACGAACCTCCAGCTCTGGGCGCAGATTCTGACGAGCCAAAGCGGCGTCGACGCGTACATGAACTTCATCGAGGGCAACCCCGACAGGGCGGCCGTCGTCGAGGCGCTCGAGGCGCTGAAGACCATCAACGAGAACTACATCACCGCTGACGCCTCGTCCATCAGCTTCACGACGGCGGGCCAGAAGGTCATCTCGGGGAAAGCAGCTACCATCCACCAGGGGAACTGGGTGTACGGTATGTTCCGCGCCGACGACAGCTTCAACTACAAAGAGCAGTGGGACTGGATACCGTTCCCGGGCACGGAAGGTATCTACTTCTACCACCTGGACTCCATCGTCGCGCCGAGCAACAACCCGAGCCGCGAGGAGACCATCGCGTGGCAGAAGTTCGTCGGGACGAAGAAGGCCCAGATCGCCTTCAACAACCCCAAGGGGTCGGTTCCGCTCCGCACCGACATTGACCCGAGCGAACTGACCGACTTCCTCGCGATGACCTACGAGGACCTCACCGACTCGGAGGCGTACCCGCCGACCATCGCCCACGGACTGGCCGTCACGCCCAAGACGATGGGCGCGTGTAAGACCGCCTTCGGCGACAACTTCATGGGGCCGTTCAAGGTCGAAGCCACCGCCGACGCGCTCATCGAAGCGGTCTCGGAGTAAGCCTTCGGCCGAAACTACACCTTTATCACTCACAAATAAAATATAGGTATATCCATGGCCACACACGATAACACGGAGCACGTCTCCGACGCCCCCGACGAGGCGGTCGGGTGGGAGTCGAAGCTCCAGTATTTCCTCAACAGCGACTTCGTTCGCTCCGCGCCGTACTGGGGAATTCCGTTCGTCCTCATGAGCATCGCCGTCTACGGTGGCATCGGCTACAACTTCGCCATCTCGTTTACGGATTACGAGGGCCTCGGAACCCCCGATTACTCCGCTCTCGACCTGGAGATGTACGCCCAGGCGCTGTCGAGCGACGCGTTCATCGCCGCCGCGCAGAACAACTTGGTCCTCCTCGTAGGCTTTACCACAATCTGTCTGGTGCTCGGTCTGTTCCTCGCAATCCTGTTGGACCACGGCATCCGATTTTCCGAGAAGTTCCAGACAGTCTATCTCCTCCCGATGAGCCTGTCGTTCGTCGTCACCGCACAACTGTGGCTCTGGATGTTCAACGTCGAAAGCGGCATCCTCAACCTCGTTGTGACGACACTCGGGTTCAATCCGGTGGACTGGCTGGGGAATCCATCAATCGCGCTCGGTGCGGTGATATTCGCCCTCATCTGGCAGTTCAGCGGGTACACGATGGTCGTCTACCTCGCGGGGCTCCAGTCGATTCCCGACGACCAGTTTGAGGCGGCCCGCGTCGACGGTGCGAGCATCACCCGGACCTACCTCCGCATCATCGTCCCGCAACTGAAGGAGGCGTCCGTCAGCGCGGCCGTCGTGCTGATGGTGTTCGCGCTGAAGGCCTTCACCTTCCTGTACGCGCTCGTCGGCCGCTACCGCCCGCCGAACGGGACGGACATCCTGGCGACGCTCATGGTGCGCCGCGCGTTCAAGTTCGGTGAATGGGCCTACTCGGCCGCCATCGCGACCATGCTCCTCGTCATGGCGCTCGGCGTCATCGGACCGTACCTCTACTACCAGTACAAACAGGGGAGTCTCTGACCATGTCACAGTCGTCACCTACAGGCAGCTTCGACGTCGCATCGCTCGTCGAGGACGTGAACCTCCGGCGCGTCGGCCAGTACGCGCTCGTCGTGTTCTTCCTCGGCTTCTTCCTCGTCCCGTTAGAGACGGGAATCATGACCGCGATCAAGACGAACGAGTCGGTTGCCCGCTCGCTCCCCTTCGCGCCGCCGGCCAGTGAGGGCTTCACCCTCGGGAACATCCAGTTCGCCCTCGAACAGCTCTCGGGGTCGTTCTTCAACTCGCTCGTCATGTCGATTCCGGCGACTATCGGTAGCGTCCTGTTCGGGAGCATGGCCGCCTACGGCCTCACGATGGTCAACTGGCGGGCTCAGATGGGCGTGCTGATGCTCTTCGTCGTCGGCGTCTTCGTCCCCTACCAGGCCGTGTTGGTCCCGCTCGCGCGCTTCTGGAACAACATCTTCCCGCTCGCGCGGATGATAGAGCCGATGGTGGCGTCGATCCCCTTCTTCCAGGGGTACCACGCCGACCTCGTGCCGCTTGTCATCACCCACATCGCCTACGGGATTCCCATCTGTACGATACTGTTCCGGTCGTACTACCAGAGCCTCCCGAACTCGCTCGTGGAGGCCGGTAAAATCGACGGCGCGAGTATCACGAAGATTTACCGGCGCATCATCCTGCCCATCTCGAAGCCGATGTTCGGCGTCGTGTTCATCTACCAGTTCACGCAGATTTACAACGAGTTCCTCTTCGCGTTCACGCTCGTCACCGGGTCCGACGCGCCCGCGGCACCGGTCACGCTGGTGCTTCCCGCAATCGGGGCGTCGACCTCCGGCATCGACTTTGGCATCAGGATGTCTGCGGCGTTCCTCGCCGCGGTTCCGACGCTCATCCTGTACGTCGCGTTCGCCGAGCAGTTCGCCAAGGGACTTCGCACGGAGGCCTAAGCTATGGGACAGATTCAACTCACCGACCTGATGAAGCGCTTCGGCGACACGGTCGCCGTCGACGACCTCTCGCTCGACATCGCCGACGAGGAGTTCCTCGTGCTCGTCGGCCCGTCGGGTTGTGGGAAGTCGACGACGCTCCGGATGCTCGCCGGCCTGGAGACCCCGACCAGCGGGGACATCTACATCGGCGGGGACCACATGAACTACCGCGTCCCGCAGAACCGCGACATCGCGATGGTGTTCCAGGACTACGCGTTGTACCCCCACATGACCGTCCGGCAGAACATCCGGTTCGGGCTGGAAGAAGAGGAGGGATACACGTCTGCGGAGCGCGACGAGCGCGCCGTCGAGGTCGCCGAGACGCTCGGTATTAGCGACCTGCTCGACCGCAAACCCGACGAACTCTCCGGCGGCCAGCAACAGCGGGTCGCCCTCGGCCGCGCAATCGTGCGCGACCCCGAGGTGTTCCTGATGGACGAGCCGCTGTCCAACCTGGACGCCAAACTGCGGGCGGAGATGCGCACCGAACTCCAGAATCTGCAGGACCAACTCGCCGTCACGACCGTCTACGTCACTCACAACCAGACGGAGGCGATGACGATGGCCGACCGCATCGCCGTCATGGACGACGGCGAACTCCAGCAGGTTGCCTCGCCCTTCGAGTGCTATCACGAACCGAACAACCTGTTCGTCGCGGAGTTCATCGGTGAGCCGATGATAAACCTCGTCCGCGGGACGCGCTCGGAGACGACGTTCGTCGGCGAACACTTCTCGTACCCGCTCGACGAGGACGTGATGGAGTCCGTCGGCGACCGCGACGACCTCGTCTTGGGGGTGCGCCCCGAAGACATCGTAGTCGCCGACACGGATCCCGACGACGCCGCCATCGGCGACCACGAACTCCGGATGGACGTGACCGTCGTGGAACCTCACGGCGACCAGAACGTCCTCCACCTCTCGCACCCGGACCAACCCTCCGACGACGACGCGCTGCAGGCGGTCACGGGGGGAATGCACCTCGTCACGCGGGGTGACCGCGTCACGGTGAGGATTCCCCCGGACACGATTCACGTGTTCGACGCCGAGACCGGAACCGCGGTGCACAACCGCCGACACGACCAGGAAGCCGACCTCACAGAACTCGAACAGTAGCTATGGCACGATTGACACTCGACGACGTAACGAAGGTCTACACCGACGACGGCGGCGGCGACATCGTCGCCGTCGAAGAGATATCGCTCGACATCGACGACGGGGAGTTCCTCGTGCTCGTCGGTCCCTCGGGATGCGGGAAATCGACGACGCTCCGGATGATGGCGGGGCTTGAAACTGTCACGGAGGGCGAACTTCGACTCGAAGACCGCGTCCTCAACGACGTGTCCGCCCAGAACCGAGACATCGCGATGGTCTTCCAGTCGTACGCACTGTACCCGCACAAGAGCGTCCGCGGGAACATGTCGTTCGGCCTCGAAGAGTCGACCGACCTCCCGGACGACGAGATACGCCAGCGGGTCGAGGAGACGACCGACATGCTCGGCATCTCCGACCTGCTCGATCGCAATCCCGGACAGCTCTCGGGCGGGCAGCAACAGCGGGTCGCCCTCGGCCGCGCCATCGTGCGCGACCCCGAGGTGTTCCTGATGGACGAGCCGCTGTCCAACCTGGACGCTAAGCTGCGGGCGGAGATGCGCACCGAACTCCAGCGCCTCCAGGAGGAACTCGGCGTCACGACCATCTACGTCACCCACGACCAGACCGAGGCGATGACGATGGGCGACCGCGTCGCCGTCCTCGACGACGGCGAACTTCAGCAGGTCGGGACGCCGCTGGACTGCTACCACCGGCCGAACAACCTGTTCGTCGCGGGCTTCATCGGCGAGCCGTCGATGAACTTCTTCGACGGGTCGCTTTCGGGCGACATCTTCCGCGGCGACGGCTTCGACTACCCGCTTTCGGACGCGACCAGAGACCAGATCGGCGACGCGAGCGACCTCACGCTCGGCATCCGACCCGAGGATATCGAGGTCGGCGAGCGGCGCTCCGGTGACCGAACCTTCGACGCCGAGGTGGTCGTCGTCGAGCCGCAGGGCAACGAGAACACCGTCCACCTGCGGTTCGCCGAGGGCGGAGAGGGGGCTCGGTTCACCGCGACAACCACCGGACGGTCGAGGGTCGAATCGGGCGACCGGACGACCGTCTCGTTCCCCGAGGACGCGATTCACCTGTTCGACGGGGAGACCGGCAACGCGCTGAAGAACCGAGAGCTCCCGTCGAACCGCGCCATCGGCGCGTACATCTCTGACTGACGACCCGGTCGACACTCCCTGCCGCCGTCCGTTCTTCACCCCCGCGGACCGCTTGGGCACCCCACTTCCTCGGACTGACCATCCACACCACTTCTGGGACTAACCATCCACACCACTTCTGGGACTAACCATCCACACTTCTCTCGTCTTCTGTTCGCAAGCGCTGCTCGTAGTCAGTACTCATCCCCTATCAGCACGGTCGCTGCTGCGCGAACCGCGTCGCTCCGGTATCGAACGACTGCGAGTAAAAGGCGGCCGCGGCGGACACGCCACGAGCGGTGAGACGCTCACATCTCTCGGCTGTGGTGTCGCGTACGCGTCCAGTCGGTGTGTTATGTCAGGCTGATACGGCCGCTGTGGGACAATCTCGCTCGTCTATTCCTCGTCGAAGAGCGTCTCCCCTTCGACCATGTGTTCTCCGACGGCGTCGAGGTCGAGCGTCAGCCCGAGGCCGGGCTTCTCGGGAATCTCCATGCGACCGTTCTGAATCAGGTCGTCCTCCTCGACGAGGTCCTCCCACCAGCCGAGCTGGTAGGAGTGGTACTCGAGGGCAAGCGAGTTGGGGATGGCCGCGGCGACCTGCGCGGAGGCCATCGTCCCGATGGGCGACGAGACGTTGTGCATCGCCACGGGGATGTAGTACATGTCCGCGAGGTCGGCAATCTTCCGCGTCTCGCGCATGCCGCCGACACGAGGCAGGTCGGGTGCGATGATGTCGACCGCCTGCGGTTCGAGCAGCGTCCGCTGGCCGAACTTCCGGTAGACGTTCTCGCCGACCGCGATGGGCGTCGTCGTGGACTGGGTCACGAGCTTCTGCACGTCGTGGTTCTCCGGCGGCACAGGGTCTTCGAGCCACCACACGTCGTAGTCTTCCAGCTCGGACGCGAGGCGCTTGGCGCTCCCGCCGGTGAAGGACCAGTGGCAGTCGAACGCGACGTCGGCGCGGTCGCCGACGGCCTCGGTGACGGCCTCGACGATTTCGACCTTGTGGTCGATTTCGGGGTTGCGGAGGTGGCGGTTCGCGCGGTCCTTCTCGTGGCCCGAGGGCACGTCGAGGTCGAACTTGATGGCGTCGTAGCCGAGCTCCTCGACCACGCGGACGCCCTCCTCGGCGCAGGCCTGCGGATTGGCCTCGTCTTCGGTGTGGAGGTCGCAGTAGACGCGCACCTCGTCGCGGTACTTCCCGCCGACGAGCTGGTAGGCGGGCACGTCGAGGAGCTTCCCGGCGACGTCGTGAAGCGCGATTTCGATGCCCGAGATGGCGGAGATGACCTTGCCCGAAACCGAACCCTCGCCGGACATCTTCTGGACGAGGTGCTCGTAGAGACGGTCGATGTCGAGGGGGTTCTCGCCGACGAGGAACGGTTTCATCCGCTCGATGATGGCGGTGTCGCCGCCGCCCCAGTAGGCCTCGCCGGTGCCGACGACGCCCGCGTCGGTGTAGACGCGGACGAGAATCCACGGGTAGTTCCCGTCGACCATCGTCGTCTGTACGTCCGTGATTTCGGCGTCGCGGACGCCGCCTCGCGGATTCGTGATATCCATCGTCTCCGCGGACAGGTCGCGCATCGTGTACTCCGCGTTTGGGTCGCTAAGCTTCGCTTGCTCAACCATTGCGCACGTATATCTCGAAAGCCACTACAAAAGTGTGTGGGTTGGTAGTTCGTCGCTCAGTTCACGTGTACGCCCCGAGCACTAACCGTCGCTGTCCTCCGAGCACCGACCGTCGCTCGCGGCTTACAAATGGTGACAATTTCGCAAGAATTGTATGTCGGAAGAGAGAACACACGAGCGATGACGGAACCCAGTAGAAACTACGTCAACGGTGAGTGGGTCGCCTCCGAGACCGGCGAGACGGCCGAGGTGACGAACCCCGCGAACCCGAGCGAGGTAGTCGCGACGTACCAGCACTCGAACGAGAACGACGCTGCAGCGGCCGTCGACGCCGCCGTAGCGGCCGAAGACGAGTGGCGAAACACGCCCGGTCCCGAGCGCGGGCGCATCCTCCGCGAGGCGGGCACGCTCCTCGCCCAGCGGAAGGACGAACTGACGGAGATTCTCATCGCCGAGGAGGGGAAGGCGCGGCCCGAAGCGGCGGGCGAGGTACAGCGCGCTATCGACATCTTCCACTACTTCTCGACGAAGGCCGCCGACCTCGGCGGCACGAAGAAGGGTGCGAGCGGACCGAACACGAACCTCTACACGCGCCAAGAGCCCGTCGGCGTCGCGGCGCTCATCACGCCGTGGAACTACCCCATCGCCATCCCGGCGTGGAAGCTCGCCCCGGCGCTCGCCGCCGGCAACACCGTCGTCCTGAAGCCCGCCTCCATCGCGCCCGGCGTCGTCATCGAAATCGCCCGCGCACTCGACGAGGCCGGCCTTCCAGACGGCGTCCTCAACGTCGTCACCGGGCCCGGTAGCTCGGTCGGCAGCGAGTTCATCGGCAACGAGGGCACGGACCTCGTCTCGTTCACCGGCAGCAGTCAGGTCGGCGAGATGGTCTACGAGCAGGCCACAGACGCCGGCAAGCGCGTTCAGACCGAACTCGGTGGGAAGAACCCGACGCTCGTCGCCGACTCGGCCGACCCCGCCGAGGCCGCCGACATCGTGGCTAACGGCGGGTTCGGAACCACCGGCCAGTCCTGTACGGCCTGTTCCCGCGCTATCGTCCACGAGGACGTGTACGACGACTTCGTCGCTGAACTCGTCGACCGCGCGGAGTCCCTCGACGTCGGCCCCGGAACCGACCACGAGATGGGCCCGCAGGTCAGCGAGTCCGAACTCTCCTCGACGCTGGAATACATCGACATCGCCGAGGGCGAGGGCGCGACCCTCGTCGCCGGCGGCGGCGTCCCCGAGGGCGAGGAAGTGGAGACGGGTCACTTCGTCGAGCCGACGGTGTTCACCGACGTCGACCCCGACATGCGTATCGCACAGGAGGAGGTCTTCGGTCCGGTCGTCGCCGTCATCAAAGTGAGTGACTTCGACGAGGGGCTTGCGGTCGCGAACGACGTCGACTACGGCCTGTCGGCCAGCGTCGTCACCGACGACCACACCGAGGCGAACCGCTTCGTCGACGAGGCCGAAGCCGGCGTCGTGAAGGTCAACGACAAGACGACCGGCCTCGAACTCCACGTCCCCTTCGGCGGGTTCAAGCGCTCCTCGTCCGAGACGTGGCGCGAGCAGGGCGACGCGGGTCTCGACTTCTACACCATCGAGAAGACCGTCTACGACAACTACTGAGCGGCTCCCTGCGGTCGTCGATGCGACCGGCTGCCATCGCCTCGTTCTTTTTTTCTCGTCTCTTCTCATCTCCTCTCTTTTCCTCTCCCATCACCTGCACTCTCACCCGGCCGATACCGTCGGCTCAGCCCGCCCCAACATGATTCTCTATAACAGAACGAGACTCAACGGGTTATCGCAGCCTGAGTTACACGCATAGCTATGTAATCTTAAGCCGTAGTCACACGCCGAGAGCTGTGTTAACACGGTTCCACATAGAGAATTCGAGGGGCTCGCGGCCTGTTCCGAGATAGCAAACGGGGCGTCAGTAGTTGATGTTGAGTTCGACGACGTTCGCCGCGCTCAGGACGCGTTCGGGGAGCGACCCGTGGAGGTCTTCGTCGCTGACCCGGCTGGCGGGTGCCGAGACGCTGATGGCTCCGAGCACCTCGCCGGAGGACGATTTGATGGGTGCCGCGAGACAGCGCAGCCCTTCGAGACGCTCGCCGTCGTCGATGGCGTAGCCCCGCTCCCGGACCGCTTCGAGCACCTGAAACAGCTCCTGTCGCGTGCCGATGCTCTTCGGCGTCTTCTGTTCGAGACCGTGGCGTTCGATTATCTCGTCCACCCGGGACTCCGGGAGGTTCGCGAGAATCGCTTTCCCGAGGGCGGTCGTGTGCAGGTTCGTTCGGAGGCCCGCGTAGGTGTCGAGGTCGACGGCGTCGTCGCCTTTCGCCCGCATCAGGTAGACGCCCATCCCCTGTTCTTCGACGAGCAGGTTGGCGAGTTCACCAGTGTCGGCGGCGAGCGATTTGACCTCGGGTTCGGCGACCTGATACACCTCCATCGACTTCCGACTGTGACCGCCGACTTCGAGGAACTTCAGCCCGACGCGGTAGTCGTCGCCGTCCTTCAGGACGTATCCGTGTTTCTGGAGGGTCGTCAGGTGGTTGTGGACCGCGCTCTTTCCCATGTCGAGGTCGCTCGCCAACTCCGTGACCCCACAGGGACCTTTCTGCATCAACTCCTCGACGAGCGCCAGTGTCTTCTCGGTGGTTCGCACCGGATGTTTGGCGTCCATAGCTACTCGTTGTCAAGTATCTGAATAAGTGTTCTGGTCCGGAGAACGGTGACGCCGAGTCGCAGAAGGGCGTCCCGTTCGACTCGGAAAACCGCTTTCGATGGTTGATGCTGAGCGTAGCGCGAGAGTCAGCGGTGGGCGTTCATGAGTTGGACTTGTCACGGCGCCCGCCGCCGACTCGCGCGTACTGGTATGACTGACACGTCACACGGTCGGACCGCTCGCGCCGACCACGCGTAACCTCGTGCCGGTGCATGATAGTTCTTGGCATGGGTGTAGAGCTTGCCCGGCGGTCGTCTCCTCGGCGCGACCGGTTTGCCGTCTCGACCACGCATCGACGTTCACCCTGATTATCGACCGAACTCATGTATGTATGCTTTCATAGTTGCTATAAAATAGCCTACGTATCTCGATAGCTCGATTCCGTTTCACTCATCTCTGAATAATGGTTCTTGTCGCTGAAAACGGGTCTTACTGGATGTCTGGGACACAAGTGATCCTTCCAATAGTCTCGTCTATCCCTACTGCGAAAACGTGTCAAATATCTCGGTCCAAAATATACTTAATCTGTGATTTCGTCGATGAGTCCTCGGCCGCCCCGCGGGCGTCAGTCGTCGCCGGCCACGGCCCCCTCACACCGCTTCGAGCGAGTGAGCGCCGCCGGGCGGTCCGGTAGAACCACAGCGACGCGACGTCGAACAGGAACACTGCGACGAAGCGGTTAGTTGTCGTCGTACGATTGGTCGCTCCCGTCACCCCCTGTTCGCACCGCCGGTTCGAGGTCGAAAAGCGCGTTCGAGACGGTCCCGTGGGCCGTCACCGCCGGCGGCGCGTGGTCGTCGTCGTAACCGTACTCAACCAGTCGGTTCCGGTTCAGACAGAGCTTGTCGTACTCCGGTTTGAACAGGTCGAACAGCTCGAAGCGGTCTTCCAGTTCCGGGAACCGCTCGTGGTACCGCTCGATGCTCGCGCGGACCTGCCGCCACAGGCGAATCTCGTCGTAGCCCTCGCGGCGCTCCAGCAGGTCGGCCACGTAGCGCAGGACGCAGACGAACAGCGTGCCGACGATGTGCTGACACATTCCCTCCGGCGACTTCCGGTGGATGATATCGTCGTGTTCGTACAGGTCGTCGGGGAGCCTGTCGAGTTCCGGGAGGCGCGTCTCGCTGACCGCGATTTCGTCCACGTAGTCCTTTACCGCCAGCCGGGTCGGCCGACTGTCCCGCAGGACGAGCATCGTGTTCGTCCCGTGGGGCATGAACACCATCCCGTAGCGGTAGAGGTAGTGCAACAGCGGCGGTAGCAGCACGTCGAAGCAGTCGGCCAGCCACTCGTCGATAGAACAGCCGGCCCGCTCGGCGAGCTTGGAGACGACGGGCGTGCCGTCGGCGTCCTCGTGCATGAGCGCCGAAAGCGTGAGCACCTGCTCGTCGTCGTCGACGAGGGCCTCGACGCTCTCGCGCCACACCGCCCCGAGCAGTTCGTGATACTGGTACGGTGCGTCGTCCAGTTGCGAGAACTCGGGATGGTCGTAGTTGAGGCTCGCAATCTCGCCCGGCAGCACTAACTCGCAGTCGTCGCGGAGGAACGGGTCGTCGTCGCGAATCGACTGCACGTACTCCGTGACCCGCGGCGCGGCGCGCGCCTGCTCGCCGGGCAGTCCCCGATAGACGATGGTGTTCAGCACGCGAATCGGGACCTTGACGTGTGGCTTTTCGGGGTCCGAGAGGTTCGTCAGCGTCCGCACCGACTGCTGCGGGAGGTAGCTGTCGGGGCCGGTCCCCAGCGGGACGATGTCGCCGGCGGCGATGTCCTTGGCGAACAGTTGCGCGACGGTGTTTTCCCACTGCCACTCGTGGACCGGGAGGTAGTAGTAGTCGTCCGGGTCGTGGCCGCCGGCCCGGAGCGTCGCGTCGAACTCCGCCGCGGCCCCGCCGAGTTGCTGGGCCATCAGCGACTCGTACCGCAGGCCCTCGACGCTCCGGAAGTCGGCGCGATCGCGGCGCGCGGCGACCCAAACGAGCGACTGCGGCGTCTTGCGTTCGGGCGCGTACGCCCGGTAGTCGTCGTAGCCAAAGCCGATGCGGCCCTTGCTGATGGTGAACCACGGGTGGCCCTCCATCTCGCCTTCGACCGCGGCGTACGGCATGTCCAGCAGGCTCTCGTCCGAATCCGCCTTTCGGGCGTCGATGTGGGCGTCGGCGACCAGCGTGTTGTTGTACTCCCGAACGAGGTGACTCGCCGTCTCGGGGGCCACGCCGAGCGACTCCCGCGCGTCGAGGAGGAACTGGACGGGGTCGGTCGCGGGCCGCCAGCCATCGGCGTCTCCGCCTCTCTCCGACTTCTCGCCGGCGTCTCCGCTCTCTGTCTCGCCACTATCGCCGTCTGCCCGTCGCTCGATGCTGTCGGGGTCGACACGATAGCTGTCGAACGGTTGCGATTGGGCCGCGAACCGGTAGGAAACGCCGTCGTACTCGAGGCGGTACCGGATCCACTCGCCGTCGGAACCGCGCGCTTCGGGGTCGAGCAGTTCCTCGTACAGGAACTCCTCGAACAGCTTCGTGAGCAGGTCGTGGCTCACGTTCGTCCACCGGTCCGCGTCGAGCGCGGTCCGGAGCGTCTCCAGTCCGTCTATCCGTCCTGTCCGTCCGTTCGTCCGCAGTTCTGGTCCGTTCATTCGTCTTCCTCCGCCGTCGATGCCGCCGCGGTCGCGCCGCCGGTCGTTTCGAGGAACCGCTCGACGGCGAAGTCCTGAAACACGGTGTCCTCGTCTTCGGGGTAGACCGTTCGGTCGCAGAGTCGGTTCACGATGTGCGCGTTGCGATAACAGCCGAGGCCGAGGTCGGGCGCGCCGACCCCGTGGGTGTGGCGCTCGGCGTTCTGGACGAAGATGCGCCCCGTCACGTCGTCGTCGAGGCGCAGTCGGTAGTCGTCGGTGACGCGGTAGCGACCCCTGTCGTCCCACTCGATGCGCGATTCGAGCGACGAGAGGAAACTCGGCGTCGGACGGTGGTAGCCCGTCCCGAGGACGACGACCTCGCTCTCGTGGGCGAACGGCGTCTCGGACTGCCACTGCTCGCAGTCGAGACGGTAGCGCGGCCCGCCGGGACCGGACACCCGCTCGATGCCCTCCACCGAGGTCATGGCGAACAGCCCCACGTCGGGGTCGCGGTCGCCGATGGAGCGACGGTAGAGTGCATCGTATATCTCGGCGCTGGTGTTCACGTCGATGCCCTTGTACAGCAGGTCCTGTTCGGGGTACACCTCGTCACGGGTCTCTTGCGGGAGGTCGTTGAAGTACGACGTGTACTCCGGCGTGAAGTGCTGGAGTCCGAGCTTCGAGTACTCCATCGGGAAGAAGCCCTCCGAGCGCGTGAGCCAGTCGAGCCGGTAATCCGCGTCGGCCTGCGCCTCCAAGAGGTCCAAGAACACCTCCGCGGCGCTCTGGCCCGACCCGACGACGGTTATCGAGTCGGCGTCGAGACACCGCTCTTTTCGGCTCCGATACGCCGCGGTGTGGAACACGTCCCGCTCGGGGTGCCCGCCCAGATTTTCGGGGACGTGCGGTCGGCTTCCGACGCCGAACACCACGTCTTCGCCCCGGTAACGGTGCTCCTCGCCGCTTTCGGGGTGGCGGGCGGTCACCTCGAAGTAGCCGGCGTCGGCGTCGGACCACTCGATGTTCGTCACCCGGCGTTCGAACCGGCAGGCGTCGAGTCGCCGGCTGACCCAGCGCAGGTAGTCGTTGTACTCCCGCCGGGGAATCTGGAACGTCTCGTAGAAGTAAAACTCGTAGATGCGGCCGGTCTCCCGCAGGTAGTTGAGGTAGCTGTGGGGACTCGTCGGGTCGGCCAGCGTCACGAGGTCCGCGAGGAACGGCACTTCGAGGGTCGTCCCCTCGATGAGCATCCCCTCGTGCCACGCGAACTCGGCGTCCTGTTCGAGGAACACCGCGTCCACGTCGTCGGGCGCGTCGTCGAGCATGGCGGCCAGTCCGAGGTTGAACGGCCCGAGGCCGACGCCGACCACGTCGTGGACGGGCGTCTCGCTCATCGGCCCACCTCCGTCTCCCCGCCGAAAAACCGCTCGCGCTCGCAGTGCATCAACAGCGCTTCCTTGTCGGGGAGGTCGATTCGTTCCTGCGGTTCGTAACCGCACCGCTCGAAGACGCGGATAGCGATTTCGTTGCGAACGTCCGGTTCGCTGACGACCCGCTCGGCGTCAGTTGCGCGGAACTGAAACGCGGTAATCGCCCGCAGGAGCGGCGCGGCGTAGCCGTGCCCGAGGTACTCCGGCGGCCCGATGAGCAGGTGGACGCCGCGGTCTTCCGGCTCCGCGCCGTAGCGCTCGCCGACCACGTCGTCGGCCGCGCGGTACGTCTCCCAGTAGCTCATCGGCGTGTGGTCCAGCAGGCCGACGTAGGGCGTGAGATGGTCGTCGTCGAGTTTTTCGTTGAGCTTCGCCCGAAACGCCGCCTCCGGCAGGTCGAGTTGCCAGTACGGCTTGACGTGGTCGGAGCCGAACCACGCGCAGAGCCGGTCGAAATCGAGGGCCGGGTCGACCTCGGCGAACGCCACGGTCCGGTCGATGCGCTCGTTTCGAACCCGATACGCGTACTCGCGGGCCGCGCCCGCTCGCGTCGTCGCGGTCGCGGTCGTAGTCGCCGGGTCGGCGTTCGAACCGGTCATGGCGTCGGCACCTCCAGTTCCGTGACCAGCGGGTTGTCGATATCGGCGTACACCGACTGGTTCGCCAGCGAGCCCTCCAGTTCGTCCATGTCGTGGAACCGCGTGAGCAGGTTCGCCTTGCAGGGAATCGTCTCTTTCGTGAGGAGGTCGTCGAGGAGCGACGACGACGGTCGGTCGTACCGGCGAAGCGATTCGAGTTCCTCGCGGAGGACGCCCAAGAGGCGTCGCTCGTCGACCAGCCCGGCCGTGCCGAAGGCGTTGACGAGGCCGAGGGCGTTGTTGATGATGACGTAGTACCGGATGCGTTCGTCGGCGACGGCGTCCGGACAGACGGTGTCGGCGCGCTCGCCGATGCCGGGCAGGAGCGCGTCCACCTCGTCGTACATCGACTCGGGGAGGTAGTAGCCCTGATTGTCGCGGTAGTGGAACGTCTCGGGATAGCCGCCGTCGAGCGTCAGGACGCTGTTCTGCTGGTGGGCTTCGACGCCCAGCCCGCGTTCGAGATAGAGCCACAGCACCGGCCGGACCGACAGTTCGAGGTACTGACGGAACCAGTCTTCCGCCACCGCGTCGGTCGGTCGCCCCTCGTGGTCGGCGATTCCCTCGACGAGCGTCGCCAGCCGCGACGACCCGTCGCCGAGGTGGTCCTGACAGAGACCGACCACGGGCGTCGCGTTCGTCGCCGCGTTGCCGCGGAAGGGGTTCTCGCGGAGGACGGTTTCGAAGCCGGATTCGCCGTCGTCGAGGTCGACCGTCAGGTACGCCGGGTCGCGGACGATGTCGAACGCCGGGAACCGCTCTTCGAGGTCGTCGCCGAGTTCGGTATTCAGCAGTTCGGTGATGGCGACGCCGCGCTCCAGTTCGGGGAGTTTGTTCGTCCGCTCGGAGTTGGTGATTTTGACGTTCAGCGACCCCTTGACCATGAACGGCGCGTCCGGCGAGTACAGCGTCCGCACCGAGGAGGTCGGGTAGAACTCTCGGCCGACCTGGCCGACGTATTCGAGGCCGTCGCCGAGGTGCGTCTGCACTTCGGGTTGCGCGCGGAGGTAGTCCGCTTGCCACGGGTGGACGGGAATCAGCACCCTCTCGCTATCGACGTGTTCGGCGACGAACGACTCGGGGACCGACTCGTCCGCCCGGAGCGCCGACGCGACCCACTCGGCCGCCGAGTCGTCGCGCGCGGAGTCCTGCGAGACGAGCGAGGGGTCGGCGCTGAAGTACGCCAGCGGGAACGACCCGCGGAGTTCGGGCGCGTAGGTCCGCGACTCGTGGTCGGGGATGCCCTGCCTGCTTTTGGGCGTCGGGTGGAGCGGGTGGCCGAAGACGAGCGACTGCTCCGCGTCGCGGAAGGTGGTGTCGAAGCCGTACAGTCGCTCCTCGTCGCCGCGGCGCCCCTCGACGAACCGTTCGATATTCTGACAGCTCTTGACGACGCGAAGGAGCAGTTCGTCGGCCGCGCCGGTGTCGTCGCGGTCGAGTCTGAGTTCGGTCGTGACGAGCGTCACGAGCATCGTGTACTCGAGCGGGAGCGTCTCGCCCCGGGGAAGTCGGTAGACGCCGGGCAGGTCGAACAGGTGTCGGTCCGTCGGCGACCGGTACGAAAGCGGGACGTAGAGGTCCACGCCCTGATGGAACAGCGGCGCGTGGACGACTTCGCCGGCGTCCGTCTCGACCGGTGCGTCCCCGGCGGGGACGACGGTGTAGTCGCCGGTCTCCCGGAGGTAGCAGTTCAGGAAGCTGTGTATCGTCGCTGACTCGGCTGTGTTGTTCGGATTCATGCGTATCGGTCGTCGGTCGTCGTTTCGAGTGCGGTGCCGCGGGTCGAAATCTCGCGCAGGAGTTCTCGGAGGTCCTCGCGCGTCGTTCGGGGGTTCAGGAGCGTTAGCTTCAGGCACGTCTCGCCGTCGACGGTGGTCCGGGCCACCACGGCCTCGCCGTCGTCGAGGAGGGAGTCGCGGATGGCCTCGTTCAGGTCGGCGACGCGCCGTTCGCCTGCCGTGTCGCCGGTCCGCCCGGTCTCAGGGACGTACCGAAAGACGACGACGTTCAGGTCGGAGTCGTGGACGAGTCGGAGGTCGGGGTCGGCCTCGACGAGCCTCGCGGCGTCGTCGGCGAGGTCGATGGTGTACTCGACCATCGACGCCAGTCCCTCGCGGCCGAGCGCCTGCATCGTGACGAAGGGTTTGAGCGCGTCGAACCGCCGGGTCGTCTGGACGGACTTCGAGACGAGGTTCGGAACGCCCGCGTCGTCGTCGCGTTCCGGGTTCAGGTAGGCCGCGTTGCGGTCGATGAGGTCGTACGCCGACTCGTCGCGGACGAGCACCGCGCCGCAGCTAATCGGCTGGTAGAACAGTTTGTGGAAGTCGACCGCGACGGAGTCCGCGGCCTCGATACCGGCGAGTTTGTCGGCGTGGTCGTCGCTCAGGGCGAGCGCGCCGCCCCACGCGGCATCGACGTGGTACCAGCAGTCGAGTTCGGCCGCGCGGTCGGCCAGCGGGCCGAGCGGGTCGATGCTCCCGAAGTCCGTCGTCCCGGCGGTCGCGACGATTGCGAACGGGCGTTTTCCGCGCTCCCGGAGGTCCGAGACCGCCTCGTCGAACGCTTCCATCGACAGGCAGCGGTCGTCGTCGGTCGAGACGGTGACGACGGCGTTCTCGCCGAGACCGAGGTGCGACGCGGCCTGTTTGGCGGTGAAATGGGCGTCAGCCGAACAGAGGATGCGCAGGTCTCTCGCCTCCGGTGGGAGGCCGGCCTGTTGTACGTCGACGCCGTACTCCTCCAGGAGGACCCTGTTGCGCGCGAGGAGCAGGCCGACGAAGTTCGACTGCGTGCCGCCGCTTGTGAACACGCCGTCGCCGTTTTCGTAGCCGAACAGGTCGCACAACTCGTCGACGAATTGCCGTTCGAGTTGTGTCGCGGCGGGGCTCTGGTCCCACGAGTCCATCGACTGGTTCGTCGCCGTCAGGAGCACCTCGGCCGCGAGCGCGGGAATCGTCGGCGGACACTGGAGGTGTGCGACGCAGGTCGGGTCCGACACGCCGACCGAGTTCCGCAGAACCGGCTCGGTACGGCCGAGCGCCGCGACCAGGCCGTCGCCCTCGTGGGGAAGCATCTCGAACCGGGCGAGCGCGTCGTCGAGTTCCTCGGGTTTCGCCCCCGAGTACGGCGTCGCCTCGTCGGCGAACTCGTCGAGAACGAGATCGCACGCCCGCCGAATCGCGTCCCGGTAGCGCGCTCGGTCGTCGTCGTCGCCGCTCAGAAACCACTTCGCGGCGTCCGGTCGCGGGTCGTGGCGCTCGCCGTCGGCCTCGACGCCGCCGACGCCGTTCATGCGGCGACCTCCCGGCGGCCGTCAGCGTCGACCTCCTCGATTGCGGCCTCCACGGCGTCCGCGAAGATGCTCCCGATGGCGTCCACGTCGTTCGGAGTGACGACGAGCGGCGGGAGGAACCGGACGACGCTCCCGTGGCGGCCGCCGAGTTCGACGATGAGCCCGCGGTCGAAACACGCCGCGCGGACGGCGTCGGCGAGGTCCGGATGCGCCGGGAAGCGCCCGCAGGCGTCGGGCTCCCCCGCTGGGTCGACGAGTTCGACGCCGAGCATCAGCCCGCGACCGCGCACGTCACCGACGGCGTCGTGAGCGCGCTTCGCCGCGTCGAGGTGGCCGCGGAGTCGGTCGCCCATGCGCGCGGCGTGGCCGTCGAGGTCGTGTTCGAGCACGTGTTCGATGGTGGCGATGCCGGCGGCCATCGCGAGTTGGTTCCCGCGGAAGGTCCCGGCGTGTGCGCCCGGCTCCCAGACGTCGAGCGACTCGTCGTAGACGACGACCGAAAGCGGGAGCGACCCACCGATTGCCTTCGAGAGCGTGACTGCGTCGGGGACGATGTCGGCGTGTTCGAAGGCGTACAGCTCGCCGGTCCGGCCGAGTCCGGTCTGAATCTCGTCTACGACGAGCGGGATGTCGCGCTCGCGGGTCACCCGCCGAATCTCGCGGGTCCAGTCGTCGGGCGCGGGAATCGCGCCGCCCTCGCCTTGGACGAGTTCGACCACCATCCCGGCGGGGTCCGTGATGCCGCTTTCGGGGTCGTCGAGGGTGCGCTCGACGTACCGGGCGGCGAGTTCGTGGCACTCCTCGCCGCCGACGCCGAACGGACACCGATACTCGTACGGATACGGGAGGTGGTGTACGTCGGGCATCAGTCCCGGCACGTCCTCCTTCGGGTCGGTGTCGCCCATCAGGCTCAGCGCGCCGTTGGTCATGCCGTGGTAGCCGCCCTGAAACCCGAGGACGCTCCGGTTGCCTGTCGCCGTCTTGACGAGCTTGAGCGCGGCCTCGACGGCGTCGGTCCCGGCGGGGCTACAGAACTGCACCCGCGCGTTGTCGGCGAGCTCGTCGGGGAGGCTGTCGAACAGCGTGTCGACGAACCGCTCTTTGACGGGCGTCGTGATGTCGAGGGTGTGGAGCGGGCGGTCCTCGGCGAGGACGCGCTCCATCGCCTCGACCACCTTCGGGTGGTTGTGTCCGAGTGCGAGCGTGCCGGCCCCCGCGAGGCAGTCGTAGTACTCCTCGCCGTCCATGTCGGTGACGGTGACACCCGAGGCCTCCCGTATCGCGTGCGGGAGGTGTCGGGGGTAGGTCCGCGCGCTCGACTCGCGGGCGGCCTGCTGTTCGAGCAACGCCTCGTTGCCGGTCGTCGGGTCGGTCATCGCGCTGTCCTCCGCCGATTCGTCGTCGGTCTGTCGCTGTCGAGCATACAGTTTTAGGCTAGCCTAAAAATACAAAAAGTTTACTGCAGGCACACCTTGTGTGAATAATAAATCGGCAGCGCGGCCGCTACTCGGTCGCCGCGGAGCGTCCGCGACGACCCGCCTTCCGCCGCTTTCGGCGGTTTTCTCCGCCCGAACGCCCACCCACGCGCCGGCCGCGTTGGGTCGAGTCGAGTTTTGGGCTTCGCGTCGGCCGCTCGCGTCGCCGCCGCGTCAGCTCACCGCTCCCCGTCGAACTCCGTCACCAGCGGATTGTCGACCTCGACGAAGAGCGGCGCGTCGTCGAGGGAGTCGTCCAGTTCGTCGATGTCGTGGAACCGCGTCAGGAGGTTCGACTGGCGCGTCAGCGTCGGCTCGAAGAGCAGCCGGTCGAGGAGCGACGACCCCGGCGCGTCGATCTCGCGGAGCGATTCGAGTTCCTCGCGGAGCGCCGCGAGCAGTCGCCGTTCATCGACCAGTCCGCTCCGGCCGAGTGCGCTGACGACGCCGAGCGCGTTGTTGAGAATCGTCCAGTATATCATGCGCTGGTCCCCGATGTCGTCGCCGCAGACGGTGTCCGTCCGCTCGCCGACGCCGGGGAGGAACTCGTCGAGTCGGGCGTACCGCGATTCGGGGAAGTAGTAGCCCTGATTGTCGCGGTAGCGGAACCCTGCTGGGTAGCCATCTTCCAGCAGGACGACGCTGTTCTGCTGGTGGGCCTCGACGCCGAAGCCGTACCGGAGGTAGAGCCACAGCACCGGTCGGAGCCCGACCGAGAGGTACCGCCGAAACCACGACTCGGCGACCGCGCCCGGCGACCGCCCCTCGCGCTCCGCGAGCGTCTCGACGATAGTCCCGAGTCGGGAGCGACCCTCGCCGATGGGGTTCTGACAGAGTGCGACCACGGGCGTCGCGTTCGTCGCCGCGTCGCCGCGGAAGGGGTTCTCGCGGAGGACGGTCTCGAAGCCGGACTCGCCGTCGCCGAGATCGACGGTGACGTAGGCCGGGTCGTCCACGAGACCGAACTCGGGGAACTCGGCGTCGATAACGTCGCGAAGGCCGGCGTCGAGCAGTTCGCTGACGGCGACGCCGCGGACCAGTTCGTGGCGCTTGTTGACCCGCGCCGAATTGGTGATTTTGACGTTCAGGGAGCCCTTGACCATGAACGGCGCGTCCGGTGAGTACAGCGTCCGCACCGAGGAGGTCGGGTAGAACTCCCGGCCGACCTCGCCGAGGGATTCGATGCCGTCGCCGAGGCGCGCTCGAACCGCCGGCTGTTCGAGGAGGTAGTCAGCCTGCCACGGGTGGACCGGGACGAGTCCGTCGTCGGTATTGTCATCGAGGTGTTCGGCGACGAACGACTCGGGGACCGACTCGTCCGCCCTGAGCGCGTCGGCTATCCACGCCGGGGCGCTCCGGTCGAGCGTCGAGTCGTGGTCGAGGAGGCCGGGTTCGACCCGGAAGTAGTGGAGCTGGAACGACCCGCGTAGCTCCGGGGCGAACCGCGGTTCGTCGTGCGGCGCGATGCCCTGCCTGCTCTTGGGTGTCGGGTGTCTGTGGTGGCCGAAGACGAGCGACTGCTCGGCGTCGCGGAACGTCGTCTCGAAGCCGTACAGCCGCGCTTCGTCGCCGCGGCGGGCCTCGACCGCGCGGGCGGTGTTCCGACAACTCTCGACGACCCGGAGGAGCAGTTCGTCCACCGCGCCCGGTGCGTCGCGAGCGAGCGATAGCTCTTCGAGGAGCAATCGCGCAAGCCGGAGGTAGTCGAGGCCGAGGACCCGACCGTCCGGGAGGACGGAGACGCCGGGCCCGCCGAACAGGTGTCGGTCCCCGGCGGAATAGTACGAAAGCGGCACGAACACCTCGATACTCTGCTCCGGAAGGGAGAGTCGAAATCCCTTCCCACAGTCCGTTTCAAGCGGTGTCTCGGCCGCGTCGACGACCTCGTGACCGCCGATTTCGTGGAGGTAGCAGTTGAGGAAACTGTGCAACGTCGCTGACGCGGCGCGGTCATCCGGGGCCGCGTCGGCCGCCGGTGTCCGTCCGGTATCTCGGCTGGTTGCCATGGTTTTAGGCTAGCCTAAAAATATATAAGAATTCTGGCGGAACGTGCCGCTCGACGGTGGGGCGAAACGGGAAAAGCGGGGCCGCGAAGCGGGACCGAACTACAGGTTGCCGTTGACGATGTCGCTGACGCGCTGGGCGTCGAACAGGCGCTCGTCGGCGTCGTACAGGGTCTGTGCGAGGCGGTCCGTCACGACAAGGTTCGTGATGGGGCCCTGGTAGAGCGCGCCGGCGCGGTAGACGTCGTCGTTCTGGACGGCGGTGAGTTCGCTCGCCACTTCGTGGTTCTCCATGAACGAGATGACCGTGTTCTGGAACTCCTCGCGGTTTTTGGCTTCCTGTCCGCGCAGGAGGAGCACTTCGGGATCGACCTCGAGGAGCGTCTCGAAGTCGACCGCGCCGCGGTTGCTGTAGAAGTCCTTCACGTCGGTTGTCGCGAGCGCGTCGTTGACCTTCAGGTCGTTGAGGTGCTTGAAGCTCGTCCCCTCGTCGATGATGTAGGGGTAGAACTCCTCGGGCTCGTCGCCGCCGCCCCAGACGACGGCGGCCGAGGGCCGTTCGCCCTGCGCGGGGACGACCGGCGCGAGGTTCGCCTGGAACTCCTCGTGGACCTGTTCGAACGCCTCGAAGCGGTCCTCGCGCTGGAACACCTGTGCGAGCTTCTCGAACGCCTCGTAGAGGGTGTAGTAGCGGTAGTCCTCGTGCCACTCGTAGCCGCGCGAGAAGCTGCTGTTACCGAAGAACGGGCCGATTTGCGTACTGATCTCTTCGATATCGCCCTCGCTCCACTGGCCGCGGTTCAGGAGGAAGTTCGGGTCGGCGACGTGCACGTCCACGTTCATGTCGTAGAACTGCTCTTTGCCGACGCCGCTGTCGCCCCACAGCTGACGGATGGACGACTTGTCGACGCTCACGTCAGGAATCTCGTCGTAGTACTGCGTGTGGTACCGGCCGGGGAGCCAGACGCCTATCGGCGCGTCGAGGCCGAGCGCGATGCCCATGTCGGCCCAACTGCCGTTGTTCGCGATCCACGTCTCCGGGACCGAGTCGAACGTGACCTCGCCGACCGGCTCTATCGACACCGAGTAGGACTCCGACGCCTCGGTCGTCGTCTCGGTTTCCGTCTCTGCCGCCGTCTCGGTCGCCGTCGCCGTGGTCGTCTCGGCCTCGGACTCTGTCGTCGTCTCCGACCCGCCGCTGCCGGTACAACCCGCGAGCAGCCCGCCCGCGACGACCGCGCCGCCGTACTGCAGGTACTCACGCCGCGTCGATTCTCGACCGCTGTGTCCGTCGTTTGCCATGTCTTTTAGGCTTACCTAAACAGTTAAAACGCCTTCGAAATTTAGGCGAGCCTAACTACCGCCGTGCGAGGTGGCTCAGTCGGTCACCTCGACGGGCGCTCTGACGGCGAGGACCGAGAGGTCCGAGTACGGCGTCGAATCGGGGCCGCTCCCGCCGGCCGAGTCGCGCAGGTCACCGAGCGTCGTTCGGGTGATTCGCTCGTCGTCGTGGGTCAGGCGTTCGAGCACGAGGGCGTCCAGCGACTCGTCCGCACCCGAGTCGAGGAGGAACTCGGCGATGTCGCCCGGCATCCAGTCGAACGGTCGCGGTAGGACGAGCAGGTGGCGCTCGCCGACCGCCTCGGCCAGTCGGTCGAGGTCGGCGTCGAGCGACCCGCTTTTGTGGAGCGTGACGAACCGCGTGTCCTCCATTGGCGTCCGGGCGCGACTCGCGGCTATCTGGAGCGACGAGATGCCCGGAATCACTCGTACCGGTCGCTCGACGGCCCGCTGGACCTTCCCGAGGAACTGGTAGCCCGAGTGGTTCGGGTCGCCCATGAGGACCGCCGTCCCACGCTCGCCGGCCGCGACGCGCCGCCCGAACTCGGCCAGCGCGTCAGCCTCGTCGGCGTAGCCGCAGGTGAACAGGTCGGCGTCGGTCTCGTCGGCCACGAAGTCGACGACCGTCTCGAAGCCGACGACTACGTCGGCCTCCCGAATCGCCCGCCGTCCGCGAGGTGTCAGGTACTCCGGGTTGCCGGGGCCGACACCAACTGCGTAGACCGGTGCGTCGGTGGCCTCGGTACCGTCGGCGGCCCCAGTGCCCCCGTCGATTCCGTCGATGCTCGGTTCGGGCGCGGCCGCGGCGAACGTCGCCGGGTCCGGCCCCGAATCGAGGTCGTACGGGTCGTCCTCACTCATGGTCCGCGAGGTCCTCGTCGCCGTTGCGAACGTCGCTCGCGACGTGAATCAACTCGTTCGTGAGCGCGGCCGCGAGACCGCTCCCACCCCGCTTTCCGACGTTCGTCACCGCGGGCACGTCGTACTCGTCGGCGATTTCACGGACGCGTTTTCGGCTCTCTTCTGCCTTGACGAAGCCGACGGGCGTCGCGACGACGGCGGCCGGTCGGGTCCCGTTTTCGATGCAGTCGCAGAGCGCCAACGCGGCGGTCGGCGCGTTGCCGACGACCGCGATTGCGCCGTCGTAGACGCTCTCCTTGTCGAGTTCGAGTACCGCGGCCGCGGTCCGGGTCATGCCCGTCTCGGCGGCGAGTTCGGCTCCGTTGCCGATTGCCTTCCGCACCGGGCAGTCGTGGCCGCGGCCGGTGATGCCGGCTTTCGCCATCGTGATGTCGGTCACGATGGGCCGCTCGTCGAGGACGGCCCTCGCGCCCGCGACGACCGGGTCGTTCTGACAGCGAAGGAGGTGCTGGAACTCGATATCGCCGGTCGAGTGGACCGCCTTCTGTCGGAGTCGGTCGTTCAGCGTCTCGTCGGGGACGAACGTCCGGACGATGTCCATGCTCGTCTCCGCGATGTCCATCGCGTCCCGGGTCGTCGCGCCGAGGTCGGCGTAGGCGTCTCGTTCAGTCATCGGATTGGGTCTGCGTCATCGCGTTCGTCGTGTTCGCTTCGAGGTCGCCTTCGACGGAGAGGTTGATGTCCTGCAGTCGCTCTCGCACGTCGCCGTCGGCGTCCCACAGGTCGCGGTCGATGGCTTCGAGGAACGTCGCGGTGATACTTTCGAGCGCCCACGGGTTCACGTCGCGCATCCATTCCTGTCGGTCCTCGTCGAAGGCGTAGGCGTCGGCAAGACTCTCCCAGAGGGTGTCGCTGACGACGCCCGTCGTCGCGTCCCAGCCGAGCGCGACATCGACCGTGGTCGAGAGGTCGCCCGCGCCCTTGTAGCCGTGTTCCTCCATGCTGTCGAGCCAGTCGGGGTTGAGGACGCGTGCTCGCATCGCCTTGCGGACCTTCTCCTCGTTCGTGTAGACGTTGACGTTGTCTGGGTCGCTGGAGTCGCCGACGTACGAGGCCGGGTCGCTCCCCGAAATCTCGCCGACGGCGGAGACGAACCCGCCGTGGAAGGCGTACCAGTCGGAGGAGTCGAACTCGTCCTGTTCGGCGGTGTCCTCGATTTTCACCGTGGCTTCGACCCCGCTCAAGCGGCGCTCGAAGGCGTCGTGAGCTTCGGTCACCTTGCCGCGACTCCCGAGGGCGTAGCCGCCCCACTGGACGAACACGTCCGCGAGGTCGCTTCGGTCGTCCCACTCGCCCTCGTCGACGGCCTTGTTCGTCCCCGCGCCGTAGCCGCCGGGCGTCGTCGTGAACACGCGGTGTTTGGCCAGTTTCTCCGCCTCGTCGGCATCGACGCCCTCCGATTCGAACTCGGCGGCGTCCTCCTCGACGTGCTTTTTCACGTAGTTCAGCTCGTGGGGTTCGTCGAGTTCGACGACCGCGTCGACGGCGTCGTTGACGACGCTCGCGGCCTGCGGGAACGCGTCGCGGAACAGCCCCGAGACGCGGGTTGTCACGTCGATTCGGGGACGATCGAGTTCCTCTAGTGGAATCGGCTCCACGTCGTCGGCGCGGCCCGCGTCGGTCCACACCGGTTCGACGCCCATGAACGCGAGCACCTGCGCGATGGTCTCGCCGCGGGTCCGGACCGTCGGCGTCCCCCACGCGACGACCCCGAACTCCTCGGGGTACTCGCCGTGGTCGTCGTAGTGGCGGTCAAGGACGCCTTCAGCGACACGCTCGCCGACGCTCCACGCCGGCTTGGCCGGGACTTTCCGCGGGTCGAGCGTGTAGAAGTTCCGTCCGGTCGGAAGCAGGTCCACCCCGCCGCGGGTCGGTGCGCCGGAGCCGCCGGGGCGGACGTACTCGCCGTCGAGGGCGTCGGCGGTCTGCGGAATCTCGTCTTCGGCGGCCGCAATTCGCGGGGCCGCCTCGTCGCAGATGAACGCGAGCACTTCACGGAGGTCGTCGTGCGCGCCGCGTTTGGCTCGCGCGTCGCCGAGTTGGTCGATATCGACGACGAGCAGGTTCATGTTCACCTCGTCGTCGGGGCCGGCGTCGACCTCTGACTCGGGCACGTCGAAATCGTGTTCGGCGAGTGCCGACACAAGTTCGACGCACTGGTCGTAGACACGGTCTGCGGCCTCCGAGAGGTACATCCCGAGGTCGTCGTCGTACGTCCCCGGCTCGTCTCGCATCCGGTCGTAGTCGACGCCCATGACGCCCGCGACGCTCTCGCGGAGGCTCGGCGTGTCGGCGTTCGGGAGGCGGGTGAGCGCGACGAGGTACTCCACGAGCCGGTCGCTTTCGGGCGGTTCGCCCATCGTGTGGAGGCCCATCCGAATCTGCGTCGTCTTCACGTCGGTCAGGTACTCGTGGACGCGCTCGACGAGTTCGTCGAACTCGACGGCTTCGGTGCCGCCATCGGCATCCGCGTCACCGGTTGCGTCGCCGATTGCGTCGGTGTCTTCGAATCCGAGTTCGACCGCGAGGTCGAGGTCGTCGATTGCGTCAACGAGGAGTTCGCGGAGCTGGTCGCCGCGTTCGGGACGGGCCTCGTCCATGCCCGCCTCGCGGTATTCGCGGGCGAGTTCTTCGAGGTCCGCGAGGTCGTCGTACGTCCCCGCGGTGCGCATGACCGGCGTGAGGTAGTCCACGATGGCCGCGTACGACCGGCGCTTGGCCTGCGTCCCCTCGCCGGGGTTGTTGATGATGTACGGGTAGACGTTCGGGAGGTCAGAGACTAGTTGGTCCGGCGCGCTCTCGCCGTTCAGGCCGACGGTCTTGCCAGGGAGCCATTCGAGGCTGCCGTGGGTGCCGAGGTGGACCACGGCGTCGGCTTCGAACGCCTCGCGGAGCCACGCGTAGAACGCCACGTAGTCGTGCGGCGGTTGGAGGTCCGAATCGTGGTACACCTTCGAGGGGTCCATCCCGAACCCGCGCGGGGGCTGGACGGTCACGAGGACGTTCTCGAACTCGACGCCCGGAATCGCAAAGGGTCGCTCGGGCGGGTCGCCCCACTCCTCGACGATGTTGTCGCGGAAGCGGTCGTCGGCGTCGGCGAACCAGTCGGCGTACTGGTCGGGAGACACCACGTCGACGCTCAGGTCCCGCACGTCCTCGGGGGCGACCCAGCGGTCGTCGAGGGTCAACTGCGAGGTGAGGTCGTCGATGAGCGCCTGTCCGTCCGCGGGGAGGTCGCCGACGGCGTAGCCCCGACTCCGGAGTTCGGAGAGGAGGTTAACCGTGCTCTCTGGGCTGTCCATCCCGAAGGCCGTCCCGATGCCGTCGTCGCTCGGCGGGTAGTTATGGAGGACGACTGCGACGTTCTTCTCGTCGTTCGGCAGGTGGCGAAGCCGCGCCCAGTTGACCGCGAGCCGGGCGACGTGGTCGACGCGGTCATCGATGGGGAAGTGCTGCTTCGGGGCGCTCCCGACGCCGGCTTCGTCTTCCATCCGCTCTTTCCCGCTTATGGGATGGGTGATGACGTTGCCGTCGAACTCCGGGAGTGCGACCGACAGCGCGAGTTCGAAGCCCATCACGCCCGTGTCGCTCGATTCGTATCGGCTTCGAGAGCGCATGGTCGTGATTGCCTGCAACACGGGAACGCCGAGTTCGCTGAGGAACACGTCTTCTGCGTCCGCGCCCTCGTCGTCGGCGTCGCGGCCGCGCTCGCTCATCGACAGCGAGAACATGAAGGAGCTGACGACGGCGTCTACGACGGGACCGTCGTCGTCGGAGAACCAGTTCCGCGCGACCCATTCGGCGTTCTCCTGTCCCTCCTCGTCGGTCGCGGGGTTGCAGAACGCCGGCAGGACGTTCGCGCCGACCGATTCCAGTCGCTCCACGAGCGCGTCCACGTACCGGGTGTTCGCGTGTGTCCAGTGGGACTCGTAGAACCAGACGCCGATGGTCGGCTTGTCGGGGTCGTGCGTATCGAGCAGTTCGTCGTACTCGACGCCGGGGTAGTCGGGGTGGTAGACGCCCTCGGTCGGGAGTTCGACCGGGTCGTCGACCTCGGTCTCGACGCCGGCGTACTCGGCGGCGAGGAACCGACAGAGGTTCTCGACGTTCACCGCGCCGCCGCGGTCGAGGTACTCGCAGACGCGCCCGCGGTCCGCGTCGGCGACGGTCGTGTCCCGCCGCGCGAAGGCGTCGCCGGTGGCTTTGACGACGAGCGGCACGCCGGCCGCTTCGAGTCGCTCGACCGCGTGGTCGTAGCCGGGCATGCTGTCTTCGGCCCCGTGGAGCCAGAAAACGGCCGCCGTCGCCGACTCCAACTCGTCGACGAAGGCGTCCGCGTCGGTCACGTCGTCCAAGTCGCTCGCGGAGCGAACGACGAGGTCGATTCCGTCGAGTCGGCGCGCGGCCCGCTGGACCGCGCCCAACTCGTTTTCGGTCGCTGTGTACAGTCCGATTGTCGGTGTCATTGATAAAGTGTTATTGTCTTACTGCAACTACGATTTCGTATTCGATGACGACTCAGACGCTTCCGTTCTCGGCTATCGTCGGGCAAGACGAACTGAAACGGGCGTTGTTGGCCGTCGGAGCCAACGACGACCTCGACGGACTCCTCGTTCGCGGCGAGAAGGGAACCGCGAAGTCGACCGCGGTCCGCGCCCTCGCCAATCTCCTGCCCGAACAGGAAGTCGTCGCTGGCTGTCCGTACGGCTGTCCGCCGGACCCGGACGACCCGGCCCGCCAGTGCGACTCGTGTCGCACCCGCGAGGACCCCGCGGTCGAGCGCCGGTCGGTCCCGCTCGTGACGCTCCCGCTCGGCGCGACTCGCGACCGGGTCGCGGGCACGCTCTCGGTCGCCGACGCGCTCGACGGTGAGGCGTCGTTCGACCCCGGGCTCTTGGCCCGCGCGAACCGCGGCATCCTCTACGTGGACGAGGTGAACCTCCTCGACGACCACCTCGTCGACCTGCTTTTGGACGCGGCCGCGAGCGGCGTCAACCGCGTCGAGCGCGACGGGGTGAGCGTCGAACACCCCGCCGAGTTCACCCTCGTCGGGACGATGAATCCCGAGGAGGGCGACCTCCGCCCCCAACTCCGCGACCGCTTCGCCCTCCAGGCGACCGTCGTCGGGAGCCGCGACATCGACGACCGCGTGGAGATTATCGACCGGGCGCTGGCGGGTAGCGACGACCCGGAGACGGTCGACGACGCCCACCGCGAGGAGACCGCGGCACTCGAAACCGTGCTTCGCGAGGCGACTGACCGCCTCGACTCGGTCGCGCTCCCGGTCGAGTTCAAGCGCGACATCGCCGAACTCTGCGTCGACGCCGGCGTCGAGGGCCACCGTGCCGACATCGCCATCGCCCGCGCGGCCCGCACCCTCGCGGCGCTCGACGGCCGGACGAAAGTCCTCGAAGGCGACGTGCGCGAGGCGGCCGCGCTCGCGCTCCCCCACCGACTGCAGAGTCGCCCGTTCGACGACGACCCGGACGTCGACGACGTGCTCGACGACCACTTCGACGAGGAGGCGGACCGGGACGACGACGGCGACGGTCAAGGTGGAGATGGCGGAAACGGTGAAGACGGCGAAGAACGCGGCGAGGAAGCCGGTTCCGACGCCGACGAGGACGACGACGCCGCGGGAGAGGCCCCCGACGCCGATACCGGGGATGACGATACCGACGGCGACGACCGAGGTGGAGAAGTCGGCGGAGCCGACGGGAGCGGAACCGAAGACGGTGATTCGGAAGACAGCACTCCCGAAGATGGCGATACCGACGATTCGGATGCCCCCGACGACTCCGGAGGCGACGACCCCGACGAAGCAACGCCGCTCCTGCCCGGACAGAATCGGGCCGCCATCGGCGACGCCGAGCGACCGCCGGTCGAGGACTCGTCCCTCGACGCGGAGACGCCCGGTGACGGGAGCCGTGCCGCAGTTCGGGAGTCGCGGCAGGGACGAGGCTCGCGGGTGCGGACCGAACCGGCGACCGAGACCGACGACATCGACGTTCCCGCCTCGGTCCGGGCCGCGGCCTCGGCCGGGCGCTCCCACGTCACCCGGTCGGACCTTAGAACCGCAGTCGCCCGCGGATCGGCCGAGACGCTCGTCGTGTTCGTCGTGGACGCGAGCGCGTCGATGCGCGCCGCCATGCGGCGGGCAAAGGGAACCGTGCTGTCGCTCCTCGAAGACGCCTACGAACAGCGCGACGAGGTCGCCTTCGTCGCGGTCGCGGGCGACGACGCCGAGGTGTTGCTCCCGCCGACCGACAGCGTGACGCTGGCGGCGCGGCACCTGAAGGAACTCCCGACGGGCGACAGGACGCCGCTTCCCTCGGGACTTGACGCCGCCAGTCGGGTCATCGACCGCTCGGATGCCGACGCCACGCTCGTCGTCGTCGTGACCGACGGCCGGGCCAACGTCGCGGACGGCAGCCCGACCGGACAGACTCGGTCGGCGGCGCGGAATCTCGCCACCACAGACACCTCGGTCGTCGTCGTCGACGCCGGCGACGACGGTATCGGCGTGACCGACATCCTCGTCTCCGAGACGGGCGCGCGGCGCATCCCGCTGTCCGACCTGTCGGCCGAGCGTGTCGCCGAAGCCGCGCGCTCCGTGGACGGGCAGTAGTCGGGGGTCGGTCGTCTCTTTTCGCATGGTGTGCTCCTATCGAATCGGTCGCGTGTGGAGTCGGTACGCCCCGCGAGTGACGCCCTCGTCGTGGTACTCGACTGGTTCTTCGACCACCGTGAGGATGCCTCCACCCGCGGCGATGGCGGTCGGGATGCCGGGGAGTCCCATCGTTTCGACGTGCCCCGCGTCGGGGGCGAAAACGTGGACGCCGTGGCGCTCGGCCTCTCGGTCCCGGAAGTGCTGGGCGGACGGCACGAACACCCGCGAGTCGGTAGTGACAGCCGCCCGTGCGAATCCGCCGGTATCGCGGGTCCACAGGCGGTCACCCCCGTCGACCGAGACGCCGACCGCGGTGTGTTCGTCGGGGTGTCGCGCGTTCGGGTCGCGGGTCGACTCGGCGAACGTGTTCCCCGTGACGAAGACGGCGGTCCCGTCGGCGACGCAGACGTGGTTCGGATAGGCGTAGACGGTCTCGTCGCCGACGCGGCGCTCGGTCGCGAGGTCGAGTTGCCACCGCGTCTCCCCGTCGAAATCGAGGAGATAGCCGCGTTTGTCGCCGTGGCTGGCGACGGCCAGCGCGTCGCCCGCGAAGGCCACGTCGCCGACGCGTCGGTCCCCGTCGGTGTCGGGGTCCCACGACGCGACCCGCGCTCCGGAGTGAGCGTCGAGGAGAACGAGGCCGTCCTGTTCGGGATTCGGACAGCGGTTGTACGCGACGGCGACGCGGTCCCCTTCGGCGGCGACCGCGATGGGCGACGCGTGGACGCGTCTGCGCCACGCGAGTCGGCCATCCCGGTCGAACCCGAGGACGACGCTCCGCCAGCATCGCTCCTCGCCGTCCCGCTCGTAGCGCCGGGCGGCGACGACCACTCTGTCGCCCGTCACCGCGAGGTCGACGACGTACGGCCGGAAGAACAGCGAGTCCTTCGTTGCCGTGCCCACGTCGTCGGCCGTCGCGTACGTCCAGCGGGCGACGCCTGTCTCGGCGTCGAGGACGCGAACCAGCCCGTCGCCGCCGCGCTCGCCGACGACGAGGAAGTCGTCGGTGGCGGTCATCGACACCACGGAGTGCTCGCCGCGCGCCTGCCAACGTTCGCCGGCGTGGGGTGCGGAATCGGCAGCAGCCTCCAGCGCGATGACGCGACTGTCCGCGGTCCCGACGAAGACGGCGTCGTCGGTCGCTTCGACCGCGGAGCGAGCCCAGTTGTGGCGGCTGCTCGCGGGCTCGACTTCCCCGAGATCGCGGCGGGCCGTGAGTGGGGACGGTGCCATCGGGAGTCAGTCCTCGACGGGGAAGGCGTCGTGGAGCGTGTGGTGCGCCTCCCCGAGGTCGTCGAGGAACGCATCGGCTCCCTCGCGGATGCGGCGCAGCGACCGCTCGGCGTCGCGGACGGCGACGAGTCGTCCCCGAAGGTAGCCCGATTGTGGGTCGTCGTCGTCGATTCGCGTCGCCTCCGCTTCGAGGTCGACGAGCGCGGCGTCGAGATGTCGCTGGGCCTCGTCGAGCGTGGTCGCGTTCGCGAGCGCCTGAATCGGGCCGGGGTCGGCGTCGCCGAGGTAGTCTTCGAGTTCGGCTTCGGCGTGTCGCTTCGCGTGTTCGTCGGTCGTTCCGGTGATGTTCAGGAGCGCCAGTCGGAGCGCTTCGAGTTCTGCACAGGCCATGATTAGAGTGATTGGTGGACGAGGTTCGAGACGATGCGGTCCCGTTCGAGATGGGACGAGACGATGCGGTCGGTGTCGTCGGGCGTCACGCCGCCGTACCAGACGCTGTCGGGGTAGACGGCGACGATTGGACCGTCGCCGCACTGGCCGAGACACGAACTCCGCGAGACGTGGACATCGCAGTCGTCGGCGTCGCGAACGCCCTGTCTAAGTTGTTCGAGGACGGTCGCCGCGCCGCTCGCGGCGCAGGTCTGGTTCGTGCACACCGCGACGTGTTTCTCGGGGGCGTCGTGGGCGTGCGGGTCGTCGTCCACGTCGCTTCGGTCGGCGTGTTCGGCCTGATGGACGAGCGAGCGGAGCATCGCGCGAGCGCCGCCCTCGTCGTCCTCGTAGCCGGCGAGTTCGACCTTGTACTTGCAGGTGTCGCAGGACATCTCGACGCTCCCCGAGCGCGCTTCTCGGTAGCGGTCGGCGAGCGTCTCGACCACCCGGTCGTCTGTGCCGAGCGGCCCCGACGCGCCGGCGTCGACGTAGGGGTACTCCTTGTCGAACGTCTCGGCTTTGTCCACGATTCGCCCCGTCAGCACGCCGTCGCCGAGCATGTACGGGAGGACGACGACCGCGTCCGGGCGGTCCTTGGCGACGGTGTGAAGCGTCTCCTCCAACCGGGGCGTGGTGACGCCGATGAACGCCGATTCGACGCGGGTGAACCCCCGACCCTCGTACAGCAGGCGCGCCAGTTTGTGCACGTCACCGTTCGAGTCTGGGTCGCTCGACCCGCGGGCGCAGAGCACGACCGCCACGTCGTCGTCCTCGCGGTCGACGCCGAGGTCGGACTCGACCGCCTGCACTCGCTCGTCTAACAGGTCCACGAGCGAGGGGTGGATGCCGAGGTGCGAGCCGAACCGGAACTCGGTGTCGTCGTGGGTCGCGCGGGCCCGCTGGACCGCAAGCGGCACGTCGTTTTTGACGTGGCTCGCAGCAAACAGCGAGAGGGGGACGACGGTCATCGTCCGGCAGGTCGGTGCCATCGACCCGATTGCGTCGTCTATCGAGGGTTCGGCGAGTTCGATGTACGCCGCGTCAACCGGGATCGACAGCCGGGACTCCAACTTCGCGGCGAGCGTCCGAACCTGCTCGTTGGACTCCTCGCGGCGCGAGCCGTGGCCGACGAGGAGCACCGCATCGTCGTCGAGCGCCGGGTCCGGTCGTTCGAGGCTCATGCGTTCTCGGCCTCTTCGAGGCTGCGGACGAGCTTTCGACGCCGCGTCGGTGCGAACAGGCTCGTCTCGTCGCTCCCCTCGTAAACCCACTCGCCGAAGCCGGCGGCCGCGTCGTCGTCGATGCCGAACCAGTAGCCGCCCGACGAGGTCTCTTGAATCTCGCCGGTCGGCGCGTCAACGGGGCAGGCGTCGAGCAGTCGGTCCACGGTGTCGAGGAGCGCCCGGTCGTCGTGGACAAACGAGATGCCGACCGTCCCCGACGAGGATTTGAAACAGACCGTCCCGCAGGATTCGAGGAGTCCCCGAAGGAGTTGTTTTCGCCGGGCTTCGAACACGTCGAAGCGGTAGCCGCCGTCGTCGTCGCCGACGGGGAGGCCGAACGCGGCGCTCGCGCTTCTGACCACGTCGCCTTCGACCATGACGTGGTACTCGTCTTTGACGCGGGTGACGGCGGTGTTGTGGGCGTACTCTCGCTCCGTCTCCCGGCGGTCGATTTCGCCGCCGCCGGCGATGACTGCGAGGCGGTTCGCGCAGGTCTCGTCGTTCGTCAGCGCCGTGAACTGTCCCGGCTCGACCGTTCCGCCGCCGGCGACGTGGCCCCAGAGATAGGCCGTCTCGGGCGCACTTTTCAGGAGGTCGTCCGCGGGGGCGACGCCGGAGTCCACGCTCGCGTCCGAGTCGGCGTCCGCGGCCGAGCCGTCGGCGTTCGCGTCGCTCACGCGTCCACCTCCCGGACCGAAATCGCACCCGGCGGACAGGCTCGCGCCGCGAGCGTCGCGTCGTCGTCGTCGGCTTCGGCATCACCTTCGAGGAGAGCGACGACGCGCTCGTCCGTCTGCTCGACGCGCACGACGCCGGCCGCGTCGGGGTCGATTGTGGCGAGTCCGTCGTCGTCCTCGACGAACCGGCCGTCGCGGGCGAGACAGGCGAAGATGCCGTCGCAGGCGTCTCGGTCGATTTCGATTTCGAACATCTCAGTACTCGTACTTCTGCTCGTAGCCCCGCGGCGTCACCATCCGGTCGTCCCAGACGTACGTCTCCTCGTTGCCGACCAGCAGCGTCGTCGTCATGTCCACGAGGTCGGTCTCGCCGAGGTCAGGGAGTTCGCCGAGTTCGACGATTTCGACTTCCTCGTCGTCGCGGCCCGCGCCGTGGACGATACCGACCGGCGTGTCGGGCGCGCGGTGTTCGAGGAGAATCTCGCAGCACTTCTCGTAGTTCGACCGGCGCTTGCGGCTCCACGGGTTGTAGATAGCGATAGTGAAGCCCTCCTTGGCGGCCGCGTGGAGGCGCGATTCGATGGTCGGCATCGAGGTCAGGTGGTCCGAGAGGCTGATGGTCACGGTGTCGTTGACGAGCGGCGCGCCAAGTCGGGCCGCGCAGGACTGCGCCGCCGGGACGCCCGCGACCACGTCGAAGTCGACCATGCTCGCGGTCGCGCCCTTCGATTCGAGGATTTCGAGCGCGAGGCCGGCCAGCGCGTACACGTTGGGGTCGCCGCTGCCGACGATTGCCACGTCGTTGCCAGCGAGCGTTCGGTCGACCGCCTCCTCGGTCCGGGAGACCTCGCCGCACATCGGCGTCGAGTAGATGTCCTCGGCGTCCTCGACGATGTCGTCGGGGAGGAGTTCGATGTAGGTCGTGTAGCCGACGATGTGATCGGCCTCGCGGAGCGTGTCTTTCGCCAGCGTAGTCATCTCGCTCGCGCGACCGGGACCGAGGCCGACGGCGACGAGTTGCCCCGGTTCGCCGTCGAAGTCCTCGACGGTCGCTTCGACCTTCTCCGCGGTCTGTTCTTTCTTCGACCCGCCCGAACTGCCGCCGCACTTCGAGGATGACTCGTCGTCGGACTTCGAGGACGACGCGCCACACTTCGATTCTGCGTCGGCCGAGTCGGTCGATTCCGCAGTCGCTCCGCCGCACTTCGATTCGGTTGTCGTGTCTGATTCGCTCATGGATTAGAAGTCGTCGACGTCGCGCCCGCCGCGGGGCGTGACGAGGTACGTTTCGTAGTCGTTGCTCCAGGGTTCGGTCTCGTGGGTGCCGATGAGAATCGAGGTCCCCATCCCGCCCACGTCGTCGTCGTGGGCCTTCGCGTCGCCGAGGGTCGTAATCGAGAACGTCTCGTCGTCCAGATTTCGCCCGGCATCGCCCCGACCGGCGTCGTTGAAGATGCCGACCGGCACGTCGTCGGCCCGCTCCTCGCGGACCACGTCGATGGCGCGTTCGTAGTTCCGCCAGCAGTTGTACAGGACGATGACGAAGCCGCTGATGGCGGCCGCGCGGAGTTTCTCCTCGATTTCGTCCCAGCCGCGCCACTTGTCGGACAGCGAGACCGTACAGAAGTCGTTCGACAGCGGCGCGCCCATCATGGCCGCGCCGCCGAGCGCCGCGGTGACGCCGGGGACGATTTCGATGGGCACGTCGGTCGCCGCGTCCGTCTCCGCCATCGTGAACACGAGGTCGGACTTCCCGTAGACGTTCGGGTCGCCGCCGGAGACGTGGACTACGTCCTCGCCGTTCCGGACGCGCTCGAACGCCTCGCGGGTCAGTTCGACCTGCTTTCCCATCGACGAGCGGACGACCTCCGGCCCCTCGTCGCTTTCTTCGGGTGGGAGGGTTCCGTCGTCTCGGAGGAACTCCTGATAGAGGTTCGAAGCGACCACGCAGTCCGAGGTCGAGACGAGTTCCTTCGCTCGCTTCGTCATGTGGTCGGGGAGGCCGGGACCGATGCCGACGACATAGAGGGTTCCGTAGTCGTCTGGGTCCTCGTCACGGCTGCGGTTGCGGTCGCTGGAGTCGGACGCCGGTTCGGTCGGCTCGTCGCCGTCACTCATCGTCCCACCGCCACGGTCACGGCGTCGTCGTAGCGCCGCTTTTTGACGACCAGTTCGTGGTCGCGGCCGCCGGCGATGGCGCTCGCCTCGGCGATGCCGGGCCAGCCGATGAGTTCCTTCGACCGCGAGGGCGTCGGCCCCTCGAACTCGGTGAGGGTCTCTTTTTCGAAGTAGACGACGCCCGCGCCGATTTCCTCGGCGGCGTCGAGCATGCCGGGTTCGTCCGCCTTTCGCGTGCCGGTGGCGACGAACTCCACGTCGTCCCAGTCGCAGTCGGCGTCGTCGAGCGCGCGCTCCCACGCCGTCAGGAACTGCGCTTTCTTCGCGCCGGAGACGCTGCCCGTCCCGAGGACGACGCCGTCGTCGCCGTTGCGCTTCAGGACGGTCACGTCGTCGCCGACGAGGACCGCCTTCGGACCGTCGAGTCGGGCGACGGGACCGAGTTCGTCGTTGAGGACGGCGAGGTTCGTCGCCACGGTCGAATCGCCGTTGACGACGTGGGAGTCGAGCGCCTTCGCCTTGCTCTCGACGCCCTGCTTGCCCGCGGCCTCCGAGGCGGTCGTCATCGCCGGGACGGCCCCGAGTTTCGAGAGGTCGTGGGCGACCTGATTCGCGCCGTGGTGGCCGCCGGTGAGCGGTATCGCCCACGTCAGTTCCTCGTCGACGACGACGACCGCCGGGTCCTCCCACTTGTCGTCGAGGAGGTCGGCGGTTTTCCGCATGGCGATGCCGCTGGCCATGAGGCCGACAAAGCAATCGTACTCGCCCCAGTGGTCGGCGAACACGTCGCCGTGGTAGGTGAGTATGTCTATCTGGTCGTAGTCGTCCGCGAGGTCGCGTTTGATTTCCTCCGCCGTGTCGAGTTTTCGTTCGAAGCTGACGATGGCGATTTCGTCGGCTACCTCGCCGTCGCTGTCGGGAGTGCTACAGTGGCCGCTTCCGGAGTCGGTGTCGGAGTTAGAGTCTGCGTCGCTCATTGCGCATCACGCTCCTGCGGTTCGGAATCACCATCGGGTTCGTCGTTCGGTGCGTCGCCGCCGCGGGCCCAGTCGCCGTAGAGGAACGACCGCTCGTAGTCAGAGCCGTTCACCGCCTCGCCGATGATGACGAGCGCCGAGGCGCGGTAGCCCGCGTCTTCGACCCGCTCGCCGATGGTCTCGATGGTGCCCTCGATGACGTCTTCGTCCGGCCAGGAGGCGTGGTAGACGACCGCGACGGGCGTGTCGGGGTCGTGGCCCTCGTCCAGCAGCCGGTCCATCGTCTCGGCGACGGCGTGGGTGCCGAGGTAGATGCAGACCGTGGTGTCGCCGAAGCCGACGAAGTCGCTGATGTGGTCTTCCTCGGCCGAGAGCGTCCGGCCCTGCGGCCGGGTGAAGACGACGTGGTTCGAGACCTCGTTCAGCGTCAACTGGGTTCGGAGCGTCGCGCTCGCGGCGAACGCCGAGGTGACGCCGGGGACGAGGTAGCTCGGAACGCCCGCCTCGGCCAGCGCGTCCATCTGCTCTAAGGCGGCCCCGTAAATCGCTGGGTCGCCGCTGTGGAGTCGGACGACGGTTCGCCCCGACTCGTAGGCGTCCGCCATCAGCGGAATCAGCTCTTCGAGGTCCTTGCCGACGCTGTTGACCTGCTCCGCGTCGGCGCAGAACTCGTCTAAGAGTTCGCTGTTGACGAGCGACCCCGCGTGAACCACGAGGTCGGCGTCCTCGACGAGTTTTCTCCCGGCGACGGTGAGCAGGTCCGGGTCGCCCGGTCCCGCGCCGACGAAGGGGATTCCCTCGTCGTCGGTGAAGCCGGTGTCTGCTTCGCCGTCGACGCTCACGCCGACCCCCCCGACTCGACACCGTCGAACGCGGCAGTCGCCACGTCGCGCTCGACACCCTCGCGCTCCGCGTAGGCCAGCGTGTAGTAGTCGCGCTCCGCGAGTTCGTCGGGGTCGTCGGTGACGACCGTCTCGCCTTGTTCCATGAACAGCCGGCGGCCGAACCGAACGTCGTAGCCCGCCTCGGTCAGCTTCTCGTGGGTCGCCGGCGCATCGGTGACCTTGAACAGTACCATGCGGTCGGGACCGGTCGGCGCGGAGCCGTTGGCAGCCTCGCGGAGCGCGAGTCCGGTTCCGGACTCGATTTCGACGCCGAGCGCGGTCGTGAAGGCCGTCATCGCGCTCACGCCGGGGACGACTTCGAGGTCGACCTCGGGGTGGAACGCGGCGAGGGTGCGGCGGAGGTGTCCGAACGTCGAGTAGACGTTGGGGTCGCCGAGCGTCACGAACGCCACGTCCTCGGACTCGGCGCGGGTGGCCACCTCGGCGGCGGCCTCCTTCCACGCGCGGCGGAGTTCGTCGGGGTCGCGCGTCATCGGGAAATCGAGATCGCCGATGCGCTCCTCGGGGACGTGGTTCAGCGCGACCGTCCGCGAGAGTCGGCCGGGCGAGTAGACCACCGCCGCCGATTCGAGCAGGCGTTTCCCCTTGACGGTCACGAGGTCGGCGTCGCCGGGGCCGAGGCCGATGCCGTAGACGGTCATAGTCCCTCCGCGTCGCGTCGACCGACGACGACGTACACCGGGTTGTTCGACCGGAAACTCGTCGCGCCGGCGAGTTCGTAGCCGTGGCTCACCTGCATCTGGACGACCTCCGAGAGCAGGTCGCGCTCGCGGAACGCCTCGATGGCGTCGCCAGCGGGTTCGACCCGCGAGACGTTCATGACAATTCGGTCAACGCCGGTTTCGACGGCGTGGTCCAACACGGCCTCGAAGTTCCGACTGCCGCCGACGAACATCGCGTCGGCGTCGTCCGGGAGGCCGTCGGGAGCCTCCGCCTCGCGGAGCGTCACGTCGGCGTCGTACTCGTTCGCCGCGAGGTTCTTTCGCGTCACGTCCAGTCGCTTCGGTTTCCGTTCGACGGCGGTCACGCGCTCGACCCGGCGGGCCGCCTCGATGGTGACCGAGCCGGTACAGGAGCCGACGTCGACGAAGTGGTCCGTCGGCCGCAAGCCGAGTTTGTCGAGCGTGACCGCTCTCACCTCCGGTTTCGTGGGTCCCGCCTTGGCGTCGTGCGGGAGCGTTACCTGTGACATTCGACTCGACAATCCGGGCGCGGTTTGAAAACAATTGTGCTTGGAGTACAGCAAATGAACTTTCATAAAACTGCCCCGATGAGTTATTAAATCTAAGTTGTTGAATTGCAATCTTGGTTGTCTTCGAAAGTTTTACAAGCAGACTTGGTTTTCATCAATCTGAGTTTACCATGGCTACGGCGAACACCGTCAACGGTCGAATCGAACGCGCTCGTACCGAGCTATCCCCCACGCAGATGGCTGCAGGAGCCCTCTTTATCGCCGCGCTGGGCTTTACGCTCCTGTTCGTGCAGGACCCGCTCGTCCACGACTCGCTGCACAACTTCCGCCACGCGGCCGGTATCGCCTGTCACTAACCATGTTCGCCCAGTACCTGACGCGGGGGGTGAAGGCGGGGTTGGTCGCCGGACTGGTGTTCGGCCTGTTCATGGCCGTCGTCGCCAACCCTCTCGTCGCCTACGCGGACGAACTGAACCACGCCACGGTTGAGGAGAGCGGTCACAGCCACGAGGCGGAGAGCGCCCACAGCCACGAGTCCGAAGGAACTCACAGCCACGAGTCCGAAGGAACTCACAGCCACGGGTCCGGTGACTCTCACGCCGGCGAAGGCGGCGGCCATCACGACACCGCGGTGTCGATGGCGGTCACGAAGGCCGTGAGCGTCGCGGCCGGCGGGCTGTGGGGCGTCGTGCTCGGCGGCGCGTTCTTCGGGGTCGCGTTCTTCTTCCTCGAACCGGCGATTCCGGGTCCCGACGCCGCGAAGAGCTACCTGATGGGCCTCGCGGGGTTCATCACCGTCTCGGGCGCGCCGTGGCTGGTCCTCCCGCCGGCCGCGCCGGGCGCGGAGCAGTCGCTTTCGGTGGCGACGCGGCTCCCGCTCTACGCCGGGATGATGCTCGCCGGCGCGCTCGCTTGCCTCTCGGCGGGTTACGCCTACACCCGCTTGCGCGAGTCGAGCGGCCTCCCTGCGGCCATCGTCGGCGCGGTCGTTCCGTTCAGTCTGCTCGCGGCCCTCGCCGTCGTCGCCCCCGAAAACGCGGTTCACGGGGCGCTGTCGCCGACGCTTGAAACCGGACTCACCGGACTGTTCGCGTTCGGGCAGGTCCTCCTGTGGCTCGTCCTCGCGGCGGCGCACGCGTGGTTCCGGCTGTCGAGTGAGTCCGAGTCCGAATCGGCGATTCCGACCGCAGGCCGGGACTCGGCTCCTGCGGCCGACTGATGCGCGACCGAACCGACGAAATCCGCGAGCACGGCTTCACGGACCACGTGTTGGTCTGTACGAACAGCCGAGAGTCCGAGTACGCCGACTGCGCCGAGGCCGACGGCACCGCGGTGTACGACGCGGTGACCTCGTGGTTGCGCGACCGTGGCGTCTTCTGGTCGCGGGTTCAGGTCGCCGAAACGAGCTGTCTCGGCCTCTGTAGCGCCGATGGGGCCGCGGTCGCCATCCACCCGCGGAACCGGTGGTACTCGGACGTTCGCCCCGACGACGTGCCGTCGTTGTTGGCCGAGGAGTTCGGTCCAGACGCGTCGAACCTCGGCGTTCAGCCCACTCGCTGATCGCGGAGTGCGGGGTCGACGACCTCCAGCGACTGCTTCACCCTCCTTCCCATTCTCGGCTCGCCGTTATCCCTCGGCGAAACTGGGGTTGAACGCAGAACAATAATATCGGTGCACTCCTGATTACGGTTCATGGACGAGAAGGACCTTCGAATTCTCAAAGCCATCGGGACGCTCGAATCGGGGAGCCCCGACCGGATAACCGAGGAGACCGGCATCCCGAAGTCGACCGTTCACTACCGCCTCGAACGGCTCCAAGAACAGGGCATCATCAAGAACGACATCTTCGATATCAACTTCGAGAAGGCCGGGCTGAACCTCACGCTCATCACCGAAGTCTGGGCGGAGTACGGTTCGGAGTACCACAAAGAGGTCGGCGACAAACTCGGCGAGGTGCCCGGCGTCAATCAGGTGTACTTCACGCTCGGTGACACCGACTTCGTCCTGATTTCGCACCTCGCCTCGCGCGCGATGGTCGAGGACCTCATCTCCGAGTTCGAGGAGATAGACGAGATTTCGCGGACGAGTTCGACGTTCGTCATCACGACCATCAAAGACGAGCCGAACCCGCTGAACGACTACGAACTCGAAGAACTGAAAGACGCCCTCCTCCCGGACGTGGCGTAACGCGGTCCGTGTCGACTCCGCGAGCGCGACGACTCGCACCCGTGCCGCACCCGAACGCTACCGAAACCGAACCGCGCTTCGACCGCCGGAAGCGGATTAGTCTTCGAGTTGTTGGGCGCTCAGGTGCGCTTTGGCCTCCGTCCGGGTCGGGAGCCCGCCGGCAACGGCGAGTAGGACGACGCCGAGCAGACACCAGCCGCCGACCATCGCCCACTCGTAGGGCCACGCCAGCGCCGAGGGCGAGCCGGGAAGGTACAGGCCGACGAAGAACACCGTCAGCAGCAGGCCGAGCGCGCCGACCGCGTATCCCGCGGGGAGCTTGAACGGCCGGTCGAAGTCGGGGTTGCGGTACCGGAGTACGAGGAACGAGACGACGACGAGGAGCCACGCCGTCACCATGCCGAGACCGCCGGCGTTGACGACCCACACGAGCATCTGCTCGCCGAACAGGGGCGCGAGCGCCGCGAGGCCGCCGACGAGCACGATTGCGGTCGAAGGCGTGTCGTGGTCGTCGTGAATCGTCGCGAGCCGCTCGGGGAGCATGTTCGAGTCGGCCATCGCGTAGATGGCGCGACTGGCACCGAGGACGAAGCCGTTCCAACTCGTGAGGATGCCCGCGAGGCCCGCCAGCGCCATGATGCGGCCGATGGTCACGCTGTCGAACGCGATTTCCATCGCCGTCGCCGCGGGGAGCGAACTCTCGACGAGCGTCGCGCCCGTGGCGACCTGTCCGGCGGCCCAGATGACGGCGATGTAGAACGCGGCGGCGCAGGCGACCGAGAGGCCGATGAGCCCGCCGAGGAGCTTCGGCGACACGTCGGCCTCACCCGCGGCCTGCGGAATCACGTCGAAGCCGACGAACATGAACGGCGTCATGATGGCGACCGTAAACACGCCGCCGATGCCGGCTCCCGCGAGCGGCGGCGAGGACGGCGAGGTGCCGTTGAACAGCGCGCCGAGGAGGAGCGTCAAGCCGGCCAGCGTGATGACGAGCGCGAGAATCGCCTGGAACTGCGCGGCCGGGCGGACCCCCCGGTAATTGAGGTACGTGATAACCACGGAGCCGATGACGCCCGTCGCCACCCACGTGCCGTAGACCGGCTGGCCGGCGACCGTCCAGAGTTCGAACACGTTGAAGCCGGGGACGATGTACGCGAGGGCGCTCGGGAGCGCCACCGCCTCGAACGCGACGACGCTGATGTAGCCGAAGATTATCGCCCACGTACAGACGAACGAGCCGGCCGGCCCCAACGCCCGCATGCTGTAGACGTGTTCGCCGCCGACGAAGGGCATCGCCGAGGCGAGTTCGCCGTAGATGAGCGAGACGACGAACACCATGAACCCGCCGAGGACGAACGCCGAGATAGCGCCGGTGACGCCGCTCTGGTCGATAAAGTACCCTGTCTGCACGATCCAACCCCATCCGATCATTGCCCCAAGCGCGAGCACGAACACGTCGCGCTTCGAGAGGACGCGTGAGAGTTCTCCTGTCATGGTTGTGAGTGACATCACCACATTCTAACTTACCCACTATATATCTTACTGTGTTCAATTTTTAGATAGAATTAGGAACACAGTTCAATAGTAACGCGTCGTCTGGGACGACAAACCGGGCGACGATTCACCTGAAAATCGCCAAACGGGCGGCGGTTCGAATGGTAGTCAACTCGTCGAGCGGAAAGAAAAGACGGGAACGCCCGATACGTCCTCCGGCGGTCGCCGCGGGCGTCGCGCCGGTGTCGGAGCGATTACTCGTCTGGCGCGTCCTCGACCCAGACCGTCTTCGTGTTGACGAACTCCCGAATCCCGTGCCGGGAGAGTTCGGTCCCGTAGCCCGAGTCCTTCGTCCCGCTGAACGGAACCCGCGGGTCCGACGCGACGATGTGGTTGACGGCGACGTTACCCGCGGTGAGCTTCGTCGTGAGCGCCTCGCCGCGTTCGGCGTCGGCCGTCCAGACGCTCGCGCCGAGGCCGTAAGGAGTGTCATTCGCCACGCGGACTGCCTCCGTCTCGTCTTCGACCCTGATGACGGTGGCGACGGGGCCGAACAGTTCCTCGGTCCTCGCGGGCGCGTCGTCGGGCACGTCGGTCAGCACCGTCGGTGGGTAGTAGTGGCCGGGTTGGTCGAGCGGTTCGCCGCCGAGGCGGAGCGTTGCGCCGGCCTCGACGGACGCCGTGACCTGCTCGTGGAGCGTCTCCATGAGGTCCGCCCGCGCCTGCGGCCCCACGTCGGTCTCGGGGTCCGTGGGGTCGCCGACGGTCAGCGACCGCATCTCCTCGGTGAAGCGCTCGACGAACTCGTCGTAGACACTCTCGTGGACGAGGAAGCGCTTCGCGGCGATACAGGATTGGCCGTTGTTCTGGGTCCGCGCCCGTGCGGCCTGTTTCGCGGTCGCTTCGAGCGGCGCGTCGTCGAGGACGATGAACGGGTCGCTCCCGCCGAGTTCGAGCACCGTCGGCTTGAGTTCGCGGCCGCTCGTCCCCGCGACGGCCCGCCCCGCGCGGGTGCTCCCCGTCAGGCTGACGCCGCGAATCCGGTCGTCTTCGATGACGCCGGCGACGCGCTCGGCGGGGACCTGCAGCGAGGTGAACACGTCGTCGGGATAGCCCGCCCGCTCGAAGACGGAGGCGATGGCGTCGGCGCAGCCGAAGACGTTCGGCGCGTGTTTGAGCACCGCGACGTTGCCGGCGGTGATGTGCGGGGCCGCGAACCGGAACACCTGCCAGAACGGGAAGTTCCACGGCATCACCGCGAGCACCGGGCCGATGGGTTCGTAGGAGACGTAGGTCTTCGACCCCGGCACGGTGCCGATGTGCTCGTCCTGCAGGAACTCCGACGCGTGCTCGGCGTAGTAGTCGCAGACCCACGCGCACTTTTCGACCTCGGAGACTGCCTGCTCTATGGGCTTGCCCATCTCCTCCGTCATCAGGCTCGCGTACTCCTCGCTGTTCTCGCGCAGCACGTCGGCCGCGGCCGCGAGCAGTTTCTCACGCCGCGAAATCGGCGTCTCGCGCCACGATTCGAACCGGTCCCACGCGGCGTCCAAGCGCGCGTCGACCGTCGCCTCGTCGTGTTCCTCGTGCGTCTCGATGACTTCCTCGGTTGCGGGGTTGATGGATTTCATGGTCGGCTCTCGGGAGCGCGGCGGTCGCTCGCGGCTCCCGCTTGCCCCGATTTTCGCCACAGACGTTGATAAATGTTCCAGTGAATGTATATTATTCGGACTGTGTTCAACACTTCCCATAGCGGCGAACGGTGTCGAGAACAGAGTCTCCAGCCACACTCGAATTCGGTGCGACCGTTTCGTGACCGAAACCGACGAGATGATTTGAACTTTGTCCCACACAGTATAATTTATTAGGATTCAGTTTAGAAGTTGTGTTCATGAGAGAACGGACGACGAATTCGTCGGTCGAGGCGGCGTACGACGACTACCTCATGCCGATTTGGAAATCGCTGAACGTCCCGGTCGAGCGGGCATCCGGCTGCACCCTCGAGGATTTCGACGGCAACGAGTACCTCGACGTGTTCTCCGGCATCTCGGTGACGAACGTCGGGCACAACAACGAGGCCGTCGTCGAGGCCGCGACCGAGCAGTTAGAGGAGTTCGTCCACGGCTGTTCGTACGTCCACCCCAACCGGCCGGTGGCCGACCTCGCGGAGACCATCGCCGAGGTGACGCCCGGCGACCTCCAGAAGACGTTCTTCTGTAACTCCGGCACCGAAGCCGTCGAGGGTGCCATCAAGCTCGCCCGGAAGTACACCGGCTCCAAGGAGGTCATCTCGCTGGAGATGGGCTTCCACGGCCGCACCCTCGGTAGCCTCGCGCTTACCGGCAACAGGGCCTACAAGCAGGATATGGCCCCGACGATTAACGACGTGGCTCACACCGCGCCGCCGTACGCCTACCGCTGTCCCCGCTGTGACGGCGACATCTGCGGCGCGGACTGCGCCGACGCGCTCGAACGGGTCATCGGCTCGCACACCAGCGGCGACCTCGCGGCGGTCGTCGTCGAACCCGTCATGGGCGAGGCCGGCATCGTCGTCCCCTCGGAGGCGTGGCTCAAGCGCGTTCGGGACATCGCCCACGACCACGGCGCGCTCCTCATCGCCGACGAGGTCCAGACCGGCTACGGTCGCACCGGCGAACTGTTCGCCAGCGAGCACTTCGGTGTCGAACCCGACATCCTGACGCAGGCGAAGGGCATCGCCAACGGCCTGCCCCTCGGCGCGTTCACGGCCCCCGCGGACATCGCGGACGCGTTCGGCTCCGGCGACCACCTCTCGACGTTCGGCGGCAACCCCGTCGCCTGCGCGGCCGCGCTGGCGACCATCGAGGAACTGCAGAACGGTATCATCGACAACGCCCACGAGAACGGCGAATGGCTCTCCGACGAACTCGCCACGCTCGAATCCGACTACGACGCGGTCGGCGAGGCCCGCGGCCTCGGACTGATGCAGGGCATCGAACTCGTTGACCCGGAAAAGTCGGGCCCACAACACGTCGCGCCCGCACCGGACAAGGAACTCGCCGCCGCCGTCGGCGAACACCTCCGTGAGGAGTCCAACGTCGTCATGGGCGTCGGCGGCTACTACAAGAACGTCATGCGCTTCCAGCCGCCGCTGACGATTTCGCAGGCGCAACTCGGCGAGGCCGTCGACGCGCTCCGCGCCGCGTTGGACGACCTGGCCTGAACAAGAGCCCTCCGTACCGCGCTACCGACCGATTCAGGGGCGGTCCAGCTCTTTGTCCCACGCCTTCCACGTCTTCAGAAGCGGGATAATGGTGTAGTCGTCGACGATTTCCTCGCCGTCGAAGAGGTCCCAGACGTACTCTTTCAGCGCGTTCAGGTCGGTGTGCCACGCGCTGAAGACGAGGTCGTACTCGCCGAGACAGGAACTCGTGTTGTAGACGAGTCCCTCGTCGATGAGCATCGTGATGAACTCGGTCCGAACGTCCGAAGAGACGTGCTGGTTGAACGAGACGAGTACCTGCGCGTCGGCGAGGTCGGCCTCCTGGAGGACGATGACCGCGAGAATTTCGAGCACGTCGCTCTCTTGAAGTTTCTCGCGCCGGCGACGGACCGCGGTCCGAGAGAGGCCGACCCGCTCGGCGAGTTCCGTGTCTGAGATGCGGCCATTCTCGTTGAGCGCGCGGAATATCTCGTAGTCGTGCTCGTCGAGGTAGTTTTCGAGGACCGCCTCCGGCGTGTTCGGATCGGACGGGGCGTCGGCGGACGTGAGGTCGGGGTTTTCCATGGTCGGATGTATCAGCGGGGTTCGATTTGAAACTGCTGGTGGCGCAAACGAATCAAAACGACACGCAAGTTGTGTCGAATTGGCTAGTTCACGCGTCGGGGGACTAGGTGGTGGTACGAGTTGGTTCGGTCGCGGGACGCCGCGCGAAACGCGGCTTCGAGGGCGATTCTGCGGTTAGGCCGGCGGTGGGACTGCGGTGACTGCGGCGTCACCAACCCGTCTCGTCCCGCGGAAGCGGGTCGTAGGGGATGTCGTAGCCGAACGCTTCGGGGCCGATGACGTCGAGCGCTTCGGGCGTCGTGAGCAGTTCGGGTGCGGGCACGCCGAGGACGCGGACGCGCTGGCCGTATCGCAGGGCGTCGGTCATGACCGGCGCGCCGGTGTCGGTGTCGACGAGGCAGATGAGGTCGGGGACGGTCGTGAGCAGCTCGCCGTCGTCGTCCCGCGCGACGAGAAACTCGTTTTGGAACTCGATTTCGAGGGTCGCGTCCTCGTCCAACCCGGAGAGCGTGACGCTCCCGAGCGCGAAGCCGTCGCGGTTGCGGCGGTGCACGTCCACGATTTTCCCGGCGAACAGTTCCTCGCCGCCGAGGAGTTCGCGGCCGGCGTCGACGGGGTCGGTGCCGGCGTCGCGGGCGCGTTCGACCGCCCGACCGAGTTCGGTGGCGAGCGAGACGGTGTGGGGAACCGCGTACTCCGAGACGAACTCCCCGGTCATGAGCGGGAAGGCGTAGCCCGAGCGGCCGCCCATCTGGACGGTGATGGCCCGCGCGAGGTCCTCGAGGCGCTTGGCCGAGTCGATGTCCCGGTAGACGACCTGGTTGCCGCGCTCGTCGGTCGTCGCCGCGTAGTTCACGGGCGTCCCGTAGATGAAGAACGTGTCCATCTGGAGTTCGGGGAACGCCCGGCCCATGCCGTCGGCGTCGACCACGGGGAGGTCGGTCATCGCCGCCACGCACAGCGGGGCCATGCTGTTCGCGCCGCCGATTTCGCCGGGGATGAGCGCGTCGACCGTCTCGCCGGAGAGGTCTTCGATGGCCCGAAGCGACTGCACCTCCTCGTCGCCACCGGCGAACTTCTCGACGCTGATGGTGGGCGCGCCCATCCCGCCGACGCTCGCCACGGTGGCGTCGGCCGGCAGGTCCCGCGGGTCGACCAGTTCGACCGCGTCGGGGTAGGCGTCGTCTTCGAGGAGCGTCTGTAGGCGCAGTCGGCCGAGGCGGGGGTTGCCGCCGCCGCCGGTTCCGAGGATGCCCGCGCCGATGCCGAGCGCTTCGAGGTCGTCGAGCGTTACCTCCGTCAGGTGTGGGATGTCGAAACTCATGGGTGGTCCGCGAGTGGTTCGTAGGTCGCGTCGAGGCCGAACGACCCCGGACCCCACACGTCGAGCGCGGCGGGCGTCCGCATTATCTCGGGCGTTCGGATGCCGAGCACGCGGACCCGCGCCCCGTACCGGAGGCTTTCGGTCGGAATCGGGCCGCCTGTCTCGCGGTCGAGGACGGTGATGAGGTCCGGGACGGTCGCCACGTAGCGTCCGTCCACGGCCGCGCCGAGGTTCTCGTTTTGGAACTCGATGCGCATCGCCGATCCCTCGTCGGAGTCGAGGCCGTCGATATCGACGTGACCGAAGACGAACCCGCGCTCGGTGCGGCGCTGCACGTCCACGATTTTCCCCTCGAACAGCGACCGCGCCTCGCCGTAAATCGACTCGCGGGTCACTTCGCGAATGGCGTCCATCGCGTCGTCCTCGGCGAGTCGGAGCGCGCGGCCGAGGTCGCGGGCGAGCGACATCGTGCCGGGGATGGCCGTCTCTTTGACCTGCGTCCCAGTCATCGGGTAGTCCGAGACGTAGGCGACGCCGCCCATTCTGACGGTGACGCCGCGGGCCAGCCACTCCAACTGGTCGTTGTCCTCCGTCTCGATGAGGCAGGTGCTCCCCTGCTCGTCGCTGACGGCCGCGGGCGTCCCGCTGACGCCGTAGATGTTGAACGTCTCGTGTTGGAGTTCGGGGAACGCTCGGCCCATGCCGTCGGCATCGACCACGGGAAGCCCGCGGCGGGCCGCGACGGCGAAGGGGAACGTCGAGTTGATGCCGCCGCACTCGATCGGCATCGTCGCGTCGGCGGTCTTGCCAAGTTCGCGCTCGATGCGCTCCATCGAGGTGACGGCCTCCCGCCCGCTGGGGAGCTTCTCGACCGAGACGGTCGGCGCGCCCATCTGGGCGGTCGGGATGACGAAGTCGTCCGCGTCTAGTTCGTTCGGGGGGAGGAGTTCGACGGGGCCGAACTCCTCGATGGCCTGCTTCGCGACGAGCTTGCCGACATGGGGGTCGCCCCCGCCGCCGGTGCCGAGGACGGTCGCGCCGAGCGCGATGTCCTCTATCTCCTCGACGCCGATTTCGACCGTCATCAGTGGTCGAGCGCCCCGGCGGCCTTCACCTTGATTCGCACCGCGTTCCCCGGCAGGTACGAAAGCGGAACCTCCTCGACGTCGACGATGTCCACGCTGTCGGCGTCCGCCCCGGCGGCGAGCGCGTTGTCGGTGGCCTCGTCTTTCGCGTGTTGGATGGCCTCCTCGCGGTCCATCTCGTCGAGGCTGTAGATGCGGTCGACCTCGCCGGAGACCTGCGCGATGGCGACACCGACGGCGTTCGCGACCTCGTAGTGGTCGGGCTTGTGGACCTCGCTCGCGCCCGCGATGTCGTCGGGGACGAGGATGCTCCCGCCGCCGACGATGACCACGGGGACCGGCTCGGCGCTCGTCTTCATGCGGTCGACCTCGCGCTCGACGCGCTCTCTGACGTACTCGCGGGCGGCCTCGACGATTTCCGCGTCCACGTCCGGCGTCTCGGAGCCGATGTCGATGGTGCCCGCGGCGACTTCGAGGTCGGTCGCGGTCAGCGTGTCCCCGCCGAAACACTTCGCTTCCTCGGTCAGCTTGTAGCCGACGCTCTGGGGGCCGACGGTGACGCCGCCGTCGGTCGAGACGATGGAGCCGCCGCCGATGCCGATGGCGATGATGTCGGGCATGCGGAAGTTGGTCTTCACCTCGCCGATTTCGACGGCGACGCTGCTCTCGCGGGGGAAACCTTCGGTGACCGCGCCCACGTCGGTCGTCGTGCCGCCGACGTCGACGATGATGCCGTTTTCGACCGCAGAGAGGTACGCCGCGCCGCGAACCGAGTTCGAGGGTCCGCTGGCGACCGTGAAGATGGGATAGCGGATGGCGTAGTCGACGCTCATCAGCGTCCCGTCGTTCTGACCGAAGTAGAGGTTCGCGTCGATGCCGCGTTCGTTCATCGCGTCCACGAAGGCGTTCGCGGCCTCCGAGGCGACGCTGGTGAGCGCGGCGTTGAGCGCCGTCGCGTTCTCGCGTTCGAGCAGGCCGACGCTCCCGATTTCGTTCGAGACCGAGATGGGCACGTCGTCGCCCACCTCATCGCGGATGAGTTCCGCGACCCGCGTCTCGTGGTCGTCGCGGACGGGCGAGAAGACGCTCGTCACGGCGAAGGCGTCCACGTCGGCGAACTCGCGAATCTGCGCTCTGACCTGCTCCTCGTCGAGGTCGTTGAGGAGGCGGCCGTCGAACTCGTGACCGCCGTCGAGGATGGCGACGTTGTTGCCGATTGCCTCGGCGAGGTCGTCGGGCCACTCGAGGAGCGGGCGGATGCTCTGGGTCGCGGGCGCGCCGATGCGGATGACGCCGACCTCGTTGAGGCCGCGGCGCTCCGTGATGGCGTTCGTCGCGTGGGTCGTGCCGAGCATCACGTAGTCGAGTTCGTCCTCGGAGACGCCGCTGTCGTCGAGGACCACGTCGAGGGCGTTGAGGATGCCCGACGTGATGTCTTCGGTCGTGGGGGTCTTCGTCTTCGCGAGGAGGTTGTCGTCGCCGTCCATGACGACGGCGTCCGTGTTGGTGCCGCCGACGTCGATTCCGATTCGGTAGTCAGTCATGTTTGGGTTGCTGGAGAGTTTCGATTGGTTCGTAGTCGATGCTGTAGTCGAAGTACCCCGGCCCGACGAGGTCGAGTCCCTCGTCGGTTCGCCACTTCGGCGAACACGGCATTCCGATGACCCGCACCCGGTGGCCGTAGGCGAGTCGCTCGGTGGTGACGGGGTCGCCCGTCTCGGCGTCGAGGACCGTAATCAGGTCGGGGGTGCTCGCCACGACGCCGCGCTCGGAGTCGCGGGCGACGAGGTTCTCGTTCTGGAAGTCGAGGGTGAACGTCCGGCCCTCGCAGTCGTCGATGCCGTCGAGGGTCGCCTCGCCGACCGCGAAGCCGCCTTCGGTCCGGCGCTCCACGTCGGTTATCTTCCCCGCGAACAGCTCGTAGCCGTCCGTGAGTTCGAGGACCGCGTCGACGGGGTCCCGCGAGCGGTGCTTGGCGGTGCGAATCGCCTCGCCGATATCGTGGGCGAGTGACATCGAGTCGAGAATCGCGTGCTCGCGGACTTCTGCGCCGGACAGCGCGTAGGTGCCTATCATGCACGCGCCGCCCATCTCGATGCTCGTCACGCGGGCGAACGCCTCGGCGTACTCGTTGCTGACGGTGTTCACGAGAAGCGAGTTGCCCTTCTCGTCGGCGATGCTCATCGGGGTCGCGCTGACGCCGCCCATCGTGAGCGTCACCATCTGCACCTCGGGGAACGCCCGGCCCATGCCGTCGGCGTCGACGAGGGGGAGTCCGAGCGCAGCGGCGACGGCGATGGGGACGGTGCTGTTCAGCCCGCCCGCCTCGATACTCATCGTCGCGTAGGCCTCCTGTCCGAGGTGCGTTTCGAGCGCCTCGAAGGCGGACAGCGCCTCAGTCCCCTTCGGCATCTTCTCGACCATCACGGTCGGTGCGCCGAGCATCGCGCTCGGGATGACGAGCGCGTCGTCGGGCACGTCTCGCGGGTCGATGAGGTCGACGGGTCCGTGCTCTTCGATCGCCTGCTGTGCCATCAGCTTCCCGATGTAGGGGTCGCCCCCGCCGCCCGTCCCGAGGACAGTCGCGCCGGTTGCGAAATCGTCGATGTTGTCTGTGGTTATCTTCATGGTTCGTTTGTGTTCGATGCGACTGTCTCGTCGGCGACCGCCGCGACGGCCACCTCGGGCACGTCGTCGAACGCGTCGGCGTACGCCTCGTCGTAGATGTGACACCGGACGCTGGGGCCGGCGTCGACCGCGACGAACTGCGGTTCGTCGGCCGAACACGCGTCGGTCGCGTAGGGACACCGCGTGTGGAACCGACAGCCCGAGGGCACGTCCCGCGGGCTGGGAATCTCGCCCCGGAGCGGTTCGTGCCGCGGCTTGTACGCCTCTTCCTCGTCGGTCGTGACGGGAATCGCGGAGAGAAGCGCCCGGGAGTAGGGGTGTCGCGGCCGCTGGAAGACCTCCTCCGTGGGGCCGCGTTCCTGAATCTCGCCGAGGTACATCACGGCCGTCTCGTCGGCGAAGTTACGGACCAGAGAGAGGTCGTGGGTGATAAAGAGGTAGGTGAGTCCGAACTCCTCCTGTAAGTCTTCGAGGAGCGCGATAATCTTCGCCTGCACGCTCACGTCGAGGGCGCTCGTCGGCTCGTCGAGCAAGAGCAGTTCCGGCTCGACCGCGAGCGCGCGGGCGATGTTCACCCGCTGTTTCTGCCCGCCGGAGAGTTCGTGGGGGTACTTGTTCCAGTACTCGTCGTTCAACTCGACGCGTTCGAGCAGGTCGACCACGCGCGACCGGAGGTCGGACTTCGGGACGCCGCGGGCCTTCAGCGGGACCGCGAGCGACTTGCCGATGGTCCGCCGGGGGTTCAGACTCGACGTGGGGTCCTGAAACACCATCTGGACGCGCGACCGGAGGCGAGCCAGTTGCTCGTCGGTCGCGTTCGTGATGTCCTCGCCGTCGAACCTGACGGTCCCGCCGGTCGCGCCGGTCAGGCCGATAATCGTCCGGGCGACGGTGCTCTTTCCGGACCCGGATTCGCCGATGAGCGCGAGGGTCTCCCCGCGCTCGATGTCGAACGAGACGCCGTCGACCGCTTTCACGTAGTCGGACGTGCGCTTGATGATGCCGCTCTTGACGGGGAAGTACTTCTCGAGGTCGTCGACTTCGAGCAGGGGTTCGGACACGTCAGTCATCCCCCGTCTGCTTGCCCGGTCGCCGGGTCATGTGACTCCGGGTCTCCTCGACGGTCGGCCGCTCGGACGCTGGCACGGCCTCGTCGTAGAGGACGCACTCGACGCCGGTCTGCGGACCGCGTTCGTACATCTCCGGGCGGGCCTGCTCGCACTCGGCGGTGGCGTAGGGACACCGCGGCGCGAACCGACACCCCGGCGGTGGGTCGAGGTACTCGGGAATCGAGCCGTCGATACCGGTCGCCATTTCGTCGCCCGTCAGGCGCGGGATCGACGCGATGAGCCCCTGCGTGTAGGGGTGTTTCGGGTTCTCGAACAGCTCGTCTGTCGGCGCGGTCTCGACGATGCGGCCGCCGTACATGACGTACACGCGGTCGCTCACCTGTCGAGCGACGCCGAGGTTGTGGGTAATCATCAGGACGCTCAGGTCGTGGTTCTCGATGAGGTCCTTCAGCAGGTCGAGAATCTGGTCGTGAATCGTCACGTCCAGCGCGGTGCCGATTTCGTCGGCGATGAGCAGGTCCGGCTCGTTCAGCAGGGCCTGCGCGATGAGGGCGCGCTGGCGCATCCCGCCGGACAGCTGCGACGGGTACGAGTCCATGATGTTTTCGGGGTCCGGCATCTGGACCTCGCGGAGCATCTCCAAGACGCGCTCGCGCGCCTCGTCGCGTTCGCCGCTGAAGCGGCGGCGGAAGAACTCCACGACGCCCGTGTCGCTGTCACCGCCGAACTGTGCGGTGTCGGTGAGCTGTTCGCCGATGGTGAACGTCGGGTTCAGACTCGACATCGGGTCCTGGAAGACGAGGCTCATCCGCTGGCCCTTGACGCGCTCGAACTCGCGGTCCGAGAGCGAGAGCAGTTCCGTTCCGTCGAACGTAATTTCACCGTTCACGCGGGCGGGCGGCTGGTTGAGCAGGCGGAGGATGGACTTCATCGTCACCGACTTGCCGCAGCCGGTCTCGCCGGCGATGGTGACAACCTCGCCTTTGCCGATAGAGAGGTTGACGCCGTCGATGACCTCCGCGAAGCCGTCGAACGACTCGAAGCCGACTTCGAGGTCTTCGACGGTCAAAAGCGGGTTCTCGGCGACCGGCTCGTCGAGTTTCATCGGTTCACCTCCACGTCGAAGAGGTCACGAAGCCCGTCGCCGAGCATGTTGAACCCCATCACGAGGACGAAGATGGCGAGCCCGGCGAAGACGCTCACCCACCACGAGTCGGGCAGGTAAGACGTTCCTTGGCTGACCATCGTCCCGAGGCCGGGCTGGGGCGGCTGGACGCCGACGCCGATGAACGACAGGCCAGCGCCGATGAGGATGACGAAGCCAGCGTCGAGGGTCACCTTGACCAGAATCGGCGACAGCGTGTTCGGGAGAATCTCCCGGAAGAGGATGTGCGGCGTGCTCGCGCCGGCGAGCTTCGCGGCCTGCACGTACTCCTCGCCGCGCTCGCTGGCGACGATGCTCTGGACGAGGCGTGCGTGCCACGTCCACCACAGCGCCGCGATGGCTATCATCGCGTTCGTCAGCGTCGGCTCTAAGGCCGAGGTGATTGCCAACGCCATCACGAGCGGCGGTAAGGCGAGCGCCGTGTCGGTCGCCCGCATGATAATCGTCTCGACCCAGCCGCCGTAGTAGCCGGCGACGAGGCCGAGCAGCACGCCCACGGGGACGCCGAAGCCGAGGACGACACCCACGAGCATGAGCGACAGCCGGTAGCCGAAGAGGATGCGCGAGAGCACGTCGCGGCCGACGTGGTCGGTCCCCAGCGGGTGGTCGAGGCTCGGCGGCTGGAGCGTGTTCGAGAAGTCGGTGAATTTCCCGGCGTGTTCGGGGTACGGCGCGACGACGGGTGCGAAGACGGCGAGCAAGATAATGGCGATGATGATTCCGAGACCGATGACGCTCATCGGCCTGCTCGTAAAGCGCTTCCACGACCGCTGCCAGAGTTCGCGGCGCTCGGCCGAGACGAACCGGTCGAGGACGCCCGCTGACTCGGCGCTCATGTCGCCTCCTCCATCGCCAGTCTGATGCGGGGGTCAACGCGACCCAGCAGCACGTCGACGAGGAAGTTGATGCTCACGAACGCGACGCCGATGGTCATCGTGACGCCGACGACGGCGTTGAAGTCGTTGTTCAGCACCGCGGTGACGCCGTAGGACGCGAGGCCGGGCCACGAGTAGACGAGTTCGATGAGGAACGCGTTCCCAAGCAGCGAGGCGTACAGCAGCCCCAGAATCGTGAGCGTCGGGATGAACGCGTTCTTGAGCGTGTACTTGTACGTGACGAGCCACGAGGGGAGGCCGAAGCCGCGTTCGGCCTCGACGTAGTCCTGGTCTTTCACGTCAATCATGCTCGACCGAGTGATGCGCATCACCTGTCCGATGCCGGCGAGCGAGAGCGCGAGCGCCGGGAGGATGATGTGCGCCCACGCGTCGACGTGAGCCGCGAGGTTCCCCGACAGTAGGGTGTCCACGAGCAGGAAGCCCGTGAACCGCGAGACGCCCGAGCCAAACTCCGAGCCGAGCCGCCCCGTGATGGGGAGCCATTCGAGCAGGTAGCCGAACAGCAGTTGGAACATGATTGCGATGAAGAACCCGGGCACGCTCACGCTGAAGAACGCGACGAGCCGCGTCGCGTTGTCGGTGAGCCCGTCTTTGTTCTGTGCGGCGACGACGCCGAGCGGAATCCCGATGACGACGGTGAGGAACATCGACACCGTGATGAGTTCGAGCGTCGCCGGCAGGTAGTAGACGATGTCGGTGCTGACCGCGCGCTTCGTCTCGAGGCTCGTCCCGAGGTCGCCGACGAGCAGTCCCCGCATGTAGTCGAGGTACTGCAGTGGAATCGGCTTGTTCAGCCCCATCTCGGCGGCGAGCGCCTGCACCTGTTCTTCCGACGCGAGCGCGCCGAGGGCCATCCGCGCGGGGTTCCCGGGAAGCACTCGTGACGTGGTGAAGATGATTATCGACAGGCCGATGAGACTCACGAGGATGCCCGCGAGCCGGCGCACGAGGTACTGCCAGTACTTCATTCTTGATAGAAGTCGGGGAACCAGTAGTCGAAACTCATCGACGGCCGGAAGGTGTAGCCCTTCACGTCCTCGGCGAAGGCGTGTTTCTTCGACTGGACGAAGATGAACAGGTCGGGGTACTGGTTCGCGATGCGCTCTTGGACCTCGGCGTACAGTTCGGCGCGGGTGTCGGCGTCGACCGTCGAGCGCGCCTCGTCGATGAGGTCGTCGACGTTCTCGTCTTCGAGGTGTTCCATGCTCATCCACGTCGACGCGGCTTCAGAGTGGTACTGGTTGTAGAACACCGTGTCGGGCGAGGGATACACCGGCCCGTAGAACACCTGATTGATGTGCGGCGTCCCCTCGACGCTCGTCGCGAGTTCGGTCATCGTCCCCCACGTCTGGGGGTTCAACTCGACGTTGATGCCGATTTCGTCCATGTTCTGCTGGAACAGTAGGCCCATCTTCTCTTCGAGGCCGTAGTCCTTCACGTAGGTGTTCTGGACGGTGATGTCGCCCTCCTCGTAGCCGGCGTCGGCGAGAATCTGCCGCGCCTTCTCTGGGTCGTAGGTCGGCTGGACGATGTCGTCGTTGTGGACGCCGAACGAGGTGGGGAGCGGTCCCTGCGCGGGGAGCGACCCCGGCGCGATTTCGTTGCGCGCCGTCTCGTAGTCGAAGCCGTAGGCCATCGCCTCGCGGACGGCGGGGTCGTCTGTCGGGGACTTCTGGGTGTTGATTTTGAAGTAGAACGTCGTCACCGTCGGGACCGACTCGACGCGAATGTCGTCTTCGGCCGCGAGGGCCTCGTAGGTCTCCTCGCTCTGGTACTGGCTCGACATGTCGAGTTCGCCCGTCTTCATCAGCGAGCGAACCGTCGGGTCGTTGGTGATTATCTGGACGACGACGTTGTCGTACGCGCCGTCTTTGAACGAGCCCCAGTAGTCCGCGTAGCGGCTGAACGAAATCTGGGCCTGCCGCTCGAAGCCGGCGAGTTCGTACGGGCCGGAGCCGGCGTCGTTGTCGTTGAGGAACGACTGGCCGTAGTCGCCGCGGTCGCCGAAGTCGCCGTCCTCGGCGTTGTCGAGGACCAACTGCTTGTCGACGACGAACAGTAACACGAGCGTCGCGAGGAACGGCGAGTGGACGCGGTCGAGTGTGAACGACACGGTCCGCTCGTCCTCGACGGTCACGTTTTCCTTCGAGAGCACGTTCCCGAGCAGCGACGAGTACCCCTGGTTGATATCGAGGAACCGCTCGGCCGAAAACTGCACGTCCTCCGCCGTGACGGGGTTGCCGCTGTGGAACGTCGCGCCCTCGCGGAGCGTGAACGTGTAGGTCCGGTTGTCGTCCGAGACGGTCCAGTCCTCGGCGAGGTGCCCCTGTAGGTTCCCCTCCGTGTCGGGGAACACGAGCGGGTCGTAGAGGTTGACCAACGCGAGCACCTGCGTGTAGTCCGTCCCCTTCGCGGGGTCGACGGTCCCGAAGCGCTGGGTCGCACTCATGCGGAGCGTCGAACTGCCCGAGTCGCCGCCGGACGACGTCTCCGTCTCCGTGCTCTCGCCGTCGCCGCCCGTGGCCGTGGTCTGTTCTTCGCCGTTGTAGCTCTCACCGCCGCCGGAACAGCCGGCGAGACCTGCGATGCCGGCCGTCCCGAGGGCCTTGAGGAAGTTTCGACGACTCGCCGCGTCTCCGAACCGAGCGCGGATTGACTCCGATTTCGACCCCACCTGCGACCGCGTCTGTGTGATGTCCTTTCTCGACATACGTTACTCATTCTCACAGAGGTGCAATGGAACATAAAGGTACCGTATAGTAACCTAAAACAATATTCTCGGTTCAATATGGAATGCTCTATGAACAATATGGAACAACGTGGCTGTGTCTTCTATCACACCACTCGATTTGCGGTGGTAATCGACCGACACCACCCATCCCTACAGGAAGACGTCGACTCTACGGGCGACGGTTCAGTTTCTCGGGCGTCGACTGCTTTCTCTCTCGCGCGAGTCCGCGTTCGTCTCTCGTCTCCGCGAAGAGTGGCGATTCCCGAGGATACCGTTATCGGTTGGTACCTCACGGATATTTATCAAAATACTATGTTAAAATCCCAATTGACATTTTTGAACGAAATGTGTCTAAACCAGAACAGATTTTTGAGAAACTAGTATTTTGAACCCATATCTGCCTCTAGTATGTGTAATATTCTTCAATTGTGGTATATATCCGGACAAAATTTTCTAACATATATTCAAATAAGAAGAACAACATATCTAATTTCGAATATTACATATAAAACATAAAGATTCTTATGCTAAATCGAAGGTTCTGTTCTGTGCAGGGTTCGGCATCCGGACAGTGCTGCGTCGCTTCCGTTGGACGACAGTCTGCCCTCTACTTGTTTCTAATATTGGAATTGGAATTGACAAAACGGAACCCATGACCGAGCGACCGACTTCGAGCCCGTCGGACGACGTTTAAGTCCCCGTGGAAAGAACGACCACTCGATGGCATGGGAGTTCGAACGAGTCGCGGGTCCGTTCCGGGCGACCGAAGGGCCAATTTGGACCGGCGACGCGGTTCGATTCACGGAAATAAAGGAGCATCAAGTCCTCGAATACGACCTCGAGACGGGGGAGACAGGCGTCTACATAGACTCGACCGCCGGCGCGGTCGGCCTCCACGAGGGCCTCGGCGGGGAGTTGTACGCCTGCGAGGCCGAGGGCCACCGCATCGCCGCGCTGGCCCCGGGCGAACCCGCGGCGGTCGTCGTCGACGAGTTCGAGGGCACGCCGCTCAACGGGCCGAACGACCTCGAAATCGACCGCGACGGCGACGTCTGGTTCACCGACCCCGACGACAAGGACCGGGGGTTGCTCGGCCACACCTCCGTCTTCCGCGCCGAGCGGGTGGATGCGGACGCGGGCGACGACTGGCGACTCGTCCACCTCACCGACGAGATGGACCGCCCGAACGGCATCCTCCTCTCGCCGGACGAGACGCGACTGTACGTCGCAGAATGTACCTACGGCCCGGACCAAGAGACCGACCTGCGAGCCTACCCGATTCGGGACGACGGGTCGCTCGGCCCCCGCGAGATACTGCACGACTTCGGCGACCACCGCGGCATCGACGGCATGACGCTCACGCAGTCGGGCGAGATCGTCGCCTGCGCCGGCTGGGAAAAAAGCGGTCCGGGGCCGTCGATTTACGTCTTCTCCCCGTCGGGCGAGGTGCTCGAACGTCACCCGTTCCCCGAGAACCGCCCGACGAACTGCACGCTCGGCGGGCCGGACGGCTCGACGCTCTACGTCGCGGACATGACGGGGTGCCTCTACGCGGCCGAGACCGACCGCTCGGCGTACGTTCGATTCTGACCGAAAAGGGACCGCGAGGACAGATACGCTGGATTGGGTGTCGCCGGAACCGAAACTGAAACCGGACTCGGCGACTCCGACGCGGGCGTCTCAGCGGAGCGGTTCGAACGCTTCGAGTCCCGCTTGGGACGCTTCCATGTCTTCGGACACCGCACCGCCGCTCGCGCCGACCGCGCCGACGACGACGCCGTCGTGTTCGACCGGGAACCCGCCGCCGAAGACGACGACACGACCGTTGTCGGTCGTGTGGAGACCATACACGTCGCCGCCGGGTTCGGCTCCTTCCTTCAGTTCGTGGGTGGGTTTCTTCACCGCGGCGGCGGTGTAGGCCTTGTTCTGTGCGATGTTGCTCGCAACGAGCTTCGCGCCGTCCATCCGGCGGAAGCCGAGAAGGTTGCCCTCGCTGTTCGTCACCGCGAGGTTCAGCGGCACGCCGAGTTCCTCGGCTTTCTCCTCCATCGCGTCGAGAATCGTCTTGGCTTCGGCTAGCGTCAGCTCTTGTACCATCGATTCGACCGTCGGCGGCTCGGAGCAAAAACCCACCGTTCACGGGGAGAAACGCCGCTGGAACGGCCACAGACGGCGATACGGCTATCCGAACCGAATCGAACGTCGCGGGCTCGACTGCGTGTTTTCGCGTTCGTCCGTCGTGGTCGCGTCGGCTTGAACGTACGGGTTATCGCGGGAGGGCGTTCCCCGACCGCTCGAACGACTCCACGTCGCCGGCGTCGGCGGCGTCGATGAGGTCGTTGTTCACGAACAGTCGCTCGCTGTCCGTGTTCGACAGCGAGAGGAACGTCCCCGTCCCCTCGGTCGCCCGCGAGTTCCGAACCGTGATGTCCGTCGTGTCGGCGAGCGAAATCGCCGCCGCGTCGTCGTCGCGGTGGGCCTGTCGACCGACGAACCCGTCGACGAGCAGGCCGTCCACGTCCTCGCAGGCCAGTCCGCTCCGGTAGTAGTCGGGGAGGTCGCCGTCTTCGTCCCACTCGACGGTCACGTCGCGCATCGTCACGTCGCGGGCGTTCTCGACGTGGACGCCGGCGATGTCGTTGGCGAAGATGGGCGTGACGACCGAACTCGGCTGGAGGTCGAAGTTACCGCCCACCTCGTCGGCGTGTTCGCTTCCGGTGAGTTCGATTCGGACGTTGTCGAACTCGATTGTCTCGATGTCGGAGTCCTCGGAGCCGTAGACGAGCGCGCCGTTCTCGCTGCGTGCGACGATGTTCGAGAAGCGCACGTTCCGAATCCCGCCGAGGTCGGTGTCGTCGTCCCGCGGGACCGACGTGACGTAGATGGGCTCGCCTTTGCCCCACCACGGGCCGGGGAGCATGTTGGAATTGACGACGATGTCGGTGAAGAGCACGTTCTCGACGACGCCCGAATCGCGGTGCTGGATGCCGAGGCCGCGGTTCGACTCCTGCACGACGATGTTCTGGAACAGGCAGTCGCGAATCGTGTCGTCGGTGCCCGAGCCGAACTTGATGGCGCAGGCGCTCGACCGGAGCGTGCAGTTCGTCACGACGATGCCCTCGCAGGTCACCGGCTCGTCGGGTCGCGCGCCGAAGGTGATGCTGTCGTCACACGACTGGATGGTGCAGTCGGAGATGTGGACGTTCTTCGTGTCGCCGAGCGCGATGCCGTCGCAGTTCGGGATGAGCAGGTGGTTGAGGATGTCGACGCCGCGGATGTCGACCTCTTCGGTCCCGTGGAACGACAGCGTCCACGCGGGCATGTCGCGGATGGTCACGTCGCGGATGCGGACGTTCGTACAGTTGTTGAACCGGAACATCGGGCCGGGGCGGAAGTCGGGTTTCGCGACCGGCCAGCCGTCTGTTCCCTTCGTCCGCGAGAGGTAGGCGTCGCCCTGCCGCGCCTCGTGGGGGCCGTTCGAGATGAGCGGGTGCGACGCGCTCTCGTTGGAGTGGCCCTGAATGGGCGTGTCCATCCGCATGAACTCGGTCCCGAGGCCGTCGAACTCGCCCTCGCCGGCGATGGTGACGTTCTCCACGTCCTCGGCGAGGAAGAAGATGCGCTCGTTGTCGGGGCCGATGAACTTGTCCGTGTACTCGGACTCGTCTTTCGCGGGGCTGACGACCGCGCCAGCTTCCAGATAGAGCGTCACGTTACTTCGGAGATGGACGGTTCCGACGGTGTACGTCCCGCTGGGGACGGTGACGGTTCCGCCGCCGGACTCCGAGCAGTCGTCGATGGCCGTCTGGAACGCCTCGGTCTGGAGGTCGTCGGTCTCGTCGGCGTAGGCTGTCACGTCGAAGGCACTCGCTGCGGGTGGCATGTACGCGTACCCTCGCGGTGGCCTATCTTTATACTACTGGTGGTCGGAGTTCGGCCGTGAATGATGCTCGCCCAAACGTCCTGTTCGTGATGACTGACCAGCAACGGTCGGACACGATTCAGGCGCTCGGAAACAGTCGAATCCACACCCCGAACATCGACCGACTCGTCGACCGCGGCGTCTCCTTCACCAACGCCTACTCGCCGGACCCGATCTGCATCCCGGCGCGACACACGATTCGGACCGGCTGTGAGGCCATCACGACGGGATATCTCGGGAACGAAAAGCGCGACGCACGTCACCTCGAAGAGCGGTGCGGCCCCTTCCTCGCCCGAAGCATGCGCGAGCGGGGCTACCGAACCTTCCTCGTCGGGAAGTACCACGCCCACCCGCGCGACATCGACCTCGGCTACGACCACCACCTGAGTTTCGAGGCGTTCCGCGAGGAGACCGGCCACGAGGTCAAGACGACCGCTCGACAGGGGGCGATGGTCCACCTCCCCCAACAGAACCGGCTCCCACCGGACGACAACTACGAGGCGTGGATGACCGACCGCGCGGTCGATCTCATCGGTCGCGACACCGACGAGCCGTTTTTCGGCCTCGTCTCGTACGAACCGCCGCACCCGCCGTTCGCGCCGTCGCCCCCCTTCGACCGGATGTACGACCCCGAACGGCTCGGCAACCCGGTGAAAGGCGACATCGACACTGACCACATGGACGAGAAGATACCCGCCCAGAACCACCACTTCTGGACGACCCGCGAGGGCGGCATCGACGACACCACCGTCCGGGTCATCAAGGCGTACTACTACGGCATGATTTCGGAGGTCGACCGCCGAATCGGTCGCCTGCTCGACGCGGTCGAAGCCCGCGACGACGCGGACAACACGCTCATCTGTTTCTTCTCGGACCACGGCGAACTCCTCGGCGACCACCGCGGCTGGGAGAAGTCGTCGTTCTTCGAGTCGTCGTGTCGCGTCCCGTTCCTCGTGAGTTGGCCCGCGGAACTACCGGCCGGCGAGCGCCGCGACGACCTCGTGGCGCTGACCGACCTGTTCGGCATCGCGACGACCGCCGCGGGCGACCAGGAACTCCGCGACGGCGTCGACGTGCTCGGGACGATTCGGGGCGACGCGGAGCCGAGGGAGCGACTGTTCGGCTACCACCGGACGCCGAGGCTCCCGCCGAACTTCACCGGGATGGTCCGCGAGGGCCGCTGGAAGTACGTGTTCATGCGCAACGGCGGCTGCGAACAGCTGTTCGACCTCGCGGCCGACCCGAACGAACTCGACGAGTGCGCCGCCGATAACCCCGAGGTCGTCGCCGAACTCCGCGACGCGCTGGCGGCAAAGCTGACCGACGCGGGGGCGGACGAGTTCGTCGAGAACGGGACGCTCCGGCGTGCCCCGTACCAGGAAATCGACATGGGTCGGCTCGTCCGCGAGCCGTACCCCGAGGAGCCGGCCGACGTGCTGGACTGACGGACCGGCGTCGCCGGGTTCTCTCCCACGCTCTCCCCGTCGCCCGGCCCCCGAAATCGCCGGTCCCGCCGTACTTTTATGAGCGTTCCGCGTAACCGACTACCACGAATGGAGATCAGCGACATCCGTACCATCCGGTTCAGCTGTGAATCCCACATCGACCCCGACGAGAAGGGCCACGGCCATCCCGGCGAGCCGAGGGAGTCGACGCGGACCATCACACACGTCGTCGTCGACGGCGGCCCCGACGGCTACTGCCGCGGCGGCCACGAGGCGGCCAACGAGTTCGCCAAGAAGCACCTCGTCGGCGAGAATCCGATGTACCGCGAGAAGCTCTGGCAACTGCTCTGCCGGGCCGAGCGACTGAACAAGGGGACGCTCACCGACAAGCGCGTCGCGCCCATCGACTGCGCGCTCTGGGACATCGCCGGCAAAGACGCCGGCCTCCCGGTCTACCAACTCATCGGCGCGGCGCGGGACTCGGTCCCGGCCTACGGCAGTACGATGGTCGGCGACGACGACCCCGACGGACTCGGCTCCCCGGAGGCGTACGCCGACTTCGCCGAGGAACTCGTCGAGGAGGGGTATCAGGCCGTCAAGCTCCACACGTGGATGCCGCCGTTCGGCGACGACCCCGAACAGGACATCGCCGCCTGCCGGGCGGTCCGCGAGCGCGTCGGCGACGACATCGACCTCATGCTCGACGCCCACCACTTCTACAGCCGAAGCGAGGCCAAGAAAATCGGGAAGGCGCTCGAAGACCTCGATTTCCGCTGGATCGAGGAGCCGATGGACGAACACTCGATGTCCTCCTACGAGTGGCTCTCGAACGAACTCGATATCGCCGTCGTCGGCCCCGAGACCGCCGAGGGTCGGATGCACACCCGCGCCGAGTGGATAAAGCGGGACATCGCCGACATCATCCGCGTCGGCGTCTACGACGTGGGCGGCATCACGCCCGCGCTGAAGGCGGTCGGCCTCTGTGAGTCGTTCAACATCGAGTGCGAGATTCACGGCCGCGACGCGCCCAATCTCCAACTGCTCGGGACGATGGCGTTCCCCGGCCGGTACTACGAGCGCGGCCTCCTGCACCCGAAACACGACTACGAGACGTACTTCCCCGGCCTCGAACATCCGCCGGACGAAATCGACGAGAACGGCGTGGTCAAACTGCCGCAGACGCCCGGCCTCGGCTACGCGTTCGACTGGGACTACATCGACGCCAACCGCGTCGAGTAACCGCGCGAGAACGCGCGGCGAAACGAGTACGGAACAACCGACGAGGGCCGCTACGAAACAGAATCGACGGCAGTCGCTCGCGGAACGCTGCACGCTGTTTTTCGGGTCGGTGATTCAGTTCGACGTTCGGTGCTGGTGACGGACCTCCGCGGTCAATTGTACGAGCCCCAGAGTCGGAGCAACAGGAAGCCGCCGATGCCGACGCCGACGAGCGAGATGCCCCAGACGCCGAACATCCCCGCGAGCGTCCCGTCGAGGACGAACCGCGCGAGGAGAACCATGAAGACGCCGGAGAGCACGGTTATGATGAAGTTCCGGTTCGACGACGCGACCTTCCGGAGCGAAGGCACGCGCGATGCGTTGACTGACATACGTACTCACACGGTAGCTCTCCGCACACAAATAGATACTGTTCGTGTGGGCGTCGTTCGACCGGCTCGAACGGCTCTGCGGGGCGAAAACGGAGCGTTGAAAACCGGGTCGCGGCGTCCGCGAACGGTGAGTCAGTCGTCGACGATGCTCGGACTGTCCCAGTACTCGTGGGTGTCGTCGGCGCGGAAGCACCGCGCGGCGTGGCCGTTCTCGTCTTCGAACGCGCCCGGGTCGTTCGTCTCACAGACCTCGCGCGCCTTCGGACAGCGCGGGTGGAAGTGACAGCCGCTGGGCCTGTTCGTCGGGTCGGGGATGTCGATTTTCCGAATCGGGAGGTCGTCGTCCTCGTCGCCCTCGTAGAGGTTCGGCGTCGCCCACTTTAGCGCCTGCGTGTAGGGGTGCTGTGGGTCGCCGATGACCTGCTCTATCGGTCCGACTTCGACGATGCGGCCGAGGTACATGACGGCGATGCGGCCGCCGGACTTCTCGGCGATGTACCGGGCGTTCGAGAGGTCGTGGCTGATGAAGACGTAGGAGGTGTTGAACAGGTCCTGCAGTTCGAGCATCAGGTCCATCATCTCCACCCGGAGGCTCACGTCGAGGGCGCTGATGGCCTCGTCGGCGAGGATGACGTCCGGGTTCAACAACAGCGACCGAACGAGTACGACGCGCTGTTTCTCGCCGCCCGAAAGTTGGTGGGGGAACCGCTCGACGAAGTCCTCGGCGGGCGTGAGCCCGACACGTTCGAGGAGCGCGTAGATGCGCTTTCGGCGCTCTTCCTCGCCGAGGCTCGGGTTCCACTTCTTCAGCGGGAGCATCAGCGAGGTGAGGATGCGCTGGTTCGGGTTCAGCGCGCTGCCGGGGTCCTGGTGGATTATCTGGAGCGACCGCCGAATCTCCGAGAACGGAATGTCCGGATTGCGGTTGTTTTTCGCCTCCCAGATGTCCTGTCCGCGGAAGGTGACCGAGCCGTGGGTCGGCTCTTGTGCGCCGATGATGGTCTTTCCGAGCGTCGACTTGCCGCAGCCGGACTCGCCGATGAGCGTGACCACGTCGTTCTCGCCGATGTCGAGCGAGATGCCGTCGACGGCGCGGACCGTCTGCCGCTCGCCGAACAGGCCGAGGAAGCCGCTGCTGTCGGTGAAGTGCACCGACACGTCGTCCACCGAGAGGATGGAGTTATCGACGCTCATTCGCCTTCACCGCCCTCTTCGGCCGCTTCCATCGCGGGAATCGGAATCTCGTCGGCCACGTCGTCGTGGTAGAAACACGCGGTTCGGTGGCCGTTGCCGCGGTCCGCCATCGGCGGTTCCGCCTCCGCGCAGGACTCGTCGGCCATCGGGCACCGCGGCCGGTACGAACAGCCGGGGATGTTGGTCACCGGGTCGGGCTTCGAGCCCGAAATCGACTGCATCTCCTCGATGGGCGCGTTCAGGTCCGGCGTCGCGTTGAGGAGCGACCGCGTGTACGGGTGCGCCGCGTCGTAGAGAAGCTCCTCGGTCGAGCCGACCTCGACGATGTCGAACGCGTACATCACGACGAGCCGGTCGGCGAGCTTGGTGAGAAGCGGCAGGTCGTGCGTGATGAAGATAATCGTCAGGTCGTACTCCTCTTTGAGGTCCTTGAGCAGCGACACGATAGAGCGCTGCATCAGGAGGTCGAGCGCGGCGGTCGGCTCGTCCATCACGAGCACCTCCGGTTCGAGGATGAGCGCGAGCGCGACGAGCGCGCGCTGTTTCATCCCGCCCGAGAGCTCGTAGGGGTACGAGTCGAGGACGCGGTCGGGGTCTAAGTAGAGGTCACCCAGAATCTGGTGGGCGCGCTCGAGCCCCGCTTCCACGTCGCGGTTGTGGTCTTCGAGGGTCTCCTTGAAGTGGCCGCGGACCTTCTTGACGGGGTTGAACGAGCTCATCGCGCCCTGGAACACCATGGCGACTTCGCCCCAGCGGAACTTCCGAAGCTCCTCTTCGTCGAGGTCGAGCACGGAAATCGGCTCGCCGCCACCGGGCGGGTAGTACGTGACCTCGCCGGAGGTCTCGCCCGGGCTGACGACCGCGTTCATCAACGCAGAGGACGTCATCGACTTCCCGCTGCCGCTTTCGCCGACCATACCGAGCGTCTCGTTGCGGTAGATGTCGAAGTCGACGTTGCGGACGACTCTCGATTCGCCTCGGTTGGTCCCGAAGGTAACCTCCAGGTCGCGGACTTCGAACACGACGTCTTGATCCGGGTCCGAGTCGTTCTGATTCGACGTTCGCATTGTTTGGTTGGTAGTCATCGTCTGGTAATAGGTGTTGGCACGGGGTCAGTCCCCGCCGGTCGCCTGCGATTGGTTGTTCTTCGAGGTGCCTTTCTTCTTCGAGGTTTTCGCGTGGCGTGCCCGGAGGCGGACGTTGAACAGGCTGTCGAGCCCCTGCGACAGGAGGACGAGCCCGAACGACAGCAGGAAGATACAGACCATGGGCGCGACCATCCACGGGAGCATGTCCGGTCGGGTGAGCGCGTTGCCCTCGTACGCGAGGTTCATCATCACGCCCCAGTTGAACGTGGTGAACGGCAGGATGCCGAGGAAGTACAGCCCCACTGATTCGAAGATGATGCGCCGGGAGGTGAGCGCCCCGTTAATCATCACGTACGGCATGAGCTGCGAGAGGATGTCCCGCCGGAGAATCGACGACAGCGGGATGCCCATGATTTCGGACGCCTCGACGTAGGACTCCTCGCGGATGCTCAGCACCTGCGAGCGGACGGTCCGCGCCAGTCCCGGCCAGTTGTCGATACCGAGGAACACACCGACGATGTAGGGGTTCTCGGGCTGGAAGATGGCCGTGATGACGATGATGAGCGGCAGGCCCGGAATCGTGATGACAACGTCGGTGATGGTCATCAGGAACGAGTCGATGCGCGTGCCGTGTTCGAAGCCGGCGACGACGCCCACGAGGGCGGCGAAACCGACGCTCACGACCGCGCCCGCGAAGATCATCTTGAACATGCCCGGCGTCGCGTGGATGAGCTGGGCGTGAATCGGCTGGCCGAACACGTCGGTGCCGAGCGGGTACGCGAGCGATTCGAACGGCGCGGCGAGAACGGGAGCGTCACCGCTCGTCGGCCGCTCGACGAGCCAGACGCCGACGGTTCCCATGAGGAGGAAGAACGCGAGAATCGCGCCGCCGACGAGCGCGCGCCAGTCGTCGACCGCGATGCGCGCGGGAGCGACGACGTTCATCTCGAGGAATCGCTTTGCGCGGTCGGCCCGCGATTCCGGGTCCGGGTCGATGTCTTCGTCGTAGAGATCCTTCAGGTCGAACGAGTCGGAATGTGCTTCGCTCATAGTTACTCCTCACCCACCGAGATGCGCGGGTCGATGAGCGTGTACGTGAGGTCGGCGATGAAGATGGCGGTCAGCGAAATCGCCGTGAACACGATGAGCGTGCCCATCAACAGCGGGTAGTCTTGCGTCTTGACCGCCTCGAACATCAGGAGGCCCATGCCCGGGTACGCGAAGACCTCTTCGACGATGACGGCGCTGCTGAAGACGCCGGCGATGCCGATCATGAACTGCGTGTACATCGGGAGGATGGAGTTGTGCCCGAGGTACTGCGTGGCGATGCGGGTCTCGCGGAGCCCGCGGAGCTGTGCCACGCGGATGTAGTCCTCACCGAGGACGCGAATCGCGTTGCCGCGCATGGCGAGCGCCCCGGAGGTCGCGAGCGCGCCCATCGAAATCGCCGGGAGCGCCGCGTGCTTCACGAGGCTGAGCATGAACTCGGGGTTGTACCCCGCCGCGATTCCCGAGCCGATGCGGCCGCCCGTCGGGAAGTAGTTGTTCTGGATGGCGAGGAAGTAGATGAGCACGACGCCGACGATGTAGTACGGAATCGAGTTGAGTCCGATGATGAGAGATGACACCGTGGAGTCGAACCGCGACTTCTCGCGGTAGGCCGTCATCACGCCGAGGAAGATACTCAGCGAGTAGCCCAGCGCGAGTGCGTAGACGCTGATGAACATCGACCACGGGATGCGCTGCATGATGAGCGTCGTGACCTTCTCGTTTTTGAAGAACGAAGTGCCCAGGTCCTGCCGGAGAATCACGTCAGACGCGTAGTTGAAATACTGTACGTGCATCGGCTGGTCCGGATTCACGTTCGTGTAGAGCTGTATCATCCTGTTCAGTCGATCGATGTCGACGCTCCCGCCGCTCTGCGAGAGAATCACGCTCCGCATCGCCTCCGTCGGACCACCCGGCATGGCTTGGTACAGCAGAAACGAGACCGTCATCGTGACGAGAAACGTCAGTATCGCTTGCCCGAGACGTTTCAACAAATACTTTGGTGTCATTATTAATAGTTTGGCTTCTAGCGTGAGAGGGCTTAATTGTGGTGGTTAAGCCCGTTGGGGGTGCCGTCTCACGTTACTCCGAGTTCGAGCTAATCCATCCGTTCTTGAACGAGAACTCGCCCGGTCGGTTCGTGTTGAGTTCGTAGTCGTCGCCCGTCGGCATGGAGAAGTCCTGCGTGTCGCCCCAGTAGCCGGAGTCTTCCTCGACGAAGACGAAGTCGGGAAGCGCGTAGTTGAACCACTGGACGAGGTCGCGGGTCCGCTCTTTGACCTGCTCTGCGGACTCGGAGTTCGGCAGGTCGTTCATCAGCTGTGCGGGCTGAATCTCCTTGCCGCTGCCCGAAATCTCGGTCGCGCCGACCTCGCTCGGGATGGTCGTCGTAAAGGGCTTGCCCGTCGGGCCGGTCTCGTTCCCGCTGGAGGGGTCGCCGACCTCGATGCCGTAGAAGTTGTTCGAGAAGTACGCCGTCGGGTGCCACAGCGCCTTCGCGACGTGCCATATCCAGAAGATGTCCGCCTCGTACGTTTGGAGGCGCTGGTAGTAGTCGGTCGAGCTGACCGTGCTAATCTTCGTCTGGATGCCGAACGCGTTGAGCTGGTCGTTGAAGACCTTCGTGGCCTGCACCTGGGTGTTGTTGTTCTGCGTGAGGACGGTGAACGTGAAGGACTCGCCGTCGGGGTCGACCCACGTGCCGTTCTCCTTGGTGTAGCCGGCGTCTTCGAGCAGTTGCGTCGCGGTTTCGAGGTCCTTGCCGACCGGGTAGTCGATGAGCTGGTCGACGAAGTCGGAGCCGAGGTACTCCTCGTGAATCGTCGAGCGCAGGGCCGTCTGGTTCTCGGCGGGCGCGCCGACGGTTCCGGCCTGTCGCATCGCAGCGACCATCGACTCGAAGTCCACCGCGTTGACGATGGCGCGTCGGACGGGGAGCCTCGCGATGTGCTCGTTCTTGAAGTTGAACGTGAACTTCTGGGTACGGAACCAGTTGAGCCGGTAGACGTTCTCGATGTTGTCCGGGTACCGGGACTGCTGGGACTCCGACATGAGCACGTCGGGGTTCATGTCGAGTTGGTCGTTCACCGACAGCGACTCCACGTCGGAGGTCGTTTCGGGGATGATGCGGACGTTCGGAATGTCCGTGCGGCTCGCGTACGGGTGGTCTTCGAACTTCTCGAGGATGGTCTCCGAGGAGTTGAAGCCGGTGACGCGGTACAGCGCGTTGCCGAGCCCCTCGTCGATGAGCTGTTGGGTGGTGATGCTCATGTCGAGGAGGTCGCTCGTCACGCTCTCGCGCTCGCTGTCACTCGATGCTTCCTCGTAGCGCGTGAGGTATTCGCGGTAGACCGACCGCGGGGTGTTGACGAACGTCTCGGCGACGTTCGCCTTCATGAGGTTGGGCGAGACGGCCGTCTTGAACGTCCGCTCGATGGTGTAGTCGTCCACGAGCGTGTTGCTCTCGATGGGCGACTGTTCAGGCGACTGCAGGCGGTCGATTTCGAGGCCGATGTAGTAGTCTTCGGCCGTCAGGTCGTCGCCGTTCCACCACTTGAACCCCTCGGGGAACGTCAGCGTGAGCGTCCGCCCGTCGACGCTCATGTCTTCGAGCAGGTCGGGTCGGACCGTCCCGTCGGCGTAGCCGCGCGCGACTTCCTCGAACAGTTGGTCCTGCAGGGTGTGCGCGTAGTTGCCGAGGCTGTAGCGGTTGAACTGCACGTCCGTCGCGGGTCGGCCCGCGGGGTAGTCGAGAGTGTCGTCGGCGATGGTCGCGCCGCCCTCAGTGCTCGTACCGCTGTCCGTGCCGTCTTCGGTGCTGCCGTCTTCGGTCGTCTGCCCCGAGCTATCGAAACAGCCAGCCAGTCCCGCTGTGCCAGCGACCGCCCCGTATTTGATAAGGTCTCGTCTCTTCCAGTTGGTTGAACGTTTTCCAGCCATGCGGTATCATCTATCATGATACTCCCGGTTAATATAGATACTGGATTTGTCCATACTGGCCGTGCCAGAGAAAATCACTATCCTCGTTGTAATTCCTGACTGTCAGGGTTTGATGAACATCTCTCACGCGCTTCTGGCCGTCCACAAGAGCAGGCCGAGCATCGCGACCGCCAACCCGCCGAACGTCGTCAGTTGGAGGTAGACGAGCGCGTGGGTCGTCGTCCCCGGTTCGATAGACGGAAGCGAGATGAGTAACAGGACGATAGAGGCCAGCGAGATGACGAGGACGAACTTCATCCGGGTCTCGTAGTCGCGGAGCACGTCGGCGAGACTCGTTTCGGGCATGCCTACGTAGAGTACCGCGGTGTATTTCAGTATACTGCCCCGCCGGGCAACTGCTCCACCAGGCGACGAGTCGAGCGTCGCACGCGGGGGAGAAGGTGCACGGGCCGGTGGCTCGTACTCCCGCCAACCCCGCCCGCGCCGTCTGTTCCTGCGGTAGACTTAGATAAGACGAGACGAAATGCAGGTGCATGGACAGAGGATTAGTACTCATCGAGAACACTGACTCGCACGCGGACCTCCTCCGGGAGGCCAGAGAACACGCGCTCGGCGCGGACGCCGACCTCGTCCTCCTCGTCACGCTCACCGAAGACGAGTTCGAGGAGACCCAGGAAGTCCTCGACACCATCGGCGACGTCGAGCACACGTCGTACACGGAACAGGACGCGTTCAAGGGTGCGATGAACGACGCCGAGGAAGTCGCCCGAGCGGTCTTCGGGACCGACGACGAGGTGTCCTACGAAATCGTCCCGCGAATCGCGAGTGAGAAAGAGCGCGCCGAGACGGTCATCGAAGTCGCAGAAGAGGAGGGCGCGGACCACGTGTTCATCCTCGGCCGGAACCGCTCGCCGACCGGGAAGGCGCTGTTCGGCGACCTCGCGCAGTTCGTGATTCTCAACTTCGACGGCTACGTGACGCTTCACACCGAGTGAGTGTCGTCGAGACGGCCTGAACCGTCACCTCGTTTTTTCGGACTTATCGACCCGCGCAGTCGTTCGTCATCAGCCGTCGGCAGTCGCCCACATCGGCCGTCGGCCCGCAGCCGCCGAGTGCGACGGCCGCTTCAGCGCGTCTTGTCCACGACGTAGTCGAGCGTCACATCGACGTTGGGGTCAGTGCGCCACTCGAAGACGAGGTCCCAACTCCCGGCGGAGCCGTTCCACTCCACGTAGCTCTCCCACGCGTACGTCTCCGACGACCCCGTCGTCGCGGGCTTCGCGCGGACCGACAGTGCCGACGCCTCGAAGTCCTCCGGTTCGTCGACGCTCCCCGGGATGGTCACGTCGGGGAACTCGCTGACGCCCTCGACGCGGGCCGCGGGCGATTCGCCGGCCGACAGCGTCACCTCGCCGTCGGCGAAGCCGCCGCCGACGTTGTCCCGCACGACCGTCGTGTTCGAGAAAATCCCGATGTTCCGGGTTGTCCCGCCGCCTCGCACGTCGTTGTTGACGATGCGGTTATGGTTGCACGCCGGCCCGGTTTCGAGGATTCCCCACGTCTGTTTTGGCTCGTCGCGGTCGTCGTAGACGCGGAGGTTGCTAACCGAGATACCTTCCGCGGGAAGCTGTTCGCCGTCGTTCCGCGAGTCGATGCGGACGCCGTCGCCGTTCGTGTTCTTGACGACGCCGCCCTGCACGGTGAAGTCCCGGCAGTTCTGGATGAGAATGCCCTGGTCCTCCGCGCCCTCGATGTTGACGTGGCCGATGGTGATGTCGTAACACTCGGAGACGCCGAAGACGCCCCGGTTGCCACCGCGGCTGACGACCTCGCCGACCGTCACGTCGTGTGCACCGTTGGCGACGCGGAACGTCGCGTAGCCCGCGGGACCGCCCGGTTCGAGGCCGACGACGCTGTTCACCGTCGCGTCGACGGTGTCGTTGAGGAGGACGACGCAGCTTGCGGGGTCGTTGCCGACGACCTGCTCGATTTGGATGCGATCGACCCCGTAGGTCTCGACGCCGTGGTGGCCGTTCCCCTCGACGTATATCTGCCCCATCTGGATGTCGGTCGACCGGGGCGCGTCGCCCCGGCCGTCGATGCGGATGCCGTCGCTCGTCACGCCCGTGATGCGGATGTCGCCGAGACGGACGTTCGAACAGCTGGTAAGTCGGATACCCATCGCCGCCGGTCCCTCGACGACGAGCGATTCCACTTCGATGTGTTCCGCGCCGACGGCCCGAACGACCGGTGGCACCGACTCCCCGTCGGGAATCGAGAGCGTGGTTGGCGCGTCGAGGGTCGTGTAACTCGGGAGTTCAAGGCTGCCGTCCCCGCCCGTAATCTCGCCGGGCGAGGCGATGAGAACTTTCTCGTTCCACGTCCGCCCCTCGGTGAGGCTGTCGACGGCCGCCTGCGCGACTGGAACGACGCTGTCGCCCGACGCGACTTCGCCGTCCGCGCCGTCCGCGTGGAACGTTCCGTCGTCGTCCTTCCAGACGATAACGTTGGCGTCGCGCGCCGAGGTGTAGATGTGGTCCACGTCGAGCGACGCGAGGTTATACAGACTGTTGCCGTTCGCGTCGACGTCGCGATTCCACGGCTTTCCGTCGTTTCCGGGACCGTCCCCGCGGTTCTCTTCGCCGTCGCCGTCGCGTTCCTCATCGGACTGGGCGGCCGCGGTGCCGGACAGCGCCGCGACGCCGGTGCCGCCGAGGAGCGCGAGCGCAGTTCGTCTGGTGAGCGAGGCTCCGTTCGAATCGCTAGCTGTGGGTGTGTCTTTCATACCCACGAATCCGTTTTTAACAAACGTACATAAATTTAATTGCAGAATCAGATTCGCTTGCGTCAGCGACGACGCGTCGACGGAAGAATCGAAAACGGAACAGACGGGACAGACAGCGGGACGTGGCTCGGACTTCGGGACTACTTCGGCGGGCTGTCCCACTCCTCGCCGTCGTCCTGCGGGTGGTAGCCGATCTGCGAGCGGGCGTGTTCGAGGTCGTACCACCGGCGCTGGTTGTCGCTCACGCCGCTGAAGATGCCGAACTCGACGTCGTCGTCCTGCAGACAGCAGTCGATTTCGTGGGCAAAGTCGCGGCGGGACTGCCACATCGCCTTCATGCGCCCGACGGTCTCTTCATACTCGGCGCTCCCGCGCTCGAACTCGCCGTTCTCGACGGCCTGCTCGGCGTCGCCGTAGGGGTGGTCGTACTCCGGCATCCGGACGCTGCACACCCGGAGGGCGTAGAACTGCTTGGGGTATTCGTAGTTCTCGACGTAGTACCGGCCCATGTCCTCGCCGTAGGCCTTCGACGCGCCGTAGAACGAGTCGGGGCGGACGGGGTCGTCGTGGCCGATGACGAGTCCGTGTCCCGGTTCGTAAATCTCGGGGGAGAACTCGTCCTCGTAGCCGCCCATGACGTGGTTGGTCGAGAGGAAGACGAACGATTCGATCTCGTTCTCGCGGGCGACTTCGAGGGCGTTGTACATCCCGATGATGTTGGGCTCGAAGATGTCCTCCCACGTGCCGTCGGTGTAGGGGTACGCCGCCATGTGAATCATGGCGTCCTGTCCCTCCGCGGCGTCGTTGAGTGCGTCGTAGTCGGACACGTCACCGACGACGGTGTCGTAGCCGCCGTAGGGGTGGTCGTCGGGGCGGTCGGAGCGGTTGAAGTACGTGAAGTCGTAGGCGTCGTCGTCGTGCAGGTGGTCTATGACTGCGGTGCCGCACCGGCCATAGACGCCGGTCATCAAGACGTCCATACGAATCCACTCTGACCAAATCGTAATAAATTGATGGGTGACCGCGAAATCCGACTTCGCGCCGAGTCCCCGCCCGCGGTGAACCCCCTCCGTGTCGTCCCCGTCGTCCGGTCGCGAAGCCTGACTACTGTGTCCCAATGACGTAACTCACGGGCGATCTCGCCCGCGAACACCGGATTCGGGACTGACGATGGCTTTATCAGGGTTGACCAAGATTGACTCTACCATGCCACTCGCAGACGACCGTGTACGTAGTCGTCTCCGTGGCGTCGCCGTCGGCTTGCTTACGCCGTTCGACGACGACCTGGAGATAGAACACGACAAACTCGAAGCCAACGCGAAGTCGCTTTCCGGCGACGGTATCTCGTCGTTCCTCGCGGCCGCGAACATCAGCGAATATCACTCGCTGTCCCAACAGGAGCGCGTCGACGTGACGGAGACGAGCGTCGAAGCACTCCCCGACAGCGCCTGCGTCCTCGCCGGCGTCGGCGGGTCGACGAAGGCTGCGACCGACCTGATGGAAGCTTACGACCGCATCGGCGTGGACGCGATGATGGTCATGCCGCCGGACCACACCTACGTCCACGAGCGCGGACTACTCCGCTACTACGAGAAACTCGACGCCGCGACCGACACGCCGCTCGTTCCCTACGTCCGCGGCTTCGACCCCTCGGTCTCTTTCCTCCGCGACCTCTCGCGCATCGAGGGCGTCGTCGGCGTCAAGTACGCCATCGAGGACCCGGTCAAACTCGGCTCCGCCGTCGCCGCCGCGGACGACGACGTGGTCTGGGTGGACGGCCTCGCGGAGCCCTTCGCCGTCTCGTTCTGGAACGAGGGTATCGAGGGATTCTCCGCGGGCGTCAGTAACTTCCGCCCGGAAATCGGTCTCGCGCTGTTCGAGGCGCTCTCCGAGGAGAACTGGGCGCTCGCCCGCGAGATTCGCGACCTGACGCTTCCGTTCCAAGACCTCCGCGGCGAGACGGGCCAGGACAACGACCTCCCCGGCGCGATAAGCGTCCCGGTGGTGAAGAAGGGGCTCGAACTGGCCGGCCTGCACGGGGGGAACGTCCGCGAGCCGATCCGCCCGCTGTCGGCCGGCGACGAGCGCCGCGCCGAGGAACTGTACGAGGAACTCGACGACGGCATCGCCCGCGTCATCGACTGAACCGACGACTGCGACCGGAGCACGAACCGACGGCTCCGACCGCACCGACACCGACTGACCACGCTCACCACACCTGTCTGACGCCGCTCGACGACATCCGTCGGAAGCGTCCCACCCATTCTTCGCCGCCTCGCGGTTCCCTCACTCCGCTGTTGAGACATTTCCACGTCTCACTGATCCGTTCGTGTCTCACCGGACTACCGACCCACAACAATCGCGATACACCCTCACTTCCGGCAGTTGAGCGACTATATCCCCGAGATTGACCGCACGAGATCGGCGTCACACTCCATTTTGTTCGCCGGTGGGGAACGAACATTCGGCGAATTGTGCCCAATCCTTCACTCTGGATGGGTTTCACGTTCCCCGGTGGCGAACTCGGGTGTTTGAGGCTCTAAGTGGGCTTATGATGGTGTTTAGGTGGTTTGAGGTATTGGTCGGCTGTGCGTCCCACACGGTGAATGCGCGAATTCGGCGCTATAGCCGCCGATACATTACAAACATATGCCTGTAATTTTCCCGCCTCGGGAACCGACGATGCCAATTCGGCGTCAGTCCCCGTCCAGTTTCGTCGCGCCCATCGCCGCGCGTCGGTCGCCGGAGGTAGCGATAAGTAGGTGTGGCGTGTGCGAGACTCACACGGTATGCAGCACGACGATATCCAGCACGACGACATTCAGTTCCACAACGTCAGGGCGCTCCAACGGGTTCGACCCCGTGAGGGTCTTCGATTGCTCCGCGTTCCGGAGGCGGTCAGGAGCGGCCTGAACACCGGCGCGCAGACGCGGATGTCCCACCCGGCGGGGACCGAGATTCGGTTCGTCCCGGAGGCGGAGACGGTCCGCATCACGCTCTCTTCCGAGGAGCGCGACAGCCTCGTTCGTCCGTTCTGGGGGGATTTTCAGGCGACAGGTGAGGAGTTCACGCTCGGGCCGGAACCGAAGACGGTCGAACTGTCTCCCCCGGAGTCGCTTTCCGACCTCGACCCCGACGCCACCGGCGAGATGCGCTACGCGCCCGAGGTGTGCCGACTCATCTTCCCCGGCGACCACCGCGGCGGCCACATCTACTACCACGACGTCGAGGGCGCGCGGCGGCCGCCGACTGCCGACGAAGTTCCCAGTCTCCGATACCTCGCGTACGGCACGTCGATTACGGAGGGCGAGGACCCGTCGGCGGAGATGCTCACGTACGTCAACCAGACGGCCCGGCGGCTCGGCGCGGACCCGATAAACCTCGGCTCCTGCGGGACCGCCTATTGTGACCCCGCGATGGCCGAGCACATCGCCGCCCGCGACGACTGGGACGTGGCGACGCTCTCGCTTTCAGTGAATATGGTCGGTCGGTTCTCGCCCGACGAGTTCCGCGAACGGGCCGCGGACATGGTCGAGACCGTCGCCGCGGCGAACCCGACGAAACCCGTCGCCTGCATCACGCTGTTCCCGCACGTGCGCGAGTACAAGCGCGATCACGAGGAAGCGACGCTCTCCGAGACGTTCCGCGAGCACCTCCGCGACGTGGTCGCCGAGTGCGGCTACGACAACGTCCATCTCGTCGAGGGGCCCGACCTCTTGCCGACCGCCAGCGGGATGACGACCGACCTCGTTCACCCCGGCGACGACGCGATGATTCGCATCGGCGAGCGCCTCGCGCGCGAGCTCGAATCTCTCATGGACGATTAACCGGGATATGCGCGACTCAGGTGCTCTCGTGGTCGAATTACCCGAACGGAATCTCCGCGAGCGTAACACGGAAGGACCCCCCTGTTCGATGGAAGGGTATGACCGTCGCCGCAAATCTGGGCTACATGCTCGGGGTGCTCTGCCTCGGGGCGCTAGCGAAGCGTCTCGGTCTCCTCGACAGTAGCCGTCGCGACAAACTCACGTTCTTCGCGTTCGCCTTCGCGCTCCCCGCGCTCGTGTTCACCTCGACGTACGACCAACCGATTCGCGAGGTCATCGAGCCGACGCTCCTTCTGGGCTTCTGGCTCGTCCTCTTTACGATGCTCGCCGTCGGGTGGGTCGTCCACCGCCGGGTGTCGCCGGACTCGGTTCGCAGCGTCGCCATCGTCCAGTCGTACTACTCTAATCTCGGCTTCCTCGGCCTCCCGCTCGTCAGTTCGACGTTCGGGTCGCTGGCGTCGGCGAAAGCGGCCGTCATCCTCGGCGTCGGCGCGCTCACGCACGTCCCGCTGACCATCACCGTCCTTGTCCTCGTCAACGGCGCTGACGTATCGTTCAGAGAGGAGTTTGTCGGCGTGCTCAAGACGCCGGTCATCCCCGCACTCGTGCTGGGCCTCTCCTTTTCCGGGCTCGGCCTCGGCGTCCCCGGTGTCCTCCTGACGGGCCTCGACGCGCTCGCCTCGCTCGCCCTCCCCGTGGCACTGCTCTCCATCGGCGCGTCGCTCACTATCTCCACTGAGTCGTTCGACTTCCGCACCGTCGGGGCCGTCGTCGGCAGCAAGGTCGTTCTGATGCCGCTCCTCGCTTTCGCCGTGTTCTCGACGTTCGCATCGAGTTGGACGACGGTCCAGGCCGGCGTGACGATGCTCGCGACGCCGACCGCCGTCTCGTCGTTCGTCTACGCGAACGAACTCGGTGGCGACGCCGACCTCGCGTCGATGAACGTGTTCGCCACGACAGCCGTCTCGGTCGCGACGCTCTTCGTCGTCCTTCAGTTCCTGCTCTGAGGCGGTCGCGCCTCGTCGGTATCCTTCTGAACGCTCCAAATTCGCTTCGCTCACGCCTTGCGACGGTCACGAGCGCGCGGTGGGCGTCGCCGCTCGGCATGAGAAGCTTACTTAGTGATGGGTGTGCATGGCTAACTCGTATGTCGAGAACTTACGGTAACTTCATCGACGGCGAATGGACCGACCCCCAGTCGGGAGAGACGTTCGAAGTGACGAACCCCGCGGCGGCCGGCGAAGTCGTCAGCATCCACCCAGCGTCCTCCGAAGCGGACGTCGAGGCGGCGCTTGACGCGGCTGTCGCCGCGCAGGACGAGTGGGCGTCGACACCCGGCCCGTCCCGCGGCGCGATTCTCCGCGAGGCCGGCAACAACCTCGAAGCGCGGAAAGAAGAGGCGACCGAGGTGCTCGTCCGCGAGGAGGGCAAGACGCGCTCCGAGGCGGGCGGCGAGGTACAGCGCGCCATCGACATCTTCCACTACTACGGCGCGAAGGCCCGGGACTTCGGCGGCACCGTCAAGTCCGCCAGCGCCCCCGGGAAGGACCTCTACACGAAGCACGAACCCCTCGGCACGGTCGCGCTCATCACGCCGTGGAACTACCCCATCGCCATCCCTGTCTGGAAGCTCGCCCCGGCGCTCGCCGCCGGCAACACGGTCGTCCTCAAGCCGGCGTCCGAAGCTCCGGGCGTCGTCTCCATTGTCCTCGAATGCCTCGACGACGCGGGCCTCCCGGCCGGCGTGGCGAACACCATCACCGGCTCCGGCAGCGAGGTCGGCGGCCCGCTCATCGAGAGCGAGCGCATCGACGGCGTCTCCTTCACCGGCAGCACCGCCGTGGGGACGATGGTCGCCGAGACGGCCGCGGTCGACCTCAAGCGCGTCCAGTGTGAGATGGGCGGGAAGAACCCGACCGTCGTGATGCCCAGCGCGGACATCGAAGACGCCGCCGAGACCGTCGGCGTCGGCGCGTTCGGCACGACCGGCCAGTCGTGTACGGCCACCTCGCGCGCCATCGTCCACGAGGACGTGTACGACGAGTTCGTCGCGGCCATCTCTGACTACGCCGAGTCGCTCGTCGTCGGCGACGGGCTCGACGACCCCGACATGGGCCCGCACGTCTCCGAGAACGAACTGTCCTCGACGCTCGAATACATCGACATCGGCGCTTCGGAGGGTGCGACGCTCGAAGCCGGCGGCAGCCGGCTCTCCGGCGACGACTACGACGACGGCTACTTCGTCGAGCCGACCGTGTTCTCCGGCGTCGAAAACGACGCTCGCATCGCCCAAGAGGAGATTTTCGGACCCGTGCTGGCGGTCGTCAAGGCTGACTCCTTCGAGGACGCGCTCGACCTCGCCAACGATGTTGACTATGGCCTGTCGGCCAGCATCGTCACGCAGGACCTCAGCGAAGGCAAGCGCTTCGTCAACGAGGTCGAAGCGGGCGTCGCGAAAATCAACGAGAAGACGACCGGTCTCGAACTCCACGTCCCCTTCGGCGGCTACAAGGACTCGTCCACCAACACGTACCGCGAGCAGGGCGACGCCGGCCTCGACTTCTTCTCGTCGGTGAAGACCATCTACGAGAACTACTGAGCCGCGGGCCCCCACGCGCTCAGGAGAACTTCGTGTTCAGTTCGATGACGTTCGCGGCGCTCCGGACGTAGTCCGCGAGTTCGCCGTGCAGGCGGTCCTCGGTAAACCGGCTCGACGGGCCGGTGATGCTGATCGCGCCGAGGATTGTCTCGTCGTTCTTGACCGGTGCGGAGACGCAGCGCAGGCCGTTGATGTTCTCCTCGTCGTCGATGCCGTACCCTTGCTCGCGGATGGTCTCGAGTTCCTCGAACAGCTCTTCGGGTCCGGTGATGGTGTTCGACGTCTTGGGTTCGTACTCCATCGCCGCCGCGATTTCCTCGATGCGCTCGGGAGGGAGGTACGCGAGAATCGTCTTGCCGAGCGACGTGGAGTACATCGGCTGTTGGGTTCCCACCCTCGACAGCGTCTCGACGGCGTGTTCGCCCTGCGCCTTGTGGAGGTACGAGACCATCCCGTACTCCTCGACGCCGAACTGGACGATTTCGCCCGTCTCCTCGGCCAGCGAGTCGACCTCCTTTTGGACGATGTCGAAGTTGCCTATCTGGTCGCGGACGTGTGAGGCGACGTCGAGGAAGCGCAGACCGAGACGGTAGCCGTCGCCCTCGCGGACGATGACGCGCCGCTCTTCGAGCGTTCGGAGGTGGCTGTGGACCGTGCTCTTCGAGTGGCCGAGCTCGTCGGCGATTCGCGTCACCCCGATGCCCGCCTCCTCCTGCAGGAGGTCGATGATATTGAACGCTATCTGGACCGAGCGGATTGTTCGGCCGGGGCGTTTGTTCGGTTGGGGGCTCATGGTGTGACAGTCGGACCCGAGCCGTATATATCTGTTCCCGCCTGGGGAACGAGTCTGTTGCGACGAACGAGCGCTCCTCGGTTTCGGACCGGCTGACCGACCGGCGCGCACGGCCGCCGTCAGGTGGTGGCGCGACGCCATGGGATACATTTTTCATCCTCGCACGTATTCGTGTGGGTACTGTACTCATGCCAACAGACGAGCCTACACCAGTCCAGCGCGCCGCGTCGTATCTCCGGTCGTTGGACATCGACGGACAGTCGTGGATTGCCGGCGTCGCCATCAACGGCCTGCTCGCCGAGGGTGGAGACGAGTCGATCGAGCGCGCGAAGCACTTCGTCGACACCGCGGTGGCGACCCAGAACGACGCCGGGCAGTTGAGCTACGGCCCGAGCTACCCGATTGAGGTTTTCAGCCACGGCCGCGAGTACGAGGCGAGCTGGGAGCTGACCGTCAAGAAGTGCATGAACACGAACAACAGCACCGCCATCGGCCACGGCGTCCTCGACTTTTACGACAGTACAGGCGAGAACCGCTACCTCGACGCGGCCGAACGCGCCTACGAGTCGCTTCTGTCCTTCGAGCGGACCGAAGACGGCGGCATCCCCCACCACGACCCCGAACTCGCGGGCATCAAGTCGCTGTGGATCGACTCCGTCTACATGATGTGCCCGTTCCTCGCCCGCTACGGCGCGGCCGCGGGCGACGACGACGCCTTCGACGAGGCGGTCGACCAGATTCTGATTCACGCCGCGCACCTCCGCGACGGCCACACGGGCCTGTTCCGTCACATCTGGGTCGAACAGCCGAACCACTACCCGCAGGGCGCGTTCTGGGCGCGCGGCAACGGCTGGGCCGCCGCCGCGTCGGCTGACGTGCTCGAACGGCTCCCCGAGGACCACCCGAAGCGCGACGACCTCATCGACCTGTTCCGGTCGCACTGCGAGGCGCTTCTCCCGCTGCAGGACGGCAGCGGTTTCTGGCACAATCTCGTCGACGACCCGCACACGCCGCTTGAGTCGTCGGGGACGCTCATGTTCGCCTACGCGTTCGCCCGCGGCATCGACCTCGGTATCCTCGACGAGGAGACCTACCGCCAACCCGCCGAAGACGGGCTCGCGGCCGTCTCCCGCGTCGTCGGCGAGGACGGCGCAGTCAACCGCGTCGCCGGGCCGCCGGGCGGTCCCGAAGCACCCCTGACGGACACGCCCTACGGGCAGGGTTGGTTCCTCATGGCCGCGGCCGCGCTCGACTGAGACCTTCGACCCCAGCGTCCTTTCGACGCTTTCGGCCCCGGCACCACAGTTATGCGCTCCGGCGAACATTGACGAACGAACGCGAGCGACAGAAGACACCATGACCTACCACGCAGGCATCATCGGCACGGGCGGCATCGCAGGGATGGGCATCCTCGGCATGCACGACGAGGAGGCCATCGGCAGAGAGAAAATCGACGCGAGTCACGCGGGTGGCTACGCCGCGACCGACGACATCGAACTCATCGCCGTCGCCGACGTGGACGAGTCGAAACTGGACACCTTCGGCGAGGCGTGGGACATCCCCGCGGACCGCCGGTACGTCGGCCACGAGGCGATGCTCGAAGCCGAGGACCTCGACGTCGTGTCGGTCTGCACGCCGTCGTTCCTCCACCGCGACCACGTCGTCGACGCCGCGCGCTCCGCCGCCGACCCGTCTGTCATCAGGTGCGAGAAACCCATCGCGTCGTCCGTCAGCGACGCCGAGGAGATGGTTGCCGTCTGCGACGAGACCGAGACGGAACTCGTCATCAACCACTCCTTTCGGTTCACGGACAAGCTTCGACAACTCCGCGACCTCGTCCGCGAGGAGGGCATCCTCGGCGACGTGAAGTCCGTGAGCGCGCAGTACCGGATGGAACTCATGCGGAACTCCACGCACGTCCTCGACACGCTCGTCTACCTCCTCGACGCGCGGGCGTCGCGGGTGAGCGGGCACATCACCGGCGAGAACGAGGCGCTCGACGCGCTGGACGCCACGGAGTCGGTCGTCGACGCCGGCGGCGGCGGGCACGTCGTCATGGACGACGGCACGTTCGTCACCGTGGACTGCACGATTCCGCGCGACATCTCGTCGATGACGCTGAGCTTCATCGGCACCGAGGGCAAGCTCTACATGAACAACGACGACGGCGAGTGGCGCTACTGGTCGCTCGAAGACGGCGAACACGTCGAGCGACCGCTCCCCGGCATCGAGGGCGCGTGGACGTGGGAATCGGACTACAAGGGGTCGTTCGCCAACGCGGCGGCCCACGTGCAGGACCTCCTCGACGGGACGACGGAGAACTACTCGCCCGGCGTCGCGGCGACCCGTTCGCTCGAAATCATCGTCGGGTTCTACCTCTCGCACTACACCGATTCGACGGTTGATATCCCGCTTCCGGGACCGCTCCGTGAGGTTCCAATCACGTCGTGGTGAACCGCAGTCGGTCGACCAGTCGCTCACGCCGGAAAGGCATCCGGCATGGCCGGACGGTCTTCTGACACCGGTTCCAGAACTGAATCGACTGGATACGGCGCGTAGAGGCCTAAATGGAACAGTACCGTGTTTTTCATTGCCCTCTCCCGCGGTGGTCGTTCAGTCCGGCCGGTCGAAGCTGCGCTCCGAGATATATCCGTGGCACTCCGCGTAGAAACAATTTTAAATTACAAGTTTATGGATGTAATGGTTGGGGCCGTACAACCCGCTTAGACGGCAATCGCGTACATCGAGTCGTCGTACTACTCTGTTAGCGGGTGACCCTCGACGGTCGACTCGGGCCGTACCGGGTTTCCGCCAGTGGCGGATGAGTATCCGGATGGACCGGAGTGAACGATTTCGCCGAGATGCGGCTATTTGTGCGCCGCTACCTCGCGGTAACTGCGAGATTGGGGTAATTCGTCCAGCAGTATTCTCGGTGAGAAATTCGTTGTGGATGGCGGATCCTCCGCCATGGCCGGATATTCTTCGCCCTCGAACGTCAGACCATCCGGTAGACTTCGTCCATCCAACTGTCGTCGGTCTCGACGGTGATGCCGCTCATGACCTCCGCCCAGTCGGCTTGCGCCTCGCTGTTGTCCATTACTTCCTGGATGGCTTCCGGGTCGTCGACTTCCATGAAGCCGAAGACGTGGCCGTCCTTCTCGAAGACGCTGTACGTCTGAAGGCCGGCGTCAGAGTCCAGATAGGCGGATTCGAGCGCCTCGGGGACGTTCTCGTGTTTCGTTCGGTACTCCTCTCGCTTGCCGTCTTTAATCTCTAGGTGGAACGCGATTCGCGCCATACGGCCTCCGATTCGATGGCACCCGTCTTAGCTTTTCGGCGGGTAAGATTTAGTACGGGAACGCCCGTCGTCGATTGTAATGATAGATACTCATACCCACGCGTGGGGTGCGGCGAGTCCGGAACACCCGTGGACCAACGGCCCCATCTTGGACCTCGTGGACAGTTTCGACGTACACACCGTCTACACCGCCGAACGCCTGCTCGCCGACATGGACCGAAACGGCGTTGACGAGGCCGTCGTCGTGGGCTACCCTATCTGCGACTGGACGGACAACTGGTACACCCGACGGGTCGCCGCGGAGTACGACCGACTCCACGGCATCGTGATGCTCGACCCGTTCGCCGACGACGCCGTCGACCGCCTCGACCGCTGCATGGAGACCGACGGCGTCTTCGGCTTCCGACTCGGCGCGGCCTGCCCGTACGACCGGATGTGGGAGACGTTCGACCCGAGCGTGACGTGGCTCCGAGAGAGCGTCGAGGAGACCGCCTTTTGGGAGGTCGCGGTCGAACACGACGCCACGGTTCAGATTCTCTGCGACCACGGCCAGCTCGACCAGGCGCTCGAACTCGTCGAGTCGTATCCCGAACTCACCTACCTGTTCGACCACTTCGCCCACGCGGGCCCGGAGACGCCCACCGACGAGGGCACGTTCAGCCGGTTCGCCGACCTCGCGGAACACGACTCGGTCGCGGTGAAGGTCTCGGAAATCGTCCACATGTCCGACTCGGCGTTCCCCTACGCCGACATGCACGACCACGTCCGGTGGCTCCTCGACACCTTCGGTCGCGAGCGGGTCGTCTGGGGCTCCGACTACCCGAACGTCAGCGACGTTGCCAGCTACGCGGAGGCGTGCAACTGGCTCAAACAGGTCGACTCGCTGTCGACGGCCGACCGGTCGTGGCTGACCGGGAAGTCGTTCCGGCGGCACGTCGACCTCGGGTGAGCCGTCGTCTTACTGTTCGTGATGGCGGACACAAGGCATGTCGCCGGATATAGCCAACAGCTTGCCCGGTGTAGCCGCGGCTGCAGCCGCGCTACGGCCGAAATTCTCCGCCCGCACCCAAACATATTAATCGGTGTGTTCACATGGTGTAAACGAGACGATCCCACACGGTCATTTGCAACTATGAAAGCCATTATTCAGACCGGGCCGCGCTCGGTAGAGACACAAGAGCGGGAGGTTCCCACTCCCAGTGCAGACGAACTGCTCATCAAGGTCCACACCGCGGGTCTCTGTGGTAGCGACGCCCACGCCTACAAGTACGACGGCGGCTACGAGTGGATTCCCATCCCGCGCATCATGGGCCACGAGTACTCCGGGACGGTCACGGAAGTCGGCGAGAACGTCGAGACGTTCGAGGTCGGCGACAAGGTCGTCGAGGAGCCGATTCACGACTGCGGCCACTGCTTCCAGTGTCAGAACGGCCAGCCCAACGTCTGCCAGAACTTCTCTATTACGGGCATGCACCGCGACGGCGCGTACACGGAGTACGTCACCGTCACGCCCGAACACGTCCACGCGGTGCCCGAGGGCGTTCCCCTCCGGCACGCCGCCATCACCGAGCCAACGAGCATCGCCACGCGCGCGGTCCTCGACCAGTCGGTGACGACGCCCGGCGACAACGTCCTCGTCGAAGGGCCGGGCCCCATCGGCATGCTCGTCGCCGCCGTCGCCGACTCCCTCGGCGCGAACGTCGTCGTCTCCGGCCTCGGACAGGACGCGGCGTATCGCCTCCCGCTACTCGAAGACCTCGGCATCGACACGGTGAACCTCCAGGAGGAAGGCGGCCTCGACGAGCGGGTCGAGAGCCAGACCGACGGCATCGGCTTCGACGTGGTCTTCGACGCGACGGGCCACCACAGCGGCGTTGTCTCCGGGAACGACGTGGTCCGCAAGGGCGGCCAAATCGTCGTCGTCGGCATCCCGAACTCGCCGAGCGAACTCAGCCTCACCTCGACTGTCCGCGGTGAAATCGACATCAACACCTCCTACGGCTCGACGTGGACCAACTTCGAGCAGGCGCTCCGCCTGATGGAGCGCGGCGAGATCGCGGTCGACAAGATTCTCGACACCTCCTACAGCGTCGATGAGCCGGCCGAGGCGTTCGAGGCCTTCCTCGACTCCGAGACCTGCAAGCCGGTCTTCCAGTTCGACGGCTGAAACGACGCGAAAGAAGCTCCCCACCGAGGCGTCGCCGTCTCATCACCGACCGATTCGAGGCTTCTTTGACCGACTGACGGCGGGGCCGACCGACGAAACAGCGACCTCTCCGGGCCACCGGTCGCTCAACGACAGAAACTATTTTACCCGTGCCGATTGGATGTGAGGTCGTACCAAACAAATCATGGAGATTACAGACATCTCAGCGACGAAAATCAGCAACGAGTCGTGGGGCGAGTTCATCGAATTCCCGCTCGTCACCATCATGTCGAAGTACGACGAGTACCGCAACGTCGACGGGGAGAACCCGCAGGCCCGCCGCAAGTGGATGGGCCCCGTGGGTGACGTGGTCGTCGAGGTCGAGACGGACGCCGGCATCACCGGCGTCGGCGTCGGTAACTGGGGCACGGGTGCCATCGCCACCGTCGTCGAGGAGACGCTCTCGAAAATCGTGGTCGGCGAGAACCCGATGCAGCGCGAACTCCTCTGGGAACAGATGTACCGCGCTACGCTCCCGTTCGGCCGGAAGGGCGTCGCGGTCATGGCCATCAGCGCGGTCGACCAGGCGCTGTGGGACATCGCCGGGAAGGACGCCGGCAAGCCGGTGTACGAACTGCTCGGCGGCCCCACTAAAGACGAGATTCCCGCCTACGCGTCGAACCTCCACCCCGTCGACATGGAGAAACTCGAGCGCGAGGCCATCCAGTACGTCGAGGAGGGCTTCGACGCGATGAAACTCCGCTTCCTCCACGGCCCCGAGGACGGCCGCGCGGGCATGAAGAAGAACGAGGAAATCGTCGCGACGGTCCGCGACGCCGTCGGCGACGACATCGAAATCGCGGGCGACGCCTACATGGGCTGGTCGGTCAAGTACGCCAAGGAGATGACCCAGCGCCTCGGCAAGTACGACATGGCGTGGGTCGAGGAGCCGGTCATCGCCGACGACATCTCCGGCTACGCCGAGGTCCGCGAGGCCGCGCCGATGCCGATTTCGGGCGGCGAACACGAGTTCACCCGCTGGGGCCACGAGGACCTCCTCGAAGAAGGTGCGGTCGACATCCTCCAGCCCGACGTGGGTCGCGTCGGCGGTATCACGGAACTCCAGAAGGTCGCCGACATGGCCGAAGTCCACGACGTTCCCGTCATCCCGCACGCCGGAACGAACCCGACGCTCCACGCCATCGCCGGCCACACGAACATGCCGATGGCGGAGTACTTCCCGACCCCCGAGTGGTTCGAGGAGCGCCAGGAGAAACGCGAGTCGACCTACGCCGACGCCATCTTCCAGAACCCGCCGTCGCCGGAGAACGGGTCGATCCCGCTCCCCGACGAACCCGGTGTCAGCACCCAACTGAACCGCGAGGCGCTCGAACACTTCGCCATCGAGTAACGATGTCTGACATCAGTTTCGAGTACAACGTCCCCGTCTTCGCCGGCGCGCCCGACGAGGGGACCGAGCCGACGCACCGCGACACGCCGCAGTACGAGTCGCTCGACTGGGAGACGACCAAGATGGGCGTCCAAAAGGCGGAGGAACTCGGCTTCGACGCGGTGTGGGCACCCGACCACCTGCTGTTGGGCCGCGACCACGCCGAGTACGAGTGCTGGACGCTGCTGTCGGCCATCGCTGGTTTCACCGAGGACATCAACCTCGGCTCGCTCGTCCTCTGTAACGACTACCGCAACCCGGCGCTCGTCGCCAAGATGGCGGCCACGCTCGACGTGATTTCCGACGGGCGGCTGGAACTCGGCCTCGGCGCGGGCTGGCACGAGCCGGAGTACGACGCCTACGGCTGGGAGTACCGCGACGGTTTCGAGCGCCTGATGCGCCTCGACGAGTCCATCCGCCTCATGAAGCGCATGTGGGCTGCCGGCAGCGACGGCGCGAGCTTCGACGGCAAGCACTACCAAATCGAGGACGCCTACTGCGTCCCCGGTCCCGTACAGGACCCCCATCCGCCCATCCTCGTCGGCGGACAGGGCGAGGAGGTCACGCTCAAACTCGTCGCCAAACACGCCGACGTGTGGAACACCGACGTGTTCAACGGCGACGTGGAGACGCTCGAACACAAAATCGGCGTCATCGAAGACCACTGCGAGACCGTCGGCCGCGACCCCGACGAAATCGAGTACTCGTGGGACGGCCACGTCATCTGCACGCGCGACGAGGAGAAGTTCGACCGCCTGCTCGACCTGATGACGCCCATCCAGTTCGAAGCGGAGTACCAGGACCAAGCGCCCATCGTGACGGAGGAAGACGCCCGCGAGTACTTCATCATGGGGACGCCCGAGGAGTGCGCGGAAGCTATCGAGCGCCGCATCGACGCGGGCGTGACGAAGTTCCAGGGCTGGTTCATCGACTTCCCCGACACCGACGGCATGGAACTGTTCGCGGACGAAGTCATCCCGCAGTTTAACTGAGACGTCCCACGGGTCGAGCGCGCCGCGCTCGGTCGCCTCGGGTACTCGCTTTCTTTCTTGCTATCTTCGCGTCATTCGTCTACCTGAATAGCCACAATATCTGAATTATCTAGATTATTTAAATTTCCCACACGGAGTTCATCGCTCGTAACACCTCCTCATTTCCGGCCATAGCGGAAAGACATTTGAGGGATGAGGATTCATAACCAACTATGGCGAAGGACGTTCCGGTCAACGCGGTCAAAATCTCGCTCGAACTCGTCGATCTCCTGCGGGAGCTCGACGGGGCGGGCGTCTCGGAGGTAGCCAAGCAACTGGACAAGCCGACCAGCACGATTCACGACCATCTGCGGACGCTGGAGCAACAGGAGTACCTCGTCAAGGAGGGCGACACCTACTACGTCAGCACGCGGTTCCTCCAGTTAGGCGCTCACGCGCGGTCTCGCCAGAAGGTGTTCAAAATCGCGCGTCCCGAGATAAACGAGCTCGCGCAGGTGACCGGCGAGCACGCGAACCTGATGATAGAGGAACACGGCGTCGGCGTCTTCCTGTACCGGTCGCGGGGCCCCGACGCCGTCCGGCTGGACACCCACTCGGGGATGCGTGTCCCGCTGCAGACGACGGCCCTCGGGAAGTCAATCATGGCGAACCGGCCGCGGGAGGAAGTCGAGCGAATCCTCGACCGCCACGGGTTAGAGGCGGTGACGGACCGCTCTATCACGGACCGCGAGGAACTGTTCGACGTGTTGGAGCAGGTCCGCGAGCGCGGCTACTCGTACGACGACGAAGAGCGCGTCAAGGGCATGCGCTGTGTGGCCGCGCCGATACTCAACGAGGACGACTACGCCATCGCCGCCGTGAGCGTCTCGGGGCCGAAAAGCCGGATGCGCGAGGAGCGCTTTACCGAGGAACTGCCGAACCAGATTCTCAAGAGCGCGAACGTCATCGAAGTGAACCTGACGTACTCGTAGTCGGCGGACCGCGGACCCACCTCGACCGTCGCAATGCTGCGTAGAGCGCAACAGTTACGTATCACGGTGTGGCAGAGTGTAACGATGCAACTCGTTCGATACACCGCGGGCGGTGCCCCCGAATGGGGCGTCCGCCGCGACGACGACGTCGTCCCGCTCTCCGGCCTCCGCGAAGACGTCACCGTCCAGAACCTGAACAGCCCCGGCTTCCTCACCGTCGTCGAGGACGCCGCAGACGCCGCCGAGGACCAGTCGGTCCCCGTCGAGGACGTGAAGCTCCTCGCGCCCGTGCCGCGCCCCGGAAAAATCGTCTGCGTCGGACTCAACTACCACGACCACGCCGAAGAACAGGATGAAGAGGTGCCCGAACGTCCGCTCCTGTTCGGGAAGGCCGGCACGTCCGTCACGAACCCCGGCGACCCCATCGTCCACCCGTCGGCCATCGACGAGGTCGACTACGAGGTCGAACTCGGCGTCGTCATCGGCCAGACGGCCAAGAACGTCGACGCCGAGGACGCCTTCGACTACGTCGCGGGCTACACGGCCATCAACGACGTGAGCGGCCGCGACGCCCAGTTCGACGACGGCCAGTTCTTCCGCGGCAAGAGCTACGACACGTTCGCCCCGATGGGGCCGACGTTCGTCCCCCAGGGCGACCTCGACCCGCACAACCTCGACGTCGCCTGCCGCGTCAACGGCGAGACGAAACAGGAGTCCAACACCTCCGAGTTCATCTTCGGCGTCGACGAGGTCGTCGAGTACATCAGTAACATCACGACACTCCGACCCGGTGACGTTATCTCCACCGGCACGCCCGGCGGTGTCGGCATCTTCCGCGACCCGCCGGAACTGCTCGTGCCGGGCGACAGCGTCGACGTGGAAATCGAGGGCATCGGCACGCTCACCAACCCCGTCGTCGCCGAGCGCGACGAGTAACCGGCCGGCGTACAGCGCAATTATTTATACGATATCCCGGTACTACCGACTATGAGCACGCACACAGACACCCGACTGAGAGACAGGCATATCGTCGTCACCGGCGGTGCGCGCGGCATCGGCCGCGGCATTGCGGTCCGCTGCGCCCGCGCCGGAGCTGACGTATCGATTTTCGACACGAAGCCCGAGGTGGCCGCGGAGACGGCCGAACTCGTTCGCGAGGAGGGCGGCGAGGCCGAGGTGTACGAGGTCGACGTGACCGACGCCGAGGGCGTCGAAACCGCCGTTGACGCCGCGGTCGAGTCGCTCGGCGACATCCACGGCCTCGTGAACAACGCGGGCGTTCAGCAGGCTATCCCGCTTCTCGAAACGACCGAAGACGACTGGGATCTCCACTTCGAAGTGAACGCCAAGGGGACGTTCCTCGTCTCCAAGGCCGTCGCCGCCCGGATGGTCGACCGCGAAATCGAGGGGAGCATCGTCAACATCTCGTCGGTCGGCGCGGAGCGACCGTTCGCCGGACAGGGTGCGTACGGCGCGTCCAAGGCGGCCGTTCTCGCCTTCACGACCGTGCTGGCGAAGGAACTGAGCGACCACGGCATCACCGTCAACGCGCTCAAGCCCGGCACCGTCGAGACGCCGATGGTCGAGGCGTGGCTCGACGAACACGCCGAGCAGTCGGGCAAGTCGCCGGACGAAATCCTCGCGGAGACGCTCGACGTGCACATCCTCGACCGAATCGGTCAACCCGAGGAAGTCGGTCACGTCGCGGTCCTCCTGCTCTCCGAGGAGGGCGACTGGATAACCGGCGAGTCCATCGCTGTCGACGGCGGCTACCTCAAGCACTAGCGCCTCTTTCGACGGGCTTCGAGGCGTTTCACCACCACCGCCGGCGTCCCGTTTATTTGCTTCGATACGTCCACTTCGTCGACTGCTGTCCGAAGACACTGATACGGCTGAAATCGATACTCTAGGATTCAATACGTCGGTTTCGCATCGGTGCTCACGACGAACGATTCTCGTCCGGCATCGTCGGACGTATTTTGCGTCGTATCTCGGCAGTCAGTTGGTCCGGAGACCCGACGCGAACTGACGCGACGGCGGGAGCCGGGGTTCCTGAGACGCCCGTGATGGGCCGTCTCGACCCGCGTCGCGGAATGTCGCCAATGCCCGGCGGCTCCTGGTCTCCTTCGAGCATCGGCGTCGAACCGGCGGCTTCGGGCGTGATTCACACGCTACTCACAACGGTTGCCAAGTACATAATTATTATATGGGTGTGATTCGTAGTAGCACATGGTCGGAGCAATCTGACCCATGTGTGATCAGCATCTCGTGCGACCAGCACGATAGCCATCAGTACGTCAGTCATACTGTACGCGCGGTAGCCCCCACCGAGTACGCCTGCCCAACTGGTACTCATGAACGCGTGGGATGGCTACCTCTCGAGCACAACGTCCCATTGATGCTCCATTTTTCGGCCGTCTCCCGTTGTTACGTAGCGTCTGCGTTCTCGACTCCAGCTCCGCGTTACTACTCGGTCTCCGCGTGAGTTACCGAACTCCATATCATCCGACATTGCCGGATAGTAACGGTTCGGTTCCGACGAACGCGCCTCGCCGAGTGTGACGAATCGCTCTCCAAACCTGAAGATATTTTACGTTACCGTGTGAATCACGGGTAATGGGTACCGATCAAAGCACGAACCGTCGCCTAAGCAAGGTAGAACGGGTCATCGAAACGTACGACTTGGACGGATTCGGCGAGCAGCTCGCCGACCGCTGGACGGCTCCTGAGGACAGCGACAGCCTCCGTGACCTCGCGGACCTGATGAACGAGAAGGTGCTCGACGCCGCGCTCCGCGAGGCGGGCGAGGACGTTCTCGAAGGTGAGGTGGAGAACCTGTACACGCTCCTCACCGGGGACGAGACCACGGAGGGGATGCGCGTTCAGGCGAAAAACACGCTCCAATCCCGCGGCGTCGATGTCGACCAACTGCTCTCCGATTTCGTCTCTCACCAGGCGGTCTACACCTATTTGACGGAGATTCGCGGCGTCTCGAAAGAGTCCTCGTCCGGGAACAGAGTCGACAACGTCGTCGAGTCCATCCAGCGGCTCCGCGGCCGACTGGTCGCGGTCATCGAACAGAGCCTGAGCTCGCTCCGTAACACGAGCAAGCTCCGGCTCGGCGACTTCGACGTCCTCGTGGACACGCAGGTGTACTGCCGCGACTGCGGGACGCAGTACGAGGTCGTCGAACTGCTCCGGCGGGGAGGGTGCGACTGCGACGAGGACGCGTCGAACTAGGCGTTACATAATTAGTTCCGTCACATTCTCCTTGATTCAACGGATGATTTTATATTGGTGTACCTATTTGGTCAAGGTATGAGTTCAGAACAAGTGTCAAAATCCAAAGTCCACCTTTCGGTCGAGAACATCGGTGGCATCGACAACCTGTCAACGTCGTTCGAGCCGGGCGTGACGGTCCTGGCGGGACGGAACGCTACGAACCGAACGTCGCTTTTGCGGTCCATCATGGCCGCCCACGGGAGCGACGACGTGGCGCTCAAGGGCGACGCCGACGAGGGGTCGGTCGAACTCACCATCGGTGACGAGACGTACACCCGGACGTTCGAGCGGCAGGGCGACACGGTCATCTCCGGCGGGAATCCGGTCCTCGACGACCCGGACCTCGCGGACCTCTTCGCGTTCCTGCTCGAGACGAACGACGCCCGACAGGCGGTCGCCCGCGGCGACGACCTCCGCGACCTCATCATGCGTCCGGTGGACGTCGAGTCCATCAACGAGCAGATCGAGTCGCTCCAGCAGGAGAAACGCGACATCGCCGACGAGCTCTCGACGCTCAGCAACCTCTCGGACCGCCTGCCGCAGCTCGAACGCCGGCGGACGAAACTCGAAGACCAAATCGAGGAGAAGGAAGACGAACTCGCCGAGAAAGAACAGGAAGTCGAGGAGTACGACGCCAGCGTCAGCGAGCGACAGGAAGTCGAGAGCGAGCTCGAATCCAAACTCGGTGACCTCCGGAGCAAGCGCCGCGACATCAACGACGTGGACCGCCGCATCGAGACGGAAAAACAGAGCCTCGACGCCCTCGAATCCGAGGAGGACGAACTGGAGGACGACGCCGAGGATCTCCCCGAGGTCGCCGGCGGCAAAATCGACGAAATCGAGTCCGAAATCAGCCGCCTCCGGACGCGCCGCCAGCAGATTCAGTCGACCGTCAACGAGCTTCAGTCCGTGATTCAGTTCAACGAGGAGATGCTCTCTGGCACCTCCTCTGACGTCGTGGATGCGCTCCGCGACGCCGACGACTCCGGCGGCAGCGTCACCGACCAACTGCTCGGCGACGACCAGGTCGTCTGCTGGACGTGCGGCTCCGAGGTCGACAAGTCCGAAATCGAAGGGACGCTCGAACGCCTCCGGACGCTCCGCGAGGAGAAACTCGAGGACAACCGCGCGCACCGCGAACAGCTCTCCGAACTCGAAGACGAGAAGTCCACCCACGAGCGCCGCCAGCGCGAGCGCGACCGCATCGAGCGCCGCCTGTCCGAAATCGAAAGCGAGCGCGAGACGCGCCAAGAGCGCATCGAGGACCTCAAGTCCGACCGCTCGGACCTCGAAGACGAAATCGACTCGCTCGAACAGACCGTCGACGAACTCGAAAGCGAGGAACACGGCGACCTGCTCGACCTCCACCGCGAGGCGAACCAGCTCGAATACGACCTCGGCCGCCTCCGCAGCGACCTCGAGGGCGTCGAAGACGAAATCGCGGACATCGAGCGCAAACTCGACGAGCGCGACGAACTCGAAGCGGCCCGCGAGGACATCGAAGACGAACTCGCGGAGCTTCGGACGCGCATCAAGCGCCTCGAATCCGAGGCCGTCGAGGAGTTCAACACCCACATGGACGACGTGCTCGACGTGCTCGAATACGACAACCTCGACCGCATCTGGATCGAACGCACCGAAAAGCGGGTTCGGGAGGGCCGAAAGAAGGTCACGAAGTCGGTGTTCGACCTCCACGTCATCCGGACGAACGAAGACGGTGTGAGTTACGAGGACTCCGTCGCCCACCTCTCGGAGTCCGAGCGCGAGGTGACCGGCCTCGTGTTCGCGCTCGCGGGCTACCTCATCCACGACGTCTACGAGACGGTCCCGTTCATGGTCCTCGACTCACTTGAGGCCATCGACTCGAACCGCATCTCGCGGCTCGTGGACTACTTCGCGGACTACGCCGACTTCCTCGCCGTCGCCCTCCTCGAAGAGGACGCGCAGGCCGTCGACAGTTCCTACCCGCGCTACTCGCCGGCGTAACGCCGCACCGACGCCGTTTGTTTTTCTCGTTTTTTCGCACCCCCCGCTGAGTCGCGTCGCGGACGGCACATCTCGTTTCGAGTTACACTATTGGGAGTGTCACGGAATGAGGATCGACGGCGGCGGTGCGGCGCGCTCAGGAGAGCGCGATGCTCAGTTCGAGTTCCTCGGCGATGCCGAGGAGGACTTCGGTGAGACGGTCGAACTGCTCGCCTTTCATCCGGTTGGAGGGGCCGGCGACGCTCAGCGCGCCGAACACGCCGCCGTCAGGTCCCAACACGGGGGCCCCGACCGCGCGGACGCCGCTAATCTGCTCTTCGACGTTCAGTGCGTAGCCGCGCTCTCTGATTTCGGCGAGTTCGTCGAACAGTGCCCCCTCGTCGTGAATCGTCTGCTCCGTCTCCTTCGGGAGGCCGACTCGCTCGACGATCTCGTGGACTCGTTCTGTCGGCATGTGGGCGAGGATAGCCTTTCCGCTCGCCGTCGAGTGGAGGTAGACACGCTTTCCCACTGTCGACTGCGTCCAGACGCCGTGTTTTCCGGGTGAGGTGTGGACGTACACTCCTCGGCCGTGCTCTTCGACGGTGAAGATGGAGCGCCGCTCGGACTCTTCGGCGAGCACGTTGGTGTAGTGTTCGGCTTTCCCAAAACGGCGTTTTCGCGTCCGGACGAAGTTCCCGAGACCGAGAAAGCGAAGCCCGAGGTGATAGGTATCACCCTCTTTAACCACGTATTCCTGGGATTCGAGAGTCGTCACGTGGGTGTGTGCGGTGCTCGGTGCGATGTCGAGTTCGCGGGCGATTTCGGTCACGCCGGCACCGTCGCGTTCCCTGAGTAATTCGACGATTCTGAGGGTTGTGACCGTCGTTTTGAGCGAGCGGTCGTTCGCGTTTTCGGTCATTACCTGCGGGTCGTCACCATCGCACATAGTGCTTTCGCCTCTCCCGAATACTAGTTGTTAGATGACGAATCAAGACCCCACCGACGCCGAAACGAGGTGTTTGTGAACAATACGCACAGTATCCGTCTAATTCGGGAGGTGGCTCTCCGCCTCGGAGTCGGCAGCCCTGACGGGCGAATCCGGCTGAGAGCGGTTCGAGAACCCTCGAACCGCCGGGATTTGGTCGTTCTATCGGTTTTGACATCTTTCGTTTTCTATATTCGTCGCTCGTGAATCTCAATCTTCAACCCGGCTTCGGAGCTTGAACGTCCACCGTTCCGGAAGTGTTATTATCGTTTCTCCAGTCAAAACGCACGAGACGCAATGAATCACAACGAGACGTTCGAGACGGTCGAGTCGCTGGAGGCGGAACTCGTCTCGCTCACCGAGTCGCTCTGGGAGACGCCCGAACTCGGGCTTCACGAGACCGAATCAGCCGAGTTGCTCTCGTCGGTTCTCCGCGACGCCGGATTCGACGTCACCGAGGGTATCGGCGGGATGCCGACGGCGTTCAGCGCGACCTACGGCGAGGGCGAGCCGCACGTCGGTATCCTCGGTGAGTACGACGCCCTGCCCGGACTGTCGCAGACGGTGTCGTCGAGCAGGGAACCCGTCGAGGCTGGCGCACCGGGCCACGGCTGTGGACATAATCTGTTCGGCGTCGCCGGCGTCGGGGCTGCCCTCGCTGCGAAGCGCGCCATCGACGACGGGCGGGCCGAGGGGACGGTCACGTTCTTCGGCTGTCCCGCCGAAGAGATACTCGTCGGTAAGGTGTTTATGGCCCGCGACGGGGTGTTCGACGACCTCGACGCGGCGCTCACGTGGCATCCGAGCCACCTCAGCGCGCCGTTCATGGCGCAGACGCTCGCGATGAACTCCGTCGAGTACACGTTCCACGGCGAGTCGGCCCACGCCGCCGATAGCCCCCAGTCGGGTCGGAGCGCGCTCGACGCGGTCGAACTGCTGAACACCGGGTCGGAGTTCATGCGCGAGCACGTCTCCGACGACGCCCGTATCCACTACACCATCCCCGACGGCGGCGGCGCGCCGAACGTCGTCCCCGCGGAGGCGACGGCGTGGTTCTACGTCCGCGCGCCGACCCGCGACGAGGTCGACCGGATCACCGACTGGCTCGACGACGTGGCCGAGGGCGCGGCGCTCATGACCCAGACGACGGTCTCCCGTCGGTTCCACACCGGCTGTTACGACTACGTGGCGAACCACGCGCTGTCCGATACACTGCTGGAGAACATGCGACTCGCCGGTCCCATCCCGTACACCGACGAGGACCGCGAGTTCGCCGCGGAGCTTCAGGAGACGCTCTCGGCGGAGACCATCGAGGCGCGGACGGCGCAGCTCTCCGAGGAGCGCCGCGAGGCGGCGCGCTCGTCGGTGCTGTATCCGGACGCCCAGCCTTCCTACGACGTGGGGACCGTCCTCAACGGTTCAACGGACGTCGGCGACGTGAGCTGGATTACGCCGACCGCGCAGTTCTGGGCGGCGGCGTGGCCGGTGGGGACGCCCTCGCACACGTGGCAGGCGGTCGCCGCCAACGGGAGCTTCGGCTCGAAGGCGGCCGTGTACGCCGCGAAGGTCCTCGCGGCGACAACGCTCGACCTCTTTTCGGACGACGCGCTGGTGGCGGCGGCCCGCGAGGAGTTCGAGGCGTCGGTGCCCGGCGAGTACGAGTCAGCGCTGCCGGAGGGGACGGAACCGCCGTTCCACCTCACGCTGTAGGCGGTAGTCGTCGGTAAAATCTCGTTTCGTTCGGGGGTTCGCTCGCTATCGTCCGTTTCTCGGTCGTCGAGCGCCGCGTTACTCCAGTTCCGACTGAAGGTGCGTCAGGATTCGCTCGGTCGTCGCCTCGATGACTGCTTCGAGGAACTCGGGGTCGGACTGCGTCGGGTCGCCGAGGCCGCCCTCCACGGTCAGGTCGTCGAAGTGGGCGTACTGGCGGACCTCGTAGCGGTTCTTCTTCGTCTGCGGCGTCTTGCGGTCGCCGTGGACGAGTTCGGGGCGGTAGTGTTCGATGACGCTCGTCTCGTACTCGCCGGCGTGACCCCACTCGGTGCCGAATCGCTCTTCTAACTGGTCGCGGGCGAAGTCTGTCCAGTGGGCGTAGTACGAGTCGAGTCCGTGGTCGCGCTGGAGCCGGTCGAGTGCGAGTTTGTGCGGCTCGATGTTGCCTCCGTGGAAGTTGGCGACGAGAAACCGGGTCGCGCCGTGGCGCTGGACCGACCGGCCCACGTCGATGATTATCTCTTGGTACGTGTCGGCTCCGAGCGAGACGGTCCCCGCGTAGTTGATGTGGTGCTCCGAGTAGCCGTACGGGAGGACCGGCAGAACGAGGAGGTTCAGGTCGTGTTCCGGGGCCGCCGCGGCGAGTTCCGCGGTCAGGTTCTCCGCTCGGATGGAGTCGACCGAGGTCGGGAGGTGCGTCGAGTGCTGTTCGGTTGCTCCGCAGGGGAGCACGACGAAGTCCGCCTCGTCGAACGCGGTTTCGGCTTCCTGCCACGTCATCTCCGCTAGGAGTGACTGTGACTCCGTTGAGTCCATACGGAGATACGCACAGTTGTCGTATATAATATTTCACGAAGCGGCAGCCTGAGTGGATAAGGGGGAAACAAACGCACAGTATGCAAACGCTTATGTTGGTGATGCCGAAATGATTCGGCGTCAATGATGAGAGAGAGTGTCTCACGTAGAAACATACTGAAAGCGACGGGTGCGTCGATCCCCGTCTTGCTCGCCGGCTGTACGTCCGACTCCGGTTCCGAAACGACGACCGAAGGCGACGGGGGCGGCGGAACGACCACGAGCGGCGGAACGGAGACGTCCTCCGGGAGTTCCGACGCGACGATAAACATCGGACAGTCGCTGAACCCCGTCCGATTCGACCCGATAACGCAGCTTTCGAACCCCGACGCGCTCGTCGCGAACCGGGTGTTCAGTCAGCTGTACACCTATGGCGAGGGGACCGACGTGGTCCCGAACCTCGCGACGAGCATGCCGACCATCGAGCGGGACAACACCCGCTACATCGTCGAAATCGTCGATAACGCGATGTTCCACAACGGCGACCCGGTCACCGCCGAGGACGTGGCCTACTCGTTCCGCGCGCCAATCGAGGAGGAGACGCCCCTCTTGGGCATCTTCAGCGTTATCGACTCTGTCGAGGCAATCGACGAGACGACCGTCCAGTTCGACCTCTCGAACCCCTACGCGATGTTCCAGCACGTCCTCACCCACCAGATCGTGCCGGAGGCCGTCCGCGAGGAGGACAAAGAGGTGTTCAGCACCCAACAGCCCATCGGGTCGGGTCCGTTCAAGTTCGTCGAGTGGGAGGAGAGCAACTACGTCACCCTCGAACGCTGGGACGACTACTGGGGCGACGAACTGCCCAACGTCGCGGGCGTCGAGTTCACGCCCATCACGGAGTCGACGACGCGCGTCACCAACCTCCGGACGGGCGACGTGGACGTCATCGAGACGATTCCGCCGCGGCTCTGGGACACCGTCGAGAGCACCGAAGACACGAGCATCTCCGAGATCGAGAGTGTCGGATACTTCTACGTCGCGTTCAACTGCAACGAGGGGCCGACCGCCGACAAGCGCGTCCGCGAGGCCATCGACTACAGCTTCTCGATGGACGACGCGGTCGACCGCTACATCGACCCGGCTGGACTCCGCCAGTACGGCCCGCTTCCGGGGCCGATGGTCGAAGAGTGGGACATGCCGCTCGAAGAGTGGATGGAGATTCCGAACGACAAGGACATCGAGCAGGCGACGGCGCTGTTCGAAGAGGCTGGCGTCCCCGCCGACTGGGACGCGAAGATTATCGTCCCGCCGGACGACAACCGCGAGAACATCGGCCTCTCTATCGCCAACGGCATCAAGGAGGCCGGCTACGAGGCCCACGTCGAACGGCTCGACTGGGGCGCGATGCTCAGCCGCGCGTACACCGGCAACGCCTCGGACTACAACATCTACGTCCTCGGGTGGGTCCGCTACCCCGACCCGGACGACTTCATGTTCAACCTGTTCCACGAGGAGTCCGAGGGCGTGAACCAGGGCGTCTACTACAAGAACGACGAGGTGATGGAGCAGATTAAGGGCGCGCGCGAGTCGACCGACCGCGACGAGCGCCAACAGCTCTACCAGTCCGCCATCTCGACGCTCTTGGAGGACAAAGTCCACCTCCCCGCGTTCAACTACAAGAACTCCTACGGCGTGAAGTCCGTCGTCAGCGACTTCCAAGTCCACCCGGTCTCGCCGCAGAACCCGCGGCTCCTCACCGGCTACAACAACGTCTCCGTCGACAGATGACGTTGTCCTGTCGGTAACAGTTACCAAACGTTATATGCTCACTCCCCATCCACTCCATCCATGACGACAACCGGTTACATCGGACGGCGATTACTCCAAATCGTTCCGGTCTTGCTGTTCGTCGTTACGGTCACGTTCGTCCTCATCAACTCGATTCCCGGCGACCCGGTTCGCATTCTCGTCGGGCCGGCCGCCGACGCAGCGGCCATCGAGGCCGCCCGCGCGAAGTACGGCCTCGACCAACCGCTGTACGTCCGGTACGTCAGGTATCTCGCGGCGGTCGCGACGGGCGACTTCGGGACGAGCATCCACTACGGTGGAGTCGCGGTGACGGAGAAGATTTTCGAGCGGCTTCCGGTGACGCTGCTGCTCCTCGCGTCGAGTTTCACCCTCGCAATCGGCTCCGCGATTCCGCTGGGCATCTTCGCCGCCAAGAACCGTAACAACGGCTACGACCACCTCGCCCGCGTCACGTCGCTCATCGGCGTCAGCACGCCGAGCTTCTGGGTCGGCCTGCTGCTCATCATCGTGTTCGCGTACTACGGCGACCTCCTGCCGCCGAGCGGGCTCATCATGCCGTGGGCCGACCCCGCGTCGGTCGACGGGGCGACGTCGAGACTGGACGTGCTCGTGACTGCCGCGTCGCATCTGATACTCCCCTCTATCACGCTGGGGACGCTCCAGATGGCGGCCATCACGCGCATCGAGCGGTCGTCGATGCTCGAAGTGCTCAACAAGGACTACGTCCAACTCGCCCGCGCCTACGGCGTCTCCGAGCGAACCATCCTCCGGCGGCAGGCGTTCAAGAACGCGCAACTGCCGGTGCTCACCGTCATCGGCATCCAGATGACGACCGCCCTCGGCGGCGCGGTGCTGACCGAGACGGTCTTCAACATCAACGGGATGGGGAACCTCATCATCACCGCGGTCCGGGCGCAGGACTACCAGCTTATCATGGGCACGACGATATTCTTCGCCATCGTGTTCGTCCTCGGCGTGCTCGTCGTGGACGTGCTGTACGCGGTCATCGACCCGCGCATCTCCTACGGGGGTGGTGCCGGTGAGTGATTCGACGGCCGCCGTCGGCGACTCGGCCCGAACGGGCGGCGTCGCGGACGCCGACGAGCGCTCCGCCGTCTCGCGCACGTCACAGGTCGTCCAACAACTCAAGCGCAACTCGGCGTCGCGCGTCGGCCTCTACGTTATCGGGCTCGTGACGGTCGTCGCGCTGTTGACGACCATCGACGCCGACCTGTTCGACTACCAGTTCGCGGCGACGTTCTGGTATCATCCGGAGAACGACCCGGCGGGAAGCACAATCTTGCTCCCGCCAGTCGGCATCGAAAACAGCTTCGGAACGGGGACGTGGGCACACCCGCTCGGGACGGACCACCGCGGCCGCGACGTGCTCGTCAGGTTGGTCTACGGCACCCGCATCGCCGTCCAGGTGGGTCTCATCGCGACGGGCATCGGGATGACCATCGGGACGGTCGTCGGTGCGGTCTCCGGCTACTACGGCGGCTGGGTGGACGACGTGCTCCAGCGATTCGTCGAATCGCTGTACGCGATTCCGTTCCTCATCCTCGTCATCGCCATCATGTCCGCGTTCGGCAAGGAACTCGGCATCGCCATCGTCGGCGTCTCCATCACGACGATTCCGGTGTTCACGCGCCTGATTCGCTCGCAGGTGCTGAGCGTCCGGGAGATGGAGTACGTCGAGGCCGCGAAGGCCGCCGGCGTGCGCGACCGCCACATCATCTTCCGCCACATCATCCCCAACAGTTTCGCGCCGGTGCTCGTCCAATCGACGCTGCAGGTCGGCGTGAACATCCTCATCGTCGCGTCGCTGTCGTTCCTCGGGTTCGGGGTCCAGCCCCCGACGCCGTCGTGGGGGCAGATGCTCGCCCACTCGCGGCAGTACATGATCGTCAACCCGTGGTTCAGCATCTGGCCGGGCCTCGCGATTCTCGCGACGGTCATCGGCTTCAACCTGCTGGGCGACGGCCTGCGCGACGCAATCGACCCGCGGTCGAACGACTGACGATGAACGGACGACACATCTCACCGACCGTTCGCCGCGGGGCCGGGAGTCGCCCGGCCTCCGCCAGCCGTTCGCCCGCTGAACTATCGCTCCCTCCCCGGGGCGGCGTCGGAACTTGCTCTTGCGGTTCTGCAGAGGCACCCATCTCACGCACCGACGCCCCCCACCACTCCACGACCAATGTCTGATACGCTACTCACCGTCCGCGACCTGCACACCCACTTCCGCACCGACGCGGGGACCGTCCGGGCCGTCGACGGTATCTCGTTCGAGGTACAGCGCGGCGAAGTGCTCGGGTTAGTCGGCGAGAGCGGCGCCGGAAAGAGCGTCGCGGCGCGGAGCATCATGCGCCTCATCGACTCGCCGGGCGTCATCGTCAACGGCGAGGTCCGCTTCGAAGACGACCTGCTCGTCGGCGTCGAGCGCGGCGACGACCCCGACGACGAACCCCGGCAGGACCCCGAGATGCTGTCGAGCCGCGAGATCCGCGAGCGCATCCGGGGCCGCGAAATCGCGATGATATTTCAGGACCCCACGGAGAGCCTCAACCCGGTGTTCACCGTCGGCGAGCAGTTGAGCGAGATTATCGGGCTCAACCGCGACGTGTCGACGGCCAAGGCCAAAGCCATCGCCGTCGAGCGCCTCCGCGAGGTCGGTATCCCCGAGGCCGAACGCCGGATGGACGACTACCCCCACGAGTTCTCCGGCGGGATGCGCCAGCGCGTCCTCATCGCGATGGCGTTCGCGTGCGAACCGAGTCTCGTCATCGCTGACGAGCCGACCACCGCACTCGACGTGACCGTCGAGGCGCAGATTCTCGACCTCGTGAAGGACCTCGCGGCGCGCTACGACACGTCGTTCGTCTGGGTCACCCACGACATGGGCGTCGTCGCCGAGATATGCGACCGCGTCGCCGTGATGTACCTCGGCGAAATCGTCGAGCAGGCGACCGTCGACGACCTCTTTCACGACACGAAACACCCCTACACCGAGGCGCTCCTCGGGTCGATTCCGCGACCTGACCGCGACGTGGACGGCCTGTCGCCCATCGAGGGCATCATGCCGGAAGCCATCAACCCGCCGCAGGGCTGCCGCTTCCACACGCGGTGCCCGCACGCCCGAGAGGCGTGCCTCCAGTCCCACCCCGACGCTCGGCGCGTCGACGGCGGGGACAAGGGCTCCGGTGACGCGAGCGCGAGCGCCACAGCCTCCGCTGACGACGGTCCAACCACCGCCTCCACCACCGCTGACGGCACCACCCTCACCGAAGTCGCCGCCGCACCACACCGGGCGGCGTGCCTGCGCAACGACGCGTTCGCCGAGGCGGGCTACTGGGAGAGCGAACCGCTCGACGACGCCGAGTCCGTCTCCGAGTCGGCCGCCTCCGAGACCGGAGAGGTCACCGAGACTGGGACCGGTTCAACCTTCGACCCCGACGCCGACCCGCTGCTCAGCGTGCGCGACCTGCGGAAGTATTTCGACGCGAGCGACGGCTTCCTCGACCGCCTCCGGTTCGACCGCGACGCGGGACTGCTCCCCTTCTCGGTCGAGCGCGAGTACGTCCGCGCGGTCGACGGCGTCTCGTTCGACATCCTGCCCGGCGAGACCCTCGGCCTCGTCGGCGAGTCCGGGTGCGGGAAGTCGACGCTCGCGCGAACGCTCCTCCGGTTGGTCGACCCGACCTCCGGAGACATCGTCTTCGACGGGGAGAACCTCGCCGAACTGTCGAAAGAGGAGCTTCGGAAGCGCCGCAAGCGCATGCAGTTCGTCTTTCAGGATCCGCAGGCGTCGCTCGACCCGCGGATGACCGTCGGCGAAATCGTCGAGGAGCCGATGCAGGCCCACGGGCTCTACGAGGGCAACCGCGAGGGGCGGGCACGCGAACTGCTGGAGACGGTCGGTCTCGACGCCGACCACTACAACCGCTACCCCCACCAGTTCTCCGGCGGTCAGCGCCAGCGGGTCAACCTCGCGCGGGCGCTCTCGGTCGACCCCGACTTCATCGTCTGCGACGAGCCGACCTCGGCGCTCGACGCGTCGGTGCAGGCGCAGGTGCTCAACACGATGAAAGCGCTTCAGGAGGAGTTCGGCCTGACGTACCTCTTCATCAGCCACGACCTGAGCGTCATCCGCCACGTCTGCGACCGCGTGGCCGTGATGTACCTCGGCGAACTGGTCGAACTCGCCGACAAGGACGACCTGTTCGAGTCGCCGAAGCATCCCTACACCCGCGCGCTACTCTCGTCGATTCCGGTGCCCGACCCGCGGGTGTCCCGCGAGACCGTCCCGCTGTCCGGCGACGTGCCGTCGCCGATTCACCCGCCGAGCGGCTGTCGGTTCCACACCCGCTGTCCGAGCCTCGTCGCCCCGGCGGAACTCGACCTCGGCGACGAGGAGTGGGACCGCGTGCGCCGGTTCGTCAGAGCCGTCCAGCGCGAGTCCCCGGATATCGTCGCCGACGACGCTCGTGCGACCTACTTCCCGGACGGGCTTCCCGCCGGCGACGCCGGCACGACCGTCGAGCACGCGCTCTCGCTCGCGGCCGACGGCGCGTGGCGCGACGCCGCGTCGCTCCTGACGGAGACGTTCGTCGAGCCGAGCGTCTGTACCTCCGAGGTGCCAGCGCTGGAGTCGCCCGACGAACTCGACCGTATCGTCAGCTGTCACCACTACTCCTGAAAAAGCGTCTCCGTCTTTCCCTCGCCCTCACGCCGACCCGAATCGGTCGGCGACTTCGTCCACGGTTTCGAAGACGACGCCCGGCGCGTCGGCGACGTGTTCGACGAACGATTCGAGCCGGGCGAGCCGGTGTGACTGCCCGATGACCTGCGGGTGCATCGTGAGGACGAAGACGCCGCCGTCGACGTTGTCGACCATCCAGTCGAACTGCTCGCGCCACTGGCGGAACACCGCTTTCTCGTTCGCGTAGCCCCGCTTGCGGTTGAACGCGAACGCCGGGAAGTCGTCGCGTTGCCACGAGACGGGCACCTCGACGATGTCGGTCTCGGTGCCGCGCTCGAAGGGGGCGTCGGCGGGCGCGGCCCACCCCTCGCGGACGCGGTACGGCTCGAAGTCGGTCGCCATCTGGCTGGAGTCCCACTCGAAGCCGAGTTCGTCGAGGATGCCGAGCGTGTGGGTCGAGAAGTCCCACGACGGCGAGCGGTAGCCGGTCGGCCGGCGCCCCGTGAGGTCCACGATGCTCTCGACGCCGCGTTTCACGTCGTCGTACTCGGCCTCTCGCGACTCGTACTGTCGCGGGCGGGTGTGCGACCAGCCGTGGTGTTGGATGTCGTGGCCGCGGCTCCACACCTCCTCGGCGGCCTCGGGGAAGCTATCGATGGTGTGGCCCGGCGTGAACCACGTGGTCTCGACGCCGAACTCGTCCAAGAGGTCGAGGACGCGGGGCGCGCCCACGTCGACCCCGAAGAGTCCTCTCGACAGTTTCGTCGGGCTGTCCGGCGACTCGAAGGAGTGTATCCACGAGGAGACGCCGTCGAAGTCGAAGGTGAGGCAGACGCTGTGGTGAGTCACGCTTTGACGTACGAAAATAGATGTGATAGCTGTTTCCATGTCGCACCCGAACGCTGGCGGCCTCTCGTCTCTCCCGCCCCGCGAGTTACCGGAATGTCGGCGCGACGCGCTCGGCGAACAGTTCGGCGCTCGTCGCCTCGGGGAAGTCGACGAACTCCACGACGACCTCGCCGAAGCCCATCTCGGCGAACGTCTCCAGTCGCTTGCGGACCTGTTCGGGCGTGCCGACGAGCGGGTACTCGCTGTCGGCGACGTTCTCGGGCTTGAACCGCGGGAAGTGCTCGTCAAGGAGCGCGTCGAGTTCAGCCTCGTTCTCGCGTATCAGACACCGGGCGAACCACGAGCGCTCGATCTCCTCGAACGGCCGGCCGTAGCCCTCGCAGTGGCGTTCCAGCACGTCCAGTTTGTGTTGCATCACTTCCGGCGGCCCCCAGAAGTTCCACGAGTCGGCGTACTGGGCGGTGATTCGGAGCGTGAACGACTCGCCGCCGCCGCCGACCATGATGGGAGGATGCGGGTCTTGGACTGGGTGGGGCCGGCACATCGCCTCGTCCAGGGTGTAGTAGTCGCCGTCGAAGCTGACCGTCTCCTCGGTCCACAGGCGCTTGAGCATCCGAATCGACTCCTCCAGCATCCGGAGCCGAGTCGGCGCGTCGGGCCAGTCGTAGCCGTAGGCCCGCGCCTCGCTCTCCTTCCAGCCGGCCCCCATGCCGAGTTTGAGTCGCCCGTCGCTCACGGCGTCGAGCGTCGCGGCCTGCTTGGCGAGGAGCGCGGGGTTCCGGAAGTGGTTGTTCACCGTCTTCGGGTAGAGGTACACGTCCTCCGTCTCGCGGGCGATGGCGGCCAGCGTGATGAAACACTCCGTCGTGGGGCCACTGCCGGTCATGACGTGGTCGGGGACGGCGACGCCGTCGAAGCCGAGGTTCTCCATCGCCACGGCGAACCCAACCTGCGCGTCCCACGAAATCTCGTCGCAGAACGCCAACTGGGAGTGAACGGAGTCGCCGGCGCTGGTCGGAACGTTGACTGCGAACTGCATACGAACGGCTCACGCGCGACCACGAAAACAGTTACCACTTCACTCGCCTTGGACGCATCGCTTGCATCACTCGCATCACTCTCAATCGTACCACTCGCATCACTCTCGACCGCGACAGTACCGCTCGCCGCCACCCCAACACGTACTACGGTCCGCGCCGTCTCGACCCACATGACGGACCACCAGCGCGCGGCAATCGTGACCGGCGCGTCCAGCGGTATCGGGCGAGCGGTCGTCGAGCGGCTCCGAGCGGACTACGACTACGTCGCCTGCTTCGACATCGAGACCGGCGAGACCGACTGGGACGACGAGCGCGTCCACGAGTTCGCGGTCGACGTTCGCGACCCCGACGCGGTCGCGGACGCCGTGACGGCGGTCGAATCGGTCGCCGACGTGGCGGCGCTCGTGAACAACGCGGGTATCTCGCGGGCCGTCTCCCTCGCGGACCTCGACCCCGACGAGTGGGACCGCGTCCTCGGCGTGAACCTCAAGGGACAGTACGTCGTCGCCCGCGCCGTCGCCCCGGGCATGGTCGAGCGCGGCGAGGGTGCCGGTGCCATCGTCAACGTGTCGAGCGTCGCCGGTCTCCGCGGGAGCGCCACCGGCGGCGTCCACTACTCATCGTCGAAGGCGGGCGTCTTCGGGCTGACGAAGGGGCTGGCGAAACAGCTCGGCCCCGAGGTGCGCGTCAACTGCGTCGCGCCGGGGCTCGTCGAGACGCCGCTTCTCACCGAGTCGAACCTCTGGACCGAGGAGGCGCTCGCCGAGTACGCCGCCGAACTCCCGCTCGAACGCATCGGAACGCCCGAGGAAGTCGCCGAGGTGGTCGCGTTCCTCTGCGACGGCGCGGGCTACATGACGGGGACGGTGCTGACGGTCGACGGCGGATCGATGCTCCGGTGACGCGCCGGGCAACCGTGGTCACGGACAGTTCCGAGTGCGCCGAGTTGGTGGCCAGATATATCAAAAATAGTGGTATATCAAACTCTGCCAATTACTATCGATCGTTCGAATGCCCTTGAGCGATTCGTCGTCGGTTGGTCTCTCTGTCGGTTCGACACGTCTCGACCGTGAGTCGCGATAACACTTTCCGGCGAAAGAACGCACTACAGGGTCTCTGTGCCGGACTCTCTCCCACGTTCTGTGCGTCAGAGATGCGCGTCCGTGTCGAGCGCGGTCGGACTGAGTCTGGTTTCCGCGGTAGTCTTCGATTCCGACGACGGTGCCGCTGACTGGTTCCGTTTATCCGAGGACTGGGCGGGTTATAATAGGCTGATACTCCGGGGAAACTGCCAAGTACGGGGACGAGGTCCGCGGTCGCCGATTCGATGTGAACGCGTTCGGCCGGGTGTCGAAGAGAGGACTCGACTCAAAGTATAGAACTATTGATCATTTTGAAATATATACTGAAAAAATACATTTTTAGTAGCACCGTTCCTCCCGCAACGTTGAGCCTTTCAAAACATATTACGCCGCCGGCGCTGTACCGGACGCTCGGGCACAACTATGGACTACGTCAAAGAAGACGACACGGTCGTCGTCAGGCTGGACCCCGGCGAACAGGTTCTCGACTCGCTCGCGACGGTGCGCGACGAGTTCGACATCGAACACGGCTTTCTCACGGGCATCGGCGCGGTCGACTCCGTCACGCTCGGCCACTACGACGTGGGCGACCAGGAGTACCTCGAAGAGGAGTTCACGGGCCAGTTCGAGGTGACGAGCTTCCTCGGCAACATCGGCCCCGACAAGATTCACACGCACATCCAGGTCGGCACGCGCGACTTCGAGACGCTCGGCGGCCACTGTTCCGGCGCGCGTGTCTCCGGGACGTTCGAGGTCGTCATTCACCTCGGCGAGACGCCGCTGACCCACCACCTCGACGAACAGACCGGTCTCGATGTGTTCGACATCTGACTGGCCTGGTCCGGCCCGGACCGAACTGAGTCGGACTAAACCGAACTGAACCGGACCGAGCGATTCGCGGTGCGGACGCTCGGTCGCTTTTTCGTGCGCCCGTTGTGTGTCGAGAGCGTCGCGCTCGTCGGGCGACGAGTGACGATTCGGAGAAAGAAAAGCCGGTGCTGTCAGGGCGTCGGCCGGTGGTGGAGGGCCGAAGCGAGGGGGGCTGGAGGGCGCGTATCGGCGGACTGGCCGACGCCCCGAGCGCACCGAACGAGGGTTCCGGGGGTCGTCCGCCGACGCGGGTTCCGCCGCGGGGACGCGACCGGGGACCGTTGGTCGCGCCGCCGTCGGCGGGTCGCAACCGCCGGTCCGTTGGACCGCGGCCGGCGGCAACTATTCGTAGTCGGTAACCCATGTTGGCAGTTCCTCGGTAACTACCGTAAGTTACGTGAGTAGCATGAGTACCGTGTATTTCTCCTGATTCGACGTATATGGGCGTTCTACCGATCACTCACGGGAGAATCTCCCAACCGAATGACTTTCGACACGGGCGGTCGTGGCCGAGAGTGACAGATGAAACGACACCTCCGCGTTCACATCGTCCCCCTGTGGCGCGAACACGACCGCATCGTCGGCCCTATCGAGGACGACCGACCGGACAAGGTCTACCTCCTCGAACACGAGGACCCCGCGGTCGAGCGCCCGACCTACCACGATGCGGTCGTCGACCGAATCGCCGACGTGGTCGGCACCCCGCCCGATGTCGAGTACCTCGACCTCTTCGACATGTACGAGGTGATGGGCGCGATTACGACCATCGCCGACTGGCACCCGGACGACTTCGTCCGCGTCAACGTCACCGCCGGCACAAAGCGCGCGGCCGTCGGCGCGACGATGGCCTGCATGGACGAACGCACCGACGCCGAACCGTATGTCGTCGACCCCGAGGTCCGGCCGCACGGCCTCGACGCGCCGGTCACGGAGGGGTTCGAGCGGGCGTCGCTTCTGACGACCTATCAAATCGACTCGCCCTCCCCGGACCAAGTCGCCGCGCTCGCCATCATCGAGGCCCACGACACCGACGCCAAACACGCGAAGAAGAAGACGCTCATCACCGAGGCGGCCCGCTACGGCCTCGACTTCATGCGCGGCCGCGTCGACGGCGAGGCCGACGACTACGAACCCGTCACCGGCGACTACAACGTCCTCGACAACCGCGTCACCGCGACGCTCGAACATCAGGGCTACGTCACCGTCGCCCAGCGCGGAACCCGTCGCTACCTCGAACTCACAGAGGAGGGCAGACAGACGCTCCGCGCGTTCCGACACCGCGCCGAGTCGGTCGTCTCGGACCTCGAAGCCCGGACCGACGACCCGTCCGAGAACGTCGATTTCGCCCTCGACAACCCGGTCGACGCGCTCGTGGAGAACCGGTAGGACGAGGTGCCATCCCCGCGGTTACTGCCTCCGCCGGGCCCCCTCCCTCGTCCCTGCCGCTTCGAGGGAAACTGTTAGTACGGTCGCGGCGGGACACGAACATGTATGCCCTCCAACATGCACACGCGCAGAGCCGTCCTCGCGGCCGGCGGCGCGACCGCCCTCGCGTCGCTCTCAGGCTGTGTCGCCCGCGCAATGGGTGCCCTTGATGTCGAGCGAGACTACCGACGCGACGCGCCCGTCGGCGACGTGACGGGCGCGTGGCCGACCTACCAGCGCGACTTCGCCAACACCGGGTACACGACCGACTCCGGCCCCTCGGCGGACGCGAGCGTCGAGCGAATCGCGTCGGGCGACGCCGCACTCGCCACGTCGGTCGCACTCGCAGACGGGCGCGGCGTGCTCGGCTACAGCGACGGCGACGGCGAGGACGGCGTCTACCGCGCGCTCGACCTCGATTCCGAGACTGCTCCCGCCGACTCCGACGACGCGTGGACCGTCGATTACGCGCACGGCAAGTCCACGCCCACGTTCGCCGGCGACGCCATGTTCGTCTCGACCGCTGAGTTCGTCGCGGCCTACGACGCCCGGACCGGCGAGCGGTGCTGGCGGACGAGCAACGGCGGGTACGGGACCCCCGCGAACGCGCCGGTCCTCGCCGCGGGAACGCTCGTCGACGGCGGCGGGTCGACCGTCTTCGGGCGCGACCCCGCGACCGGCGAGGAGCGATGGAGCTACGACGCCTCGACAGCGTCACCGGGGCTCGTTGCCCGCGACGGCGTCGTCTACACCCCGGCCGGCGTCGACCACGAGCAGAACGGCGTCGCCGCACTCGACGCCGCGACCGGCGAGGAGCGGTGGCGGCGCGAGGACCTCCCGCAGAGTGGCGTCCCGCTCGCGGTGGGCGACTCTCACCTCTACTACAACGCCCACCGCGGGAACGTGTTCGCCCTCGCCCTCGAAGACGGGTCGACGCAGTGGCAGGCGTCGATTCCGCTCCCGGAGAACGGTAGCCCGCGGACCGCCGTCGCGGGCGACACGCTCCACGCCCAGACCTCGCGGGGGAGTCTCGCCGCGTTCGACGCCGCCGACGGCGCAACGAAGTGGACGCTGTCGCTCGATGCGGATACGTTCGCTCGCCCACCGGTCGTCGCCGGCGATACTCGGTTCGTGGCGAGCGACGACCGCCTCTCCGCCATCTCGGCGGCGTCCAGCGAGGAACTGTGGTCGAAGGCGCTCGACGTTCGACCCACCGGTGGCCTGTCGGTCCGCGGGTCGGAACTCTACTTCGCCGGGACGGGCAGGAACCCCGGCGTGTTCCGCGTAGCCGACTGAGGCCAGCGGGCCGTCACAGGGGTTGCGGACCCCGAGTTTCGCGTCCGTACGACGCCCTCGCCGTCACTCGAACGTGTACGTCCGGTACCGTCGAACCGCGTACCGGTACGAGCCGTAGGAGACGCCGACGGTCACCAGGAGGTACAGCCCGAGTCCGGCGGCGAGAAGCGGCGTCGCGGAGAGGTGACCGGTCACGCCGAACCACGTGGCGACGAGGCCGATGACAGTGCCGGGGCCGACGACGAACATGAACGCCATCAGCACGAGCGTCGAAGGAACGACGGTCGTCGTGCCCCAGAACTCGCGTTCCTCGTATATCGGGTACGCCGCGCCGATGCCGACCGAGAAGGCCGCCGCGGCGACGCACATGAGGACGCCGACGAGCGCGAAGCCGACCGCCGACAGCGGCGACGTGCCGAGGGCGACGGTCGCCAGCGGGAGCGCCGCGGCGACCGGAACGCCGAGAATCACGCCGGCGAGCACGCGACCGCGGACCAGCGTCCGGGGCGCGGTCGGAGTCAACAGCAACATCGGAAACTGCGGGTGGTCGTCGCCGATGGGGTTGAGGCCGAACGTCGCGCCCGCGAGATAGGTTCCCAGGCCCGCCCCGCTCGCGGCGAGCAGCGGTCCGAGGCCGTCGGCCGAGGACTGGACGATGGTCGTCCCGAGCGGGCCGAGGAAGAACACCAGCATCACGAGATGCGTGAACTTCTGGGGGTGGCGGACGCCGCGGACGAGCAGGCCCCACGCGACGTGGCCCCCGTTCGTCGCCGCCAGCGGCTCCGGCGTCGAGAAGCCGCCGGACGAGCCGTCAGCCTTCGCGCTCGGCACCGACGAGACTCGGTCGCTTCCGCTCGTGCGGTCGGTGAACCAGAGGGCGCTCGCCTGCCGGGTGGCGACGACGAGGCCGACGGGCGTGAGTGCGACGATAGCCGCGAAGGTGACGATGGCGGCCGCCGAGAACGGTCTGGCGACCGGAGTCCCGACGAATGCGAGCGCGAGGTAGTCTGCGAGCGGCCCGAACGTCAGCGTCGCCGCCAGCCACTCGAGCGGGAGCGTCCCCTCGGCCAGCAACCGGCCGAACGACTGCGAGACGAGGACGAGCCCCACCATCGCGACGAAGCCGACGACCTTGAGGGTGCGCCGGACGCCGGGCAAGCGCTTGAACCCGCGGAGCACGGCGACGCCGACCGCGTAGCCCCAGACGGTCGTACAGCACGCCAGCGGGGCCGCGACGACGGCCGTCGTGAGCAACAGGGACGGCGCGCCGAGACCGGCCGTGAACGTCGCGGCGACGACTGCCAGCGGGAGCCCGAACCAGAGACCAATTCGACAGATTTCGGCGGTGATGAGCCCGATGACGACGGCCCGCGGATGAACCGTCGTGAGTACGAGCGACTCGTTTTCGACGCGGCCGATACGTTCGAGCGTTCGGAACGCCGCGAGGAGCGTGAGCCCCACCGGTATCGCGGTGGCGACGAGGTCGAAGAAGGGAATCTCGGTCACGGACTGCGCGCCTCGGCCGACGACGTAGACGGCTGGGAGCGAAAACAGGAGGGTGCCACCGAAGAACAGCAAGAGCAACAGGAGGCCGATGATTCGGCGCGTCTCGGAGGCGTACCCCCGGAGACTCCGCACGAACTCGGCGCGCCCGATTCGCAGGCCGTGGCGAACGTCTCGTCGGAGGCTCATTCGTCGGCGACACCCGACAGTTGCGTCTCGCCGCTCGTGACCGCGAGGAACGCGTCTTCGAGTGAGCCCTCGCCGCCCGTCTGGGCGCGCGATTTCACCTCGTCGGGCGTCCCCTCGGCGACGACGCGCCCGTCGAACAGGACGCCGACCTCGTCGGCGACGGCCTCGACCACGGGGAGGATGTGCGTCGAGAGGAAGACCGTCGCCCCCGCGTCGGCCACGTCGCCGATGGAGGTCCGAATCTGTCTCGCCGCGCGGGGGTCGAGTCCGGAGGTCGGCTCGTCGAGAAACAGCACGTCCGGCTCGTGGAGCACGCTCTGGATGAACGCGGTCTTCTGTTTCATCCCCTTCGAGTACGTGCCGATGCGCTTGTTCGCGTCGCCGACGAGACCAAACTGGTCGAGCAGGTCGTCGATGCGCGCCTCGGCGGTCTCCGCCGGGAGGTCGCGCAGGTCGGCGACGTAGTCGAGCTGCTCGCGCGCGCTGAACTCGTCGTACAGCGGCGGCGTCTCCGGGAGGTAGCCGACGTGCGGCGCGAGTTTTCGACGGTCGCTCACGTCGAGGCCGCAGATGCGGACCGACCCCGAGGTGGGCTGTGAGAGCCCCGTCAGGATGCGCATCGTCGTCGTCTTCCCCGCGCCGTTCGGCCCGAGGAATCCGTACACCGTTCCGCTCGGAATCGACAGCGAGACGCCGTCGAGCGCGACCTCGGAACCGTAGGACTTCCTGAGGTCAGTCGCTTCGATGGCGACGTCCGCGTTGGTGGAGGGCATGGGACGGCCCGCGTTTCGCCCCCCAGACGCCTAACGGTTGCGAATTGATACACTACCGACAGAAATGGCGTTGGTTCGCGGCGGTGTCAGGCGTTTACTCCCTCGGAGTTCGCCGGTCGAATCGACCGGTAGAACGCGGTCGAGTAGGCGGCGAAGAACCCGCCGACGAGACCGCTGACGAGCACGAGTCCGACCGCGATGGCGACCATGCCGACGACGCCGACCGTCGGGAGACTCGAAACCGCCGACGCGGCGGGAGCACCGGCTTCTGAACCGGTCACTGCGGCCCCCTGATGCTGGAGCGACGGGGTGAGAAGGAACGAAATGACGACAGCGAACGCGCCGACGAGGAGGCCACCGAGTCCGGTGATGACCGTGTAGCCGAGGACCGATACGAGGTTGTTCCTGACGCAGGCGACGCTCCGCTTGATGCCGTCGACCGCGCCGAGGTCGTCGATGACGATGGCGTGGCCGAAGAACTGCGAGACGAACACCACGGCGAGGTAGGTGAGGGTCACGGCGAGGACGACGACGCCCAGAATCGCGAGCGTGGCGGTCCCCGCTTGGGCGTTGCTTCCGAGGACAGCGATGCCGACGAACACCGAGGCGAAGACCCCGACGAACGACAACACGAGATTGACGGCCAGCAGGGAGAAGTACACCACGAGCAGCGAGACGTAGTGCGTTTTTCCTTCGCTAACGAACGTGCTGAGCGAGGTTCGACTGTCGATGGCCTCGTTTGCCATGCCGAGGACGCCACCGAGGAAGAACGGGAGGATAAATATCATGAGTCCGCTGAATCCCAGCGAGATGATGCTTCCGATGAGTGGGCTGACCGCCTGCGCGAACATCGACGGGAGTTGAATCAGGCTGAACGCCGCGGCGACGACGAACAGTATCGGGTTCCGTCTGAGGGTCCCGGCGGCTGTACCGATGGATTGGAGGGCTGCCATACCGACCACGTCTCCGTACCGAGCAAAGAAAGTTTGGTTGACAGGTCGTCTCTCCCGCGTCGGGTCTCCGACTCGCGATTCGGTCGCAAACGAACGCGAGACGGGTCGTATCTCCGAGACTGTGATTACATCTGTACCCGTGTAATCGGGATTTTTATGCGTGATCGACCCGGTCACGGAGGAACGCGTCGACCGCATCCGCGACCCGTTCGGGGTCCTCACTGGGCCCGCCATGACCGAGCGCGTCGAACTCGACGAACCGGCTGGTCGGCAGGGCGTCGTGGACGTTCCGGGCGCTCTCACGGAGGAAGTCGGGGCCGCCGGTGCCGGCCATGACTACGGTGGGCGCGTCCACGTCCAAGCGGGTCGGAAGCCGGTAGCGCTCGACGGCGCGGTTCATCCGGACGACCGCTTCGGCGAGGGCCACGCAGTCGGGCCAGACGGGCCACTCGTCGAGCCACGCGTCGAGGTCGTCGATGCCGCCGGGATGGAGCACCTGCTCGACGTAGCGTTTGACCGCCTCGCGCCGCTCTCCCGCCTCGATGAGTGCGGCCATGCGCTCCGAGAGGTCCGCCTCGCTTCGGTACGCCTCCGGGAGCACCGCCGGCTCGTAGGCGGCGACGGCGGCCACCCGCGCGTCGGTCGCCGCTTCGAGAGCCGTGAGCGCGCCGTAGGAGTGACCGAACAGCGCCGGGTCGCGTCCGGTCGCCTCGCGAATCTCGTCGACGAGTTCCCGGACGTACTCGGCCTCGCGCTCCAGCACCGCCTCGGCGGGCGTCGTCTCGGCGTCGTCCAGACAGGTGCCGAAGCCGGGTCGCTCCGGGACGACGACCTCGTAGCCGCTGAGGTGCGGGACGACCGCGTCCCAGTACGCCGGCGGTGCCATCCCGCCGTGACAGCACAGAAGCGGCGCGCCGCTCCCGAATCGCTCGTCGGACAGTTCTGTTCCGCGTTCGAATCGAATCGGTTGCATCGCGGTCTCGCTTGTCGCCGGCGGCGGCTAAGTCGCACTCTCAGCCGTGCGGTCGTTTAAGTAGCTCCCACGCGCATCGACCGTTTCGGCCGCTTCGACACGCCCATAATCGACCGCCGAGAGAGCGGGCGTATGGGTCTCATCGCCGAGTTCGACATCGACTGCGGCGCGCTCCCGCTGACCGGGGTCGCGGCGGCGGTTCCGGAGGCGACGCTCGCGTTGGAACTCCAGTACAACCACGGCGAGCGGCCGATGTTCATCGTGACGGTCACCGGGGGAGAGACGCGGGCGCTCGAAACCGCCATGGGTGACGCCTTCGACGTGGCCGACTGGACGCGCATCGGCGAGTCGGGCGAGACCCGCCGGTATCAGGCTGTTCCGGCGCTGAGCTTCGAAGAACAACTCGGAGACAGCCTCGACGACCTCGCCGGACTGGAGGCCCTCGCCACCGTCGACGCCATTATCGAGCGCATCGAGGTCCGACAGAGTGGTTGGCGGCAGACAGGCTGGTTCGCGGACCGCGACGCATTCGGGCGGTTCGCATCGTTCTGGCGGCGGAACGCCAGCTTCGAACTCCGACGACTCGCCCGCGACGGCGACCCCGAACCGCCGGGCGAGGGGCTCACCGACCGACAGGACGAGGCGCTCCGGACGGCGTACGAACTGGGCTACTTCGACATCCCCCGCGGGGCAACCCTGCGGGAGGTCGCCGACGAACTTGGTATCACCGCCTCCTCGGCCTCTGAGCGACTCCGACGGGCACAGACCCGGCTCATCGCGGAGACGGTGGCGACGACGTGGCCGCCGCTTCCGAACTGACGAGCCAACGACCCGAAGAACCAACGAGCGACGGCCTGACCGGCCGAGTCGCGCCCGGCGGTCGGTCTAACTCAGTCGAACGACGGCGCTCCGGCCGGCGAAGTAGACGCCGCCTCCGGCGACGCTCGGGCCGATGTCGAAGCGTTGGCGTTTGTCTCCGATCAGTTCCTGTTGCGTACTCCCGGTGGGGGCGTCGAGGACGGTCATTGCGCCGCCTCCGTCGTCGTGCGTCGGGACGAACACCTTCCCCGCACCGACGGCGATGCCGCTCGCGTACCCCCCGGCGTAGTTCCGGTTGTCCCAACAGCGGGTCCCGTCAGCCAGCGCGAGCGTGACCAGTCGGTCGTCGGTCGCGACGTACACTCGACTGCCGTCGGTCGCGATGGTCTCGGGCCGCCTCGGGCGGCTTTCGTCCCTCGTCTTCCTCGGTTCGAGCCGATAGCGCCAGCGCTCCTCGCCGCTCTCGGCGTCGAATCCGAGCACGTTTCCGGCCGCTGTCCCGACGAGGACGGTCCCCTCGACGATCGAGACGTTACACGCGATTCGGGCGCTCGTCTTCGCGCGCCAGCGCTCCGTCCCGTCGGCCGTATCCAGCGCCCGGACGTAGGTGTCGTCACCGGCGGTGTAGACCGTGTCGCCGTCGACCGCGGGCGTCGAGTCGGAGGGGAACCCGGTCGCGGCCCGCCAGCGGGTCTCGCCGGTCGAACGCGCCAGCGCGTGGGTCGCCACGCCAGATTGGACGTAGACGGTGTCGCCCGCGACGATAGGACTCGCGCCGAAGATGCCGCCGTCGAGGTCTTCTCGCTTCCAGCGCCGGTCTCCCGTCGCCGCGTCGAACGCGTGGGTCTCCGCGTTGGTCACGACGACGAGCGTCCCGCCGCCGACTGCGGGCGCGGGTTCGGGGTCGGCGAGCGGTCTGGTCCACACTCGCTCGCCGGTCTCGGCGTCGACCGCGGAGAGTTCGTCGTCCATGTCGTGGACGTAGACGGTGTCGTCGGCGACGACCGGGACGTGGTGGCCGACGTAGGTCTCGACGGGCACCGTCCAGTCTATTCCGAGGTCGCCCTTGGGGATCGCCTCGGCCGCGACGGCTCCGGTGTTCGTCGCCGGGCCCATCACGCCGCGCCAGTCCGTCGTCGCGGGTTCGACGGGGTCGTACTTGGGGCACTCCCCGCTCGTCGGGTTGTGTTCCGACCGCGTTCCGAGACAGCCCGCCGCGCCGATGACGGCGGCGCTTCCGAGACTCGCCAAGAGCCGTCGCCGAGTCGGTCGCTTGCCGGTGTCGGTCATGCGACCTTCACCACCCCGTGGTGCGCGTGGGTCAGATACATCGCGTCCCCGGTGACGACCGGCGACGCCACCGGCCGCCTGTAGTACGGCTCGGCGAAGTAGTTCCCGCTCCGAAGCCACTCGTCGGCGTCGCCGCCCCACAGCCGCGTCCCGTCGGCGGCGGAGACCGCTCCGGTTCGGATGTAGACCCGCCCGTCGGCAACGGGGGGACGAGCGAGATACGGGAGTGCCGTCGGGTCGCGGTCGTAGCTCGGCGGCGCTTCGTTCACCACACGCCACTGTTCGACGCCCTCGCTCCGCGAGAGCGCGTAGAGGTTCTTCCCGCCGACATAGACTCGCTCGTCGTCGACCGTCGGCGGGCCTGCCACAGCCGAACCGGTTACGAACTGCCACCGCTGCTCGCCGGTGTCGGGGTCCAGCGCGTAGACGGTTCCGCCGACGGTCGCGTACAGCACGTCGTCGGTGACGGCGAGGCCGTTGGGTGACCGGCCGTACCGCCCGTCGAGCACCGTCCGCCAGCGCCGCCCGCCGCCGTGGTCGTAGCCGAGGACGACGACCGCCTCGCGCTCCCGCTCGAACGGCGTGAAGGCGGCATAGACGCCGCGGTCGTCGGCGACGGGCATCGTGGTTTCGACCGGTTCGTCCGGACCGACGAGGAGCTCCGTCGGCCCCGGTCTGTCAGCGGCCCACAGCCGACTCCCGTCGCTTCCGACGGCGTGCAGGCGACCGCTGCCGCTTTCGACGTACAGCCGGTCTCCGTACGCCATCGGCGTGCCGAGCCGGCCGCCGAGGTCCGCGGTCCACTCGCTTGACCCGTCACTTCCGACGGCGTGGAGCGTGCCGTCGTAACCGCCGATGACGACGGTTCCGGAGCCGTCACCGGCGACTGCGGGGCTGCCGCCGAGGCCGTCCGCGAAGCCTTCGACCCACTGGAGCGACCCGGATGCGGCGTCGATTGCGGCCAGTGGGCTCACGAAGTCGTCCGGCCTGTAATAGTGGGTAGCGAGCCCGGCGACGTAGACGGTGCCGTCGGCGACGACCGGCGGGGAGAGCGCGCCGTAGAGCGGTGGGTCGGCGGAACTCCGCGAGACGCTCCACGAGACGGTTCCCTCGGTCGGGCCGGCGGGCGCGTGACCCGTCGCCTGCGGGTCGTAGCCGGCGGTCGGCCACGCCGTCGTCGGCGCGTCGAACGTCGCGTCCGGGGTCGGCGGGGAACTACCACAGCCGGCGAGGCCACCCGCGAGCGCGGCTCCGCCCGCGGCCAGCACCTCTCGTCTGGAGAGCATACGCCCGCCGTCTCGGCGCGGGATAAAAACCTTCGTGGCTCCCCGCTCGGAGACCCGCCGGCCGCGGCCGGTCGCGCCGCCGTCGAAACCAACAGGAGTATTATCAGCCGGGCCACACGTCCTCGCTGATGCCCTCCTATTCGCGACGCGACGCGCTGAAGGCGATTCCGGCGCTCGCCGCCGGGCTCGCCGGCTGTGCGACCCTCACGGGCCACGACGATTCGCTCCCGATGCCGACCGCGTGGACGGCGGGCGTGCGAACTCCGACCCGCGCCTTGCGCCCGCCGTCCGGCCCCCTGCTCGTCGGAACCGGGAGCCCGTTTCACGCTGACCCGATGGTGTCCGCGCTCGACCCCGAGACCGGCGAGGAGCGATGGGCGGTGACCGGCCGGAAGGGCTATCGGTCGCCTCTCGGTGTCGACGACCACTACGCGTACCTGTTCTCGAAGACAGGGCGGGCCACGGCGGTCGATTACGAGGCGGGCGAGCGAGCGTGGAACACCGGGTTGGCGGGCGTCGACAGAGCCGACTCGGGCGTCGTTCAGTACCCGCCCGTCGTCGCCGACGACACCGTCGTCTTCCCCATCTCGGGCACGGAAAACGACGTGGTGGACCGACTGCTCGGGCTGTCCCGCGAGGAGGGCGACCGACGCTTCCGCGCCGAGCTTCCGTCCTCGCTCGCCGGTGCGCCCGCCGCCGCACCTGCCGGCGACGGCTCCGATGCCGGCGTCGTCGCGCCTGTCCTCGACGGAACGCTCCGTCGGTTCGCCACCGATGGCTCCGAATCGTGGCGCGTCGACGTGGGTCCGTCGCCGTCGTCGGTGACGGTCACCGGTGACACCGTCTTCGTCGGGAGCGCGACCGAGGAACTGCTGGCGCTCGACGCGGCGACCGGCGAGGTTCGGTGGCGCGCGCCGCTCCAAAACACCGTGTTCGCCCGGCCGCTCGTCTCCGACGGCCGCGTGTATGTCGGCGGCGCGGACTACTTCCTGTACGCCTTCGACGCCGAGTCGGGAACCCGGCTGTGGCGGCGCGAACTGGCCGGCCCCGTGACCTGCGGGCCGACCCGCGTCGGCGACCGACTGGTGACCGTCGTGGGGTCGGATATCCTCGTCCGGGGGCACAGCGGGACCGTCCCGTTCGACCCGACCGCGCTGTACGTCCACGCGACCGACGGCACTCTCCTCGGCGACTACCGGTTCGAGGGCTACCAAGACGGCGGCACGGTGAACTGGGCCGTCACAGCGGGCGACGGCGTCTACCTCGGACAGGAGTGGCAACTCGCCCGCCTCGACTCGGAGGTGCTCGATGCCGAGTGAGCGCTCGGGGCGGACGGAGTCGGACGGAACCCGGGACCGAAACGTCTCCCGCCGCGAGGTGCTCGGCGGCCTTGCGGCCGTCGGCTCGCTCGCCATCGCCGGCTGTAGCGCGATTCCGGATCTCGGCGGGAGACGGCCGGTCTGGCGACGCGACATCGACGGGGCGTTCATGGCCGGTCCGCCCGCCGTCACCGATGACCTCGTCCTCACCGGGATGCAGGACAAGGCGCTGTACGGCCTGCGGCGCGAGGACGGGTCGACTGCACTCCGGTTCGAGACGGGCGGCCCGATAGAGACGCGCCCCGTCGCCCCGCCGTCCGGCGGCCCGTACCACGTCCACAGCACCGACGGCGACCTCTACGCCGTCGATTCCTCGGGCGACGAACTGTGGCGGGACGAGGGCACGGCCCACCGAGCGCGGCTCGTCCGCACCGAGTCGCTCGTCGCCGAACTCGACTTCGCGGGCCCGGAGAACACGCTCACGGGCTACGACCCGCAGACCGGCGACCGACGCTTCGAACTGGCCGTCTCGTCGTATTTCCTCGACGGCCTCACCGACGACTCGGTCGTGGTTCGCGTGCCGGTGAGCGAGACCGAATCGCGCGTCGTCTCGCTCTCGCCGTCGGATGGGAGCGTCCGGTGGCGGACCGAACCTGAGCGGTGGCTCCCAAACGTGGCCGCGGACTCCCGACTCGTCGTCGCCGTGTGGGACGGGACGCTGGTGGCTTACGAACCCTCGGACGGAAACGTTCGGTGGCGAACCCCCATCGGCGACGCCGGGCGCACGATGGTCCTCGGGTCGCAGGTGTACCTCACTCGCAACCGGGCGGACGGGCACGCGGAACTGCTCGCGTTTGACCGCGAGACGGGAGAGAAACTATGGGCGAACCCCGCGGGCTATATGATTCGGACGGTCGAGACCACGAACGACGCGGTGTTCGTCGGGAGCCGCGTCGACGACCCCGACGGCGGGATTCTCGGCCGAGTCGACTGCTTCGGCCGCGACGGCACGCGGCGGTGGCACACCGTGACCGGACTCCCGTCGCTCGACTCGCTCGCCGTCACGGATTCTCGTGTCGTCCCCGCTTGGGACCGGGGCTTCGAGGTTTTGGCCCGAGAGACTGGCGAGACGCGGTGGGCGTACGAACCCGAATCGCACAGCCGGCTTTCGCTCCGCGTCGAGTCGGCGTCGGTGTTCGCCTCGTACGTCGGCGACGGCACAGTCGCGCGGTTCCCGCTGGACTGAGTCCCGCTCGGCGTTGGCGGCGCGCGGCGCACCCACCAACTTATACAGAATCAAGGAGAATACCTGCGCCTTTAGGCGCAGGATGAATCCGACAATACCCTACACCAACCACCGTTCGATGGTAAGCCGGATATTCCACGTCAACCGCCACTATTAACAAAACGGCATTCATAACCAGTTATGAAGACAGAAAATGAGTCGAACCATCCGAACCTTCGAGGCCACGATCACGAACCAGCAACAGGTTCGTGACGACCTCAACCAACTCGGATGGGCCGCCTCAAAACTCTGGAACGTCGGTCGCTACTACGCACAAGAACAGTGGGACGAAACGGGCGAGATTCCCGATGACGGGGAACTCAAAGCCGAACTCAAAAGCCACGAACGCTACACGGACTTGCATTCTCAATCCAGTCAGCGCGTTCTCGAAGAACTCGCTGAAGCGTTCAACGGCTGGTTCGGCAAGCGTCAGAACGGCGACGACCGTGCTCGACCGCCCGGCTACCGCAAAAACGGAGACTCCCACCCACGTTCAACCGTGTCGTTCAAAGCGGCTGGCTTCAAACACGATGCACAGTTCACCCGTGTTCGCCTCTCGAAAGGCCGCAACCTCAAAGAACACCGCTCAGACTTCATACTGTGCGAGTACCAGACTCGCCCAGATGTTGACCTAACCGAGTGGGATATTCAACAGGTTCGCGCCGTCTACAAACGCGACGAGTGGCGACTTCAGTTCGTCTGTCGCACCACTATCGACCCGGAACCATCGGGTGACGAGGTGGCTGGTGTTGACCTTGGGATTTGCAACTTTGCCGCCGTCTCGTTCGGTGGCGAGTCGGTGTTGTACCCCGGTGGCGCACTCAAAGAGGACGAATACTACTTCACGAAAAAGAAGGCCAAGTGCGACGATTCCTCGTCCCGTGAGGCGACTTGTCTTGACCGGAAGCGGACTGGTCGCCGGACACACTTCTTACACTCCCTCTCGAAAGCAATCGTGGAACAGTGTGTCGAACGAGATGTCGGGATGCTTGTCGTTGGTGACCTCGGCGGCATTCGAGAGGATGACGAGACGGGCGACTCTCGGAATTGGGGCGACCACGGCAACCTCGACTTACACGGGTGGGCGTTCGACCGCTTCACAACGCTTCTCGACTACAAGGCGGAAGCGGAAGGCATCGACGTGGAGTTGGTGTCGGAACGCGATACGTCGAAGTCATGTTCAGTGTGTGGTCACACAGACAAGAATCAGCGCGTTGAACGTGGACTGTACGTGTGTGAGGAGTGCGAGACGGTGGCGAACGCGGACGTGAATGGTGCGGAGAATATTCGACAAAAGGTACTCCCGAGTCTCGCCACGGATGGCGGTGATAGGGATAACGGCTGGTTGGCACAGCCAGCGGTTCACCTGTTCGACCGTAGTGAGGGTGTTTTCGCCCCACGAGAACAGGTTGCTCACCGCGAACCGTAATATCCCAACTCAGCGGTGCGGTGCCGTGGGATTCCCGCGTCTTCAGGCGCGGGAGGATGTCAATGCTGTACCGAAGGGATACTGCGCCAACGAGGAGCACGAACCGATGGACGACACACGCCACGCACCCCCGCTGGAGCGCCTCGTCGAATCAGTCGAAGACAGCACCTACGAGGCGGTGAGCGGGGCGCTCGGGGAGCTTCGAACGGCGTCGGCCGAGGACCGGAAACAGGCGCTCCGAGCGCTTCGACGTCTCGCCGACGACCGCCCGACTGCGTTCGAGTCGTTCCTCCCCGACGTCACGCCGTTTCTCACCGACGACGACCGCGCCGTCCGATTGCTGACTGCGAAGGCGCTCGTCACGGTCGCGGCGGCCGCTCCCGACGCGGTCGCTCCCGCCATTCCGTCGCTCGCCGAGCGACTCGCCGACGAGGACGAGTTCTACTACGTCCGCGCCCGGTCGGCCGAGGCGCTGGGCTACGTCGCGCTCGAACACCCCGACGCGGTCGCTTCGCCGGCAGTGCTCGCGGACCTCCGCGTCGGCCTCTCGTTCGACGAACCCGAGGTGAAACAGAAGTTGGCGAAGGCGCTCGAATGCGTCGCGCTCGGCGACCCCGGCCGGCTCCGCCACCGCGTCTCGGCGCTCGCTGAACACCTCGACGACGGTGACGAACTGGTTCGCTATCACCTCTGTACGGCGGTGGTGGTCGTCGGCTGCGGCGCGCCGGGTTCAATCGCCGAGGCTCGGACGGCGCTCTCGGCTCGACTCGCCGACGAGAACGCCTTCGTCCGGGGGCGCGCCGCCGAGGCACTCGGACTGTTGGCCCGCGGGGGCGGCGAGGCGGTTCGGGTACCGGACTCGGTGCTCGACGCGGAATCCGACGAGGCGGCTGCGTTCGTCGCCGAACGGGTCCGGTTTCTCCGGGCTGCGTCGGCGGGAGGCTCCACGGAGTCACCGGCCGAAGGCGTTGGGTCGCTGGCCGGCGTCCGAGACACGACCGACGACGCGGTCACGGAGATTACGTCGTCAGACGCCGACGGGGAGTGTCCCCACTGCGGCGTCGACCTCCCCGAGGGCGCGCCGCCGATGTGTCCGAGTTGCGTCGCTCCGTACTGAAGGTCGAGAGAGCGGTACTTCCCGTGTTCTCCGAGAGCCACCGCGTCTCGTCGTCGACGGCGGTGAGCGTCGTCGGGTGCTATTTTGCTCGTCCACGAAGGGGTCTCACGCTTCAGGCTGGAGCTTTGTCGCGGGTTACTCCGCCGTCTGACTCCGTGACCGGTACTTATTCGACTTGCCCCGAAACACCCCTGTATGCGTAACAGCTCGCTTGGCCGACGGCGCGATTTCCAGGACCTGTTCGACCAGCTTGACGGGGTCGCGCTTTGGACGGTGTCCACCCCTGGCGAGTTTGACTATATCAGCGCCGGCTTCGAAGACATCTGGGGGATTCCACCCGATGACGTCGTGGATGACATCACGCGGTTGCTCGACGCCATCCATCCCGAGGACCGCGACCGGGTGCGACAGCACATCGAGGCCTCGGCCCAAGGGGCCCACGACGAAGCGTACGAGGGTCGCGTCGTCCGACCCGACGGGTCGGTTCGCTGGGTGCTGACGCGGCAGGTGCTCCTCCGCGATGACGACGGCGACGTCTCGGAGGTCGTCGGTATCTGTACGGACATCACGGAGCAGAAACGCCGGGAGCGAGAACTCGAACTGCTGAACCGAATCGTCCGCCACGACATCCGCAACGATATGGGAGTCGTACTCGGGTGGGCCGAGACACTCGAAGACCACGTCGATGCCAGCGGGAGCGAGTACCTCCAGAAAATTCTCGACAGCGGTGAGCACGTCGTCGGACTCACCGAGGTCGCGCGCGACTACGTTGAGACGGTCGTATCGGACGATAGTCTCACCATCGCGTCGGTCCCGCTTCGCTCGATCCTCGAAACCGAGCTATCGCTCCGCGAGGAGTCTTTCCCGGAGGCGACGTTCGTAGTCGAGGGGACGATACCCGACGTCGAGGTCGCCGGGAATAGCATGCTCAGTTCGGTGTTTCGGAACCTCCTGAACAACGCGGTCCAACACAACGACACGGACGCACCTCGCGTCGAGGTCTCGTGTACGGTCCGAGCGGACGACGTCGAGATTCGAATCGCCGACAACGGGCCGGGAATCCCCGACGACAAGAAAGACATCGTGTTCGGAAAAGGTGAGCGAGGTCTCGAGAGCCCCGGCACGGGCATTGGACTCTACCTCGTCGACACCTTGGTCACGCAGTACGGTGGCGAGGTATGGGTCGAAGACAACGAACCGACCGGGAGCGTCTTCGTCGTTGAACTTCCGCGCACCGACTGACTCGACTGCGGTTTCTGCGGTACAGTACGACATCGCCCTTGAGGTGGGGGCGCTGCGCGACATCGCCGTGAGGGCAGAAGCACTCGGAGACGGGTTGGAGATTCACTCACCGCCGAGGCGCGCCGGTGGGACGACACCCGGTCGGTCGAGTCGGAAGCGGTCGCCGACTTCGACCTCCTCGATTACGTGCGGGTACTCGAACGTCGTCGCCGCCTTCGAGAGCGCGCCGGGGTTGGCGTGAATCGACCGCCAGCGCCGCCAGTGCTCGGGAATCAGGCGGTCGATGCCGAGCGCGTTCGCGGCCTCGACCATCTCGTCCGCGTCGTTGTAGAGTTTGCGCGTGATGACCTCGCCGTCTTCGACGACGCGGGCGTCAGTGCCGTAGGAGAGCATCCCGAGGTCGATGTCGAACTCCGAACCAATCTCGTGGAACGCCTCGCAGGGACGGTTGTCGCCGCCGTGGAAGATGGTACCCGTCTCGTGCTCGATAACGTACGTCACCGTGCCGTCCGCGTCTGGGTCGTACCCGCCTCTGACGTGGACCGTGAGGTCGCCGACCTCGTAACTATCGCCGGGTTCGACGACGGTCCGCTTCGCCTCGCCGATTGCGCTCACGTCGAAGTTTTCGAAGCACTCGACGGGTGCGTGAACAGCGCCGCCGTGGTCGAGAAGCGGTCCGAACGAGGGCGGCCAGAAGTGGTCGCGGTGGTCGTGGGTGCAGAAGACCGCGTCGCAGGCGTCCGCCCACTGCGGCTCCATCGGCACCGGCGACATCCGCGCGACGTACTCGCGGTCCCGCTCGGTACTGAAGTACGGGTCGATGTAGATGGCAGTCTCCGGCGTCCGTATCGCCCAGCCGGCGACGCCGAGATACCACAGCGAGACCCCCTCCTCGACATCGACACCGTTGAGTTCCTCTCGCGCCCACCATTCGCCCCAATCGCTCGTAATCGTCATCGGACGCTCCGCGCCGCGCTGTCGGATTCGCCGTGATAGTACATGTGACAGCGGTCCGCACGGGTCCTGTAAAAACTTCCGACGCGGGGTTCAGTCGTCGCCAGCAGCGAACGTGACTCCCGTAATCTCGAATCGTGCCCCGCCAGTATCTGATTCGGTGACGCTGACGCTCCACCCGTGGGCCTCGGCGACCTGCTTGACGATAGCGAGCCCGAATCCGTGCCCGTACGTGAGGTTGTGTGGCCGGCCTCGAAGATGGTGTCGCGGCGCTCGACTGGGATGCCGACACCGTCGTCTTCCACGTAGAACCCGCCCGAGAATTCACCGACCGTCACCGCCACGCCCTCTCCACCGTGTTCGATGCTGTTCCTGATGAGGTTCTCGACGAGCTGTTGGAGCCGGCTTCGGTCGGCGATGACCGTCGCCGTCAACTCTGTCTGGAGTTCAGCGCCGGCCGTTTCGATGGTCCTCCAGCAGTTGGAGACGAGCGGATCCAAGGACACCGGTTCCAGTTCACCGACGTTGTCACCCCTTCGGGCGAGTGTGAGCAGATCCTCGATGAGGTCGTCGATGCGGTCTAACGCCCGCGCGGCGGTCGCAAGACGGTCGCTTTCGTGGTCTTGGCGGGCCAGTTCCACGTTCCCTGCGGCCACGTTTAGCGGGTTCCGGAGGTCGTGGCTGACGACGCTCGCAAACTCGCTCAGCCGCTCGTTTTGGTGCTGGTGCTGTTGCTCTCGCTCGCGTTGCTCGGTCGTGTCGCGATACATCCAGAGGTGGCCGGTCCCCTCGGGGAGTTCGATCGGTTCGTAGCTTCGGTTGAGCGTCCGACCGTTCGTCAGGGCGACTGTTTGAACTCCTTCCGCGTCCCGACATCGTAGGTTGCCTGCCACTCCTCGATCTCGCCGGTGAGTCGAAGCCAACTCGTTCCGCAACTCCTCGCGCGTGTTCTCCCGATGAGCGTGCAGACCTCCTCGAAACGGTGTCAGGAATACGTGGTTGACAGCGTGTCGTCTCCTGGCCTCGAACACCGTGGAAACTGTCCACCGTCGCAGGTGTCACGGGCAAGATTATGTTCTCAGCACCGGATACCGAGACGTATGGACCAAGCGGACAACGAATTCGTCTTCGACCCGGTCTTCGAAGGCGAGGGAATGCCGGTTACCGACGTGATAGGGTTGACCCGCCGCAAGTGGACTCGGACGATTATCGAGCGGTTGCTCGTCGAGGACGGACTCCGGTATAACGAACTCAACGAACGCATCGATGGTATCTCGGACAAAGTGCTCTCGGAGTCGCTTGAGGCGCTCGAGGAACATCATCTCGTTCGGCGTACTGTCATCGATGACCGACCCGTCAAGGTGGAATACTCGCTGACCGAGGCCGGAACCGCGTTAGAGCAGGTGATCGAAGCTGTCGACGAGTGGACGGACAGCTATCTTGATTATCTCGATCAACTCGAAACATCGTAGTTCCTGTTATCTCACTACTTCAGTAGCGGGTAGCACCTCTGTTTCCGTCGAACCCCTCACGTTGTCTTCGAAGACGCCCGGCAGGACTCACCTCGCAGTAACTCCCTTTCGAGAGACACTGTAACTGAGTTCGATACCCCTTCCTAACTTATCAGTTAGATTATATTTATTGCTGTTCCTCGCCGTTGTTCAGACGAGGAATCAATTGATGGAGATAATCCACGGCTTCGACTCGGAGTTCATCCCCAGTATTACCACACCACGGTTCGTCACGGACTACGCGGGCGATCCGAACGACGAGGTTCTCGTCGTCGAGACAGACGAGAGTGCACGGGCGTATCCAATCCCGATTCTCGACCTCCACCATATGGTCAACGACACGGTCGATGGTACGCCGGTTCTCGTAGCGTGGTGTCCGCTCTGTGGGAGCGGTGTCGTATACGAGCGGACGATCGAGAAACAGGAGCTCACGTTCGAGTTCGCCGGGAAACTCGCTGACAACAACTTCGTCATGCGCGATATCGAGACGGGGACGGAGTGGAAGCAGTCGACCGGTGAGGGGCTCAGCGGTGACCTCGAAGGGGTGACGCTGCCGCTTCAGTCGGCACGCATGACGACGTGGAACTCGTTCCAAGACGCGTATCCAGCCGGCGTCGTGCTGGCCCCGCCCGAAGAGCCGACACCGTATCTGTTCTACCGGTTCGAGAAGACCGCCACTCGTTTGATTTCGAACCCTGCAGGACGGGAGTTCCTTGACGGCGTCTCCAAGTTCGTCCGTGCTGCCAACCTCGCTCGAGACCCCCAACACGGCTCCAGCGACGTCAGCATTCGTCCATTTTTCCGTCTGATGCAGGCGGGTGTCGAACTGTCGGATTGGGTGCTCGGACGGTCCGAGAGGAGTGTTCAGTACGATGGCGAACCGATGGCGCTCTACGAGAGCGGTCGTGTGTTCGGCTTTCCTCCCGTCCATGGTGGGACCCGAGAATGGGACAACCAGGGGCTCGATGGGCTCCGGGCAAAAACGCGGGTCCTTGGCGTTTCGACCGACGGTGCCGCGCTCGGCTTCCCGAGGCCACATGTCGAGGCCGCTGACGGCGTCGTCCGGGCGACCGTGGGGGAGACCGATGTCGTCGTGTTTGCGACCGACGACGAACTCGTTGCGTATGACGCGCCGGGGTTCAGCTTCGAAGCAACCGACGACCCCGACCGCTTCGTGGGAGACGGGGCCAAGTGGGACGTCGCAACCGGGGAGAGTACGGACGGGCGGACTCTCAGTCGGCTCCCTGCCCGCTGGACCTTCGCGTTCTCGTGGCAGAGCGACCACGAAACCGCACGACTCTACGGCTGTTGACATCCTCTCGCGACTGAAGACGTCCCCCGAACGCTCTGCGTTCTGACATCCCGAAACCCACCGGATTCCGACGAGTCCGCAGGGTCGATGGGCTGACGAGATGTGAACGAGACGCAACGCGTCTCGTCAGCTCGGGAAGCCCGAACGTTGGGGTAGTACGGTTCGAAATGCTCCCGTTCGCTCCGTGCGAAACGCCTCGGAGGTGAGTAACCGCGCTTCCGATTCGTGGATACCCCCGAAGTTACGTATTTCCTGAGAGAATTGGCTGCCGTGCCCTCCCACACGCGCCGCCAACTCCTCACAGCCCTCGGTTCGACAGGTGTTGCGCTTGCTGGCTGTCTCTCGCCGTCTCGCCCCTCGGGAGACCTCGGAGACGTCGACGGAACGTGGCCGATGAGCGGTCGAAACCCCGGTCATACTCGACGGGTGGCATCGGGTCCGAGGGACCCGAAGACGGTCTGGCAAACCGACCTCAGTCAGGTACGCGCTACTGGAACACCGGCAGTCGACGCCGGACGACTATACGTCCCCGTCGATGCGATTTCCGATACGGCACGCCATCGGTACCGGCTTCACTCGTTGAGCGCAGCGACAGGCGAGGAACGGTGGCAGGTGCCACTTCGCTCGGAGCCGAATGGGCCACCCGCAGTAGCTGGTGACCACATCGTCGTGACGGCTAAACGGGGACTCGAACAGGGTCGTATCGTCGCATTTCGAAAGCGGTACGGCGAGGAGGACTGGCTCGTCGACATCGACGCCCGCCTCACGGCGGCACCCACGATTGATGGTGGAACGGTCTACGTCCCCGATTGGAGCGGCCGGGTCCACGCACTATCGGCATGGGACGGGTCCGTGCAGTGGTCACAACAGGTAGGCGCAGCGGCTGGTGGACGAACGTTCACCGAACCGGTCGCCGTTCTCGGCGACACGCTCTATCTCGGTTCGCAGTCGGGGTCTACCGGCGTGGTCGCGTTGGACGCCGCAACTGGTGACACAGAATGGGAAGCATACACGCGGGCCGTGACTGGGGGACCAGTGGCGCATTCGAAGGGAGTCGTTGTGCAGAGTCACCAACTCGTAACTGCGTTCGACACGGATGGTACACGTCAGTGGTCGTTCAATGTCCGCGGTCCAAGGGCACGGCCCCTCGCGGTCGATGGTCAGCACGTTTACGTGTCCGCTGGGAACGCGGTCTACGCGGTCGACTGGAACGGGGAGGAGTCTTGGACACACGAATCAGACGGAGACTCGGTTGGAGCGCCGACTGTAGCCGGCGATACTGTTCTCTTCCGAAGCGAAGGGCAACTCACCGCGCTCTCTCGAGCAACCGGAGACGAGCGATGGACCACGACTCCAGGTGGCGTCAGTCGCGCCATCGTGACTCCAGCGGCGGTTTTTATGCCCGAATCGGACGGAGCCGTGGTTGCACTTGGGGAGACGTAGGAGGACAGTCCAGTAGACCAGTGACAGTAGCTGAGACCGGGCTACTCAGCGCGGAAGACCGGTGCTGGTTGCGCTTTACCGGTGGCCGAAACTCGTGTCCTTTCCAAACGACGTTGTCTCGTCGGAACCCTTCATCACTCCATCCCAATCGAATAATAAGGTTTAATATTTGATGCCGGCTTAATTGTTATATGGCCGTCGTTAGCGTCTCGATGCCGGAAGAACTACTTGAGCGAATCGACCAGTTTTCGGACGACCACGGATATACTGGCCGGAGCGAAGTGCTCCGAGAGGCGAGTCGGAACCTCCTCGGTGAGTTCGAGGACAAGAAACTTGAAGACCGCGAACTGATGGGCGTCGTTACCGTCGTCTTCGATTACGAGACGACGAGCGTCGAAGAGAAGATGATGCGACTTCGCCACGAGTACGAGGACATCGTTGCGTCGAACTTCCACAGTCATGTCGGCGGGCACCACTGTATGGAATTGTTCGTTCTCGAGGGATCGCTCGAAGATATCTCGACGTTCGTCGGGAAGATCAGAGCGACGAAAGACACGCTTACGATCGATTATTCGGTACTTCCGGTCGACGACTTCGGTCCGCTCGCGGATATGAGCTAACTTCGCTTTTCACGTTCGGATATCCCAGACTGACATCTCCGTCCGCTGTAGGCGGAGAAATAGCGCTATAGTCGGATATCGTGGTTTGCAGTCCGATTCGTGTCTGAGAGTGGAGCCGATTCCAACCTCAGCACTTCGAGTTTCTCGTGCCAGTGAGGTCCGAGATGAACGGTCAAACGGCCGTACACACCGGACGAGTCTCTCATACTGACTCACTTCTTCGACTCACCGCTCTCGTACTACGGCCACCAGCGACTTCTTCGACGTTGACCCGACCATCGGGAACTGATATTAACGACACATCTCTAAATCACAGTTGTTATTATACTCTGTTCTAAAGTTAACAACAACGATGGTCGAACTCACGCGACGAAGATTGCTCCAGAAAGCGGGTGTAAGCACGGTCGCTGCGACGGGAATCGCTGGCTGTCTCGGTCAAAGTGGTGGGTCACTCGACTCTGTGACCGTCGCGTACGTCCCGATTTACCCGAACATACAACACTACGTGATGGAACAAGAGGGCTACTACGAGGAGGTTCCAGCGGAGGTCTCAATAGAGCGGTTCAGCTCTGGCCCCAGCGTCGTCAAGGCATTCGCCAGCGGGGACGTCGACGTCGCGCTTTTCGGTATCACCCCTGCGATGGTTCTCGCCGACAAAGGGACCGACGCCGGTATCCTCGCGGCAAATTCGAGAAACGGCTTCAAGGTCATGGGGACGACCGCACAGAAGATGTGGCAGGCCAGTTGATCGGCCACATCACTGACTGATACCTGCCTTGTCCGGCCCGAGTGAGGCTCACACTGTACACACGAAAACGACTAAGTGAGTTGGCTCACAATGTACACATCATGAGCACCGAGAAGAAACGCGTGCAGTTTCGGGCCCCCAATCGGCTCATCGACCGGGCGGATGCACTGGCCGCAGTCCTCGGGGAAGACCGAACAGACGTCCTCGTGACTGCGCTTCGGGAGTACCTCCAAGACGCCGCTCACGACGACACACTCGTCCAGGAAATTGCCGACGCCTATTACGACGACGAGATTACCTTCGAGCAACTCAAAGCGCTCGTCGGCGCCGAGGAGGCGGCCAACCTCCGGGTGTTGAAACAACAACTGGACGAGGACTTCATCGACGAGGTTGCCGACGTATAGATGGCGCAGCTTATCGCAGACGCCTCCGCCCTCGTGAGTCTCGGGGTCGTTACTGGCGACGAGCCCGATCCACTCGCACTTTGTCTTTCTCGGTACGAGGTCGTCGTCCCAACGGCGGTCATCGATGAACTCCGTGAGATCGCCTCCTATGATGATGTCCATGGGCACGCTGCGTCCGCCGTCCTCGATCAAACGGAGTCATTCACGACACAGTCGGTCGACCTCGATGCTGAGTTTCCGCTCGATGACGGTGAGAACGCGGCGGTCACCCTCGCAAACAAGCTCGATGCTGGGCTCTTCCTCTGCGACGAGTTCAACCAACTGGGCTTGATCCACGCCTCACTCGCTGATACCCGACTCGTCACGACGCCGACGCTCCTCTCGGTTCTCGTTCGAACTGAACAGCTCTCAGCTGCAGAGGCACGGTTGCTCCTCGAGAGGGTGTCATAGAAGAGTTCTCACACCGTGATCACGGTACTTCCCGGATTGTCTCCACGTTCGTAGTTGGTGATTGCGACGACGAG
>NZ_LOEP01000036.1 GCF_001482285.1 Haloferax sp. Q22 | reverse complement strand
CTCGTCGTCGCAATCACCAACTACGAACGTGGAGACAATCCGGGAAGTACCGTGATCACGGTGTGAGAACTCTTCTATGACACCCTCGTTATTGGCACTTGGAACTGCTTTTTGAAGTCGTATTACGCCCAGAGCACGTGCTATTTGGGCGAGAATTGCACGTTCAAGATGAGGGTAGTTCCCATGCAAATACTCGCCACCGGACGGTGAAGGTACAAAATCAAGCGTAACTCTGGCTCCGCTCTGAGCACCAATAACTTTCAATAAAATCGACACTATATATAAACAGCAAACAATAAAATGAACAGTAGAAAAATGAACCAGACACGAAGTTGGATAGTCATTCTCGTATCCAGCGCGATAATCGGGTTCTTGTTCTATTTTTACGCGACCAGCATTGAGTACGGGTTATTCGGTGTTGTACTCAGTATTGTCGTACTTCGGTACTTGCTGATAGTCCGGGGTTGAGCGCGGTTTCATCATCTCTCCACTTCTCCGGTTTAAAACCGCTTTCAGCCAACCGAAACGTCTTGGCCATCGCCGTCAGTCCACCCACATGGACCAACTGTTCGCCCCGTGGCGCATCGAGTGGGTCGCCCGCGACGACGACCAAGACGCGGCCGACGCCGACGACCCGGACGACGACCGCTGTCCCTTCTGTGCGCTCCCCGAGCGCGACGACGACCGAGAGAGCAAAATCGTCGCCCGCTCCCCGCACTCGTTCGTCCTCCTGAACAACTACCCCTACGCGCCGGGCCACGTCATGGTCATCCCGTACCGCCACACCGGCGAGTTCGCCGCCCTCTCGGACGCGGAACTCCTCGATCACGCGCGGCTCAAATCGAAGACGCTCACCGCGTTAGACGCCGCCTTCGACCCCGACGGCTGCAACGCAGGCGAGAACCTCGGCGGCTCGGCCGCCGGCGGCTCCATCGACGACCACCTCCACACGCACGTCGTCCCGCGGTGGAGCGGCGACACCAACTTCATGCCGGTCATCTCCGACACGAAAGTGCTCGTGCAGGCGCTCGACGACTCCTACGACCAACTTCACGAGGCGTTCGCCGGACTCGACGGCGCGGCTGTCGACGGCGACGACGACGCGGTTCACTTCGAATTAGACTGACTCTAAAACTCACGTCAAGTGCGTCTAATAGGCCGCTCCGGCCCGAAGCGCATTTGAACCCCACTCCCGAAAGCCACGGTAATGGAGCGAAAGCGGGCCATCCGTCGGGTCGGATTCGTCGTCCTCGTGGCGAATCTGCTTCTCGTCTTCGGGAAGGGCGGCGTGTGGTGGACGACCGGGAGTCTGGCCCTCGGGTCCGAGGCGGTCAACAGTCTCTCGGACGTTGTCTACAGCACAATCATCCTCGGCGGCCTCTACCTGACGACGAAACCCCCGGACTGGGAACACCCTCACGGCCACGAGCGAATCGAACCGTTCGTCTCGCTTTTCGTCGCGGTCGGCATCTTCGCCGCCGGCGGGGCGATTCTCTGGCAGAGCACGTCCAGCATCCTCACCGGAACCTACGGCGGGGACGCGGGGATGCTCGGCGTCGTCGTCCTCGTCGTCGCGGCGGCGGCCAAGTACGTCCTCTACCGCTACTGCTACTCGGTCGGCCGCGAGCAGAACTCGCCCGCGCTCGTCGCCGCCGGCGTCGATAACCGAAACGACATCCTCACCGCCGGCGCGGCGCTCGTCGGCGTGGTCGGCGGCCAGTTCGGCTACCCCATCTTGGACCCGCTGGCCGCCATGGTCGTCTCCATCGGCATCGTCTACACCGGCTACGAAATCGTCCGCGACAACGTGAACTACCTCGTCGGGGCCGCCCCGCCGGAGTATCTCCGAGCGCTCATCGTCCAGACCGCCCTGTCGCACCCCGACGTCTACGGCGCACACGACGTGGTCGCCCACTACGTCGGCCCCGAAATCGACGTGAGCCTCCACATCGAGGTCGAAGGCGACATGACGATTGCCGAGGCCCACGACATCGAGACGTGGGTCGTCCAAGCTATTCGGAACATCGACGAGGTGGACGACGTGTTCGTCCACATCGACCCGCGGGAACTCGGCGAGTGGAAGGAAGACGACGAGACGGAGCGTTACACCATGTTCTCGCCCGACGGCGGCGACGGTCGCTGACGCGTCGGCGACCCCTCAGAGCAGTTTCTGCAGTTCTAACCGCAGTTCCCCGAGATACGGCACGTGGAACTGGCCTTTCGCCTGCACCCAGTCGGGCCGGACGGGCGAGGCGATGCCTCGCGCTTGGTCGTAGTAGTCGTTGTTGTCGCCGCGGGTGACGTAGCCGGCGTGCGGCGCGGGGCAGTTCAGGAGTTCCGCACAGGAGTCCGCGCCGTCAACGTAGGACTCGTTGGTCCGGTCGTACCAGTTCTCCCCGTCGTCGACCCAGAAGACCGCACGGTGGATAATGGGCGTGGAGTGCGACGGCGCGTCGTAGACGACGACGTCGCCCGAGCCGCCGAGTCGCCCGTAGCCCTCGCTCGCGTTGGCCGTGACCACGCCGTGCTCGTCGGCCGCGGGACCGCCGTAGCGACCCTCCGCGGTCACGACGACGAGGTCGCCGCGTTCGAGGGTCGGTTGCATGCTCCCGCTCTCGATAGCGACCATCGGGGGCCACACGCCGCTCACCGCAAAGAGCACCGCGCCGACCGCGGCGACGATAGCGACCGTCTCCAGCGTGTCTCTCGCGAACGTTCGGACCTCCGATGGACTGCCGTCGGACACGGATGCTGCCACCCCGCGAGTCGCTATCAATCTTGTTGCCGACACCGGCGTGAGAGAAACCGTTAGGACGGGGCGGTTCGACGGTCGACTCGTGACCGACCACTACCGCCTCGTCCCCGAGTTTCCCGACCCCGAAACGTACGTCTCCCTCCGCGACGCCGCCGGGATGCCCCCGCGCACCCTCGCGGCCGCCGAGCGCGGCGTTCCGAACACGATTTTCGGCGTGCGCGTCGTCTTCGAGGGAGCGACCGGCGACGACGGCTCGGACGAGCGCATCGTCGGCATGGGTCGGCTTGTCGGCGACGGCGGCACCGTCTTTCAGGTCGTCGACGTGGCGGTCCACCCCGACCATCAGGGCCGCGGCCTCGGCACTCGCGTGATGGACGCGCTCGTGGCCTACCTCGACCGCGAGGCCCCGCCGTCGGCGTTCGTGAACCTCCTCGCCGACGTGGACGGCTACTACGAGCGCTGGGGATTCGAACCGACCGCGCCGGCGTCGAAAGGGATGTTTCTCCGGGTCGGCGAAGACGGTGTTCCGGGGCGCGACGAGAACTGAGAAACGAGTGCGAGCCGGCGGAGCGGCCCTGAAACAGCGCGAAACGGCGCGGAATCGACCGCTCAGGCGGCGGTCGGCTCTCGCGGTTCGGGCTGTGCCTCGACCGGTTCTGCGAAGGCGTAGACGGTCTGGTGGGAGGTCACCTTCACGCGGGCGAAGTCGCCGGGTTCGAGACCGTGTTCGGTCGCGTTCTGGACGATTATCTGGCGGTAGGCCTCGTCGCGGCACTTCACAGAGTCGCCGGTGCCCTCTTGGACGACGAGCACCTCACGCTCCGTGCCGACCATCTCGTCGTAGGCGGCGGCGACGATGTCCATCTTCGCCTCGGACATCTCCTTGGAGCGCTCCTTTTTGAGCGTCCCGCCGAGGCCCTTCAGGTCGGCGGCGTCGGTGCCGGGGCGCTTCGAGAAGCGCGTGACGTTGACCTTCTCGGGGCGAATCTCGCGGAGCAGCTCCATCGACCGCTCGTGGTCCGCGTCGGTCTCGGTCGGGTAGCCGACGATGAAGTCCGTCGAGAGCGTCCAGTACGCAAGCTCCCGGTCAAACGTCTCGACGATTTCTCTGAACTTGTCGACGCGGTGCTGGCGGCGCATGTGTTCGAGCACCTCGTCGGAGCCGGACTGCACCGGCGCGTGGATGAAGTTGTAGAGCTTGTCGTGTTCGGCGAACACCGCGGCGAGTTCCTCGCGGATGCCGTGGACGCCGCCGGGGTTGGCCATGCCGACGCGGACGCGGAACTCGCCGTCGATTTCGGTGCAGATGCGGTCCAGTAGCTCGGGGAGCTTCCGGTCGCCCTTGTCCCAGCCGTAGACGCCGGTGTCCTGCCCCGTGATGCGGAGTTCCTTCGCGCCGGCGTGGACGAGCGCCCGCGCCTTCTCGACGTTCTCGTCGACGGAGGGCGAATCGACCCGCCCCGTGGCGAACTTCGTGATGCAGTACGAGCAGTTCGACATACAGCCGCGGGCGATGGGCAGGATGCCGACGACGCCGTCCAAGACGGGCTCGACGCCGGGACCGGGAGTCGGACACTCGCCGTTGGTGACGGCGGTCGGCACGTCGTCCCAGTGGAGAATCTGGGCGTCGATGCCCTCCTCGCGGAAGTCGTTGCCCTGCGCGAGCGCCATACAGCCCGTGATGATGAGGTCCGCCGTCTCCGCCTCCAGCTCTTTGGCCCGACGGAGCATGTTCCGCTCCGTCTTCTCCACGACCGTACAGGTGTTCATGATGGCGACATCGGCCTCCTCGGGCCCGTCGACGCGGTAGTGACCGGCGTCGCGGAGCGCGCTCTCGATGGCGCGGCTCTCGCCGCGGTTCGAGGTACAGCCGTATGTCTCGATGTGGTATCGGGCCATTCGGTTATCCCACGTACCGGGTCAGCGGGCAAAAACGCCGCGGTCTCCCCCGAGACTACCGGCGTCCGCGGGTCGTGATATCGTCTCTCGAACGCCACCACCCGCTTGACGTGGATGCCGCCGCCGACGCCGACGAACACGCTGAACAGAGCATCGCGCCGGCCGGACGCTCCGTCGCCGAGGAGTCTCGTGCCGGCCGTATCATCCGCTCAAGGACGAATATAATTCATTATCTCAAGTGGTGTATTTAGATCCGCTATGAAGTTCAACATGCGCGCCATCGCCTACGGGTTCATCGCGACCGTAGTCGTCGGCATCCTCAGCGGCTTCGCGGTCCCATTCACGAACGTCACGCTCCCCACGGTCGGCTACGTCCTCACGGGTATCATCGGCGGCCTCGTCGCCGGCTACCTCGTCACGACCGGCATGGCCGACGGTGCGCTCAACGGCCTCGTCGGCACGACGCTGGGCGCGATTATCGTCGCCATCGGCCTCGTCATCATGAACGTCCTGTTCGCGGGCGTGTTCTTCGGCCTGACCGTGTTCGCCGCGGCCATCGTCATCATCGCCCTCGCGGGTATCCCCGGCGCTGTCGGCGGCGCACTCGGAAGCATGCTGCACGACCGCTCGGCCGCCCGCCGCACCAGACCCGCGGCCTGAGCCGACGGGGTCGTTCCGTTTCCCTTTTGTCGCCGGCTTCTCGTGCCATCCTCAGTTTCCGTCCGTTTCCTCCCATATCCCCCGATTTCGCGACCTCGCCACCGCTCCGGGCGAAAAGTTACTTGTCATAGTGTTGTATAGTCTTGGTCGATGCGTTTCCGCAGGACCCCACCCGATTCGCCCTCCACCAGCGACTCGGCTGTGACCGACAGCGTCACTTCGGCCGCCGCTCGCAGTCCGACTTCACCCGCCGGCACCAGCACCCGCCGCGGCGTGCTTCGCCTGCTCGGAGCGGGCGCGGTCGCCGGGGTCGCCGGATGCCTCGGCGGCGGCGACGACCAGACGGACGACGACTCCGCAGAGGGCGTCCGCTTCGAAAGCGACTGGCCGACCTACGCCCACGACGACGCCAACACCGCGTTTCTCCGCGAGGGGACACCCATCGCCGAGCCGACCGTCGAGTACGAACCCGACTTCGGGATGGACTCCGTCGAACCCGTCGCTGTCGACGGGGTGGGATACACGCCCGGCGACCCGATGCGAGCAATCGACCCGGCCGCCGGGGAGGAGTTGTGGGCCGCACAGGGCGAGGGTTGGACCCCCCCGGCCGTCCTCGACGGCGTCGTCTACTCGCTCGGAACGACGGTTCACGGGCCGAACCGACTCGCGCTCTACCGCGCTCGGACCGGTCGGCAGTTTCGAACTATCGAGCTTCCCGGTTCGCCGCAGACGCCGCCGGCGTTCTCCAACGACCGCGAGACGCTGTTTCTCGGCCTCGACGACGAGCGCGTCTGCGCGGTCGATATCGACGCCGCCGAGGTCAAATGGACGCGGTCGCTGTTCGGCGCGGTTCGGCGGCCCCTCGCGGTCAATCTCCATTCGCTCTTCGTGGTCACCGAGGGACAGCGCCTCTACTGCCTCGGCACGGACGGCAGCGCCTACTGGCAGGTCTCGACCGAGACGGCCGAGGCCGTCGCGCCGGTCGTCGGCGACGAGCGAGTGTACATCGCCGGCTGGGACCGAATCGCCGCGCTCGACCGTCGAAACGGCGACGTGGTCTGGGAGGACGACCGCGGCGTCCACAAGCGACTCGCGTTCGACGGCGAGCGCCTCTACGCCGCCCGCGGAGAACTCCGCGCACTCGACAGCGCGACCGGCGAGGTGCGCTGGACGTACGACCCGAACGAGACCGTCTCCGCCGCGAGCATCGTCGGCGACACAGTCTACGTCGGAACGGGTCACGGCGAACTGGTCGCGCTGAACCGGACCGACGACGGCGGCCTGTTCGGCGACCGCGAGCGCTGGTCGATTTCGCTCGGTCGCTACGTCGGCCACTCGCTCGCCGCGACCGACCGGCGGGTGTACTGCCCGGTCGTCCGTGACAACAACCTGCTGAGCATGACCGTCGTCGGCGACGCTGACGCCGACGAGTCAGCTTCGGGGACGAACGCAACCGCGGAGACAGCCGCGACCACGGGAGATTCGGAATCGTGACGCGACCCGACGCGGACCTATCGAGACGAACGTTCCTCGGGACCCTCGGAACCGGCGCGGCCGCCGGACTCGCGGGCTGTGTCGGCGGCGACGGGGGCTCTACGGGCGACGGGCGCGCCGACTGGCCGCATCCGTACTTCTCTCCCGAGGGAACGGGCTACAACCCGCGCGCGACCGGCCCGGCCTCGAAGCCGGGCGAGTCCTGGGGTGTCGAGGTCAACGGTATCGAGTTGGCGCGCCCGGTCGTGTTCGGCGAGACGGTGTACCTCGCGACCAGCGAGCGCCTCCGGGCGTTTTCGGTCGGCGACGGAACCGAGCTGTGGTCGGTCGAAAGCGACCCCCAGAGCGGCTTCCGCTCGTCGGTGACGGTCGATTCGGAGCGCGTCTACATCGGCTACGTCGGGACCAGAACCGGCGTGCTCGCGTTCACCCACGACGGCGAGGAAGCGTGGCACGCGCCGACCGAGTCGAGCGTCTGGGCACCCGTCGTCCGCCCCGAACCAGACCGCGACCGACTTTACGCCGCTGACACCGCGGGAAACCTCTACCGCGTCCGCGCCAGCGACGGGACCGTCGAGTGGCGCGAGGAAGTGTTCGGCCCGGTTCGGTCCCTCGCGGCCCGGTACGACACCGTCGTCGCGGGAACGGAGGGCGGCGAAGTGTTCTCATTCCAGGACGAGGGCGTCGAGCGCGGCGCGACGGGGCGGTGGCGAACCAAACACCCGGGCGGCGTGCAGTCGCTCGCAATCGCCGAGTCGAACGACGTGTTCGCGGGCTTCTTCGGCGCGGGCGTCGCCCGACTCAGAGGCGGCCTCCGCGCCGGTGCTGTGGACTGGTACCACGAAGACCCCTCGCCGCACGGCTCGCTCGTCGTCGGCCCCCGGCGCATCTTTTCGACCGACGGGACCGGCCTCGACGCCTTCGACAAGCGTGCCGGCTCCCCCTCATGGGCGGCCGGCGACGACTTCTTCGCCCCGCCCGCCGGTGCCGGCGACACCGTATTCGTCTCGGACACGAGCAAGAGTGGCGGCGTCGTCGCCTACGACGCCGGGGGCGGCGTCGGCTTCGACGACACCCGCATCGGGGCCGAGCGCTGGCGATACGACCTCGCGGGTCGCGCGCTGACCGGCCCGACGCCAGCGGGCGACGCGCTGTTCGCGGTCGAATCCGGCGGCGACGACGGACCGCGGCGGCTCGTCGCGCTGCGGGCCGAGTAGCAGAAGAGTGCTGGTCGCGGTCAGCCGACAGAACGAACCGCTTCAGGGAGGTCCGGCGCCCCTCAGAGGAGCCCCAGTATCCACCGAGTGACTTCGGACGTTGCGAAGAAGGCACCTTCCAAGCGGGACAGGGCTCTCCCCGTCCAAAGCGCGGCGACTATCAGGAGGGTGACCGCGACGAGCCACGCGAACGTCCCGAGCGCCGCCTCGCTCACCACGAGCGGGCTGGCGACCGCCGCAACGCCGACGATTCCCGTGATGTTGAGGATGTTGCTGCCGACGATGTTGCCCACCGAGACCCCGAGACTCCGCTGTCGGAGCGCGACCAGCGAGACGGCGAACTCCGGGGTCGAGGTGCCCGCCGCGACGATTGTCCCGCCGATGACCCACTCGGAGACGCCGGCACCGCGGGCCAACTCCGACGCGGCGAGCACCATGTAGTCGCCGCTCACCAACACCAGCCCCAACCCGCCTAAGAGGAACACAGCGTCTCGTCCGGGAAAGTCGATTCGTTCGGTTATCGGGCGGGTTACGCCCCCGTCACCGAGCGACTGGGCGGTCGCTTCGTCCCCGTCCGACTGGGGCCCTCGGAGCAGGTACGCCGTGTAAGCGACGAACGCCACGACCAAGAGCGCGCCTTCGAGCCTCGTGACCCGGAGGTCGAACAGGACGACGCCGCCGAGGAGCGTGCTCGCCAGCAGAGCGGCCCCGTCGCGATAGACGAGGGACTCCGCGACCGGAATCACTCGGAGCAGCGAGATGACGCCCAACACGAACGCCACGTTGTAGATGTTCGAACCGAGGACGTTCGCGACCGCGATGTCGCCCAATCCCTTGTACGCGGCGTCGACGGCGACCACGAGCTCCGGCGTCGAGGTCCCGATTGCGACGATTGTCAGCCCGATGGTGAGATCCGAGAGGCCGAACCGCCGAGCCGACCGAACGGCGGCATCGACCAACAGCCGCGCGCCGACCCAGAGCCCCAGAACTGACACGAGAATGACGCCGATTTGAACGGCTGGCCCGCCTCGGAGCATGGTACTGGGTTCTCGGGAGTCGGGTAATCAATGTTGGGCACCGGCGACCGCGCGATGCCAACCGGCCGACGACCGACCTATTCCGCTGGCGCGCCCGAGACGATGTCGACGCCCGACGACGCGCCGATGCGCTCCGCGCCGGCTTCGAACATGGCGACCGCCTCGTCGTAGGAGCCGACGCCGCCGGAGGCCTTGACAGGCAGGTACTCGGCCATGAGCGTCACGTCTTCGACCGTCGCGCCGCCGTCGGCGAAGCCGGTGGAGGTCTTGACGAAGGCGGCGTCGGCCTCGACGGCCGCCTCGCAGGCGCGGTGTTTCTCCTCCTCGGTGAGGAGCGCCGTCTCGATGATGACCTTCACGGGAATCGGGACGGCCGCGACGACCTCCGAGATGTCCTCGGTCACGAGTTCGTCCTCGCCGGCTTTGAGCCGACCGACGTTGATGACCATGTCCAGTTCGTCCGCGCCGGCCTGCCACGCGTCGACGGCCTCCTCGCGCTTGGCGGTCGTCGTGTGCTGACCGTGGGGGAAGCCGACGACCGTCGCAAGCAACACGTCCGGGGCGTACTCGCTCGCCTCGCCGACGTAGCACGGCGGGATACAGGCGTTCATCCCCCACTCGTCGGCGTCGTCGAGGACGGCCTCCACGTCGGCCATCGTCGTCTCGGGTCCGAGGACCGTGTGGTCGATGCGGGCGGCGAGGTCGGCTCGGTTCATACCCTGTCGAGGCGACCCGAGGCTAAAGAACGTAAGGCTTTCACGCCGCCCCGCCGCGCCTCCTGCATGGCCATTCTCCCCGAGGGGTTCGCGCTCCCGCCGCTTCCCTACTTCGTCGCCCTCGTCGCGGGGCTCGTCGGCGTCGGCATCGGACTGCGCCGCACGCGCCCGACGGTCACGCCCGCCCACGTCGCCGCACTCGTCCCGTGGATGGTGTCGGGGTCGGCGCTGCACGTCCTCTACGTCATCGACGCGCTCCCGCCCGCGGTCGAACCGCTCGCCGGCACGCCCGCGGTCTATCTCTCCGTGGCCGTCGTCGCCGGCGCGACGTGGCTCGCGCTCGACGCGACTGACCTCGACTCGCCAACGGCGCTCGCCATTCCCGGCGCGCTCGTCGCCGCCGGCCTCGCCGGCTTCGCGCTCTTCATCGGCCTCGCCGCCGGGACGCTCTCCGTCGTCTGGCCCGGGTTCGCCCTCGTCGCCGCGCTCGTCGCCACCCCGTTGACGTGGCGGGTCGTGACGCGGGTCGCCCCCGAAGCGGCCGCCGCGGGGTCGCTCGGCCTGCTCGCAATCTTCGGGCACGCCCTCGACGCGCTGTCGACCGCCGTCGGCATCGACGTGCTCGGCTTCGGCGAGCGGACGCCGCTGTCGCGAATCATCCTCGAAGCCGCCGCGGCGCTGCCGACCGCGGAGGTCATCGGCGTCGGCTGGCTGTTCGTCCTCGTGAAACTCGTCGTGGCCGGCTTCGTGGTCGCCTTACTCGCCGACTACGTGCGCGAGGACCCCACCGAGGGGGCGCTCCTCTTGGGCCTCGTCGCCGCCGTCGGTCTCGGCCCCGGCGTCCACAACCTCCTGTTGTTCGCCATCGCCGGCTGAGGCCGTAACCCCGTTCGGGGGGTCGCCCGCCGCCGCACTCTCGCTTTTTCTCCGCGCTCTCGTCGCCCGACCCGGGAAAGTTATCCCACCGGCGAACCGACCTACGGGGACGCATGTCCCGTGTCATCTGCGCCGGCCACGTGAACTGGGACGTCACCCTCCGCGTGGACGCGCTGCCGGAGCCCGACGGCGAGGCAACGGTCGAGTCGCGGGTCGGCGCGGGCGGCGGGAGCGCCGCCAACGTCGCCAGCGGCCTCGTCGGCCTCGACGTGCCCGCCGCGCTCCTCGGGAGCGTCGGCGACGACGAACACGGCCACGCCGCCGTCGCGGAACTCGCCTCGAAGGGTGTCGACTGCCGCCACGTCGTCAGCGTCGACCGCGGCCCGACCACGGTCAAGTACATCGTCGTCGACGCCGCGGGTGAGGTGTTCGTCCTCGGCTCGCCCGGCGTCAACGAGGCGTTCGCGGCGACCGACCTCCCGACCGACTCGCTTGCGGCGGCCGACCACCTCCACCTGACGAGCCAGTCGCCCGACACGGCGGCGACGCTCGCCAGACGGGCCCACGAGGAGGATACGACGGTCAGCTTCGACCCCGGGCGGCGCGTCGGCGACCGGGGCTACGCCGACGCCCTCCGCGAGGTTGACTACGTCTTTCTCAACGACCGCGAGGCCGCCACCGCGCTCGGCGAGGCGGCGGTCGAGCGCGGCCGAAGCGTCGGCTCGGAGCCCGCGTCCGAGGTCGCCGAAGCGCTCGCGCGGACGACGCTCGTCCTCAAACACGGCCCGCGCGGCGCGGAGGTCAGAGACGGTGACGAACGACACGTCCACCCCGGGTACCCCATCGACGCGGTGGACACGACCGGCGCGGGCGACGCCTTCGCCTCGGGCTTCATCGCTGCCCGTCTCGACGGAGCCACCTACGAGCGGGCGCTGGCGGTCGCTAACGCCTGCGGGGCGCTCACCGCGGCCGAACCGGGTGCGCGGACGCAACTCAGTTGGCGGCGGCTCGACGACCTCGTCGAGGGCTGAACCGCCGCCCTCCACGCCGCTCGACTCCGACCCGACCAATTTTATCCCCACCAGTCATTCGTCGGGACGATGTTAGACCAGCTCCCGGTCGCCGTCGCCGCCCTCGACGCCGCGTCGAGCCTCGGTGCGGTCACCGGGCGACTGCTCCTCGGCGCGGTCGTCGGGGTCGCGGCCGCGGTCATAATGGCCATCCCGATGTGGCGACAGGACGAGGGCTTCACCCCCGCCTACGTCGCCGCGTCGGTCGTCCGACGGACGACGCCCGACGAGGTGAGCTTCGGCGACGCGAACGTCGTCCACCACGCCGCCGGCGCGCTCGCCGGCGTCCTCTACGGGTTCGTCTACCTCGCCACCGACGCCGTCGCGCCGGACCTCGGTGTCGCCGGCGTCGACCTCCCGTCGCACCTCGTCGCGACGGCGGTCGTCGTGGCGTTCATCTACGTCGCGTTCGCCCGCTTCATCCTCCCGCGCGCCGGGCGACGCATCTACGAGGAGCGCGCGACGGCGGTCCGCGGGCAGTGGCTCCGCTCTTCGCTCGTCTTCGGCGCGACGCTGTTGGTCCTCGCGCCGGCGCTTTTCACCGGGTTCGCGTGACGGCGGGCCGCTCGGTCGGCTGGGCAGTCGGCCGCTCGGTCGAGTCGACCGCTGCCGCCCCCGGTCGAACCGCGTCGTTTTTGCCCGCGACCCGAGTGGGTCGGAACATGGCGAAACAGCCCCATACCCTCGTCGAGGAAGGCGACGTGAACGACATCGCGCTCATCCCGGGCGACCCCGGGCGCGTCGACCGCATCGCGAAGCAGTGCGAGAACGTCGAGGAAGTCGCGCAGAACCGCGAGTACAAGGTCGTCAACGCCGAGTACGAGGGCGTCCCGCTCACCATCTCCTCGACCGGCATCGGCTGCCCTTCGGCCGCCATCGCCATCGAGGAACTCTCCCGCGTCGGCGTGGAGACGTTCATCCGCGTCGGCACCATCGGCGCGCTGCAGGAAGATATCGAAGTCGGCGACATGATCGTCGCCACGGGCGCGGCCAAGGAGGAGGGCACCTCGAAGCGCTACGAGTCCGAGGTGTACCCGGCCGTCCCCGACTACGACGTGCTCACGTCGCTCGTTGATTCGGCGGAGGCCAACGACGAGGACGTCCACGTCGGCCCCATCGTCTCCGACGACGCGTTCTACAACGAGTCCGACGAGTACGTCGACGATTGGAACGCCGCCGGCCTGCTCGCCATCGAGATGGAGGCCGCGACGGTGTTCTCGCTCGCCCGCCGGAAAGGTCTCCGCGCCGGGGCCATCTGCACGGTCGACGGCAACCTCGTCGCCGGCACCCAGAAAGGGGCCGACTCGGACGAGGAGCTCCCCGAGAAGGCGAAGAACAACGTCGAGCGCGCCATCTCCATCACGCTCGACGCCGTCACCGACCTCGCGTAGCCCAGCGCCGTGGACCTCCGCCATCTCGCGACCCGAGCGGTTGCACGCGCCGGCGCGCTCCGCGCCCGCATTCGCCGGATAGAGCGGCGCGAGATGGTGGCGTTCGGTCGCTGGATAGAGAACACGAACAACCTGCTTCACCTCTCGATTCTCCTCATCATCCCCGTGCTCATCGCCGGGGTGACGTTCATCTCCAACTCGGTCAGCACGCTCTCGTTCCTGCTGTTCCCGCCGCTCGCGTCGGGGTCGTACACGCTGTTTTCCGACCCCGAGGGGCGGTACGCCTCGCCCGTGAAGTTCGTCGTCGCCCTCACGGTCGGCGCGCTCTGTGGCCTCGTCGCCGTCGGCTTCACCGGGTGGGCGTACGGCCCGACCGGGACTGCGCTCGTTCACCCGTCGGCGGCGGCGCTCGCCATCTTCCTCGCGGGCGTCACGACGTGGCTCCTCGACGTGGAAGCGCCCTCCGCGTTTTCGACGGCGCTCCTGACGCTCGTCACGGGCGACGTGAACCCCGAGGAGTACGTGGTGAGCATCTTCTTCGCCAGCGTCGTCATCGCCGTTACCTTCACCGTCTGGCGCGAGCAGTTCTACGAGCGCCGCGCGGAGTACCTCTACGGGACCGTCCGCGGCGACGACCACGTGCTCGTCCCGATGCGCGGCGAGACGGCGACCCAGACGGCCTTCTTCGCCGCCCGCCTCGCCGCCGCCCACAGCGCCGGCAAGGTGGTCCTCCTCGACGTGCTCCCGCCGGAAGCGACAGCTGCCGCTGAGGGCGACGCGGACACGGATGCGGACGGGGACGCGACCGCCGGCGGCGGACTCGACACCGACGCCGACGCGTCGGTCGAGCGCCTCGAATCCTGCGCGCACCAACTGCGGACCCGACTGGGCGTGCCCGTCGAGGTCGCCGTCGCCCGCGGCGACCCGTTGACCGCGACGACCGAGGCCGCGGCGAGCACCAACTCCGACCTCGTAGTGACCCCGTACGAGGAGGACCGCGGCCTGCTTTCGGACTACGTCCGCGGCCTGTTCGGAGGCTCGTACGACACCGTGGCGTTCCGCTCGACCGGCGAGACCTACCGCTGGCGGCGCATCCTCGTGCTCGTCTCGCGGCCGGGCGACGCCGCCCACGCGATGATAGACTTCGCGACTCGCCTCGCCGGGAAGACCGGGAGCGTGAGCGTCACGACCTGTATCTCTTCCGAGGTCGAGCGCCGGCCCGCGGAGTCGAAACTCGCCAATCTGGTCGAGACGGCGGACGGAAACATCGAGACGCGGGTCGCCCGCTCCGACGTGACTAGCTTCATCGCCTCGAACGCCGCCACCTACGACCTCGTGGTGCTCGGCTCCAGCGGCGACCGGTCGCCCGCCTCGCGGTTCATCTCGCCGCCGACGTTCGAGCGCATCCGCGAGATAGACTGCGACGTTGCGGTGTTCGACCGCGGGCATTGAGCGGCCACCAGTAGAGCCGGAGTCGGTTGTGTTTACGAGCGGTTCGTTTCGTCGGTCCCGTCGGTCTCGCCCGCTCCGTTCGTTTCGTCGGTCCCGTCGGTCTCGCCCGCTCCGTTCGTTTCGTCGGTCCCGTCCACGGACGGGTCGTCGGGTTTCTCGTCGAGCAGGCGTTCTTCGATGGTCTCGAGGCCGCTCCCGCCGACGGCGGACTCGGCGAGGAAGTGGCCGCCGAGCGCCGCCGGGCTGATGACGGTGTTGGCCCCGGCGCGTCGGAGCTTTCGCTCGTTTTCCCGCTGAGTCGCCGCCGCGACGATGTGCACGTCGGGGTTGAGCTGTCGCGCCGTGAGGATTGCCAGCGCGTCTTCGGCGTCGTTGTTGGTGGCGACGACGACCGAGCGGGCGGCGTCAACGCGGGTCCGTTGGAGCGCCTCCTCGTCGCTCGGGTCGTCCGTGACCACGTCGTAGCCGCGGTCGGTGAGGCGCTTGGCGCGGCCCTCGTCGGGCGTGACGATGACGACGCGGGCGCGGTCGCCGAGCTCTTCGAGAATCGGTTCGGTCAGCTCCCCGTAACCGAGGACGAGGATGTGGTTCTCCAGGATGTCGAGTTGTGATTCGGTCATGCGTCCGAGTGCTTTGGTGAGTCGCGCTTCGATTGCGGGCGTGAGCAGGACACCGAGCGCCACGGCGAACGTCGCCACCGTGAGCAACAGCGCCGAGATGCCGAACAGCTTTGCGATGGCGGTCTGCGGCGTGATGTCGCCGTAGCCGACCGTACTGCCGGTGACGACGCCGTAGTAGAACGCGTCGAACAGCGTGTCGATGCCGTTGAACTGCTCTCTGAGCGCCCACGCCCCGGCGGTCGCGTAGGTCTGTGCGCCCGCGATGGCGAGCAGCGCCGACAGCTGCGTCGCCGTCAGGTCGAGGTCGCGGTCGAACGCCCTGTGGTTGAAAAGCAGGAGCGCGAGGCTGATAAGCGAGAGGCCGACGAGGGGTGCAGCCCGTTCCGGTGACTGGATGAGTCCCTGCGCGGCGGTCACCGGGAGCAACACCGCGGTCGAGTACCAGGCGGCGCGGTAGCGTCGACGGAGCCCGAAGACGCTCGCGAGGAGCAAAAAGCCCGTCAGCGTCCCGGTGAAGCCGGCGGTGATGCGGACCGCTTCCGGAATGTACGGTGCCAACACGCCACCGGTGACCGGGGAGCTGATGTTGAGGATGCCGATGGCGACCGACAGGACGGCGGCGAGGAACACCGTCCCAATCGTCGCGCGGGCACCGACCCACTCGCGTACCGAAGCCATGTCTCTCCCAGTTCTGGCGCCCGAGGGCAAAAACGGTCGGGTATCGGTCCGTCACGTGCGCGTCGTCACGTCTTTATTCCGTCGGCGAGTGTACCGGTCCATGGCTTCACTCCCCGTCGAAGTCGTCTACGGGCTGTACTTCGGCATACTCACGGGGCTCGTGCCGGCCGCCGTCGCGTGGCTCCTCGGTTTCGGCTTCCGCTACGTCACCGGCGTCACCGTTCCGGGCCTCGCCGTCGTCGTTCTCAGCGTCGCCATCGCGGGCGCGAGCGGCGGCCTCATGGCGCTTGCCGACCCATCGATTACGCAGTCGGACAACCAGGTCAGGCTGACCGTCGCGCTGTTGGTCGTCCTGATGGGGGCGCTGTACGCACACAACCGCGGTGATGCCTTCGCCAACGACATCCCGCGGAAGATGTCGCTGCGAAAGCTCACAGAGCGGACGCTCTCGACCGACGTGGTCGAACTCGTCGGCGGCCGCGGACAGGTCAGCGTCACCGTCACCGGCGAGGTCGGCGACATCGAAGGCTACCCGCCGGTCCCGCTCGACATCCGCACCAGTATCCGAAACGGCGAGTGGACGTTCCCCGCCGACATCCCGCTCGTGGAGCTCGAGTCGCGGTTTGCCGACCGCCTCCAAAACGAGTTCGACCTCGCAGCCGTCGAGGTCAGAATCGACGAGCGAGCCCGCGCGACCGTCTCCGCGGCGGCCCCGGTCGGCGGCCTCTCGAAGCGTCTGCCCGTGGGCAAGCGCGCGGTGTCGGTGACGGCGCTCGTTCCGACGGGGCTCGCGCAGGGCGACGAGGTGGTCGTCGTCACCGACGGCGGCACCGAAACCGTCCCGGCGACCGTCGCCGGCGTCGAATCGGTCGTCGAGTCCCCGGGCGAATCCGAGGGCGACGAGGACGACGCGGACGCGCCGAAGGCCGCGCCGCGCGCGCCGACGGCCGTCGGCGGCGAGGGTCGCGTTACGCTCGCGGTCGACCGAGGCAAGGTCGAATCGCTCCTCGGGAGCGACGTGGAGCGCTTCGTCGTCACCTCCCGCGGCGTCCGGCGGGAGTTCGAACTCGTCTCCTTACTTCGCCGCGCCGGCAAGCGGTTCTCGCGGCTCTCGGTCGGGGCAGAGGGACCGCTCGACGGCGTGACGCTCAGAGACGCCGGCGTCCGGGACACCTACGGCGTCGCGGTCCTCGCGGTCCGCCACGGCGGGGATTGGACGATTGCGCCGCGGGGTGACCAAGCGGTTTCCGCGGGCGATACGCTCTACGCGGTCGGGTCGAGAAGCGACCTAACTGCCTTCGAGGGGGCGGTCGCGTGATGTCGGCATTGCTCGCCCCCGTCGCCGACCTGTTCGCGGCAGTCGGGCAGTCGGCGACTGCCGGGCAGGTGTCGATTCCGGCCGCGGACGACGCGCTCGTCCCGCAGGTCCTCCGGCTCATCGGCCTCGTCGTCGGCGCGTTCATCGTCTCGGCGATCGCCTCGCTACTCTACCGCTGGTACACCCGCGAGATAATCCCGCGGGCGCTGGCGGTGCTGTTCGGCGGCGCGGTCGTCGCGCTCTACCTGAACACTATCGGCCTGTTCGGCGCGTTCACCACCGGCAGCGAGACCGAGGTGTTCCAACTGGACACCGTGCTTTTCAACATCGGGTCGCTCGCCGGCGGGGCGCTCATCGCGCCGGTCGGCCGCGTCGCCGGCGACCGACTCGCGACGGACGTGTTCGCCGTCGCGGGCGCGAAGGAACTCGACACCGACGTGAGTCGGCTCGTTCGGACCGTCGGCCGTGTCACGTCGGTGACGCTCCCCGAGGACATCGGTGACATCGAGGGGTACGACCCGGTCGGCGAGAGCGTCAAGACCCAACTGAGCGGGAAGACGCTGTTGTTCCCCCGGCGGCTCAGCGAGGCCGAACTCCGCGACCGACTCGCGACGCGTATCAAGGACGACCACGGCGTCGGCCACGTCGACGTGGAGTTCGAACCCACGGGGACCGAGGTGTCGTATCTCGCGCTCGGTAGCCGCGCGGCCGGCCTCGGGCCGACGCTCGCACCCGGCACCGTCGCGGTCGCGATTCGCGGTGACCCCGGCTCCGGCGCGGCCGCCGGCGACCCCGTACAGGTCTGGTCGGTTCCGAAGCCGGCGGCGGACGACGAGAACGACCCGTCGGGCGACGCCGTCGCGGGGGCGACCGACACGACTGAACCGGCCGAGTCCGCCGAACCGACGACCGAGACGCCTCCGGGCGGTTCTGGGTCGCTGTCCGACGGCGGCACCGACGCCCCGGCCGCCCCGGCCGCCCCGACCCGCGTCGCTTTCGGCGAACTCCGCGGCGTCGCAGACGACGTGGCGACCGTCGCCCTCGACGAGGAGGACGCCGACCGCCTGACGAGCGGCGAGCAGTACCGTCTCGTGACGCTCCCCGCAGACCCCCACGTCGACCGCGAGTTCGCATCGCTCCTCCGGAACGCCGACGAGACGATGGCGGTCACGACCGTCGCGCCGGGTGCCGACCTCGACGGACTGACAGTTTCGGACGTGGACACGACCGTCGTCGCCATCAGGTCGGCGAACCGCCCGGTGGACGCGATTCCCGGCCGGGGACGCGAACTGGTTGCCGGCGACACGCTCTACGTCGTTGGCCGGCCGGAAGTCCTCCGGAAGGTCGAACGCCGGGCGACGACCGACACGAGCCGAACCGACGGCGGAGGCGACGGAGACGGAGACGACAACGGCGGCTCCGGTGACGACGCGCCGCGGTCGTCCGGGGCGCAATCCTCATGAGCGCCGGGCGACGAGACGGGTGTATGGAGTGGAAACTGTTCGCCGACCTCGCGGAAGTCACCGGCGCGCGGACCGTTCGGGTCGACGTCGACGGCGACGCCACCGTCGGCGACGCGCTCGACGCCCTCGTCGGGGCGCACCCGGCGCTCGAATCGCGGGTGTTCGGCGACGACGGCGAACTGTACGATCACATCAACGTCCTGCGAAACGGTGAAGCCGCCGCGCTCGGCGAGGAAGCCGCCGCCGGCGACGAACTCGCGCTCTTCCCGCCGGTCAGCGGCGGCTAACGCCTCGGAGCGTCAGAGCGCTGGCGCGACAGTACCGATTCTCGGATTCGACGTCCATCCCGCGAGCGACGGGTCCGTCGGCACTCGGGGGCGGGAGACGGAGATGGTGCTGAAGACGGGGACGAGACCACGGGCTCGAACCGAACGACTCGTCGGAGCGGAAACGGGCCGTTCGGGGGTCGGAAAAGAGAAAACGGCGGGAACACGTCGCGGTCGGACTCGAAACGGGAGGGCGGCTTCGAGGGTCGTTACTCGCGCGGGCGCGGCAGCGCCGTAAACAGCGTCTGGACGATGGAGAAGGGGTCGTAGATGGACTGGTGGCACTGGCAGTAGACACCGTTTTCGCCGCCGAACGTGGCGGAGCTGGCCGCCTGCTTGTAGCCGGGGACACAGCAGAAGTGGGTACACTTGTTGAGCCACGCGATGACTCCCTGGTCCGTCGAGGCGGCGAGCCACTCGTTGTCCTGTGCGGCCTCCTCGATGCGCGTCGAGCGGAGCACCTGAATCGGCATCGTGTTCTCGGCGCCCTCGGAGCGCCAGGTGCCCGTCGCGGGCATCCCGATGCCGGCCCGTCCGATGCCGTTGCCCCACGTCTCGTACTCGTCGAAGTCGTTGACGTTCAGGCGGTCGCCGGAACTGTACGTCTCGGACTGCCAGTCGTATCCGCCGCTGTCGGAGCGGAAGTAGTTGTCAGACTCGTAGGTCGGGTTCAGGCCCTCGTAGGTCTGCACGCCGCAGTACTGGAACCAGTCCTGCGAGTAGGTGACGCCCGTCCCTTTGTAGTCCTCGGTGAGGGCGAGGTCGACTTCCACACCGTTCTGCGTGACAGTCTGAACCTCCGGCCAGACGCCGCGGATGTAGCCCTCGTCGTCGATCTCGATCGGGATCTGTGGCATGCCGCGCGGTGCGGGACCGCCGGTGTTCTCGATGGCGTACGCCTGCGTCGGCCCCCCACCGGTACCGGTGGATGACGTTGCGGTGTTGATGGCGGCCGCGCCTGTCGTTCCCACGCCCGCGAGCGCCGCTCCCCCGACGACGCCCTTGACGAACCGACGGCGACCCGAATCGGCGGGGTACTTGTCGCTATCGCTCATACTCCCACCTTCGAGGCGGCCAGTAAAAGCGTGACGAATCCACCGTGGTAGTACGCCCCACGAAACGGCCGCCAGCGAAGGGGTCCGACCGTCCGAACGCGCGGAATTCGTCGGTCGTCGAAAACTGGACGAAAACGTTCGCAACGTTCGTTTAGAACCGACTTCCGGGCAAATTTTCGGCGTTACTCGTGGCCTTTTAGAATGCGGTACTCGTATTCGAGTAGGATGCGATTGCACACCAGAGACGTGCGACAAGATGTTCGCGAGCTTGGGGCGTTGCTCGGGGACGTGCTCGAGGCGCAGACGTCGACGGCGTCGTTCGAGACGGTCGAAGAGCTTCGGCAGGCGGCCATCGCCTACCGGAAGGGCGAATCCGGGTCGCGCGAGCGGCTCTACGACGTGGTCGGAGAGCTCGAACCGGAACGCGAGAGCGTCGTCGCCCGCGCGTTCACGACCTACTTCGAACTCATCAACCTCGCCGAGGAGCGCGAGCGCGTTCGCGTCATCCGCGAGGCGTCCCAAGAGGGGACGCTCGAAGACGGTATCCTCGACACGCTCGACGCGCTGGACGACGAGGAGGTCGACGAGGAGCTTCTGGGACGAGTCCTCGAAGACGTGCTCATCGAGCCGACGTTCACGGCGCACCCGACCGAGGCCCGTCGCAAGACGGTGAAATCGAAGCTTCGCTCCATCGCCAACCGACTGGAGACGCTCGACGAGCGCCGCCTCACCGACCTCGAACACGACCAGGAGTGGCGGCACGTCGTCGCCGAGGTGACGAGCCTCTGGCAGACCTCGCAGGTCCGCGACCGCCGCCCGGAGCCGACCGACGAGGCCCGCAACGTCCAGTGGTACCTCGAAAACACCCTGTTCGACGTGGTCGGCGAGGTGTACGAGGAACTCGAAGAGGAGCTCCGCGCCGAGTACCCCGGCCTCGACGTGCCGAAGCTGTTCGAGTTCCGCTCGTGGGCCGGCTCCGACCGCGACGGCAACCCGTTCGTCACGCCCGAGGTGACTGAAGACACGCTCGAACGCCAGCGCAGCGTCGCCCTCGAGAAGTACAGCGACTCGCTCAAGCGTCTCTCCGGTGTGCTGAGTCAGGACGCGACACGAATCGACCCCGGTCACGAGCTCGAACGCTCGCTGAAGGCAGACCGCGAACTGCTCCCCGTCGTCGCCGACGAGGCCGACGAGCGCTACCCCAACGAGCCGTACCGCCAGAAGCTCAAGCTGATGCGCGAGCGACTCCGCCGCGTCGAGGACGTACGTCCGAACGGCTACGCGGACGAGAGCGAGCTACTGGCCGACCTCGAAGTCATCGACACCAGCCTCCGGCGGACCGGCGCGGCGCAGGTCGCCGACGTGTACGTCGAGCCCCTGATGCGGCAGGTCGACACATTCGGCTTCACCCTCGCCAGCCTCGACCTCCGCGACCACCAGGAGAACCACACCGAGGCCGTCCACGAGGCGCTCGCCCACGAGGGTCTCGACTACTACGGTAGCTCGGAGGAGGAGCGCGTCGAACTCCTCACGGACGCGATTCTGCAGGAAGAACCCGTCGTCGACCTCGAAGACCCCGGCGACGTGTCGGAGACGGCCGAACGCGTCCTCCGCCGCTTCCGCAAGCTCGGCGAGTGGCAGCGCGAGTACGGCGTCGGCGCTATCGACACCTACTGCATCTCGATGACCGAGGAGCCCTCGCACGTGCTCGAAGTGCTGTTCCTCGCCGACCAGGCGGGCGTCGTCTCCCTGCCCGACCACTGCGGCATCGACGTGGTCCCGCTCCTCGAGACCGAGTCGGCGCTCAACGGCGCGCGCCGCATCATGGGCACGCTGTTCGAGAACGAGGCCTACGGGACGGCGCTCGCCGCCCGGAACGACGTCCAGGAGATTATGCTGGGCTACTCCGACTCGAACAAGGAAAACGGCTTCCTCGCGGCCAACTGGGACCTCTACAAGAACCAGCGCCGCCTCGCCGACATCTGCGACGACTTCGACGTGACGATGCGGCTGTTCCACGGCCGCGGCGGCTCTATCTCCCGCGGCGGCGGCCCGATGAACGAGGCCATGCTCGCGCTCCCGAACGAGACCGTCACGGGGCAGATTAAGTTCACCGAGCAGGGCGAGGCCATCGCCGAGAAGTACGCCAACCCGCGCATCGCCGAGCGGAACCTCGAACAGATGCTCAACGCCCAGATTCGCGCCCGCCTGCAGGCGATTCGGACGCCCGTAGAGGAGGTGCCTGACCGCTGGGTCGACGCCATGGACACCATGGCGGCCGCCGCGCGCGAGGAGTACCGTGACCTCCTCGAATCGGACGGCTTCGTCTCCTACTTCGAGCAGGCGACGCCCATCACCGTCATCGAGGAACTCAACCTCGGCTCCCGCCCGGCGTCCCGGTCCGACGAGCGCAGCGTCGAGGACCTCCGCGCCATCCCGTGGGTGTTCTCGTGGACCCAGTCGCGGTGTATCCTCCCCGGTTGGTACTCGCTGGCCGCCGGCGTCAACGCCTTCCTCGAAGACGGCGGCGACATGGACGACCTCCGCGAGATGTACGACGAGTGGGCGTTCTTCCGCAGCACGTTCGACAACGCCGCGATGGCGCTGGCGCGCACCGACCTCGAAATCGCCACGGAGTACGCGAACCTCGCCGACGAGGAACTCCGCGAGGAGTTCTTCACCCGCCTCACCGAGGAGTACGAGGACGCCGCGGACCTCATGCTCGACATCAGCGAGCGCAGCAGTCTCCTGAAGCGCGAGTGGCTCGAAGAGAGCCTCCGCCGCCGCAACCCCTACGTCGACCCGCTGAACCTACTGCAGACGCACCTGCTGTCGCAGACCCACCGGACCGACGAGGAAGAACAGACCCTGCGGCTCACCGTCAAAGGCATCGCCGCCGGGATGAAGAACACGGGATAACGCGAACACGACGCCGACGACCTCGGCCACCCGCCGAGGATTCCGTCGCCGCGCCGCCGGGACCGATTAGGCCCGACGGAGGTCGTACGGGTTCGAACAGACCGGACAGGTCTGCCGCGCGACGCGATACTCGCTTTTTAATCGCTGTCTGACACCGTCGAAGTCGGCGTCGCCCTCGTATCTCGATTCCACTTGCTGTCCACAGTGCGGGCACACCACCACCACCACCGTTGCCATATTCGGCAGTACGGCCGAGTCCATCATATATGTTCACCCTGTTTGTGGCGGGGTCGCACGTCCCATTCCGTCGGGTGTTCGCGGCGGCGAATGCGAGGCGCTGAGCGGTCGTACGCGGCGAAAATGGAGGCTTCTGCGTCGCGGCCGTCGGCCGGGTGCAGGTCGGCTCAGCTCAGGCGTGGTTCCACGGCGCTTCCTCGAAGTCGACGATGCGGTGGGTCGAATCGAGGTCGTCGATGGCGGCCACGTCCTCGTCGTCGAGGTCGAGGTCGAGCGCGGCGACGTTGTCGCGGATGTGGTCGGGCGAGGCGGCCTTCGGGATGGGTGTTGCGCCCTTCTCGATGAGCCACGCGAGGGCGACCTGTGCCGGCGAGGCGTCGTGCTTCTCGGCGATGTCGACGATGACCTCCTCGTCGGCGACCTGGTTGCGCGCGATGGGCGAGTAGGCGACCAGACGGTGGCCGCGTTCCGCGGCGAACTCGCGGAGTTCGCGCTGCTGGAGCATCGGGTGCATCTCGACCTGGTGGGCGAACACCGGCGCGTCGAGCGTCTCGATGGCGGATTCGAGCTGGTCGGGTCGGAAGTTGCTCAGGCCGACGTGTTCGATGACGCCCTCCTCGACGAGTTCGTCGAGGGCCGCGAGCGTCTCGTCCTCGTCGTAGCTGTCGAGCGGCCAGTGGACGTACAGCAGGTCGATGGTATCGACGCCGAGCTTTTCGGCGGACTCGCGGGCCGTCTCCAGCACGTCGTCGTAGCCGAGGTTGTCGGTGTCGAGCTTCGTCGCCACGAACACGTCGTCGATGTCCACGTCCGATTCGGCGAGCCCCTCGCCGACGAACTCCTCGTTGTGGTACATCTGGGCCGTGTCGACGTGGCGGTAGCCAACGTCGAGGGCGGTCTTCACGGCCTCGACGCACTCGTCGCGGTCTTCGAGCTTGTACGTCCCGAAGCCGAGTCGCGGGAAGTCCTTCATGGGCGGACGGTTGCGGGCGGGCGAGTCAAATCCTGCGGTTGCGGAAGGCGTGGATACACTTACCACCGGCCCGCCAGTTATCGCGGGTATGCCCTCCGAGAAGGAGAAGATGCTCGCGGGCGACCCGTACGACGCGAGCGACCCGGAACTCGTCGCGGAGCGAAAGCGCGCGCGCCGACTCACGCGCCTGTTCAACGAGACCGACGAGACCCAGACCGAGCGCCGCGAGGAGCTGATTCGAGAGCTGTTCGGCGAGGTCGGCGACTCGTTCGAAATCGAACCGACGTTCCGCTGCGACTACGGCTACAACATCCGCGTCGGCGAGAACTTCTTCGCCAACTTCGACTGCGTCTTCCTCGACGTGTGTCCCATCACTATCGGTGACAACTGCCAGCTCGCGCCGGGCGTCCACGTCTACACCGCGACCCACCCGCTCGACGCCGCGGAGCGAATCAAGGGCCCCGAGTCGGGCGAGCCGGTGACAATCGGCGACAACGCGTGGCTCGGGGGGCGGGCGGTCGTCAACCCCGGCGTCACCATCGGCGACGACGTGGTGGTCGCCTCCGGCGCAGTCGTCACGAAAGACGTGCCGGACTCGGTGGTCGTCGGCGGCAACCCGGCGCGAGTCATTAAAAGGCTGGACTGACCGGGCGGACGCCGTCGCGTCGCGGTCGTCGCCGCGTCGCCATCGCGCGATTCTCTCGGATTCGAGTGCGTGCGGTGCTCTGGCACACGATGTTCCCTCCGAAATGGTTTTGAAGTACGCTCGCACACGGTCAGTATGCCGACGGACGAATACGACCCAGAGATGGGGCGCAAGTTCATTTTCGTAACCGGGGGTGTCATGTCCGGCCTCGGGAAGGGTATCACGGCCGCGAGCACCGGGCGACTCCTGAAGAACGCCGGGTTCGACGTCACCGCGGTCAAGATAGACCCGTACCTGAACGTCGACGCCGGGACCATGAACCCCTACGAGCACGGGGAGGTGTACGTCCTGAAAGACGGCGCTGAAGTCGACTTGGACCTCGGGAACTACGAGCGGTTCCTGGGTATCGACATGACCGCCGACCACAACATCACGACGGGCAAGACCTACCAGCACGTCATCCAGAAGGAGCGCGCCGGCGACTACCTCGGGAAGACGGTCCAGATTATCCCGCACGTCACGGAGGACATCAAGCGCCGCATCCGCGAGGCGGCCGAGGGCACCGACGTGTGTCTCGTCGAGGTCGGCGGCACCGTCGGCGACATCGAGTCGATGCCGTTCCTCGAATCGCTCCGCCAGTTCGCCTCCGAGGAGGAAGACGGCGACGTGCTTTTCACCCACGTCACGCTCGTCCCCTACTCGAAAAACGGCGAGCAGAAGACGAAGCCAACCCAGCACTCCGTCAAGGAGCTTCGGAGCATCGGCCTCCAGCCGGACATCCTCGTCGGCCGCGCCGACGACAAGCTCGAACCGGAGACGAAGACCAAAATCGCGCAGTTCTGCGACGTGCCGGACGCCGCCGTGTTCTCCAACCCCGACGTGCCGGACATCTACCACGTCCCGCTGATGGTCGAAGAAGAGGGCCTCGACGAGTACGTCATGGAGCGTCTCGGCATCGCCGACGAGGCGCTCCCGAAGGAAGACCGCGACAGCCGCTGGCGCGAACTCGTCACGGCCGACCGGACCGGCTCGGTCGACATCGCGCTCGTCGGCAAGTACGCCCTCGAAGACGCCTACATGTCCATCCACGAGGCGCTCAAGCACGCGGGCATCGAGTGCGGCGTCGACGTGAACATCCTCTGGGTCGACTCCGACGAGATGCTCGACAAGCACGAAGAGCGCCTGAAGGACGCCGACGGCGTCGTCGTCCCCGGCGGCTTCGGCTCCCGCGGAACCGGCGGCAAAATCGAAGCCATCCGCTACGCCCGCGAGAACGACATCCCCTTCCTCGGCCTCTGTCTGGGCTTCCAGATGGCCGTCGTCGAGCAGGCCCGGAACGTCCTCGGCCACGAGGACGCCCACTCGGCCGAGCTCGACCCCGACACGCCGTACCCCGTCATCGACCTTCTGCCCGAGCAGTACGAGGTCGACGAGATGGGCGGCACGATGCGCCTCGGCGCGCACGACACCGACATTGACGCCGGCACGCTCGCGGAGGCGGTGTACGGCGACACCTCCTGTACGGAGCGCCACCGCCACCGCTACGAGGTGAACCCCGAACTCATCGACGAACTCGAATCCGAGGGGCTCCGGTTCTCCGGCCGCGCCGAAAACCGCATGGAGATTCTCGAACTGACGAACCACCCGTTCTTCTTCGGAACGCAGTTCCACCCCGAGTTCCGCTCTCGACCCGACCGCGCGAGCCCGCCGTTCCTCGGCTTCCTCCGCGCGGTCCTCGGCGAACTCGACGCGCGCGAACTCGGCAACGAAGAGGTGACAGCATAATGGTAAACGTAGACGAATTCATCGAAGACGCGACCGCATCGATTCGTGACCAAATCGGCGACGAGCACGCCATCATCGCCCTCTCGGGCGGCGTGGACTCCTCGGTCGCCGCGACGCTCGCCTACGAGGCCGTCGGCGAGCAGCTCACCCCGGTCTACGTCGACACCGGCCTGATGCGCAAAGGCGAGACCGAGCAGATTGCGGACACCTTCTCCTTCATGGAGAGCCTCCGCGTCGTGGACGCCCGAGACCGATTCTTCGACGCCCTCGAGGGCGTCGTCGACCCCGAGGAAAAGCGCAAGGTCATCGGCGAGCAGTTCATCCGCGAGTTCGAGCGCGAGGCGAAGGAGACCGACGCCCAGTACCTCGTGCAGGGGACCATCTACCCCGACCGCATCGAGTCCGAGGGCAACATCAAGTCCCACCACAACGTCGGTGGCCTGCCGGACGTGGTTGACTTCGAGGGCATCGTCGAACCCGTCCGCGACCTCTACAAGGACGAGGTCCGCGAGGTCGCCCGCGCGCTCGGCCTCGAGTCCATCATCGCCGAGCGGATGCCGTTCCCGGGGCCGGGCCTCGCGGTCCGCGTCCTCGGCGAAGTCACGCCCGAGAAGGTGCAGGTCGCCCGCGACGCGTGTCACGTCGTCGAAGACGAGACCGAAAAGCACGAGCCGTGGCAGGCGTTCGCCGCCGTCATCGGCAAGGGTACCGGCGTCAAGGGTGACAACCGCGTCCACGGCTGGATCGTCTCGGTCCGCTCCGTGGAGTCGCGCGACGGCATGACCGCCCGCGCGCAGGAACTGCCGTGGGACACCCTCCAGCGCATCCAGTCGCGCATCACCGGCACGAACGAGAACGTCGCCCGCGTCGTCTACGACGTGACCCACAAACCGCCGGCGACCATCGAGTACGAATGACGACGGCAATCGTCGCGGGGACCGACCCCGACGGACTCGGCGAGGCGCTCGAAACCGAGGGTGCGACGGTCGTCCGCGTCAGCGGTATCGCCTCCGCCGACTCGCTCGGCGAGGCCGGCATCGAGGACGCCGACCTGTTCGTGCTCACCGATATGGACGACGCGACGGCCATCTCGGTGGCAAAGGAACTGAACCCCGACGTGCGCGTCGTGACCTACGCCTACGACTCCCTCCCGGAGTTCGCCACGGCGCAGGCCGACCTCGCCATCGACCCGAACCTGCTCGCGGTCGACGTGGTCGCGGAAGAACTCGTCTGAGACGGTCAGAAACGCCTGACTGTCTCGGCGTAGTGATTTTTCTTTCAAGTCCTGATTTGAGTGGATATTAATGTCTTTGTGGACCTTCATGACGGTTGCAAATGTCGTCTTTCTCCCGACGAACGATGCTGAAGAGCCTCGGCGCGACCGGTCTGCTACTCGCCGGCGGTGCGACGACCGCGGCGGCACGCCCCGGCGGCGTCGCGGCGGGTGACGCGCGGTTCCGAGTCGGCCACTTCTCGCCCGACGCGCCCGAAGTCGACATCGTCGTCAAGGACGGCCCGACGCTGTTTTCGGGGCTGGCGTTCGGCGACGTCTCGCACTACGAGACGGTGCCCGCCGGGACGTACGACCTGCAGGTCGCCCTCTCGTCGGACGGGACGGTCGTGCTCGACCTCCCCGGAACGACCCTCGGCGGCGGCCGGACCTACACGGTGTTCGCCATCGGATTCGCCACCGGCGGGTCGCCCGGGTTCAGCGTCCTCCCCGTCGTCGACGCCGTCTCGCCCGCCCGCGCGCCGCCGTCCAACGGGAACGTCTGCCGCGTGCGCTGAGTCGAACACCGGTCGCCACTCACCTACGCGGTCGGCGGTGGCCCTCCCTATTTTCTGACGAAACTCGGCGAAATTCGACGCCGTTCGAGCCGAATCACGCGCCAACGACCGCAAGCCGGCGCGTCGGTTTCCACCCTTCAATACCGCGGCGTACAGAGCGGACGACGTCGCGGGGCGAAGGCGGTTCCCCACCAGTCATCGCGCGGACCGCCCGCTCGCGCCGCCCCGCAGACACACGGACACCCACCAATGACACACACCAGACGACGCTTCCTCAGGTCCGCCGCAGGAATCGCCGCCGCGACCACCGCCGGCCTCGCCGGCTGTATGGGCACCGCGTCCGCGACGACGGGGACGCTCTCGACCCGCGTGAGCGACAAGCCCGGCGACATCGCCGACTTCGAGTCCTGCGTCGTGACGGTCTCGACGGTCCGCGTCAAGCCCGCCGACGGCGAGGCGAAGTCGCTCGACGCGGGCGGCACAGCACTCGACCTCGTCGAACTGCAGGGCGACGCCTCGGCGCTCGTCGAGGAGTTCGAACTGGAGACCGGCATCTACGACTTCCTGCAGGTCGAGGTGTCGGAGACCGACGCGACCCTCACCGACGGATCGGCCGCGACCGTCGAGGTGCCCGGGTCAGCCCCGCTGAAGTTCGAGCGGTCCTTCGAGATTCGCGCCGACGAGACGACCACGTTCACGGCCGACTTCACGCCCGTCAAGGCCGGCAACGCGGGCAAGTACGTCCTCCAACCCGTCGCCGACGAGGTGACGGAGACGTACGAGTCCGAAGAGACGACGACCGACACGGACTCGAACGAGACGACGACTGATTCGACCGCCAACGAAACGACGACGAACGAAACGACCTCGTAACGCGGTCGCTCCGACGCGACTGGTCCCGCTGGAGTTCCCGGCCCCGCTTCGGTTCGGCTCACACCTGTTCTCCCCGCGCTTTCGAACACTCGGTCCTCTTCTGACACCTGCCACCAGAGTCGAAACCGGCAGACAGCGGCGGGTGACTCCGGCCCGCGTTGCCATGGTCGAAACCCCCTTTTGGCGTCCCCGCCGATAGCCGGTAACATGGTTCGGGTCTCGACCGGCGCGCGCATCCACTTCGGCTTCCTCAATTTGAGCCTCGCCCGCGACCGCCTCTACGGCGGCGTGGGCGTCGCGCTCGACGAGCCGCGGGTGGTCGTCGCCGCCGAGCCCGCGTCCGAGGTTCGGTGCCGGCATCCCGCCGCCCGCGAGTACGCCGAGCAGGCGGTCGAACTCCTCGGAGCCGACGGCGCCGACCTCTCGGTCGAGCGCGCCCTGCCGCGACACGCCGGCCTCGGGAGCGGGACACAGCTCGCGCTCGCGGTGTTGCGGGCGGTCGCGGCCGCCACCGGCCGCGAGGCCGACGTGCGCCGACTCGCACCCGAGATGGGACGCGGCGGTCGCTCCGGCGTCGGCGTCGCCACGTTCGAAGCCGGGGGAGCCGTCCTCGACGCGGGCCACCCGACCGCGCGCTTTACCACGGACCGACCGGAAGACGGCGCGTGGTCGGTCCCGGCGGTCGCCGCGCGACACGAGATACCCGACCGCTGGCGGTTCCTGCTCGTCGTCCCCGACGTCGACCCCGGCCGCAACGGCGCGGCCGAGGAGTCGAGCATGCGCTCCGTCGTCGAGCGCGCGGACGCGCAGACCGGCGACCGAATCGCCGGCATCGTCACGCGCCGGCTCCTCCCGGCGCTCGCCGAGGGGTCCGCCGAGCGCTTCGGCGAGGCCGTCGAGTCCGTCGGCCGGCTCAACGGGACGTGGTACGCCGACGAGCAGGGGGGCGTCTACCGCCCGCCGGTCGGCGCGCTCGTCTCGTCGCTGTCTGAGTCACCGGTCGTCTACGGCGCGGGCCAGTCGTCGTGGGGGCCGACCGTCTACGGCGTCACCGACGCCGACCACGTCGACGAGGCGGTCGAGGCGGGTCGGGCGGCGCTGGCCGATGCCGACATCGACGGGAGCGTCTCGGTCGCCCGCGGGCGGAACCGCGGCGCGAGCGTGGAGTGAGCGCGCTGAACGACGAGACGGGAGTGCCGGCGGTGGAACCCTCGCGTCGCGCTCCCCGAAACGCCTAACCGACGCGGCCGAGTCGGATTCGATATGTCTCAAATCCCCTTCGGCATCCCCCGCCTCGACAGCATCATCGGCGGCGGCGCACCCCCGGGGAACGTCGTGCTCCTCGCGGGCGAGTCCGGCGCGGGCGCTCGGGAGTTCCTCTACACGAGCGCGACGATGAACGCCCTCTCGCACACCGACGAGGAGCTGTTCGACCTCCACTACGGCTCGCTCGCGGACACCGCGACGCCGCCGCCGGAGATTCACTACGTCTCGTTTACCGCCGGCGAGGAGTACCTGCGCCGCGAGATGGGCTACACGATGGACGACGAGGTCGTCGAGTCCGCGGTCGAACACATCGAGTTCCACGACCTCTCGCCGGAGTACTTCCAACTCAGCCCGATTCCGCGCGAGTGGTATCTCGGCCAGCCGACGAAGTTGGAGGACCTCGGCCACCAACACAACCGCGAGTCCGTGCTTGGCGCGCTGGGGACCACCCTCAGTCAGCACGCCCCCGGTAACCTCGTGCTCATCGACTCCCTGACCGACCTCGTGGCCAGCCAGTCCGACGAGATGACGTGGTCTGACATCGCGATGGTCATCAAGGGTCTGGAGAAGGCCTCCTACCAGTGGGGCGGGCTCATCCTCGTGCTCGTGAGCACTGAGGCGCTCTCGAAGACCGAACTCGGCGTCCTCAAGGGCGCGACCGGCGGCTCGCTGCTTTTCGAGTGGGAGTCCGGGGGGTCGAAGCGCGCGCGGACCATGGTCGTCCAGGAGTTCCGCGGCGTGCTCGCCCGGTTGGAGAGCGAGAACATCGTGCAGTTCGAGACCGAAATCAACGAGGGCGGCCTCGACGTGAGCGACGTACGGAAGATTCGCTGAGTCGAGTGTCGAACCACCGGACTGTCGCGAATTCGGGGATAGTTCTTAAGGCTGCGTGGACAAACTGGAAACGAAGATGGAAGGGGAAGACGGGGTGTCGCTCCCAGACGACCTCCACACGTGGGTCGAGGCGCGCGCCGACGAAGAGGGCGTCGACCCGGAGACGGTGCTCGCACGGGCCCTCGGGACCTATCGGCTCGCCGTGAGCGACGCGGGCGAATCGCCGACGACGCGGACGCGGTCTCGGACCGCCTCGGCGGGGTCGAAGCGCGCGTCGATGAACTCGAAGGTGAACTGGACGAGAAGATATCAGACGTTCGGATGCGCGTCGTGCAGGTCAAACGCGAGGCGGACGAGAAGGCCCCGCGCGACCACACGCATCCGGAGTTAGACGCCGAACTCGACCGACTGGCCGACGACGTGCGCGCGGCTCGGAACCGCGTGACCGATCTGGACGAGCGGTTCGACGCCGGCTTCGAGAACTTCGAGGAGATTCTCACCTACCTCGACGAGACGACCGCGACGCTCGACGAGAACCTCCGGACGGTCGCGCGGACGCTGCTCGACCTCCGCGGGCGGGCGGCCGACCTCGAAGCCGCCGACCTCGAACGACAGGCGCTCGCCGAACTCCTCCGCACCGCGAACGCGGCCGACGAGAAGAAAGCGCGATGCGAGGAGTGCGACGAGACCGTCCACCTTGACCTGCTCGCGGAGCCCCGCTGTCCGTCGTGTCGATCCCTGTTTCGCGAGCTGTCGTCCTCGCCCGGTTTCTTCGGGTCGGCGACGCTCCACACCGGCCGGCTCCCCGCGCTGGAATCGGCGGACGAGGCCCGCGCGACCGACGAGGTCGCCGACCTCCTCGACGAGGCGATTACCGGCGCGGTCGACGACGCGACCGACGGCGACGGCGGTCGATACGCCTCCCGGGAGGAGGAAGAGTCGGCTCAGCAGGGTGCCGCGGCGGGAAGCGAACACGGCGACGACTGAGGACTCACGAGGACGATGACCGACGACAATTCAACAGACGACACGACGGGGGACGAGCCATCCGTCTCCGGCGGCCGCGACGACTCATTCGGACGCGACGACTCGGCAGCCGACAGCGACGACGCCGCCCGCGCCCCGGACGGAGGCCGCGACGGACGAAGCGACGACGCCGACTCGGCCCCGCTTTCGGACCTCGCCGGACGCGTGGCCGAGCGCCGCGCCCGCTCGCGCGTCACCGACCGCAACGAGACGGACGAACTCTTCGAGTCGGTCGAGGTCGGCGAACTCGACCGCGAGGACGTGTGGACGGCGCTCGTCGAAGGCGGTGACGAAGAGCGAGCGGCGGGCGTCGGCGTCGGAGCCGAGGCCACCCCCGTCGACGACGCCGACGGCGTCTCGGATCACGTCGTCCCCAAGACCGAGTTCTGCCAGCGCTGCGAGCACTTCGGCGACCCCCCGAAACTCGCGTGCCACCACGAGGGGACGACCATCGTCGAACTCGAAGACAGCGACCACTTCCGGGTGCGGAACTGCCCGATGGTCGAGAAAGACGACTGATGGCGGCGGGACGGCGGGTCGGTTCTGATTCTCCCGACGATGCGGAGTGACAGCTTCTTTGCCCTCGGTCCGCTACCGGCGGGTATGCAGTTCTGCGACGAGTGCGGTTCGATGATGGTGAGCCAGAACGGCGCGATGACCTGCACGAACGACGACTGCGGGGGGACCGCCGAGCGCGACGAGGACCTCGCGGCGGAGTTCGTCTCCACCGAGGCGCAGTCGGGCGACGAACTCATCGAGACCGAAGAGGGCGCGGAGTTCGAGGGCAAGCCGACCGCGAAAGACGTTCATTGTGACGACTGCGGCCACACGAAAGCGTGGTACACCATCAAACAGACCGGGTCGGCCGACGAACCGCCGACGCGCTTTTTCAAGTGCCAAGAGTGCGGCTACCGATGGCGCGAGTACAACTGAGAGACTGACTGTCCCTCTTTCTCCACGCTCAGGCACCAAGCACCGAGAGCCGAGTCACCCGTCTCCCAACTCCTCGGCCGTCACCGCACCCGGACCGACCTCACGCTCGTCTTCGGCGTCAGCCGCGAGCGCGTAGCCGTAGGGGACGAGCAACAGGCTCCCGAACCAGCCGACGACGAGTCCCAGAGCGCCGAAAATCGTCCCGACGAGGCCGATGGCGACGGCGTCGGCCGCGATGACGACCGCGACGAGCGCGACGCTCCAGCCGACGAGCGACTTCCACGACCCGCGGCGGATGCAGAAGCCGGCGAACAGTCCGAAGGCAGTCACGACGCCGATACCGGGAACGAGAACGTAGCGCATGCCGAGCGACCCCGTGTTGGTGAGCGTCGTCGCCAGCCACATCGCGACGAGCGTGCCGGGGACGACAGCAAGCGCGGTTCTGCGGTCCAACGGGCGAGCGCGCGGGTGAATCCGGAACGCGCCGAGGAGGCCGAGGCCCGCAATAGTGTACGCCCAGCCGATGGGGTTGAACAGGAACCCGCCGACGACGGCGAGGAAGTTCCCGAGAATCTCGCCCTCGTTCGCGGGATAGACGAGGTAGTGCGCGCCGCCGCGCTCGTAGAGCCCCGGCACGACGAACGTGCTGTTGGTGACGGTGCCGCCGTCGATGGCCTCGCGCACGTCGGCGCTGGCGTTCGCGGCGGGCGACGACGCCGCGGCGGCGACGGTCTCCCAATCGGTCGGGTCGAGCTCGATGGTCGCGCCGACGGGGTCGTCCGAGACGTTCAGCGAGAACCGGTAGTACCGGCCGTCGTAGACCGCGAACTCGGCGTCTTCGTTCACGTCCGAGAGCGTCATGTACGCCTCGGGTTCGATGTCGCCGTCGTACCGGCCGGTCCGGGCGGCGGTGGCGACCGGCTCTCGGAGTTGCGGCGTCCGGTTCACCGTCTTGTCGAGGTTAACCACGTCGGCGTCGTGGGAGGCGACGAGACCGGGCGGCGAGTCTGCTGTCACCGCGTCGGCTTCGTACGTCGATTCGAGCGTCGAGGTGGAGGTGGCGACGGCGAACGACTGGCTCAGCGCGACGCCGACGAGGAGGAGGGCGACGACGGCGGCGAGTCGCTTGCGGGGGACCATGCAGGCGGCTTCGGAGCCGAGGCAAAAATGTCGTTCGGTCGATGAATCTCGGGCAGACGGTGCCGGAGACGACCCCGTCGCTCACTCGACGCTGAGGTTCGGGAGGAGGAAGTCGGCGACTGCGGCCGCGACCTTCGCCTCCTGCCCGACGAAGAAGTGATCGGCGGCGAACTCGACGACCGGTTGGTGGTACTCGCGGGCGCGCTCGACGACTGGTTCCCAGTCGGCGATGTCGTCGCGAGTGCCGTAGACGACCTGCACGGGGACGGGGATGCGGTCGAAGGCGGCGACTGCATCGAGGTCGTCGGCGAGTCGCCCGGCGGGGCCGAGCGCGGAGACGGCGTCCACGGCCGCGCCCTCGGCGGCCGCGAGGAGCGCCATCGCGCCGCCGAACGAGAAGCCGAACAGGCCCACGCGGTCGTAGCGCTCCGCGGCCCACTCGACCGCCCGGAGGGTGTCGGCGCGCTCGCCGTAGCCCTCGTCCCACGCGCCGTAATCGAAGCGGAGGCAGTCGATACCGCGGGCGGTGAGCGCGTCGCTGACGGCGACGAGGCGGGCGTCGCCGCGGTGGCCCTGGTGTTGTGGATGGGGCGGACAGGCGACGACGACGGCGTCGGTTCGGGTCGCTGGGTCGTTCGTGCCGTCCGCGCCGTCTTCGCGGGCGCGGTCGAGGGTCGCCCGCACGTCGCGCCCCCCGGGGACGAGAATCGTCTCGGTCATAGAGACAGGTTGCGCTGGTGAGGTTTTAAGCCGAACGTCGCGTAGTAATTGGGTATGGGAATTCTCTCTCGCACGTCGTACGTCATCCGGTCGAAGATAAACGCCCTCCTCAACCGTGCGGAGGACCCGACCGAGACGCTCGACTACTCCTACGAGAAGATGCGCGACGAGCTACAGCAGGTCAAACAGGGTATCGCCGACCTGACCACCCAGAAGAAGCGACTAGAGATTCAGAAGCGCCGCCTCGAAGAGAACGTCGAAAAGCACAACGACCAGGCCCGCGAGGCCGTCCAGCAGGACCGCGAGGACCTCGCCCGCAAGGCGCTCGAAAAGAAGCAGGCCAAGATGAGCCAAATCGAGGAGCTGGAGACCCAAATCGCCAGCCTGCAGGAGACCCAAGACCAACTCGTCAACAAGAAGGACGAACTCCAGAGCCGCATCGAGGAGTTCCGCACGAAAAAGGAGACGATGAAGGCCCGCTACGAGGCCGCCGAGGCGTCGAGCCGCGTCTCCGAGGCGATGTCCGGCGTCGGCGACGAGATGGCCGACGTGGGGCGCGCGCTCGAACGCGCCGAGGAACGCACCGACGAGATGGAGGCCCGCTCGGCCGCGATGGACGAGCTCATGGACTCCGGCGCGTTCGACGACGCCCTGTCGGACAAGGACTCCATCGAGCGCGAACTCGAAGCCGGCCGCACCAGCGCCGAGGTCGACACCGAACTGGAGACGCTCAAAGCCGAGATGGGCAAGTCCTCCGGGTCGTCGGACGCCGAAAGCGAGAGCGCCGCCGACGCTGACGTGGACGTCGAGACCGACGTGGCCGACGAAGAGGTCGAAGCCGAACTGGAGGAACTGAAGAACGAAGACGACTCGTCTGCTTCCTCCTGAGCGCGCCCGCCGTCTCAATCTCTCTCGCCGCCTCAACCGCCCCGCCTCCCTACCGCCACCGCCGTCCCGCGACACGGTCGACCCTCCGACTAATCGCCAGTACGCACTTCAACCCACCCCGCGATAGCTTCGGTCATGTCGAACACCGGCGGCCCGTCGGCCGGCGAGCCCGACGACACGATGCGGGAGCGCGGGACGACGAGCCGCGCGAAACTCCGCGCCCTCCTCGACGCGGACCGCCGCGTCGTCGCCGCGGCCCCGCTCGTCGTCGTCTTCTGTAGCGTCGTCGTTCTCGGCCAACTGGACCCGACCCCGCTCCGGGTCGCCGTCGAGTCCTCGGACCCCATCGAGACGCTCGCGCAGGGCCTTCTCACCGCGATTATCACGGGCGTTACGCTCGTCGTCACCATCAATCAGCTCGTGCTCTCGCGCGAACTCGGCCCGCTGGGCGACCAGCGCGACCGGATGGAGGGGTCGATGAACTTCCGCGAGGACGTGGCCGACCTGCTGGACGCGCCGGTCGCGCCGCCGGAGCCCTCGGCGTTCCTACGCGCGCTGGCCGAGGGCATCGCATCGCGGGCGCGAGCGGTCGAGGCGACGCTCGATGCCGACGGGGACGCGGGCGAAAGTGGCGACGCGGACAAGGACGCGAGCGACGCCGACCCGCCGACCCGCGTCCGCGAGTTCGCCGAGGAGGTCGAGTCCAACGCCGAGGCGGTCGCCGAGCGGCTGGAAGGCCGGCAGTTCGGGACGTTCGAGGTGCTGTCGGCGGCGCTTGACCTGAACTACTCGTGGAAAATCTATCAGGCGGCGCGGCTCCGCCGCGTCCACGACGCCGACCTCTCGTCGGAGACGAAGACGGCGCTGTCGGAGCTTCGCGACGCGCTCGAACTGTTCGGTCCCGCCCGCGAGCACGTCAAGACGCTCTACTTCCGGTGGGAACTGGTCGACCTCTCGCGGATGATGTTCTACGCGGCCGTCCCCGCGCTCGTGGCGAGCATCGGCGCGATTCTCTTTCTCGACGACCCGACCACGGTTACCGGCGCGACGCTTGGCGTGTCAAACCTCCTCCTCACGGTCGCGTTCGTGGTGGCCGTCTCGCTCGCGCCGTTCGCCGTGCTCGCGGCTGCAGTCCTCCGAATATCGACGGTCGCCAAGCGGACGCTCTCTATCGGGCCGTTCGTGCTCCGGTCGGAGACCCGCGAAGACGACCTCGACTGGGAGTCCTGAGGGGCGTTTAGCGTCGGGGCCGTCGCGTCACCGACGCTGTGCGCCGGTTCCCGGGCGGTCGAGAGCTTCGAGGTCGATTTCGCCGTTCGGCATCGGAACGCCCTCGTAGGGGTCGTCCGCGAGAAGGAGCGAGCCGTCGAGGTCAGCGTAGTCGAGCAGCGGCGCGAGGTGACAGCCCGCCGCGATGGCGGCGTTCGTCTCTATCATGCAGCCGAGCATGACTTCCAGCCCGTGGGCGCGGGCGGCGTGGATGGCGCGTTTCGCCTCCGTGAGGCCGCCGCACTTCATCAGTTTGAGGTTCGCGATGTCGACCCGGTCGGCGATGCGCGGGATGTCGTCGGCCGTGATGCACGACTCGTCGGCCGCGATGGGGAGCGCGCCGCGGTCGTAGACGAATTTCAGCCCCTCGTGGTCCTCGGCGGGGACCGGCTGTTCGACGAACTCGACACCGTGGTCGGCGAGGAACTCGGTCATCTCGACGGCCTCGCGGGGCGTCCACGCCTCGTTGGCGTCGACCCGGATGGTTGCGCCGGGGGCCTCGTCGCGGACGGCCTCGATAATCGCCCTGTCGCGGTCGGTACCGAGTTTGACCTTGAGCACGTCGTAGCCGGCCTCGTAGGCCTCCGCGGTCTTCTCGCGCATCGTGTCGAGGTCGTCGAGACCGACGGTGTACGACGACGTGGGCGTCCGCGAGGGGTCGAGCCCCCAGAGGCGGTACAGCGGGACGCCGAGGCGCTTGGCCCCGAGGTCGTGGAGGGCGATGCTCACGGCGGTCCGCGCGGCCGGGTTGCGGCGGACCGTCTCGGCCATCTCGCGCTCGATGCGGTCGATGGCGTGCGCGTCGCCGACCGCCTCGACCACCGAGAGCAGGTCCGGAAGGACGGCCTCGACGGTGTCGGCGGTCTCGCCGTAGTGCGACGACGGGGCGGCCGCGCCGACGCCCGTCATGCCGCCTTCGTCCTCGATTCGGACGACGACGTTCTCGGCTTCGGTCTGGACGCCGCGGGCGATGCCGAACGGCTCCGCGAGCGGCATCGAGACGCGCTCGAACTCCGTCGTGAGCATCTAGAACACCTCGTCTATGAGGTCGGCCGACCCGAACCGGACGGGGTCAACCGCGGGGACGCCGAGTTCGTCGGCGAAGGCGTCGACGGCCTCGGCCGCCTCCACGTCGTCGTCGACGTGCGAGGTGTTGAGCATCCCGGCGACCACGTCGGCCTCGTGGACCGGGTCGGCGAGGTTCTCGTACAGCGAGACGTACTCCGAGAGGTCAGGTAGGGCGAACTCCTCGTAGCCGTGAATCGCTTCGCGGGTGGCCTCGTGACAGAGGACGAGCTTGTCGGCCATCGAGCCGTGGAGGATGCCGCAGGTGACCGCCGAGTACGCCGGGTGGACGATGCTCCCCTGGCCCTCGACGAACAGCACGTCGTGTTCGTCGCCCTTCTCCAGAATCATCTCCTCGACCGCGCCGGCGGTGAAGTCGCTCACGACGCGGTCGACGGGGTTGCCCCAGCCGGCGATCATGATGCCGGTCTGGCCGGTCGGGATGAACCCCGCGTCGATGCCGCGCTCGCGGGCGGCCTCGACGAGTTCGAGCGTCGCGGTCATCTTGCCGACCGAGCAGTCGGTGCCGACCGTGAGGACGACTTCGGCGTCCACGTCGGCGGACTTGCCCTGCGCGACGCCGAGGTCGTCGTGGGGCTTGCGAACGTCGTTGATGTCGCAGCCGTGTTCGTCGGCGAGTCGGACGAACTCCTCGTCTTCCGTGAGGAAGTAGTGAAGGCCGGAGATGAGGTCGCAGCCGCGTTCGAGGGCGGTGCGAACGTCGTCGCGCCACGTCTCGTCGAACGCGCCGCCGATGGGCGAGATGCCGATGAGAAGGGCGTCGGCGTCGGGCGCGTCGGCCATCGAGGCGACGACGGGCACGTCCGGGAGGTCGCGGCGGTGGTCGGCGGCAGAGGTGCCGGGGTTGTCGCGGTCGAGGACGGCAACCACGTCGTAGTCCGCGTACTTCAGGACGCCCGTGGCGGTCTTCGCGCGGTCGGGGAACTTCTCGTGTGCGAGGACGACGACTCGCTGTGGGTCGTTCATACAGGGTGTCACTACGTGCCACCCTAAAAGGTGGGGCGATTCGGCGGCGACTGCCGGGTCATATCGCCGAGTTGTCTGCGAGTATTCGAGGACGACCGAGAGCGCGGCCGCGGCGTCGCCACCGTCTCAGAGCCGGTAGAGCCGCGTGGTCCAGAACTCCCTAGACGCCTCCGTGAGCGCCGCTTCGGGGTCGCCGCTGGCGTCCACGGTCGCGGTCAGCGCGGCCCGCACGCGGAACTCACCGAGGACGGTCCGCTCGCCGAGGACGACGAGGTCGGCGTCGTCGCCGGCGGCTCCCGCCTCGGCGTCAGCGTCGCCGTCGAGGAACTCGTCGAGCGCCTCGTGACAGCGGTCGAGGTGGTCGTCGATTTGTCCCTCGCGGATGCGCTCGAAGCGCGCCTGCGAGAACCCGCCTTTCGAGTGGGCGGACTTCACGTCGCTCTCGAAGCCCTCGACGAATTCGAGGTCGCCGTCCTCGTAGCGGCCGAGGGCGAACAGGTCGCCGCGGACGAGGGCGACGACGGTGGCCTCGGTCGGATGGAACCACGCCGGGTCGAGGTCGAAACCGTCGCTCCACGCGTCGAAGCCGTCGGGTTGACGTGGCGGCGAGAGCGCCACGCTCACCAGTCCGGCGTCGTCGGTGAGCGCGACGCAGGGCGCGGCCCGGCGGACGAGCGGGGCGCGGTCGCCGAACGCGGACTCGGCGGCCGAGG
>NZ_LOEP01000035.1 GCF_001482285.1 Haloferax sp. Q22 | reverse complement strand
CAGAAGATCCACAAGCAACGACCGATCCTTCGAGAACAGCTCGCTACCACCATCCAACCGACTGCTGAGGCTTAGCTAAAGACCAATGGGCCACGAGTATAATCGAACACAGAAAGACCCCTGCAGTAGTAATCATCAGGTACGCCGCAACTGCTGCCTGTCGTGTCGATATCTCACGACCAGCCTCCAAGAACTGCGCTCGGGTTCTGGACTGTTGTCCGAAGAGGAACAACCAGAGACTGCCCCAGATCATAACAAGGAGTGCTGCAGTAACCCCGAGACCGAGATAGCTCTGTAGTGAGTGAACCGGGAGTGGCCGAATTCGGACTGAAAACTGGGTGGGGAGCGAAAGGACAACCAATCCAGAGAGCGCTGCGGCGGCGATGACTGCACCCCTAGCCTGGCGTCGTGAACCAATCGAGGACAAGAGCCACACGACGAGACCACCAGTCACACCGACGATAATGGTAGTCTGCAATGGAGATCTGATCGAGATCTGCATATTGAGTAGACTAAAAATCACGAGTCCAACCGCCGCACCCGCCATCGTCAGAATGTATCGACTCGGGACTGCCGGAAGCCTCCAGTAGTACGTTGACAGGAAACGGCTCAGACGCTCGAGAGACGTCTCAACTCGGGGAGACTGTCCGTGGATCAACCACATGCCGACGAGCCCAGTACTACACAAGAGGCCATATGCTGGGCGAAGAACCGTCGCCCAGAGTGTCATAGCCCAAGCGATACTTAGGGGACCGAACTGCGGACTGGTAAACGAATCAAGCTCAACTTGCTGACGTGGAAGTGTCGTCTCTCGAAACAGGAGACTAGACGCAAACAACAACAGAAGAATGCTGAACGCAGTCACCGCTGCGGCAACCCCAGATGCACCACTTACCGCGAGTCCACGACCGACCAGCCCAACACAGAGACCACCAAGAGCGAATCGATACCACGTGTGGCCGTATGTGATTGATTCGGAGATCCGTGTCCCATCCTCCGTCCGTGTGAGCTGCCAGTCGCTTTGACAAGCGATGTGTGTCCGAAACACCGGTCCACAGTCAAAGCTGAATTGAGCGCCGTCTTCGGTTTGTTGACACGCTTCCTCATCAAACCGGTTTACAAAGAGGTTCGCTGGAATGGTCACCCGACCTGTGTGTCTCGAAACGACGAATCGACGACGCATGGCAACAATACACATCAACCAACGAGATGTGCCTAGTTAAATCATTCAGACACGATCTCACTCGGGGTGAACAACGATACATCCGACCGATTAGATGCCACTTCTCGCAGGCCGTCAGAGAATCCTGAACGAGCGAAGCAACAGTAGTGGTACGTCGGATCACCACCCTCCGGTGGCGTCCAGTCGACCTGCGCAGCGCTCCGCTCTAGGTCGGCAAGGTCGCCTTCGTTCATTTCTCGCTGCGTGTACTTGCACTCCCCAGCGACGAGTGTGCCGTCACTCGCAAGGCCGACAACGTCCAGTTCGTGATGCTTGTGCCACCAATAGCCAATCCCGTGGTAGGTCTTGGGAACTAACGACGGGAGCGCATTCTGACAGACGAGTTCGAACATCGAGCCCATATACTCCGAGAACGAAGGTGCGACCAACTCCTCGAAAGCATTGTCACCGAGCTGGGCGAGTGTCCCTTCTTGGCCGTACACATAACGGAACCAGAACCGAAACAGCGGTTCATTCAGTCGGTATCGGCTCTTTCGCGTCGCATTGGGATTCGCCGTGACCGGGATATCCCGTGTGACCAGTCGCAGTCGACGGAGCTTCGCGAGATACGATCCGAGTGCGTTCGAATCGATACCGGCGAAGTTAGCAATCTCACTCGCCTCGCGCTTTCCTGTCGCAATCGCCCGGAGAATCGTGTAGTAGGTCTGTGGCTCTCGAATCCCGAACTCCGTCCGGAGGAGGAACTCTGGCTCGTTGTGGAGCACACCGTGTTCGGAAAGCACGTGTGTCTGGATGTTCTCCGCGAGCGATACCGTTGGGGTGAGCGCCTGAAGATAGTACGGCGTCCCACCGAAGACGCTCCACGTCTCAATCGTTGTCTCTGGGTCGTCTGTGGGGTACAGCTGTCGTGCGTCGGCCAACGCAAGTGGTGGCAAGTCAATGGTTCCGGTCCGGCGTCCGTACAGCGGGCTCCCTCCTCCGAGCACTTTCTCTTCCATCACGCTGATCGACGACCCGACCAGTACCAACGACGCCGCCGTCTGTTCGAGATAGAGGTCCCAGACCCGCTGTATCTTTGAGGGGACTGCATCGTCGGATTCGATTAAGTATGGAAACTCGTCGATAACGACGACTGCGTCCTGCCGCCCAAGCGTCTTGAGAATCGACTCCCAGTCACGCTTGATATCGTCAACGACCGGGTACGTCTCGCGAGCGGTCTCGACGAAGCTTGCGAGCTGTACGTCCGGAGTCTCCTCGGTCGCCTGCCAGTACACCGCATCGTCTCGGTCATGAATTGCTTCACGGACGAGCGCGCTCTTTCCAAGCCGCCGCCGGCCATAGATGACGAGCAACTCCGCTGTCTCACGGTCGAACCGGGATCGAAGAAACGAGAGTTCGTCGTCGCGGTTGACGAAGGAAGGCCGAGACATAGTCCGTGTTTGGCTTGGTAGATCATAGTCGTTCTGATTATCTTAATCGTGATTTTACTAATCTAGATTTTACTAACTGGCCCATGCGCAAGAAGCAAAAATTAGAAATCTCCAGCAAAGCTATTTTACTCACCACGCTCGTACGACGACCAATGACCGGAGCAGGCTCCCCCACAACACCGTGGCAGGGTAACGTCAACGAGGCAGTCATTGATGACTGGAAAGCAGACACCACGACGTTTGAGCGTATTCGACAGGTAATCGACGTTACAACGAACCCACAAACTGCCAGCGAAGTTGCTGAGCGTGCCCATGTGAGTGAACCAACTGCACGGAAGCACCTCTCAGCGCTCGCTGAGACTGGCCGTGTCAAAGTGATTGCAGCTGACGATGCCACTCGCTACATGCGCGCACCGCAGATGCTGGCGATGCGGCGGATCGCCGACATTCACCGCGAGCACACGAAAGATGAGATTCGACAGGCGATTCGGGAACTGAAAGAAGAACGGCAAGCGATCCAAGAACAGTACGACGCGACGACTGTCGACGAACTGACCTTGGAATTGGAGTCCGGTGCTGACGGATGGGCAGACCTCACTCGATGGCAGCAAATTGAGCAGAACCTTGAGATCGCCCAAGCTGCGCTGACACTCTACGATTTCGATCCAGATGATAGCCGGTCTGCAGCGGCTCGGCTCTCTGATCGTGGAAACACGATCCGCAGCCAAGGTGCACTACACGACGACGGCTCTCAATCCACAGCGTAAATGGCAGGCGAGACGGACGTTGAGGGCGCTGTTGGCCCAATCGATGATGTCGCGCTTGAAGAGATTCGTACGGTCTTCACACGTGCCGACGGCCTCGTCGAAGATGCGGGGTTCGATAGCCGCCTCGACCCAACGAAACTGCAGATTCACTTTCGAGATGGAATCGCCGAGGCGACATGGTGTCGGTTCGATATTCGCTGGTTCCAGCGTCAGTACTACAGTTTCCACTATCTCGATGAGTGTGGTGTACAGTTCCGCTACGATTACCATCCCAAACCGGACGCACCAGAGAAGCACTTTCATACGCCACCCGACGCAAATTCGGACGACGTAGAGCCGTCCTGTATCGTGACGACAGAGCCAATGCTCGTTGCACGAGCGGTGCATCAACTCTGGCGTCGAGCGTACGAAACGGCTTCATTCGACGCACTAAACACAGCCGAAAATCCACCGTGAGGTCGTGGCTGCGCGCGCAGCACCGTAGGTGCGAGCACGGAGCGGTGGGTGGGGAGGTGGGGCCGGGGTGGTGGATACGTCAAAAAAGAAAAATCCCGCCCGCGACGCCTACTCAGCCCACCACGCCTCGCGCTCTGGGAAGCTGATGTCCGACCACCCCGTCACGGCTACCGAAACACGCCCACCGTACCAGCTCTTTGCGACGTTCCGCAGCGTCACCCGCTCGCCTTCTCTGACAGCTGGCTGCCGACTATTATGCCACACCGTAAACTTCGTTCGTCCCGTCTCGTCCTCAATGAGTCCCACCTGCTGAATCGCCGGATTCGATGACTCCCAGAGTTGGGTTATCGTCCCCTCAATCGACACCTCACGACGACGTACCTCGCTGACCGCCGCAATCGGAATCACCGTCCCGGGTGCCTGTTGCAACTCCTCGAACACACCCACGACCGCGCTCATCATCGAGTTCCCGTCTGCGACGTCCTCGGCCAGTCGCCGGCTGATTACCGCCCGCGACCATCCATCGAGTTTCGACTGCATTCGTCCTGCCTCTCTGTTCACAACGCCCAACTGCTCAGCCGTCAGTTGCTCACGTGGATCCGGTTCTTCCGGGTCAGCCCACCGATTGACACACCCCGCGCGTTTCTTGAATGCACGCGTTGCTTCGATACTCGACTGTTCCACCGCCGTCGCCGTCCGCGCCTCTCGACCCGACGTCTGTCTCCGATCCCACCGTGCACGCGTCTGTTCGATCTCCCACTCACGTGCAGCCATCCGCTCTTCTTCCGCGAGGGTCAGTCCCCGACCAACCGCTTCAGGGTTATTCAGGTCAACCTTGGCTTGGATTTCGAGTTCAACTGTGGGATGGAGCGCTGGCGTCTCATCAACCACGTCGTCGTCGACCGTCGAGGGGTGATTGCTGTGCGAAACTTCATTACGGAACTGTTTCTTACTACTCATTGTAGTTCTCTGAAAGGCGCTCACTCGGCGTCTTCTTCCGACACCACGACTCTCCAGCCGCAGTCTTCTCACAGACTGACCGACACCAATCGTCTCACGGCGACGCCGCCGCGCCTTCGCCGGCTTGTCCGGCGCGGCGCGTCGCCAACAGGTGTCCCCCACAAACGAGCGCGGGGGTGAACCTCGAGGTGAGCGCGCGGTCAGGGCAGTCAATCCACCGACCCGCGGGTCGTCGACCCCGTGCAGGCCGTCCGTCGCAGACGCAACGGCTGAACCGGGACGACGAGACGGCAAGCGGGGGGTTGACAGTCCTGAACGGCGTCGCATACGGCCACAGCGAGGCCGCAGAGAGTGAGGACCCGCCGGAACAGCACCGCGCCCGGACCCGCACGAGCCTGTCCCGTCCGTCGCAGACGCAACGGAAACGCCTCGTGCGGCAGCCCGGCGCGGGCTGGACGCCCGCGGACCCACAGCTCGTCGCGGCCGAGTTTGAGCGCAGGCCCGGCAGGCCGCACAGCCAGCCCTGAGTGAGCCCCGGACCGTGGCATATTGGGGGTGAGCACGGCGAACCCCCAATAGCCACCGTAGCCCGGGCGAACGAGGGGTGAGGGCAAGTGCCCGAACGGCGAGCAGCCCGCCCGGACCGCGCAAGCGGCCACGTCTGAACCAGCCGACCGGCGGCGCGACCGCATCGAGGGAGCGCCGACGCAACGGCTGGTGAAGATGCAGCCAGCCCGGTCTCGGTCACGGCCCGGACGCGGGTCGAGTGCTCGCAGACCCGCCCTCGGGGCTGACCGGTATCGGGTGGCTGCACCCGGCCCGACCCGGCCCCGCGACCGTGCCCCGTCCGTCGCAGACGCAACGGAAGCGCGAAACGCCCGGGCCCGGCAGGAACGGTCTGCCCGCCGGAGCGCGCACAACCCGAGCAGTCACCCCCAAGCGTACGGACGCGCGTCGCTGTTCACTCCGAGAGCGACGCTTGGGAGACGCCCACTACTCGGTCACGTCGTCGATGAACTGCTTGGAGAGACCCGACGTGACAGCCAGCGATATCGTCACATAGCTTCGGTGCGAAGTGTTCACATGGGACTCGAGATTGACGAGGAGCGATTGGGGGCCGTCCTCGAAGCACTCCCGACCGACGATAACGGTGGCGTCGGCCGACACACCCACTACACGCGCCAGAAGTACGAGACCATCTACGGAATCTCTCTCGACACGATTGAGGACCACCTCGAGACTGTGTTTAGCATCACGATTCGCCAACGAGCTGGACCCCAAAGCATCGAACAGGTTGAGACCGCTCGAGAGGCGTTCGATGCCGAGACGTTTCAGTCGCTGGACACCCACGCAGACGCGTACGACTACCTCACCGATATCGAGGGTGTCGGCCCGAAAATCGCCAACGAGTATCTTCGCAAGGTCGTCCACGCGTTCGGCTTCAAGAAAGCGTGGCGTGGGGACCTCTACGTCCCGCTCGACCAACACGTGGTCGCCGCCCTCGTCGAAACTGGCTGTATTCATGACGACGGGGCGCGACCTGAGAAGACGAAACCGAGCGCGCTGTTGAATCTGAGTCCCGAAAGCGCTCCACGGACACGACTCTCCGCAAGCGCACTCCAGGCGGCGTTCAAACGGGTCGCCGAAACACAGGGAACCGACCGAATCGTCTTCGACGAACTCTGGTCGGAACACAAGTTCTTCCTCTCGATTCCGGAGTTTCGAGACGAGAGCTACCTGAGTCCGTTCCTCACACAGTAACGGTGCTTGGCCACGACGACTTTACTCCTGCATCACCTCTGAGAGACGCGATGAGTCTACTCACCGCAATTGTCGTGTTCCTCGTCGGCTTCGTCTCGGGGGTGGTGGTTCGAACGGTCGCCGGACTCGCGGCCATCGTCGCGCTTCTGTTAGTCATCTTCGGCGTGGCCGCGCCAGAAATCGGCCTCATCGACTATATCGTCACACAGTACTACCAGGGGAACGAACTGCTCTTTCTCGCTGGACTCCTGTTTGGGCTTGACGCCAAACAGACGCGGCGAGTCGTCGTCGACCGCGGAACGAGTTCGAAGTGACGCGAGAGGAGTCTGACCCTATTTGTGCATGTCATCGACACCTAACCGGGTGCTCACCTCGTCCGTCCGCGCCAGCAGGTGTTTGTACGCCGTCGTATCTCGCCCCGGTGGGGTCCGTGGCACGCCATCGAGTTCGTCGACGACGACAGCCGTCTGCAACAGCAACTGGACGAGCTGCGCAGGGTCGACACCCTCGTCCGCGTAGAGGCGAAGCCACGCGTACAGTTCGAATTCCAGCTGTTGTTCGGTCGCATCATCGACAGTCGACGCCGTTTCGCAGTTACCACACATTGTGAATCAACGCAGGCCAGAACACGCGCCTGCACCCCTGCAGGCGCGCGATAACAATACTGGCGCGCACCACGAGTCGAACACAGACGCGACGACGACCGACCAGTCACCGGGTGGGACTGAACGGGGCCGCGGCGAGGACGACGACGGCCGACTGTAGCACCGCAGCCGCGAGCAACGCGAGCGGCGAGGCGCGCACGGCGGCCCTCGAGTCGTCGCCGCGGGGGCGTTCGACGGACTCGGTACAACCACGCCGTAGTCCTGTTATCACAACCACACATAGAGAAGGAATTATGTCGAATCACCGTGACCGATGGTCACTATTCAGTCCACATCTACGCGGTCGTTCGTTCGGCTGCGACCAACAACGGATTCGTTCGACCTCGCGACCGTCACCGCGCAGTTCACACGGCTGTTCGACCTCCTCTCGGCCACAAGCGACCCAACGCCGCTCGAATGGCTCCTCGTCACCGACGGCTCGCCCGAAAGCACCATCGACTACACGCTCAGCGTCGATAGCGACCTCGGCGGAGCCATCGACTCGTGGTGTCGCGAACTCGTCCCCGACTCGTTCGAGGTGACGACGACGACCGACCCGTTGGACCGACTCTCACCCGCCGCGCCAGACGCCGACCCCGACGCTGAAGCGCTCGAACGCTACCGCCCGCCACGCTATCGAGCGGTCGAGTTCGTCGGCTGTCCCGACCGGCGCGAGGACTGGCAGACGACGCTCACGCCGTACGCGTCGTTTCTCGAGACGGAGACGCGACCACCGCTTGCGACGGTCGTCTCGACGCTCGCGAACGCGACCGTCCCGATGGCCGTCCAAGTGCTCGTTACCCCGCATGCTGACTGGCGACACCACGCCCGCGACCGTCGCCGCCGCCTGACGAACGGCCGCGATACGCTGTCACAGCGTCTCGTCGACGACTGGATTACGTCGACGAACACCGACGCCAACACCGCCGACCCGGCCGTCAACTCCCGGCTCGACGCCCTCGACGACAAGGACGCCCGGCGGTCGTTCACCGTCACCGCCCGCGCCGTGGCGACCACAACGGACCACGACGCGACGCTTCCCGAACTCACCTCGCTCGCAACCGCGTTCACGCCACTCAGCGGCGACCACTACCGCATCGAAGGCCGCGAGCGAACCGGCGACGACGCACGGGCGGTGTTCGACGCCGTCCGCAACCGCGACGCACCCACCCCCGACCACACGAGGCTGCGGTCGAAGCTCCCGTGGACCGACCACGCGAGTCCTGCCCTCGTCATGGATGGGCGCGAACTCCCCGCCGTCTGCCTGCTCGATGCCGCGGCGCTCCCGGCCGACGCCCAGCGCGCACTCGCGCCGACGCCGACGGACGAACACGGTCTCACGCGCCCGGCGCGTGACCGTCTCGAACGGTACCGAACAGCAGGGCTCACACTCGGCCACGCCCAGAGCGCCGACGGCGAACCCGAAGCCGAACCCATCTCGCTGCCCCCATCGCTCCAGCCACTCCACGTCGGCTGGTTCGGCCGCACCGGCTCCGGGAAGTCGACCAGTCTCGTCACCGCCATGCTCGACAACCATGACGCGACCGCGGGCGCGGACATCCTCATCGACCCCAAAGGCGACGGCATGGCCGCGGACTATCTCCGGGCTCACTACGCCCGCCACGGCTCGCTCGAGAACGTCACGTACTTCGATTGCACGGAGACGCTCCCCGCGCTGTCGTTTTTCGATATTCGCGACCAACTCGATGCCGGCATCGACCGCACGACCGCCGTCGAGGACGTCGTCGACCACTACGTCGATATCCTCATCGGCATCATGGGTCGCGACCGCTTCGAGCAGGCCGTTCGGTCACCCGACATCATCCGCTACGTCCTCAAGGCGATGTTCGACCCCGTCCACGGTTCGGACGCGTTCACCCACCGCGAGTTCCAGACCGCGGTCGCGAGACTCCACGAGACGCGCGACCCGCCGCCGGTCGTCGACGACGACCTCCAAGCCATGCTCGCGGGCGTCGCGGCCAACTCCAAGCGCTCGTTCGACGAACTCATGCAGGGGGTCGCCAACCGCATCGAGAAAGTGCCGCTCGACGCCCGGCTCGCACAGCTGTTCAATCACGTCCACGCCGAGGACGGCACCGGCCCACGCTTCGACCTTCGAACCCACATCGACGACGATGCCGTCATCATCATCGACACGGGTGGGTTGCGACCGGCGTCGCGACGCGTCATCACGCTCGTCTTGTTGTCGTCGCTGTGGACGGCGCTGCGTCGCCGAACCCAACAGCACCCCGACGGCGACCACCCACTCGTCAATCTGTACCTCGAAGAGGCCGCCGAACTCTCGACGTCGTCGCTCCTGTCGAAGCTCCTGTCGCAGTCGCGGTCGTTCGGCCTGTCGATGACGCTCGCGATGCAGTTCCCCGCGCAACTCCGTGCGGCCAACCCGGAGGCGTATCGCGAGGTCCTGAACAACGTCTCGACGATCGTCACCGGCAACGTCGCGGTCGACCCGGAGTTCAGCCATCGCTTCGCGACGACTGCCCACCCCGCACGCGAGGTCCAAGCCCGACTCCGCGCCCTCCGACGCGGCCAGTGGCTCACCACGCTCCCCGCTGGCTTCGGGGACGCCGAACCCACGCCGTTCGTTCTCCAAAGCGCGCCGCTGCCCGCGGGCCATCCCGAGGGCCCGTCGCCGTTTTCCGAGGCCCGCGAGACGGCGTTCGCCGCGACGTGCGACTTCCTCGAAGCGCGGTCACGGGAGGCCCATGGCCTTGCCGTCGATGGCGTTACCAGTCGCGACCGGACACCACGACCCACCACGCCATCGACACAGTCCACAAACGCACCCACCGAGTCCTCGACCGCACGGACACCCGGGACAGCCACACAGCCGGCCGACGAGGCTGAACCGTGGAACGCACCGATTCCCGAAGCGCGAGTCAACTCGACGCTTCCCTACACGAGTCGGCTCCCGCCGACAGTCGTCTACGACCCAGAAGCCCACGCGGCGAAATGCGACGAGTGTTCGACGCGCTATGACCCTTCGCTGACAGGGCTGAAAAACGCCATTGGCTGTTGTCACAGTCTCGAGGAAGTCGACCGCGACGACATCCCGATTTCGAATATTTCGCTGACGCTCACGCCCGAAGAGCGTCGCAAAAGCGTGTTCACGGATGCACAGCTGCGCTTCCTGCAGGCGGTGTATTCCGCCCACCAGCGTCGCTTTGACACGGAATTCGAGTACGACATCCTGTACGACAGTATGGTCCGCCTCCAAGAGTACACGGGCATCGACCACGCGTCGGTGCGCGAACTCGTCGATGGTGGCACGCTCGCGCTCGACTGTACCTATCCGCACAAGCTCTATACGGTCACGCCGAAGGGCCGCCGCGCGATTGGGGTTCGCCACCGCGAAGGCGTCGCCTACGGTCACGGCCGCGGCGACCTCAGCGAGTCGAGTCTCCACGTCGTGATGGTCGAAGTCGGCCGCCGCTATCTCGAACAGGCGTTCGTCGAGGACGACGACTCGGCCGCCGTCGAGACCGTCCCGTATTTCGAACACGAGGGCTCACGACTCGATGCCGTCTGTCTCGATGCGAACGGCGAGATTGTCGTCACGCTCGAAGCCGAGCGGGTGAACAACGACCTGCTCACGGCCGTCCCCGAAGACTTCGATAAGATGGCCGCCTGCGACCCCGAGGCGGCCGTCTGGGTGGTGAAAAACCGCAGTGATGCACACGAAGTCCTCCGCGGGCTCAACGAACCGAACGAGGGGCCGCCGCGCGTCGAGAAAACCTACAGTACGAACTCGCCGCCGAAGACGTTCCAAATCGACCAGCCCGGGTTTTCGGAGATGCACACCCTCCAGCAGTTGCGCGATTCGACGTTGGACCGATCATAGCGGTGGCGTAGGCTGGGTGACGGTCTCGTCTTCGACGGAGGGGAGCGGATAGTGGGCCAGTTGTCGTCGGTACGATAGCCATTGCGTCGGCGGCGAACGAGTGCGAAGAGGAGTAAAACTATACGCTTATATGTAAGTATATATGAATATGAATACTGAGAAAATCGACCGCAGAGCGAGAGAGATCGACTCAGACAATACCGTTCGGCAAAAGGGAACCAGAACGCGGGCTTCGATTATCGCGTATTTCGATGGCAACGATTTCGAGGGGACGATACACAGAAATGCAGACACGTATGCGGCATTCGTTGCCGTGGTTACAGACTCGGGGCGATCAGGATTCGAAGCGAAACGAGACGAGGATCACAAAATCCTCAAAAAGGAGTTAGCCGATGCGTTTCGAGACGCCGGCTTCGTCAACTCGGACGAGGCGCTCGCAATCCCAGGTCGAGATAACTGCAATGAGATTACAGGGGCTGTCGGGCCACTGATGCCCGCGATCGTAGCTATCCTCGAAACAGAACATGGGATTGACTCGACGGAAGCCGTACGGCAGTACCGCCCTGACTCGCTAGACAGTATCCGCCCTACTGAGGAACCTGAACGGGACACACAGGTTGAGAAGGATTGGAAACAAATCCTCCAGGATGCAGCAGGCTCCGACCCAGACGCTGAAGCGTATGTGTACGTACTCAAACTGAAGCGAGTCAGCGAATCATCGACGTGGTTCTACGTCGGGAAAAGTGAAGGCGGGTTTACTGGCTTACTGAGACGCATTCGGAGCCACGCGAAGAAGTTCAACCAATCCCGAGTCGTTACGCACGAAGGGAAGGACATCCTAGTTGGGGACTACAACTTCTCCATCCAGCCACCAGGCACAACCCACGAATTAGTAGATATTGAGCGAATTGTCTCGATCTCTGAGGCTGATCTTGCTGCCTTCGATGATGCAGACGTGAGAACCTGTTACATTGCCGAGAGAGAACGACGTACTGCGTATGAAGTCGCCCTTGACCATGAGACGACGAACGTACTGGGTGGGAAGTAACCAGAGACATGAGACCACCACACGAGACACCCGATGATGACGAGTACGGTGATGTAACAATCGACGAACGAGGACGACTCACAATTCCACACGCTCTCCGCGACGAGTTGCACATCGACGGTGGAACGACATTCAAAGTCATCCGGGAGGGAAGCGACATTCGGCTCGTTCGCCAGTTACCAGACCTGCAGACACTCACGACAGGAAACTCGGACGCAGAGTGGGGCGACAAAGCATTCCGGGATGCTGGCGAAGCCACGTTTGGCGACCGATAGCTCGTCGTCCTGTTTGCTCACTGCCGTCCGTCATGCTGTCGTCGCCACTCGAAGTAGGCTTCGTTGCGCTCGAAGCGGACGGGGTCGTCGCCAACTGAGTTCAACACGCCAATCTTGACGAAGAGGGTGAGATATCGCCGCGCGGTATCCGGGGCGCATTTTGCACGCGTCGCAATCTCCGAGACGCGCATTGGCTCGGTGAGTTCGAGCGCAACGCGATAGAGTCGATCTTCGACGGGAGCGTTATCGAGACGCTCACGGAACGACGTCGAAAAATCGGGTGGACGACCCGACGACGGGGTGTCTGTCATAGATACTGCAAGTCGGTCCTCCCCAATGAACGTGCGTGCCGAGTTACCACACCCGACGCGACACCCCACCTATCCACAGGGTGGGATTGAACGGGGCCGCGGCGAGGACGAAGACGGCCGACTGTAGCACCGCAGGCCGGAGGCCGAGGCGCGCACGGCGGCCCTCGAGTCGTCGCCGCGGGGGCGTTCGACAACCGCTAGCCAGTTACCAACTCTGTTGGAGAAGATGGCGTGCCTCGAGGAGGTGATCGATTCCCTCACCAAATTGGGCGTTCTGCGACCGTGCGTCGCGTTCGGTTGCCTCACACGACGCGCTGAAGCGGACTGCCCCAGCGTGGTACACTGAAAGTATCTGCTGGAGCCGTCCCAAAGACAGCGAATTGGCGTCAAGCGCGTAGGAAACCAGCGCGTCATTGACCGACGGTGCAGCCTGGGTCATGGCGACGTCGAACTGTTGCTTCGCGCTGGTAAACTCGCCCATCTCACGTGACGTCGTCCCCGCCGACAGTAACTGAGTCGTTTCGGTGAGACCCCGATGGAGATCCCCGAACGTTGCATAGACCGTTTCCAATCGATTCATGCCAGCGAGCGTCTGTTCGTAGTCAGGAACGAGTGAAGTGGAAATCGAACCTGACGAATACATGGCCGCCAGCACCTCATCAAGCGTTTGCCGTTGCTGCTCCATTGCTGTGAGTTGAGCATCAATATCTCCCAACAGAGTCGGGTCGACTCTACCTGCATAAATCGCGAATTCATCCGCAAGAAGCGAACTGGAGGTCGTTTCGCCGGTTTCAAGAAATTCTAAAAGCGTGTTGTAGAACGAGTGTGCGGCGTTGATCGCGTCAATCTCGACTTCGAGGGCTGGTTGTGGTGGGGGGCGTTCAACACCGGGAATGATACTGAGCAACTCATCGACTCGGTGACTGATGCCAGCAACCAGACGGTCGTACGATGTGCCCCAACTGTTCAGTTCACGCTGACTCGTGGTTACTGCGTTTTCGATTGCCGACCGGATCTGAGACACTTGCTGTGGGTCTGCGAGATCTGCTGAGTCAATGAACGCTGCAAGCGACTGGAGTGATGTATGTGAGACATCGACTGACCGAACCTGTGAGCCACCCACCGAGAGACTACTGCTGAGAGCGGAGAGCTTCAGGAACCGTCGACGTTTCATATATGATAACAGTAGTGGAAAAGATTATAACATTTTCTAGCTACAAATCAGAATAGTGATACAGTCAGATAAACAGCGGATTCAATTGGCTATGAACCGGGTTGAGTCCGGTATCCGCCCCTCCATTGAGCAGACATCACACGTCTATGCTGTTGAGTTTGCTACGGAATTATCACAATACGAGTTCGAAGACGTGATCGCAACGGTGGAAACACAACGGGAGTCGTTCCAGCCTACTATCGCTATGCTACGTCGGGTGAGGAAAATCGCGGAACTCGTCGAAGACGAATTGGCGGTTGACGTTGGTCATGCAAAGTTCGTGCGAATCGCGACGAACGTCGCGATGCTGTCGTCATTCACATCGACGCTCATCTCTGCAGCGACGCTCGTTCAAGCCTCACAAGAGCTCACGGCACAATACGAACACACAGGAGACGTCGCTGCTGTCGAAGACTCCTATTTCACGACCTTCTACCAGGCGCTTGCAATCTTCATTGTGGACTGTATGCTGTTTACCACCCCTGTGAGTTACAAAGCCGCTTGGGCTGGGACGCGATTCATCAACAATCGCTATCTCTATCGGCTCAGACTGGTTTCTCCGTCACTCCACCGACTCGTACTGAGCGAAGTCCACTATCTCATCCGGGATATCGTCCCGCAGATGTTGAAGTCGCCGCTCCACTTCTCCGAATACCTTCTTTCGGTGACGGTGACAACGTTTGAACAGCTCTGGGAATTCGCATCAGAGGAGATTGCGATCAGCAAACTCCCAACGCGCATCAAACAGATTGTCAACGAGTTCAAGACATTCGTTGAGTCGAAATACGAAATCACAGTTCCAGAACTCGAGTGGACGGCGTTTTACGCAACTGTCCTCGCAGACGTTCACGAGATTATTGGAGCAGAGCTACTGTCGATAGACGACTTCCAGAGCCCGCTTACAGATTCGACGTAGCAGTCGACTGACCACGTGAAGCAACTGACGAGCGTGTCTACGACCGCAACCACCCGAACACCGACCACCCGCCACGTTCCTCGTCCGCGTCCGCTTCTAACTCACGCACCCGAGCTTCGGCCGCCTCGCGCGCTGCCCGTTCGGCTTCGAGTGTCGCCTGCAACTGTTCGTTCTCGTCGAGTGCCGATTCGAGTTGCGTCGTGAGTTCTTGCATCCGCCCACTCACTTCACGCCCGCCGAGTGGCGATGGAACCGTCGGGGGCTGGTCGGCTGACGACGCACCCCGGTCAGGCGACGACGCCGTACCTGCATCCGTCGCCGGCCGACTGTCTGCTGCATGCGTCGTCCCCGACCCACTCACACGCGACGCACTCGAGGACTGATAGTACTCGCTCGTCCCGGCAATCGCCCGGTCGATGGTCGTCTCGCCGTAGGTCGACCCATCCGAGAAGTGAACGGCGTCCCATTTCGGCCGGTACAGCCCGGAGTCGCGAACCAGACGGTCGATCTGCTGGGCGTCGCCGGCCGTCCAAAACGCAAGCATCGAACACAACGCCATGTCCGCTTCGGAGTGGCTGTCGTAGCCCGTCGTGTCGCCGCGCCACAGGCGACTGAACTTCGCCCCGTTCGCCGCGTTCGACGCCCGCTCGATAAGCGCGTCGTCCGTGAGGTCGTTGCCCGGGCCAGTCACGCTGACGCTGGCTCCCGACTGCACACCTGATGCCGTGCTCGAGGTATGCGTTGGCTCTGCGTCGGCCACCGTGTCGAAGTACGCGTCGTGAATCGCGTCGAGGGCGTCCTGCCGTGCGGCCACCGTCGTCGGCGTCCCCGTGACGTGGTTGCCGGTCACGGTGAAGAATCGTGCGTCGTCGTACAGTTCGAGATTCCCGGTTCGGTTGCCACCCGGGGGCAGCGCCCCGCGGGTGATGACGTGATAGCCCGTCCCCGAGGGACTGACTTCCGTATACGAGTCCAGGCGGTCGATGAGTTCCTGTGCCCAGTCGTCGGCCTGACCCGTCTCGGGGTCGCGACACTTGTCGAGGTCAACGCCGACGAACGGACCAGCCGCAGTAAACACGTAGCCCACACCGTCCGCTGGGCCGTCGGCTGCGTACGCCCGCGCCTCGTCGAACGTCGTCCATGTCGCCGGGTCAGTCGCCGACGCATACCCCCCCGTCACGTCCCGCGGAACCTTCGTTTCGTCTCCACTGCGCGTCTGGCTGCGCCACCCCACCCATGTTGCCTGTTCGAGAAGTACATCTGGCAGCTGGTCCCGTGTCGGGAGTGGTGGCGTCATTGCGAGTTGTGGTCTCGACAGGCCCGTGATAGCTGTTTCCCGCGCGTTCACGAGGCTGATAATCGGAGCCAAAAGCTACACCCCTGATACCGAGGGTGAACCGAGACACACGCGCTACACCCCCGGTTTCCAGGGGTGTACATGCACGCCGCTTCTCCGCAAGGGTGTACTCCCTTGTGACCGGTCTAAGGGTGTAGCGACGACGCGTTGTGTCCCCGCAATGTGCTGTTTGCCGAATCTTCGATTCGCGCGGTTTCGCCATGCTCGACGCCGCTCGCGACGTATTTCGGGTCGCTACTCAATGGGGTCGCGAGCCCACACGCCCGTCACCACGTCGCGCAACGCGACTGCTCACACCCCCGACTCCCCGGTACACCCCATCGTACGGGGGGTGTATCGCCTGTTTTCGATTCGCCTTGGTGGGCCCTCTGCGTCGCTGCTCCCCACGTCCGGTGTCGCTTCGCACCCCTGTATGGCCACCCCCACGACGACGGCCGTTCTCCCTGTGAACGCTCGCCAACACCCTCGATGCGCGCGTCGCTCGAGTTGAACGACTGGTGTCGATGGCCGCCATTGGTTGGCCCGAGCGATGGCCGCCATTGTTGGGACGGCGCGATGGCTGTTTGGGGTGGTGTTGTTGCGGGCGTCTGCAGGGGTGTACTCCAGTCGAAATGGGGGGTCAAAGATTTCGAGATGTGTGCGGTACAGAGAGATCTATCGACACCATGACGCCAATACCCCCAGGCGTCGCCAGACCACGGACGAGTGGACCATCACGGACGACGGTCGTAAGGTCCGCCGGCAGTCGAACGACCACCTCGTTCGAATCCACGCCTTCTCGGGGCGAAACGAGCCGAAGCGGATTCGCCTGCACCAGAACATGGGGCAGTAACCGACGGTCGGCCTGTGGGCCGTCCTCTCGTAACGAGGGTCTGCGTCCGGGTGACCTGGAAGCGAGACGAGACTCTCCGAGGTCGATCGATGAACCACCGCACAGTCGGCTCACGAAGATACGTAGGCGACGTTCAAGTAGGAACCAACAGTACGAAACTCCAGTCGTATTTGTCTCAAAGAACCGTCCGATTAACCCCCAGTAAAGGGCGTCTCTCGCCGTCTACGCGGGGTTGAGAGGTCTTGCGCCGACAGCTAACATTTATACACGGTCGGGTGATAGGCGTTCACATGAAACTCGACGAGTCTGCGCTGGCGGCGACAACAAACGACCTCACACGAGAGGTCGACGCACGAGGGGTGGCAGACCTCATCGAATTCCGAATGGACAAGGCGGATAACCCGCTCGAACAACTCGCAGCGTACGACGGCGAACTCCCGATACTCGCGACCAATCGCGCCCGCTGGTTCGGGGGACAAGCGAACGACGAGGGGCGACTGGACGACCTCTTTTCCGCATCTCGATACGACGCAGTTGAGTTCGTCGACATCGAACTCGAGACGATTCGCTCCAAGGCGTGGCTGGCCGACGAGTTCCACGAGAACGATGTCCAGCTCGTCGTCTCCCACCACGACTTCGACGAGACGCCCGACCGCGAGGTGCTCGACGCCATCATCGAGCAGTGTGCGGAGTTCGGTGACATCGCGAAAGTGGCGGTGTACCCCCAGAACCAAGGAGACACGCTCACCCTGCTTGAGGCCGTCAACGACGCGACCAATCACGGCATCGACGTGGCCGGTATCTCCATGGGCGAAATCGGGAGCCACACGCGGGTCATCGGCCATCTCTACGGGTCGAAGCTCGGATACGCGCCCCTCCTCGCAGACGACAACGACTACGCGCCGGGCCAGATTCCGCTCGAAAAGCTCGCCTCGCTCATCGAACTCACGAAGAACGAGCGCGTCGACGGACAAGTCATTGACACGCTCCGAAGCGAGGTGTCGGTGCCGAAGGAACTGACGCTCTCGGACTGACCGCCGCGGCCCGGCGGTCACCCATTGCCAGCAGACTCGTTTTCACACCGACGCCCGTGGATTCGTCTTCCCAGGCGGTCAGTTGCTTGGTAGTCAGCGCTGTGTTCGGCGTCCGGCCGCACTCATCGGCGACCCCCTACCGTCAGCGGCTCGACGATTTGGAGGCCTTTCTCCTCGGCGATTTCACGCATCGAAGCGAGAACGTCCTCGGTTGACCCCGATGCAGTCGCCAATCGGAGGCGTGCGCTGGAGACGTCGAGAGAGCCGGTGGGCGCAGACAAGGAGATGTCGGTGACTGTTGCGTTCCGCGTTGCTTCGAGTTGCGTGAGCGTATCTGAGAGGTCAGTCTCGATGAGGTGTCCCGAGAGAATGACGGTCAGGTGGTCGCTGTACCGCTCAGTTCCGGCCTGAACGACGTTGACGTTGGCGTCGCTCAGTTCCTCGACGATGCTGTCGAAGCGGTCAGGTGTCGACTCGATATCGACTTCCACCGGGATGTAGCCCCGCGGGGTGACGTTTCCTCGCTCGTGGAAAATCGAGAGGAGATTCCCCCCGTGTTCGGCGATCGGTTGCAGCGAGCGCATGAGTTCGCCGGGTTTGTCCACGAGTTCGAGTCGGAGCGTGTACGCCCGGACGTCGTCGTCTCCCTCACTCATCCGTACAACACCGTACCAACGTGTCGTTCATTGTCGGAAATCGAACGAGCACACGAATATACGTATTGCGGTCAGACTACTCGGTTATCAACCGCGGGCACGGCCGTCATCTCGGCGACTGCGCGCCGGACAGCCACCGACCGACACATCTCGTCGGATATTCCGTTTTACAGTAAACAATGGTTAACAGTTCACACAGCGTAGAAACAGGTGTATCCGCCGCCGACGGAACGCGAGAGTGCGGCCGTCCGCGGACGGGTGCGACGGAGAGGAGACAAAGTAAAGATGGCATCAGCAAGCACACCGACACCGACGCCGACGGGGAACGAGCGAATCGCCCGACGCTTCCCGGAGGAAGTCGCGGGCGAGGGGAACATCGGCCTCATCGACGAGATTTGTGCCGAGGACGTCCTCGACCACAGCCCGCTCGGAGAGGTCCGCGGACGCGACGAACTCAAAGCGCAGATTTCGGGCATTCGGGACTCGTTCAGCGACTTCTCGGCCACGGTCGAAGACGCGATTACGGAGGGCGACACGGTCGCCATGCGCGTCACGCTCCGCGGGACGCACGACGGCACGTTCATGGGCATCGAACCGACCGGGAAGACCGTCGAGGTCGGCAACATGGTGTTCACCCGCGTCGAAGACGACATGATAGTCGAGCGGTGGGTCCAACCGGACATGCTCGGCATGCTCACGCAACTCGGCGCTGTGGAACTACCTGAGGCGTAACCGACGCCGAGAACGATACTTTTTGTGCGACGGACGCGCCGCTCGACGATTGAGAAGGAAGCACGGGCGACCGGGCACCCGCCCGCACTCCACGGACACTGGGGAAAAACCTCCCCTGTATACGCAACCCAAGTGCAGGTATCTACCTGCAGTAGACGCTACAACGTCCTCTGTTAAAACATTTTTCAAATGTCATATGCGACGTGTGTGCAGCGCTCACGGTTAGCTAATCGAGCAGTCACCCGTCGAACGTCGAGAGGCGGCGGCGTTCCTGGGCGAGGATTCGCGCCCAGTAGTCGAACAGAACGCTGTCGAGGTCGTACACGTCGGCGATGCGACGGACCCACTCGTCGTCCGAAAACAGCAGTCGCTGGAAGGTCCGCACGTCGGGGTCGAGTTCGGTCCGCCGGCCGGTGTAGTAGGCGACGGTCTGCTCGCGGGTCCGCTCGACCAACAGCGGAGGGACGAAGATGCCCGACTCGCGGGCGACGTAGGTGAACCACTCCAGATGGAGAATCGCGTCAGCGAGGACGAACCGCTCGGCGAAGCCGTCGACGTACGCCGTCGCCGGTCGCCCGTCGACGTACACGTCTTCCGGGCGGGAAAACCGCGGCACCGACAGGTGCGGGAGGTCGTCGGCGTAGCGCTCGGCGACCCGCCGAAGCCGGACGTCCACGTAGGCGCAGGGCCCCGCGAGGCCGAGTTCGTACCACAGCGGCATCCACTGACAGAACGGGTCGCAGAACACCGCGTCGGCCAGCAGGTCGGCGGCGACAGAGCGGGCGAGGTCCGGTGGGAGGTCGGTCCGCCCCGCGCGCATGGCGTCCGTCGCGCGGACCACCCGCGACTCGAAGTCGCCGACGCGGAGGCCCATGCCCGCGGCTACGTCGTGGACGTACTCGGCACCGATTCGGTACCAGTCTGCGAAGTCGGCCGGTCGACGGAGTCGAAGGAGGCGCAGAACAGTCACAGGAGAACTACGGGGGACGGCGGTTTGGCTCTATCCCTGGTGTGGGCGGCGCGAGGGCCGCACCTACCGGCGGTCGAACGAGAGCGCGAGCGGCGTCGCGTTGGTCAGGTTGTCACTGACCGGGCAGCGCGATTCCACGGCGGTGAGCCACGCGTCGATGGTCGCCTCGTCGGCGTCCACGTCGGCGGTGACCGCGACGCGAATCTCCTCGTAGCCGGCGCGGCCGTCGTCGCGCTTGCCCATGAACTTCGCGGGGTTCAGGTCGCCCTCGATGGAGATTTCGAGGTCCCGTACGTCGAGGTCCATCTCGCGGGCGACCACGTGGGCCGTGACGTTCAGACAGCCGGCGAGCGCGCCGAGGACGTACTCGACGGGGTTCGGCCCGGCGTTCGCCCCACCCAGCGATTCGGGCTCGTCGACGACGAACTCGAAGCCGCGGGTGAAGACGCGGGTTTCGGTAGGCGATGCGGCTTCCGCGGCGACGGCGAAGGTCAGGGTCTGGGATTTCTCAGCGGACATGCCTAAAGAGAGACGCGCCGGGACGATAGCCACAGAAGACGGTTCTCAACCCTCGGGAAGCGTGTTAGCGGCTGTCTGTCCCGGGTTCTATCGCGGCCGAATCGCCCGCATCGTCGGCCAACACGTCGTCGAGGCCCCACTCCGAGGCCCTCGCGCGGGCCTCCTCGCGGGCCTCGGACCGAATCTCCTCGATCGCGTCGGTGTCGTCGAGAAACGCTTCGACCGCGCTCTGGTCGCGGCCCTCCTCGCGGCGGGCGGCGGGGGCGGCGTCGACGGTCTGTTCGGCCAATCGCTCGTCGCCGGCGAGGACGCGGGCCGGCTCGCCTGGCGGGATGCGGAACGCCTCGACCTCGTGGGCGTCCGCGAGGGCCGCGGCGTCGACGGCGTGGACCGCGGCGCGAGTTGGACCGGTGACCGCGAACCCCTCCAGCCCGTCGCGGCCGCCGACCTCGCGCTCCGTGTCGTAGGCGAGGACGGGAATCCCGTCTTCGAACGTGACGACGCCGCGGGTGGTCTCGCCGAGGAGGAGCGCGTCCTGCGGCTCGAAGACGACGTAGCCGGTCAGCTCCTCGTCGAGTACCGCCCGAAGGACCGCCGCGGCGTCGTCGACGACGCGCGACCGGCGGAGTTCGCCCCGCGGGATTCTCATATCCGCTCGGGGACGACGGCGCTTTTGAACCGCTCCGCCACGTCGCGGCCGTCGCCGTCGCGCACGTCGAGTCGGGCGGCCGCCTCGCGGAAGGCGTCGGCGGCCGGGTCGTCGGGGGCGTGCGCGAGGAGGGGTTTCCCCTCGCGGCGGGCCGCCCGGACCGCGTCGCTCTCGGGAACCGAAGCGAGCGTCTGTCCTCCGAAGTAGCGGCCGGCCTGCTCGGCGATTCGGTCGACGTTCTCGTCGGGTTGCACGCGGTTGAACACCACGCCCGCCGTGTCGGTGCCGTACGAGTGGGCGTACTCCTGGACTTTCAGCCCGTCGGACAGCGACGGCACGGTGGGTTGCAGGACGACGACGATGCGGTCCGCGAGGACGACCGGAAGCACCGCGCTCTTCGAGCCGAGCGCGGCGGGCGAATCGAGGAGGAGCACGTCCGTGTCGGCGGCGAGTTCGGCAACCACGTCGCGGAGGCGACCGGGGTCCGCGGCCTCGAACGCCGCAAGACTCGTCCCACAGGGGACGACCGACATGCCGAACCGCTCGTACACCGCGTCGGACACCGCGGCGTCGCGCTCGTCGACGAGTAAGTCGTGGAGCGTCACGTCGGCGTCATCCAACCCGGCGTGGAACAGCAGGTTCGCCATGCCCGTGTCCGCGTCGATGACGGTCACGTCGTAGTCCTCGGCGAGCGCCATCCCCAGCGCGAGCGTACTCGTCGTCTTCCCCGTGCCGCCCTTCCCGCTGGCGACGGCGAACGCCTCGACCATGCCCCCACGTGTCCGGTGATTTCGCATAAGTGTTCGGAACGGGTGTGGACGCGTACCGACGAATGCCGTGTTAAACAGTAACAAGCATTATTAGTGAGGGCATCATGGCGTGAAACGTCCAGTGATGTTCCGAATTGTAATCCAATCGTTCGCTTTCTCAGTCGATGGCTCGACGTTCGCGGTGTACGCGACCCTCCTCACCATCGCGTTCATCGTCTACCTGAATCGGTGACTCGGCGTCGGTTCGAACCGTGACGTGCAGACGAGTTCCGCGGCCCCGCGCCGGACGAGACTGGCGTTGCGTTCTCGGTCGGCGTCGGCTCGTCGTCACTCTGGGGGCGGAGAGTCGGCGTTCGACGGCGCAGCGGCTCAGACCGCCTCGGCGAGCGCGTCGAGCAGGCGGTCGTTCTCGTCCGGGCGGCGGACGTTGATTCTGACGTGTGAGTCGAGCCGCTGGTAGTCGCGGGCGTCGCGGACGGCGAAGCCGCGCCGCCGCGTCTCGTGGAGGACGTGGTCCACGTCGTCGGCGCGGAACAAGACGAGCGTGCTGTCGGCCGGGTGCGGGTCGTAGCCGAGTCGGTCCAGTTCCGCGATTACTCGCGGTCGCTCCCGTTCGACCCGGTTCCGCGTGGCTTCGAGGAAGGCGTCCTGTTTGAGACAAAACGTCGTGACTTCCACCGCTGGGGCCGACAGCACCCACGTACAGCGCGCCCGCGAGAGTCGGTCGCCGAGGTCGCCTGTCGCGGCCGCGAAGCCCGCCCGGAGCGAGGGGACGCCGAAGACGTTCGTCACCGAGTGGAGCGCGATGACGCCGTCGAGACCCGCCGTGCTCGGGAGGCGCGTGAAGCCGAGGTACGACTCGTCGACGATGACGGGCGTGCCGGCCCGGCGGCAGTCGTCGATGAACGCCCGAAGCTCGTCTCGCGGGTAGGCCGTTCCGACCGGGTTCGCTGGGTAGCTGAGAATCACCGCCGCGTGTTCGGCGGGGTCGACGGTTTCGAGCAGGCGGTCGTGGGGAACGTGGACCGGCTCGCCGCCTTGGAGCCGGATCTCGCGGGCGTACTCGCCACAGCAGGGGGCCGGGAGCGCCACGCTGTCGCCCGGCGAAACGGTCACCCCGACGGCGAGCCGCATCGCTTCGACGACGCCCGCCGCGGGGACGACATCCTCCGGGTGACAGCCCACGAACTCCGCGGCTGCGACGCGAAATCGAGAGTAGTCGTCCAGCGAGTATCGCCGCGAGGTGGAGAGCGCCGACTCGTAGACGCCGGCGATGCCCGCTGGCCGCTCCGGGTTCGACCCGGTGCTGAAATCGACGAGGGAGTGGTCGGCGGTCCCGCCGTGGGTAACGTGGTCGACGTCGGAAACGGAACCGGGGTCCATATCAACGTGCTAGCCACCGACCATAATCAAGGCTTCTACGGGAACCATTTAGCTACCATCGTTGATTCCACACCCCACGGGCCGCTTTCCCGGCGGTTCTCAAATCGAAGAGACGGTCGCGCGGTCGTCGGCGACGACGCCGTAACTCGCCTTGCCGACGCCCCGGGGAATCGGGTCGTCGTCGTACCGCGAATCGAGGCTCGCGAGCACCGCGTCGCGGACGCAGACCCGGGCCGCGTTGCCGACCTCGGTCGCGCTCCCCGAGAACGTCACCGGGTCGCCGGTGGGGTCGCACGCGGCGACCACGGCGTCGGTCGTCGTCCCCGGCGCACCGCAGCGAGCGAGAAGCGTCGCCGCCTTCGCCTCGGCGGCCACGGCGACGAGGTTCGCGAGCGCACCCGGCTCCAGCGACCGGGTCGTCCCGACGAAGACGTTGACGGTGCCGACCGAGCCGTCTCGCTCGGGGTCGCCGACCGCGTCAGGCGCGGCCGACTCGCCGCCCCACTCGCTCGGCTCGCCGTCTATCGGGAGTTCTGCCGGGTTCGACACGCCTGCGGTGGCGACGACTTCGACCGGGCCGAACCGGGCGCGCCGGGCGTGTTCCTGCCCGACGCCCGTCAGGAGCGTCGGCCCGCGCTCGTCGAAGCCGGCCGCCGAGAGCCGTCGCTCGATGTACGCGTCGAGGTCGGTCTCGGGCCAGCCCTCGGGGACGGTGACGTTGAACGCGGCGTCGGCCCGCGACTCGCCGCCGGCGTAGCCCGTCGAGAGCCAGCGCGTGTCCGGGCGGCGTAGCCGACAGACGCCGTCGCGGCGCGTCGCCTCAAACATCGGTGGCGACGGCGGCGAGCGCCCGGAGCAGTTCGTCGTTCTCGTCGGGGCGTTTCACCGCGACGCGGACGTGCGAGTCGAGCGTCGGAAACGTCGTCGCGTCCCGGACGGCGACGCCGTGGTCGCGGGCGGTCTCGACCACCGCGTCCACGTCGCGGTCGCCGACGTCGAGGAGGAGAAACGGCGCGTCCGATGGGTACACGTCGAAGGCCTCGGACAGCGTCTCACGGAGTCGCTCGCGCTCGTCAGCGACGCGCTCCCGCGTGCGCGAAACGAACTGGGTGTCGTCCATGCAGTACGCGCCGACGGCGGCTGCGGGCGTCGAGAGCGACCACGCCCGTCGGGCCACGGCGAGTCGGTCGCCGAGGTCGTCGGTGGCGACGGCGAACCCGGCGCGGATGCCCGGCAGGCCGAACATCTTCGTCAGCGACCGGGCGACGACGACGCCGGGTTCGCCCGCGAGGCTCGGTTCGTCGGTGAAATCGAGGAACGCCTCGTCGACGACGAGGACCGTGTCGACCTCGCGGCAGCGTGCCGCGAACGCCCGGAGGTCGGCCGCGGGCGCGAGTTCGCCCGTCGGGTTGTTCGGCGTGCAGACGACCGCGACCGCGTGGTCCGTGGGGTCGGCGTCGAGAATCGCGTCGTGGGCGACGGGAACCGGCTCCGCGCCCTGCAGGCGAACCTCGCGGTCGTACTCCCCGAAGCTCGGTTGAGGGACGAGCGCGGTGTCGCCGGGTGAGAGCGTCACCTCGAACGCGAGTCGGAGGGCTTCGAGGCCGCCCGCAGTCGGCACGACCGCCGCGGGGGCACAGCCGACGTAGTCGCCGGCGACCCCCCGGAAGTCGGCGTAGTCGTCGTCGGGGTAGCGGGTCGAAGCGTCGAACGCCTCGCGGTACACCGCCTCGACGCCGTCGGGACGCTCGGGGGTGGTGTTCGCGCTGAAGTCGAGGACGGTCGGGTCGGTCGTCCCGCCGTGAGGGACGCGGCTCCCCGTCCGAACGGACTCAGGGTCCATCGTCGATGTCGGCGTCAACCTCGGCGTCGGCCGCCGCGGTCCCGGTCTCGACCGCTTCGGGGTCCAACGTCGAGAGCACGTCGAGCGTGGCCGCCTCCACGTCGTCGAGGACGCCCATCCGGTCGGCGAGCATGAGCGCGCCGCCCATGCCCGCGCCCTCCTTGGCCTCGCCCGCGGCGTAGCGGTCCAGCGGGTGCGTCTCGAAGCCGGGGTCGGTGACGGTCAACTCGAGGTCGAACGCCTCGGCGGCGTCGGTCAGTTCGGGAACGTCGTCTGCGAGGTACGAGGTCGTGGCGAGCGTCAAGTCGCCGTTCGCGCCGGCGTGGCGGGCGAGCGCGGCGGCCGCGAGCAGTTGCGTCCCGCCGCCGAGCGTCACCTCGATGCCGTTTTCGAGCGCGCCGACGGTGAGTCCGGCCACGACTGGAAGCACCGGATCACCGAGATAGCGGGCGGCGCGCCGGGGTTTGTGGGCCGCGAAGCCGGGTTCGACGTCGCTAGCTTCGAACGCCTCGGCGACGACTTCTTCTTTCAGGCCCGTCGGGTTGTCCGGGAGCGACGACGAGACGGGGAACTCCTCGCCGAGCGCGCGGAACACCGCGAGCGCCGTGGTCGTCCCGCCGGGGACGGTCTCGCCGATGACGAGTTCGTCCTCGGGGAGCGCGAGGCCCATCCGCCGGGCCGCCTCGAATGCGCCGGGGGAGGTCGGGACCGGTTCGCTCTCGCGGATGTCGCGGCCGGGTCGCGCGCCCACGTCGATAGTCGGCGCGGCGCTCGGCTTCGCGAGGCCGGCGTCCACGGTGAGCACGTCGAAGCCGATGAGTTGCTTGACGGCGCGGGTGACGGCCGCGGGCGTCGGACAACCCGTCGGACTGACCGGCGTCACCGGCGAGCGGACTGGCTCGCCGTACTCGATGATTTCGGCGTCCGCGCTCGGCGTGTGACCGACGAGCGACGGGTCCGCGCCGGCGGCGCTGATGCCGGGAATCTTCGCCGTCTCGGTCGTGCCGGCGACGAGGACTACTCGCATTGGTCCTCCGCGAGCGCGATGTCTGTCGGGCGGTTCACGTTGAGTGCAAGTCTGGTGTCTGTGGAGAGGTACATGGTCGAATCGGTGTCTGTGTCGGTGTCAGTAGGGGTTCCCGCCTCAGCGTCCGCGGGACCGACGACGCCCAGTCCGGTCGGGCAGACGGCGGTCCCCTCGTGGTCGAAGACGAGCGCGTCGTCGACGCTGGCTCCGAGGGCTCGCTTCAGTTCGACGGGGACGCACGCGGTGGCGGCCCCGCCATCGGCGGCCGAAACGACTGCGTCGACGTGCTCGGGAGCCACGAGCGGCAGGTCGGCGACGACGGTGACGACCGGTCGGGTGACGCGGTCCAACGCGAAGCCGAGGTCGGAGACGTAGCCGTCGCCGGGGGCCTCGATGGGGTCGAGACCGAGGTCGGCGGCGCGGTCGCGAGTGTTCGGCGTGTGCGGCGAAGTGACCGCGCGGACGGTCCCGACGCTCGAATCGTGGAGCGCCGCGGCGACCCGGTCGAGCATGGGTCGCCCGCAGATGTCCACGAGCGGCTTTTCGACCGACGCGTCGAGGCGGGTGCCGCGGCCGCCGCACATCACGAGAGCGTCCACGTCACCACCCCCACGTGGACGGCCGCGGCGCGGGCCAGCTCGTTCGTCGCGCCCAGCAGGTCGCCGGAGACGCCGCCGAGTCGGGCGCGCCCCCACGAGCGGACGAGCAGCGCGACGACCGGCCCACAGCAGAGCGCGGCGACGACGGCGGG
>NZ_LOEP01000034.1 GCF_001482285.1 Haloferax sp. Q22 | reverse complement strand
AGATTTGTGTCATAGGCAACCGAATCTCTCCGCTTCAACTCCTTTGATTTAGCGACCCATCCCGACGCTGTCTAGTGATTCAACACAGCCCTTTAGAGCGATGCGCTGGCGAGCCAAGCCGAGTCCAGAGTGGCGACGATTTCGGAGATTCGAGAGTAACTCGACGAACTCAGGGGACAGACCGGCGGCCTGCAAGAACAGCTCGAAACGTTCGACTGCGAGGTTCCGTCCGGCGGCTGAGGCGGGTCGCGCCGGGTGGCGTCCGGTCGAGTCGAGTCGAAACCGCCCGAAAACTCGATTTTGTGGTCACTCGGGGAGCGAATAAGAGAACGCGAGCGAAAAAGTCAGCCCGCGGGCGGTGACCGCGACCGCAGACGCCGCGGCGGGAACCGACTTCGCGCGCCTCAACCGCGACCGAACGCGGCGGGCTGCGCGGTTATTCGAGGTCGAAGCGGTCGTGGCTCATGATCTTGTGCCACGTCTCGATGAAGTCCTCGACGAACTCCTCTTCGCCGTCGTCGCCGCCGTACACTTCCGCGATGGCGCGCAGGCGGGAGTTCGAGCCGAAGATGAGGTCGAAGCGAGTGGCCTCCCACTCGACGTCTCCCGTCTCGCGGTCGCGCACTTCGTACAGGTACTCGTCGTCCGAGACCGGTTCCCACTCGTAGTCCATGTCGAGCAGGTTCTCGAAGAAGTCGTTCGTGAGCGTCTCGGGCTCGTCGGTGAGGACGCCGAGGTCGGAGTCCTGGTAGTTCGCGCCCAGCGCGCGCATGCCGCCGACGAGGACGGTCATCTCGTGCGCCGAGAGGTCGAGCAGGTCCGCCTTGTCGACGAGCAGGTCCTCGGGACGCTCGTCGACGTCGTCCGCGACGTAGTTCCGGAAGCCGTCGGCGTCCGGCTTGAGCATCTCGAACGACTCGACGTCGGTCTGTTCCTGCGACGCGTCGGTCCGACCGGGCTCGAACGGAACCTCGACGTCGTAGCCGGCGTCGGCCGCCGCCTGTTCGATGGCCGCAACGCCGCCCAGCACGATGAGGTCCGCGAGCGAGACGCGGGTGTCGTCGGACTGCGCGGCGTTGAACGACTCCTGAATCCCTTCGAGGGTGCCGAGCACGTCATCGAGCTGGTCGGGCTCGTTGACTTCCCAGCTACGCTGGGGTTCGAGGCGGATGCGCGCGCCGTTCGCGCCGCCGCGCTTGTCGCTGTCACGGTACGTGGACGCCGAGGCCCACGCCGTCTTGACGAGCTGGGAGACCGAGAGGCCCGAGTCGAGAAGCTCGGTTTTGAGTTCCTCGACGTCCTCGTCGTCGATGAGGTCGTAGTCGGCGTCCGGGATGGGGTCCTGCCACAGCATCGCTTCGTCCGGAACCTCGGGTCCGTGGAGCCGGGACGGCGGGCCCATGTCGCGGTGCAGGAGTTTGTACCACGCCTTGGCGAACGACTCCTGGAACTCCGCGGGGTCCTCGCGGAACTCCTCGAGCACCGCGCGGAAGTCGGGGTCCTTCTTCAGCGCGATGTCGGTGGTGAGCATCATCGGGTCGACGAACTGGTCGGGGAGGTGCGCGTCCGGAGCCGCGTCCGGAATCTTGTCCGCGGGCGACTCGTCGGCCGGCCGCCACTGCCACGCCCCGCCGGGGCCCTTGTGGGCCTCCCACTCGTAGTCGAGCAGGTTGGCGACGTAGCCCATGTCCCACTGGGTCGGCGCGCTGGTCCACGGACCCTCGATACCGCTGGTGATGGTGTCGGGGCCCTTTCCGGAGCCGTGGTTGTTCTTCCAGCCGAGGCCCTGTTCCTCGACCGGAGCCGCTTCGGGCTCGGCTTCGAGGTTGTCGCCGGAGTCCGCGCCGTGGACCTTCCCGAAGGTGTGGCCGCCGGCGATGAGCGCGACGGTCTCCTTGTCGTTCATCGCCATGCCGCTGAACGTCTGGCGGATGTTCTTCGCGGAGCCTTCGAGGTCAGGTTCGCCGTTGGGCCCCTCGGGGTTGACGTAGATGAGGCCCATGACGGTGTTGCCGAGCGGTTCTTTGAGGTTACCCTCCTCGTCGAAGCGGTCGGGGGAGGTCGTCTCCCACTCCTCTTCGGGACCCCAACTGGGGGCCTTGTCGCCGACGTAGTCGTCGGCGCGGCCGCCCGCGAAGCCGAACGTCTCGAAGCCCATCGATTCGAGGGCCACGTTGCCGGCGAGGACGATGAGGTCGCCCCACGAGAGCTGGTTCCCGTACTTCTTTTTGACGGGCCAGAGGAGTCGGCGCGCCTTGTCGAGGTTCACGTTGTCCGGCCAACTGCTGATCGGAGGGAGGCGCTGGTGCCCGCCGGAGGCGCCGCCGCGGCCGTCGTGCGCGCGATACGTCCCGGCGCTGTGCCACGCCATTCGGATGAAGAGGGGACCGTAGTGGCCGTAGTCCGCCGGCCACCAGTCCTGCGAGTCGGTCATCAGCTCTTCGAGGTCGGCTTTCACCTGCTCGTAGTCGAGCTTCTGGAACTCCTCGGTGTAGTCGAACTCCTCGCCCATCGGGTCGGTCTGTTGTGCGTTCTGGTCGAGGATTTCGAGCTTCAACTGGTTCGGCCACCAGTCATGGTCGGAGCCATTCATACGCCAACGGTTACCGCTTTTGGGTGATAAAATTGACTGATTTTGAATTAAGTCTTGGTTATAGCCAAAGCAATCTTTTTACTTTATGAATAATTCTCAGTGGAGGGCTCTTGACGAGTATGTGTTTCCCCTATCTTATTGTCTTTTTGACCGGTTGTGGGTTGTCGGTGGAGTTACCTATCGAATATTGTTGTTCTGCTGACTGGTTGAGGATCGCTGGTCCTCGCGCAACCGGCGCACGAAAATAGTCGCCCGCGCGTGTGACCCCGAGCGCGGCGCGAGCGGCGCGGAATGCCATCGGGGTGGTCCGGCAACCTACTGCCGTAGTGGACGCGGCGGCGAGACTGCGGTCGTCGCCACCGCGCCCATCGCCACGACAGGGTCGACGATGGGTATCGGAACGTCGGCCCGCACGTCGGGTATCGCGCCCGACGAGGAGATGCCGGTACAGCTCGGCGCGACGACGTCGCAGCCGGCGTCGACGAGGCGGTCGACCGCCGCTCGAATCGCCGCCCGCCCCTCCTCGGTCGTGAGGTAGTTCGTCGTCGCCGCGCCCTCGACGACCTCCTCGGCCGCGAGTCGGTCGCCGAGCAGGTGTCGGATGCTCGACCCGGCCCCGTTTTCGAGGCCGAGCGTCCCGACGCGCTCGCCGCGGGCAGACGCGACGGCGGCCACGCCCGCGCCCGCGCCGACGACCGGGATGTCGAGCGCCTCGCCGAGCAGTTCCACGCCGGGGTCGAGCGCGCAACTGACGCAGAGCGCGTCGACCTCGGTCGCCATCTCACGGCCGAGCGCCTCGATGTACGGGAGGGCGTCGGTCTCGGCGGCCGCGTTCGGAATCCCGTCGGGGTGGTCGGGGATGCACCGTGACACCGTCGAGACGTGCGGGTAGTGTCGCTCGATGAGTCGTCCGTGGTGGGCGACCGCCTCAGGGTCGTCGACTGTGAGCACGCGGAGGACGCCGAGTTCGACCATCAAGCGGCCCCTCCGGCGTTTCGCTCGGCGTCAGAGCCGCCGTCCGCGTCTGCGTCCGCGTCCGACGGTTCGTCGATGCCGCGAGCCTCGAAGAACCCCTGCTGGCGGAGCGCGTCGAGCAGTTCGCCCTCGCGGCGGTTCATGAAGCCGTTCGGCCCCCAGTAGCGTTCGAGCGTCTCCTGCCACTCGCGGCGGTCGTCGCCGTAGACGCTGTCGCCGTACATCTCGTTCATCACGTCATAGCAGGCGTCGAGTTGCGCCTCGGTGGCGTCGCGGTAGCCGCCCTCGTGGAGCACCGTGTCGAGTGGAACCCGCGGGGCGTTTTCTGTCGCCTCGCCGTGACGAGGGACGCCGAGACAGAGTCCGAAAATCGGCAGGACGCCCGCGGGAAGGTCGGCCGTCGCGGCGACCTCGGTGAGGTTGTTCAGGATGTTGCCGATGGGGCAGACACCGTAGCCGCGGCTCTCGGCGGCCAGCATCACGCCCATCGCGGCCAGCGAGGCGTCAATCGACCCCTCCAACAGCCCCATCGCGGGCGTCATGCGGAACTCGCGGTCGCGGTGTTCCAACAGCAGTCGAATCCGACGGATATCGATGCAGACGAGGAGGAAGTGGCTCGCCTCCTCGACCTGCACGGTGCCGCGGCTACACAGTTCGTGAATTCGCTCGCGGCGGTCGGAGTCGCGTATCCAGACGAAACTGTACATCTGGGCCGTCCCGCTTGTCGGGGCCTTCCGTCCGGCGTCGACCATCGCGCGGACCTCGTCGTCGGGAATCTCGGCGTCGGTGTCGAACTGGCGGACCGTGGCGCGACGTGCCAGCCACGGGGCGAGGTCGGGGACTTCAGCGGCCGCCGCATCGAGCGCGGGGCGGTCCGTGCGGTCAGCGTGGCCCGTGTGGTCCGTGCCCTCGCGACCACCGGTTGCGGGTGTCCGGTCGCTCACACGAGCACCTCGCCGTCGGCGACGACGACCTCGCCGTCGAGCGAAACCGTCGGTTCGAGGATGACGCCGTCGAGGTGCGAGTCGCAGTCGATGATCCCGCCGAAGCCGAGGTTGTCGCCGAAGGCGACGTGGCAGGTCCCGTACACTTTCTCGTCTTCGAGGACGGTCCCGATGATGCTCGCCGCCGGGTTCGTCCCGAGACCAAGTTCGCACACCCGCCGGGCGCAGTCGTCGCCGCTCGTCGCGTCGAGGAACTCGTCGGCGGCCGCGCCCTCGACGGACGCGATGCGCCCCTCGTCGAGTTCGACCGTCAGCGGGTCGTCGAGGACGCCGACGCCCGCGAGGCCGCCGTCGAAGACGAGCGTGCCGGTTGCCGTCCCCTCGACCGGCGCGATGTAACTTTCGCCGGACGGGAGGTTGCCGGAGTCGCCGGGTTCGGCGATGATGCCGTCGCTCGGGATGCCATCGCGGCCCGAAAGCGACATCGTCGCCGACGCGTCGCCGACCTCGATGCGGGCCTCGTCGGCCGCGGTGAGCTTCTCCGTGAGCGCCGCCGTCAGGCGCTCGACCTCCTCGTAGTCGGCCGTAATCGCGCCCTCGCCGAACATCTGGTCCGTGATGCCAGGCATCGTGGCGACGCGAGCGCCGGCCTCCGTCGCGGCCTCCCGGGCCCGCGTGTGCGTCAGCGACGCGCTGGTCGGACAGACCACGATATCGGCCGACGCCATGGCGCGGGCGATCGAGTCGGGCGGCTCCATCCCGTTTCGCTCCATCGGCGGAATCTCGAACAGGCCGGACTCCAAGCCGAGTTCGACCCCGGCCTCGAACAACGCCCGCCCGATGTGGTTCGTGTCGGTGTCGGTCACGACGAGGAGCGTCTCTCCGGGGGCGGCGTTCATGTTCTCGGCGAGGAGTCGCGTCGCCACCTCGTGGTAGTCGGCCACGTCAGAGCACCTCCTCGGCCGTCTTCGCCAGCACCGACCGCCCGAGCAGGACGCTCGTGTCCGTAATCTCGCGGACGGTCGCCTTCATCTCGGGCGTGTAGCCCATGCAGTCCATCACGATGAGGTCGGCGTCGGTGCCGATTTCGGCCGCCGCGGCCGACACCTCGTCTTCCTCGGCGTACGGCGACCCCGCGGCGGTGACGAGGTCGTAGTCGGCCCACTTCTCGAACGTCATGGCCTCCTGTTCCTCCTTGGGCATGATGACGCCGAGGGTCCCCCCGTCGAGGATGGTCGAGACCCACGCCGAAAGCAGGTCGCTCGGCTCGAAGACGGGCACGGTGGCGTCGAACGGCGGGAAGTGACCCGTACAGAGGACGCCGATTGCCGTGACCTCAGATTCGAGGTCGCGGATGCGCTCTCCGAGGAGTTCGACGACCGACTCGCGGTCGACGGTGACGGGCGTCCCGTCTGCGAGTCTGGAGACGTACACCGCCTTTCCCTCTCGCGGGCCGACCGCAGCTTCGACCTCGGCCGCCGAGTCGAACTGGTCGAGCGCGCCGACCTCGATGATGTCCACCTCCGGCGGGAGGGCCGCCGCGATGTCGGGCGTCACGTCGGTCCGGGGTGCCTGCCCGATGGTCACCAGTCCGAGCGTGGACATCTCAGACGCCCTCGCCGAGGGTCTGGAGGCGGCCCATCGAACCGTACAGCGACGTGAGGCGGTCGTACTCGGCCTCGTCGTAGAACGACGCGCGGCCGCGGGTGAAGTCCTTGGCCGTCTCGACGACGAACCCGGTCGCGTCGAGCAGGTCGGTGAGGTAGTTCGCACCGGTCCCACAGCCGGGGACGGGCGAGACGCTCGTCGTCGCCACGCCCACGACGGGCGCGTCAGTCGCCGTCGCCGGCTGGAGGATGCTGTTGATGTGGTGGACGTCGTTGCCGTAGGGGGTGATGTCCTGCATCGTGAGCGTGAGCGTGCTCGGCGGGCGGCCGGTCGCCCGCTCTTGGATGTCGAGGAGGCTGTCGCTCACCTTCAGCACCCACCCCTCCTTGACGGTCGGCGTGATGGCGAAGCCGCGCTCGCAGTGGACGCGGTTGCCTTTCGTGGCGTCGACGGAGACGACGGCGTCCATCTCCTCGTCCACCTCGTGTTCGTTCATGGTGCTCGTATCGACCGGACTGCCCATGAAGGGCACCGGGTCGTGCGGGGAGGTCGGCGCGTCGGGACAGACGTGCGTGGCGATGCGAACGTCGCCGGCGAGCACGTCGCCGCGGGTGCGCATCTCGCCGAGGTGGAGCGCGACCGCGAGGGCGACGATGGCCCCGTCGGCGTCTGAGACCGGGCCGAGTTCGGCCGGTCGCGCGGCGACCCCGCCGAGGCGACCGATGACGCCGAGCGTCGGCGCGTCCGGGTCGGCTCCGGGGACGACCGTCTTGACGAAGTCGGTCGACCCCTCGTCGGTCGAGATGGTCGTCACTTCCGTGTCGAGACCGTACGTTTCGAGTGCGTCGCGTACCAGCTCGCCGTCCGCGTCGGGACGGCTGAGGATGTCGTAGGCTTGCTGAATCTTGTCGAACATGAGTTTCGTTAGTTGAATACGTGTGATTTGACCGCTTTTCCGACCGCCTGTTCCACCGGGTCGAAGAGCGCCGGGTCGGCCATCCCCGCGCCCAGAGAGAGGTTCGCCGCGGGCGCGACGACGACCGCCACCGACCGGCCCTCCGCGAGTTCCGCCGTCGAAACGGGCATCCCCGTCTCGGCGTCGAGCGTCGTGATGAGGTCCGGGAACGTCGCGAGGCGCTCGCCGTCGAGTTCGAGCGTCATGTACTCGTTCCAGAAGGTGAGTTCGCGCCCCTCGATTTCGACCTCACCCACGTCGAAGCCGCCGGTCGTTTCGAGCGCGAACGACTCGACGGGACCGACGAGCGAGACCTCGCCACCGAGGACCTCGGCGACGCGTTCCGCGGCGTCGCGGCCGCCGTCCGCGAGTCTGACCGCACGGCCGACCGCTTCAGCCTGGTCGTACGTGTCGAGCGCCGCGTGCGCCTCGGCGTAGCGCGCCGAGACCGGGTTGCGAGCGACGGCGACGAGGCCGCCGGCGTCTTCGGCCGCGTACCGGACGAGCGACGCCGCTGTGCCGAGTTCCGCCTCGACGACCGTCTCCAGTCGGCTGGCGGTCCCGGGCACGCCGCCGACCGCCGCCTGCATCGAGTTCGCGTCCTGCGACAGCCCGATAGAGCCCATCGGCCCGGTCGGGTGCGCCCGCCCGTTGCAGGCCGCATCGACGAGCGGGAGGCCGGTCACGGCGGACTGGAGCAGACCGTTTACCGTGGCGAACCCGCCCATCTCGTTCGTCATCAGCGCGCCGACGGTCGTCCCGTCGGCTGCGAGTCTGTCCACCAGTAGTTCCACCGCGCGCACGTAGTCCGCGGGGTCGACGTGGCTCTCGGTCGCGGCGGGCGCGCCCACGCCGCTGACGGTCACCACCACGTCCGTCGGGTCGAGGTCGGCGACCGAGACGATTGTCGGCCGGCCGTACTCCACGGCGAGTTCGCCGAACTCGGTGCCCTTCGAAAGCGAGCCGCCGCCCCCGCCGCCGAGGACCGCGCCGCCGACCGCGACGTCTTCGACCCATTCGGCCGTTATCGCCCGCTCGCCGTCGGTCGGGGCGGGTCCTGTGTCGTCCGGTTGCGGGCTCTGTGCGTCGTCTGTCGGCGCGTGCTCCGCGCCGTCTGTCTGTGTCCGCGTGTCGTCTGTCGTCATTGGGGTGCCTCGGGGGTGTCTGTGTCGTCGGCCGCTACGCTGAGGAAGGCGTTCGGCCGCTGTCTGTCGGCGTTGCGAAGCGTCGCGGTCCCCCGCGCCCGGAGTCGCTTCATGCCCGCCGCGAGCAGGTGATACGTCTGGTCGCGACCCATCGATTCGAACAGCCCGTCGGACTTCGCCACCGCCGTGGCGCAGACCTCGCCGTCGCGGCACGGCCGGTCGCAGGCCGAACACGCCGGCTGGGCGGCCTTGAACGCCGCCGGGTCCGACGCGCACGACAGGAGGAGTTCGTCAGTCCACGGGCGGTTCTGCCGCGCCCGCCGGAGGGCGGCGAGACGGTCTGTGCGCTCTGCGGTCATTCCCACTCCGCGCCCTCCTCGAACCGGTCGTCGTGGAGGAAACACCGCGAGACCTGGTCCGGCCCGCGGTCGTACAGTTCGGGTTCCTCGACCGCACAGGCGTCGAACTCGTGGGCACACCGCGACCGGAAGGCACAGCCGCTGGGCTTTTCTCTCGGGTCCGGCACCTCGCCGTCGAGCGTGATTCGGTCGGGTTTCGCCAGTTCGTCCTCCTCGCTGATGGTCGAGATGGCGGAGAGGAGCGCCCGGCTGTAGGGGTGTTGCGGCGACCCGAACACCGAGTCCACGTCGCCGACCTCCACGAGCCGCCCGAGGTACATGACGCCGATTCGGTCGGCGACGTTCTTCAGGAGCGAGAGGTCGTGCGTGATGAACAGGTAGGTGATGCCGAACTCATCCTGTATCTCCTCGAGGATGTTGATGATGCGGGCCTGCACGCTCACGTCGAGCGCGCTCGTCGGCTCGTCGAGGACGACGAACTTCGGATTGAGCGCCACGGCGCGGGCGATGCCGACGCGCTGTTTCTGGCCGCCCGAGAGCTGACCGGGGTAGCGGTACATGAACTCCCGCGGAAGGTCCACCATGTCCAAGAGTTCCTCGACCCGTTCGAGTCGGGCCTCGGAGTCGCCGTAGTCGTGAATCTTCAGGGGGGCCTCGATAATCGACTTGACGCGGTGCCGCGGATTGAGGCTCGATGCCGGGTCCTGGTGGACGATTTGCATGTTCCGGCGGAACCGCTTGAGCTCGCCGTCGGAGAGGTCGACGACGTTCTGGCCGTCGATTTCGACCCGCCCGCTCGTCGGCTCCGTCAGGCGGAGCATCGACCGGCCGGTCGTCGTCTTGCCGGACCCCGACTCGCCGACGAGGCCGAACGTCTCGCCCTCCGCGATGGAGAAGCTTACGCCGTCGACGGCGCGGACCTCGCCCGCCTTCTTCTGGAAGATGCCCTCGAACAGCGGGAAGTGTTTCTTGAGGTTCTCGACCGTGACCATCGGGTCGTCGAGGTCCCGGTCGCGCTGTGCCGCCGCCGTCGATTCGGTCGTGTACGCTGAGTCGTTCATTGGTCCGTCCCCCCGTCGGCGGAGATGTCGCCGGGTGCGTCGCCGCTATGGGTGTCGCCACCAGCAGACAGCCACGGCGCGGTTCCGATATCGACCCGTTCCGCGGCGAGCGACTCGTGACGCTCGCGGGCGGGGAGCCCGTCGAACAGGTGACACGCGGTCGCGTGGTCAGGGCCAGTCTGCCGCGGGTACGGGTACGCCTCGTGGCAGTCCGGTTCCGCGTGCGGACAGCGGTCGGCGAACCGACAGCCGGCCGGCGGGTTCGTGTAGTCGGGCAGGTGCCCCTCGATGCCGTCGCCGATGCCGGTCGAGAGCGTCGGGATGCTCTCCAGCAGCCCGCGGGTGTAGGGGTGCTGCGGGTTCGCAAACAGGTCGGCGGTCGGCGCTTGCTCGACGATTTCGCCCGCGTACATCACGTTGATGCGGTCGCTGACCTCGCGGGCGACGCCGAGGTCGTGGGTGATGTAGAGGACGCTCGTGTCGCGCTCTTCGACGAGTTCGTCGAGGAGGTCGAGCACCTTCGCCTCGGTCGTCACGTCGAGGGCGGTCCCCGGTTCGTCGGCGATGAGCAGGTCCGGCTCCGACAGGAGCGCGATGGCGATGAGGACGCGCTGGCGCATCCCCCCGGAGAGTTCGACCGGGTAGCTCTCGAAGACGCGCTCGGGGGCCGAGATTTCCACCTCGCCGAGCATCTCGATGGCCCGCTTCCGGTGTTCGGCTTTCGCGCCGGTGGACAGCGCGTCGCGGACGAGTTTCGACAGCGACAGGCGCGGTCGCCCCTGCCACTTCAGCACGTCCATCATCTGCTCGCCGACCGTCAGGACGGGGTTGAGACTCGTCATCGGGTCCTGCATTATCATGCTCATCTCCTTGCCGCGCCGCGAGTGGCGCTCGGCGTCGGAGAGCGAGAGCACGTCCTCGCCCTTGTAGCGAATCTCGCCCTCGGGGATGGTCGCCGAGGGGAGCAGTCCCATGATTGACTTCACGGTGACGCTCTTGCCACAGCCCGTCTCGCCGACGAGCGCCGCGGTCTCGCCGCGGTCGATGGCGAAGTCGATGCCGTTTATCACTTCGGCCGTCCCGTCGTGGGTCTCGAAGTGGACGTGGAGGTTCTTCACCTCTAAGATGGGATCCGCCATCTCAGTCCACCTCCACGTCGAGCACGTCGCGCAGGCCGTCGCCGATGAAGTTGAACCCGAGGACGGCGAACGAGATCGCCAGCCCGGGGAACACGGCAATCCACCAGAAGCTCGTGACGTAGTTGCGGCCCTGCGCGATCATCGCACCCCACGTCGGCGTCGGCGGTTGCGCACCGAGGCCGAGGAACGACAGGCCCGCGCCGACGAGGATCACGAAGCCCATGTCGAGGGTCGCCTTGACCGTGATGGGGCTGACGACGTTCGGGAGAATCTCCCTGAACGTCGTCCGCACCCATCCCGACCCGAGCGCCCGACTCGACTCGATGAACTCGTCTTCCTTTATCGAGAGCACCTCGCCCTGCACGAGGCGGGCGTACCACGACCACCACGAGAAGGCGATGGCGACCATGACGTTGAACAGCGACGCGCCGGTCGCGGCGACGACCGCCATGGCGAGGAGCGTGGGCGGGATGGCGAGGAAGATGTCCGTCACCCGCATGATGACGGTGTTCGTCGTCCCGCCGAGGTAGCCCGCGATGAGCCCGAGCGTCACGCCGATTGAGATGGCGATAGAGAGGACGATGCCGCTCATCAGAAGCGACAGCCGCGCCCCGAACAGGACGCGGCTGAAGATGTCGCGGCCGGTCGTGTCGGTGCCCATCAGGTGCGTCGCGCTCGGCGGCTCGCTCGCCTGGTCGAAGTAGACGCCCGCGCCGGCGTGTTCGGGGAACGGCGCGAGGTACGGCGCGAGGAGCGCCGCGACGACGAGCGTCAGAATCATCGCCAGTCCGACGAGCGAGAGCTTGTTGCCCGCGAAGGTCCGAAAGCCGCGTTTGAGCTGTCGAATCCGCTCTTTCCGGGCGGCGCTCTCGGTGTCGAGAAACGGGATGGAGGTCTTCGTGGACATGACTATCCCTCCTCCAGCCGCACCCGCGGGTCGAGGTAGCCGTACAGCAGGTCGACCACGAAGTTGGCGGTCACGAAGCCGATACCGACCACGATGGTGACGCCGACGATGGCGTTGAAGTCCTGATAGAGGATTGCTTGGACGCCGTAGCGCGCCATCCCCGGCCACGCGAAGACGATTTCCACGAGGAACGCGTTCCCGAGGAGGAAGCCGAAGGCGAGACCGACCACCGTGAGTGAACTCGTAAAGGCGTTTTGCAGCATGTACTTGTATTCGATGAGGGTGTTCGGGAGGCCGTAGGCCCGCGCGGCGAGGACGTAGTCCTTGCGCTGCTCGTCGATCATGTCCGAGCGGATGAGCCGCATCACCTGCGCCAGCGTGGCGAGACCGAGCGCGACGGTCGGCAACAGGAGGTGCGTGGCCGCGTCGACGAACGTCCCGAACTGGCCGGCGATGAGGCTGTCGACCAGATACAGGCGCGTGACCGCCGGTGGGGGAGCGACGCCGTCGCTGAGCCGCCCCGAGAGGGGCAACAGCCCGAGGCTGACGACGAAGACGATTTGGAGGACGATAGCGACCCAAAACCGCGGCATCGACACGCCGAACAGGGCGGTGATGCGCGAGAGGTGGTCCTGCCAGCGGTCCTTGTTGGTCCCGGCAACGACGCCGAACGGAATCGCCAGTAACACGGCGAAAAACAGCGTGACGACGGTCAGTTCGAGCGTCGCGGGCAGGCGGGCGACGATGTCCGAAAAGACGTTGTTGTTCGTCCGAAGCGACATTCCCCAGTCGCCCTGCACGACGCCGAACAGCCAGTCGGCGTACTGCATCGGCAGCGGCTGGTCGAGGCCCATCTCGGCCCGGAGTGCCGCGACTTGCTGGTCAGTTGCTTCCGGTCCGAGCGCCAACCGAACAGGGTCGCCCGGAATCACGCGGGATATCAGGAAGATGAGCACTGACAGCCCGAAGATGACGGGGACCGAGTGGATTGCGCGCCGAACGAGGTAATCTACGTATGACATTGGTGAGTTTGGAAAGACGGCCCGAAACGGGGCGTCGAAAGTCGTCGGGCGACTACTTCGCCCGGCCCTCGCCGCTGCGAGTCATGGAGTGGACGTCCCAGTCGAACGACATCACGCCGCGGTACTGCCAGCCCTCGACGTTTTCGTTGATGCCGATGCGGTACGGCGGGTTGGCGATGTAGACGCTCGGCATGCCCTCGACAATGAGCGCCTGCGCCTCCTCGTACTTCTCCAGCCGCGACTGGAGGTCGGTGGACTTGCGCGCCTCTTCGAGAGTGGCCGCGATTTCGTCGGTGGAGTACCACGACTGGGAGATGTACGACCCGAACGAGGAGGGGTGGTACATCAGGTAGGTGTGGCTGTCCGGCGACGGCATCTTCGCCGTGTGGAAGATGTTCGTCATGTGGGCGGTCGACTCGGCGCTCGTCGCGCGGTCGGTGAGGCGGGCCCACTGCAGCGGGTTGATTTCGAGGTCGATGCCGAGTTCGTTCAGCCCGGCCTGGTTGAGAAGCCCCATCTGGCGCTGGAGTTCGGTGCCGGCGACGACGACGTGTTCGAGGCCGATTTCGTTGATTTCGTCGACGGAGTAGTCCGCCTTGTCGAGGAACTCCTTGGCCTTGTCGAGGTCCTGTTCCATCGGGACGAGGTCGTCGTTGTGGCCCGCCATCTCACGGGGGACCGGCCCGGCAGCGACGCCGCCGCCGCCGATGATGTCGTTGACGGCGCTGTCGTAGTCGAACGCGTAGGCGATGGCCTTCCGGACGTTGATGTCGTCGGTCGGTGCCTTCTGGCAGTTCAGCGGGAAGTGGAACAACTGCAGCTGCGGCACCTCGGGGACGCGAACGTTGGCGTACGAGTCCATCTCGGCGTACGCCTGCGTGCCCATGTACTGGTCGGTCATGTCGCCTTCGCCCTGCTGCATCGTCGTCTTGATGGTGGACTCCTCGGTGATGACCGTCGAGCGGAACGTGTCGAAGCTGTCCTCGCTCCAGCCCTTCCAGTAGTCCTCGTAGGCGGTCGCCTCGATGGAGTTTCCCTGCTCCCAGTTGTCGAGGACGTACGCGCCGGAACCGGCGGAGTTGTTCTGAAGGTAGGCGTTGCCGTGGTCGCCGTCCTGCTCGTTCTCCTGGACGACGGTGCTGTTGACGATGTAGAACTGGACGAACGTCGCCAGCGCCGGGCCGTACGCCTGATTGAACTCGAAGGCGACCGTCTGCTCGTCGCGAACGGTGATGTTCGAAGGGTCGAGGTAGTCGAGCCAGAACGACGAGTACCCGCGCTGGAGTTCCAGCATCCGGGTGAGCGAGTACGCCACGTCGTCGGCGGTCAGCGGCGTGCCGTCCGAGAACGTTACGTCGTCGCGGACGGTGAACACCCACGTCTTCCCCTCGTCTTCGGTGTCCCAGCTCTCGGCGATGTGCGCCGTCGGTTGGAGCGTCTCGGCGTCGACCGTGATGAGTTCGTCGTAGAGGTTCTGCGCCGCGAGCCCCTGCGTGTAGTCGACCTGCTCTGCGGGGTCGAGCGTCCCGAAGACCTGTCCGGCGACGAAGTGGAAGTCGTTGCTGGCCCCGCCGCTTCCGCCGTCGCTCGTTTGTTCAGCCGTGGTCGAGTCGCTCCCGGAACTCCCGTCGGTGGTCTCGGTCTGCTGGGCCCCCTGACAGCCTGCGAGCGCGACGCTCGTCGCTCCCGCACCGATGAGCTTCAGCAGTTTTCTGCGTTCTATGTTGCCGGTTGGCATGGAGAGTTGTGGATACCCTATTCGTATAAAGCTTTCCTAGTGATTGAACATATCGTCTACAATAGAAGTTGATTCATCTAATTTTAGTTTTGCAATAATTTTGGAGAGGGCCGAGAACACGAGGATATGAACGAATACGCCACTTGATCAGATATAGAAGTCGAATCAACTTGGGTTGACTCAAAATAAGCCATATATACACAGCTAATCGTGAGATTTGTGGACAAGAATGAGCGCGTTAATCGCGGGAGCGTCGCGTCGAGCGCGGTCGAGGCCGAGGCGGAATCGGCGACTCCGTGAGCGGTTACTGCGGGAGAAACAGGGCGGGTTCGGTGTGTCGGAACGAGCAACGACGGGTGTTTCCCAAGTCGCTCACCGTCGTCCGAATCTCGGATTCGGTTCGGAGCGTTTCGACGAACGAGTGGTCGGTATCGGAGTCGTAAAACACGGGATAGAGGACCGCTTCCTTCGTTTCCACGGATTTCACGACGACGACGAAGATTCGAATGTTCGTGTCGCGGGCGCGGTAGACTTCGAACTGGTCGAACGCCGTGTCAGGCCCCGAGACAGCCGATTCAAGCGCTTCGAGTTCGGAATCCGGAACGAGGAGACGGAATCCGGAGTCGGCGGCCGCCGCCGCGTCCGTGGTGGATACGTCCCCGGGATGAAGAACGAGCGTCTCCCAGCCTGAATCTTCGAGTTCCGCCGAAACCTCGTCGATCTCGGTGAGGATGTCAGCCCAATCGGCGAGGGCCTTGTTCGTTCGGTTGATTTTTCCGCGTACCATGACGACACCCTCCGTGAACGCGGAGTAAAAGTGTTTGGTGCCCGAAACGCGCGTTCCCCCGACGGCCTTCGATTTCGGTCGTTCGCCGTCCCGAAATGAGTGAACGATTCGTTCACTAAATGTATCCGATTCGGAGATTTTGAAGAAACATTCATATATATGAAGCTAAGCGGTATAACCGTGAAGATAGCAATGCCCGATTCGCAGGAGTGGATAGAGGACCCGCGCGTTGTCGAACTTCTCGAAGACCGGATGGACAAGAAGGACTATCTCATCTTCCGCGAACTGAACAAGGACGGGCGAATCTCGGACACGGAGCTCGCCGACCGCGTCGGCCTCTCTCGGACGGCCGCGCGGCGGCGACGCAAGATGCTCCAGGAGGACGGCATCCTCGAAATCTTCGCGCTATTGGTCTTTCGGGCGGCCGACTACCCCTACGCCGAGGTCCACATCTCGTACGACAAGGGTTCCACGAACGACGAAATTACGGCGTTTATCGAGCGACTCCTCGACGAGGGGCTGGTCTACGAGGTCGCGGAGTGCATCGGCGAGTACGACCTGCTGATTCGCGTCTGGCAGTCTTCTCTGAGCAGTATCAACAGCTACGTCCGCGAACTCCTGCAGGACAGTGACGTGGTCGACACCTACACCATCGTCCCCATCACCGACTCGTACAAGATGTTCCACCGGACGTTCTACAGGCCGGGCGAAGAGGCACCCGACGCGTCGTGACCGAGTCGCGGGTCGCCGCGAGCGAGAGTCGGGTCGAACGTACAATCCGAGAGCCGTCGGTCCTCGTGGGGCTTCCGACCGCCCGAACCAACACGTTTTAGGTTGGCCTAAACAATCTGTCGAGCGAACGACGCACGGACCGCGGCGTCGAAACACGGCCCGCGAACCAGTAGACAGAGACACCATGGTCGGCACGACACTCACCCAGATTCGGACTCACATCGAATCGCTCGCGAGCGACGACGGGGCGTACGAACTCGTCTGCGGACGGACCGGAGAGCGGCCGGTCCCGGTCGACGGGCTTCGGTTCGAGGACCGTTCGACGGGGGAGGCCGCCGCCCGCGCGGCGAGACAGTATCGCTCGGCTCTCCGGCGGTACGACCCGAACGTCCCGTACTACGACCTCATCGTCTCGGAACACGACGACGTTCCGGGCTTCGGCGGCGCGAGCGCGACCGCCGACGGCTGGGCGACCGCCGGGGCGACGCCCGGTCTCCCCGAACCGCCCTCCGGCTTCGACCTCGGAACCGATGCGGACGGCGGACCCGAGTGCGACAACGGCGGGGAGCGCTCCGAGCGGGTCGAGTTCTGTCACCGGGTCGCGGCGGCGGTGTTCGAGGCGCTCGTAGACGCCGGCCACCGGGCGGTCGAGACGGCGGTGATGGACGCGTACTTCGACCTCGCGGAGACGATGTCCAGCGCGGACGACCTCTGTCTGCGCCTGCTGGAGAGCATGGCGACCGCGCTCCACGTCCATCTCACGTCGGCCGAGCAGGCTGACGTGCTCGAACGCGCCGCCTCGAACATCGCGTCGCGGCCCGACTCGGCGGGAGCGCTGGGGGCGACGCTGGCGGAGATGGAACGGCTCGACCTCGTCGGGTCGTACACCTGCTCACCGTGGCGGCCCGGCCCGGACGCCAGCACGAGGTCGGCGGAGCTGACCCTCGAAGGCTACGCGCTCTCGGCGCGCGAGGGGCGGCTTCCGGTGTTACCGGTCGTCCTCGATCTCTACCGCCGGGCGGAGTCGTGGAAGCCCGTCTCCCTGCACGTCACGCCGGCCGAGGAGGGCTGGCACGCGACGCTCTCGGTCTCCTCGAAGTCCAACGCGGTCGGGCTGGCGAGCGTCCCGATTCACGAGCGCGCCGCCGACTGACTCGTTTTCTGTCCCTCACCACACGCCGACGCGACGGACGCGCTTTCGAATCCGTCTCAGGTCCGAAAGCCGCGCAGGAACCCGGTGGCTACTCCACCGCACCCGAGTGACACGAGGAGTTCGAACGTCCGCACGACGAGCACCGCCGCAGCCGCCCCCGCGGCCGGCGCGCCCGTGGTGAGGCTGAGCGCACCCGCGAGAAGCACGTCGTACGCGCCGAGGCTCCCCGGAATGGGGACGACGCTCGCCGCCTGCGGGAGCGGGATGACGGCGACAATCGGGAGAAACGCCACCGTCGTGCCGGTGCCGGCGAGCGCGACCCAGAGTGCGAGCGACGTGATCAGCTGCTCGAAGACGCCGCTGAGCGCGATGAGGCCAAGGAGTTCCGGCGCGTCTCGGAAGTGGACGACGCGCTCCCAGAACCGTCCGACCGCGTCGGCGACGGCCTCACGGCCGACCGGTGTCTCGCGAGTGAGTCCAGAGACAACGCGGACGACCGGGGCCAAGACAGCGACGACGACCGCCGAGAGCGCGTCTCGCGCCCAGATGAGTGCGGCACCGACGACAAACAGCGCGACGACCGCGCCGGCCAGCGTCACGAGGACGAACCGCGGCGTCGGCGCGTCGAGAAAGAGGACGCCGACGATGGCGACCGACAGGAGGAGCTGTGCGGCGGATTTGACGTACTTGGCGACGCCGCGGACCCCGAGGGCCTCGCTGTAGCTCGTCTCGGTCGCGACGCCGAAGAACTGCGCCATGATTGGCTCCGAGCTCACCGGGCCGGCGGGGCTGAGTACGTCGAAGAAGTCGCCGGCGAACGCGAACTGGACGCTCGCCCGCGGCGAGAGCCCGTCGCGGAGGGGCCGAACCGACGCCCAGACACCGAGACCGTCGACGGTCGCCTCGGCGAGCATCAGAGCGCAGACGACGCCGACGGCCCACGGGGCGACGGCCGCGACACGCGAGCCGACCGCTTCCGGGCCGACGTACCAGAGGTACACCGCGAGCGCTCCGATACCGAGTCCCGCACCGACGACGAACCGAACCCCGCGTCTCACACCCGAAGCAAGCGAGGCCCGCTACAAAACCGCCGCGGCTCGCGGCCGCGCACGGTCCTCGAGACTACACACTCGATTCGAGGACTAAACCACGACGAGACGGCCGGTGGCCGTGGATTTATGCTCGCGAGTTCCTACTAGCCCCGATGTGGACTCCCCGTTCGAGACGCTCGGTATCGACCCGGACGCAGACGAGGACGAACTCGTCGACGCGTACCGTCGGCGGGTGAAGTCGGCCCACCCGGACCACGGCGGGTCGGCCGAAGAATTTCAGGCTGTTCGAACGGCCTACGAGGCGATTCGCGCCGGCTACGAGCCCGGCGACGAACTCGAACCCGTCGAGACGGACAGCCGTCGCCCGGCCGACGAGGGGGCGAGCGCAAACGGACAGCACGACGCCGGTACCGCCCGAAACGGACGGGCAGAAAACGGGACCGGCGGTTCGGGTTCCGATTCCGGTGCCGGTTCCGGTCCCGACTCGGAGCCTGAGGCCGAACGGCGGGGAGCGCGGGTCGAGTTCCTCGACTACGACGTGCTCACCGACCGCGGCTGGTCGCTCGCCGACGACGACCTCTTCGAGAAGGCCGCCGAAAGCGGCCTCGACGGCGACACCTACGGCGAGGTGTTCGTCGAGCCGCGGACCAACCTCCTGAAGGCGGCCGAGGACGCGGGCCACAGTTGGCCCTTCGCCTGCCGCGGCGGTGCCTGCGCGAACTGCGCGGTGGCGGTCGTCGAGGGCGACGTGAAGATGCCTTCGAACCACATCCTCTCGGAGGAGATGCTGGAACAGGGCGTCCGGCTGTCGTGTATCAGCCTCCCGGTGACCGACGACCTGCAGGTCGTCTACAACATCGAACACCTCCCCGGCCTCGACGAGCTTCGGCTCCCCCCGCAGCACGCCCGGAAGATGAGCGCCGGCGACTGACCGGAAACCGGCGGCCGGCCTGTCCGAGGTGCGGCCCGGCGGGGTCTTGGGGTTGTGCGTCACCCGCGCCCCAACGCGGCCGAATTAAGCTTCGATAGCGACCCTACAACGATATGAAAGGAACGCCGACGCGAAGAGACGTCCTTCGGCTCGCGGGCGCGGGCACCGTGGCGGGAACGGTCGGGCTGGCGGGATGTCTCGGCGGAAGCGGCGGCGGAAGTGTCGATGCCGGCGGTGACCCGACGACGACCGGAGACGGGACGGCTGGTGCGTCGGACGGCGACGGCGCGTGGCGGACGGCCGAACTCACCGACGTGCGCACCGGCGAGACGTTCACTATCGAGGGCCTCCTCGACCGACCGGTTCTCCTGGAGACGTTCGCGGTGTGGTGTTCGAACTGCCTGCGCCAACAGCGCGAGCTAATCGAGTTCCACGAGACCGTCGGCGACGACGTGCTGACGGTCGCGCTCGACATCGACCCCAACGAGGACGCCGAGAAGGTCAGGAAACACGCGGAGGACCACAGCTTCGACTGGCGCTACGCCGTCTCGCCCGAGCCGGTCACGAGGAGCCTCACCGCCGAGTTCGGCTCGTCGATGGCGAGCGCGCCGGTCGTTCCGATGGTCAGGCTCTGTCCCGACGGGAGCGCGACGCGGCTCAAAGACGGCCACAAGACGACCGCGTTCCTCCGCGAGCGGGTCGGCGAGTGCTGACCGACCTCGCGCCGCGGCTGTTCGAACTGTTCGTCCTCGGCGTCGGAACCCCGCTCACCGCCGCCTGCGCCCTCCCGCTGTACCCCGGTTTCCTCGCGTACCTCGCGCGACAGAGTTCGCGTGCGAGCGGGGAGTCGTCCTCACCGGCCGGCGCGACCGGCGATGGACGCGGCGGGGTAAGAAACGGCGGAGGCGACGGCGACGAACGAGACGGCAGCCTCCCGATAGCCGTCCTCGGCGGCCTCGTCACCGCCGGCGCGGTATCGTTCATGCTCGTCGTCGGCGTCGTGTTCTCGCTCCTCCTCGAAGTGTCGCTCACGACGGTCGTCGAGGTGGTCTCGCCGGCGGCCTTCGTCGTTCTCTTCGTCGTGAGCCTCGCGCTCCTCTTCGACGCGAAGGTGTTCGCGCGGCTCCCCACTATCGAGCCGCCGGAGACACGTCACCCGGCGCTGTCGGCGTTCGCCTACGGCTTTTTCTTCGGCGCAATCGTCCTCCCCTGCAACCCCGGCTTCATCGCCCTGTTCTTCGCACGCGTCCCCGTGCTGTTCGACACCGCCGCCGAGAGCCTCCTCGGGTTCCTCGCGTTCGGCCTCGGTATCGGCGCGCCACTCCTCGTCTTCGCTCTCGTCTCGGAGCGGTACAGCCGACGGGCGACCCGGTGGTTCGCCCGTCACACGACCGCCATCAACCGCGTCACCGGCGCGGTCATGCTGGTCGTCAGCGTCTACTATCTGCTCGTCGTCTTCGACGTGCTCGGCGTCGCGCCCGTCATCGAATCGCTCCTCGACGCGGTCGTCTGAGCCGGACCCCGCAAGCAGACCTCCGCGAGCGTCGGACCCGCAGAAGTGCCTATGACCGTCGGTCCCCTCTGTCTAGGGAAGCACCCGATGAACACCGACCAGCGAGCCGACCGGTACCGGACGGTCGTCGCCGCCCGCCTCGAACGCCTCTCGACACGGGCGCGGCTGGCCGTCGTCGCCGACCTCTGGGCCGCCCGCGGCTTCGAGACGCGCGTCGAGGCGGGGGTCGTCCGCGCCGAGCGCCGCGGCCGGTCGGTGCGGCTTCGTCCCGTCAGCGGGCGTCGGTCGGAAGCGTCGGCGACGGCCGAACGAGAGGCGGACGCGGACACTGACGCACCTCCTGTGAAACATCTCGCTATCGACGACATCACCGAGGCGCTCCTGTACGCCCTCGACCGGCCGGACGCCGACGCGGTCTGTCGCCGCCAGTTCGGCGCGCCGCTGGACGACCTCCGCCCGCCGCTTCGGATGCGCGCCCGGCGGGGAACCCGACGGTTCGGCAACCGGGTCGCCGGGGCCGGCCGCGACGCCGCTCGCGGACTCACTGCGCTCGTCGTCGTCGTCGCCGTCGTGAGCGGGGCGGCCGTCGCGCTCGACCTCGTGTCGTCGCCGCTCGACGGGGCGATGCAGTCCGCCGGCGTCGGGACGGGCAGTCCCGGGGAGTCGGGGGTACCGACGGCCACACCCGAACGCGGCGACGTGGCGGCGGAGGAACCGTCGGAAACCGCGACGACCGAGAGCGCCTCCGAGTCGGAAACACAGAACACCGGCGCGCCGAGCCTCGGGGACGGCCAGCGCTCCGGACCGGTCGACCCCGTCGAACCCGGCGAATTGGAGCACGTCCCGGGCGTCGGGCCAGACGGGATCGAGAACCTGACCGCGCTCAGCGCCGCCCACGAGCGCGTACTGGCCGAGGAGTCCTACACGCTGTGGGTCGATATCTACCGACCCGAGGGCGCGGACCCGAACTCGACGCGGACCCAGTACGACACCGATATCGCCGTCGCCGGCGACCGGTACGTCATCACTGAGACCGTCGAATCGGGGCGCGAGCAGACCCGACTGAGAACAGTCTACTACGACGGCGACGCGTGGTACGTCGCCGAGACCGAAGACGGGGTCGAGCGGACCCGGAGAGTCGTCGGCAACGCCACCGCGCCGCCGGTGCAGTTCGAGCCGCGTGGGTTAAACCGTGGACTCGTCCGCCAGTATCTCGACACGCGGGCGTCGAACGTGACCGGAAAAGTGACCGACGGGAACGTCACGTACTACCGAATCGAGGGGAGCCAACGCCCGGCCATCGGCGGCGTCGAACCGGTCCAGGACTACCAGTTCGTCGCCCACGTGGACGAGCGGGGGTTCGTCGCCGACGCGACGGCGACCTACGCGCTCATCTCGGATGAGGGATTCTACTGGGTGCGCTTCGAGTGGACCTACGGCCGCGTCGGCGAGACGACCGCGACGCCCCCGGCGTGGGTCGAGGGCGTCGAAAACGGGACGGAATCGGGGACGACGACGGCCGACAGCAACAGCCCCCCGTCGCTTCGGACACCAGCCTGACCCGCGGTGATTTCCCGGCGGGATGCCTCGATGACGACTTTTATGCGCGTCCTCCGCCGACCCCCGCTATGGCAATCGAGTCGGGAGACCGAGTCGCGCTCGCGTACGTCGGACGCTTCGAAGATGGGACCGTCTTCAACACCTCGCGGTACGAGGTCGCAGTCGAACACGGCCTGTACGAGGCCCAAGAGAAGGACCGCGACGACTACGCCCCCCAGACGTTCGTCGTCGGCGCGGGGCAGATAATTCCGGGGCTCGACGAGGCCGTCGTCGGGATGTCGGCGGGCGAGGAGGCCACCGTGACCGTCTCACCGGCGGACGCCTACGGCGAGTTCGACCCCGACCGGATTCAGACCTACGACCCCGAGACGTTCGAGGGGATGGTCGGCGAAGAGCCCGAGGTCGGCCTGCACGTCCACGCCGAAAACGGCCTCCACGGCGACGTTACCGCCGTCCGCGACGACGAGGTCGAAGTCGACTTCAACCACGAACTCGCGGGGAAGACGCTCGTCTTCGACATCGAAATCGTCGCCGTCCAGTAGGCGCTTGCGGGCGGTCGCGGCCGGTCGGCGCAGTTGTGACGACCCGAGAGAACAGAACTGAGCGTCAAGAAGGAGCGTCGAGTCGCGCTACAGCGAGTGCTTCGGGACGATTTCGGGGTCGGGCGTGTAGTTGACCGCGGCCTCGACGCGGAACACGTCGGCGAGGAGTTCCTCGGTGACGACCTCGCGCGGCGGGCCCCAGTCGTACAGTTCGCCGTCCTGCATGGCGACGAGGTAGTCGGCGAACCGCGCCGCCTGCGCGATGTCGTGGAGGACGACCGCGACCGTCACGCCGCGTTCCTCGTTGAGTTGGCGGACCGTCTCCAGCACGCGGAGCTGGTGGTGCAAGTCGAGGTACGTCGTCGGTTCGTCGAGGAGGAGCACGTCGGTATCCTGTGCAAGCACCATCGCAATCCACGCGAGTTGACTCTGGCCGCCGGAGAGGTTGCCGATCTGCTTGTCGCGGATGTGTTCGACACCGGCGAGGTCGATAGCGCGCTCGACCGCCTCGTGGTCGTCCTCGTTGACCTGCTCGAAGAAGCTCCGGTGGGGGTACCGGCCGTGGTAGACGAGGTCCTCGACGGTGAGCGACGTGGGCGAGTCGTGCTGCTGGGAGAGCAGTCCCAGTTCGCGCGCGAACGCCTTGTCGTCGTACTCGGTGATGGATTTCCCGTCGAGATAGACGTTTCCGGTGTCGGGCGAGAGCTGTTTGGCGAGCGATTTCAGGAGCGTGCTCTTGCCGGAGCCGTTCGGCCCGACGAGCGCCGTGATTTCGCCGCGCGGGATATCGATTCGCTCGCACTCGACAACCGGTTCCTCGCTCGTCGGATACGAGAGTTCGAGCGCGTCGCCGGTGAGCGCGCTCTCGCGTGCCGAGCCGTCTTCGACGCCTGTGTGTTCGTCCGCGGTCGCGTCTGCTTCACCGTGTTGTGCCATCTGTTGGGGGTCTCTTGATTGCGGTTTCGACATCACACTTCACCAATGTTCTGCTGTTTGCGCATGAGGTAGAGGAAGTACGGCCCGCCGACGAGGCCCGTGACGACGCCGACCGGGAGCTGAACCGGGTTGAGTGCAAGGCGTGCGCCCACGTCGGCGGCGACCATCAGCGCCGGGCCGGCGAACAGACAGCCGACGACGAGGCGTTTGTAGTCGCTCCCGACCACGTTCCGCACGAGGTGCGGGACGACGAGGCCAACGAAGCCGACGATACCGGCGACGGCGATGCTCGCGGCGGCCGCGAGAACCGCGACGCCCGAGAGGGCGAATCGGACCTTCTCGATGGACATCCCGAGCGAACGGGCGGTCTGTTCGCCCAGAAGCAGGACGTTGAGCTGTCGGGAGCTTCCGAGCGCGAGGCCGATCGCGATAATCGACCACGGGAGGGCCATGCGAACCTGCTCCCAGTCGGTGCCGGTGAGCGACCCGGTCGTCCACGCGATGGCGGACTGGACGACGCCGATGTCGTCGACGAAGAAGAACAGCCCCGTCTGGAGGCTCTGGAAGACGGTGCCGACGATGACGCCCGCGAGGACGAGTCTGACCGGCGAGGTACCGTTCTTCCACGCGATGAGGTAGACGAGGACGAACGCGAACATCCCGCCGAGCGCCGCCAGAAGCGGGAGGTACGCCGCGAGCCCCGAGAAGACGACGAGCGTGAGGAGGATGAGCAGTCCGGCCCCCGACGAGACGCCGAGGATGAACGGGCTGGCCAGTTCGTTCCGGGTGACCGCCTGGAAAATCGCGCCCGAGATTGCGAGGTTCGCGCCGACGAGAGCAGCGACGAACACCCGCGGGAGTCGGATGTTCCAGACGATGAGCGTCCGCCGACTGAGGTCTGGGAGCTCGCCGCCGAGGAGGAACACCTGCCAGACCTGCGGGTCGAAGATGACCGCGGGGTCGAAGACGGCGCGCCACGCCTCGCCGATGGTCATCGAGAACGCGCCGAAGCTGACCTGTATGAGGCCGCCGACCACGACCACCACGAGGCTGGCGAGACAAAGCGACACGAGCGAGCCGTCGATCCAGCCGAACAGCCGGTTCAGCACCGACCCCGAGGACTGTTCTGTCGGCGTCGTTCCGCTCACTGCTCGACACCTCCGAGTTCGCGTCCGTCGAGGTAGTCCGCGAGCACCTCGTCAGAGAGCGCGTCGAGGACGCGTTCGGTGCCGATTACCTCGACGAGTCGCCGGATGCCGCGGAGTTCGGCGGTCTCGACCTCGTGGTCGGTCCGACGGGTGTCGAACGCTCGGTCGATGTAGGACTCGCGGAGTTCCGCGAGACGCTCGTCGTCGAGGTCGGCGTCGGCCGGCACCTCGCTTTCGAACCACTCGCGCCAGCGGTCCCGGTCGCCCCACTCACCTTGGAACTCGGTGTCGGCGCGGAGCCAGTCGTAGTGGGCCGCGAGGTCGCCGGGGAAGCCGCGTTCGCGCCGGCGGTCCTCGATGAGACACCGGGCGACGTGGCCGCCCTGTCCGGCGGCGATGCCGACCTGCGCGTTCCGGTCGCCCGAGGGCGCGGCGACGTACAGTCCCTCGACCGGGGTCCGCCCGTCGTCGTCGGCGTAGTCGGAATCGAAGTGCTCGTGGACCTCGCCGTGGTGGTCGTGTTCCTCGAACATCGCGTCGTCGTCGTCGAGGCCGCGGAGGTAGTCGCCGTCGTACCACGCGGCGGCGACGACGTAGTCGGCTTCGACCCGGCGACTGTCCTGCGTGTGGACGACGAACCGCCGGGTGTCGGCGTCGAACGCGTCCGGCTCGCTCTCTCTCGCGTCCGTCCCCTCATCGTCGCCCAGTCGCTCGACCGAGACGACCATGTCCGCGACGTAGTCCGCGCCGACTTCCGCGACGTGTTCGTGCATGAGCGCGGTGAACGTGTCGACGCCGATGCCGGCGGGGAAGCCGAGGTAGTTTTTGAGGTACGCACACCGACGGAAGGCGGCGTTCCCCCGGTCGAAAACGACGGTTTCGAGGCCGTATCGCGCGGTGAAGACGGCCGCGGCGCACCCGGAAGGACCGCCGCCAACGACGACCACGTCCGTCGAATCGGGTTCGGTGCCTTGGTCGGTCACGGCTCAGACAGCCCCCGTGAGAACAGCCCGTCGAAACGCGTGGTCGAAGTCGGCTCCGTCTTCGTTCATACGTTTTAGGCGTCCCTAATACAATAAACCACTTTCGGATTTTAGGTACTCCTAAATCCACCGACACGCTGAGAACGGCCCGCAAAGAGGCTGGCTCACGCGAATCAGCGGTAACGGCGTCCGAGAGAAAGGCCGGCGGACTGCCGGACGAACGCGGCCCAGCGTGTCCGAAATCCCCTCAGCCGAGGAGGTACCGGAGCTTGGGCCGCTGGCGAACGAACTTCAGTTCTTCGAGGTACGCGTCGAGGCCGAGGATGCGGCCCGCCGCGAGCGCGCCGACCACGAGGAACATCACGAGCCCCAGCAGGTCGCCGTTGACCAGCCCGTGACCCCAGTCGGCGTTCCCGAGGTAGAAGAACGTCATGAGGAACGTTCCCCCGGCGGCAGCGAGGCGGACGGCAGCCCCGGTGATGAGCGCGAACCCGATGAGCGTCTCGCCCAGCGGAACCATGAAGTTCGTGAACTCGAGCATCAGCGGCGTCTGGCCGACCCACGCGAGGAATGCGTGGACCGGACCGGGCGCGCCGGCGGTGCCGTTCACGAGCCAGCCGCCCGCGTTAAACGGCTCGGCGGCGAGGTACTTCGTCACCCCCGCGTGGAGGAACCAGTACCCCGTGACCAGCCGGGCGAACACGAGGACGTAGCCGGTGACGCCCTCGGCGTAGTCGAACTCCATCCGGTTCCCCAGCATCTCGATCTCGCCGGTTGCGGCCATCGTCTGTCACCTCACATGTGAAGCGTGGACCGACGGGAGATTATAAACCCGGACCGATTTTCGAATCCTCGGAATCTGGAAATCGGCGGACCGTCCACGTCGATTCGAACCGGTTCCCTCGGCGGGCACGAACGCGAAGATGCGTCTCGACCTGTCGTCGCCGGTCCCACCGGTCCCGCCGGCCGCACGGCCGACGACCCGACCCGAGAGGCGGGGGTGACCGGACTCCCGCCGCACCTCACTCGGGTGCGATGACGACCCCATCGTCGTCGGCGTGATCCATCGCCACCTCGTGTCGCGTGTGGCGGGCGTGGGTGCGGGCCCACCGGCGGGCGCTGGCCTCGGAGAGGAACTGCTCGCCGTCGGGACACTGTCGGCAGCTAACGACCCACGGCGAGACGTCGTCCGGGAAGTGGCCGGTGTGGCGACGGTGGTCGAGCGCGAACTGCTCGACCGACTGATTGCCGAGCTGTAGCTCGTCCAGTTCGTACGAGAGGTCCCACTCCTCGCCGCACCGCGAACACGAGACGGTCGGCGTGTCGTCTATCGGGGCCGTCGGGGAGTGCGTGCGAAAGTCGTCGTCGCTCGGTGGAGACACAGGCGGGGTTGGGACCGCGGCCTCTTGTAACCGTCTGCCCCCGAAGTGAAAGACAATTTATTGATATATTTTCAGGAATCGGCCGGACGAGGCTCCCGGTCGCCGAGCCTCACTCCGCGTTCGACGCCCAGTCTCTGACCAGCGCGACGGCGAAAACCGTCAGAAGAGCAGCTATGCCGGCGTTTCGTGCGAAATCGCCGGTGTCGCCGGCGGCGAGTCGGACGACGCCGAGCGCGAGGAGGAGTCCGATGACGAGCGCGAACAGGACGGCCGCCCACGACCGCGCGTGCATGGTCGAGGGTAGCGGGTCGCCGGGGAAAACCATTCAGGTCGGCGCATCGAACCGGCTTCTCGGTCGTGACACCCGGTTCCCCGCACCGTCTGGGTCGGGCGCGTCTCGGATTCAGGCGCTCGCGTCGTAGCCCGCGTCTTCGACGGCCGCGACGAGGGCGTCGGTGTCGGCGTCGCCCTCGACGGTCGCGCGCTCCGTCTCGCGGTCGGCGGTCGCGTCATCGACGCCGTCGACGCCGGCGAGGGCGTCGGCGACGCGCTGTTCGCAGTGTTCGCAGGTCATTCCGGTGACGATGAGAGTGGTCGCCATACGGTTCGAGGTAGGTGCTTCTCGATTTAGTGAATTGTCCTTTCGTTGGTTCGGCGACCAGCCGACTCCGACTTTCGAATCGAAAGCCGAACGCGAGGAACACCTATGACATCGTGGCCCCTACCGGAGCGCATGCGCGCGCTCGACGAAACCGATCTCCACATCCTCGAACTTCTCGCCGAAGACGCCCGCCGACCGTTCAGCGACATCTCCGCCGAAGTCGGCCTCTCCGCGCCGGCGGTCTCCGACCGCATTGACCGTCTCCGCGAGGAGGGCATCATCCGCCGCTTCACCGTCGACCTCGACCAGTCGACGCTGTCGGGCGGGACGCCCGTCCTCGTCAGGCTGACCGTCCGCCCGGAGTTCGTCGACGAGGTCCGCGACGCCCTCCGCGGGGCCGACCCGGTCCAACACCTGTTCGTCGCGGCCGACGGCGAGGTGACGGCCCACGCCCGACTCGACGGGAGTTCCGTCCGCGCCCAGTTGGACGACCTCGTGGACCTCTCGCGGGTTCGCGACTACGAGGTGAGCCTCGTGGAGTCCGCCGAGTGGACGCCGACGGTCAACGGAACCGGGTTCGCCCTCGAATGCGCCGAGTGCGGCAACACGGTGACGAGTGAGGGCGAAAGCGCCCGCATCGGCGGGACGCTCTACCACTTCTGCTGTTCGTCCTGTCTCGGCCGGTTCGAAGACCGATACGACCGCCTCGAAGCCGGCGCGAACGACGACTGAGCGGGCCGAGAGGCCGATGACCGAGCGGCGCGGCCACCGGTTTCGAATCGAAAGTTCGACCCCGCGGTGACGTTCGGTTCTGAAGGGGAAATCGAGGTAAGAGAGGGGCACGTACGTACAGGTAAGATGAGTAGCCGAACGGCCCACTTAGACATCCGCGGGATGAGTTGCGCGAACTGCTCGCGCACCGTCGGCGAGGCGTTGGAGGCGCTCGACGGCGTGACGAGCGCCAGCGTCAACTTCGCCACCGACGAGGGCTCCGTGGAGTACGACCCCGAGGAGGTATCGCTCGGCGAGATATACGATGCCATCGAGGGCGCCGGCTACGAGGCGCTCTCGGAGACCCGGACCATCGGCATCACCGGGATGAGCTGTGCGAACTGCGCCGACGCGAACCGGAAGTCGCTGGAGTCGGTGCCGGGCGTCGTCGCCGCCGAGGTCAACTTCGCCACCGACGAGGCGCACGTCACCTTCAACCCCGCCGACGCGAGCCTCGACGACATGTACCGGGCGGTCGAGGAGGCCGGCTACACGCCCGTCCGCGAAGACGACGACGGCGAGGAATCCGTTGAGGACGCCCGTGACGCCGCCCGCAACGACGAGATTCGCCGACAGAAGCGCCTGACGTTGTTCGGCGCGGCGCTGTCGCTCCCGCTCCTTGCGATGCTCGCGGTCGAACTGTTCGGCGGTGGCCTCCCCGAGACGATTCCCGGCACGGGCATCCCCGTCGGCTGGATTGGCTTCGCGTTCGCCACGCCGGTGCAGGTCTACCTCGGCCGCGAGTTCTACGAGAACTCCTACACTGCGCTCGTTCGGAACCGCACTGCCAACATGGACGTGCTCATCGCCATGGGGTCGTCCACGGCGTACCTCTACTCTGTCGCCGTCCTCGTCGGCCTCCTCGCCGGCAGTCTCTACTTCGACACCGCCGCGCTCATCTTGGTGTTCATCACGCTCGGGAACTACCTCGAAGCGCGCTCGAAGGGACAGGCCTCCGAGGCGCTCCGGACGCTCCTCGAACTCGAAGCCGACACCGCGACGCTCGTCGACGACGACGGAACCGAACGCGAGGTCCCCCTCGACGAGGTCGAGGTCGGCGACCGCATGAAGGTCCGTCCCGGCGAGAAGATTCCGACCGACGGCGTCGTCGTCGACGGCGACTCCGCGGTCGACGAGTCGATGGTCACGGGCGAGTCCGTCCCCGTCTCGAAGGCCGAAGGCGACGAGGTCGTCGGCTCGACGGTGAACCAAAACGGCGTCCTCGTGGTCGAAGCGACCAAGGTCGGCTCCGAGACGGCAATCCAACAAATCGTCTCGCTCGTCAAGGAGGCCCAGGGCCGCCAGCCCGAGATTCAGAACCTCGCCGACCGCATCTCGGCGTACTTCGTGCCCGCGGTCATCGCCAACGCCCTCCTGTGGGGCGTCGTCTGGTTCCTCTTCCCCGAGGCGCTCGCCGGGTTCATCCGGTCGCTCCCCGTCTGGGGGCTCGTCGCGGGCGGTCCCGTCGCCGCGGGCGGCGCGGTCTCGACGTTCGAGTTCGCCGTCGTCGTCTTCGCCTCGGCCGTGCTCATCGCCTGCCCCTGTGCGCTCGGCCTCGCCACCCCGGCCGCGACGATGGTCGGGACGGCAATCGGCGCGCGCAACGGCGTCCTGTTCAAGGGCGGCGACGTGCTTGAACGCGTCAAAGACGTGGAAACCGTCGTCTTCGACAAGACCGGCACGCTCACCAAAGGCAAGATGACGCTGACCGACGTGGTCGCCGTCGGCCCTGCCGCCGACGGTTCGGGCGTCGTCACCGCCGACGACGAGACGCTCGACGAAGACGCGGTGCTCCGGTACGCCGCGTCGGCCGAGCGCAACAGCGAACACCCGCTGGCCCGCGCCATCGTATCCGGCGCGGAGGACCGCGGTCTCGACCTCGCCGACCCGGAAGACTTCGAGAACGTCCCCGGTCACGGGATTCGCGCGACCGTCGACGGGAAGCCCGTCCTCGTCGGTAACCGCAAACTTCTCTCGGACGCGGGCGTCGACCCCGCGCCCGCCGAGGACGCGCTTCGCGACCTCGAAAGCGAGGGGAAGACCGCGATGCTCGTCGCGGTCGACGGCGACCTCGCGGGCGTCGTCGCCGACGCGGACGAAATCAAGGAGTCGGCCGCCGAGGCCGTCGCCGCGCTCCGCGACCGCGGCGCGACCGTCCACATGATCACCGGCGACAACGAGCGGACCGCCCGCGCCGTCGCCGAACAGGTCGGCATCGACCCCGAGAACGTCAGCGCCGGCGTCCTCCCCGAGGACAAGGCCGACGCCGTCGAGTCCCTGCAGGCCGACGGGACGAGAGCCATGATGGTCGGCGACGGCGTCAACGACGCGCCCGCGCTCGCCGCCGCATACGTCGGCACGGCGCTCGGCTCCGGCACCGACGTGGCTATCGAGGCCGCCGACGTGACGCTCATGCGCGACGACCCGCTCGACGTGGTGAAGGCCATCCGCATCTCCGCCGGGACGCTCGCGAAAATCAAACAGAACCTGTTCTGGGCGCTCGGCTACAACACCGCGATGATTCCGCTCGCGTCGCTCGGCCTCCTCCAGCCGGTGTTCGCCGCGGGCGCGATGGCGCTGTCGTCGGTGTCCGTCCTCACGAACAGCCTCCTGTTCCGGACCTACACGCCGGACCACGACTACCGCTTCCTCGACTTCCTCCGGCGGTAGTCGGCCGGTTCCGGGTCGCCCCCGGTCGGCGCTCACCGAGAACGCCGTCTCGTTTTTCTCCTTGCGCAGCGACTCTCTCCGGTAATGACTCGTCGAATCACCGCGCTGATGGAGTCGTGGCTGCCGGTCGCCGTCGGTGCGTTCCTCGTCCTCGTCGGCCTCGGGACGCTCGTGGGTGCTCCGTGGCGCTACGCCGCCGCCGAGTCGGTCGTCGCGGTCGCGGCGCTCCAGATACTCGGGTCGCTGTCGACGGTCGTCATCGGTGCCGGAGTCGCGTGGCTCGGTGCGAGCGGGGTGCGCGAAAAACGGTGACGGACGGCGGACGAGGCGTTCAGTACCGCGACGGGAGGAACGCCATGCCGATGAGGAGAACGACCGTGGTGAACGAGACGATGGCGACGCCCCAGAGACCGTTTTCGGTCTCGTGGAAGTGCTCGATTTCGGACAGTTGCGCTTGGTAGCTGTCGTAGTTCTGCGTCAGGACGAGCGTCTCGCCGTCCGGGAAGTACGCGAGGTACTGCTGTCCCGAGATGGTCAGGTTCGCTTCGTTATCGACGGTGACGGTGTTCTCCTCGGGGGCGAACCATTCGAGGGTCACGCCGGAGGTCTCGACTGCGTCGACGGTGACAGACTGGTTGTTGTAGTCGAAGGAGTCTCCCTCGGCGACGGTGCGCGTCTCGTTGGCCGGGAAGTACTCGTCGACCGAGACGAGCGTCGAGTCGTTGATGACGACGTAGCGCTCGCCGTTCCGGGTGACGGTCTCGTTATCGGCGTTCGAGTCGGCCTGGAGGATTGCGGTCTCGTTGTACAGCTCGACCAGCGTCGCCTCGGTGGGGTCGGAGACGTTGGCGATTTCGACACGGTAGTCCGTGCCGTCGAGCGTGACGGTGCTCTCGTTGTCCCACGTCTCGGTGAAGCGAGCGGAGTCGTTCACGTAGGTGAGCTCACCGGAGCGGACCAGCGTGGTGCCACCACCGTGACCGCCCGATTCCTCCTCTTCGGTTATCGACGACACTGTGTACGTCTGGTCGCTACCGGGGACGGAGAACTCGTCCCCCTGTGCCAGCGAGTACTCGGGGTTCTCGAAACTGACCGACGGCGTCGATGCAGTCGCGATAAGTGAGTATGCACCGGCACCGATGACCAGGAAGAACACGACGGAGATGACCGCGGCGCGTCGTTGCATGGTTTCGGCATGGGCCACGCGGCGTATAACGATTACTTTTCCTCGGAGCGTGTCACCGCGTCGCGCGACCGCCGGCGGCGACTCCCGCCCCCAATACGACGGTGTAGACGAACAGCCGAAGCTGTGGATTGACAAGGGTTTTTGAAACTATTGGCCGAACCACCCTCCAATGAGATACCGACCAGTCGTTCGACGGTGCCGAACCGGGAGTTGGTCGTGACGCGCGACGACGACCTCGTCACAGAACAGTTGGAACTCGCCGCCGATCGCTTCGACTTCCTCAACGCGTTGGACGGCGCGCACCTCGACAAGCGAGATTTGATCGAGGCGCTCCCGTACTCCCGCTCGACGGTCGACCGCGCGATACGCGACCTGACCGCCGCGGGATTCGTCCTCGACGACGGCGACTACACCACGTCGCTGAAGGGCGGACAGTTCATCTCCCTGTTTCGTTCCACCCGCGCCGCCGCCGCCGACGTGCTCGAACTCGACTCGTTCGTCGCCGGAGCGGCCGCCGACTACCCGCTTCCGGTCGAGGCCGTCGTCGGAGCCGACGAACTGCGGACCGACCCGCGCGTCTCACACCCGTTCGATGCGCTCGGAAACAGGCTCAAAGCGACGAACAACGGGACGTTCGTCCTCCCGTACCTGCCGAGTCAGACGTTCGTCGACCGGTGTACGACCTGGCTCGTCGACGGGCACTCCTGTCGGTTCGTCGTGCCCGACTCAGTCGTCACCGCTATCTGGCGGGCGTACCCGGCGTTTCTCGAAACCGTACAGACCGTCTCGGACTGCGAGCTTCGGGTCGGCGAGGTACCCCCGTTCGCCATCGCGCAGACGACACTCGACGGGACGCCCCACACGATGGTGGTCGCCTACGACGACGATGCGCGCGCGAGCTGCGTCATCGAGAACACGAGCGAGCGCGCCGTGGCGTGGGCCCGGAATCGCGTGCAGTCGATTTGGGAAGCCGCGAACCCGTTCGACCTCAACGGAAACGCCGACGGCGAGACCCCCGGAACCGAAGCGAGTGGCGCGGACGCCAAGGCGGATGGCACGGACGCCATGGCAGACGACGCGAACGCCGAAGCGACGGCGACCGGTCCCAGCGTAACTGACGACCGCGGTGCGAGTGCAACGATTCGCGGCCCGGCGCTCTCCACGGCGCTGCGGTCACAGGGGTTCGTCCGACTCGCTCCGGCGTACTTCGACCGCGTCGGCGCCTCGCCGCCGCTGGCGTGCTGGCGCGCCGGCTTCGACCTCGGAGAGGTCCGCGCCGGTTACGCGCTCGACCGCGAGCGCCCGACCGAAGACGGACGCGAGAACGTGACTGACGACCTGTTCTCCCGGCTCCGCTCGGGAACCGACCACGTCGTGACGGGGCCGCCCGGCGCGGGAAAGAGCACGGTCTGTATGTCCGTCGCGTGCCGGTGGTACGACCACGAACAGGGTATCGTCCTCTACCGGAAGTCCGGCCAGCACGACCCGTTTACCTCCGCGGCGCACCTCGGGTCGTACCTCGCCGAGGCCAGCGGGCACGTCCTCGTCGTCGTCGAGGACGCGACCCGGACCGAGGCGAACAGTATCTTCGAACTCGTCCGCGAGTTCGACGACGACGACCGCGTGACGTTCCTCCTCGACAGTCGGGAAAGCGAGTGGCGCGACGGCTCGCTCCGCGGCACCGCTCGCCTCGAATTCCACCGGACACAGTCGATAGACGTGGTCTCCGTTCCCGTCGTCGACGCCCGCGAGCGAGCCAGACTGGTCGACCACTTCGAGGCGACCGTCGGAGCGAACGTCGATATCGACCCCGAGGAACTCACCCCGAACGAGGGCGGAGACCTCGAGCCAGGAGAGATGTATCTCTTTTTGCATCGACTCGCCCGGCACGCCGAGCCGGCAGCCGGAGAGAACGCCGCCCCGACGAGCCTCCTCGACGACATCGATTCCGTCTACGCCGACCTCGAACGCGTCGACGAGCGACTCGGCGTCGACGTCGGCGTTCTCGTGAACCTTCTGAACGCCTCGGGAATCGGCGTCTCGCCGCCGCTCGCGTACGCACTCACCGAGTCGAAGCGCGACGAATCCGTCGTCGAAGAATCGCTCGACGCCCTCGAACGAACCGTCCTCTACTCCGCATTCGGCGACGACGAGTCCGACGGGGAGCGGGTCCGCGCGGTCCACGAGACGTGGTCCGCTCGCTTCCTCCAGCGGTTGCTTGACCTCGAATCCGAGCGCCGCGCCCGCCGCCGGTTCGAGCGATATCTCGACACGCTCTGCTCGCTCGTCGACGACGACGACGCGCGCCAGACCGTCCAATCGGTGTTCGGCGGGACCGCCGATATCGTTCGCACTATCGAGCGCGACCCCTCGACGTGGGGAGAACGACTCGTCCGCAGCGTGTTCGAACTCGGCATCAACACACCGACGCTCTCCGAGCTGTACGCCGAGACCGACTACTCCGACGTCGGCGTGCCGCGGGCCTGCGACGGCACGCTCCGGCTCGACGTTCGTCGGTGGCGCGCCCGCATGTTCGTCAACGGGGGCGAACTCGAACGCGCCGAGCGAGAGTTCGAGTCGCTCGCGTCGCTCGACGACGAGCGACTCGACGAAGCGGCACTGGTCCGCGCGCGCGCCGACGGCTTTGCCGGACTCTCCGAGGTCGGACGCTACCGCGGTTCGTTCGAGCGCGCCCGCGAATACGCACGAGAGGCACTCGAACGATTCAGTCGAAGCGACGACAATGTGGGCCGTAGCGACGTGTTGAACGCGCTGGGAGGTATCGAAGCACAGACCGACAATCCAGAGGGCGCGAAAGCCTACTACCAGCGAGCGCTCGAGCTCCGCCGCGACCTCGGAGACGATACGAAAGTTGCGAGCACGCTCGCGAACCTCGGACTCGTCGAGGTAACGCTTCGAGAGTTCGAGTCAGCCGCGGCGCACGCCCGCACGAGTCTCCAGATTCGCCGAGAGATTCAGTATCCGTGGGGGGAAGCGCTGAGCCTCGCCGTTCTCAGCCATATCGAACTCGAAAACGGGACGCTCGACGAAGCGGAGCGATACGCCCGACTCGCGCTCGATATCCGCGTCGAAATCGGCGACTCCATCGGCGTCGCGTCAACGTCGAACAACCTCGGGAAGATAGCGTTCGACCGCGGGGCGCTCGACGACGCGCGCAAGCGCTACGAATCGCTTCTCGACGACGTCGAGGACCCGGAGTTCGATTGGATTCGACGGGACGTGTACTACGGCCTCGCCCAAACGCTCTCTGAACTCGGTGAACCGGAGACCGCTATCGAATACGCCGAACGCGCCATCGACCTCCTCGAAGAAAACGAGTCGAAGCGGACCGAACTCCAGACTGTCCGCGCCCGCGCTCTCCTGAACAGCGGCGATCTCGACAACGCGCGAACGGTCGCAGAACGCGCCCACGAACGAGCGCCCGGACTCGGCGACGAGCCGAAGACGCTCGCGAGCGTGACGCTCGGAGACGTGTACGTGCGGTCGGGAGAGACCGATGACGGGATTTCGCTGCTCAGGACTGCAATCGAATCCGCGCCGACGGCAGTTCTCGAAGGTCGGTGTCGTCGACGGTACGCTACGGCACTTTGTGAGACCGGAGACGTTTCGGATGCACTCGCCGAATTACGACGCGCTGCAGCGTGCTTTTCCTCCGTCGGAGCCGGGGTTCGAGCGCGGAAGACCGCACTCGACGCCCTCGAACTTGCACACGAACTGGGCGACGACGACGCGGTCAGCGCACTCGAACAGCGGCTCGTACGATAACGTCGCCAGTCGGTGATTCGATACCAAAACGCGTCGCTCACGGGAGTCGCGTTCGAAGAGAAAAGCCAAGGGCCGGATTTGAACCGGCGGGGGTTCCGCTCTGCAGGCGGATGCGTTGGGCCGAACTCTGCCACCTTGGCGCAGTTACTCGTATCCCTGTCTTGTGCTTAAGCCTGACGGTGTGCGACCTGAGTCGGGCGTTTTCGCTGTCTCGACTGAGGGAGCGGTCGCTGTCTGTGCAGTGCGCGAGCGATTGCCGCTCGCTATAAATGAAAAAAGCCCACTGGACCGAAGTCCAGTGGGCTCTGTATGAGTGGGGGCGGCGAACTGGATTTCCCAGAGGATCGCTCACTCCA